>JAHBVT010000001.1:0-1200000 GCA_019637355.1 Gemmatimonadaceae bacterium | reverse complement strand
ACCGGAACCTCCCGCCGCACGGCAATCGCGAAGTCGCAGTAGGAGCAGCGACGCCCGCAGAACGGTACGTGCAGGTAGAGGTGAGGCCAGGAGGTCAACGGCCGGACCGGAGCAGGTGAGCCATCGCCACCCCTCTGACATTCGCACTGGACGCCAATCCACGGAATGATAATAACTTAAAGTAAATTATCATATCCTTATTTTTCAATATCTTAACGTGGTTAGTTAATGCGATACTTACGATAATATGTGGAGTCATTCAGAGGGCCTTACTGGGCAGGTATCGCCGACCTCTTGATCGAGTCGAAACAGCTCACGCGCCAGTGCTGGCGTGTTGCTGTAGCCTTACTGCGACGCGCGGATCACCGGCCCGGTAGCCCCCACCCTCCACCACGGCCAGGCCGCATAGCTCCAGCCTTAGCAGCCTCTCAGATACCTGCCGTACTGACATACCAACTCTTTCCGCGAGCGCTTGGGCCGGGACCGCCGCCCCGCCGAGGGCTCGTAGGATTACGAGGTCATCTGGGTGTACGGGGATTCTTACACCAGCCCGGTCGGCATCCAATTGATCTCCTTTGTGCAGCCTCGATGTGGATAACCCAAAGGCAATCAACAGATCTTCCACATCCCGGACAAGGCTGGCCCCGTCCATCAGGAGCTGGTTGCTGCCCATCGCCCGGGGGTCGTCGGCCTGCCCGGGGACGGCCGCGATGGTCCGGTAGATGTCGTGGGCGAGCCTCGCCGTGTTCATCGCCCCGGACTTGTGCCCAGCCTCGACCACTAGGGTCATTTTGGACAGGGCCGCGATGATCCGATTCCGTCGCGGGAAGCAGCCTGGGAAGGCCCTCGTACCGGGCTCCATCTCGGATAGCACGGCCCCATTGTCTTGGACAAGCTCGTGCAGGGCCCGATGACCTGCTGGGTACGGTACGTCGACTCCGGTACCCAGGATGGCCACAGTCCGGCCGCCTGCCTCGATAGCCGCCCGGTGCGCCACGGCATCAATTCCCCGGGCCAAGCCGCTGACCACCACGAGCCCCTCCCGGGCCGCCCCAGCCGCCAGCCGCGCGGCCATTCGCTCTCCGTAGGCCGAGGCGTCGCGGGTCCCTACAATCGAAACGAGGCGCTCAGGTTCGCCCAAGACGCCCTCGGCGTCCCCGAGGCACCACAATCCCGCCGGTGGTGTCGAAAGATCGCTTAAGGGCTGAGGCAGGGCGGCAGCCGGGATCCACCGAGGGGTCCGCTGGGCCGCCGCAGGCACCGCGTCAGCCCTCGGTGGGCACTAGGCCGGCGGCCTTCCGGAGCTCTAGGAGCCGGCTCCACCAGTTGGCCTTGAGCTGGTCCAGCCCAATCCGGCCGGCAGCGGAGATGGACCACACTCCGAACGCCTCCGGCGCCTCGATCTCAGGTACATAGTCCTCACCGAGCAGGTCGAGCTTGGTGAAGACCACGCAGTGCGGCTTGCGGGCCAGCTCCTCGGAGTGGCTGCGGACCTCGCTGCGCAGCTGGTCGTACTCGGCCTGCCAGTCCATCGCGTCGATGGGGATCAGGAAGGCGAGGATGCGCGTGCGCTCGATGTGCCGCAGGAACTGGAGCCCGAGGCCCTTGCCGGTATGTGCCCCTTCAATGATTCCGGGAATGTCCGCGACCACGAACGTTCGCGAATCCGATAGCTGCACGACGCCGAGGTTGGGGGCGAGGGTCGTGAAGGGGTAGTCGGCGATCTTGGGGCGGGCCGCCGAGATGACGCTCAGCAGCGTGCTCTTGCCGGCATTTGGCTGACCGACGAGGCCGATGTCGGCGATGAGCTTGAGCTCGAGTTCGAGCGTGCGCACCTCGCCTTCCTCGCCGGGCTGCCACTCGCGCGGCGCCTGGTGCGTCGCGGTGGCGAAGAACGTGTTCCCGCGTCCGCCGCGGCCGCCCTTGGCGACGACCATCTCCTGCCCGTGCTCGAGGATCTCCCCGAGTCGCAGTCCCGTGTCGCGGTCGCGGATGACCGTGCCAGGCGGCACCGGCAGGACGACATCCTTGCCCGAGCGGCCGGTCTTGTTCGACCCCATCCCGTGCTCGCCGCGCTCCGCTTCCCAGTGGTCGCGGTAGGTGAAGTCGAGCAGCGTGCTCAGGTTGGCGTCGCCGCGGACGATGACATCGCCGCCCTTGCCTCCGTCACCGCCGTCCGGCCCGCCCATCGGCGCGAACTTCTCGCGGCGGAACGACGTGCAGCCGGAGCCGCCGGTGCCGGCGGTGACTCGGGCGGTCACTAGGTCTATAAACATTGGCTGGGAAATCTAGCGGGTTCACGGCGGCGGCAGCATCGATTCGTTGCGCTCGACGGCTGGGAGCTGGGAGATGGGAGGTGGGTGACGGCGGGTGGACGGGAGAGGGGAGATGGTTGGGAGAGGGGAGATGGTTGGGAGAGGGCGGATGGTTGGGAGAGGGCGCCCATCTCCCGACCTTCTGCCGTCTCTCAGCCATCGTCCTTCTCCCCTCTCCCCGCCCTCTCCCTCCTCTCCCCCTCCCTCCTCCCCGCCCGTTCAAGCCTTTCCGTGAACCCGCGCCCACAGCAGTCGAGCGCGCAACAGATGCGCCTCCTCGACCAGCCCCTCAATCGCCGCGAGCGTCCCCGCGACCTCCGCGCCTGTCGCCCCCGCGTTCACCGCGCCGTGCAGATGCGAGTGCAGTTGCCGGTCCTGCCCCATCGCGGCGCAGGCGGCGACGATGCAGAGCTCGCGTAGCTTGAGCTCTAAGCCCGGGCGCGAGAGGATCTTGCCGTAGCCTTCGACGATCATCCACTCGTCGAGTGCGGGATGCAGATGCGCGATGTTCTCGCGGAGCTTCGTGTAGAACTTGCCGTAGACGATCTCGCAGGTCTGTTCTCCCTGCTGACGCCAGCGCCACAGGCTCGGCTCGGGAATCTCTTCAGGCTCCGGGGCCTCGACGCCGCTGACGCGGCGCCACTCGCGCATCGCGTTGAGCGTGCGCGGGAAGCCGGCCATCAGGTAGCTCTGGAGGATGCACTCCTCCACCCACGGCGTCGGCACCTCGGCGGCGACGACCTCGGCGCAGCCGGCGCGGATCTCGAACTCGCTGCCGATCGCGATTCGCGCGGAGAGGCGCACCAAGGCGGCGACCTCGGGCGTGAGTGCGTCGCTCACGCCGTCGCCCCACGGCTTCGCACGCTGCCCACGACCTCCCCGCGCGTATTCTTCACCTGGCGCTCCACGAACTCCGCCAAACGCGGCGGCAACTCGCTCGGCAACACGCTCAGCTGCTGCAGCGCGCGCAGCACCGCGACATACTGCGCCCGCTGCGCGCCGTCCTCGACCTTGATCGCCATCCCGATGCCCAGCGACGGCACGGCCACCGAGTGCACGCCCTCGGCGCCGACCTTCGTGATCACGCCGCCCTTGGTCTCCTCGAGCATCACGGTGTCGAAGCGATCGGTGCCGCCGAGCAAGTGCGGATGCTTGCGGATGGCAGCCGCGGTGCGCGCCGGGAGTTCGTCGCCGGCGTACACCGCGCGACCCCAACGCGCGTAGGCGAGGGCCATCCGGTCCAGCGGCAACGCCATCACCGCGACGCCGCAGCCGTCCACGCCGAGCGGCATATCATCGAGCGGGATGCCGCTCCACGCCGAGACCTCGCCGAGGCAGCTGAGCTGGACGGGGTGATCGCTCTGCTCGTAGCCCTTGATGGACCAACCGGCGGTCTTGGCGCGCGCGAGCATCGCGGCGTGCTTGCCGGAGCAGTTGTTGTGCAGGCGCGTCGGTGCGGCGCCGCTCTCGCGTAGCAGACGGGCGCCGCGCTGCGAGAGAGGTTCGTGCGGACCGCAGGCGAGGTCGCCTTCTTCGAGACCGAGGCTAGAGAGCATCCGCGAGGCGACGGCAACGTGCTCGGGCTCGGCGCCGTGGGAGGCGCAGGCGAGGGCGAGTTCTTCGTGGCCCCAGCCGAGCTGCTCGAAGCCGCCGCTGGCGAGCAGCGGAAGGACTTGGAAGGGCTTGGCGCAGGAGCGCCACATCGAAACGAGCGCGGAGTCGCGGGCGGCGGCGATCAGGACGTCGTCGGCGCCGATCACGGCGGCGTGAACGCGGTGGCGCGACTCGACGGTCTCGCCGCGGGTGATCTCGACATCGAGGCTGAGCGCGTGCATTGCTCGCAAGGTAATGCGGCGCGCGGGGAGAGGGGGTCGCTCACGAGACCCCACTTCTCGGCGCTGGGCGCTCACGAGACCCCACTTCTCGGCGCTGGGCGCTCACGAGACCCCACGCCCTTCGGGGCCTGACCTCTTCGCGCACGGCCCCTACGGGCGTGGGGTCTCCTTCGCTTGCAGGCTTGGGCGCTACGCTACCCTGCCCGCAGGCTCGTCGTGGGCTACTCCTTCCCTTCGCGCGCTGCTGCTGCTGCTTTGCTCGCGCGACTCCCGCCCAGGTGTGCTATTTCGCGCTCGCGAGTTCCCTCGCGCGCGCGAGCAGTTCATCGCGCTGGTTGCGCGAGGGGTCCTGGAGCACCCACTCGAGCAGCGCCTTGAGCGCGTCGCCGAGTGGCTTGCCGGGGGGGATGCCTGCCGATTGCAGGTCCTCGCCGTCGACGGCGAGGTCGGCGATGCTGAGGGGGTCGGTGAAGGCGCTGCGCAGCGCGCGGCGGTAGAGGCCGAGTCCGGCGAGTCCGTCGGCGGCGGTGGCGCCCTCGGCCTTGGCGCGCGCCCACAGGATGCGCGTGAGGCCGGGGACCATCAGGCGACCGGCCTGCGCGATGATCTTGCGCAGCTCGACTGCCGCTTCGCTAGTGGGCGCGGTGGCGGACTGCTGCAGCGCCGCCGCGAGTTCGCGCAGGCGCGCGAGACTCACGCGGCCGGCGGCCTCGGCGAGCGTCACAGCGGCGCGGGCTTCGACGTTGCTGAATTTGAGGGCCTTGAGCGTGGCCTCGAGCTGCTTGGGCGGCGTCACGCCGGGTTCGATGAACAGCGCTGCGAGACGCAGCATCCGGCGGTCGGGACGCCGCGTGAGGCCGGGGCGCGCGAGGTAATCGAGCGCGGCGAAGCGCGCGGCGGGCGCATCGGCGATGGCGGGCACCAGCGCACGGAGGATGCCGGCCTCGCGATAGCGCTCTATCGTCGCGGCGGGGCGCGCCACCTGCTCCATCACTTTCTCAAGCTCCTGCTTCACGCGCTCCATCGACAGCCGCCCGAGATGCGGCGCGCTCTCGACGATGGCGCTCCAGGTCGCGGGCTCGATGCTGAAGTCGAAGCGCCCAGCGAATCGCAGCGCCCGCAGCGCGCGCAGCCGATCCTCACGCATCCGCTCGGCGGCATCACCCACGCAGCGCACGACGCGTCGCTCCAGGTCGCCGCGCCCATCGAAGGGATCGCGCATCTCAAGACGCTCGGCGTGCACCGCGATCGCATTGATGGTGAAGTCGCGGCGCGCGAGATCTTCCTCGAGCGAGGCGCCGAATTTCACCACCGCGTGCCGGCCGTCTGTCTCGACATCGTGCCGGAAGGTCGTGACCTCGTGCAACACGCCATCGCGATCGAGCACGCCGACCGTGCCGAACTGAATGCCGACGGGGATGGTGCGCTTGAAGAGCTTCTGCACCTGCTCCGGCCGCGCGCTTGTGGCGAGATCCCAGTCGAGCGTCTCGATGCCAAGGAGGGCATCACGCACGGCGCCGCCGACGCACCAGGCGGCGTGGCCGGCCTGTTCGAGGGTGCGCGTCAGGGATTGCACGGAGGCGGGAGGCTTAATCATTGGTCCGATAAAGGTAGAGGGGAGACGGTGAGGTGGGTGATGGCGGGGAGGTGGGACAGGGGAGATGGCTGAGAGATGGCAGAAGGTCGGGAGAGGAGCCCTTCTCCCGACCCTCTCCCCTGACCCGGCCCTCTCTCGTCTCCCATCTCCCTGCCGTCACCCCCCTCCCGCCTCCCGTTTCCCAGCGTACAACCCGACCCCAACCCCCAAGAGCACCACAACCCCTCCCACCACGACGGACCCCGCCGGCACCTCCCGCACCCCCGGCATCACCGCCGCAATCAGCCCCGCCCCCACCGGCTCCGCCAGCAGACACAGACTCACCACATACGCCGGCACATACCGCAGCGCCCAGTTGAATCCGGTGTGGCCGGCGAGCATCGGGCCGAAGGCAATGAGCGCGAAGAGCGTGAGTTCGCGCGGCGCGAAGGGCCAGAGCGCCGTGCGGGTGAACGCGGCGAGCAGGAGCAGCACGACGAGGCAGCAGCCGTACACGAGTCCGACGTACGGCCACAGCGAGAGGCGTTGGCGGAGACTGCGGCCGGCGAGGTAGTAGAGACCGACGGTGACGGCGCCGAGCAGGGCGAGGCCGTTGCCGAGAGTGGCGCGGGCGAGCGTCGCGTCGCCGAGCGCCACATCACTCGCCGCGCCGCCGAGTGCGACGTATGCGGCGCCGACGACGGCGATGCCGATGCCGATCAGCTGCGTGCGCGTCGGATGCTCGCGCAGCCACAGCGCCGAGCCGATCACGATGACGACAGGATGCAGGTTCACGAGCAGCACGCTGGCGGCGACGCTGGTGAGGCCGAGCGAGGCGATCCAGCTCCAGAAGTGCAGCGCGAGGAAGGCCCCGGCGCCCATCGCGATGGCGAGGTCGCGCCCGGCGAGCCCGCGCCACTCGCGCCAACGGCCGGTGCCGAGCAACGGCACGGCGACGATGCAGAGCGAGAGCGCGAGGCGCCACACGGCGATCGCGAGCGGTGGCGCGTCGGCGAGCCGCGCGAGCGGGCCGGAGATGGAGATCCCGAGCACCGCGAGTGCAAGGACGGCAACGACGAGTTGCCTGGAAGGCTGGGCGTGCATCGGCACAAGTTGGGCGCATCGCTCGCTCGGCGCGAGCTGGGTCAGCCCGCTCTGTACGGCTGGGCTTTCGCTTTCGCGCGAGCGGCGGGAGCCCGCGACGTCCTGCGGGGCCTGACCGCTTCGCGCACGGCCCCTTCGGACGCCGCGGTCTCCCACCGCGCCGAGGCTTGAGAGGGGCGGCAGGAAATATCTCCGGCCAGGCGAGAGCAACTCAGGCTTGGGAGCACAGCACGCCCGTAGGGGCCGTGCGCGCAGAGGTCAGGCCCCGAAGGGCGTGCTGTGATCCCAAGCCGGCGCACCAACCCCACGCCGGCGCACCAACCCCAAGCCGGCGCACCGAAAGTCGCGACCCAAGCACGAAAGCCGAGCCCCTCCCTGAACCACGAGCGAAGCGACACCTTTAGCAGATGCCCAAGGCCCATCTCGACCGCGCGCGGCTCCAGCAGCTCCTGCAATCCATTGCGACCAAGCCGCCCCGGATCGCCGTCGTCGGCGACGCGATGCTCGACCTCTACCTCAAGGGCGACGTCGACCGCATTTCCCCCGAGGCGCCCGTGCCCGTCGTGCGCGTGCGCGAGCGCAAGTACGCCCTCGGCGGCGCCGCCAACGTGGCGCAGAACGTGCTCGCCATCGGCGCGCGCTGCGAACTCGTCGCTGCCGTCGGGCGCGACGCCGCCGGCGGGCAGCTCCGCGAGATGCTCGCCGAGCGTGGCGCCGAACCGCGCGGGCTCGTCGATTGCGACCGGCCCACCACCACCAAGACCCGCGTCGTCGCGCGCAACCAGCAGGTCGTGCGCGTGGACGAAGAAGTCGACGCCGATCTCTCCGGCGACGAAGTCACCCGCCTGCTCGACGCCGTCGCGCGCGCCGTGTCCGTGGCCGATGCGCTCATTCTCGAGGACTACAATAAGGGCGTGCTCATCCCGCAGGTCATCCGCGCCGCCATCGCCGCCGCCACTGCGCGGCAACTGCCCATCGTCGTGGATCCCAAGTTCCGCAACTTCTTCGAGTACCGCGGCTGCACCATCTTCAAGCCCAACCGCCGCGAGCTCGAAGGCGCACTCGGCGCCTCCGTCGACGTGCAGGACGCCGCCGCGCTGCCCGCCGTCCTCACCCAACTCGACGCGCAGCACCTGTTGCTCACGCTCAGCGAGCACGGAATGGCACTGATCAGCCGCAACGGCGCCGTCGAGCGCATTCCCACCACCGCGCGTGAGGTGTACGATGTAGTGGGCGCCGGCGACACCGTCACCGCGTACCTCGCCGCCGTGCTCGCTGCGGGCGGCAGCGCCCTCGAAGCCGCCGTCACCGCCAACTACGCCGCCGGCATCCAAGTCGGAAAGTCCGGCGCCGCCAGCGTCAGCCGCGAGGAAGTGCTCGCCGCGTACGATCGGGGGTAGAACGGAGAATTCCGCCGCAATGCCCACCTCGCCGCGTACGATCGAGGGTAGCACGGAAGATGCCGCCGCGATGCACACCAGCACCGCAGTTAGGCGTTGATGGTAGGCAATGACACAGCACGAGAATGAACTCGCTGCAGCTTGAGAGATGACGGGAGACGGCAGGAACGAAGAATTCCTTTCACCTCTCCCCGCCCTCTCCCCTCTCACATCTCCCCGCCCTCACCCCCCTCTCCACCTCCCCTCTCCCACCAGACGAGTGCTCCGCCTCCTCATCCTCCTCATCGCCCTTCCAGTCGCCAGCCAGGCCCAGTTCGCCCTCTCCGCCGGCATCCGCTCCCTCGCCGGCGACACAGAGGGCAGCACCGACGACGACCGCCGGGGCTTCGAGGGTGCCATCCGCTACGACCGCGACCTGCGCGGCGCCTTCGCGTGGCGCGCTGAGCTGACGGCCGTGCAGATGCAGTACCAGCGCGATGACGGCACGGATCGCTATCAGGTCTCGGAGAACAGCGTCGAGCTCGGCGCACTGCTGCGTGCGTCGATGCCGCGCGGCGCGTTCACGGGGGTGTACGGACTGCTCGGGCCGGTGACGAGCTGGCGGCTGGTCTGCGGCGCGTCGGGGCAGAACTCGACGGACTGCGATCCGGGGAAGGAAGCGTCGACAGGCTACGTGCTGGGCATCGGCTATCAGTCACCGATCACGCCGCGGCGGGACCTGGCCTTCGAGCTACGCTATTCAGACGGCGTGGTCGCCGGCGCGGGCGCGCCGATCCTGACGGTCAGCCTCGGATTGGTCTGGGCGCGGCGCGAAAACTAGCGACGCCGGCACGAGGCGAAGCTCGGCCGGCGACGTAGCGACTAGTGTTGACGGTGCGCCGCTGACGGCGCAATCGCAGCGCGCCGCGCGCGCTAGAACATTCCGAGCGCAACAATCGCGGCGCGCAGGCCGAGCACGCTCGGATTCCCCGGCTCGGTGGCGTCGACGAGGTTGTTGTACGCGACGATGGCGCCAACGAGCGTGGCGGGCGTCGGGTTCTGCACGAAGCTGGCGAAGGTCTGCGCTGCAGTGCCGGCTTGCGCTGAACCGCCGAGGGCGGTCGCCAAGGGACCCGCGCCGCCGGTGCCATTCAGGATGGCGACAATAGCCGCGGCGGTGGCCGGCGGAACGGCAACCGGCTGACCAGTCGCGGGGTTCGTCGCCGTCATCGCGCCGGAAGCATTCTGCAGCGCGGCGAGGAAGTTGGCGCGGGCGGCGTTCATCCCGCCGGCGCGCATATAGTTCGCGACGGACCCGCTGGCCCCACCGCCGCCGCCCAGGGGCGAGCCGGCGTCGGTGAGGAACTGCGCCTCGACCGCGGTCGAGACCGCGAGTGTGAGGCTGACTGCGGCGAGGAGTCGGCGCACGATTCGCGACTACTTCGCGCCGAGACTGACGAAGAAACTGCGCGCCGCCGTCATCGCGGGCGAGGTCGGCGACACGCCGGCATCGATGGCTGCGTTGTACGCCAGCATCGCGTTCCGTGCAGCGGTGGGAGTCGGCGTCGCGCCCAGCGTGGCCAAGGCCTCGGCCAACGTGCCCGCTGCCGCGCCACCGCCAAGCGCCTGGGTCAGCGCTTGGACCGCCGGCGCCCCCCCGCTGGGCGCGAGGACCGCAGCAATCGCTGCGTTGCCGCCGCCCGCACCGACCGACCCGATGTAGTTCACGACGGCACCGCTCACGCCACCGCCCGAGCCCAGCGGCGAGCCCGCGTCCGTGAGGAACTGCGCCTGCGCCGTCGCCGAGATACCGACCAACAGGGCGGCGCCAGCCACCACTCGCTTCATCGTCTGCAGCATTCGAATTCTCCTAAGTGAGGTGTGGGTGGCTTAGTACTTCCAGGACATACCAGCGCCGAGCGCGAGGCGCGCACGGTCACCCACGGCACCACCGACGTCGTTGAGCGACGGCGTAATCACGAGCGGAATCTTCTTGAGCGGCGAGAACGAGAGCGCGAGGTTCACCTGCGCGCCGGTGTAGTCGATGATCGCCGACGAGAAGTAGTTGATGCGGATGGAGCTGGAGGCGAAGAACCACACGCCGTTCTTGCCGTCGCGGAAGTCTTCGATCTGCTGGAAGCGGCCATTGCCGAGGCCGAAGTTGATGGTGCCGTTGGAGAAGTACTCCTCGCCCGGACGCACATCGATGCCGCGCGTCGCGGCCACGTACACCGACGGCTTGGTGTCGAAGTCGTTGCCGTTCAGGTAGAAGCCCTCGACGCCGAGGCCGACGCCCCAGTCCTGCACGATCTTGTGGACCTTGATCGCGCCGACCATCCGCGAGCCGAAGCCGGAACGGATCGTGGAGAGCGAGGTGAGCACGGCTTCGATGCCGACCATCTCGCTGGCGTTCAGGAAGCCGCCGCCGACGGAGAGGGCGCCGTCCTGCGCCCCGTCAACGCCCGTCGAGGCCTGGTAGCCGAGGCCGGCGAAGATGTCGCCCTTGTTGGGGCCGTAGCCGACGGGCGACGAGGCCGCCACGCCAGGCTGCGCGCGCCCCATCCGCTGGTCGAGATACTCGATCGACGGGACTTCGAGCTTGTAGGCGTTGCGATCCTGCGCGACAAGCGCGGACGGCAGAGCGAACACGAGGGCAAGGGCAACGAGGGAAATGCGGCGCATCGAAATCTCCGAAGAGGGAGCGAAGGGGCTTGGGCGGGTAACTGGCAGAAGTTCGTTGGTGGCTCTAATGGTGTCAAGAGAGCTAGGTCACGAACCGGAATCGGGACACGGGAGGGGGGAGGAGGGTGACGGCGGGGAGGTGGGCGGGGGGAGATGGTTGAGAGAGGGGAGATGGTCGGGAGCGGGGAGATGGTCGGGAGAGGGGAGATGGTCGGGAGAGGGGAGATGGTCGGGAGAGGACGGGGAGATGGGGGCGACCCTGTGCCCTCTCCCAGCCCCTTCCCTTCTCCCCTCTCCCTGCCTTCACCCCCCTCTCCCCCTCCCTTCTCCCCGTCCGTCTAGATGGGCCCAGCAGGATTCGAACCTGCGCACTTCGGATTATGAGTCCGCCGCTCTAACCGCTGAGCTATGGGCCCGATTCCCTACACGTTCCGCTCCCAGACGACCAGCGTCGTCCCCGCGACACGATATGCGCCCTTCAGCGTGGGCGCCAAGGTATCCAGCGTCTCCGTCACGCCGGGCCACTCGCCGTAGTCGTGCCACACCACCACCGCCTTCCGATCATCCGTCAGCAGGCCGGCGCGGTTGGTGTCGCTGACCACATAGGCCGCGGCGTGGGAGCCGTCCACGAACACGAAGTCCGCCTGCCGGCGCCAAGGCGTGAAATCAAACGTCGCCGAATCGCCGAGGTGCTGGGTGATCTTGGCCTGCTCCGGCGTGCCGGCGAACCGCGCGCCGGAGCTGGGCTTCTTCACCAAATCCCGCTCGCTCGGCGACAGCGCGTGGGCGGTGCGGCCTAGGCCATCCGCGGGCAGGTCGAGGGTGTGGACCTGTGCCCCCGCGGGCGCGTTGGCGGCGAGGACGCGCGTCGTGCGGCCGTCGAAGGTGCCGATCTCCCAGAGCAGCATCGGCGCGCGGGACTTCACGAGCCGCGCCAGCACGGCCAGCTCGAGCGCCGAGACGTTGCCATCCTGCGCGTCGAGGCCAGGCAGCGCGAGAGGCAGCGTCGGATCGCCGACAAAGTCGGGACGCTTCGCCGGAAACGGCCCGACGTGCGGCTTCGCCACACCGACCTCGCGCGCAAACTGGCGCAGATACCCCCGCAGCCGCGGCGAAAACACGCCGGCGGTAAGCAGCACGACGGCCGCCGCGACCCCACGAATCCACGCGAGCACGAATCCCATCTTCCAAACCTAAGCGGCGACGGCGCGCGATTTCAGCCCCCGCCACTTCCGTCCTCCGTCATCCGTCATTTATCTTTCAAGACTCAGGGCGCGTAGCTCAGCTGGTTAGAGCGCTGCTTTCACACAGCAGAGGTCGGGGGTTCGAGTCCCTCCGCGCCCATTCTGTCCGACCGCGCCACGACTTGCTCGTGGGGCGGTTTTTTTTCGTTGGATGGGTAGGTGCTTGGGGCGAGTGGGAGGGGGGAGACGGGAGGTGGGTGACGGCGGGGAGGCGGCTCACGGAAGACGGCGGAGAGACGAGAGATGGCCGCCTCCCCATCCGTCTCCCAAACCCATCTCCCAAACCCTCTTCCCTCTCTCAACCATCTCCCCCTCTCCCCGCCCTCACCCGCCTCCCTTCTCCCGCCTCCCAGCCAGTACCGCCAGGACAGTGCCTGCGGCCATCTCCGGACCAACGCGGCTAAGACAGAGATTCGCCGAGCACACCGCGTAATCCTTCCCGTCATAACAGGGCGCACAGGGGAGATGCTGCGCCGCGCTGAGCACCGTCACGTCCGCCCCCGGCGCCACGAACTGCGTCGGGCTCGTCGGGCCGAAGAGCGCCACGACCGGCGTGCGCGTGAGCTGCGCGAGGTGCATCGGGCCGGAGTCGTGGGTCACGAGCACATCGCTGCTGGCGAGCTCGGCGAGGAGTGCGTCGAGGTCCTGCTTGCCGACTTCGTCACGCGCGTCGGGGACGGCGGCGAGCACCACATCAGCCTCGGCGCGATCGCTCGCGGCGCCGATGATCGTGAGCTCGCAGTTGGCCGCCTTGAGCTCGCGCGCGAGCGCAGCCCAGCTCTCGACGGGCCAGCGACGCAGGGGGTTGTCGCGGAGGAGGTTGCGGGCGCCGCCGGGGGCGAGAGTGACTCGGCGGGCAGGTTGTTGCTTGTTGAGCTGAGTGAGAGATGGGAGGTGGAGAGGTGGGTTATGGCGGGGAGATGGGAGAGGGGAGAGGACGGGGGAGAGGGGAGATGAAGGTCCAGCATCTTCCAACATCGAGGAGTACTCCAGGCCCATATAGCGGTCCTTCCTCGGCTCTTTGAACTGCCTCAAGTCCCGCACCTTCGCGAAGCGGAGGAGTTGCGCGTAGCGCTCATCGCTGTGGGCGACGAGGGCGAGGTCCCAGGGGCGGCGGCCGATGGCGCGGACGGTGCTGGCGATGGCGGCGGCGCGCTTGAGGGCGGCGTGAGGGGCGCGGTGGGCGGCGCGGAAGGCGGGGCCGGCGAGGAGTGACTCGGCGTCGACACTACGCACCACATCTACGCCCTCGAAACGGCGCACGAGCGGCGCGAACTGGTCGCCGGTGAGCCAGGTGATTTGGGCGTCGGGCCAGCGGTCGCGCACGGCGCCGATCAGCGTCGACGCCATCACGATGTCGCCCATTGCGGCCAACTTCACGATCAGCACACGAGGGGCGGCACGCGCAGCAGGGGCGGCAGGACCTGCGGGGGCGGCCCTTGTCGGCGACGGAGGCATCGGTGAACGTTCGCCACGATGCCGCGCCAACGCCATTGCCTCGCGACTGGAGTCGCCAGCGAGATCGCCTCAGCACTGGCGAATCTGCGCGGTGTACTGGTGTTGGCAGTCATCGCCATCACGCCCGCCGGCGCCCAGGAGCGCCGCTGCATCACCGACGTCTCGCCGCTCGACTTCACACTGCCGCTCCACCACACGCGGCGCGACAGCGTCTGCGTGCGCGAAGGCTTCACGCCGCTCGGTCCCGTCGGCATCACGGGGCGGCGCTCGGGCGTGGCGGACGGGCGCGGGAACGGCGCGGCGCCGGCGGGCGTCGGGCGGGCGCTGCAGATGCGCGCGGGCTTCGAGTGGCGCCGGCAGTGGCTGACGCTGCGCTTCGCGCCGGAACTCAGCTCGGCCCAGAACGGCTCCTTCCTCACCTTCCCGGCCGGCGATTCCACGCGCAGCGGCCAGTCCTCGCCGTGGTACTTCGGCGACTACTCGGCGGACCTACCGAGCCGACACGGCACGAGTCCGATCACGCAGTTTGATCTGGGCGAGAGCGGTGTGTGGGCCACGGGCCGGCAGTGGACGCTGGGCGCAACGACTGCCCTGCCCGACTGGGGCCCAGGCATCGGCGAAGGATTGGTGCTAGGCCGAAGCTCGGCGGGCCTGCCACGCTTGGAGGCGTCGTGGCGGCAGCCGTTGTTGGCCGGTGCACTGGAGCTGCGCTGGTTCGGCGGCGCGGCGATCGAAAGCCGCTTCTTCGACACGGACCCTGACAACAATCGCCGCGGCGTGGCGGGTGCGCGGCTGAGCTACGCGCGGCCGCTGTGGCGCGTGGGGCTTTCGCGCACGGTGATGGATGGACGCACGTCGCGTGCGCCGCTGGCGGCCGCGGCCCTGCCCTTTGGCCGCGCGGGCACCGACAGCGTAATCGAGATGCTCTCGGCAGACCTGCGCTTCGCGCACGCCGAGGCGGGCACGATGCTGTGGATGGAAGTCGCGCGTCAGGCGCCGCTGCGGGAATTCCGAGATCTCACGCTGATGCCGGGCGAAGGCCTGGCGATCCGGCTCGGGATGAGCCAAGTGCTGTTCGAGCGCAACGGCGCCAAGTGGATCCTCGGCTTCGAGGCGGCGCGGCTGGAGATGCCGCCGCAGCGGGTGGGCCGCGTCGATCAAGACCTGTACACGTCACCGACGGTGATCCACGGCTGGACGCATCGCGGCGAGCCGCTGGGCAGCGGGCTGGGGCCGGGCGGGCAGCGGCAGCTCATCTCAATGGACTGGGAGCGCGGCACGAATGCGCTGGGGCTGTTTGTGGAGCGGGTGCGATGGAACGATGACGCGCTGTACCGGCAGTTCCTCCCCTACCCCGTGCGGCACGACGTCACGCTGCAAGCCGGCCTGCGCGGCGGCTTCGAAGGCATCGGGATGCGCTTCCACGGCACGCTCAGCGGCGGCACGCGACTCAACTACCTGTTCCAGAACGCGGACTTCATCCCGGGCTATCGCACGGACGACGCGCGCTCGGTGGAGTTCACGCTGGCGGTCAGCCCGGCCGGGCGGCGCTAGCGGATGTCGCGTCCGCCTGCGCCTGAGCAATCGTCGCGCCCGCTGCTGTCGGTATGCATCCCGGCGTACAATCGCGCGGCACAGTTGCCGGCGCTGCTCGACAGCATCGTCGCGCAGGACTTCGCCGACTACGAGTGCATCGTCGCCGAAGACTGCTCGCCGGAGCGTGAGGCGATTCGCGCAGTGGTGGAGCGCTACGCCGCCGCGCATCCGGGCACGTTCCGCTTTCACGCCAACGCCACGAACCTCGGCTACGACGGCAACCTGCGTCAGTTGATCGCGCTCGCCGCCGGACGCTACGTGATGCTGATGGGCAACGACGACCTCGTCGCCGAAGGCGCGTTTGCGGCGGTGGCAGCGGGCATCGCCAAGCACGGTGAGGTGGGGGCGATCCTGCGCGCGTACACCTTCTTCCGCGACGATCCTTCGCGGCCGGAGCAGGTGAACCGCTTCTTCCCCAGCGAGCGAGTGATTCCGGCGGGACGCGCGGCGATTCTCGCGTGCTACCGACGCTTCGTGGCAGTGAGCGGCATTGTGTTGCATCGCGACGCCGCCGCGGCGGTGGCCACGGACGCCTACGATGGCTTGGTGTTCTACCAGCTCTGGGCGGCGAGTGCCGGATTGGCCGAGCGTCCGGCGCTGTACCTGCCGACGATTCTCGCGCACTTCAGGCGCGGTGGTACGCCGGAGTTCGGGTCGTCAGCGGCGGAGCGGGCACACTTCACGCCGGGCACGTTCACGCTGCCGCAACAGGTGCAGGTGGTGCGCGGGTTCTTTGCGGTCGCCGAGGCGGTGGAGCGCCGGCACGCGCTGCCGGGGCTGGCGGAGGAAATCCGTCGCGACTTCGCGCGCTACTCGTACCACACGCTGAGCCACTTTGCGCGGGACGGGCGGGCGGCGCTGTGGCGTTCGTACAGAGCCTTCGCCGAGTTCGGACTGGGGCGCTCGGCGTGGTACCACGCGTGGTTCTTGATGCTGTTCGTGCTCGGCGCGCGGCTCAGTGACGGCGTGATTCAATTGCTGCGACGTCGGCTGGGGTTCACGCCGAACCTGACGCGAGGCTGATGTCTTCTAGCGAGGGTTCCCAGCCTCCAGCGAACGAAGAGTCTAACGGCGCGTGACTTCTTCCGACGCTTCGAGACGTGTATACACTGTTGTCACATAACGACTTCCGGTCATTACAGCGACCATCAATAAAGTCATAGCAAAAATATTCACAAGAGAAAATACAGCTATCGCTTAATTGCACTCGTCGAATCGTTAAGTAATAGCTGAATATTGCCGATTGGAGGCTCAATGAACTCGAGAGAAATGCTTCGGCGGCAGCTCGATGCGCGTTTGCAGGCGATGCCACGCCTGGAGCCTATGACGGGAGGCTGGATTCGCTGGACGACACGCCCGAGAGGCAACAGACTTACTGCTTCGCAGAAGGGGACGGCCCCCATTCAGTTGGGGCGCAGCGTCGAAGCAAGCTGACAGTCAGGAGCTGCGCCAGGAATACCTGCGAGCACTTCGGGCTGCAGACGCGGGGAACATAGAGCTGCTTGCTCGATTCGTCCGCACGTAATTGGCGGCGTCCGTATACCGTGTGCTGCTGCTGCATCCTTACCCGCGGCTGTCGGCAGCAAGCGTCGTTATCGTGCGTCTATGATGCGTCGCACTTCGTGCTGGAGCGCGGGAATGTTCGATTGCAGCACGCCCCACACGATGTCGAGGTCCACGCCGAAATAGTCGTGGATGAGCCGGTCGCGCATGCGGGCCATCGCACGCCACTCGACGGCGGGGTTGGCGTCGCGCATCTGGGCGGGCACGCGCTTCGACGCCTCGCCAATGATTTCGAGACTCCGGACCACGGCGCGCTGCAGGATCTCGTCTTCTTCGAGCGCCTGCCGCGTCAACGTCGCGCGCAGCCCCACCAGGAAATCGGCTTCGGCGAGAATGTGCCGGAGAATCTCACGCGGCTCGTACGACATCCACGGCGTCGGCGAGGATGTGTGGGCGCAGGAACGGCGAGAGGCCCTCCGCCGTCACGAGCTCCACGTGTCGGCCGAGGACCGATTCCAACAGGTCGCCGAGATCGACGAGATGCGCGAGCGTCTTCTGCTCCGGTTCGAACTCGACGAGCAAGTCGACATCGCTGTCGGGCCGCGCCGCGTCTCGGCGAATCGAGCCGAACAACGCCAAGCGCCGGACGCCCAACCCGAAGATTTCGGATCGGACAGCCTGGATGCGAGCCTGCACATCGGAGCGGGAAGGAGCCGGAGCGATCATGCCTGAAATGTAGCGCAGAGCGACAGCGACGGCACGTCACGATACCGAGGTTTCAGGGGTGTTGCCAGAAGAGAGCCCTAGTGCGAGGCGCGCGCTCCAGTTCTATGCAAGAGCCACCACAGCGCAGCCGCATCGAGCACGAGCCGCAGGCTCCACGCCGCCGCCGCCCCCAGCGCGCCCCAGTGCAGCGCCGCCCACGCGAGCAGCGCCACGTACACCGGCAACTGCACGAGATGCAGCACCGCCACCGGCTTCGCCTGCCCATCCGCGTGCAGCGCGGCATACGCCACCAACGCCAGTGAGTTGGCGGTGACCGCCAGCGTGAACCACACGAACACCGTCGCGGCCGCGGGAGCGAAGCTCGGCCCCAGCCACATCGCCAGCAGCGGCTCGCCGGAGACGATTACCACGAGCACCGGCAGCGACAGCGGCCCGAGTGTGTAGAGCAGGCCGCGCCGCAGCAGCGGCCCGAGCGGTTCGCCGCGGCTGCGGGCGGCGGTCATCGCCTGAAAGAGCACCGGCTGCAGCACCGTCGCGACGATCCACAGCTTGCTGGCGGCCTCCCCCGCTCCCACGTACCAGCCGACGGCGGCGATGGGCACGAGTGCGGGCACGAGCGCGCGGTCGGCGAGGTTGAGCACGGGCGCGACGATGCCGCTGACGGTCATCCAGCCGCCGGCCTCGAGGAGCGGACGCATCGCCGGCGCGCGGGTGGCCCAGCCCAGCGCGCCCCACTGCGCCAGCCAATAGGCCGTGCGGCCGGCGGCGATCACCAGCGCGAGATGGCGCGGGTCGCTGCTGACGAGCGAGACCAGCCACGGACCGCCCCAAGTGACGAGCCCCATCGGCGCGCGCAGGGCGTTGGCGAGGCCCCAGCGCGCTTCGCCCTCGAGCGCGGCGCGCAGCACCACACCGTGCACGGCCACGGGCACGGTGAGTGCGAGGATGCGCAGCACACCGCGTGCTTCATCCTGCAACTCGGCGGGCACGTCGAGCACCGACGCTGCCAACCACGGCGCGAGCGCGTAGCCGAGCAGCGCGACGGGGCCGAAGAGCAGCCACACCCAGGCACCAGAACCGGCGACGACGGCGTCGCGCGGCAGGCGCTTGGAGGCGACGAGGAAGGTGGTGGCGCGGCCGAGTCCGAGGTCGAGTTGACCGAAGGCGGCGACAGCGGCCCAGGCGAGGGCGAGGAGACCGAAGCGCTCGGGTCCGAGCGTGCGCGTGAGGGCGGGCACGGAAGCCAGCGCCACGAGTGCGGGCAGGCCCCAACCCAGCGCATTGAGCGCGACGCCGCGCCTCATTGGATCCTCGCGCGAAGGGGCGAGCGAATTACGAGGCCTTGTGTCACTGCGTCCCGGCGCTTGGCGCGCCTCACGGCACGGCGACGTAACGCACAGGCAGCAGCGGCGGCACGTCGCCGGCGTAGGTGCTCAGAGTGTAGCTGCCGCCCGAGAACGACGGTTGCCCCACGGGGTTGAACGTCACGGTGCCGGTCACGGAGCCGGTACCGCTGACGCTGGCCTTGATGAAGAACTCACCCTGGCCGTTGGTCATCCCGTTGAAGGTGTTGGGCGTGATCGCGAGGCCAGAGGTACGCGTGAACGTGAAGGGCGTCCACGCGATGGCGGTGGAATCGCTCTCGCGCGCCACGCGGGCGAGGTACTCCCAGCGGTGGCCGTGCGCGACGAGGCCGATGTAGCGGATCGCGGTGGAGTCGTAGGTACTGAAGCGGAAGTCGGGGTAGGTGTAGGCGGTGCCGGTGGGCGGCGTGATGGTGAGCGTACCGATGGTCTCGCCCTTACCCTGGTATTCGAGCTCGATCACGAAGAACCCGTTGGACACAGTCGTGGTGGTCACGGGGCTCGTGACCAGCGGCACACCGCCGGTACGGGTGAAGCGCACGGTGGCGCCTGGCGTAGTCGTTCCATTGCCGCGATGGATCACGTTGCCGCCGTACGCCGCCTTCACATCCACCTGGAAGGTGCCACGGATGCGCTCGGGCTCCACCTTGTGGTCGGCGAGGATGGTGACGTCGGGATAGTTGCGCGTGCCCAGCCCCCCGCCCTGCAGGCGCAGCGTGCCGCGCACGGGGCCGACGACATCGGCAAGGCCCTTGAGCCAGAAGTAGCCGCCCGGCGCGCTGCCCTCGTACACGTGCCCGCCCAGCGCGGAGTCGGTGGTGAAGCGCACGTTGACGCCGGGAATCAGCGTGCTGCCCCGCGCCACGCCGGCCACGTAGTTCACCACGGGACGGTCGTACCACAGCCCCAGCTCCTGCGCCTCGCCGGCCACGCGCGAGCTGCGCACGGCCACATTCGCGATCTCATACGGCGGCTCGCCGGGCGCGGCGACGGTGACGGTCACCGTGGTGTCGGTGGCGCCAGGAATGTTGAGTACCCAGCGGCCGGCGGCGTCGGTCTCGGTGTACAGCGTGCCGACGAACACGGCCACACCCGCACGCGGCGTCTGCCCCTCGGCGCGGACAATGGTCCCGGTGAGACCGCGCTGCGCCTCCACACGGCACCCGGCCACACCGGCGCAGGGATCACAGGCGGCGAGAAATGGCAGGCCGGCCAGCACGAGCAGCATCACAGGCGCGCGCAGCCCCGCGGCCGGCACAATTCCAAGAGAGCGCAGCCCAGCCGCCGGCACCGCCCGCGGCGCCGTCGCCAACACGCGACCCTGCACGATCCACAGCGGCAGCATCAGCCAAGGAATGAGCAAGTCGTTGCCGAACATCGAGTGCACGAGGATCGCCACCATCGCCGCCCAGCCGCCCAGCGCGAAGGCCCGCCGCTCCGCCGGCACGCTGGGCGAACGCCACGACCGCCGCGCCGCGGCAAAGAAGGCCCAGAGCATCCACACGAAGGCCGTGAGGCCCAGCAGGCCCGTCATCACGGCGATAAACAACAGCCCTCCGTCCATCGACACGCTCGCGCCGCCGAAGGTCTCCCACCCGTACGCGCGCTGCGCCGGCCCAGCGGCATTGAATCCCACGCCAAGCACGGGGTTATCGCGCACCAGAATGCCCGCCCGCAGCCAAGGGATGAAGCGCATCAACGCCGAGCCGTCGACCTCGAACTTGTTGAACTGCCCGCCGAACCACAGCAGGCCCGGCAAGAGCGCGAGCGTCACCGCGCCGCCGACAAGCCCGAGCCGCATCAACGGCCCGCGGAACCGATGCGCCGCCGCGATCACCAGCAGCGCCGGCAGCAGCGCCAGCCACGACGCGCGCGAGAGCGTCAGCAACAGCCCCAGCACCAGCCCCAGCAGCAGCCAGCGATTCGTCCGGATGCCCTCGGCCTCCAGCGCCACGCGCATCAGCAGGAGGATCATCAACAGGCCGCCCGCAAAGTGCGGATCCAGCATCGTGCTCACGAGGCGGCGGCCCTGGTAGTCGAAGGTCAGGCCGGTGATGCCCTCGGTGAGCATCGCGAAGTTGGGCAGGAAGGCGCTTTGGAAGAATCCGAACAGGAGCACGGCGACGACGGCCTTCTCCATCATCCCCCAGGCGGCGCGGCCGGCGTCGTCGGGCTCGGGGTCGGTGACGATGAGCAGGTACCAGCCCGCATACAGCACCCAGCGCAGCAAGAAGGCCGCCACGCCCGCGTGCTCACCCAGCCCGAGCTGCCACTTGGGGCCCGCGAGCACGGTGCTCAGCGCGGCGACGCTCACGAAGGCCAGCCCCGCCAGTGAGAAAGCATCGAGCCGCCAGCGCCGCGTGCCCCGCCCCAGCGTCACCAGCAGCAGCAGCCAGAGCGGAATCAACGTGAGGTCCAGCAGGCTGATCGCGCCGCCGCGCCCGCCGATCGAGATGCCCGGCACGCGGCCCAGGTTGCCCAAGGCCAGTCCGATGGCCGCGGCGGCAGCCAGTCCGCGCGTGCCGATGCGCACCTAG
This sequence comes from Gemmatimonadaceae bacterium, assembly GCA_019637355.1. Lineage (NCBI taxonomy): Bacteria > Pseudomonadati > Gemmatimonadota > Gemmatimonadia > Gemmatimonadales > Gemmatimonadaceae > Gemmatimonadaceae bacterium. The sequence goes on along the minus strand of JAHBVT010000001.1, from coordinate 1,178,681 downwards.
CTCTCCGCCGGCCGGGCTCCCATCAACGGGATGAGGGCCAGGATGAGGCCAAGCGCGAGGCCGGCGGCGAGGCCGACCGCGAGCGTGATGCCGCGGCGCGGGAAGCTCACCTTCCGCGGTGCGACGGCGCGGTCCACGATGCGCACGTCGCCGCCCTCGCCGAGGGCGGCGAGGCGGGCTTCGAGGAGTTGTGCGCCGAGGGCGAGGTGCAGCTTGGTGAGCCGTTCGACTTCCACCTGCGCCAGCAGCGCCCGCGCCGCCGAGGCCGGGAGTGCGCGACCGCGCGCCTCGGACTCGGCGATGCGCTGCTCGTAGGCGTCCTGTTGACGCGCGAGCGCGCCCGCGTAAGTGAGCGCCATCGGCACGAGCTGGGCGCGCAGGCCCTCGATGGCCTCGCCGAGGGCCTGCACCCGCGGGTCGCGGTCGGTGGCCGAGGCGCGCAGCAGCGTGCGCTCGGTCTCGCGGCGGCCGAGCTCGGCCACCAGTTCGTTCACCGCCGGCGAGCGCAGCAGCGCCGGGAAGCCGGCGATGCGCTGCGGATCGTTGGCGGCCACGTCGCGCAGCAGTGCCTCCAGCGCGCCCAACTCAGCGCGGGTCTCGGCGAGGCGCAGTTGCAAGGCCGTGCGCTGCTCCAGCTCCGAGGCCTCGTAGGCCTCCGCCGCCACACCCGCGCCACGCTGCGCTTCCTGCCTCGCGACATCCACCGCCTCGGACAGCGCTCGGCGCACCGAATCCACCTGCGCCTCCAGGAACTCCGCCCGCCGCTGATTGAGCCCGCGGTCCACCGTGCGCCGCCGCTCCAGATAGCGCTGGGCCACGAGGTTCGGCACCAACTCGGCCGAGAGCGAATCCCGCGAGCGATAGCTGATCTCGATCGTCTCGCCGCCGTAGATGCGCACCGTAAGACGCTTGCGGAGGTCGTCGATCGCGTCCTCGCGGTCCACCACCTTCACCATCCCCGCGTCGCCGGCGTTGATCTTGCGCGGGGCGAAGCGGCCTTCGGCGGGCGGCAGCATCCCCAGCGAGAGCGGATTCACGCGCCCCTGCCGCAGTTGCAACGCCAGCGAATCGACTACATCCCCCAGCAGGGCGCGGCTCTGCAGCAGCGCCATTTCCGTCTTGATCGGGTCGCCGCCCTCGCCGAGTCCGAGGGCATCGCCGGCCAGGTGGGCCAGCGCGCCGAACTGCTCGCGCACCACGCCGCCCACCGAGGCCTGCTTGGTGCGGGCGAGGATCATCGCGCGGCCGTCGAAGCGCACGGGGGCAAACGCGAGCACCAGCGCAGCGGCCACGAGGCCCACGCCGGCGCAAATCGCGATTGTCTTCACGCCCCGCACGATCGCGCGGGAGAGGTCGGTAATCTCGAGGTCGGCGCTGCCGTCGGTCATTGCGCGAGCACCACGGCGACGGTGAGCAGCGAGCTGACGATGGAGACGATCACGCCCGGGTTGCGGCTCCACCAGGAGCGTTCGCCGACGAGGATGAGGTCTCCGCTCTCAAGTGCGACGCCGGTGGTGGCCGGCGTGCGGGCGTCGTAGCGGCCCACGGATTGCCCGTTGCGGAAGAGATCCACCTTGCCGAGGTGGCCCGTCTCGGAAACGCCGCCGGCCATCGCGAGCGCCTCGGCGAGGCCGGACGTGGCATCGAGGTAGAGGACGTCCGCGCGGCGGACTGCGCCTTGCACCGTGATGCGGCGCAGGGCGGAGACGCGGATGTCGGGGCGGCGGGTGAAGGCGGCGTAGGCGCGGGTGATGCTGTCTTCGGCGGCTGCGGGGGCGAGGCCGACGAGGGAGAGTGTACCGACAATCGGGAGGACGACGCGGCCGTCGTGACGGACGGTCGCGATGTCGGAGGTGTCGCGGAGCGTGACGAGGATGCGGTCGCCGGGGCGGAGGGGGGCGCCTTGGGCGTCACTGGCGATCGGCGCGGAGGCGAGCAGCGCCGCAGCGATGAAGACGGGAATCCGCATCCGACAAGCGTAACCTGCCCCGCGGGTCCCCAGCAACGGCGTAGGCGTCAGGGGCGCCAGGTGACCCCAGTGGCGAGCACGGCGTTGTACGCGTCGCCGCGCGTGGGGTGCCGGTTGATGTCCGCCACGAGGCCTGCGCGGACAAACAGGTCGAGGCGGTCGCTGCGCTTGCGGGTCCAGTCCGCGACGACGGACCACTCCTGCCGGAGCCGCGCCTCGGGCACGATCACGCCACGCGTCTGATTCAGGTCGCGGGAGGCAAGCCGGAAGGTCAAGTGCTGCGCATCGGAGATGCGATCCAGTCGCAACTCGGCTCCTCCGTTGCGCTCGAGCAGGTACGAGCCGAGCAGCAGTCCACGGTGCGTGTGCCCCTGCGTGAGGATGTTGTGGTCGTAGAACGTCTCGACCGGTGGGCGGAACAGCACCGATGCCGGGAACCTGCCAGAGGCGGCCGTAGCGTGGAACTCCCAGCGCAGGTCTCCCGCCCCGGCCCAGCTGCGCTTGATGCCGACCAGCCAGGCCGTGGTGTGCTCAAACTCCAGGGCGAGGTCGCGGAGGTCCGTCGAGCGGTCGTTCTTCCCGAACTCGCCCCAGAGCTCGAGGCCGATTTCGTCGAGGCGCAGCGCGCCGAAGAGCGAGGCGAGCTGGTTGTCCGGAGCGCCGTTGCCGAATCGCTGGTCGTCAAAGAACAGCGAGCCGAATGGGATGGCGAAATCGCCGAGCCGCCAGCCCTGCCAATCTTGGTGGTAGAATCGGGCCACACCGAGTTCGAGCCTTGGCGAGCGGAAGGGCCGCCAGCGGCCCTCGATGAAGGTCCCGCTGCGCGCGCCGACTCGGCGCTGGGGTGCCCAGGGCGTCTGGGCGAGCCTTCCCGCAGCGAGCGTGCCCTGAAAGTCGCCCAACGGAGTCGCCCAGGGCCGCGCAGTGCCCAGCTCGATGCGCGGAAAACCCGGAGCCGTGGGGCTCATCAGGATCGAGTGGTGGTCCGAGACCCCGAGGCTGCGTTGCGCCGAGGTGAAGGCCGCACGGAGGCCGAAGGCCTGCGCCTCGAGGGCCGATTCACCGGGGTCAATCCGGCCCACACTGGAGGGACCGAAGCGCTGAGGGAGGTCGATGCCCCGGGGCCGCATCGGGTCGGCAAACGGGCTCCCGGGCGTTCCCGCGCCGGGAATCAGGGCCACCTCAGAGTTCTGGGCCTGCCAGAGCACCGGGGCCAGGCGAGCGGAGAGCCAGCGCCAGCGCCAGGATCCCGAGGCGGAGAGCGAGACAGTCGTGCCTCGGCCCGTCCAGACCGGCCCATTTGCCGGCGCCCAAGGGAAGTCGCTGTTCTGGACGACCCGAGCCGACACCGCCTCAAGCCGCGGCCACTGGGGCTCGCGGTCAGGCGCTTCGGGTGGGACTGCAACACCCGTCTGGAGGAGGAGAGCGAGGGCTAGCACAGGTCGAGGATAGCTATGTGTCCTAGGTCACACCACTTATGCAACATTCCTTATTGTCGCCGGGGGCGCTAACTGGTACCTTCTGGGTCCGCTTCTTGACTCCACCCACCCCACCCGATGACACCCGAGCAGACGCCCGTATCGCGCCCGCCTTCTGTGGTCCGCAGTCGGTCCGTGTATTCGTTGAAGAGTAACGACTCGGTGGTGGTGGTCGGGAAGGCGGCGGACATCCCGCGTGCGTTGGAGCACCCGGCGATGAGCGAGCGGTTCCGGATCGTGGGAGCGGTGACGGTGGGCGAGGAAGACGAGGATGTGCGCGCCCACGCCGAGTCGCTTCACGGCCTGCTCATCGAGCACGACGCCGGCATCGTGATGGTGGCCGGGCCGATCGGCGTCGAGACGATGCGCGCGGTGGGCGACCTGTCCCTGCTGCACAGCTGCCGTCTGCTGGCCGTGATGCCCAGCGAGCTGGTCGCTGGGCAGCGTCCGCGGGTGGTGTGGGAGGGCGAGGCGCCGCTGGTGCAGCTCGCGCAGCATCGGCAGAGCAGGTTTCAGTCGGCGCTCAAGCGCGCGGTGGACTGCACGGCGGCAGCACTCGGCCTTGTGCTGCTAGCCCCGCTGCTGCTCGCCATTGCGGCCCTGATTCGTCTCGAGACCCCCGGCCCCGCCCTGTTCCGCCATCGCCGCGTCGGTCGCAACGGGCGCGTCTTTGACTGTCTCAAGTTCCGGACGATGCAGGACGACGCCGAGCGTGTGCTGGCCGCTGACGCCGACCTGAAGCAGCTGTACCGGCAGAACAACTACAAGCTGCCCGACGACCTAGACCCGCGGGTGACGCGGCTGGGGCGGCTGCTGCGTCGCAGCTCGCTGGACGAGTTGCCGCAGCTGTTCAACGTGCTGGTGGGCGAGATGTCGCTGGTGGGCCCGCGGCCGGTGGTGGAAGATGAGTTGGAGCACTATCGCGGTTCCGAGCGCCTCTTGCTTTCGGTGCGCCCCGGAATGACGGGCGCCTGGGCGGTGAACGGCCGCCACCACGTGGGGTATCCGGCGCGTGCGGAGATGGAGCTGCGTTATGTGCGCAGTTGGGATCTGCGCAGTGACTTGGCGATTCTCGCCGGCACCGTTGGCGCGGTGCTCGACCCTGGAAGTGACCTCGATGGCTGATCCCTCAGCTCCCGCGACGGGACGTAGTTCTGGGCGTCGGCGCCGGTCCTCCGGCCCGCGCATCTTTGAGTCGTCGACAATGCCGACGCGGCTGATGCTGCAGCGGCGGGCGCCGGAGTCCACGCGTCGGCACGCGATGCGGGCGTTGGTGCGGCTCGTCGCGCTGGTGACGCTGGACCTCGGGGTGTTCGTGATGTTGCGCGGCGCGGTGCGTTTGCTTCGCGATGAGGCCGTGTACGGCACTGCGGTGGCGCAGTCGCTGGCTTCGGTGTTCCCGAAGGGGATCCTCGGCGGCGTCAACTTTTCCGTGGCGCTGGTGCTCGGGCTGATGATGTTTGGCGCGTATGGCCGCGGCGACCAGCGTCGCGACGTCGCGCGCATCGCGAAGGGTAGCGCGCTGGCGGTGGCGCTCTCGCTGTGGGCGACGCTCTGGGTGGATACCACGCACGTGGTGCTTCTGCAGGGCCTCTTGATCCTGGCCCTGCTGTGGAGCGCGATTTCAATCGGGCGCCTGGCCTTCGATGCTGCGGTGAAGCTGGTTTTCCAGACGCCGGCCGATGGCGATCCGATGGTGTTCGTGGGCGATCGGACCGACGAGGAAGCACGGGCGGTTCACGACTTGTTGCTCGGCCGGAACCGCGGGCGGCACACACGTTGGGTGAACCTGCCGCAGCGTGGGGATCCGAACGAGTTGGAGCCGGCGGACGCATTGACGGTCGTCCACGATGCGCTGTCCACGGAGAACGCCGACACCCTCGTTTTGTGCGGTGAGTACAGCCCTGCCGTCTTCGAGGCGATTGTCGAGGTGGGAATCGCGTCTGGTATTCGTGTGTTGGCGGTACCGCGGGTGAGCGGTGTGGTTCAGGAGCGCACGGACCTCGTCTGGTACGGCGGGAGCGCGTTCGTGGAGCTGACGGTACCCGCCCTTCGCGGCTGGCAGCTGTTTGTGAAGCGCGCGGTGGACATTGCGGGATCGCTCGTTGGCTTGACCATGCTTTCGCCATTGTTCGCAGTCGTGGCCGTGGCGATCAAACTCGACTCCAAGGGGCCCGTACTTTTTTCGCAGGAACGAGTGGGATACGCGGGCCGTGTATTCCGCGTCTTCAAGTTCCGCACGATGAGAGCGGACGCCGACGAGATTAAGCAGCAACTCGCGCACTTAAACGCGAGCGGAGATCCTCGACTCTTCAAGATTCCCGGAGACCCAAGAATCACGAAGCTTGGCCGATTCCTCCGCAAGTGGAGCATCGACGAGTTTCCGCAGCTGTGGAATGTTCTCATCGGCGATATGTCCTTAGTTGGACCACGACCGTTCTTCGAAGCCGACCTCAAGGATTATCTCGAGCACCATTTCGCGCGACTGGGAGCAAAGCCGGGCATTACAGGCCTCTGGCAGGTGAAAGGGCGTAGTTCGGTGACGGACTTCGAAGAAGTCGTGCGCCTGGATCGTGAGTACATTGAGCGCTGGTCTATGGCACTTGACCTCTGGATTCTGATGTTGACACTCCCTGCGGTCCTTCGCGGTCGGGGTGCATTCTAAGCTTGGGGCCTCGCGCCTTTGTGGCGCTCGTGATTGCTGCAACAGCAACGTGCCCTTATCGCACGACGCAATCACCTTCGCGACTGCACACTCGCGTGCAATCAGAAATACGTCGCAGAGCTGCGAGGCTTCCACGCACAGCGCCCTTCAGGCCGCCTCGCTGCGCACGACAAGGTTCAGCATCCACTCATCGAGGTAGTGTGTGAGCGAAGAAGTTCGTCCTCCCGGAGCCATTCTCCTTACGGGTTCTGCGGGATTCATCGCCGGACATGTCACGCGCTTGCTGAACCAGCGGTTTCCTAATCGGCGCGTAGTCGGTCTCGACATCGCTGAAACACCTGCAAGCCGCTGCGCGGTAGCAGTGCGCGGGGATCTGCTCGACTGCGACATTGCAAGTGTAATCCGCGAGCAGGGTGTAACTCACATCGTCCACCTTGCAGCGCTGTGCAAGGAGCCGGGGTTTCCCTGGCGTGACTATTTCAGGGTGAATGCTCAGGGAACCGACAGGCTGATAGACGCAGCAAGCGATTGCGGCGTCCGGTCGATTGTATTCACAAGCACGATGATGGTGTTTGCCGCAGGACCGTCACGCCGCGCTGAGGATGACCTCTGCGACCCCGACACAGCGTACGGCATGAGTAAGCTCCTCGCGGAGCGCTCTCTGTTGCAGTGGCAGTCCAGCGCTCCGCGTCGACGACTAAGTATTATTCGCCCGGGAGTGGTGTTCGGCCCTGGCGACTACGGAAATATGACGCGCCTAGTTCATGCTGTTCGCCGCCGTTCCTTTGCGTTCATGGGCCGAAGCGACACGAAGAAAGGCTGTATTTACGTGACAGACCTCGCCGAACTCATTGTCAGTTCACTCGCGGCAGGCGAGAGCAGCGAGATTCTGCACGCGGTCTACCCAGAAGAAACGAGCATTCGCGATATCGTGCAGGCAATTGCGGACGCCTGGGGAATCCGAAGATCGCCTCCGACAGTTCCGTACGGCCTCGCGTTGGCTCTCGCGTCCATCGTCGCACTGTTCGACCCACTCGGCCGTCGTTTCGCAATCCACCCGCGGCGCATCCAGAAGCTCTACAACGACACCAACATCTCGACAAAGCGACTTGTGAGCCGAGGGTGGAAGCCGCAGTTCACGTTAGAAGACGCCTTCCGCGACTGGCGCGCGAGGCAGTGATGGAAACTGACGGCCATTGCACGCTTGCTGCAGCCTCCACACGAGTGTAGTGCGGCCCTGTATTGGGTGCGGCAACCGGTCTAATCTCAACTCCACATGTCCGCCAACGCGACTCCCTTCCCGTCAGAAGCTCGAGGCAGTGTCAGCCGCTGGCCTGAGGTCGGCATTCACTTGGACAGTGCTGATCGACTGCCCAATGGATTGGAGTTCGTAATTCTTCTCGCAGTTGTCTTCCCGTATGTGTCACCGCTGATCCGGTTTCCAGCAGAGGTCCAACCCTGGGCCCCCTTACTCGCTTGGGCCACCGTGACCTGGATGGCGATTACACGCATACGCACGCCGCGCATGCGCAGAGAGAACCTCGCGCTTGTCATCTTTGGGATCATCTTTCTGGTACACGTTAACCCGGCAATCAACGCCTCGCTGCTCTTTTACATTCGTAAGAGTGCGGCGTTTCTACTCGGAACCGGATTGGTGTTCCTCGGACAGCGAGTGCGCCCTCGCTCACTGGGCAAGGTGGTGCTCTTGGCCACTACTGTGTACGCGTTCTTCGCCGTGCTCCAATACATGTCGGAGCCAACTTTCTGGTCAATCGTATCACCACTCGTTCCCGTCCGCGACACAATTCGAGAGGATCGTGGTGCCGCCAGCTTAGCGCCAGAAGCGACCGACTTTGGCTTCACGGCCGTGTATCTCTTCCTCTTCGCGTTGCTGGTGCGCAGTTCTGACATTCGGGATTCCAAAGTAACGCGTCTCATGCCGCTCGCGGCCGGAACCGCGGTCGCTTGCGTCTTCCTATCGAAGTCCGGCTCTGGGGTGATTGCGCTAGCTACGGTCGCACTAACCATTTTCGTGGTCTACACAGGCAGCGCCCGACGGTCTCTGCTTTGGATTCTATTGGTTGGCGCCTGTCTTGTTGCGGCAGCGACCGCGTCGAACTTCCTCCAGAACAATCGGGGCGTGGCATTGTTGATGCTCGCATTGAGCGCGCCGGAACTCCTATTGCACACCACCTTCTCATATCGCTTCGTTCACAACCTGATCGGCGTGCTCGCCGTGATGGAGTCGAAAGGACTCGGCTTCGGCGCTGGCAGTTTCCTGACCGTTGGCCCGCAGCTTTACGCAGAGTACGGCCTAGCAGGGAAGTTGAATTTGCCGGCCTACTACGCGACTGCCATGGAGCGCACTCTTGCAACCAACCCATCGAGCGTCATTGCGCAGCTTCTTGTTGAGTATGGGATCCTCGGCGTCTCGGTCATGCTCATGCTCGCGCATCGGGTTGCAAAGAGTACGGTTCGTCTGAAATGGGCGTGCGCACTGATGCTCTTCTACACGTGGGCACAGAGCTTCCCCCTGGCGTACCCCCCATTCTGGCTCCTACTTGGCCTCGTCGGGAACCCGCTGTTCAGCACGCAGTCTCTGGTGCGTCAATCTGACGACAAGCAACGTCAATACGCTTAGATTTGCAGAACGCACGACACCCTTGGAGAAACGCGTGACAGAAACTGCTGGCACTGATGCGGTGCCTAGTTGGCACGATGCCGAGATCTCACTTGCCAATCTCGGCACCGTGATCATTCGCGGTCGCCGTACGATTCTGCGTGCGGCGCTCGGCCTGGCGGGACTGGTGCTGGTGGTCAGCATGGTTCTTCCTCGCACGTGGACCGCCAGAGCCACATTTATGCCGCAGGGCGATCAGCTTCAACTATCGTCGTCGCTGGCAAGCCTCGCAGGCCAGTTCGGTGTCAGCCTGGGGTCACCCTCTGCATCTGCGCCGGGGCCGCAGTTTTACGTGGAACTCGCGAAGTCCCGCGAGGTGCTTGGCTCCATTGCGGCTCGGCCATACTCCGTAGCTGACACGCTCGGTATCTTCTTCAACCGCACGCTCAGCGGCAGCCTGGCTGAACTCCTGCGGCTCGAGACTAGGAAGCCGCACCTGCAGAACTTTGCTGCTATGGAATGGCTGAAGCAGAAAGGCGTCTCGGCGTCCGCGAGTCTCGACGTTGGCGTGGTTAGACTCTCCGCGACGACGAAGTGGCCCGACCTGTCCCTAGCAATCATCAACGGCGTTCTGGAGGAAGTCTCGCGATTCAACCTCGAGACACGTCAGTCCGATGCGGCGGCGGAGCGCAAATTCGTGGGCGAGCGGATGTCGTCTGCCGAGGACGAACTCCGCAGCGCAGAGCGCGAACTGCAGCAGTTTCTTAGAAGCAATCGCACGTTCCAGGCCTCACCGGAACTCCTTTTCGAGCACGATAGGCTTCAACGAATCGTGCAGATGCGACAGGGCGTCTATACGGCGCTGGCACAATCGTTTGAGCAAGCGCGCATCACCGAGGTCAGGAACACTCCGGTCATTAGTCTCGTCGAAAGGCCAGCGGTCGACCCTGAACCCGACAACATCTATCTCCTTTTTCGTCTCATCGTAGCGCTCGTGGTCGGTGCAGCTGGCGGTCTTGGCTGGCTCGTTGTGCAAGTGCACATTCGGCAAGCTCTCAACAGCGGCACTTCGGACATTACCGAGTTCTTGAACGCGTGGCGAGAGGCTCGCAACCGTAGCCTTAATCGCACAGACGCTCCCTGAGCAGAACGACTCGGCACATCTAACCTGGTCGGGCACGCGCCAACACTTCCAGCTGGGTACTGTTGAACACTGGGCGTCCATCTTCGAACGCGACCGACTTGGCTCTTGGCAACCGCTTCCTAAAGTACCTAGTAGTACGCGCTACATCTCCGTTTGGCGTGCTTCTACAGTTCGCGTTTCTCGGTCGCGCTCTGGCACCCGAGCAGTTCGCGACTTTCTTATTGGCCTACAGTCTCGCAGCGATTTTCTCGCAAGCGGCAGATGGCGGCCAGCATGTTACGCTGTTTAGCGCGCTCCGAAGCGGACAGCTTCTTGACGCCCACGCGGTACGATCCCGAGTCGCAACCGCACTCTGGATGAAATTCGGCGCCAGCGTCGCCTGGGCCGTAGTCGTTCTACTCATCGGACTCGTTGTTCCCTCGCTGGACACTCGACTCGTCCTCATCGCACTTGCGCTTGGCGTTGCGATGCCAGTGGGAGATGTGTTCATGAACGTGCTCCGCGGATACTTTCAGGCGGAGACTGAGTTCTGGCTCATACTCACTGAGTACCTCACAGGCATCGTCGCCCTGTACCTATTTTCGCTCGTGCGCCCGCTAACGGCGACTTCGGCGATCATGCTGCTTATCGGTCTCGGCGTCCTGCGTACAATTGCCGCGTTCTTTCTCACGCGTCGCTTTGTGCGTCCCCACCCCAACACGCACCGCAAAGCTCCGCTAGACTTGGTGAAGTACGCACGAGAGGCAGTGCCAGTGACAATCGGGGCTTTGCTCGGCGTTGGCTTCTCGAGATTACCCTCACTAACACTTCATGGCAGAGTTGACGCTGTCGACTACTCCGTTCTTATCGCCTTCCTGTCGCTGTTTGGTCGCGGCGAGCTGGTGGTCTCAGCGATAATGCAGGCTGGTTTCCGCTCAGGACATACCACTTGGAAGCGACTTGCTCAACGACGACAGCTCCTTCTTGTCCTGTTTGCCTCTCTTGCGGTCCCTGTGGTTCTAGGAGCGATGGCGCTCCCGAAAAAGCTAACACTGCTATACCTTGGGCCAACGTACGCAGAGTCGGCACATCTTGTAATCGTCGCTGCCTTCGCGATGCTGATCTACTACCCTTTGTACGGGAACCGTCTGCTGCTCCAGTTCTCTGGCAGAAACAGGACCGTTATATCCGGCGGCGTCGTCGGCGGCATCACTTACTTTGTCGCATTTCTCGTTATTTCCTCAATGTCCTCTGCGTGGCAGCTCGCTCCGTACTTCGCAGGGCTCACCGCCTTCCTCTGCGTCTGCGCATCGACCCTACTACGAGAAGTCCGTGAAGAAGAGATCTGACACAGAATCCTAGACCACAGCTGCATTCTCAACGCATACGCTCCAGGTAGCTGAAGCATCCTCCGCACCGCTATACTCTGGTGCGATTATGAGGACTGTCGCGGGCCTGCTCTCCAAGTACCGACAAGCCCAATCTCCTTCCCGTGCATCGACAAGTGCCCCGGCCGCAACGTCTAGTCTGACCTGGACTCCATCCCGAGAAAATGATGCAGATCGCGGCGTCCAGTGCTGAAGCAGCCACTCACCTTGGATCGTCACGCTCAGTTGCGCACCCGCAGATCGCCGGCGCCACGAGTCGGCAACTCGGATACCTTCCGCTGATACGCGGAGTTCCCGACGCACAAGACCTTCTTGAAGCTCCAATGCTCCCGATGCCCGCGCATCTCGCTCGGAACACTCCACCTTACCGAGTTCTGCGATTGCCTGCCGACCCACCTTGAAGCATCCCCAATACTCGACAGGCTCGACGCCTTGCCAGCAAGGTCCGTTGTGACTCTGCGCTGCCCTTTCACGCGTACGACGCGCGCCCGTCGAGTACTGGTACGTACCGGGGTCCACGACGAAGCGGATGCCGAGAACATCGAGCTCGACAGAAAGGAAGTCCGCGTGCCCGTGAGCTGGATTCCAGCTCGGGCCAATGGGACCTGCGTCGAATAGCGCAAAGTAAGGGCCGTAGTCGAGGCGTACATATCCCGCATCCGGCAGCAGCTCACACTGACGAAGCGGGCGCGCCCGCAGAATGCGCACGGGACTCGGCACCTCGCCGCACCACGAATCGTTGAACAGCGCAATCTCACCGTCGGGGTGAGACATCGTCTGCCACGACCTCGAGGCCTTTGCGTACAGAGCGCTCGCGGTTGCTCTCGTCTCTTCCCTGAGAACCGTCGCGTTAGCGAATATCTTCAGAGCCATCACCGAAAGGCCCTGGTACATACTTGATCGCTCAATCTGCGTCCCGTCCGGCAAGATCGTGTCGCGCATGATACGCCGCACCTCCGCATCGACCTGCGCGCACAATCCCGCACCAGGACGATCTGAGAATTCGAAATAGAAGCAGAGGGCCGCGAGATTCCTCTCGACGTGGTTGTTGTTCAACTCGTGCTCAATATTCGCGAGCACAAACGCTGCGTTCCAGCGAAGGAACTCCGCGAGCTGACGCACCAGATCTGCCGACAAGGGATGCCGCGATATGCCGACAACCAGACTACTTAGAACCGCGAGCACCCGATGTGAGACACTGTATGGAAACCAGTAGGATGAAAAACAGCCTGGCTCATCAAACCGTGAGTGGAGCCGAAACGATTCGATGGCCCGCTGCACAGCCCAGTGATATTCCGGGCTTCCTGACGCGATCATTGGCGCCAGAAATCCCATATGCGCCAACTTCATGCGCCACAAGTGCAGGTCAGTTTCATCGGGAATCGTCTGGTGCCAGTCAATCCTTGAAACGTCTCCGAAGTCTACCGTACGACCAAATAGTGTGATGCGCCCCGCAGCACTGTAAGCGACATCGGCTGCATACTCATCCAAATAGAAGTCCGCGACTGACGCTGCGAGCTCTGACGGCTGCAATCGACTGAGTGGCGGAACTTTCTGAAGCGCGACCCTAGCGATGTGGCGCGCATAGATCGTAGGCGCAATCCGGCACAGTCGATTGCGCAGAGCGCGCTTCACCTGATAGGCCCACATGCGCGCAGAGAGCCGCGCCGCAGCTCTTCCTAGAATGAGCAGTCTTCGCAGCACCATCGGTTTCGCAAGCCTAGACGACTGCACCAACTGCCTCAGCAAGATGCTGCTGCTTGGAGGTACCCACTAGGCAGACGTCTGCACCGCCACTGCGGAGCACACCCTGAACGGCGCTTCTAAGGAACGCGGCGCGCGCAGGACCCGGAACACCGCCAATACCGTGCAACACCTCTCGCGCGACAACCACCTTGCCAGCAGCCTTTGCCCTCGCACACCAGCTCATGAATGCATCAACGGATCCGAAGAGCGGTGCCTGCACGATCCTCACCCGCGAATCACGGAGCGCCGCGTCAGCGGCGTCCGGAGTATCGACAGAGACGCCAACAATGCCAACGTCCCCTCGTTCCGCAGCCTTGGCGAGAACGGATACGGCTTCCCCACGCACGAGTACTTCCGTCGGAACGCTGTGGAGCATCACGACAGGAGGCCGCGATAGACCGAGACGCCGGAGCGACCCCGCCAGCGCGCGATTCAAATGCCCAGCATCAAAGGATGTCGGCAGTGCGTCCCCGCGCGCTGTCACTGCGAGAGAATCCGCAGTCGAGGACCGACGGACCGCCATCCGCATCAGTGGTTTTACTGGCCGCAGCACTCTTGCGGAGAGGGGCACCAGCTTCCCGACCTTCGTCATGACACTGACATCGTTTCTGCCGCGAAGCAAACGACCAAGCATTCGCTCAGAATCTCCCTGGCCATAGCTCGATGCGGTATCGAAGACCGTCACTCCGAGGTCCAGTGCCCGTCGGACCACGAGTTCGACTTCAGCTGGCGAGGCACCACGAACGGAGCCAAACTTCGAACATCCGAGTCCGAGCGACGAGAGCCGCAGGTCGTCGACGACTGTGTACTTAAGCACAACGACACCTCTGCGTTGAAGAACAGTTTATCGGCACCCCGGGATTGCACGACATCTGACAAGCCACTCGCGCACTCCTGCCACCACACACTGCGAATCACCGCACGATAGATCCCGGAATAGGTCCAATCGGCTGAAATGTCGTCGTCGGAGCCGCTGCAGTACCGCGAGTGCCTGCGCGACTTATCAGCAACGTCAGCTCATTAACGTGCATGATGAAACCTGAAGTCAGATAGCGTTCAGCACCCGTAGACAGTTCACGCACCATCTCCGCGATGCCAAGCATCTTGTCCTGCGCGTAGGCTTCGCGGCGCCGTACCCAATCCGCGGCGCGCTGAACGAAACCCGCCCGACGCGAATAGTTGCTCTCAACGGCATGCGACTTCCAATGCCGCACTAGCGGGAGCCGTGACCCGCCAATTCCGAACAGGCGCCCCAAAGCCGGCCGTTCCCGCAGAGAGCGAAACTTGCGCGCAGTTAGACTGCGCTTTGTGTACTTCTCCAAGTACACGTCGGCCTGATAGCGCCGATAACTGTCAGATGAGAGCTCTCCCTTCTCGCCGATTACACGCATCCTGTGATCGCGAGGAGCCACCACACTGCATGTGATGCGTGCGGAGGCGCCGTTCGCGAACGTAAGACACGCGACCGAGAAGTCCGGAGTCCCTACCTTACCAGGGAGCGACTTGGTCTTGTCGTCAATCAACTCGTTTGAGTACGCGACAACGGAAACAGCCGGACCTAACAGAGCGCAAATCCACGACACGTGATAGCCCACGTGCTCAAATGTGCATCCAGCAAGGATCTCTTCGCGAAGCGGCCACGACGCTCCCGACGGGCTCCTAACGCTCTCAAAGTCCATCAGATGAATCGGATTGTCATCCAGCTCCGCGTACACAAGCAGTGGCTTCCCAATCTCCCCCTGCTCAACGGCGTTAAAGATTGTTCGCACCGTATCGCTGTACAGATTGCAGGGAGCGGAATACAGCTTTGCTCCTGTCACCTTCTCGATTGCAAATAGCTCGCGCGTCTCCTCCACACTCGTCGTCACCGGCTTCTCCGAGTAGACATGCTTACCGGCCAAGAGCGCCTGACGAGAGACCGCAAAGTGAGACGAGATGTTCGTTAGATTGACAACAACAGCGACGTTAGAATCCTGTAGCAGCTCTTCATACGAGCTATACGACCTCAGCCCGTAGTAATCGCAGACAGCACGAAGACGATTCGCATCGATGTCGAACACGCCACACACCTCGAGTTCTGGGTGCGCGCGCAATGTACGCATATAGATATCGAAGACGTATCCGCAACCAACAAATGCAAGCTTCACGATACCACTTCCCCCATACTGGGTGCTTTGGATCAATGACCGCACTCAAGGGACTCAACCGACGAGTCGCACAAGCGCGGCGCCAACGACAGGCATCGAGCAATGGCCACGTGCAAAGAGGCGAAGGGCTTCAGCGCGCAACGCCGCGCCGGTGCCTCGAATAAGCCCGTTAGCTCCGTTGTGGTTTCCACTGCACTACACGCTCGCCCCGCACGGCACTGAACACCCCGTGCGCCATTGCTGTGACTGCGAGTGTGCCGAAGAGTCCCATGCTCAGCACCCGTGGGACGCCACTCTGATCGCGCAGGAGAGTACCTAATGCGACCCATCCAGCGAACATTGCTGGGGTTACGGCAATCAGATTCCATGGATATGCGGAGGTAACCTGCAACGCGGCCACGACTAGCAACGTTAGCAACGGCACAGCGATTGTCCAACGCATTAGCCGATGCGATATGAACGCGAAGCTCGCCAAGGGGGTGCGAAATGGATTGTACAACCCTGGAACGACAACTGAGGAGCGAATGCACCGATTCACGATTCGCCTCCTTCGAGCGTACTGCTGCCGCCAATCGAGGAAGAACTCCTCGTTCGCCACAGCCAACGACTCGTATGCGACCAGTCTCCCGCGCGACTGGATCAGCAATGGAATCGTGAAGTCGTCAATCAAGTCGCCTCGAATCGTGGGAACGTCCGCTGCTCGGACTGCGTAGATCGCGCCTTCCGCACCTACCGACACTCCGATGCGACTCTCCATCTCTCGCAGCTTGTTCTCGACACCGCGATAAGCTTTCTCGCCGGTCTTGGATTGGTATCTTAGCTCGCCTGCCACACAGCCAACGCGCTCATCGGCAAAGTTCGCCACCAAACGTGCCACGGCATCCGGCGCGAAAATGCTGTTCGCATCTGAAATCACGATGACGTCGGATGAGTGTCGCACGCGCTCGATACCGTCCATGAGCGCGGCGGTCTTGCCTCGGCTGCCAGCGAACGGCAAGATGTCGAGCCTCTCGCCGTTCAGAGATTTCAGCTCGTTCGCGAGCTCAACCGTCCTGTCCGTGGAACCGTCCGAGACTAGTAGCACGCGAAGTCGATCCGCCGGATACTCGCTAGCCAGCGCGTTTCGGAGCTTCTGAAGAACCGATGCTTCTTCGTTCCGCGCGGTCACGATCAAAGTGACCTTCGGCATGTACAACGAATCTGCGCGCACCTCAACCGGCCGCATCCGACCAGCTATGGAGACGATGATCGGATAGATGAAAACGCAGTATGAAATCCAGCCAATCGAACCTAGCGCAAGCGACAGTTCGATCATTGCGTGGGCGGGCGAGTGTTGCCCATAAGCACGCCGGTAATATCCACAGCACCGCTCATCGGTTCATGATGACAATGATCGTCGCCGTGCTAGCAAGAATCTGCGCTAGAGACGCAAGGAACGCGGTTGTGTTCAACGGCTCCGCGTCCGGCTTCACGCCGACAGTAATCAGAGCGCCTGGCTGCACCTCCGGATCCACTCGGAACAGCAGCAACTGCCTGCGCCTGACGTCTGCTGAACCATTGGCATAGCGAATGCTCACCCTTGACCGGTCAGCACTCCGAGAGTATCCCCCCGCCACGCGGATGTAGTAGCTGAGTCGGGCGCCGGGACGGAACTGCACCGAAACGGGATCGATGACTCCGCCTCGAACCTTCACGACAACGTTGTATTCCGGGACTCGGACAACATCGCCCGGCTTCAGGATCGGGTCGCTCCGGCCACCTGGCTCCCTGAGAGCAGCCTCGAGATTCAAGTCCACTGCTCCCGCGTCCTCTGCGGCGCGCACAAGCTGCGCACCGCGCGCATACGCGGTAGGTGACAACCCACCGGCGCGCCGAATGACCGAACTCAGCCGCTCAGTCTTGCTGAGAAGCGAGAACGTCCCAGGAAAAACCACTTCGCCTTCGACCAGCACGGTGCGCTGCAACTCAAACTCAGGCTGCCGAAATACCGTCACGCGGTCAAACGGTTCGAGCACGATTTCGGTCGCACCAGCAGCGCGCGCCGGTGGCCCCGGAAGGAATCGAAAACTTGTGCCCTTCGGCTCAAACAGATACGTCGAATCCAACGGAAACCGATAAATGCGCGCGAGCTGACCACTATTGCGGTTGAGAGGGAGACGTGCAACTTCAACTGTGTCGAGCAACGCGCCATCCAGCAGGCCACCGGCCATCAATATTAAGTCGCGAACTGTCATCCCCTCGGTGTACTCGAACGTACCCGGAGCGTCAACGAGGCCGCTTATATGGACGGTTCGATTCTGACGCAGATTTTCCCGGCCAAAGATGGTCACGACATCATACTCTTCGAGCACGACATCATTGGGCCATGGCTGAGTTGAGTCGGCAGGCACGCCAATGCGGATCAAGTAGCGCGTTGAGTCCGCCTGATTGAGTCGCTCTATGTGCGCCATGTCTGCGAGGACGGCCGGCTTCACTCCCCCCGCGAGCTTTACGACTTCACTAATCCGGAGACCGGGCCGCCATCCAAACGTGCCGGGTTGATACACCGCCCCCTTCAACTCCACGATAGCCCGACGGCTTGTAGAAACTTCGAAGACGTGGACTTCGTCTCCCGGTGCAATCGGAACAGCCGGCGCGCGCCCGCCGGCTACCTGCTCAACGGGAACATCAAGAATGACACGATCAGGTGCTCCAGGTACGCGCCGGTCCGCCGGCAAAATTCGCGAAATTGAAATCCTTCGGAGTGCGGCCTCCGGTGAGAATCCGCCCGCTGCGTCAACCAAGTCGGTGAGAGTCTGCTCACTGGCGAGTTCATAGATCGCCGGGCGGATGACGGCGCCTTGAAGCGCCGCTCGGACGCCGTGGACGGGCACAAATACCACATCCCCCATCTCAAGCATGAGATCTGACTTGGTGTCGCCGCGCAACAGGTAATCATACAGATCAAACACCGCGATAGTGCGGCCCTGCCGCTCAACCCGCACCTGACGCATACTGCCGCGTTCGGTGGGACCACCAGCCGCGTAAAGGGCGTTTAGGACGGTGGCTACAGAGGCCAGCTGATACGCGCCAGGCTGAACGACTTCTCCGATGACAAAGACTTGGTTGGTGCGGAGCCGCGCAAGCGTCAGGTCGAACTGCGTGCTCCCGGTGCGAATGCCAGAGTAAGCAGCTCCAAGACGTGTCCTGAGCGTCTGCTTGACCTGTGCCATCGTCATACTTGATACGTAGATCTGCCCAACCTGAGGAATGAGGACGAAGCCGTCTCGAGTCACCTCGAGATTGTGCACGAGTTCGACGTCCCCCGAGACCACAAGAACCATCAGGTCACCGGCACCGAGACGGTAAGAATCGGGAACCGGGCCTGCTAAGAGCGGTTGAAACTGAGACGAACGTGCACGAAACACGTCAAGACCGAAGATCTTGACCCCATCGACCACCCCGTCGTCGCGCGGCCTGGGTCGTGACTCTAGTCCGCTTTCGACTGGCACGTCAGTCACGCCTTGGGCTCGTACTGCCTCAGGGCTGAGCTTCGAGAGCGCGTCCAATATGTCCTGTGAGGGCGCTGGCGCGGCACCGCCGACAGACCCTAGGTAGCCGTCGAGTAGCGTGCGCGAGTATCCGGCACTCGCAAGTCGATCTCGAATCTGATCGGGCGTCAAACCAGACGCCTGAATCCGCGAGCGAATCTGCTCACCAGTCGGCGCCTGTCCGTAAGAGCGCAACGGCAGTACGGTTAGTAGCGCCGCCACGCACACCGTGAGAATCCGATTCAGCTTCATCGCACTATCCACAGAGCACCGCCCCACCATTGACGTTCACGATTTCACCGACCAGATGCCGCGCCCCCGGCGCACACAACGCCACCGCCGCCCACGCCACATCTGTCGGACTCGCCACTCGACCATTCGGAATCCCCGCTTCAATGCGGGCCTTCCCACCATCCGCATACGGCACCGCACACATCTCCGTATCCACCCACCCCGGCGCCACGCAGTTCACCGTCATCCCACGCCGCGCCAGCTCAATCGCTTGCGACTTGACGAACGAAATCATCGCCCCCTTCGTCGCCGCATAGTCCGCGTGTCCCGCTTCCCCACGCTGCCCCGCCGTACTCGAGATGTGCACGATCCGCCCGCCATCCCCCAACACGCGCGCAGCCGCTCTCGAAACGAAGAACATCGCATCCAGGTTCTCCCGCATCGTCCGATGCCAGCGCTCGTCGCTCATCTCCTGCACCGGAACGTCCTCCACCGGCCAGATCCCCGCCGAGTGGATCACGATGTCCACCCCGCCAAACGCCGAGACGGCCGCGGCGATGAGCGAATCCGCGCCTGCGGCCGTCCCCAAGTCGCTAGAATGTGCCACCGATCGCACCCCGAGGCCAGTGAGCTTTGTCACCATCGCTCGGGCGTCTGCCGCCCGCGACCGGTAACCCAAGCACACGTCCGCCCCACACTCGGCCAGCAGCTCGGAACAGGCCCCGCCAATCCCCCGCGAGCCGCCCGTCACCACCGCCCGCTTGCCCTTCAGCGAGAACATCGCCGGCACGCTCATCCCGCCACCTCGGCGTCCACCGCATCGCAGATGGCGTGCTGGATCGCGAGGTGCAACTCCTGCGCCCGGTCGGTCCGCGTGGTAGGCACGATCAGCGTCAGGTCGGCCATCCCCTTCACCTTGCCACCGTCCTTGGCGGTCAGGGCCACGGTCTTCATCCCGAGGGCTCGCGCGGACTCTATTGCGCGTAAACAATTGGGCGAGTTGCCACTGGTCGTGTGCACGAAGAGCAGGTCCCCTGCCCGCCCCAGCGCCTCGACCTGACGGCTGAAGACCTCGTCGAAGCCGAAGTCATTCCCGGCCGCGGTAAGTGCGCTAGTGTCGGTGGTCAGGGCCACCGCCCGCAGCGCCTTCCGCTCCCGCAGGTAGCGGATGGTGTACTCGGTGGCGATGTGCTGCGCGTCGGCCGCCGAGCCGCCGTTGCCGCAGAAGAACAAGGTTCCGCCGGCCGCCAGGCACTCCCGCGTCCACTGCGTGGCCTGGGCGATCTGCGGCCCCAGCGCCTCGGCCGTGCGCGCGGCCGTCGCGGCCAGGTCCTGCAGGTGCTGCGCGGCGGACTGCACCGTGTGCTTGCTCACCGGGCGAGCTCCGCGATGCGGCGCATCGCCGATTCCGCGCGCTCGGGCAGCGTGCCGGGCTCGGCTGCGGCGGCCTCGAAGGCCCAGGTCACGCAGGTGTCCGCAGCGAGCAGGTCGAGGGCCACCGCCCGCCCGGCCTCGCCGTCCTTGAGTACGGCGGCTAGGAGCGTCTCTCCGGCCTTGAGCAGCGACTCGGCTACCGAGGACTCCCCGGCGGCCGAGGCATCGGCGGCGAGGATGTCCTGGACCCGGGCGATCAGCGCCGGCGGGGCGTCGCCCGAGTGCGCGGCGACCCACGCGGCGGCGGGTGAGGGCGTGGAAACGGTCATTTTGGAAAGATACGCGCAGGGCGTGTTGGAACGCGACGGCTGCTCTGGGATCGGCGTGCTCGGTCGGGAGCCGCCGCGCCCTACGGGGCCTGACCGCTTCGCGCACGGCCCCTACGGGCGCGGCGACTCCCTCCCTGCCCCACCACCTGCCCCGCCTTCTTCACCCGCCCCGCCTTCTTCACCTGCCCCACCTTCGCGACGTCCAACACGGCTTCCGGATGCGCGGCGGCTACCCGTAGCAGGACCCGGGCCGGGCCCTCGGGCTGGCGCCGGCCCTGCTCCCAGTTCTGCAGCGTCCCGACGCTGATGCCGAGGAGGGCGGCGAACTTCCGCTGGCTGAGGCCGAAATGCTGACGAAGGGCAGCCACGTCACGAACATCGCGGCTCAAGATCTCCTCGCTCGACGTGATGCGAGCGGGCTTTAGGCGGCCTGCCTCAATCTCCTTCATCTCCCGAATACTCTGCAGGAGTTCCTCGAACATCTCCTTCCGCATCAGTCCCCCTCGTCCTCGGCGGACAGGTAGGCGCGAATGTCGCGCAGCTCGGCCAACGTCAGGTCTTCCCGTTCGTTCTTGGCGTAGATGTAGAGCAAGTACAGTCGCCCCGCGTCAGTGCGGACGTAGTAAATCACACGAGCGCCACCGCGCTTGCCTCTGCCGGAGAGCGCCCAGCGTAGCTTCCGCAGCCCGTGAGTCCCGGGAATCAGAACTCCGGCAAGCGGCCGACGCACCAGAGCGGACTCCAGCAGCCGGAACTCCTCGTCCGAGAGCAAGTCGTGCGCGCGTCGCGAGAACGCCGCAGTCTCGATGATGTGCACGTAACGTACCGAGTGGAGTGGTATACGTCAATGGCGTACCGCTCCGCGGAGGACACAAGAGCACTACGTGTCCGCGGCGAGGCTGACGCATCATCGGCCTCCAACTCCAGATCGCCTGTACCATCGAGTTGCGGGGCTCATCCGCTTCGCGCACGGCCCCTACGGGCGCGGCGACTCCCTCCCTCCGAGCGATCGCCCCACCTCACGCCGCACCTGCGCGGGTACCGCGCTGGCCTCGGCGAACTCCTCCCACCGCGCGAGGGCCGCCTGCGCTTCCTCCAGCACCGCGCGGACCTGGGAGCGATCGAAGCCCGCCCGCAGGCCCACGCGCTCGACGTGCGCGGCGGTGGGCCGTACGGACTCCCCGTCGCAGGACATCGCGTGGTACCCGCCGCCGACGCTCGGCGTCAGGTCGTACGCCGGCGCCAGCCGCCAGCGGCCGTCGGGCGACATCACGAACGAGATGTTCTTGATGTGGTCGTCGCGATTGCCCGCCAGCACGTTGAACGCGGCGAGCCGCAGCGCCTGCTCCACCTGCGCAAAGTCGCGCGTCAGGCGACGCGTCGTGTCGAGCAGGGTGTCGTAGTCCACCAGATCCACCCGGAAGTCCAGCTCGAGCAGCGCCGCAAAGCTCTGCACGTGCAGCCGCCCATCCCCGCTGCGGTCGAAGCGATCGAGCACCAGCGCCGCCTCGCCGCCGGGCAACGCGACCAGCTCCTGCCGCGGCACCTGCAGTCCGGCAGCGGCGGCCATCTGGAGGTACGCCGCCTCCACCGGCACCTGCGTCGCGGGATCCAGCGCGGCGCGGAACTTCACGAGTACGGGCCGGAAGCCCTCGGCCAGAGGCAGGCTGGCGTCGCGCACGCGCCCATCCGCGTGCAGCGCGACCGCCACCTTGGGCCGTACGCCGCCCGACGCACCGGCGGCGCGCCGTAGCGCGTCGGGCAGCTCGTCGATGTCGCCGGCATCTACCCGCGCGGCCTCGGCGGAGAGTTCGGCCAGCGACGGCAGTTCCGCTGGCTCCCCCCACAGCGCGTCGGCTGGCCGGTAGCACAGCGCCCCCATCCCGCGATCGCCCACGGCGGCGAGCAGTTGCAGCGGCGTCACGCGGCGCGGGTCGCGCCCGCCGCGACGCAGCGCCTGGTGCAGCACCTTGAGCCCGAATCCGTCGGGGATGGCATCGCCGAACAGTCCGCGCAGCCGGTGCCAATGCCGAGGCCCTGGCCCGACCACGCCGGCGCGCAGCGGGAGCGTCAGCGGTGAGAGCTCGATGCCCTCGCCGAGGAAGTCAGGATCGAACTCAAAGTGCGGGCCGGTGCCCACGTCGCGCAGCCGTCCCACGCGCCGCGGGGACGGCCCGTCTGCGAGCAGGACGTGGAGTTGCTCGTCCACCGGGCTCAGCGCCCCCGCTGGCGGCGCGGGGCCGGCGGCGCGAGTTCGTCGAGCGAGCGCGGTGCCGGGGCCACCACGAACAGCCGCTCGAGCTCGGCGTCGACCCCGAGGGCGACCGCGAGGCGCACAAGGCGTGCGAGCGAGATCTGCCCGCTGCGCTCGAAGGCGCGCAGCGTCTCGGGGGCTACGGCGGCGCGCTCGGCGAGCGTGCGGCGCGACCAGCCCAAGGCGAGGCGTCGCGCTCGCAGGCGTTCGGCGATGCGCTGAGGGAGCGTATTCAATGAAGTGTCCATATGTGGTAAATATACACCACTTATGGTGCTTTGAACAGTCTTACTGGTATTTTTATACCGGTTATTGCTGTCATCCGGTTGGCGCAGAGCGGGAGCGTCCTACGGGGCCTGACCGCTTCGCGCACGGCCCCTTCGGACGCTCCCGCCCCGCGCCTCTAGCACGCAGAAGACGCGACTACGGCGCGCAACTCCGCGGTGGCCGAGCGATTCAGGCGACGCGCAGCCGACGGATCCTCGTGCCTGACCGCTTGAGCGCCCTGCCCGCATCCCACAGATCCACGTTGCGCTGCAGGTTGAGCCAGAAGTCCGGCGTTGTCCCGAAAAGCGCACTCAAGCGCAGGGCCATCTCGGGGCTCAGCGCCCGGCGCTCGCGCAGGAGCTCGTTGATCGACTGCCGCGACACACCCGCAGCCGCAGCGAGCCCAGCCACCGTGAGGCCGTACTGGGGCACGAAATCCTCACGCAAAATTTCGCCAGGGTGAATTGGCCGAGCCTCGCGGGCCTTGGTATTCGCGATTGCCATAGCACCTCCTCCTGATAGCGATTGTAACGCGTCACGTGACGCGCGGCAAGTAGCGTACGGCCGAGAGCTTGATGGAGAGGCGAGGAGCGGGAGCGCCCGGGACAGAGCACTAGCCTGGGCCCGTCACCCGGCGCTCGCAGAACGAGATGAAGCGAATGCGGAGGTCTTTCTTCTCTCTTGGCTCCAAGTCGCGGGACAGCACCCTGCGCGCGCGGGCGAGGAGCTTCGCATCGACCTCGCGCGGAATCTGGGCGGCCGCCTTGTACCCCGAGACAATGAGAGGCAGCAGCTCACGCGAAAGCTCAAGCGCCGTCTCGCGAATGACTGCGTCGTAGGGGTGTCCCGTGCTTCCCTGTGGCGCGACGACCCCCGAAGGGACTGGAGTCGCGTGCTTCGCTTGAGCGTCGCGTGGCACGTACGCGAGAAACGCGGCCACATCGCTTGCCGTCCACTCGTGGCACGTATCCGCTTCCTGCAGGAGAAACTGCGATTGATTTCCGCGACTCGGTTCAATACCAAGAAGGTGCACACGAACTCCGAACTCTTGCGCCTGTTGCACTCCGACTCGCAGATCCTCGTCCCCCGACACGAGAACGGCATCGGCCATCCCCCGGTTGCGTGCGAGACTGATCATGTCGGTCACAATCAACGAATCCACTCCCTTCTGCTCTCCCGCGCGATTCACGAAGCCAAGGCGAACCTTGACTGAGGGAAGGTGCGCCAGCGCGGTGTGTTGAGCAGTGGGGCCGACTGACGTGCCGTCGTACCAGTAAATCCGAAGTAGCGGCAGCGCCGCCGTCGATTCGGCAAACGCCGTCAGGGCCTGCAGGGCAGCGACAGCGTGCAGTCGGAGGTCTCCACGAGGCTGCTTCTGGCCACTGAGAAGGACGGAGCCCTGAGCAAATACGTAACCGGCATCGACAAACACGGCAACACGATCCATAGACCCTCCAGGGGCAAAAAATAAGGGAGCCCCCGCAGGGGCTCCCTAAATAGACCGCTCCATTAAATACTATTCGGAGCGGCACCCGAATACTACGAACATCTGCCGACCACGTCAACACCTCTGCACCGCGGCTGGTGGCGGAACATTCCGGCGTTCCCGCTCCGCGCCGACCTCACGCACCAGAGCCGAGCAAACTCCGCAGCTCGGCAGCGGCCAACGCCAACACGTCGCCACCGCGACCGTCCGGCACCCCAGCCTGGGCCATATGCTCCTTGCCGCCGCCCTTGATGCCGGCTTTGGCGCCTAGCGCCTTCACGATGGCCCCCGCAGAGAGCCCGCGTGCCCGCAGGTCGTCAGTGATCACCACGACCAGGCCGAGCTTCCCGTCCTCAAACTCGCCGAGCAGCGCAGCTGCGCCTGAGCCGAGCCCTTCGCGCGCCACGTCGCCGAGCGCCTGCAGGTCCTTCATCGTCGGCACCTTCACCGGCTTGGCCACCAGCTTCACGCCGCCCACAATCTCCGCGCCGCCCAGCAGGTCCTGCTGCGCCCCGCCGCCCTTGAGCGCCTCGTCGAGCCGCTTCTCGAGCGTCTTCTTCTCGGCCAGCAGGCTATCGAGCTTCTTCCCGATCACGTCCGCCGAGAGTGCGTTGACCTTGAGACGCTCGGCGAGCCCAGCCAGCGTCTGCTCACGCTCGCGCAGCAGCGCGAAGGCCCCACGGCCGGTGAGCGCCTCGATGCGACGCACGCCGGCGGCCACGCCGCTTTCGCTCACGATGCGGAAGAGGCCGATGGTCCCCGTGTTCTTCACGTGCGTGCCGCCGCAGAGCTCGGTGCTGAGCCCCGGAATCTCCACCACGCGCACCACGTCGCCGTACTTCTCGCCGAAGAGCGCCATCGCGCCGCCGGCAATCGCCTCCTGATATGTCTTCTCGGCGATGCGCAGCTCCACGTTGGCCCAGATGCCGTCGTTCACCATCTGCTCGATCATCGCCAACTGCTCGGCGCCGATGGGACCGTGGTGCGTAAAGTCGAAGCGCAGGCGGTCCGGCGCCACGAGCGAGCCGGCTTGGTGCACGTGCTCGCCGAGTACGTGGCGGAGGGCGGCGTGCAGGAGATGCGTCGCGGTGTGATTGCGCTCGGTGTCGCGGCGCAGGTCCGCCGGCACCGTCGCCGTCGCCAGCCCGAAGCGCACCGTCCCCGAGGGCAATCCGATCGCCGCCACCTTGCCGTCGATCTTGCGCACCTCAGTCACGTCCACCGACCAGTTCTCGCCACGGATCTCTCCGCGGTCCGAGACCTGCCCACCCGACTCGGCGTAGAACGGCGACTCAGCAAGCATCACCGCCACCTGCCCGTCGTCCAGCTCCTTGATGCCCACGACAGCGGTGGAGACGGAAGTGGCCGTATAGCCCACAAACCGCCCAGCGGAAGTCGTTTGCATCCGTCCTCCGTCATCCGTCCAGCTAGCTAGGTCGCCCAGTTCATCCGCCGCCACGGACAGCTTGCGCGATTTCCGCTCCTCCTGGCTCTGCTTCCGCTGCGCACCCAGCGCTGCCTCGAAGCCAGCGACGTCCACCAGATAACCACGCTCGCGGGCCATCAGCTCGGTGAGGTCCACCGGGAAGCCGAATGTATCGTAGAGCTTGAAAACGTCCTCTCCTGCGATGGTACCGCGAATCGCCGAACTGCCCTGCGTGCTGCCCTTGGGCGCCAACTGCTCGAAGCGGTCGAGGCCACCTTCGATGGTGGCGAGGAATCGCTCTTCCTCGGCGCGCGTGGTGTCGAGGATGTGCTTCTTGCGCGAGGCGAGCTCGGGGAAGTGCTCCTGCATCATTTCCAACAGCGTCTCGACCACGAGCACCAGCGTGGGTTCGCGGCGGCCGAGCAGCCAGGCGTGGCGCACGGCGCGGCGGAGGATGCGGCGCAGCACGTAGCCGCGGCCTTCGTTGCTCGGGAACACACCGTCGGCGAGCAGGAAGCTCACCGCACGCGCGTGGTCTGCGAGCACGCGGTACGACGCCGAGTTCTCGTTGCTGTAGGCGTAGGGCGTGCCTGTGATCTCGGCCACGCGCTTGAGCAGCGGCGTGAAGAGATCGGTGTGGTAGTTGTTCGCGACGCCCTGCATCACGGCGGCGATGCGCTCGAGGCCGGCGCCGGTGTCGACGCTGGGCTTCGGCAGCGGGATGAGCGTGCCATCCGCCTGCCGGTCGAACTGCATAAACACGAGGTTCCAGATCTCGAGGAAGCGCCCTGCCTCGGCGCCTTCGACGAAGGCGTCCTGCGAGAAGTCCGTGCGCTTGCGGTCGGTCCATTCGCCGCTGGCGCCTGCGGGGAACTCGAAGTCCTTCGCCAAGTGGGCGAGGTCGACGTAGATCTCCGAGCAGGGGCCGCAGGGGCCGGTGTCGGCCATCTGCCAGAAGTTGTCCTTCTCGCCGAGCCCGTAGACGCGGCTGGCGTCGATGCCGGTCTCCTTCACCCAGAGCTGGCGGGCTTCGTCGTCGTCCTTGTAGACCGTGACGCGGATGTGCGCCTGCGGGATCTTCAGCTCCTCGGTGACGAACTCCCAGGCGAAGCGAATCGCATCGCGTTTGAAGTAGTCGCCGAAGGAGAAGTTCCCCAGCATCTCGAAGAAGGTGTGGTGGCGCGCAGTGTGGCCCACCTGCTCGAGGTCGTTGTGCTTGCCGCCGGCGCGGACGCACTTCTGGCTCGTGGTCGCGCGGCGGTTGCCCTCGGGGGGCTGCTCCTGGCCGAGGAAGACCTTCTTGAACTGGACCATCCCCGCGTTGGTGAACAGCAGGGTGGGGTCGTCGGCGGGGACGAGGGAGGAGCTGGGGCGGACGGCGTGGGCTTGCCGCTCGAAGTAGGAGAGGAAGCGGCGGCGGATTTCGGCGGCGTGCATATCCTTGAATGATAAGGCCTTAGCGGCCGCCGTCACAACGCCCGGAGGGCGCGTCAGCCGCCGGTGCGCACGCCGATTGCCCAAGCTTCGCTGCCCGCAGCGACTTCGAATGCGGCCGCGAAGACCAGCGAGGCCGGGATGATGGTCGCTTCGAACAACTCGGCGTTGTACTCGCTGCCGTTGGCGCGCACACGCACACCGTGGCCCGTGGGTACCAGCACCAGCGGCCCGTGGTTGTCGCGCTTGCCCGGGTGAGCGAGGTCGATCGCGCGGAAGATGCCGGCGGAGAGGCGCGTGACGCGGAGGTCTGCGCCGTCAAAGCACGGTTGGCTGGCGACTTCGGCGCGCAGGACGTGATCCGGGCGCGCCGAGATGTTCACGCCGGGGTCCGTCCCGATACCGCTGGCGGGCAGCACCTGCACCGCAGCGTCGCCGGTGCCGATGTCGAGCGCACGCACACCCTTGCCGACGGAGTACAGGATGCCGTCGGGCAGCGCGAGCGCGTCGCCTGCCGCCACGCTGTGGGTTTGCATCGACTCGATGAGGCGGCCGGACTTGGCGGCGGCGAGCAGCGCGTCGCTGGAGCGTGCGCCGGTCCATCCCGCCGCGACCGTGCTCCCCTGCGTTGCGGCGGTGATGGCGAGCACGCGGGCCGATTGATGGTCGCGCGGCACCGCCCGCACCGTGTCTCCCCGCTCGCCCGCGCGCAGGTACACCGACACCGGGAACCGCTCGTCTGTTGTGCCGGTGAGTTCGCGCACGCGCGTAGCGAGCAGATCGCGAAGATCCAGGCCGGCTCCCCAGCCGGTGCGGATGCGCAGCGAACCGTGCGGCGCGTTGGCGCAGAGGACGGCGCCCTCCGGGGCTAGCGTGAATGGACCGATCCGGGAGTCGCTGCCGAGTGAGTTTGAGTGCGAGGCCATAGTAGACGAATTTACCGACGGAGTCTACGGCGGACAGCCTCCAAATCCACTCCACCCGTGGCGCAGATCGAACAATGTGCGGCACACTGACTCGCGCGCGACCTACTCCGGCGCGTCTGAGGCATTTTGAGACACCGAGTGGCCTAGGTCATTGGTCCCGAGCATCTCCCTTCTCCCAGCCATCTCCCGCCTCCCGTCTCCCCACCGCCACCCCCCCCTCCCCCCTCCCGACTCCCACCCGAAGGCCACACTGCCCCCCGAAAACCCACGCTTGCGCCAACCCGGCACAGACCCGAGAATCCCGAATGGCCTTCCTTGGCGAGTTCGCTCAGAACGCTGCGTTATTGCTCGCCGCCGCAGTCGTGGTCGACCTGTTCACTCGCCGCACGACGAGTCGGCTCGGGCGCCGCGGTGAGCTGCTGCTCGGCTTCCTGATCGGGGCGCTGGCAATCGGGGCGATGCTGGCGCGCGTGGAAGTTGAGCCGGGGGCGTACCTCGACACGCGCGGAATCCTGCTGGTGATGAGCGGACTGTTCCTCGGCGCGCTGCCGACCAGCGTCGCGGTGGCGATGGCCGTGGCGTACCGGCTCGCGGTAGGTGGCGCTTTCGCGCCGGTTGGCGTTGCGTTCATCGTGCTCTCGGCGTTGCTAGGGCTGGCGTGGCGCGAAATGCGGCAGAGGAAGGTTGAGGAGTTGCACGTCGTGGAGTTCGTGGTGCTGGGGACGCTGGTCGGCGCGATGCAACTGGGGTTGGCGCGCTCGCAGTTTGACGACGAGACGTGGCAACACCTCCGGTACCTCACGCCGGTGCTACCCGTAGCCTCCGCGGCCGCCGCGGTCTTCCTCGGCTGGCTGCTGCAGGACCGCCTGCATCGCGCCGCCACGATGCGCGCGCTCGCCGAGCGCGAGAAGAGCTTCCGCTCGCTCACGGAGCAGGTGCCGGCGATCGTGTACCGCGCGGCGCTGGACGAGCAGTCGACGACGCTGTACGTGAGCCCGGCCATCCAGCGCCTCGGCTACTCGGTGGAGACCTGGACGGCCTCGCCGGACCTCTGGGTGGCTTGCCTGCACCCGGAGGACCGGGAGGCGACGCTCGAGCGCCTACAGGAGCAGCGCGCGTGCGGCGATGCGGTGGACATCACCTACAGATTCCGCCGCGCCGACGGCACGTATCGCATCCTGCACGACACGGCCCAGGTGCTGCACGACGACGCCGGCGAGCCGCTCTGCCTGCAGGGCCTGATGGTGGACATCACGGAGCAGCGCGACGCCGAGGCGCGCAACGCGCTGCAGGCGGCGGCGCTCAGCGCGACAGTCGACGCCATCGCCATCACCGACCGCGAGGGCAACTTCCAGTGGGTGAATCCGGCGTTTTGCGCGCTGACGCTGTACCCGGCGCAGGAAGCGCTGGGGAAGAATCCGCGAGACCTGATCAAGTCCAACCGCCAAGGCCGCGAATTCTACGAGCGGATGTGGAACACGCTGCTCGCGGGCCAGGTGTGGAGCGGCGAATTGATCAATAGAAAGAAGGATGGCACCGAGTACACCGAAGAGCAGACGATCACGCCGGTGAAGGACGCGCAGGGCGAGATCACGCACTTCATCGCCATCAAGCGCGACATCACGGCGCGGCGCGCATTGGAGCTGCAACTGCAGCAGTCGCAGCGCATCGAGGCCATCGGGCGGCTCGCCGGCGGCGTGGCGCACGACTTCAACAACCTGCTCACGGTCATCAGCGGCACCGCGGAAGTGGCGCTGGCCCAGGTGCCGCCCGACGGCGAGCTGCACGAGGACCTGCGCACGATCAAGCAAGCCAGCGAACGCGGGGCGCGGCTCACGCGGCAACTGCTCGCCTTCAGCCGACAGCAGGTGCTCGAGGTCAAGGTGCTGGACCTCAACCAGGTCGTGCGCGAGGTGGTCACGCTGATCACCCGCGTGATCAGCGAACAGGTCACCATCGCGGTGCAGCCCGGCAACCAGCTCTGGAAGATGATGGGCGACGCCGGGCAACTGGAGCAGGTGCTGATGAACCTCAGCGTCAACGCCCGCGACGCGATGCCCGAGGGTGGCACGCTCACCATCAGCACCGAGAACGTGGTGCTCGACGCCGAGGCGGCGCGGCACGTCACGGTGCAGCCCGGCGAGTACGTGGCCCTCTATGTGAGCGACACCGGACACGGGATGGACGCCGTCACGCGCGACCGGATCTTCGAACCGTTCTTCACCACCAAGCCCGCCGGCAAGGGCACCGGGCTCGGCTTGCCGACGGCGTATGGCATCGTGCGGCAGATCGGCGGCAGCATCTGGGTGTACTCCGAGCCCGGGCGCGGCACCACGTTCAAGCTGTTCTTCCCGCGCGTGCCGGAAGACATCGTCGAGCGTCCCTCGGGCCCCACCAAGCTGTCGGCAGTGAACGCCGGCGACGTGCCCTTGGTCCGCGCCGAGGGCCTGGCCGCTCACACCCCCGCCGCCGGCGGCCCCCTGGTCCACAAGGGCGAGACGGTGCTCGTGGTGGAGGACGAAGACGCAATCCGCCGCGTGGCGGTGAAGGTGCTGACGATGCGCGGCTATCGCGTGCTGGAAGCCGGCAGCGGCGAGGCGGCGTTGGCGCTGGTGGATGCAGCGGACACGCCGCAGGTGGAACTGCTCATCACGGATATGGTGATGCCGGGGATGACGGGGCCGGAGCTGGCGGCGGCGCTGCACGAGCGGATCCCGGGGCTGCGGGTGCTGTTTACGTCAGGCTACTCGCGGGACGCGGTGGCGCAGCAGTTCGGGCTGGAGGGGGGGCACTTCATTTCTAAGCCGTACGGTTTGGAAGCGCTTGAGCGGGCAGTCCGGGCGGTACTTGACGGTTGAGCGATTGCTGGTTGGGAGATGGGAGGGGGGAGGTGGGTTACGGCGGGGAGAGGGGAGATGGTTGGGAGAAGGGAGAGGGTCATCTCCCGAGCGTCTTCCCTCTCTCAGCCATCTCCCCTCTCTTCATCTCCCTGCCGTCACCCGCCTTCCGCCTCCCCTCTCCCAATCTTTCGCAGCACGGCGCCGATTTCTGCACCCGAGAATCCCCGGCGCGCGAGGTACCCATAGAGGCGCCTCCGCTTGATCTCAGGCTCCAGCTTCTCGAGCGCCTTCATCTTCTTCGCCGCTGCGGCCGCGACGGCCGATAGCCGCGGCTCACCTCCCTGCTCTGCGATGGCCGCGGCCTCGGCTTCCTGCTCCCTCGCGTGCTCCGCGAGGGTCTCGTCCACTATCGCTCGCGGGACGCCTCGCTTCGCGAGTTCCGCGGCGACGCGTCGTGGGCCGAAGCCGCGGCTGGGGGCGAGGCGGCTGCGGGCGAAGCTGCGCGCGTACTCGCGGTCGTCGAGGAGGCCGAGTGCGGTGAGCTTCTCGGTGACGGGCGCGATCTCGGCGTCGGTGAAGTCCTTGGTCTTAAGCCAGCGTTTGAGATCCGCGCTGCTGCGCGCGCGGGCGCCGAGCGTGGCGAGGGCTTTGTCGTAGCAGGCGACGGCGCGGGCGCCCTGCACGAGGCGCGCGTACTCGGCGGGGTTGAGTTCGCGGCCCGGATTGAGCTTGAGCTGGGCGATGAGTTCTATGGATACCGGGAGCTTCTCGCCTGACGGCTCTAGGCGGACGTCGTAGCGCCCCGGCCGCCGCGCCGATTCGCGGAGTTCAGAGATGCGCGCGCAGTGAGCATCCGTCATCCGTCATCCGTCCCAAGCAGTTCCTCCAACCCAAACCGATGCCGCGGTTGCAGCCGCGAGACCGGGTAGTAGCGCTCGACGATGTGCATTGCTTGGTCGGCGGTGGTGACGCCGAGGTAGCGGCAGAGGAAGCGGATGTCGTCGAGATCGTGGTACTCCTGCTCTTTGCGCATCGCGAGAATCTTCATCGCGAGCAGGTAGTCGGCCCGCGCAACGAAGACGCGCAGCGATTCGCCTTCGAAGTAGGGATCGAATTGCGCGCGCGGGGAAAGGAATCCGCCGACCGCGTCGTTGAGCCAATCTGGCGCGAGCCCTTCTCGCTCGGCGATGCGGATCACGGCGGCGCGCACGATGTCGGCGGGCTCGAAGATGGCGTCAATATCCTTGGTCTGCTCTCGTGCCTGAAACACGACCGTCATCACCGCGCCGCCGACGACGAGGAGCTCCGCCTTCACGCCCGTTCGCGTGATCTCGAGGTCAAGCGTCTCGAAGAGTGCGATGATCCTGTCGCGCGTGAGCGAGGGCGAATCGCCATAGGTAGGCGACTGCTCGGCGACGTGCCGTCGCGGCACGACCGCGGCGGAGTCGCCGAACGCCCGCGAGAGGAGGAGCGCCTCCTCTGCCGTGGCCGGCGGCGTGATGGGCGCGAGGCGCCCACCCATTCCGCGCTCCACAAACAGGTTGCGGCGCCGAAACACCAGCGGCGACATCACCAGCAGGTATGGGCGCCAGGACATCAGTCCGCCCGCAAAATGCGGGACGTCCAGCGAGGGCACCTCCAGCAGCCATCGTGGCGGGTTCACTTCCCAGAACGCGCAGCGGTGCTCGATCATCGCGCAAATGCTGTTCTGTTGGTACGCGCTCAGCTCGTCGAAGCCGGCCGGCTTGCTCGCCAGCTCCGCCCCGCGCGCCGCCGGAAGCGTGTGGAGATAGTCCGCGAATTCCGCGTACGGCACGTGGGAATCCGGGGACCGGAGCATCCAGCGCACCAACTGCTCGAACTCCGGCGCCGCCGGCCAGAGCGTGCGCTGAATGACGAAGCTGGAAATGTCTTGGCCGGCTCTTGCCGCGCTTTCGCGGAGCGCTTCCTTCTCGGCGGACGTGAGCCGGACCTGAAGCCAGGTGGACTTGGTCATCCGCCAGGATAGGGTGGGTGAAGCCGCCTGTCAATACTCGTATTGACGTGTTCAGCTGTGATTGGCGAAAAGCAGAATCGGGGGCGGACCCTCAGTGGAACGGCGGGGATTCCGGGCCCCGACGACTCACTGTTGATCACACCCCCGATCCAAGACTTGGGACTTGAGACGGGAGACTTGGGATGGCTCCCACGTCTCAAGTCTCACGTCTCCTGTCCGACTTACTCCTCTGCCTCGGGCTCCGCCACCACCTTCGTGATCCCCAGGACCCCCTTCACCTTCTCCTCGATCTCCGCCATCACCTTCGGATTGTCGCGCAGGAAGAGCTTCGCGTTCTCCCGACCCTGCCCGATCCGCTGGTCGCCGTAGCTGTACCAGGCGCCCGACTTCTCGATGATCCCGCTGTCGGCACCGATGTCCACCAGCAGCGACGTATGCGAGATCCCCTCGGCGTACATAATGTCGAACTCCGCCTGGCGGAACGGCGGCGCCACCTTGTTCTTCACCACCTTCACGCGGACGTGTGAGCCGACCACGTCTTCCTTATCCTTCACCGGGCCGATGCGGCGGATGTCGAGCCGCAGCGACGCGTAGAACTTCAGGGCCTTGCCGCCGGTGGTCGTCTCGGGACTGCCGAACATCACCCCGATCTTCTCACGCAGCTGGTTGATGAACACCACCGAGCAGTTCGACCGGGCGATGGCGCCGGTGAGCTTCCGCAGCGCCTGACTCATCAAGCGGGCCTGCAGGCCCACGTGCGAGTCGCCCATCTCCCCCTCGATCTCGGCCTTCGGCACCAGCGCCGCCACCGAGTCCACCACGATCACGTCCACCGCCCCGCTCCGGACCAGGATCTCGCAGATCTCGAGCGCCTGCTCGCCCGTATCGGGCTGGCTGACCAGCAACTTCTCGACGTCCACGCCCAGCTTGGCGGCGTAGTCCGTATCCAACGCGTGCTCGGCGTCAATGAAGGCCGCCGTGCCGCCTGCCTTCTGCGCATTGGCCACGACGTGGAGACAGACCGTCGTCTTGCCGCTGCTTTCCGGCCCGTAGATCTCGGTGATGCGGCCCCGGGGGAATCCGCCGACGCCAATCGCGGCATCGAGGTTGATCGCTCCCGTCGGAATCGCGTCCACCCGCACCTTCGCGCCATCCTTCCCCATCTGCATAATGGCGCCCTTCCCGAACGACTTCTCGATCTGCGACACCGCCAGGCCCAGCGCCTTCTTGCGATCGTCCTGCTGTGCTGCCGTCGTCGTAGCCATCGAGAACCTCGGAGAGGTAAAGGGAATCTACCCGCGCGGGAGTCGGGGGCTAGCCCCGAAGGAAGTGCGAATGGAGCGGGTGGTCCGGGAGGACCGGTCGGACACCGAAGATACTACGAAGCCGCTGGGGGCCAGTCAAGGGTGAATCCCCAGAAAGTTTGTTGCCGGATATTTTCTGGACAGCGATTTGTGTGTTTCTGACAAACTGTTTCTGTGTAATGCTTTAAGTGGTATCGGTGACATTTATTTCCTGTGGACAGCGTGTTCACGGAGACAACTTTTCCACAATTTTCCACACTCTGGGGCGGTGTGGAACATTGCTCGGGGCTTCGGGCTGGGACACAGAGATGTTACCGGAACTTGTGGCCAATCCGTGGTTACCTCCCCACGCCGCGTGCGTGCGATGCAGGTCACACTGCGGAGGGATTGGTACCGTGTTCTGGCGATGCGATTAGACGGTGAATGCGTTGGTGACGTGCTTTGCTGGGATGCGCTCACACCGTGAATGCGTTGGTGACGTGTTTGACCGCGATGCGCTCCGGCGCGATGAGCACGCCGACGACGTCGAACTGGTACTGCTCGCCGTCCCTGCCGTGCCGATCGATCCAGACGCGCGCGGACTTGCTGAGTTCGCGCTGCTTGCGGTGATGTACGGCTTCCACCGGATCGCCGAACTCGTCGCCTTTGCGCGCCTTGACTTCGACAAAGGCGACGGTGGCGTCGCGTTGGGCGACGAGGTCGATGTCGCGCCGGCCGAACTTGAAGCGGCGGGCGAGGATGGTGTAGCCGTGTTTGCGGAGCCAGCGCTCGGCGATGCGTTCGCCGAGGTGGCCGAGGCGTTGGTTGTGGGCGGTCATCGTGGCGGCACAGTAGGGTCGCGCCGCGAGATCGGTGTGACCGCCGTATTGCGGGTGGTGACGAGAACATTCGCCATCCCGCTAACACGAAGGGAGGCGACCGTCAAACGGTCTGCCTCCCTTCGCTGGTGACGAGCCACAGCCGTTGCGCGCCGGGTGGCATCTGTGTCGCGTCCTTTCGGACGCCTGGCGGTGCGCGACTTTCCGCCCTTGTGGCACATCACCTGCTGCTGAACAAGCTATGCCTTCGGCCTAACCGCTGCAAGGATCGCATCGAGACGTGGAATGCCGTGCTTACCCAGAGCGTAGGCGGCGCAGGCGGCCGTGCGGTGACTTTCACCGCGACCGCGAACTGCCTCTCGACACCTTCAGGGCCTACGACGAGCAATCGGCGGCGGCTGTTGCGTTCGAATCCCAACAGGCTTGGGCTCGCCAGTACCTCCCCAATGATGCCCAGCACGGCGGCAGCCATCAGCCCGCGGCGATGCTGGATGTGCTGCAGCGTGTCGCTGTGCAACCATACCACCAATCGCCTCCGCCCCCACCCGAGACGCTTCCCCACTGCGTGACTCAGAACACCCGCGGGGAAGACGATTGGGCCGGCGCGAGACATCCTCAAGTCTCAGATGCCGCACGGCGATGGCGAGCATCTGAATCCCGCCGGGATAATCAAGGACTCGTGCAGCGCGCGATGCCGCGCGCCTCGCCGAGCGCAACACCAAGCTTCGCCCTGCGCTACGCCGCGCGATCCCCCGCGATCCGATCCAGGTCCTCTAGTCCCACCAACACATCGCGCGGCTTCGAGCCATCCGGCGGCCCCAGCACCCCCGCCAGGTGGAGCTGGTCGATGATCCGCGCCGCACGGCCGTAGCCGATCTTGAGCCGGCGCTGCAGGAGCGAGGTCGAGCCGCCCTGATGCTGGATGCACACCTCCGCCGCTTCGCGGAAGAGCTTGTCGCGGTCGCTGGGGTCCTCCACGGACTCTTCCCCGCCCCCGGCCTCCAGCGCCTCCAACGCCTTCACGCGCGCCAGGATGTCCTCCTCGGCGGCGCTCTCGTCGATGGCGATGAGGCCCTCGGCTTCCATCGCCGCCTTGCGCGCTTCCTTGCGCTCCCGATACCAGCTCACGAGGCGCTCGGTGTCGTCGTTGCTCAAGAACGCGCCCTGCAGGCGGCTGGGCTCGCTCTTGCCGGGCGGGATGAAGAGCATATCGCCGTTGCCGAGCAGGCTCTCGGCGCCCATCCCGTCGAGGATGGTGCGTGAGTCGATCTGGCTGGCCACGCGGAAGGCGATGCGGCTCGGGAAGTTCGCCTTGATGAGGCCGGTGATGACGTTCACGGAGGGCCGCTGCGTGGCGAGGATGAGGTGGATGCCGATGGCGCGCGCCTTCTGCGCGAGCATCGCCAGCGGCGTCTCAACCTCGGCGGCCACGGTCATCATCAGGTCGGCGAGTTCGTCGATGACGACGACGATGTACGGCAGGACGCCGCCCTTGTAGTCGCGGTCCTCGAAACCAACGTTGGGGGCCTTCGGCTTCCGGAGCTCCTGGCCGTCGCGGACCTTCTGGTTGAAGTCCTGGATGTTGCGCGCGCCGTTCTCGGCGAGGAGGGCGTAGCGCTCCTGCATCTCCAGCACGGCCCACTTGAGCACCGAGGCCGCGTCGCGGTTGTCGGTGACGACCTTGTGTCGCAGGTGCGGCAGCACGTTGTAGACGCTGAGCTCCACCATCTTCGGGTCCACCATCAAGAAGCGCAGCGTCTTGGGCGTGTGCCGGTAGATGAGCGACGTGATGATGGTGT
The DNA here is from genome assembly GCA_019637355.1 of Gemmatimonadaceae bacterium. Taxonomy (NCBI): domain Bacteria; kingdom Pseudomonadati; phylum Gemmatimonadota; class Gemmatimonadia; order Gemmatimonadales; family Gemmatimonadaceae; species Gemmatimonadaceae bacterium. Next base: position 1,141,531 of record JAHBVT010000001.1, on the reverse strand, counting down.
TGACGCAGACCGACTTGCCCGAGCCCGTCGCACCGGCGATGAGCAGGTGCGGCATCTTGGCGAGGTCGGCGATGACGGGCTTGCCCTCGAGGTCGCGGCCGAGCCCGATGGGAAGGGCCATCGGCTTGGACTGGTAGTCCTTGGACTCCAGCATCTCGCGGAATGCGACCATCTCCGGCGTCGGGTTCGGCACCTCGACGCCCACGGCGCCCTTGCCCGGGATCGGCGCGACGATGCGGATGCTCGGCGCGCGCATCGCCAGCGCGAGATCGTTGGCGAGGTTGGCGAACTGCCGCACCTTCACGCCCGGCGCCGGCTCGATCTCGAACTGCGTGACCGTCGGCCCGCTGGTGCGCCCGGTGAGCGTGCCGCTGACCTTGAAGGTCGCCAGCGAGTCGATGAGCTTGGCGCCCATCTGGTCGAGCTGGGCTTTGTTGAGGGCTTCGTTGCGCTCGGGGGGCGGGGTGAGGAGGTCGATGCTGGGGAGGGCGTCGGGGGCTTGGGCGGGGACGGAGCCGGAGCCGGGGACGGGGACGGGGACGGATGACGGATGACGGATGCGACCTGCAACCGCATCCTGCTCGGCTGGCGTGGTCTTTCCCTTCAGTCCTCCGGTCTTCGTCTTGTTGCCCTTGAGCGCGAGCTGGGGGTCGTCTTCCGACTCGTCCACCAGCGTGTCGAGCGGCTCCTCGATGCGGGGCTCCTCGCGCGTGGGTACCGCAGCCGCAGCAGCCTTGGGCGTGATCCCCATCAATGAGAGATCCACACTCGGCATCTCCGCCGCGTCAGGCGCCAAGGCCTCGGCGAGCGTAGTGCCGTTCTCTGTGCCCTCTGCGCCTCTGCGTTGATCACCGTTCTGCTTGCGCCCGATATTCAGGAGCACCCGAACCGGATTCCACCCCAGCGTGACTGCGGCGAGCGCGGAGAAGCCAATCGCGACGAGGATCCACGCACCCGCGAAGCCGATGACTTCGGTGAGGTAGTACGCGGCGATGGCGCCCCAGAGGCCGGCGAGGACGTCGGGGCTGCCGGGCGCGACGATGCCGAGCCGCGCGAGGCCGGCGGCGATGGGGATGATGGCGGCGAGGCCGATGGTGAAGACGAGGAAGCGCTGGTCCTCGCTCTCCTCGAGGCGGCCGAGGAGTCGCAGGCCGTGGACGGCCGGGATGAGCGGGACGATGACGGCGGCGAGCGCGCCGACGAGGCCGAGGACGGACCAGCGGATGCAGCCGCCAACGGGGCCGAAGGCGCCGCCGGCGGCGGCGCAGGATTCGGTGGCGGCGGGGGCGCGGCCGAAGATCAGGGCACCGGCGATGAAGAGGGCGCCGAGGAGGAGGGCGATGCCGGAGATTTCGCGGGCGACGTAGCGCTTGCGGGCTTCAGTAGCGAGCTCGACGGATGACGGAGGACGGAGGCTGTCGGCGTCCGTCTTCTTGGCGTCGCTGTCGCCCTTGCGGACGCGGGAGCGTCGTGGGGACTTGGGCGCCAGGGGGGAATCGGCGGGGGGGAGTTCGTCGAGGGCCGGCTTGCGGGGCATCGTCTCACGGGTGTCTGGGGACACTACGGTATGGAGACGATTCGGGAGGGGTTCGGGATACTGAGTGGGAGAGGGGAGGTGGGAGGGGGGTGACGGCGGGGAGATGGCAGGGGGGAGAGGGTTGGGAGAGGGGGAGATGGTTGGGAGAGGGGGAGATGGTTGGGAGAGAGGGAGATGGTTGGGAGAGGGGAGATGGTTGGGAGAGGGGAGATGGTTGGGAGGGGGGAGATGGTTGGGAGGGGGGAGATAGTTGGGCTTCTACCTGCAGGTTGTGGGTCGGGGGCCGATGGTGTGCCTCGTGCCCGACTCCACGGTGAACGTCGAATCCCAGACCACACCGGCTCTTGACCGCACTCGGAGTCGCACGTCCCCAGCCAGATGCTCAATCGTCTGGCTCCCGCGCGCGCCCAGCGCGATCCACGCGGCGCCATCCACCGAGTACTGCGCCCCGGGGCAGGTGCTACTCACGGTGATGCGCGCGTACACCATCGCCCCCGGAATCGGCTGCGGCCCCACGCTGGACGGGCGCGCGGTGTCCACGCCCGCCGCGGCCAGCCGCTCCCGCCGCGCCGCCGCGAGTGCGGCGAGGCTATCCCGGATGGGGCGCTGCGCCGGCTCTCGCAAGCGATCGGCGGCCTGCGCCTGTTCAATCGAATCGCGCAGCTCCCTCGCCCGCTTGGCTGCCTCGGCGTCACCGCCAGGCGCCGGGGCCACGCGTGGTACATCAGCCGCACCGATGACGACGCCGGTGTCGGAGAGGTCAGCGTTGCCGGCGGCGAGCGCTTTGCGCGCGCGGTTCACGAGGTCGGGACGCAGCATCGCCGTCGCGATGCCGACGCCGAACACCAGGGCGATGCCGGCGAGCACCCACGGATATCGCGACGCGTGATGCGTCACGCCGCTGCGCGGTGCGGCGGCAGGCTCCGCGGGTGCGGCAGGTGCGGCGGCCCCACCGCGTGCCGCTGACCCAGCGGGCACGGCCGGCGCTGGACTCAACGGCACGCTGATCTGCGGCTGCGCCATCACCCCACTCTGGGCGAGCCGGATGATCTGCGTGCGCAACTCCTGCTCCTGCGTGGACGAGACGGAGCCGAACGCCTTCACCGCGTCATCGAGCGACGCGAAGCGCTCGGCGGGCTCCTTGGCGAGCATCCTCGTGATGGCCTGCTCGATGCTCTCGGGCACATCAGGCCGCAGGCTGCGCACCGAGGGGATGGGATCGAACAGATGCCCCTTCATCACCTCGGCGACGGTGGCGCCGGCGTAGGGCTGGCGACCGGTGAGCAACTCGAAGGCGACGACGCCGAGCGCGTACTGGTCGGCGGCGGCGGTGACGGGTTGGCCCTGGAACTGCTCGGGCGCCATATAGTACGGCGTCCCGATGACGGAGCCGGTCATCGTGAGCCCCTTGCCGTCCTCGAGCTTGGCGATGCCGAAGTCAGCGACGACGATGCGCCCTTCGCGGTCGAGCATCAGGTTGGCGGGCTTCACGTCACGGTGGACGACGCCGCGGTTGTGCGCATAGTGCAGCGCCGAACCGGCGGCCGCGACGACACCGCGCACGAAGGTGACGGACTGCGCCCCATCCTCGCGCACGACGGAATCGAGCGCGCGCCCTTCGACGAACTGCATCACGAAGTACGCGACATCGGCATCGTCCCCCACGGCGTGGATGGCGATGACGTTGGGATGCGTCAGCGATGCGGCGACCTTGGCCTCGCGCTTGAATCGCGCGACGTTCTCCGGCTCCGCGGTCAGCGCGGGATCGAGGACCTTGATCGCGACCTTGCGGTCCAGCGCCAAGTCCAGCGCGAGATACACGGTGGCCATCCCCCCGGCCCCGAGCTGCGCATAGATGTCGTAGCGCCCGATGGTCGCCCGACGCAGCCGTTCGATCAGGAGGTCGGAGTAGGTGCTCCGGTGCTGGGTCACGAGATCGGAATCAGAGAAACGCACATAGTTGTGTTACCCCTCTCCCAGACCCTCTCCCCTCTCCCAACCATCTCCCCCTCTCCCCTCTCCCCGCCGTCACCCGCCTCCCCCTCTCCCCTCTCCCTCAAGTAAACAGATCCGACCCTTCCTGCTCCAAGAATTTCGTGTGCACATCCCCAGCCACAAAGTTCGGATGCGACATCAAGGTCGACAGAAACGGGATAGTAGTCGTCACCCCTTCGACAATGAACGTGTCGAGGGCCAGCCGCATCTTCGCCAGCGCCTCCCCGCGGTCGCGGCCGTGCACGATGAGCTTGGCGATCATCGAGTCGTAGAACGGCGGCACGGTGTACCCGGCATACACGTGGGTGTCGAGCCGCACGCCGTTGCCGCCGGGCATATGGAAGGTCTCGACCTTGCCGGGGGAGGGCTGGAAGTTGCGCTGCGGGTCCTCGGCGTTCACGCGGCACTCGATGACGTGGCCGCGCAGCTCGGGCGTCTCGGTGACCGACAGCGGCAGGCCGGCGGCGACGCGGATCTGCTCCTTCACGAGGTCCACGCCGGTGAGCATCTCGGTGACGCAGTGCTCCACCTGGATGCGCGTGTTCATCTCCATAAAGTAGAACGAGCCATCGGTGTCGAGCAGCATCTCGATGGTGCCGGCGCCCACGTAGTCGATGGCCTTGGCGCCCTTCACGGCGGCCTCGCCCATCCGCCGGCGCAGGTCGGGCGTCATCACGGGGCACGGGGCCTCTTCGACGAGCTTCTGGTGCCGGCGCTGCACGGAGCAGTCGCGCTCCCCCAAGTGGATGACGTTGCCGTGCGTGTCACCGAAGACCTGGAACTCGACGTGGCGCGGGCGCGTGAGGTACTTCTCGACGTACACGGAGCCGTTGCCGAAGGCGGAGAGGGCCTCGGAGCGCGCGAGCTGGAACGAACGCGCGAAGTCGTCGGCGTCGTTGGCGACGCGCATTCCCTTGCCGCCGCCGCCGGCCGCGGCCTTGATGATGACGGGGAAGCCCATCCCCTTGGCGATGGCGAGGGCCTCGTCCACGTCCTCGACGGGGCCGGGCGAGCCGGGCACGACGGGGACGTCATTGGCGATCATCGCGGCGCGGGCGGCGGCCTTGTCGCCCATCGTGCGGATCTGCTGCGGCGTGGGCCCGATGAACGTGATGTTGCTGGCGGCGCAGGTCTCGGCGAACTCGGCGTTCTCGGCGAGGAAGCCGTAGCCCGGGTGGATGGCGTCGGCGCCGGTGATCTCGGCGGCGGCGATGAGGCGCGGGATGCGCAGGTAGGATTCGCGCGCCGGCGCCGGGCCGATGCAGACGTCGTCGTCGGCGAAGCGCACGTGCAGGGACTCGCGGTCGGCCTCGGAGTAGACGGCGACCGTCTCGATGCCGAGTTCGCGGCAGGCACGGATGATGCGCAAGGCGATTTCGCCGCGGTTGGCGATGAGGACACGCTTGAACATCGGGATTACCGTGCGTCCTGCGAGAGCCCGGCGATGCTGGCGTCGCTGGTGCCGGCGATGCCCTGCACGCGCAGGGCGAACTCCGCGGGAGAGGTGGAGGCCGCGAGCGCGGCTTCGTAGGAGATGACGCCCTGCTGGTACCAGTTCATCAGCGACTGGTCGAAGGACTGCATCCCGTACTGCACCGTGCCTTCCTTGATGAGGTCGGGGATGCTCAGCGACTTGGAGGCGTCGCGGATGTTGTCCTGCACGGCGGCGGAATTGACGAGGACTTCGCAGGCGGGGATGCGGCCGGGGCGGTCACTGCGCGGGACGAGACGCAGGGAGACGACGGCCTGCAGCGCGGTGGAGAGTTGGAAGCGAATGTCAGCCTGCTCGTTGGGCGGATAGAACGAGAGCACGCGGTTGATCGTCTGCGTGGCGTCCATCGTGTGCAACGTGGAGAACACCATATGGCCGGTGTCGGCGGCCTTGAGCGCAATCTCCAGCGTCTCGAGGTCGCGGATCTCGCCGATCATGATGATGTCGGGGTCCTGACGCAGGACGCGCCGCAGGGCCTGCGAGAAGCTGACCGTGTCGGTGCCGACTTCGCGCTGGTTGATGTGGCTGTTGATGTCGCGGTGCAGGAATTCGATCGGGTCTTCGATCGTGATGATGTTCGCGTGCCGGTGCTCGTTGACGTAGTGGATCATCGAGGCCAGCGCGGTGGACTTGCCCGAGCCGGTGATGCCGGTGACGAGCACGAGGCCGCGATGCTTGAGCGCGATGTCCTTGAGGATGGGCGGCAGGTTCAGCTCTTCCATCGTCATCGCCTGGAAGGCAATGGCACGAAAGGCGTAGGCCAGCGAGCCGCGCTGCTGGTACACGTTGACGCGGAAGCGCCCGATGCCCGGCACGCCGATGGCGAAGTCGGCGTCCTTGGACTCGTCGAATTCCTTGCGCTGCTTGGGCGGGATGATCTGCTCGCCGATCGAGCGCAGGTCCTCCGGCCTGAGGGCCGGAAGGTCCATCGCGACGAGTTCGCCGTTGAGGCGCATCGTCGGGGGGCGACCGATCTTGAGGTGCAAGTCGGAGCCGCCCTGCTGGACCATCGTCTGCAGGACGAGCTTGAAGTTGTACGGTGCGGCGGCGGGTGCGGCCGCCGGCGCCGCCGTGGCCGGCTTCGGTGCCGGCGCGTCAGCCATTGGGATCCACGCGGAAGAGGACCTGGCCGTACTCCACCGGCTGCGCGTCCGACGCGAGGATCTCGATGACCTTGCCCGCGACCTCGGACTCGATCTCGTTCATAATCTTCATCGCTTCGATGATGCAGAGCACCTGGCCCTTCTTGACCGTCTGCCCGACGGACACATAGGCCTTGGCACCCGGCTCGGGCGATCCGTAGAACGTGCCGACCATCGGCGACTTCACGTCGACGCCCTTGCTGGCCGGCGCGGGGGCGGGCGCGGCGACGGCAGCCGGCGCAGGAGCAACGGCGGGCGCGGTCGCAGCCGCCGGGGCCGGCGCAGGAGCCGCCGCCGGCGCGGCCGCGTACTGCACGGTGCCGCGCGCCACCGGCGTCTTGCTCAGCCGAATGCGCATTCCCTTGTCCGACGAGATCTCCATCGAGTCCACGGTGGACTCGTCGAGCATCTCGAGGAGCTTCTTCACGTAGCGGAGGTCAATCATACTCGGATTGATGACGGATGACGGATGACGGAAGCCGGTACGGATGCAAGCATCCGTCATCCGTCATCCGCCCATATTCACAGCTGAATCAGCCCTCTCTCAAACCCCGTGAGCACCACCGGCCCTTCCGACGAGATCAGGACGTCGTCCTCGATCCTCACCCCGCCCCAGCCTTCCACATAGATGCCGGGCTCGATGGTTACCACGGATCCGGCCGGCAGCGGGGCCTCGGCGGTCTTGGCCACCCTAGGTGCCTCGTGGATCTCCAACCCGATCCCGTGGCCCGTCGAGTGCCCAAACGCGGCCCCGAAGCCGCGGCGCTCAATGTAGTCTCTCGCCAGCGCGTCGGCATCCCTTCCGCGCATTCCGGCCCGAACACCCGCCGAAGCGCTCCCGTTTGCCTCCCGAACAACGCCGTGAATCTCCTGCTGGCGCTCGTCCGGCGCCTGCCCGACGATGTACGTCCGGGTGATGTCACTGACGTAGCCGCCGCTGGTGGCCCCGAAGTCGAACAAGAGCAGATCGCCCTTCTCGATGAGCTGCGCCGAGGCCCTGGCGTGCGGCAGGGCCGATCGCGCACCTGCGGCGACGATGGTCTCGAAGGCGGTGCGCTCGCTGCCCGCCTTGCGCATCTCGAACTCCAGCAGGCCGGCCACCTCGAGCTCGCTCAGGCCCGCGCCCACCTGGGGCAAGGTGCGCGAAAGCGCGTGCTCGGCCATCTGCACAGCCGCGCGGATCTGCGCGAGCTCGCTCTCGTCCTTGGTCTCGCGCAGGACCTCGACGAGATTGAGCGCGGGCCGCCAGCGCCAGCGACTGCCTTCCCCGCCCTCGGCCACGAAACGCGCCGCATCCTGGTGCGTGGTGTGCGCGGTCTCGAAGGCCAGCACCTCCACTCCCGCCAGCGTCTTCAGCTCCTTCCACAGCCGCGTCCACAGCGACTGCTGCTCGATCACGACGCGCACCGCCGGCGAGACTTCGTCCTTCACCTGCACTTCGTAGCGGAAGTCGGTGAGCAGCACGGCGTCATCCGACGTCACGACCATCAACGCGTTTGAGCCCGTGAAGCCGGAGAGGTATCGGATGTTGGGCAGCGCGCTCACAAGCAGCGCGTCGAGCTGGCTGGTGGCCAGCGACGCGCGGAGGCGGGCGAGGCGGTCGGGATGCGGAGCGGACGGCACGCGGGGAATCTACCGCCGCGTCGCCCCGTCCCGCTCCAGCCGCGCCAGCGATGCCGGATCGAAGCGACCGGTGATGACCATCACGCCCTCGGCCTCGTCGGGCTCGCTGGCGGTGACCTCGCCCACCCGATGCACCTCGGCGAGCAGCTTGCCGTGCGTCATCGGGATCAACAGCGCCACCTCCGGCTTGCGGGCGCGCAGGGCCGCGCGGAGCACCTCGCGCATCGGCTCCAGCCCGCCGCTGCCGGCCTCTTCGTCGCGCGCCGAGACGAAGATGCTGTCCGGGGCGAGGTTGGCGATGCGCTCGCGCAGCGCTTCGCGCTGCTCCGGCGGCAGCGCGTCCATCTTGTTGAACACGTAGCGCATCGGCGTCTCGGCCACGCCGAGCTCGGCCAGCACCTCGTCCACCACCAGACGCTGCTCCTCCCAGGACGGATGCGACGCATCGATGACGTGGAAGAGCAAGTCGGCCTCGCGGACTTCCTCGAGCGTGGCGCGGAAACTGGCCACGAGATGGTGGGGCAACTTGCGGATGAAGCCGACCGTGTCGGTGAGCAGCGCCGACTGGTGGTCGCCGAGGTCCACCTCGCGGGTGAGCGGGTCGAGGGTGGCGAAGAGGCGGTCCTCGACGAAGACCTCGCGCGACTGCGCGATGGCGCGGAGAATCGAGCTCTTGCCGGCATTGGTGTAGCCGACGAGCGCGGCCTTGAAGCTGCCCTGCCGTCCGCTGCGCTGCACCTCGCGGGCCTTGGCCACGTCGGCGAGGCGGTCCTTGAGCAAGCGGATGCGATGGCCGACGAGGCGGCGGTCGGTCTCGAGCTGCGTTTCCCCCGGGCCGCGCACGCCGATGCCGCCGCGGAACTTCTCGAGGTGGGTCCACATCCGCACGAGCCGCGGCAGCGAGTACTCGAGCTGCGCCAGCTCCACCTGCATCCGCGCCTCGGCCGAGCGCGCGCGCACGGCGAAGATGTCGAGGATCAGCTCGGCGCGATCGATGACGCGCTTGCCCAGTTCGCCCTCGAGGTTCTTGCCCTGTGCCGGCGAGAGCTCGTCGTCGAAGATCACCACCGTCGCCTCCTGCTCGGTGATGAGCTGCTTGAGCTCCTCCACCTTGCCGCGTCCGATGTACGTCGAGGGATCGGGGCGGTCGAGCTGCTGCGTGAGCGTGCCGACGACCACCGCGCCCGCCGTGTCCGTGAGGCGCGCCAGCTCCTCGAGGTGCTCCTGCATATGGTGCCGCGCGTTGCTGCGCTTCACCGGCGCGCCGACGAGGATGGCGCGTTCCTGCGGCGGCGCGAGGTCGATGAGGTCGCGACTCACGGCATCCCTTCGACGCGCCCGCGGCCCTGGTACGGACGCGTGAAGCGCCCGATCGGCGTCACCAGCGTGAAGTTGCCGTCCACCTTGTAGTCGAGCGCGCCGTGCAGGTTGTAGTAGCGCAGCGCCACGCCGAGGGCCGCGAAGTCGAAGGTCACCGGCACCGTCAGCGAGATCCTGCCCTTCTCTTCCATCGTCAGCCGCTGCGTGATCTCGCCGGTGACGACGCGCGTGGTGTCCACGTAGAAGTTGTACGTCACCTTCTCGGCGTCGATGCGATACTCGTTGGGATTGGCGACATCGAGGACGACGTCGATGGTGCCGCCGGCCAGCCCGATGCTGCGGACGCGCACGTCGCGGACCTCCACCTCCGGCGCGGCGAAGGCGCGGCGGAGGAAGCTCTGGCAGCTCGTGAGAGACAGGGTGGCGAGCGTGAGGAGGATGAGGCGCATTCGACTTGGAAATGTGTTGGATGACTGACTGGGAGGCGGGAGAGTGGGAGGTGGGTGAAGGCGGGGAGAGGGGAGAGGGGGAGATGGTCGGGAGAGGGGAGATGGTCGGGAGAGGGGAACGTCTCACGTCTCTCCGCCGTCTTCCATCTCTCACCTCCCTGCCGTCACCCACCTCCCTCCTCGCTTCTCCCACTCTGTTCAGCAAGCATTCTTTGCCTCACGCCGCGCCACCATTCGAGCCGCTTAGCGATTTCCTTCTCGACCCCAAATCCGCTCGGCTCATAGAATGTGCGCTCCCGTAAGCCATCCGGAAGATAGTCTTGCGGCGCGTATCCCTCGGGAAACTCGTGCGCATACTGGTACCCCGCCCCGTAGCCGAGGTCCTTCATCAAGGCCGTAGGGGCGTTGCGGATGTGGAGCGGGACGGGGGCGGCGGGGGTCTGGCGCGCGGCCTCCTGCGCGGCCTTCCAGGCGACGTACACGCGATTGCTCTTGGGGGCGGTGGCGCAGTACAGCGCGGCCTCGGCGAGGGCGAGTTCGCCTTCGGGGGAGCCGAGGAAGTGGTATGCGTCGCGCGCGGCGATGGCGAGCTCGAGCGCGCGCGGGTCGGCAAGACCGATATCCTCGGTGGCAAAGCGCACGGTGCGCCGCGCGATGTACAGCGGGTCCTCGCCGCCGGCGATCATCCGCGCCAGCCAGTAGAGCGCGCCCTGCGGGTCGCTGCCGCGCAGGGCCTTGTGATAGGCGCTGATGAGGTTGAAGTGCTGCTCGCCCGACTTGTCGTAGCTGGGCAGCCGGGTCTGCAGGGCCTGCGCGATGATCTCGCGCGTGAGCTGCGTGGGCGCGGGGCTCGCCGCAGCGAGCACGGCGGCGGCTTCGAGCACCGTCAGCGCACGACGCGCATCGCCATCGGCTTCCTCCACGAGCAGCGCGCGGGCCTCGGCGTCGAGCCGCAGCCCCGCCTTGCCGAGCCCGCGCTCGGCGTCCGCAAGGGCGCGGTCCACAAGGGCGCCGAGCGCCTCGGCGCCCAGCGGCTCGAGCACGAACACGCGCAAGCGGCTCAGTAGCGCGCCGTTGAGCTCGAAGCTGGGGTTCTCCGTCGTCGCGCCGATGAGCGTGAGCAGCCCGCTCTCCACGTGCGGGAGCAGCGCATCCTGCTGCCCGCGGTTGAAGCGGTGGATCTCGTCCACGAAGAGCACGGTGCGGCGCCCGAGCTGACGGCGTTTCTCGGCGTCGGCGACGATCTCGCGCAGCCGTGGGATGCCGTCGGTGACGGCGCTGAACGGCACGAACTCGGCGTCCACGTGCCGCGCGACCAGCCGTGCAATGGTCGTCTTGCCGGTGCCCGGCGGTCCCCAGAGGAGAATGGAACCCGTCTCGCCGCGCTCGATGGCCACGCGCAGGGCCTGGCCGCTGCCGAGCAGGTGTTGCTGCCCGGCGACTTCATCGAGCGCGCGGGGCCGCAAGCGCGCCGCGAGGGGCGCGTGGGAGGGAGTGGCGAAGAGCGAATCCTGCACGCCGGAAATCTACTCGTGCGGCCGGCGTCCTTGCGTCTTCCGTCTTCCGTCTTCCGTCTTCCGTCTTCACTCCTCCGTCATCCGTCATCCGTCCTTACCGCCGACACCAGCCCCCGCAGCGCCAACTCATAGCCCTCCGCCCCGAAGCCGGCGATGATGCCGATGGCACCCGGCGCCAGCCACGAATGGCGACGCTCCGGCTCGCGGGCGTAGATGTTGCTCAGGTGCACTTCCACGTACGGCAGGCGCACGGCAGCGAAGGCGTCGCGAAGGGCCAGCGAGGTGTGCGTCCACGCACCGGCGTTCACCAACGCGGCCTGCACCACGCCGTGGCAGTTGTGGATGGCGTCGAGCATCCGCCCTTCGTCATTGAACTGCGAGAACAGCAGCGTCACCCCCAGCTCCGCACCGACCACTTCCAGGCGTTGCTCAATCTGCTCCAGCGTGGTGGTGCCGTAGATCTCCGGCTCGCGGATGCCGAGCAGGTTCAGGTTGGGCCCGTTGAAGACGGCGACTCTCACGGCTTGAGTCCCTTGAGCCAGCCCTTGAACTCCCCGAGATCGTCGTCGCCGGGTGCGGCAGCGGGGTCGGACTCCTCCGCTGGGGAACTGCGTGCAGCCGGCGTCTGGAAGAACTGGTCAAACTTGAGCATCTCCGAGGCGCGCGGTACGCTCTTGCGTGCGGCCGGGGCCGCAGCGCCGCCGCTCAAGAGCGCGTCGAGACCGGTACCGCCGTCCGGGCCTTGGAAGGTGCCGACACCGGCAATCTGCTCTGCGGCGTGGAGGTCGCGCACGTCAGCAGCGGCACCGAAGAGCGCGTCGAGCGGCCAGCCTGAGGTGGACGTTGCCGTTTCCGGCTCGGCGACTGAGCCCTGCTCGACGATCGGCGTCGCGATGACCGGCGTCGGCGAGGAGGCCGCGTCCAGGGTGACCGGGGCCGCGACCGGCGTCGGCGCAGCAGCGGCAGGCGTCGCTGCGACCGCACGGCGCGCGAAGTTGCCGAAGAACTCGCGCGCCGAGGGACCGACTGCGACTGCGGGCGTGGTGATCGGCGCCGCCGGGGACTGCCCGCGCAGCCCCACTCCAGCGAAGGACACGTCGGCCAACACGGCGTTGGCCGGCGCTGGAGCGGGTTCCTCCGCGTCGGCGGCGGGTGCCTCGAACTCCGGCATCTCTTCTGCGGCACCGTGCAGCGACGCGGGCTCCGACCCAGCGGCCGACATCTGCATCCGCTCCAATTCCGCAAGCTTCGCCTGCAGCGACGCATTATCCGGCGCCTGCGCAATCAGTTGGCGATAGACGCCGATGGCATCGTCGAGGTGCCCTTGCTGCACGTACAGCGCCGCCATCGTCTCGGTAACGAACGCCGGCGTGGCCTTGGACGGTCGGGTCGGAGCGGCTGAGATGACGCTCGGCAAGTCGAGCGACGGCGGCGAGGGCGGCTCGCTCATCGACTCTGCAGGGGACGGCGGTGCCGGCGCATCGTCTTCGAGACCAAAGTCTGCGAGCAGCGGAATCGAGGCGAGGTCGGCCTTCGTCATCCGTGGCTTCGGCCGGCTCACCGACGGCTCCTCTGCGGGCACGATGGCAGACGGATCGTCGAGCAAAGGCAGCCCGAGCGAATCGGCGTCGGCTTCGATCGTCGTCGGCACCGGGGCCGGCAGTCCCACTCCATCCAGTCCGCTGACCGACTCGACGTTGTCGGCGGTGACATCCACTCGGTCGAGGCCCTCCAGCGGCGCAACCGAGGCCGGCATCGAGCTGACCGACGATGGATCCAACCCATCCAACGGCTCCACGCTTGCCGCCTCAAACTCCGCCGATTCGAGTCCAGCGAGCGGCGAGACGTCGGCGCTGTACTCCGCCAACTGGAAGTCATCGCCGGCGGTGACTGCGGGCATCTCGGCCAGTGGCTCGGTCATCGTCGGCTCCAAGCCCAGCGGAGCACCGTCGTCCGTGGTCTCGATTGCCAACGCGTCGGTACCGGCGTCGGCAAGTCCGTACTCCGCCGCCTCGGCACCTAGCGCAGGGGCGGGCGGGGTGTCTGACGCGCTCAACTCCCCGGGCATCTCGGAGAAGTCGAAATGAATGTCGAGCAGCGACGCACGCTTGCTCGGCCGGGGCACCGCCGACGCTTCGGTGGCCGCGAGCGGGGTGACGACCGGCGGCACGACCGTGTCCGTCGGCTGGGCAACGGTGCCAGCGTCGGCCTCCTGGCGGTCACGCGCCGCCAGGGCCTGCGCATTGATGACCACCGTGCGGCCCGGTCCGGCAGGCGTCTTGGGCGGCGGCGCAACGGGGTCGGCCTGCGGGACGCGGTCCACGGTACCGTCGTCAGGTCCGGTGCTGACGCTGACCGACGCGGCCACGGAGATGAGGCCACCCGCGTCGGGCGGGCGAGGCTCGCGCGGCGGCGATGCGTCGGGCTCGCCCTTCATCTGTTCCAGCAGTTCGAGGACGTCGTCGTTGCGGCGGTCGAATTCGAGGACCTTCTCGTACCAGCCCTTGGCTGCGGCAAGGTCGTCGCCGAGGCGCGCGATGTCGCCGAGGTGGCGTAGGGCAATCAGGTTCTCGGGGTCTACCTTGAGCGCCATCTCGAACGGCGCGCGGGCGTCGTCGTGGCGGCCGAGCTCGAAGAGCGTCTGCCCGTACACGACCAGCCCATTCATATTCTCCGGCTGCTCGGCGAGGTGCTTCTCGCACAGCAGGACGGCGCGGTCGAGGAAACCCGACTTGCGGTACTCATTGGCGAGCGGCGCAAAGAACCGACGCGGGTTCTCGTGGTAGCGCTTCCGCAGGTCCTCGATCCGTGGGTTGTCGGCCATCCGTGCGGGGAGTTGGGAGGAAAAAGAGACCGCCTAGGCCACGGCGCCAAGATACCACGGGGCCGGAGCGAGCGTCAATCAGAAGTCTACGTCTGGCTTGATTTTAGGTCGGTTCGGCGGGTAGGTTTCGAGGCTTTGGTGTTCCCCCCAGCGGCGCGCGTTTCCGCCGGACCCGAGGGTCCCGCGAAGTCCCCGTGCCGCCGGCCTCTCTTCCTCCCGTAAGCCTAGGATTCTCCGCCGTGCTGCAACAGATGCGGGGCGCTGCCAAGTTCATCTGGATTTTCCTGTTCGTCGCCTTCGTGGGCGGCTTCCTCTTTGCCGACCTCTCCGGCCTCGTCGGGATGACTGGCGTGAGCGCCACGACGACCGTCGGGTCGGTGAACGGCACGAAGATCACGTACCTCGCCTGGGACAACGTGACGCGTCAGCTCCAGCAGCAGCAGGAGCAGCAGTCGGGGCAGCCCGTCACGGCGGACGAGCGCCTGCAGTTGGAGCAGCAGGCCTTCGACCAGCTCGTCACGGACATCCTCCTCCAACAGGAGTACGAGCGCCGCGGCATCCGCGTCACGGATGAGGAGATCGTCAACGCCGCACGGTTCTCTCCCCCGCCCCAGTTCTACAACGCGCCGGAGCTGCAGACGGACGGCCGCTTCGACCCCGAAAAGTACCAGCGCTTCCTGGCCTCGCCGGTGGCGCGTCAGCAGGGTCTGCTGCGCCAGCTCGAGGAGTATTACCGCACGGAGATTCCGCGCACGAAGCTCTTCGGTCAAGTCGCGTCGGAGACTTGGCTGAGTGATGAGATGCTGTGGCAGACGTACCGCGACGAGCGCGACTCGGCGGCGGTCTCGTTCCTGGCGCTGCGGCCGACACCGGCGCAGATCGAGGCGGCGCAGGTGACCACCGCCGAGGCGCGCCGCTACTACCAGCAGTACGCCGATCGGTGGGAGCGGCAGGGCCGCGCGGTGCTCTCGATGGTGAGCATCAGCCGCGTCCCGACGGCGGCCGACACGACCCGCACCGTGGCGCGCCTGCGTGAACTGCGCGCCGAGATCACGAGTGGCCGCAGCAGCTTCGCGGACGTCGCCGCGCGCGAGTCGATGGACTCCGTCTCGGCGGCGGACGGCGGCAGCCTGGGCCGCGGCCCGCGCGGCCGCTTCGTGGCGCCCTTCGAGACCGCGGCCTTCGCCCTGCGCGCCGGCCAGATCTCGGAGCCGGTGCGCACGGACTTCGGCTGGCACTTGATCCAGGTGACGGACCGCAAGGGTGATACGCTGGACCTCCGCCACATCCTGCTACGCGTTGAGCAAGGCGACTCGGCGGCGACGGCCACGGACCGCTTGGCCGACCGCCTCGCAGGCCTCGCTGCGGGCTCGATGGAGCCGCAGAAGTTCGACGACGCCGCGCAGCAGCTGTCGCTGCTCGTCACGCAGGTGCCCGTGGTCGAGGGCCAGGCGGCCGTGTATCAGGGCCGCGGCGTGCGCGGTGTCAGTGGTTGGGCGTTCACCGGCGTCCGCCCGGGTGAGACCAGCGACCTGATCGACGACCAGGACGGCTACTACTTGGTGCGCCTCGACTCGCTGACCGAGGGCGGCAAGCAGTCCTTCGAGAGCGTGCAGGAGGACATCCTCACGGCGCTCAAGCAGCGCAAGGCCGTCGAAGGCCTCGTGGCGCAGGGCGAGGCCCTGCTCGCCGACGCGCGGGCGACGTCACTGGCCGCTGCGGCCACGAAGGCCGGCCTCGTCGTGGACACACCGGCTGCCTTCACCCGTCGCAACTTCGTCCCCGGCCTCGGCTTCGCCAACGAAGCCATCGGCGCCTCCTTCGGCGCCCCGCTCGGCACGCCGGTGCTGGTGAAGACCGTCGACGCCGTGATCCTGCTGCAGGCCAATCGCCGCAGCACCGCCGACCGCGAAGACTTCGAGCTCATCAAGGAGATCCTGCGCCAGCAGCAACTCCCCAACGCCCGCGAGGCCCGCATCCGGCAGTACCTCGAGCAGCTGCGCCAGTCGGCGAAGATCGAGGACAAGCGCCGAGAGGTGAATGCGACGTTGCGGCGGCAGGTCGTCGAGTAGGGGACGGATGACGGAGGACGGACGCTAGCTGCAACGACAGCGCGGGGGTGAGCCACTGAGCTCACCCCCGCGCCTGTTTCATCCGTCATCCGTCATCCGTCATCCGTACTACAGCAACCTCTTCGGCTCCTTCTGCTCGCTCTCCTGGCTTGGGGCGCGTTCGGCCGAGCTCGGCGGCAGGCTCTCGCGCTCCGCCGGCTTGGCGATCTCCGCCTGCACTTCGTTCATATTCTTCTTGAATTCCTTAATGCCCTTGCCGAACGATCCCGCGATCTCGGGGATGCGCTTGGCGCCGAAGAGCAACAGGACGATGATGAGACCGATGAAGAGTTCGGTCGGGCCGAGTCCGAGCATACGTGCCTCCTAGAACAGCGAACGCGCGATGAGATAGGCGCCAAGGACCCCGACAAGGCTCAGCAACGAGACGTCGAGCGCGATGGGTCCGACGGCGAACTTGACGATGATGAGGTCGATCGGCAGCGCGCCGATCGACGGCGTGACTCCGGTCGTGAGAAACTCCTTCACGGCGCCGGCGGGCAGGAACAGGCGCGCGAACTGCGTCAGGAAGCCGCCCACCACGAAGCCGATGGACAGCACCATCAGATGGTACCCCGGCCGGTGCTTGGCCGATCCCTTGAGCGAGGTCGGCGGCATCAGGCGCGGCGGTCCATCACGTAGGCGAGGGCATCCGCCAAGGCTTGCTTCACGTCGCTCTCCGGCAGGTCGCTGAGTGCGCCCTCGGCCGCGGCGGCAAAGCGCTCGCCCTCGGCGCGGGCATACTCCAGCCCGCCGCACTCCGTCACGATGCCGACGACCTCGGCGATCGACGCGTCACTCGGCGTGGCGTCGGCGAACAAGGCATCCACCACGCCGCGCTGGGCCGTGGACATCCGCGGCAGGGCGTGGATCAGCGGCAGCGTGACCTTGTGCTCTTTGAGGTCGTTGCCGCTGGGCTTGCCCGTGACGGCCTCCTGCTCGGTGTAGTCGAGGAGGTCGTCGGCCACCTGGAAGGCCATTCCGATGCTCTCGCCGAAGGTGCGCATCTGCGTGCGGAAGCGCGGCGCGCCGGCGAGGGCGCCCATCTCGCAGGCCGCGCCGACCAACGAGGCCGTCTTGGCGCGGATCAAGGTGCGGTAGTCCTGCTCGGTGAAGGCCAGTGCGTCGAAGCTCGCGAGCTGTCGCAGCTCGCCCACGGTCATCTCGCTGGAGGCCTGCGTGAACACCCGCAGCGGCTCCATATCACCGAGGCGCACGAGCTCGGCCACGGCCTTGGCGAAGAGGAAGTCGCCCATCAGCACGGCGACCTGGTGCGAGAAGAGCGCATTGATGGTCGGCTGGCCGCGGCGCAGCACCGAGTGGTCCACTGAGTCGTCGTGCACGACGCTGGTGAGGTGCACGAGCTCGGCGACGGCGGCCAGCGGGACGGCGCGCTCCTCGGGCTGGCCCTCGATGCTCGAGGCCAGCAGCAGCAGCGTGGGGCGGAACAGTTTGCCGCGCATCCCGCGCAGATGGGCGTTGGCCGCCTCGATGATGGCGACATCGGCCTGGATGATGCGCCACATCTCGTCCGGTACGCGGGCCAGCCGGTCCTGGATGGGGACCTGGATCTCCCGGAGCGCTTCGGCCACCGGCAGTTGGAGGCGGGCCTCGAGGCTCACGAAAGCTGCTGCTCCACGGTGTTCAGGCGGTCGCCGATGTCGCGGAACTGGATGTCCACGGCGAACACGCGCTCGTAGTATCGCTTGGCGTCGGCGAACTGCTGCGACTCCTCGGCGATGGCGCCGAGCAGGTAGAGCACGCCGACGAGGGCTTCGTCGCGCACACCGGGCTCGGAGAGCGCACGCTGCAGGATCGTCGCGGCCACCGGCAACTGCCCCTTCTCCACGAAGCAGTTGCCCAGCGCCTCGAAGGTACGCGCCCGGTTGGCGGTGCCGCGCAAGGCCTTCTGGAACTCGGCGATGGCCTCGTCCACGAGCCCCATCTCCTTGTAGGCCACGCCGAGGTCGTAGTGCGCCTCGTGATCCTCGTCATCCACGTTGTCGGCGACGCCCTGCTTGAACTTGCGCAGCATATCCGAGAAGTCCGCCGCCTCGTCGCCGGTGGGCTCCTTCTCTTCGACGACCATCCGCGTGGACTTGGGCTCGTCGTCTTCGCGCAGCCAGTCGCCGAGCGAGACGTAATCATCCTCCGCCTCGGCGGCGGGAGTCGACGCCGGCGCGGCCTGCTTCTCCGGCGCTGCAGTGGTCGAGCGACGCGGCGGCGGCGCCGACGGCGACTCGTCCAGCGGGATGGCCTCGATGGCCGCCTGCGCGCGCAGGTCATCGGGGAGAATGTCGAGGACGCGCAGATACACCGCGCGGGCCTTCTGCGCCTGCCCGTCACCGAGCAGGGCGTCGGCCAGCTCCAGGTAGGCCTCGGCGAGGCTGGCGCGATCGTTGGCGCGGAACGCGAACTCGACGCGCTTCTGGTGCGAGCGGATGGATTTCGGATCCAGCCGCACGATCTCTTCGGCGATGGAGCCGGCGGTGTCGAGGTCGCCCTCGGCCTCGAAGCCGGCCATCGCGGCCTCGAACTCGGCCATCGCGCCGGCGCGGTCGCCCTGTTCGAGCAGGGCCTCGGCGAGCTGGCGATGCGCGCCCCAATCCTCGGGCGCGGCCTCGACCTTGGCGCGCAGCGTGTCCACCGAGAGGGGCGCGGAGACGGGCACTGCCACCTCGCGCGCCGACGGCGCCTCGGGCTCCTCATCGAGCAGCGGCAGGTCCGCAGACGGCTCAGCCGTCGGCGACGGGACGGTGTCCGGCTCGACCAGCTCGATCTCGTCGCCACCGAGGTCCATCAGCGGCAGATCCGCAGCGGGCTTGGCGGTCGTGTCGAAGACCGGGGCGTCCACCGCGCCGGAGTGTTCCACGTCGAGCAGGTCGAGGTCGGCGAAGCCGGCGCTCGCGTCCGCCGGTGCGACCTTGGGCTCGAGCGAAATCGTCGGCTCGGGCTCGATCAGCGGCTCCGGTTCGATCAGCGGCAGGTCGGCGGCAGGCTCTGCAGCCGTCGGCTCGATCTCCATCAGCGGCAGGTCGGCCGCCGGCGCTGGGGCTTCGTCGCCAAGGTTCGTGACCTCGAGGCCGACGACGGAACCGCGCGGCGGCGGCGGTGCATCGGCGCCGACGTCGGTCGGTTCGATCAGCAGGTCTGGTGTCGGCGCTGCCTCGGCGGCTGGGGCTTTCGGAACGGCGGGGGCCTTGGGTGCAGCTGGTGCCGCTGGTGCCGCTGGCTCGGGAGCGGACTTCGCCGCAGGCTTCTGCCCCGCAGCAGCGATTTCCGGCGGCGGCTCGAGCAGCTCGAGCCCTTGCACCGCCTTGGACACGCGCTTGAGGTCCGCCTGACTGACCGGGCGAGTCGAGCGCTTCTTCGGCGCGTCGTCACCGGTGTCGAGGAACACCAGCCCGCCGCCGCCACCCGACGAGGGTCCCTCGGTCACTTCCGGCTCCACCGACGGGTCGATCTCCTTCATCTTCGCGGCGAGCTCGTCCGCCGCGGCGTCGTTGCCATCCGCCGTGGCCTGCGAATACCCCAGTTGCAGTTGTGGGATGGCCTCGTCCTTGCGGCCGGCCTTCACGAGTTGGTCGGCGAGCATCAGCCGTACATCGTGCTGGTCCGGCACGAGGTCGGCGAACTCCTTCAGCGCACGGAAGGCTTCGTCGAGATTGCCGGACTTCTGCTGCCGACTGGCGTACTCGAGAAAGTTCTGGCGCGCATCGCCGTTGAAGCCCTTCTCGGCGTGGATCTTTCCGAGCTTGTAGTACACCACCGTGCGCCCTGGCGACTGCCGCAGGATCTTGTTGCAGAGCGCGATGGCGGGATTGTAGAAACCACCCTCGGCGTAGCGGTCCACGGCCTTCTCCCAAACCGCGACTGCCTCGGCGAGATGACCGGCCTTCTGGAGCATATCGCCGACGCGGTTGTAGAGGGGGATGTCGATCGCTTCCTCCTCTCCCGCTTCGAAGGCGTCCACAATCTCCCGATAGACGTCGAGCGCCTTGTCGAGCTGCTTCTTGGCCTCGAGATCGGCCGCCTTCTTCTTGAGCTTGAGGATATCGGCCATAGCGACCCGAAAGCTACCCGCCGAACCCTCGCTGAGACAACTGTTTGGGCGACTTTGCGGGTGCCGGCAGCGCCTCCGATTCGGGTACTCTTTCCGGACCCGTTTGCGGCCCTCTTTGCCTTGCCAGTCTCAGGACCCCGAACGCGGGTGGGCGGGACGCCCCTGCACCCAGGTCGCCACGCACCGGTGATCCCCATACCAGTAGGGGATTTCACGGTGGTCGCGGACGTCGAAGAGGGCGATGTCCGCCGCGAATCCGCGGGCCAGTTGCCCGATGGAATCCGCCATCCCGAGCGCTGCCGCTCCGTTCACCGTGGCGGCGACGAACGCCTCGGCCACGCTCAGCCGCAGTTGACTGACGCCCAGCGTCAGGATGAGCGGAAAATTCACCGTTGGGCTGGTCCCGGGATTGAAGTCCGACGCCAGCGCGATGGCGCAGCCGGCGTCGAGCATCGCACGGGCAGGCGCCTGCTTGCTGCGCCCCAGGAAAAGCATCGTACCGGGCAGCAGCGTGGCGACGGTGCCGGACGCCGCCAGCGCCTTGATGCCCAGTCCCGACACGGCCGCCAAGTGATCCGCCGACGTCGCGCCGATCTCCGCGGCCAGCTCGGCGGCGCCGGCGTGCTCGAGTTCGTCGGCGTGCAGCTTGAGTGCCAGCCCGTGACCGCGCGCCGCACCGAGGATGTGCCGCGCCTCGGCGGCCGTGTACACGCCGGGTTCGCAGAAAATGTCGCAGAAGCGCGCGAGCCCCTCACTGGCGACCGCCGGCAGCATCTCGTCCACCACCACCGCGATGTACTCCTCACGCGTGCGCGGCGCCTCACGATACTCCAGCGGCACTTCGTGCGCGCCGAGGAAGGTCGGCACGAGCCGCACCGGCAGCTCCTGGGCGAGCGCGCGAATGACACGCAACGTGCGCAGCTCACTCTCCAGCGAGAGGCCGTAACCCGACTTCACCTCGATGGTCGTGCTGCCGTGCGCGGCGAGACGCCGAATGCGCTCGGCGGCGAGCGCCACGAGCTCCTGTTCACTGCGCTCGCGCAGGTCACGCACCGACGAGTGGATGCCCCCACCCCGCTTGGCAATCTCCATATAGCCCACGCCGGCGGCGCGCAGCTCCTGCTCCGGGTGCCGCGGGCGCCCGAAAATGGCGTGCGTGTGCGAGTCCACGAAGCCCGGTGTCAGGACGCCACGGGCGCAGTCCACTTCGTGTGCACCCGGAAACTGCGCCAGCAGTTCCTTGTCCGGCGCGACGGCGACGATGCGACCGTCGGCGTCAACTGCGATGCCGTGGCCGGGGCGGACGGCGGCGTCTCGCATTGCCGAGCCGCGGCGGGCGGCGGGGGGGCCGGCGCAGGTGACAGCCTCGGAGGCGTTTACGAAGATTGTGTGCAATTCAGGTTGGGAGACGGGAGAGGGGGAGGTGGGTGACGGCGGGGAGACGGGAGAGGGGAGATGGTTGGGAGAGGGGAGAGGGTCGGGAGAGGACCTTTTACCCCTCTCTCGGCCGTCGTGCTTCTGCCGTCTCCCTGCCTTCACCCGCCTTCCGCCTCCCTTCTCCCAACTAGGGAGAAGACGCCAAATCCAAGAACCGGTTCAGCCTCAAGGGCGCCTGCGCCTCCCCTCGACACGCGTAGTAACACAAGTCGCACGCAATCGGCTCGTACCCATCATACGTGCTCCAATGCCCGTCTGCCGGAAAGTCGGGACAGCGGCGCACGTGGCCGTACGGATCGATGTGAATCGTGTCTTGCCCCGAGAGACAGGGCTCGGTCAGCTCGCCGCGCAGGTAGCGCGGGATGTTGGCGAGGTAATGATCCGAGTTGGAGATCGTGCCGCGACGGCGGCGCTTGAAGGCGAGCAGGCCCTGCACCAACGCCTCGACGCGCGCGAAGTGATCGGGGCCGAGGAGGTGTGCGCGGTTGCCGTTCTTGGCGTCGGTGTAGACCGAGAGGTTCACGCCCACGCGCATCCGTTCGGCAGCCTGCACCAACGGCAGGACGTCGTCGAGGTTGCCGTCCTTGATGACCGTGTTGAAGCGCACGGTCATTCCCTCGGCGCGGATGCGCTCGGCGACGCCGAGGATCTTCTGGGCGAGCCCCGGGATGCCGCGGGCGGCATCGTGACGCTCGTCGAGATAGTCGAGCGAGATGCTGAACTGACCGATCCCCGCCTGCCACAGCCCACGGGCGCGTTCGAGGCTCAGCATCGCGCCGTGCGTGATCAGCGTCGTGTACTTGGTGCGGATGACCCCATCCACCGCCGCGACCAGGTCCTCGAGGTCGCTACGCAGCAGCGGTTCGCCGCCCGTCCACGTGATGAGCATCGGATCGAAGTGCTTCGCGGCGTCCACGAAACTCTTGAGTTCGTGTGCCTTGCGGTCCGCCGGCGTCTTCCAGTAGTCGCAGAAGCTGCACTTCGCGTTGCAGCGCATCGTGACCTCGAAGTGCACAAGGACCGGGCGCTTGGCGAGGCGCAGCTTGGCGTACTTCAGGGAGAACGGGAACAGGTCCCAGGGTTTGAAGCGGGTGCTGAGCAAAGGACGGATGACGGAAGTCGGAAGGGTACTGCGGTTCACCACAGAGGGCACAGAGCACACAGAGAACTGCAACTACGGCTCACCGCAGAGGCAGTGAGAGCTGCAACGACTTTTCACCGCAGAGGCGCAGAGGACGCAGAGAACAGCCACAACAAAGCCCAGTACTGTAAGACATTCATTGTGGAAACAACAACCGCACACGCCAGCTTATCGGTCGCAGTGTGCCCGCAGTCCTCCGCGCCCTCTGCGTCTCTGCGTTGAACTGCAGTTCTCCCCGCCCTCTGCGTCTCTGCGTTGAATTGCAGTTCTCTGTGCCCTCTGTGGTGACCCGCCGTTAGCCAATCATCGGCAACTTGATCCCCGCCCGCTTCGCCGCAGCGATCGCGATCTCATACCCCGCGTCCGCGTGGCGCGCGACGCCGATGCCCGGGTCGTTCGTGAGCACACGCTCGAGCCGAACCCGCATCTCGGGCGTGCCGTCGGCGACCATCACCTGCCCGGCGTGCAGCGAGTTGCCGATGCCCACGCCGCCGCCGTGATGGAAGCTCACCCAACTGGCACCGCCGGCGACGTTGAGCATCGCGTTGAGGATCGCCCAGTCCGCCACCGCGTCGCTGCCGTCCTGCATCGCCTCGGTCTCGCGGAAGGGGCTGGCCACGGAGCCGGTATCGAGATGGTCGCGACCGATGGCAATCGGCGCGCTGAGCTCGCCACTGGCCACGAGATCGTTGAGCGCCACGCCGAACTTGGCGCGGTCGCCCTGCCCCAGCCAGCAGATGCGCGCCGGCAGGCCTTGGAAGTGGATGCGCTCGCGCGCCATCGTGATCCAGCGCTTGAGATGCGCGTCCTGCGGGAACATCGATAGCACCAACTCGTCGGTGCGCGCGATGTCCTTGGGGTCGCCGGAGAGCGCCGCCCAACGGAACGGCCCCTTCCCTTCGCAGAACAGCGGCCGGATGTACTCGGGCACGAAGCCCGGGATGCGGAAGGCGTCGCCGAGCCCCGCGTCCAACGCGACGGTGCGGATGTTATTGCCGTAGTCGAAGGCGATGGCGCCCTTGTCCTGCATCGCGCGCATCGCCTGCACGTGCGCGACGGCGCTGGCCGTCGATCGCCGCACATACTCCTCGGGGTCGCGCGTCCGCAGCGCCGCCGCCTCAGCTAGGCTCATTCCGTGCGGCACATAGCCGTTGAGCATATCGTGTGCCGAGGTCTGGTCGGTGACGACGTCCGGGATGATGCCGCGCTCGACCATCAGCGGCAGCACCTCCGCGGCGTTGCCGACGAGCCCGACGCTGAGTCCGCGCTTGGCCGCCTGCGCCTCGCGGATCCAGCCCATCGCCTCGTCGAGGTCGGTGGTCATCTTGTCGCAGTAGCCCGTCTCGAGGCGCTTCTGGATGCGCGTGGGGTCCACCTCGACGCCGAGGATCGCGGCATCGTTCATCGTGGCGGCCAGCGGCTGCGCACCGCCCATTCCGCCGAGCCCCGCAGTGAGTACGAAGCGCCCGGCCAGGCTGCCGCCGAAATGTTTACGCGCCACCGCCCCGAAGGTCTCGTAGGTGCCCTGCACGATGCCCTGCGAGCCGATGTAGATCCACGAGCCCGCCGTCATCTGGCCGTACATCATCAGGCCCTTCCGCTCCAGCTCGCGGAAGTGCTCCCAGGTGGCAAAGCGCCCGACGAGGTTGCTGTTGGCGATGAGGACGCGCGGCGCCGTCGTGTGCGTGCGGAAGACCGCCACCGGCTTGCCGCTCTGCACGAGCAGGGTTTCGTCGGCCTCGAGCTCCCGCAGCGCCTTGACGATGGCGTGGAACGACGGCCAGTCGCGGGCCGCCCTGCCGGTCCCGCCGTAGACCACCAAGTCCTCCGGCCGCTCTGCGACCTCGGGATCGAGGTTGTTCATCAGCATTCGGAGCGCGGCTTCTTGCTGCCAGCCTTTGCAGGAGAGCGTGGAGCCGCGGGGGGAGCGAATGGGTTGGGGCATAGGACGGATGACGGACGACGGAGGACGAAGGACGAAGGACGGACGACGAAAGGGGTGAAGCACGAAAGTTAGCGTGCCTCACCCCTCGCAGCCTCCGTCATCCGTCATCCGTCATCAGTCATCCGTCCCTACACAAACTCCCCGAGTGCGACGCCAACCGCTAGCGACTCAATGTCTGGCCCCAGCACGCGGTCCTCGGCAAGCGCCGGCACCCGCGCGCGCACCGCCGCATACGTGCGCTCCACACCCACCCCGGCCTTCAGCGGACGGCGAAACTCCAGTCCCTGCGCCGCGCACATCAGCTCCACCGCGAGCACGTGCCGCAGGTTGTGCAGGATGCGGCGCAGCTTGAGCGCGGCCCCCATCGCCATCGGCACCACGTCTTCCTTGCTGCCGTCCGTCGGAATGGTGTCCACGCTGGCGGGGTGCGCGAGCACCTTGCACTCGCTGGTGAGTGCGGCGGCGGTCACCTGCGCCATCATAAAGCCCGAGCTCACGCCCGCCGTCGGCGTGAGGAAGGGCGGCAGGCCTTCGTTGAGGTCGGGATGCGTGAGGCGGTCGCTGCGCCGCTCGCTCATCACGGCGAGGTTGGTCATCGCGATGGCCAACACGTCGAGCGCCATCGCCGCGGCCTGGCCGTGGAAGTTGCCACCGCTGAGCATCGTGCCGTCGTCGAACACCAGCGGGTTGTCCGTCGCCGCGTTCAGCTCCGGCGTCACCAGCGACTCGGCGAACTCGATGGCCTGCAGCACCGGGCCGTGCACTTGCGGCATACAGCGCAGGCCGTAGGCGTCCTGCACGCGCGGATCGTCGCGGCGATGCGACTCGCGGATCTCGCTGTCGGCGAGGAGCTCTCGGAAGCGCGCGGCGCTCAGTTGCTGGCCACGCTGCCCGCGCGCGTCGTGGATGCGCGGGTCGAAGGCCACCGGCGTGCCGAGCAGCGCCTCCAGCGTGGTCGCCCCGGCGGCGTGCGCGGCGTCCCAGCAGCGTCGCGCCTCCACCAGCGCCAAGGCCGCGACCGCGGTATGCGCCTGGGTGCCATTGATCAGTGCGAGTCCCTCCTTCGGCCCCAGCGCCACGGGGCTCAGCCCGTGGGCGCGCAGCACCTCCGCCGCCGGGCCCTGCCCCTGCGGGTGACGCAATGTGCCTTCGCCCACCAGCGCCAACGCCAGGTGCGCGAGCGGCGCGAGATCGCCGCTGGCCCCCACGCTGCCCTGCTCCGGCACGTCGGGCCACAGCCTCGCATTGAGCATCGCGCAGAGCAGTTCCACGAGCTCCGCCCGCGCGCCGCTGAAGCCCTTGGCGAGACAGTTGGCGCGCAGCAGCATCATCGCGCGCACCTCACGCTCTGGCAGGCGCGGCCCCACGCCGGCCGCGTGCGAGCGGATGAGGTTCACCTGCAGTTGCGCGAGTTGGTCGGGCGGGATCGCGATGTCGCTCAGCTTGCCGAAGCCGGTGGTTACGCCGTACACCGCGGCGCCGGCGGAGGCCAGGCCCTCGACGATGCCGCGGCTGCGCTGCATCCGCGCAGACGCCTCGGGCGCCAACTGCACCGCGCGGTAACCGTCTGCCACGGCGGCGACGTGGGCGATGCTCAGGGAATGGCCATCGAGCTGGAGGGGGGCGCTCATCGGACGGTGGGAACGAGGGGAGGACGGCTGGGGCCGTTCAGCGCAGCGACCCGCTCGGCGGGGCGCGGAACGACCGGCTCTCGTAGGGCAGCTTGATCTCCGGCTGCGCCTTGAGCGAGATGAAGAACGTAAACGAGAACGCGCCGGTGGGAATCCGGTTGAAGCCGAACACCGCGCGCCAGTCGTGCAGCTCGCGCTGCAGCGTGACGGTCTGATTGGCGAAGTCGCCGCGCTCCACGTCGTAGCTGGTGCTCCAGGCCGCCGCCCACTTGGGCGTGAGGTTGAACGAGGTCTGCAGCGCGATGTTCGTACGCGGCGGGTACCGGATTGCAGTGCCGCCCTCGGTGCCGCGGTTCTGGTTTGGATCGGTCGGGCGACCCAGCTCGGCCTGCGCCAGGCAGAACTCGTAGATGGGCAGGCCGATGAAGCTCTGGCACTCGCGCGCGGGGTCGAAATCGAGGACGCGGCC
This sequence comes from Gemmatimonadaceae bacterium, assembly GCA_019637355.1. Lineage (NCBI taxonomy): Bacteria > Pseudomonadati > Gemmatimonadota > Gemmatimonadia > Gemmatimonadales > Gemmatimonadaceae > Gemmatimonadaceae bacterium. The sequence continues at coordinate 1,114,838 of JAHBVT010000001.1, read as the reverse complement.
ACCACGGGGCGGGCGCGTGCGTTGCTGGCTCACCGAGAAGTTGGCGCGGAAGCCCTTGGTGTCGATCGCCTGGATCGGGCTGCGGGTACGCGAGCCCGCGACGGCCCCCAGCCCCTGCTGCTGCGGGTCCGCCGACGACACGATACCGCCGCCGAGCGCGTCGGCGCTGCGTCCGGCCGGGCGGTCCTCGCCAGCATCATCCACGGGCGCTTCGCCGACTCCGCCGAACAGCCGCGAGATGCCGCGCACGATCGCCGACTGTCCGTTGAGCTCGAAGCCGAAACGCACTGCCTCGCGGTACGGCTTGAACTCGGCCGTGTCGCTGAGCACCGAGCCGAGGAACAGCGAGTAGTCCACGCCGAGGTCGAAGCCCGGGAGCAGGTCCGAGCGGAAGGTGTAGCCGAAGCGGTCGGTGGCGAGGCCGGGCCGTCCCGTCACGCGCGCGAGCTCGAAGTCATAGACCAGCGGCGTGAACTGCAGCGAGGCGACGCGGACCTTCTGCCCCGCATCCGTGGTGTCGTCCGGGGCGCGGAGCTTGGCCTCGAGGTTGGTGTTGATGCCGAGGGTCAAGCGGTTCTGCGTGAGGCCGCCGAGGTAGCCTTGCGGCGACTTGCCCAGCGCGGCGAGGAACTCGGGGTTCACCGCCATCGCCGGCGAGTAGGACCAGCCGAAGGTGGGCGTGACGGCGTGGCGGAAGCGCTGCACGCGCCCGAAGCCCGGCGCCAGCGCGAAGAACGTCGGCGACACGCCCGCGCCGTAGTTGAAGCGCTTGCTCTGTGAGACCCAGGCGCCGTTCGTGCGCTCGGAGCGCACGAAGCTGCCCACCGGGTCCACGTTCGACAGCGAGACCTGCGGCGCGAGGTTCCAGCTCCCCTTGAAGAACTGCGGCAGTTGGGCGTTCAGGTTGAAGTCCGCAGTGGTCAGGTAGGTACGGGCGTACACGCGGTCGATGAACTGCCCCGGGTTCATCGGGTCCGGCACGGTCTTGATTTCGGGGAAGTCGTTGGCGACCTCGTTGGCCCGCACATCGGCCGCGACCTGGAAGTCCCAGACCTTGAACGGCAAGCCGAGGCTGACGCTGCGCGTGCCGGAGTTGCGGCGCAGGCGCGTGGAGTCGAGGCCGCCGGGCGTCTGGACATAGCGCCAGGAGAAGTCGCCCACGGCATCGAGGTTGAGCTGGTCGTTGCCGCTGAAGGCGAGGGTGGGCGTGACCACCAGCCACTCCCCAACGGTCAGCGGACGCGAGGCCACGTTGAGCGAGGGGAAGGAACGGTCGATCTGCGCACGGCCCGGGTACTGCCGCTGCGTGCCGCCGAGGTTGATCGTGAACGGTCCCTGCTGCCGCACGAGATTCGCCTGCGACGCGATCGTGGCCAACGCGACGGCAGGGTTGAGCGTCGTCTGCCGCTGGATCGTCGTGCTGGTGACGTAATTGAGATTGGCGGTGAAGCGCGTGCGCGACGAGAACTCCTGCTGATGCGACCAGCTCACCGCGGTGTTGCGGTTCCCGGAGGACAGCGAGCGCTGCGACACGCCGACGCCGCCCGAAAGGAAGCGGTCGAGCCAGCGGTAATTGAATCCAGCCTCGACGCCCAGCCAACCCGGGTCGCCCTCGGTCGCGCGGGCGCTGGAGCGCCAGTCCATCCGCACCGTCGCGTCCATATAGTCGCTGATCGCGAAGTAGTAGCCGAAATCCTCCACCGTGCGTCGGTACGTCGGCGAGTTGCGCACCACTTCGGAAACGCCGACGCGGGGCGTCAAGATGCCCGAGCGCCGTCCCGTACGGATGTCCTGGAAGATGAACGGCAGCCACATCACCGGGACGTCCTGCACGTAGAGAATGGCCGGGCGCGCGACGATCACGCTGTTGCTCACGCGCTTGAGTTCGCGGGCCTGGAAGTGATAGTGCGGCAGCGAGTCCAAGCAGGAGGTGATGATGCCGTCGCGGCCGTAGAGCGTGTTGCGCTCGCTGGCGGTATCGGTGGCGAAGGTCGCGCGGTGGGCCATCACACGCCAATCGGCGCCGGAGGAGGCCACGGTGGAGAGGTCGCGCGTGCGCCCTTCGCGGCGCTCCACGTCGTAGCTCATCTCCTGCAGGCCGATCACGTCCTCGCCGCGCGCCGGATCGCGCATCACGATGGTGTCTCCCCGGGCCAGCATCATCTTGGTCGAGTCGTTGTAGATGATGCGGCGTGCCACCAGCATCGTGGCGTCGCGCTCCACGCCCGCCTTGCTGGAGTCTGAGGTCGCCAAGGTCATCGTACGAGACTCGGCCACGAAGCCGACGGTATCTGCCTGGAAGCGCACCACGCGGTAGCCCTGCCGCCGGAGCAGCGCGACCATCATCGAGTCGTCGGGGATCCAGGCAATCAGAGGCTTCTCGGCCCGCGCGCTGTCGCCGGCTGCCCGGCGGGTCGTATCACCTAGGGCACGGCCCTGCGCATCTTGGGCGCGCTGCGCCGGTTGCTCGCGGACCTGCGGGCGTTCCGTCGGCGGCGGGCGCCGAGGCGTCCCGGGCGCCTGCGCGTCCGCGAGTGCGGGTGCCAGGCACAGCAGTGCCGCGGCGAGCCATCGCCACGGCTGCCGCATCACGCCGCCGCCTTGCCGATGTCGCCGGCCGCCGCGCGCACCCGCTTCTCCCGTGCCCGGTGCACGAACCAGCTCAGCACGATGCTCACCTCGTACAGCAGATACAGCGGCACGCCGAGCATAAACGTCATCACCAGCAGGTCGCCGGGCGTGATTACCGACGCCACCACGAAGCTGCCCACGGCGGCGTGCCGCCGGTACCGGCCAAGCGCGCGCGGGTTGGTCAGCCCCATCGCCGTCAACGCCAGGATGACGATCGGCAACTGGAAGGTGCCGCCAAACGCCAAACAGAGCGTCACGGCGAAGCCCACATATTCCCGCGCCGAGATCATCTGCTCGAGTGAGGCGCTCTGGAAGCTGAAGAGCACGTCGAACATCGCCGGCATCGCGAACCGCACGGCCAGCCCCACGCCGAGCAGGAAGAGCACGAAGGCGCCGATCAGCACGGGGATGACGATGCGCTTCTCGTGCTGATGCAAGGCTGGCGAGAGGAAGGCCCAGATCTGGTAGACGATCATCGGGGACGCCGCAGCCAACCCCAACCCGAAGGCCACCTTGAGCACGATGGCGATGGGGTCCGCCGGATGCGTGAAGATGAGCTTGCCGCCCGGGAGGTACGGCTTGATCGGCGCCGAGACGATGCCGACGATGTCGTACTGCCACACCAAGGCGAAGGCGATCATCATACAGACCACGAGCGTGCCCAGGCTCCAGAAGAGCCGCACACGCAGCTCTTCGAGGTGGTCGAGGAAGGGCATTTCCCCCGAAGGGGCCTGCTTGCTCATTGCGGGCTCCGGGACCGGCGGTGCCGGCCCCTGCTTACGGACGGCCGCGCAGATACTCCTGCGCGAGCAAGGCGGCGTCGGAACGGGGATAGTCCGCCACGATCTGCCGGTACAGCGTCATCGCCCGTTCAGTCTGCCCGATGCTGCGGGCGGCGCTGGCACGCTTGTACAGCGCGTTGGGTGCCTGCTCGGACTCTGGGTACCGCTCCACCACCAATGCGTATACCGAGTCAGCGGCGCTCCCGTTCCCTTCGTCGGACCAGGTCTCCGCCACGCCATACAGCGCCGCCGGCGCCAGGTCGGAGGTCGGGTACCGGTCGAGCAACTGCTGGTACACGGCCCGCGCGGAGCTGACGCTGCCGCGCCGGAGTTGGTCCTGCCCCATCTGGTAGAGCTGGGCCGGGCCCGGGGTCGGTGGCGCCGCCGGAGCCGCCGCAGTCCCCGGGGTTCCCGGCGTGCCGTCCGCCGGAGGCGTCGTCGCCGGCGGCGGGGTGAGCTCGGCCTGCCGCGCCTCCATCTCGGCACGCAGCTCCTGGATGCGCCGCTGGCTCTGGCCGGTGAGCTCCTGAATCATGATCAACTGCTGCCGGATGGCCCGGAGGTCCTCGCGGGTGTCGTTCCGCAACCGGTTCAGCGACGCGCTGTGGGCATCGGCGCTATCGGCCAGCAGGGCGAGTACACGCGTGATGCGCGCCAAGTCCTCGCGCACCTGTTCCAGCATCTCGGTGGCCGCCGAGTCGGCAGCCAGTCGTTCCATCCGGTGGTCCAACAGGTTGGCCTGCAGGATCCGAACGTCGTTCCGGGTCGCGAAGCACGCGCCGGCCGTCAGGATGACGGCCGGCGCGAGCGCGAGACGGAGGATCCGTATCCCGATCACGGGAGACGCAGCGACTCCCCACCCACGATGATCTCGAACTCATCGCGACGGTTCTGGGCCCACGCGGCTTCGTTGCTGCCCATCGCGGCCGGGCGGTCTTCGCCGAACGAGACCACGTCGATGCGGTCGGCGGCGATGCCGTTGGCCACGAGGTACGCCTTCGCGGCGGCCGCACGACGCTGGCCGAGGGCGATGTTGTAGGCGTCAGAGCCGCGCTCGTCGGTGTGGCCGGCGATGCGGATGCGGACCTGGCTGTTGGCGCGCAGCAGCGGGAGCTTGGCGTCCAGCGTGGCGCGGGCTTCGGGCTTCAGCTCGGCACGATCGTAGTCGAAGTAGATCGCGGTGGCGAAGGCGGCACGGGCGGCGGCCAGGGCAGCGGCGCGCTCACGGGCGGCGCGCTCCTCGGCCTCGCGGCGGGCACGCTCCTCGGCCTCACGACGGGCACGCTCCTCGGCCTCGCGGCGGGCGCGCTCGGCTTCCTCGGCGGCGCGACGGTTCGCGGCGTCGATGGAGTCCTGGTTCACGACCGGCGCCGGCGGCGGCGGGGGCGGCGGCGAGGGGCAGGCCGAAAGGACGACGACAGTCGTCGCCAGGGCTGCGAGCATCGGAAGACGAGCGTTCATAGGTACCTCGTGAAGGAAGTCAGAACTGCGAAACGGACTGCATCGAAGTCGTGATGGGTCACACTACGGCACAGACGATTGAGCCCCTTATTGCGTCCCATCCAGGCGGGGCGACCAAGCCCCCATCCGGGCGGGGCTGCCCTGCGTCAGTTGACGCATCCGGCCGGACTCGGTATCGAGGACCCACAGCTGCCGTGAGCCCCCACGGGTGGAGGTGAACACGAGATGCCGGCCGTCCGGCGCCCACGACGGCTGCTCGTTCGCCCCCTCGATCGTATGCTGCTTTACACTGCGGTCCCGCAAATTGATCGTCGCCACCTGGAAGCGCCCCTCGATCTGCGTCTGGAACGCCACGCTGCGGCCGTCGGGCGACCACGCCGGATCCGCCCGATACGACTGATCGCCGAACCCCGTGGTCGTAAGCCACTGCGGATTCGTCCCGTCGGCGTCCGTAATATATATCTCCGGACGCCCCAGTCGCCCAGTCGCGAACGCGATACGTCGGCCATCCGGCGAGAAGCTCGGCGAGAGGTTCTCCGAGCCGCGCCCGACCGTCACGCGCACCGGGCCTTCTCCGCCCGCGAGTTCCACGCGCCACAGGTCCGTCGCATCGCTGCCGTGCGAGAAGACCACGCTCTTGCCGTCCGGCGAAAAGGCGGGTGTGATGTTGACACCGACTGCGAACGAGACACGTCGCGGCGTCCCGCCGCTGAGCTCCCGCACGTAGACGTGCGACCCGTCCTCTTCGTACGTCTGGTACGCGACGGTGCGGCCGTTCGGGTGCCACGCCGGGCTCAACGCGCTGCTCACGCCCGCGACGGGATGTGCGTTGGCGCCGTCCGAGTCCACGATCCACAGCCCCTCGGCGCGATTGAACAGGATCCGCGTGGCCGCGACGCCGCGCACCCCGGTCACCCACTCCTCGATCTGGTCACTGAGGGCGTGCACCGCCATCCGCCACGCCGGCGACAGCGGGTCGGCGGCGAAGCGCGCCTCGCTGCGATGCAGGATGCGCGAGGCGCCCACTTCGTGCAGTTCTACGTTCCAGGCCCCGCCCATCGTCTGCTGCAGGCGCAGGACGGCCGCCGCGCCGAGCCGCGCGAACAGCGGATAGTTCAGCGCGCCCGTCACCGGCGCCCCCGAATCCGGCGCGATCACCGAGATGCGATCGCCGTAGTCAAGATCCCGCGCGAGGATGCTCCGGACCGAGTCCCCGAAGGCGCCCTGCAGCGGCAGGATGTACAGCCCCGGACGCGTCCCCGCGTTGTAAGTCAGGCCAATGCGCACACCCTGCTCCTGCGCCTCGGCGTGGGGGACGATGCAGCAGAGCAACGCCGCGGCGGAGGCGAACAGTCGGAACAGGCGCATCATCGCAGGCGGTCGGGATCGAAGGAGAAGGTCACCGGCAGGATGTCATCAGTGAAGTCGGCGGGCAGCGGGCCAAAGCGACGCGAGCCGGCTTCCACCGCGCCCTGCGCCTCGACGTCGAACGCGAAGTTTCCGCTGCTCGTGATGAAACGGAATCCGGTGACGCTGCCGTCGCGCCGGATGAAGAAGAACACCTCGGCCTTGAGCGCCCCGGGATTCCGCGGATTGAAGTTCAAGGCCACCTGGCGCACGATGTTCTGGAGGTACCCCGGAAACGGGAATTCGATTCCTTCCGTGCGCACGGTCGCCACATCGGTTCCGGTGCCGCCGGTCTCGCCGCCGCCGGCGGTGGGAGCCCTGGACGCATCCACGCGCTCGGTGGCTTTCGTCGAGATGTTCGGTGTCGCGCGCGTGGGCGCGCGACGCGTCGGCGGGTTGATCGGCGCGGTCTTCACCGGATCCGGCGCTTCGGCCTTGGGCGGAGCCTTGGCCGTGGGCTCGGCGGTGGGCGGCGTCTCGCGCACCACGCCTTCCTGCCGCGGCCCCGGCGGCGCCGCCACCAAGTCCACCTTGTACATCGGCGGCAACGGCGCGCTCGGCGCGGCCTTCCACACGACGAACGGCAGCACCACCGCGACGTGCAGGACCACGCTGATGAACAGCGCCGACCCCATCCCGTCCGAGGGGCGCCTGGCCACGCTCACCGACGCACGTCCTCCGGCTCGGCGACGAGGCCGATGTTCCCCACCCCGGCCCCGCGCATAATCGCCAGCACCTCCACCACGCGGCCGTAGGGCACGCCCTGGTCGGCGCGCAGGTACACGCCGCGCTGGCCCGCCTGGTCGGCAAGGGTGCGGAACGTGCCGCGGAACTCGCTCAGCGAGAGCTGCACGTCGTCGGCGAAGATGCGGCCGTCGCGCGTCACGCTCACCACCAGCGCCGCCTGCGCATTGAGCGGACGCGCCGCCGCGCGCGGCAACTCCACATCCACCCCGCCCTGCATCATCGGCGCGGTGATCATGAAGATGATCATCAGGAGCATCATCACGTCGATCAGGCTCACGACGTTGATCTCCGCCTGCAGCGGCGTGCGCTCCCCACGGCCCCGGCGGCGCATCCTAGAGGCGGCCCTCGCGCGCCATCAGGGCGATCACTTCGGTGCCGAAGCCGTCCAGCTCGCCGTCAAAGCGATTCAACCGCGCCGCGAAGATGTTGTAGCCGAAGTACGCGGGAATCGCGACCGCCAGCGCGGTCGCCGTCGCGATCAGCGCCTCGGCCACGCCCGGCGCGATCGCCGCCAGATTGCCGGAGCCGCCGCGCGCCACGCCGAGGAAGGCTTCGATGATGCCCAGCACCGTGCCGAGCAGGCCCAGCAGCGGGCTGACCGAGCCGATCATCGCCAGCGTCGGGATCCAGGTCCCGAGACGCTCGCGCTCCGAATTCGTCTCGGCGTCGAGCACGAGGCGCAGCGCCTGCACCTGCGACGCCGAGAGCTGCGCCGGCTGGCCGTCCTCGCCGCGCACCAGGCCCGTCTCCTGCAGGAACTGCAGCGCCCGCTGCAGCACGCGCGTGTACGCGCTGGGCTTGGAGCGCTTGGCCAGCGAGGCCACGGCCTCGAGTTTCCCCGACTTGTGGAACTCGGCCATAAACGCACGGCCCGAGCCCTCGGCCTTCTTGAAGGCCAGCCACTTGGCCAGCATCACGGCCCAGGACAGCAGCGAGAGCACGACGAGCACGACGAGCACGACCTTGGTCTCGTCGCTGGCATTGAGCACCAGCTCGAAACGCGTCGACGGGATCGCGGAACGGATCTGCAGCAGGGAAAGGATCATCACTGGGTGGCGAACCAGGCAAAGGTGCGGGCAAGTCCGTCCTCGAGGCCGATCTCGGGTGCCCACCCGAGGACGGAGGCTGCCTTGGCGATACTCACGACGGAACGACGTTGTTCCCCCGCGCGGGGCGGGGCGTGCTGCAAGGGGACTTCACGCCGGGCGGCGCGCATCAGCGCCTGCGCCAGCTCCAGCACCGAGGTCTCGCGGCCGGTGCCGAGGTTGATGCCGCGCTCGTCCACGCGCCCGCTGGGCAACGCCGCCCGCCGCGCCGCGAGCACGTGCGCACGCGCCACGTCGCCCACGAACACGTAGTCGCGCGTCTGTCCGCCATCACCAAACACGGTCAGCGGTTGCCCCGCCAGCAGGCGCTGGCAGAAGATCGCGACGACGCCGGCCTCGCCGTGCGGGTCCTGCCGCGGGCCGAACACGTTCGCGAAGCGTAGCGCCACATAGTCGAGCCCGTGCACGCGGGCGTAATACGCGAGGTACAGCTCCACCGCGAACTTCGCGATGCCGTACGGGCTCTCGGGATTCTTCTCGAAGGTCTCGAGGTTCGGCGGCTGGACGAAGTCGCCGTAGACGGCCCCGCCGGTGGATGCGAAGAGCACGCGCGTCGGCAACCCACTCGCGCGCACGGCCTCCAGCAGGTTGAGCGAGCCGCGCACGTTGACGTCGGCGTCGAAACCCGGGTCGGCCACGGAACGGCGCACGTCCATTTGTGCGGCCAGATGGCAGAGCAGGTCGAAGCGGCCGCTGCGCACCAACGTCGAGGCCTCGGCCGAGCGAATGTCGGCCTGCACGAACTCCGCGCCGGCGGGCACCTGCGTGCGCTTGCCGCTGGAGAGGTCGTCGAGCACGGTCACCTGCCAGCCGTCGGCGAGCAGGGCGTCGGCGACGTGGGAGCCGATGAAGCCGGCTCCCCCCGTCACAAGGGCGCGTTTGGTGGTCATCCCCCAAAGTTAGCCGCAGGGGGACGTCGTTCCCACCACCACGTCAGGGCATCTTCGCCGTGACGCGCGCCGCCATTCCGGTCTTGATGCCGCCGTCGGTCTGCGAGACAATGATTGCGCTGACACCCCAAGGCGTCACGCGCGTCACCTGCGCGACGGCCACATCCCGCGCCGGCAGTACCGCCCCGGCCGCAGACGTGTTGGCCGGCACCTGCAGTGTCAACTGGTCACCCGGCACGATGCCGTCGCGCGCCGTCGCCGCAAAGATGATTTGGTGGCCCACCGGCGGCAGCACCGGGTCGCCGTACAGATAGGAAATCTTCGTCGCGAGACCGAACTCGACCCGTGCGGGTCGCACGTCCGGCTCCATTTCAAGCGTGTCCAACGGCATCACCAGATGCCCGGCAAACACATCTTCGAACTTGGCGACCAAGATTGCGCGCGCGCGTCCGTCAGCCGCCGACTGGAGCACCCGCACGACGCCGGTCGGTACGACCACCCGGCCCTGACCTTCCACTACCGGACCGCAACGGACGAGCAGGTACCGATCATCCACGGCACCCGCCGCCCCCTGCGGCACCGTCACCCACACCTCCTCCATATACTGGATTGGCCGCTGCGTCTTGGTGATCCCGATGCCATCGGTGGAACTGCCTTCACCCAGTGTGCCGGCACCGACCACGCCGTTCGGGTCCCACATAAACGGCGCCTGCAGGAAGTCGCCAGGGCGCACCGCAGGCGCGGAGCTGCGGATGCGCAGCGCCTCCCGCTCACCGCGCACCACGCGGTAGCGAGCCGGATTGAAGATCGTCATCGCGGGCGGCGCCATCGGCACCTGCGGCAGCAACGGTTCCATATCGGTCGTATCGCCCGGCACCTCGCCCACGCCGCCAGCGGCCGTGTCGGACGGCATACCGCCCGTGGTGTCGGCTGGCGTGCCGGCCGTCGCCACCACCTCACCCGAAATCACGATGACCTGGTCCGGATAGATCAGGTTTGGATCCTGGATGGTGGACTGGTTGCGCCGGTAGATCTCGGGCCAGCGGAAGGGGTCGCCGAGATACTGCTGCGCGAGGTCCCACAGCGTGTCGCCCTTGCGCACGGTATGCGTGCGGGACTCACCCTGCGCCACCGCCAAGGCGGGCGCGAGCGTGAGCACGAGAAGGGCGGCCGGAAGCAGACGTCGAATCGGAAGCATAGACCGAACCGTGTTGAAGACACGACAGGTGCGGAGGACCGAAGTCAACCGCGGCACGGCAACCCGGCGGCCCTGGGGGGCGCCGGGGTTATCTCAGGGGAGGACGAACTGTTGGGGAAAGTGCAACAGGGGGGGCTGGGTTGGGAGGGGGGGCGGGCTGGGAGGCGGGAGGGGGGAGGCGGGTGAGGACGGGGAGATGGGAGAGGGGAGACGGCTGGGAAAGGGGAGATGGGGGGAGAGAGGGGAGACGGCTGGGAGATGGGAGATGGTTGGGGGAGAGGGCAGACGGCTGGGAGATGGGAGATGGTTGGGAGAGGGGAGACGGGAGAGGGGAGGGGTGGTTGGGAGAGGGGAGACGGGAGAGGGGGCGGCGGCCAGCAGGTGGGAAGGCTTTCGCCGCCCGTCTCCCCTGCTCCGACCGCCGCCCCCCTCCCTTCTCTCCTCTCTCAAGCCCTACTGCACCGAAAACTCAGAACGGAAGATCGTCGTCCCCATCCATCGCCTCGGGGAAGTCCGAGAAGCCGCTGTCGGCGGCCTTGCCGCTGGCTGCCTTGGCCGGCCGCGAGGACTCGAAGCCGCCGTCGCCGCCCTTGCCGCCGCCGAGGAGCAGGATCTCGCGCACGTTGATCTCCGTCACGTAGCGCGTCTGCTTGTCCTTGTCCTCGTACTGGCGGTACTGGATCTCGCCCTCGACGTAGAGCTTGTCGCCCTTCTTCACGTAGCGCTCGATCACGTCGGCGAGGCCGGTGTTGCGGCCCTTGGCGTTCCAGGCCACGCACTTGTGCCACTCCGTCTTCTCCTGCTTCTCGCCGGACGCGGACGTCCACTGGCGGCCGGTGGCGAGGGAGAACTGCGCGACCTTGCTGCCGTTGGGGGTGGTGCGGATCTCCGGATCGGCGCCAAGGTTGCCGATCAGGGTCACCTTGTTCAGACTGCGGCTCACGGGGCCTCCTGGTATGGGTCAGTCGGGAGCGGCAATCTGGGGGCCACGTCCGACACTGCAGGCATCAAAGCGCTTCGCGCGAAATCTAAACACCGCGTTCCCCTGATGGAGACGGGCGGCCGAGGCCAATCGGCAGCGCGCGCGGACGGCGGGCCATCACGATCGCGTCCTCGGTCGGATTGGAGTAGTAGCCCCGGCGGCGATCGAGCGCCTCGAAGCCGAAGTGCAGGTACAGCGCGACCGCCGGTGCATTGCTGGCGCGCACTTCCAGAAAGATCGTCGTGCGCTGCGTGCCGCCCACCGCTTCGATAAAATGCTCGAGCAGTTGGCGGCCGATGCGTCGCGAGCGCCACACAGGGTCCACGGCCAGGTTCGTGAGCTCCGCCTCGTCGTCGATTCGCTGGCCGACCCAGTAACCCGCCACGGACGCAGCGACCCCGGGAGCATTCTCGGCGCCCGTGTCGGCGACGCCGCAAGACATCACCTCGCCGGCACAGATCGCCACGAACGTCGAGGCCGGCCACGGATCCGAGAAGCAGGCCAACTCGATCTCGTGCATTCGCGCGGCGTCGCCTGGACGCGGCGCGCGGATGCGCAGCGGTGACGGATCGTTCATCCCAGCGACCGCCCGTGCGCGGCCTCCCACTTCACCTGTGCCTCGGCGAGGCGCCCGTACATCGGCTCCCAGCTGGCCAAGGGGACGGCTCCTCCAGCGAGCGCCAAGGCGAGGCAACGCACGACGCCTCGTACGTGCGGCACGGCGACGTGCGCCTCGTCCGGACCGATCGGCAGCGCTTCGAGCTCGGCCGCGCGGACCGCGACCTCGGCTGCAGGAACCAATCCCAGTTGCTCCACGCGCAGGATCGCGCCCTCCGCGCCGACCACCACCAACGCGGCATAGCGTTCGCCGCGCAGCGCGTCGAGCGTGGCCAACCAGCGCGTGCCCTCCCGCGCCGTGGCGGCATCGCCCGCAACGATCAGCGACAGCGACGGCACGGCATAGATCGGAATGCCGCGCGCCTGCGCGATTCCCTTCGCCGTGGCTCCGACCACACGCAGCGCGGTGAAGCTGCCCGGCCCCGCCCCGACGATGAGGCGCTCGAGCTGAGCCAGCGTGCAGCGCGCCTCGGCCAGCGCGTCGAGCACCGCCGGGAAAAAGCGTTCCTCGGTCTCGTTGCGCATCACCACATCGCGCGAGGCGAGCAGTTCCGCATCGCGGAGCACGGCGATGCTGCCCGGGCCCGCCGCCGCGTCCATTGCGAGCGTCAGCGTCACGCGTGCTCCTCCCACGTGAGGCGCCGCAGGTCCGCTCGACCCGGCACGTGAGCAAGCTCAAGCGCCACTTGTGCCTGCGGAACCGCGTCGCCCCCGCGCTCAGACCACTCCACGAGGATGATTCCCCCGGCGCGGAGCAAGTCGTCCCAGCCAAGCTGCGCCATCTGCGCAGCATCACGCAGGCGGTAGAGGTCGAGGTGGTGCACCGGCCCCTGCGGCGTTGCGTAGTGGTGCACTAACGCGTAGGTCGGGCTGGTAACGTCGTCCGTGACGCCGAGTCCCTCAGCGATGGCCTGCACCAGCGTCGTCTTGCCGCTACCGAGATTGCCGCGGAGCGTCACCAGCGTCGGCGCTCGCAGGCGAGCCCCGAGCGCGCGGCCCCAGTCGCGCAGCGCATCGCGCGTGAACTCAGCGCTTGGCACGCGCGCCCTTGGCGGCACCCTCGCCCATCGCGACCTTCAGGTCGAACAGCTCATCGCGCAGTCGCGCCGCCGTCTCGAAATCCAGGTTCTTGGCGGCGCTGCGCATCTCGTCCTCGAGGCGCGCCACGAGCCCCGGCAGGTCGTCGGTGCCGTAGGCGCGTTGCGCCTCGGCCACCTTCTTCTGCTTCTTGCCGCGCGAACGGTCCGCGTCGCGCTGCTCGCTGCCCTCGCGCGCGTCAGCCACGCGCGTCGAGAAGCGTACTTGATCCAGAGACTTGTGCACGCCCGCCGGCGTGATGCCGTGCTCGCGGTTAAAGGCCTCCTGCGCGGCCCGGCGACGCGCCGTCTCGTCGAGGCAGCGCTGCATCGAGCCGGTGATGCGGTCGGCGTAGAAGATCGCCTTGCCCTCGACGTGCCGCGCCGCGCGGCCCACCGTCTGGATCAGCGAACGGTCCGAGCGCAGGAAGCCTTCCTGGTCCGCATCGAGGATCGCCACCAGCGACACTTCCGGCAGGTCCAGGCCTTCGCGCAGCAGGTTGATGCCGATGAGCACGTCGAACTCGCCGAGGCGCAGGCCGCGCACGATCTCCATTCGCTCGATCGTATCGATGTCCGCGTGCATATACCGCACGCGCACGCCGACCTGCGACAGGTAGTCCGCGAGGTCCTCGGCCATCCGCTTCGTCAGGGTCGTGACGAGCACGCGCTCGCCCTTGCGCTCACGGAGACGGATCTCGTGCAGGAGGTCGTCCACCTGCCCCTTCACCGGCCGGATCTCGATCGTCGGGTCAACGAGGCCGGTGGGCCGGATCACCTGCTCCACCACGACGCCGTCGCTGAGCTTGAGTTCGAGGTCGCCGGGCGTGGCGCTCACGTTGATCGCCCGCGGCGTCAGCCCGAGGAACTCGTCGAACATCAGCGGCCGGTTGTCCAGCGCGCTGGGCAGGCGGAAGCCGTACTCAACCAAGGTCGTCTTGCGCGCACGGTCGCCGTTGAACATCGCGCCGATCTGCGAGAGCGTCACGTGCGACTCGTCCACCAGCACGAGGAAGTCGTCCGGGAAGTAGTCGAAGAGCACCGCCGGCCGCGCGCCCGGCGGGCGCCCGGCGATGATGCGCGAGTAATTCTCGATGCCCGGGCAGGTGCCGATCTCCAGCAGCATCTCGATGTCGAAGTTCGTGCGGCTCTCCAGCCGCTGCGCCTCGAGCAGCTTGCCCGCCTCCTTCAGCACCGCGAGGCGCTCCGCCAGCTCGGCGCGGATCTCCTGCACCGCGCGCTTGATCGTCGGCCGGTCGGTCACGAAGTGCTTGGCCGGGTACACGGCCGTGCGCTGCAGCGTCGCGATGGTCTGGCCGGTGAGCGGATCGATCTTGCTGATCTTCTCGATCTCGTCGCCGAACATCTCGATGCGCACCGCCTGCTCCTCGTAGGCCGGCAGAATCTCGACCGTGTCGCCACGCACGCGGAAGGTGCCGCGGTCGAAGGCCACGTCGTTGCGCCCGTACTGGATCGCCACCAGCGCCTTGAGGATGTCGTCGCGGGCGATGGACTGTCCGACGTGCAACTGCACCATATTCGTGCGGTACGTCTCCGGGTCGCCGAGGCCGTAGATCGCCGACACCGTCGCGACGATGACGACGTCCTCGCGCTCCATCAGGCTGGACGTGGCGCGTAGCCGCAGCCGGTCGATGTCTTCGTTGATCGAGGAATCCTTCTCGATGTACGTATCCGAGGACGGGACGTAGGCCTCGGGCTGGAAGTAGTCGTAGTACGAGACGAAGTACTCGACCGCGTTGTTCGGGAAGAAGCCCTTGAGCTCGCCATAGAGCTGCGCCGCCAGCGTCTTGTTGTGCGAGAGCACCAGGGCGGGGCGCCCCCACTGCGCGATGACGTTCGCCATCGTCATCGTCTTGCCCGAGCCGGTCACGCCGAGCAGCGTCTGGAAGCGGTCCCCACGGCGCAGCCCGGCCACCAGCTCCGCGATGGCGCGGGGCTGGTCGCCAGCAGGCGAGAAGGGGGCTTTGAGGTCGAAGACGGCCATGCGGATAGTGGACGGAAGACGGATGACGGATGCTGGTCGCGTCCGTCATTCGTCATCCGTCCTCATTACATCCCCGGGAACAGCGCGCGCTGCCAGGGAATGCCGGCCAGGATGATGAGCATCGTGACCGTCATCGCGATCGCGCCGAACTTGTGGCGCGCGGCATCGGTCTTCTGGTTCTTGGCGGCGATGGCCCCGATCGTGACGACGATGGCCGCGATCACCATCAGGGTGGGGTGTTCCACGACCACCTTGCGCAGGGCAGCGTCCTTCATCGTCATCTCCATATCGCGCATCGCGGCCTTCACGAGCGGGCTCTGCATCAGGAGCAGCAGGCCGAGCAGGAGTTGGAGGTGCACGCTGCCCATAAACATCGCGGTGGCGCGCCGGGCGCGGTCGTAGGACAGCGTGCCGCCGAGGCCGGCGACGGCGCGCGCAACGGCCAGCACGCCGAGGACGAGCACCACCCAGCGAAGGAGGTTGTGGCTGTGGAGGAGGGCGCTGTGCATTGGGGGCTCGGGACTGAAGACGGAGGACGGAGGACGGAAGCGTGCTGCGTGCGCATATCTGCGTTCGGGCCAGCCGGAAAGTTAACCGAGCGGCGGGCTCCGGCGTGCGCGCGTAGCGGCCGTGCGCGAAGCGGTCAGGCCGCGTAGCGCGTACGCCGGAACCCGCCGGCACACCGGAGCGTCAGTCCGTTCCGCCGGAGCGCACCGGAGCGTCAGTCCGTTCCGCCGGAGCGCACCGGAGCGTCAGTCCGTTCCGCCGGAGCGCACCAAAGCGTCAGTCCTCGTCCGCCGACAGGCGCTCCCGCCGCGCCACCTCGCTCACGCCCTTCACCCGCCGCGCCGCCTTGATGATGCGCTCGAGATGGGCGAGGTTCTCGACCTCCACGATGGCGCTGCCGCTGACGCGGCCGTCGGTGGTCCGCAGTTCCAGCGAGCGGATGTCCGTGCCCGTGCCGCTGACGGCCGCCGCGAGGTCGGCGTAGAGTCCGCGGCGGTCGCTGCCTTCGATCGCCAGCCGCACGACGAAGCGCTCTCCCGCCGTCTCCTGCCAGTCGATCTCGAGCCGGCGCTCGGGCTCGTGCACGAGGAAGAGTAGGTTCGGGCAGTCGTGCCGATGGATGCTCACGCCGCGCCCGCGGGTCACGTAGCCGACCACCGAGTCGCCCGGCACCGGCTGGCAGCACTGGGCGTAGCGCACCAGCAGGCCGTCGGCGCCCTGGATGCGCAGGCCCTTGGAATGCCGCGGGCCGCGCATCCGGTCGATTAGCCGCTCGATGGGGCTGGGCTTGATCGCCGTCGACTCGGACTCGTCCAGGTCCGGATAGATCGCCTTCAGCAGTTGCGTGACCGTGATGTCGCCGGATCCGATGCTCGCGTGGATGTGGTCCGGCCCGTTGAGCTTGAGCGCCTCGGCGCCGCGCTGCAGCTCGGGTTCCGTCAGCTTGGCGTGCTTCCGGCGGCGCAGCTCGCGCTCGAGGATCTCCTGCCCCACCGTGATGAAGGTCTTCTGCTCCTCGTTGCGCAGCCACTGGCGGATCTTGTGCCGCGCGCGGCCGGTGCGCACGTGCGCCAGCCAGTCGCGGCTGGGCCGCGCGTTGGGCGAGCGGATGACCTCCACTGTCTCCGAGTTCCGCAGCTCGCGCGAGAGCGGCACGATGCGCCCGTTCACCCGCGCCCCCTGCGTGTGCAGGCCCAGCTGCGTGTGCACCGCGAAGGCGAAGTCGATTGGCGTCGCGCCCTTCGGCAGCTGGATCACGTCGCCGCCGGGCGTGAAGACGAAGATCTCGTCCTGGTACAGGTCGAGCTTGAGGAACTCGAGGAACTGGTCCGGCGTCTCGGCGTCGAGCTGCAGTTCCAGCACCTGCCGGAACCAGGCCAGGTGGCGATCCAGGTCCTTGCCGCCCTTGGCATCGCCCTTGTACACCCAGTGCGCCGCGATGCCGTACTCCGCCGTGCGGTGCATCTCGCGAGTGCGGATCTGGATCTCGAACAGCGTGCCGCGCGGGCCGAACACCGTCGTGTGCAATGACTGGTAGCCGTTGCTC
Organism: Gemmatimonadaceae bacterium; assembly: GCA_019637355.1. Lineage (NCBI taxonomy): Bacteria > Pseudomonadati > Gemmatimonadota > Gemmatimonadia > Gemmatimonadales > Gemmatimonadaceae > Gemmatimonadaceae bacterium. The sequence goes on along the minus strand of JAHBVT010000001.1, from coordinate 1,097,882 downwards.
TTCGGCGAGGCGATGTAGTCCTTGATACGCTCCTGCAGCGGCGTCCACGCCCCGTGGATCACGCCCAGCGCGTGGTAGCACTCGGGGATGTTTTCCACCAGCACGCGGATGGCGTAGAGGTCGTAGATCTCCCCGTACGGCTTCGCGCGCTTCTCCATCTTCTTCTGGATGGACCAGAGATGCTTGGGGCGGCCGCTGACCTCGTACACGACCACGCCCGCCTCGCGCAGCCGCCGCTCCAGCGGCTCGGCCATCTCAGCCGTCAGCGCATCGCGGTCGGCCCGCGTCTGCGCCACCATCTTCGCCAGCGCCCGGTACTCGTCGGGCTCCAGCCACTTGAAGGCCAGGTCCTCGAGTTCCGCCTTCAGCGAGTTGAGGCCGAAGCGGTGCGCCATCGGCGCGTAGAGGTCGCGCGTCTCCATCGCGATGCGCTGCCGCTTCTCCTCCGGCATCCATTCCAGCGTACGCATATTGTGCAGCCGGTCCGCCAGCTTCACGAGGATCACGCGCACGTCCTTGGCCACCGAGAGCAGCAGCTTGCGGTAGCTCTCCACCTGCCGCTCTTCGCGCGAGGCCAGCGGGAGGTGGCCGATCTTCGTGAGGCCGTCCACGATCTGCGCCACCTCGCGCCCGAACTCACGCTCCACATCCTCAACCGAGTACGCCGTGTCCTCCACCACGTCGTGGATCAGCCCGCTGGCGACGGTGATGGAATCGAGTTGCAGCTCGGCGAGGATCTTGGCCACCTCGACGCAGTGCGTGACGTAGGGGTCGCCGTTGCGCCGCGTCTGCCCCGCGTGTGCCTTCTCCGAAAAGCGGTACGCCCTGGCCAACAGGTCCGCGTCCAAGCGCGCTGACGCCGCGTCGGCAGCCAGGTCCCAGCCGGGGATGATGTCGGAGAGGACGGGGGTGGTCACAAGCGAATAATAGAGGGGCGGAGAGCGAGGGAAAGGCGCGGGGCTGGAGGAGGGAGGCGGAAGGCGTGCGGGAACACGGGGGAGGAGCGGGGACGCTTCGCCCTCGACCCCTCCACCCTTCTCGCCTCGCTCCTCCCGGCCGCGCGCTTCCCTTTCGCTCCTCATTCTTGACAGTTCCCTGACTCTACCCGGCGCCTGCCGCGCTAGTTTCCCTCACGTATGCGCCGCAACTCGCGCCCCCTGCTTGTCATCCTCGCCATCAGCCTCGGGCTGACCGGGTTCCTCGCCTACCGGGCCTGGGACGCCGCACACCGCCGGCGCTGGGACGCCGTCCAGACGCTGCGCGAGTATGCCGGCTTCGCGGCCTGGGAGATTGCGATTTCCGTCAAGGAGCAGTTGTACGCGCAGTTCGTCTGGATGTTCTCCCCGGTCAACCCCGCGGCGCCGCTGCCGGCGGGCGCCCGGCTGCCGGGGGCCGAGGTCTTGGTCAGCACGCTCAAGCCCAGTTACCGCTGCGACCCGGACAGCGACGCGTCGGTCTTCCGCGTGGACCTTCGCTCGGGTCGGCTCGAGACCGCCGGTCCCCCGTTCACGCCGGCCTTTGCCGCGTGGATCAAGGACACGGTGATGGCCTACGCTCCGACCGGCCACGGTCGGGATTTCACCTACTCCGCGCTCAGCGGAAGCGTCAGCGGGGAGCGGCGCAGCATCATCCTGACCGTCAAGTGGGACGAGGCTGGCAACCAGCTCGCGGCCTACGGCGCGGAATTCTGCCTCGCGCGCATCGCTCGGCCGATCTACGAGAAGATCATCTCGGTGGGCCACGTGCTGCCGCCCAACATCACGCGGGGCCTGCCGAACGACTCGATCTTCAGCGTCGTCGTCCGCGACGCGGCCGGCGGCCTGGTGGCGGAGTCACGCCGCCACTACGCGAGCGACTACGTGGCCGGCCACCTCCTCGATGCCTTCGGCGGCGTCGACACGCGGGTGACGCTGCGCCCGGACATCGCCGAAGTGGTGTACCCCGAAGGGCTCCCGCGCTCCAACCTCCCGCTGGTCGTCGCCTCCCTCACGCTGGCGCTGGCCCTCGTGCTGGGCGGTGCGATGCTCCTACGTCGCGAAGACGAACTGCAACGGCTACGCACGGACTTCATCGCCTCCGTCTCCCACGAACTCCGCACGCCGCTGGCCCAGTTGCGGATGTTCGCCGAGACGCTGTTGCTCGGCCGCGTCCGCAACGACGCCGAACGGACACGCTCGCTCGAGATCATCGACCAAGAGGCGCGTCGGCTCTCGCATCTGGTGGAGAACATCCTGCAGTTCTCGCGCGCCGAGCGGCAGGCCGTCGTGCTCTCGCGCGCGGAGCAGCCGCTGGCGCCGCTCCTGCGCGAGACGGTGGAGGTCTTCCAGCCCGTGGCGCGCGCCCGTCAGGTGAGCGTCACGTCGGCCCTCGCCGAGGACGCCATCGCCAAGGTAGACCCCGCAGCGCTGCGACAGATCGTGCTGAATCTCCTCGACAATGCGGTGAAGTACGGCCCTGCCGGCCAAGCCGTCCACGTCGCCCTGAAGTGCGTAGGCGACGCGGTGCGCGTCAGCGTCGAAGATGAGGGCCCGGGCATCCCGGCCTCGGATCGCGTGCGCATCTGGAAGGCCTTCCAGCGCCTCGAGCGCGACGTCAACTCCGCCGTCGCCGGCTCCGGCATCGGCCTCGCAGTGGTCTGCGAGCTCGTGCTTGCGCACGAGGGCCGCGCCTGGATCGAGACACCGGAGTCCGGACGCGGCGCGCGCTTCGTCGTCGAACTGCCTCGTCGCGGAGCGGCCGCGTGAGAGGTCGGGTGTTGATCGTCGAAGACAATCCGGACCTCGCCTTCGGCCTGCGCAATAACCTCGAGATCGAAGGCTACGACGTGCGCGTCGCCGAGGACGGGCCGAGCGGCGTCCAACACATCCTCCAGTGGAAACCCGATCTGGTCATCCTCGACCTGATGCTCCCCGGGATGGACGGCTACCGCGTGCTGCGTACCGTCCGCGACGCCGGCTTCCGTGCCCCGGTACTGATGCTCACGGCCCGTGGCCAGGAATCCGACAAAGTGCTCGGCCTGCGCTCCGGCGCCGATGACTACGTCACCAAGCCCTTCGGCGTGCTCGAGCTGATGGCCCGCGTCGAGGCCCTGCTGCGGCGTGCGCAACTCGGCCAGCTTCCCGGCATCGACGGCTTCGGTGACGTGAAGGTCGACCGCGCCGCCCGCGCCGTCACACGCGCCGGCAGGGCGGTGGCGCTGGCGCCGATGGAGTACGAGCTGCTCATCGCGCTACTCGACCGCGCGGGCACGGTGGTCTCGCGCAATGACCTGATGCGCCAAGTCTGGGGCTACGATGCCAGCATCGTCTCGCGCACGGTGGACACACACGTGATGGAACTGCGCCGCAAGCTGGAAGCGCATCCCGGCGAGCCACGACACATCATCACGGTGCGGAAAGCCGGATACCGCCTCGCGCTGTAGCGCTGCGCGCTGACACGGCGCTGACATCCTCCCCACCGCCCCTTCGCGCGGTGGCCACCACAACGCCACGGGCGGACTGTACGATGCCGGAGACTCATCTCCCTCCGGTTCACCGTGCAGAAACCCTCCGTTCTCGCCGTCAGCGCCCTCTCGATGCAGCTCGTCCTCTCGGTCGCGCTCCACGCACAATCGCCGACGCTCGTAAGTGCCAGCGCGGCGGATCGCGACCTGCGTCGCGCGGCAGCCAGCGCGGCGAGCCCCATCGAAGGGCGCAGCACCGCGGCACGCCGACGCGCCAACCCGGTCCGCATCGACGGCGTCCTCGACGCCGCCGAGTGGGAGACGGCCGCCGTCGCCACGAACTTCGTGCAGTCGTCGCCGCAGCCCGGGGCCGCCGCGACCCAACCAACTCGCGCGATGGTGCTCTTCGACGATCAGGCACTCTACGTCGCGCTGAGGATGGACGATAGCGCGCCCGACTCCATCATCGCCCCGCTCGCCCGCCGTGACTTCAACGGCTACTCCGACTGGGTGCACGTCATCATCGATTCGTATCAGGATCGACGGACGGCATTCCGCTTCGGGCTCAACCCGGCCGGCGTGAAGCGCGACTCCTACATCTCCGGCGACAACGAGTTCAGCGAGGACCTCGGGTGGGATGCCGTGTGGGATGGCGCCGCGCGCCGTGACGCGAGCGGGTGGACGGCCGAGTTCCGCATCCCGCTCTCGCAACTGCGCTTCGACGCAAGCCGCGAAACGAGTGAATGGGGCATCCAGTTCGCCCGCGACCTCGCGCGCCGCGCCGAGCGCTCGTCGTGGACGCTCGTCACGCCGGCACTCGGCGGCTTCGTGTCCCGGTTCGGCACGCTCACCGGCATCGAACCACCGTCGCGGATGCGCCGCGTGGAGCTGATGCCGTTCACGCTCAGCTCGCTGACCCACGCGCCTGCCCAGCCCGGCAACCCATTCTTCCGGCAGGATCGCGTCGCGCGCAGCGTGGGCGCCGACGTAAGGCTCGGCGTCACCAACGATCTCACGCTCTCGGCGTCCATCCTCCCGGACTTCGGCCAGGTGGAGGCGGATCCGGGGCTCGTGAACCTCAGCGGCATCGAGGTCGCCTTCGCCGAACGCCGTCCGTTCTTTGTCGAGGGCGGCGACCTCTTCCAGCAGGACATTTCCACGCAGAGCTGGATCGCCGGCCGCGATCAACTGTTCTACTCGCGTCGCATCGGGCGCAGCCCCCAGGGCAGCCTGCCGGGCAACGCCGCCCACGGCGAGCGCGTGGATGCCACGCGACTGCTCGGCGCGCTCAAGCTCTCGGGCAAGACGCGGGATGGCTGGGCCATCGGGGCACTCTCGGCGCTCACCGAGGAAACGCGCGTGCAGTTCGTCGATGGCGCAGGCGGGCCGGGCAGCAGCGTCATCGAACCGATGACGCATTACGGCGTGCTGCGACTCGCGCGTGACGTCAGCGGCGGCGAAGGCACCGTCGGCCTCTTCGCGACGTCCACACACCGGCGACTCGACGGGACGCCGCTCACCTCGTTGCGTAGCGGGGCGCTCGTGGGGGGCGTCACGATGCGCCGACGCTTCGCGGGCGCACGCTGGCAGGTGGAAGGCGCGTTCGTGGGGAGCGAGGTGCGCGGCACCGCGACCGCCATCACCGCGACACAACGCAGCATCACCCGCCTGTACCAGCGCTCAGACGCGCGGCATTTAGCCGTGGACTCGTCCGCGACTTCGCTCGTCGGGCTCGCAGCGAACGTCTCCATCGCCAAGACCGCCGGCGGCAACTTCCGGGCCGGACTCGGCTCCTCGCTCAAGACGCCGGGCTTCGAGGCCAACGACCTCGGCCTGATGGCGCGGGCGGATATGCTCCACACGGGAGGATGGCTCGGCTACGAATCCGTACAACAGACCCCCCGAACGCGGACGCGCTCGCTGTGGTTCAACTCGTGGTACCAGGTCACCACGGCCGGCGAGAACACGCTGCGCGGGGCGAGGCTCTTCGGGCGCACGCAGTTCCAGAGCTTCCGCACGCTCACCGCGGAGTACGGACTCGACGGCTCGGCGTTGGCCACGCATATGCTGCGCGGCGGACCCGCGTTGCTCATCCCCACCCGTCAGTCGCTGTTCGTCCGCTATGCCAGCGACCCGCGCAAACGCGCGAGCTTCGGGGTGGGCCACTTCTACCTGCGGGCCAGCGGCGCCGACGGATACGTGCACAACGTTACGCCCGACGTCACCCTCCGTCCGTCCCCCCGCGCGGAGATCACGCTTGGGACGCTCATCGCCCGCAATCGCCTGCCTTGGCAATTCATCGGCAACGCGACCTCCGCCGATGGCGCCCAGCGCTCCGTCGTCGGCGACCTGCAGCAGCGGCAACTGTCGTTGACCTCCCGCGTGAACTTCTCGTTCACGCCCAACGTCTCGCTGCAGCTCTACGCGCAGCCCTTCGTCGCCGCGGGACGCATCGCCGCGTTCGACGAAGTCGTCGCGCCGCGTGCGAGTACCTGGGCTGACCGCCTGCGCCGCTACCCTGCATCCGAGGTGCAGCGCAACGCCGACGGGCGCGTCACACTCGGCAGCGGCAGCTCCGCCGTCACGGTCACCGATCCCAGCTTTGGCCGCGCCCAGTTCCGCGGCAACGCCGTACTGCGCTGGGAGTACCGGCCCAGCTCAACGCTCTTCCTGGTCTGGACCCAGGCCCGCGACCACGACGGCGACCCGACGCAGCAGGGTCTCTCTCCGCACGGCAGTGGACTGCTCGGCAGCACCGGGACGAATGTGGTGACGGTGAAGTGGACGCACTGGATCGGGAGATGAGAGGATGGCGGATTGAGAGGACCACGTCCGCGACGCATCGTTGCGCGTGGGTCGCCCATTTCCCGGCTTCTGACTTCTGACCTCCGTCTTCCGTCTTCCCTCTTCCGTCTCGTCACAACAACCCCATCTCCGCAAACGAGACGAACCTTCCCCGTCCAATCACCACGTGATCGTGAATCGGGATATCCAACAACCGCCCCGCCGCCACTAGCTGGGTCGTAATCGCCCGATCGTCCGAACTCGGCGTCGGGTCCCCGCTGGGGTGATTGTGCACCAGCACGATGCTCGCCGCCCGCTCGGCGATCGCCTCCCGGAACACCTCCCGCGGGTGCACCAGCGAGGAGTTGAGGATGCCGCGCGTCACCAGCACATCGCGCTCCAACCGGTGCTGGGCATCGAGCACGGCCACGTGGAACTCCTCCACCGTCAGCCCTTCGAGTCGCGGGCCGTAGTAGCGCCACACGTCCCGCGGCCCGCGCAGCGGCTCGCCGTCGTCGTTGGACTCGGCGGCAAGGCGCCGCCCCAGCTCCAACGCCGCGTGCACCGCCAGCGCCCGCACCTCCCCCAGCCCGTGCACGGAGGTGAGCGTCGCCACCGGCAGTTGTCCCAACCGCCGTAGTGATCCTCCGGCGCGCTGCAGTATCGCCTCCGCCGCCGAGGCCGCCGACCGACCGCCCACGCCGGTTCCGAGCAGCAGGGCAAGGAGTTCAGAGGTGGTGAGCGCCTGCGATCCAAGCGCGCGCAGCCGCTCCCGCGGCCGGTCCTGCGGAGGCAAGTCGAGGACGGAAGTCATCCCGCGAGAATATCTGCCCCGCCACACAGCCCATCACCGATTTCTTGCCGATACGCGCACCGCGCACTCAAGACGCAGAAGAGGAGAAGCGCGCAATCACGCCTCCCCTCTCCCCGCGTCCATCTCCCAACCCTGTCCCCTCTCCCACCCATCTCCCATCTCCCAACCATCTCCCCTCTCCCAACCATCTCCCATCTCCCATCTCCCCGCCCTCACCCACCTCTCCCCCTCCCCTCTCCCTCTCTCACGCCCCGTGACACTTCTTAAACTTCTTCCCACTCCCACACGGACACGGATCATTCCTCCCCACGTTCGCATACTCCGACTCCCGCTTCGCCGCCGGAGCAGGCGCCGCCTGCGGTGCCTGCGGCACCCCGAACGGATCCGCCGCCGCTGACGGCGCCGACTCCGACGGCCCCGACGTCGACGTGATCACCGGCGGCAGCGGCTGCGGCGGCGGCTCGAACACCAGTTGCACCTTCAGGAAACGCTCCGCGAAGGTGTGCTGGACGTCGCGCATCAGGTCCTCGAACATCGAGAACGCGTCCGCCTTGTACTCCACCAGCGGATCCTTCTGCCCCCAGGAGCGGTAGCCGATCGCGGCGCGGAGCTGGTCGAGGTCGTAGAGGTGGTCCTTCCACTTCTCGTCCAGCACGCTGAGCATCACTAGCGCGAGCAGGCGCCCGCCGAACTCGCCGAGCGATTCGACCTTGGCGTGGAAGGCCTTCAGCGCCTCGGCGGCGCCTTCGTCCTGTGCCTCCTTCGACGTCGCGGCGCGACGGCCGTCTTCCTCGAAGCCCGGCACCCGCAGCAGGTACTGCATCATCAGGTCCTGCCGCAGCAGCTCGATGTCCCAGTCCTCCGGCGTCTCGTACTCCGCCAGGCCGGTCTCGATGCGCCGTGCCACGGCCGTCGTCACCATCCGTTCGGCCTCGCCCTTCAGTTCTTCGCCGCCCTCGAGCGCAAAAGAGCGCAGCGAGTAGATGACCTCGCGCTGCTGGTTCATCACGTCATCGTAGTCGAGCAGGCGCTTGCGCTGCTGGAAGTTTTGCAGCTCCACGCGCTTCTGGGCCTGCTCGATGGCGCGGGTGATGAGCGGGTGCGTCAGCACCTCGCCTTCCTGCGCCCCCAGGCCGTCCATCAGCCGGGCGATGCGGTCCGACCCGAACAGGCGCATCAGGTCGTCTTCCAGCGAGAGGAAGAACTGCGAGGCACCGGGGTCGCCCTGGCGGCCGGCGCGCCCGCGCAGCTGGCGGTCGATGCGCCGAGACTCGTGCCGCTCGGAGCCGATGATGTGCAGACCGCCCGGTTCGCTCACGTCCACGTCGCGGCCGTTCGGGTCCTTCACCACCGACGGACGCGATGCGCGCACGCCCTCGCCGAGTTTGATGTCCGTGCCGCGGCCGGCCATGTTCGTCGCGATCGTGATTGCGCCCGGCTGGCCCGCCAGCGAGACGATCTCCGCCTCGCGCTGGTGGAACTTGGCGTTGAGCACGTTGTGCGGCAGGCCCGCGCGCTGGAACATCCGCGAGAGCGTCTCCGAGGCCTCCACGCTGGCCGTACCCACCAGCACCGGGAAGCCGAGCTGGTGCAGACGCCGCGTCTCCTCGACGATGCCGTTGTACTTCTCGCGCCGCGTCTTGTAGATGAGGTCCTGCCGGTCGTCGCGCGCGATCGGCCGGTTGGTCGGGATGACCGCGACCTCCAGCCCGTAGATCTGGAAGAACTCGCCCTCCTCCGTCTCCGCCGTGCCCGTCATACCGGCCAGCTTCTCGTAGAGGCGGAAGTAGTTCTGGATGGTGATCGTCGCGAGCGTCTGCGTCTCGCCCTTCACCTGCACGCCTTCCTTGGCCTCCACCGCTTGGTGCAGGCCCTCGCTCCAGCGGCGGCCCGGCATCGTGCGGCCGGTGAACTCGTCCACGATCAGCACCTGCCCGTCCTGCACGACGTAGTTCACGTCCTTCTCGTAGAGGGCGTGCGCCTTGAGCAGCTGGTGGATGATGTTGAGCTTCTCGCTCTTGGCGGCGTACTCGGTCTCGATGTTCCGCCGCGCCTCGAGCTTGCCCTTGGCGTCCAGCGTCTCATCCTTGTCGATGCGCCCCATCGCCGAGGAGATGTCGGGCAGCACGAACTCGTCCGGGGACGACGGCGAGAGGAAGTCCACGCCGGCGTCGGTGAGGTGCACCGCGTGCCCCTTCTCGTCGAGCACGAAGAGCAGGTCGTCCTCGATGTCGCGGAACTGCTGCTTGGCCGCCGACTGCTTGCGGTCCGCCAGGTGCGCCAGCTCCTGCTGGAGGATCAGCTGCTTGACGCCCGTCTCCTGCATCACCTTCAGCAGGCGCTTGTTCTTCGGGCTGCCCATCCGCGCCTTGTAGAAGCACAGCGCCGCCGTGTCCTGGTCCCCGGCGGACAGCGCCTTCTCGCCCTTGGCCACGAGGTCGTTTGCCAGCTCCGTCTGCCGGCGCACCAGGCGCGACACGGCCGCGTTGTGCAGCGCGTAGGCCTGGTCGCCTTGGTTGCCCACCGGCCCGGAGATGATCAGCGGCGTCCGCGCTTCGTCGATCAGCACCGAGTCGACTTCGTCCACGATGGCGTAGACGTGCGCGCGCTGGACGCGCTGGTCCAGTGCCACCACCATATTGTCGCGCAGGTAGTCGAAGCCGAACTCGTTGTTCGTGCCGTAGGTGATGTCGCAGCCGTAGGCGGCGACGCGCTGCGGCGTGCCCGGCTCGGTGTCGTCGAGACAACCGACCGTCAGGCCCAGCCACTTGAAGAGGTGGCCCATCCACTGCGAGTCACGGCGCGCCAGGTACGAGTTCACCGTCACCAGGTGCGCCCCGCGGCCCGGCAGCGCGTTCAGGTACAGCGGCAACGTCGCCACCAGCGTCTTGCCTTCGCCCGTCGCCATCTCGGCGATGCGCCCCACGTGCAGCTGGTAGCCGCCGATGAGCTGCACGTCGTAGTGCACCATATCCCAGGTGAGGTCGTGTCCCGTCACCGAGACCGTGCTGCCCACCAGGCGACGCGCCGCCTCGCGCACCGTCGCGAAGGCCTCGGGCAGCAACTCGTCCAGCACCTCGCTCAGCAGCTCGCGGTACTCGCCCTCAAGGCCGCCGCGGCCGTCCGGCCCCACCAGCTCCAGGTCGATGGCATCGCGCGTGGCCGCCTCGGCCGCCTCGTGCTTCTGGCGCTTGCGCTCGGCAATCCGCTCCTGCACGTCGGCCGTCCGCTCGGTGATCATCGCGCGGAACTTGGCCGTCTGCGCCTGGATCTCCTCGTCGCGCAGCCCCTTCAGCCGCTCGCCGATGGAATTGATCTCGTCCACGATCGGCTGGACGCGCTTCTGTTCACGCTCGTGGCGGGTCCCGAACACGGCCCCGAAAAGCTTCTTCAGCATTCTGTCGTCACTCGGTGGTAGTGCGGTACAGCCCGTGGGCGGCGATGTAGTCGGCCACGGCATCCGGCACGAAGCCCCGGATGCTGCGCCCGGCCCCGACTCGTACGCGGATCTCCGTGGCGGAGATGTCCACGCGACGTGACGGCAGCGGCTGGACACGGAACCCCGCCGGCTTCGGCATCGGTCCGTCCCCGCGTCCCGCTACAGCCACCTGCACGAGCAAGGCCAATGCCTCGGTCTCGCGCCATTGTGGCAGGGTCGCCGCCGTGTCTGCTCCCATCAGCAGGAACAGCTCGGCGTCTGGATGCGCGGTCCTGAGGCCCCGCACCGTATCAATCGTGAAAGATAACCCGCCGCGGGTGACCTCCGAATCATCCACGTGGAATCGGGAGTCGGCAGCGGCCAGGAGCCGCACCATCGCCAGCCGGTGCTCGGCGGCCGTCATCGGCACGCCTTGCTTCAGCGGCTGGCGCGCCGCCGGGACGAACACCAGCTGGTCCAATCCGAGGGCCTCGACGGCATCCAGCGCGAGCAACAGGTGCCCGATGTGCGGCGGATCGAAGGTCCCGCCCAAGATGCCGATGCGCGTGGCCACGCCTCGCGGTCAGGCCCCGCCAGCCGGCGTCGCGGCTGTCGGCATCTTGCAGATGCGCAGCACATCGGCGTCGGTCGGGAATCCAGCACGCAGCGCCGAGCACACCTCTTCGGCGTCCTCGAGATAGTTCAGCGCCGGCAACCGGTACACCTCGACCAGCCGCAGCATCGCCTGGCGCGCCTTGTCCGAGTTGGGGTAGTTCGTCACCACGTCGCGGAAGTAGATGATCGCCGAGTCGTAGGCCTTGCGCCGCACGTAGTGCATTCCCGTCTCGTAGTCCTTGGCGGCGAACCACTCATCGAGCTGCTCCAGCGCGATGACGGTGGAGTCCACGAAGGGCGAGTTCGGGAACACGCCCTGCAGCAGGCGGAACTGCGCCTGCGCCAGGATGCCGTACTGGGGGTCCAGGGACGGTCGCCGCCACAGCTCGCGGTAGGAGACACCCGCCATCCACATCGCGTCGTCCGCGAGTTCGTGATTCGGGAACTGCTCCGCCAGTCGATTGAAGCTCTGCGCCGCCAGCAGGCGCTCGGCACTAAGGCGGCGCGACTGCCCGAGGTACCAATGCGCGATGGGCAGCAGCGTGTCGCGCGTCGGGAGGTCGAAGGTCAGGCGCTCGAAGGCCAGCACCGCGTCGGAGTACTTCTTCTTCTCGAAGCGTTCCATTCCCGCGGCGAACAGGGCCGTCGCCGTCGGGTAGCGACGGACGTTGAAGCTGCGGAAGCAGGCCCCGGCGGCGAGAATCACCAGAAGCAGGAACAGGGTGGAGCGGAAGCGAGGCATTACGTCGGGGGTTGCAGGCGCGGCGAGCCTTCGAGGCCGCGGAAGTATTCGATCGTGCGCTGGAGGCCTTCACGTAGTTGGACACTCGGCTCCCAGCCAAGGATGCCCTTGGCCCGGGTGATGTCCGGCTGCCGGACCTTGGGATCGTCAGCCGGTAGCGGGAGCGAGGTGACCGTGGAAGTACTACCCGTCAGCTCGATGACCAGTTCGGCCAACTGCCGCACCGTGAACTCGTTGGGGTTGCCGATGTTCACCGGCATCCGCTCGTCGGAGTTGAACAGGCGGTAGATGCCCTCGACCTCGTCCTCCACATAGCAGAACGAGCGAGTCTGCGAACCATCGCCGTAGAGCGTGAGGGGTTCGCCGTGCAGGGCCTGCACGATGAAATTCGAGACCACACGCCCGTCGTGCGGGCGCATCCGCGGGCCGTAGGTGTTGAAGATGCGCACGATGCGCGTCTCCACGCCCTGGGCACGGTGGTAGGCCATCGTCATCGCCTCGGCGAAGCGCTTGGCCTCGTCGTAGCAGCCGCGCGGCCCCACGGGATTCACGTTGCCCCAGTACGATTCGGGCTGCGGGTGGATCAGCGGGTCGCCGTAGACCTCGCTGGTGGAGGCCAGCAGGAACTTGGCGCCCTTGGCCAGCGCGATGCCCAGCGCGTTGTGCGTGCCGAGCGAGCCCACCTTCAGGGTCTGGATCGGCATATGCAGATAGTCCACCGGGCTGGCCGGCGAGGCGAAGTGCAGCACGCCGTCGAGGTGGCCGGCGATGTACGTGTACTCGGAGATGTTGTGCCGCAGGAAGTGGAACCGCTCCTGCCCCATCAGGTGCGCGATGTTCTCGGGATGCCCGGTGAGGAAGTTGTCGAGCCCCACCACTTCGTGACCGTCCCGAAGGAAGCGGTCACAGAGGTGGGAACCGAGGAAGCCCGCCGCGCCCGTGATGAGGACCCTCACTCGCGGCCCCGTCCGATGGACCGGTAGGTGAAGCCCAACGCGCGCATCTTGGCCGGATCGTAGAGGTTGCGACCGTCCACGACGACCGGGGCCTTCAACTCACGCTTCAGGCGCTCGAAGTCCGGGAAGCGATACTCGTTCCAGTCCGTCACGATCACCAGCGCATCGGCACCCTTGACCGCGTCGTGGTTCGTCTTCGCGTATTCGATGCGCTTGCCGATCCGGCGCTCGGTCTCGTGCATCGCGGCGGGGTCGTGCGCCACCACCGTCGCGCCGGCCGCCAGCAGCTCCTCGATCAGCACCAGCGCCGGCGACTCGCGCATATCGTCGGTGTTGGCCTTGAAGGCCAGGCCCCAGAGCGCGATGCGCTTGCCCTTGAGGTTCGCGCCGAGCACGGCGCGGACCTTCTCCGACAGCCGGTGCTTCTGCTTCTCGTTGGCGTCTTCCACGGCCTTGAGCACGCCCATCGGCGCGCCCTGCTCCTCCGAGGTGCGCATCAGCGCCTTCACGTCCTTGGGGAAGCAGCTGCCGCCGTAGCCCGGGCCCGGGAACAGGAACGCCGGACCGATGCGCGAGTCCGAGCCGATGCCCTTGCGCACCAGGTCCACGTTGGCGCCGACCTTCTCGCAGAGATTCGCGATCTCGTTCATAAAGGAGATGCGCGTCGCCAGCATCGCGTTCGCCGCGTACTTGGTCATCTCCGCCGAGGGGATGTCCATAAAGATGATCGGCTTGCCCGTGCGCACGAACGGCGCGTACAGCTCGCCCATCCGCTCGCGGGCGAAGTCCGACTCCACGCCGACGACCACGCGGTCCGGCTTCATAAAGTCGTCCACCGCCGCGCCTTCCTTCAGGAACTCCGGGTTGGAGCACATATGGAAGGTCACCGTGGCGTTCGGCCGGATGGCCGCCGCGACCTTCTCGGCGGTGCCCACCGGAACCGTCGACTTGGTCACGACCACCACCTCGCGCGCCGCGTGCTTGCCGATGCTGTCGGCCACCGCCAGGACGTGCTTGAGGTCGGCCGAGCCGTCCTCATCGGGTGGGGTCCCCACGGCGATGAAGATCACCTCGGCGTCGCGGATCGCCGCCGGCACGTCCGTCGTGAAGCTCAGCCGTCCGGCCGCCTGGTTGCGCTCGACGTACTCCTCGAGGCCCGGCTCGTAGATGGGCAGGACATTCTGCTTGAGCCCGTCGATCTTGTTCTGGTCCACGTCTGCACAGCTGACGTCGTTGCCGGTTTCCGAGAGGCAGGCGCCGACGACGAGGCCGACGTATCCAGTGCCGATGACGGTGATCTTCACGAACTCGCTCGGTCAGGGGTGATCGGACGGCGCTGTGCCGTCAGCGGGATTGCGCGCGCCTTCGAGGGCGTCACGCGGGCCAGGGCATTCCGGGTATCCACGACCAGCGTGGCGTGATCGACCACGAACTGGTAGTCCAAGTCCGTGTGGTCGGTCACGATGACGACCGCGTCGGCCTTGGCCAGCTCGTCCTTGTTGAGTGGCACGCTCCACGCCTCGTGCCCGTCTTCGCGGAACGTCGGCACGAAGGGATCGTGGTACACCACCAAGGCGCCGCGCGCCTCGAGCAGCCGCATCACGTCCAGCGCCGGCGACTCCCGCATATCGTCGATGTCCTTCTTGTAGGCGATGCCCAGGACGAGGATGCGGCTGCCGTTCACCGCCTTGCGGTCCTCGTTGAGCGCGTGCGCGACCTTCTCGACGACGAAGTCCGGCATCGCCGAGTTGACCTCGCTCGCGAGGTCGATGAAGCGCGTCTTGTAATTCAGCGAACGCATCTTCCACGCGAGGTAGTGCGGGTCCAGCGGGATGCAATGCCCGCCGATGCCAGGCCCCGGCGTGAACTTCATAAACCCGAACGGCTTGGTCGCAGCCGCGTCGATCACTTCCCACACGTCCACGCCGAGGCGCTCGCAGACGATGGCCATCTCGTTCACGAGGCCGATGTTCACCGAGCGGAACGTGTTCTCCAGCAGCTTCACCAGTTCGGCCGCCTCCGGCGACGTCACCGGCACCACCGTGTCGATGGTCGAGGAGTAGAAGCGCGCCGCGACCTCGTTGCAGGCCGGCGTGATGCCGCCCACGACCTTGGGTGTGTTCTTCGTGTGCCAGGTCGGGTTGCCGGGGTCCACGCGTTCCGGCGAGAACGCGAGGAACACGTCCTCCCCGATTGTCAGGCCCATCTCTTCGAGCCGCGGCTGCAGCAGTTCGCGTGTCGTGCCCGGGTACGTGGTGCTCTCCAACACGATGAGCTGGCCGGGGCGGGCGCGCGCGGCCACGGTCTCGGCAGCCGCGACGACGTACGACATATCGGGGTCGCGCGTCTTCGCCAGCGGCGTCGGCACCGCAATCGAAATCGTATCGGCCTCCGTGAGCCGCGCCGCATCCGTCGTCGCCGCGAACTTGCCGCTCTTCACGTGCTTGGCGACCTGGGCCTTCGGCACGTCCTGGATGTGCGACTCCCCGCGCGTCAGGAGGTCCACGACGCGTTGGCTAACGTCGTACCCGACGACCTGGAACCCGGCTTCACAGAGCTCCATCGCCAGCGGCAGTCCCACGTAGCCCAGACCGATGACGGCGGCCACGGCCGAGCGGTCGTCGATCTTGCGGAGCAGCGTCGACTTCGTGTCAGTCATCTTGGATGTGTTGAGTGCTACTTGCCGAAGAACGAGCGCACGCCCGCCACGACCTCGTCCAACTGCGCCCGCGTCAGTTCAGGGTACACCGGCAGCGACACGACTTCCTCCGCCGCCTTCTCCGCCTCCGGGCAGGCCCCGGCCTTGTAGCCGAGGTACGCGAAGCAGGGCTGCAGGTGCAACGGCAGCGGGTAATACACCGAGTGCCCGATGCCCTTGGCCTTGAGATGCTCCTTCAGGGCGTCCCGCTTGGGCACGCGGATGGTGTACTGGTTGTAGATGCTCTCGTTGGCCGGGTCGATGTGCGGCGGCACGATGTCCGCGATGTCGGCGAAGGCCTGGGTGTAGTAGGCCGCGTTCTCGCGACGCTTGGCGCTCCACGCCGCCAGGTGCGGCAGCTTGGCCAGCAGCACCGCCGCCTGCAGCGCATCCAACCGCGAGTTGTAGCCCACTTCCTCGTGGAAGTACGTCTGCACCGACCCGTGCGTGCGCAGGCGCATCAAGCGCTTGAACAGTGTCTCGTCCTGCGTGACAATCATCCCGCCGTCGCCGTAGCCGCCGAGGTTCTTGGACGGGAAGAACGAAAAGGTCCCGATCGTCGCCGCCTGCCCCGCCATCGTCCACTCGCCGCCGATCTTCCGGCGCGCGCCGATGCTCTGCGCCGCGTCCTCGATGATCGGCATACCCGGCAGCAGCGCGCGGATCTCCTCGAGGGCCGCCATCTGTCCGAACAGGTCCACCGGGATGATGGCCTTGGTCTTGGCCGTCACGGCCGCCGCCGCGAGGTCCGGGCGGATGTTGTAGGTCTTGGGGTCAATGTCCACGAACACCGGCGTCGCGCCGACGTTGTGGATCGTGCCCGCCGTCGCGAAGAACGTGAACGGCGTCGTCACCACCTGGTCGCCGGCGCCGATGTCCAGCGCGCGCATCGCAATGAGGATCGCGTCGGTCCCGTTGGCGCAACCCACGGCGTACTTGGTCTGCGACAGCGCGGCGACCTCGGACTCGAGCTTCTGCACGGGTTCGCCGAGGATGAAGGCCTGCGCATCCACCACCTTCATCACTTCGGCGACGACCTCGTCGCGGATGGTCGCGTGCTGGGCCTTCAGGTCAAGAAGAGGGACAGCCATCGGAATCGCACCTTGGGGACAGAAGAAAGGCCCGCGCGGACCTCCGCGCGAGCCTTGTAAGTTCGCTTGGGGCCGCGACATAGTCAACGAATCCCCCGCCCCGAAACCGGCCCTCTACAGCGTCGCGCGCAGGGGGAGGGGGACCTCCCGGCCCGTCTTGGCCGACTCGTAGATCCCGAGGATCAGTTCCAGGGACTTCCGGCCACCCCGCCCGTCCGTGTCTGGCACCGCCTCGCCCCGCAGCACCCGGAGCACGTTCCGGTAGTAGGGCTCGTGCCCGAAGCCGTAGACGGACGGCGGATCGGTGTTCACCCGGTCCACCTCGGCGTCGTCCGGGTCCGCGTCCGCAAAGGCCCAGTGCTCGATCTTGTTGACCGCCGTCCCGCCGATCTTCACGGTGCCGCGCTCCCCGATCAGCGTGAACGAGCCCTCGAGGTTCTTCGGGTAGGTCAGCATCGTGACCTCGATCACGCCCAAGGCCCCGTTGCGGAACTTGAGCACCGCCGCACCCGTGTCCTCGGCCTCGATGCGCCGGGCCAAGGTCGCCGTCTTGGCCACCACGCTCTCCACGGGCCCCACCAGCCACTGCATCAGGTCCACGTAGTGCGAGGCCTGGTTCATAAACGCCCCGCCGTCGAACTCCCAGGTCCCGCGCCACGGCGCCTGGTCGTAGTACTCCTGCGGGCGGGCCCAGTGGACCGTGGTGTTGGCCAGGAAGAGCCGCCCGAAGCGCCCTTTGTCGAGGGCGCGCTTCACCAGCTGCACCGTGGCGTTCAGCCGGTTCTGCTTCACCACGAACAACTGCACGCCGGCCGCGTCGCAGGCCTGCACCAGCGCGTCGGCCGAGGCCAGCGTGATCGCCATCGGCTTCTCGGAGATGACGTGCTTGCCGGCCTTGGCCGCGAGCACGCCCTGCGACGGGTGCAGCCCGCTGGGCGTGGCGATGGCCACCGCGTCGCAGTCCGCCTCGGCCAGCATCGTCTCGTAGCTCGTGTACCACGGCACGTTCCAGCGCTCGCCGGTGCCGCGGGCGCGCGTCTCCACGACGTCGCAGACCGCAGAGAGCGCCAGCCCGTCGATCTTGCCGATGGCTTCGAGATGGTTTGCGCTGATGCGGCCGCAGCCCACGAGCGCGATGCGGATGGGCGTACTCATCGGCCCGTCGGCTGCAGCGCGTCGCCACGCAGCTCGTACGCCGTTCCGCAGGCGGCACAGCGGTACGTCGGCCCGGTACCACGCAGCATCTCGCCGCAGGCGCAGGCCCAACCGCTGCGCCGCGCCGGCACACCCGTCATCACGGCGTAGGCGGGAACGTCCTTGGTCACCACCGCACCGGCGCCCACGAAGGCGTACTCGCCCAGCGTCACGCCACAGACGATCGTCGCGTTGGCGCCGATGCTCGCGCCGCGCTTCACCAACGTCGGCCGGTACTGATTCTTGCGCGACACGTGGCTGCGCGGGTTCACGACGTTGGTGAATACCATCGACGGACCGCAGAACACATCGTCCTCGAGCGTCACGCCTTCGTACAGCGACACGTTGTTCTGGATCTTCACGCGGTCCCCGACGCACACGCCGTTCATCACCACGACGTTCTGCCCGATGCTGCAGTCCTTGCCGATGACCGCGCCCGGCATCACGTGGCAGAAATGCCAGATCTTGGTGCCCGCGCCGACCTGCGCGCCGTCATCCACGTAGGACGACTCGTGCACGAAGGGCGCGCTCATCCGCGCATCCCCTGCCACTCCTGCAGGCTCTTCACGCTCGGCTTCGTCGTGCGCAGCGTCTCGATGGCCTCGCAGGCCGCGCTCGCGCCGCTCAGCGTGGTCGTATACGGCACGCGGTTGGCCACCGCCGCCTGCCGCATCGAGTAGTCGTCCTTCTGCGCCCGCTTGCCCAGCGGCGTGTTGATCAGCAACTGCAGCTCGCCGTTCACCATCAGGTCGATGCCGTTGGGACGGCCGCCGCTCACCTTGAACACGCGCGTCGTCGCGATGCCCTCGCCCTCCAGATGCCGCGCCGTGCCCTCCGTGGCCACGAGCCCGAATCCGAGCTTCGCGAAGCGCGCCGCGATCGTCGCCGCCTTGGCCTTGTCGCGGTCGTTCACCGTCAGCATCACCTGCCCCTCGCGCGGCAGGCCGTTGCCGGCCGAGAGCTCGGCCTTGGCATACGCCATCCCGAAGCTGTCGCTGATGCCCATCACCTCGCCCGTCGAACGCATCTCCGGGCCGAGAATCGGGTCGAACTCGCGGAACTTGGTGAAGGGGAACACTGCCTCCTTCACGCTCACGAACGGCGCCACGATCTCCTCGGTGTAGCCGAGTTGCTCCAGCGTCTCGCCAAGCATCACCCGCGCCGCCAGCGAGGCCAGCGGCTTCCCGATGGTCTTGGACACGAACGGCACCGTCCGCGAGGCACGCGGGTTCACCTCGAGCACGTACACCACGCCGTCCTTGATGGCGTACTGCACGTTGATCAGGCCCACCACGCCCAGCGCCTTGGCGAAGGCGATGGTGTGCGCGCGCATCTGGTCCTGGTGCTCCTTGCCAATCAAGAACGGCGGCAGCACGCAGGCCGAGTCGCCGGAATGGATGCCCGCGTCCTCGATGTGCTCCATCACGCCGCCGATCACCACCGTCGTCCCGTCGCTGAGCGCGTCCACGTCCGCCTCGAAGGCGTCCTCGAGGAAGGCGTCCACCAGCACCGGCCGGTCCTCGCTCACGCGCACGGCGCGCTGGAAGTAATCGCGCAGGCTGGGCTCGTCGTACACGATCTCCATCGCGCGGCCACCCAGCACGTAGCTGGGCCGCAGCAGCACCGGGTAGCCGATGCGCTCGGCGATCGCCACCGCCTCCGGCACGCTCGTCGCCGTGCCATTGGGCGGCTGCTGCACGCCCAGCTCGCGCGCCAGCTGCTCGAAGCGCTTGCGGTCCTCGGCGATGTCGATCGCTTCCGGTGACGTGCCCAGGATCGTCACGCCTGCGGCCTCGAGCGGCTTCACCAGCTTGAGCGGCGTCTGCCCGCCGAGCTGGACGATCACGCCCACCGGCTGCTCGCGGTCCACGATCTCCAGCACGTCCTCGAAGGTCAGCGGCTCGAAGTACAGCTTGTCCGAGGTGTCGTAATCCGTCGAGACGGTCTCCGGGTTGGAGTTGACCATAATCGTCTCGTAGCCCGCCTCGCGCAGCGCGATTGCCGCGCGCACGCAGCAGTAGTCGAACTCCACGCCCTGCCCGATGCGGTTCGGGCCGCTGCCGAGGATGACCACCGACTTCCGCCCCGTCCGCGGCGCCTCGCTCTCCTCGTCGTACGACGAGTAGAGGTACGGCGTGTTCGACGGGAACTCGCCGGCGCAGGTATCCACCATCTTGTAGGCCGGCCGCACGCCCAGCGCCCAGCGGCGCTCGCGCGCCTGCTGCTCCGTCTCGCCCCGCAGCGCCGCGAGCTGGCGGTCGCTGAAGCCCATCCGCTTCATCCGCCGCACCAGGCGCGCGTCCACCTGCTGAGCCGCGGCATAGGCACGCTCGGCGGTGAGCAGTTCCTCGAACTGCCGCAGGAACCAGGGATCCATTCCCGTGCGTTCCTGCACTTCCTCGACGGTCATCCCGAGCAGCATCCCGCGCTTGATCTGGAACATCCGCTCAGGTACCGGCACCGGCAGCGCCGCACGCACCGCATCGAGCGAGTCGTCGGCCACGCGGTCGTCCACCGGCCGCTCGCCGACCACCCAGCCGGCGCGCCCGGTCTCCAGCGCGCGCAGGGCCTTCTGGAAGGCTTCCTTGAACGTGCGCCCCATCGCCATCGACTCGCCCACCGACTTCATCTGCGTCGTGAGCGTCGTGTTGGCACCGGGGAACTTCTCGAACGCGAAGCGCGGGACCTTCACCACCACATAGTCGAGCACCGGCTCGAAGCTCGCCGGCGTCGTCTTGGTGATGTCGTTGGGGATCTCGTCCAGCGAGTAGCCCACCGCCAGCTTGGTCCCGATGCGCGCGATGGCGAAGCCCGTCGCCTTCGACGCCAGCGCCGAGGAGCGCGACACGCGCGGGTTCATCTCGATGACGACCATCTCGCCGTCCGCCGGGTTCACCGCGAACTGGATGTTACAGCCGCCCGCAGCCACGCCGATCTTGCGGATCACCGCCTGCGCCGCGTCGCGCATCACCTGGTACTCGCGGTCCGACAGCGTCATCGCCGGCGCACAGGTGATCGAGTCACCCGTGTGGATGCCCATCGGGTCGAGGTTCTCGATCGAGCAGATGATGACGACGTTGTCCTGCGCGTCGCGCATCACCTCGAGCTCGTACTCCTTCCAGCCGAGCAGCGAGCGCTCGATCAGCACTTGAGAGATCGGCGACTGGTCGAGCCCGTACTTCACGATCCGCTCGTACTCCTCGCGGTTGTACGCGATGCCACCGCCGGTGCCACCCAGCGTGAACGCCGGCCGGATGATCGCCGGGAATCCCGTCCACTCGGCGATCTCCAGCGCCTCCTCCCACGTCGTCGCGATCTTGCCTTCCGGGCACTTGAGCCCGATCTCGGCCATCGCCTCGGCGAAGAGCTTGCGGTCCTCGGCCACCGCGATCGCCCGCGCGTTCGCGCCGATCAGCTCCACGCCGTGCTTCTCCAGCACGCCGCGCTCGTGCAGCGCCATCGCCACGTTCAGCGCCGTCTGGCCGCCCATCGTCGGCAGCAGCGCATCGGGCTTCTCCCGCTCGATGATCAGCTCCACGTACTCCGGCGTCACCGGCTCGATGTACGTGCGGTCCGCGACTTCCGGATCCGTCATAATCGTCGCCGGGTTCGAGTTCACGAGGATGACCTCGTAGCCCTCCTCGCGAAGCGCCTTGGCGGCCTGCGTGCCGGAGTAGTCGAACTCGGCACCCT
This sequence comes from Gemmatimonadaceae bacterium, assembly GCA_019637355.1. Classification (NCBI taxonomy): domain Bacteria; kingdom Pseudomonadati; phylum Gemmatimonadota; class Gemmatimonadia; order Gemmatimonadales; family Gemmatimonadaceae; species Gemmatimonadaceae bacterium. The sequence continues at coordinate 1,076,435 of JAHBVT010000001.1, read as the reverse complement.
GTCCGATGACGATCGGGCCGGAGCCAATGAGGAGGATGCGATGGATATCGTTACGACGCGGCATCGAGCAAGTCGGAGATGATGTCGGTGCGGGACTTCACGGGGGTCCAACCGGTCGCGGCGCGGAGCTTGGCATTGCTGCCGACCAGCACGGGGACGTCCACGGCGCGCTGCAGCGCTGGATCCACCTCGAGGGGGGCGCGCACGCCCGCCGCGGCCAGCACTTCGGCCGCCAGTTCTCCCACGCGGACCCCAATCCCACTGCAGACGTTGTAGACCTCGCCCGGGTGCCCGCGCGAAACCAGAGAAATATACGCAGAGACCACGTCCTCCACGTGCAGGAAGTCGCGGACCACGTCGGTGTTGCCGATGCGCACCGGCTGGCCCGTGCGGCGGGCTTCTCGGGCGCGCCCCACCAGCGATGGCAGCAGGAAGCTGGCCGCCTGCCCGGCGCCCGAGTGGTTGAACGAGCGCGTGCAGACCACCCGCAGGCCCGCCTCGCGGGCAAAGCCGAGCGCTGCGTGCTCCTGCGCCACCTTCGTGGCCCCGTAGACGGTCTTGGGCTCGCAGGCGGCCGTCTCGGCAAGCGGCATCGCCTCGGCCGGTTGCGCGCCGTACTGCTCGGCGCTGCCCACGATGACGATCGCCGGATCGGCGGTGCCAGCCGCGCGCGCGGCCGCGGTGGCGCGCAGCAGCTCCGTCGCCGCCCCGACGTTGACGGCGTAGGCGCGTTCGACGTCGGCCGCTGCCGTGGCCTGGAAGGCGATGCCCGCGAGGTGAAGGACGGCGTCCGGTGGCGCCGCGTCGAGCAGGGCCAGGACGCGCGAGCCCGCGCTGGCCTGCGGCGAGAGGTCCATCGCCTCCCAGCGCACGGCGCCGCGCTCGGGCGCCGTCAGGATTCCCGCCGTGGGCGCCCCCTCCAGCGAGACGCCGACCACTTCCCAACCCTCACGGAGCAACGCACGGCAGGTCCACTGGCCAACGAATCCCGCCGCCCCCGTGACGAGTGCGCGCACCGTCAGCCCTTCGCCTGCACCGCGCGATGCCGCGCCAGGTCGGCGTCCACCATCATCCGCACCAGCTCGCGGAAGCGTACGGTCGGCTCCCAGCCGAGCTCGCGCTTGGCCTTCGACGGATCGGCGACCAGCAGATCCACCTCGGCGGGCCGGTTGAAGCGCGGGTCCTGCTGCACGTAGCGCTGCCAGTCGAGGTCCTGGTAGCCGAAGGCCTCCTCCACCAGTTGCCGTACGGTCCAGGTCTCCCCGGTACCGATGACGTAGTCGGACGGCGCGTCCTGCTGCAGCATCCGCCACATCGCGTCCACATAGTCACCGGCGAAGCCCCAGTCGCGACGCGCATCGAGGTTGCCCATCCGCAGCTCGTCGGCGAGGCCCAGCTTGATGCGCGCGACGGCGTCCGTGACCTTGCGCGTCACGAACTCCAGGCCGCGCCGCGGCGACTCGTGGTTGAAGAGGATGCCGCTCACCGCGTAGAGCCCGAACGACTCGCGGTAGTTCACCGTGATCCAGTGCCCGTAGACCTTGGCCACGCCATAGGGCGAGCGCGGATAGAACGGCGTGCTCTCCTTCTGCGGCGTCTCGACGACCTTCCCGAACTGCTCGGAGCTCGAGGCCTGGTAGAAGCGCGCCTTCGGCACCGTGCGCCGCATCGCCTCCAGCAGGCGCGTCACGCCGATGGCGGTGAACTCCCCGGTGAGCACCGGCTGCGTCCAGGACGTCGCCACGAAGCTCTGCGCCGCGAGGTTGTAGATCTCGTCCGGCTTCACCTCGTCCATCGCGTCCATCAGCGAGGTCTGGTCGAGCAGGTCCGCCGAGAGCAGTTCGACGCGGTCGACGAGGTGCGCGATGCGCTCGTAGGGCGTGGTCGACGAGCGGCGCACGATGCCGACGACGCGGTAGCCCTTGGCGAGCAGGAGCTCGGCGAGGTAGGAGCCGTCTTGGCCGGTGATGCCGGTGATGAGGGCGGTCTTCATTCCTGAACTCGGACGGATGACGGATGACGGAAGCTAGTCCTTCGCGATGGACGTTGCGGGCGCACGGAACCAGCATCCGTCGTCCGTCATCCGTCCCCTAGCAAGACGGGGAGAGCGCCGAAACGCTCTCCCCGCCCAAACACTCATCGAGCGGTCGGACTCAAACGGCCGTGACGGCCTTACGCGGCGCCCGCTGGATCTTGCCCGCGTTCAGGCAGCGCGTGCAGACCTTGATCTTGATCGTCTTGCCGCCTTCGACGATGCGGGCGACCTGGAGGTTGGGCTTCCAGGTGCGACGCGTCTTGTTGTTGGCGTGCGAGACGTTGTTGCCGTGGGCGACGCCCTTGGAGCAGACGTAGCAGATATTGCGCTGGATGGCCATCGGATCAGTCCTGGACGAGTTCGATGCGCGCCATATCAGCCCCGTCACCCTTGCGGTGCCCGGTCTTCAGGATGCGCGTGTAGCCACCGGCCCGCTTGGCGAACTTGGGGCCGAGCTCCTGGAAGAGCTTGTCCGCCGCGTCGCGCTTCTGCACGTGCTTGCCGGCGAGCCGGCGCGCGTGCAGCGTGCCCGTGCGGGCCTTGGTGATGAGCTTCTCGACGAAGGGCCGGAGCTCCTTCGCCTTGGCTTCAGTGGTCTCGATCGCGCCCTGCTCGATGAGCGAGGTCGCGAGGTTGCGGAGCAGCGCGAGGCGCTGTTCCGACGTGCGGCGGAGGCTCCGCCCAGCCTTACGGTGACGCATCGTGCTTATTCCTCTTCGTCGTCGTCAGGCGCAGCAGCGGCCGCACGGCTCGGCGGCGTGCCCCAATCGGCCACGCGCACCCCATCCGTCGACTCCTCAAACCGCATCCCGAAATTGAGTCCTTCCTTCTCGAGGAGGTCGGCGATCTCCTGGAGGGACTTCTTGCCGAAATTCTTGACCTGCAGGATCTGCGCTTCCGTCTGCCGCACCAGGTCGCCGAGCGAGCGGATGCTCGAGTTCTTGAGCGAGTTCACCGAGCGGACCGAGAGCTGCAGGTCGTCGATCGGGGTGCGCAGCAGCTCGGCGAGGCGCGCCGCGTCGCTGGAGCCCTCGGCCCCCGGCACCACCACCGCGGCGGCCGTGTGGGTCCCGAAGGACGCGAAGTACTGAAAGTGCGTCTGCGCCAGCGCGGCGGCATAGCTCACCGCCTGCTCCGGCGACAGCGTGCCGTTCGTCTCGACCGTCATCGAGAGGCGGTCGTAGTCGGTGCGCTGGCCCACGCGCGTCTCGGCGACGGCGAAGTTGGCGCGCTTGACCGGCGAGTAGATCGAGTCGATGCGGACCAGGTCCACCGGCAGCGAGCGGTCGGCCGGGTGCTGCTCGGCCTCGACGTAGCCACGGCCCTTGTTCACGTACAGCTCGATCGACAGGTCGCGATCGTCCTGCAGCGTGAGGATGTGGTGGGCGGCGTTGATGACACGGGCGCCACCGGGCAACTCGAGCTGGCCCGCGGTGACCGCGCCAGACTTGGTCACCTTGAGGCGCAGGATCGCGTCCTCGACGTCGTCATCGAGCGCGAGGGTCAGCGTCTTGAGGTTGGCGATAATCTGATGGACGTCTTCGACGACGCCCGGGATGGTCTGGTGCTCGTGCAGCACGCCATCGATGCGGAAGCCCCACACGGCGGCGCCGCGCAGGCTCGAGAGCAGCATCCGGCGCATCGCGTTGCCGAGCGTGTGGCCGAAGCCGCGCTCCAGCGGCTGCAGCCGGAACTCCGCCACGTTCGCATTGTCGTCGCGCTTCGTCATCTCGACGAGCTGCGGACGCACAAGGCCGCGGAGATCGATCGTCTGGGACATCGTTGGGATCCTTAGGTGAGAAAAGTCACGATGGCTTCACGTGCCACCGACGCCGTACCCCGGCCCTGACCCGCGGTACGCTCGTAAGACTGTCAGGGAGCCACGCTACAGACGTGAGACTTGAGACGGGAGACTTGAGAGGCTGCTCTCACGTCTCAGGTCTCACGTCCCAAGTCTCGACTACTTACTTCGAATACAACTCGACGACCAGCTGCTCCTGCGCCGCGATCGGGATCATCGCCCGCTGCGGGCGCTCGAGCATCCGGCCGGAGAAGGTGTCCTTGTCCACCGCCAGCCACGTCGGGGCCTGGCCACGGGCGGCGATCTCGAGCGCTTCCTTCACGAGCACGAGCTCGCGCGAGGCCTGGCGCATCTTGATCTCCTGCCCCGGCTGCACCGCGTAGGACGGGATGTCCACGGACTTGCCGTTCACTTCGATGTGGCGGTGACGGATCAGCTGGCGCGCGGCCTTGCGGCTCGGGGCGAAGCCCATCCGGTAGACCATATTGTCCAAGCGGCTCTCGAGGGCCGCGAGGAGGTTGTGGCCGGTCACGCCCGGAAGCGTCGACACCTTCTCGAACGTGTTGCGGAACTGACGCTCCGACACGCCGTAGATGCGCTTGATCTTCTGCTTCTCACGGAGCTGCTTCGCGTACTCGCTCACCTTGCGGCGGCGGGCCGTGTTCTGGCCGTGCTGGCCAGGGGCGTACGGACGGCGCTCGACCGGGCACTTCTCGGTGAAGCACTTCGTGCCCTTGAGGAACAGCTTCGTACCTTCACGCCGGCACTGCCGGCAGCTGGGACCTGTATAACGCATCGGTTAGACCCTCCGGCGCTTGGGCGGCCGGCAGCCGTTGTGCGGAATCGGGGTCACGTCCTTGATGGACTTGACCTGGAGGCCGGCGGCGGCGAGCGCCTGGATGGCCGACTCGCGGCCCGAACCCGGGCCCTGGACCTTCACGTGGACACGACGCACGCCGAGCGACATCGCCTCGCGGGCGCACTGCTCGGCGGCCACCGTCGCCGCGAACGGCGTGGACTTCTTGGAGCCCTTGAACCCGGCCTTGCCGGCCGTGCCCCACGCGACGGCGTTGCCGTGGGCGTCCGTGATCGTGATCAGCGTGTTGTTGAACGTCGCGTTGACGTGCGCCACACCCTCGGCGTCCACCACGCGCTTGGTCTTCTTCCCGATAGCCATTACTTGGTGACCTTCTTCTTGCCCGCGATCGCGCGGCGCGGCCCCTTCTTCGTGCGGGCGTTGGTGTGCGTACGCTGCCCACGGACCGGCAGGCCACGACGGTGGCGCAGGCCACGGTACGAGCCAATGTCCATCAGGCGCTTGATGTTCATCGCGATCTCGGTGCGGAGCGCACCCTCGACGCGCATCGACTTCTCAATCTCCTGACGGAGCTTGTTGACGTCGGCGTCCGACAGATCCCGGATGCGCTGCTCGGGGTTCACCCCGGCCGCCTCGAGAATCCGGCGCGCAGTCACGCGCCCGATGCCGTAGATGTAGGTCAGGCCGATCTCGACCTTCTTGTCGCGCGGAAGATCCACGCCGGAAATACGAGCCATAGTCTCTTAACCCTGACGCTGCTTGTGCTTGGGATTGCGCTTGCAGATGATGCGCGTGACACCTGCACGCTTCACCACCTTGCAATGCTCGCAGATCGGCTTGACGCTGCTACGAACCTTCACGGGGACCCCGACAGGAACGGATGAACGGAAATCGTTGATACTGCCCGTTTTGGGGCAGACCCGTAGGATAGCGGGCCGAACCCCTTGACACAAGGGGGATGACTGACGTGTACGGAAATGACGGAAGACGGATGACGGAGGCTCTCCACCGCCGTTCCAGCGTCCGTCCTCCGTCGTCCGTCCGCTACCTGAGCGTCGCCAGAATCCCGGCGAGCACCTCAGCCGGCGATGCGGCCTCCGTGACCGCCCGCCCCAGCACCAAGTACGCCGCCCCATCCTCCGCGGCCTTCTCCGGCGTCGCAATCCGCGCCTGGTCGTGGGTGGCGCCGCCGGCCAGGCGGATACCCGGCACCAGGGGACGCAGCTTGGGGTAGCTCGCCCGGGCCGCGCGCACTTCCTGCCCGGAGCAGACGATGCCGTGCGCACCCGCCGCATCCGCCAGCTGGGCGAGGCGCAGCACCTCCCCGCCGAGTTCCGGGGCCTCGCGGCCCAGCGCCACGCCCAACGCCGACGCGTCAAAGCTGGTCAGCACGGTGACCACGAGGATGCCAGTCTCGGCGCCGGCACCGTCCACCGCCGCATCCACCATCGCGGCGCCACCGTAGCCGTGCACCGTGAGCAGCGACACGCCCATCTGCGCCGCACTGCGGGCAGCCCCGCGCACGGTGTTCGGGATGTCGTACAGCTTGAGGTCCAGGAACACGCGCTTCCCCTCCCCGCGCAGCCACTCCACGACGCGTGGGCCCTCGGCGGTGAAGAGCTCGAGGCCGACCTTGACGAAATCCGCCTGCGGGCCGAGCCGAGCGCAGAGCGCTTGGGCGGCGGCGAGGGTGGGGACGTCGAGGGCGATAATTGGCTGGGCGCGCACACGGAGGCCGGGAGACGGGAGGGGGGAGGCGGGTGACGGCGGGGAGAGGGGAGACGGGAGATGGCGGAGAGAGGGGAGACGGTCGGACTCCGCTATTTCGCTGGCCACTCCAATGTGCCGACCAGGTCCGCGAGGCGGGAGACGGCGTGGCGGTCGCACCAGCGCTCCAAGTCCGCCACGATGCGCGCGGGGAGCTTGGGGTTGGCGAGTGCGGCCGTGCCGATGGCGACGGCGCTGGCTCCTGCGATCACGAACTGCAGCACATCCTCGGCGCGTTGGACGCCACCGGCGCCGATGATCGGCACCGGCACAGCCTGCCGCACGCGCCAGGTCGCGAGCACACCGACCGCGAGCAGGCCGGGGCCGCTGACGCCGCCGCTGCCGAAGCCCAGCAACGGGCGGCGGCGTTCGACATCCACCACCAAACCGGGAATGGTGTTGATCACCGTGATGCCGTCGGCGCCGGCGTCGACGGCGCGCTTCGCGACGTCGCCGATCTGGGGCAGCGTCGGAGAGAGCTTCACGAACAGCGGCTTTGTCGTCGCGGCGCGCGCACCGGCAATCACCGCCTGCAGCGCCTGCGGGTCGGCACCGAACTCCATCCCGCCCTGCTTGACGTTGGGGCAGCTCACGTTGAGTTCGAAGCCCTGGAAGCCCGGAGCATCGTCCAGGTGCGCGACCACCGTGCCGAAGTCTTCCGCGACCTTCCCCACCACGTTCACGAGAACCCGCGGCGCGTGCAGGTGCGCCGCCAGCCACGGCAGGTCCTCGCGCTTGACCGCGTCCATCCCCGGGTTTGCCAACCCGACGGCGTTGATCATCCCGCCGTCGAAGTCGCCGACGCGCGGCGCCGCCGCACCGGGCCGCGGCTCGGGACTCACCGCCTTGGTGACGAGGCCACCGAGTCGCTCCAGCGGCATCACATCGGCCAGCTCGCGCCCGTAGGCAGCGGTCCCGGCGGCGAGCAGTATCGGATTCTGGAAGCTGAGGCCGGCGGCGCTGACCTCGAGGCGCGCGGACATCAACGACCCGCCGTGCGGGTGCGCCGCTCGTAGTGCCGCAGGTACTCGAACACCGCGTCGCTGATGGACTCGGCGATCTCGCGCTGCCCGGCCACGCTCGCCATCCAGCGCGCATCGTCGACATTCGTGCCGAAGCCGACCTCGACGAGCACCGCCGGCATAAAGGCCTTGGACAGCACCATAAAGCCCGCCTGCTTCACCCCGCGACTCGGCCCGGGGTGCTTGGCGGCCAGTGCACCCTGCACCAACTGGGCGAGGTCCGCCGATTCACGCAGATGCTCGTTCTGCGCGATGTCGTTCAAGATGAACCCCAACGGATCGCCGGCGTCGGGGCTGGTCTCAACCTCGAAGCGCACGACCTCGTTCTCCATCTCGGCGACGCGCCGCTCGTCCTCGGTGCGAGCCGTCGCCAGGAAGTACGTCTCCACGCCGCGCACGGCGCTGCCGTTGCGCCAATTGGGATTGGCCGCGTTGGTGTGCAGCGAAATGAACAGATCGGCGCGACGCCCGTTGGCAATGGGGCCGCGCTGTTCCAGCGGGACCAGCCGATCCTCGTCACGGGTCATCACGACCTCGAGCCCACGCGAGCGCAGTTCGCTCTCGAGCCGCTTGGCCATCGCCAGCGTGAGCAAGGCCTCGTTGACGCGGCGGCCGTTGAGGACCACACCCGGGTTGCCCGGATCGCGCCCGCCGTGGCCAGCATCGACGGCCACGACGTACTTGCGCAGCAGGCCTGGCGGCGCGTCGGGCGAGGGCACGGCTGGGCGTGACGTCACCACGGGCGCGGCCGGTGACGGCGTGGTCGCGGCGGGAGCGGGCGAGGCGGCGCCGGGAGACGGCGCTGCGACAGCCGGCGCTGCGGGGGGTGTGTCGCGAGGTGCCTGCGGCACCGCCGCAGGCGTGGTGTTCGCCGTCGGCGCGACGGGAGTCGCCGGACGCGACGTCGTGCCGCTCGGTGCCGGCACCTGCCGCGCGATGCTCTGGAACAGGCGCAGCTCCCAGCGTGTGCGATCCCACAGCACGCCGACACCAAAGCGCGGAATGATCTCGCTGAAGAGCTGCAGCGGCGCGTGCGGGGCGCCGTCGGCGACGATGACCGATTCCACGAGCGGCAGGGCGAAGCCGTTGTACGCGGCGAAGGGCATCCCTTCTTGCAACTCGATACCGGCCTCCGAGAGCGTCAGGCGCCAGCGCGCAGGGCCGATCGAGTCGAGGCGTCCGCCAAGCAGCCGGGCCATCACGTCGAGGCGCACGCGACCGCCGCCGCCACTAGGCAGCAAGTTCACGACCGTATCGCCCGCGACGCCGCGGACCCGGATGGCATCGCCGGGCGGCGGGCTCGCCGCCGGGCCACCCGAGGCGCCGCCGAGCGCGGCCGCGAGAGTGAGCGCGAGCAGCAGCTTCATCGACGCGCGCTCCGCAATGCCCGCTGCACATCGCGCGCATCGTCGCGCGCCTTGATGTCGGCGCGCTTGTCGTGGAGCTTCTTGCCGCGCGCCAGCCCCAGCTTGAGCTTGGCGCGTCCGTGCTTGAAGTACAGGTCGAGTGCCACCAGAGTCAGCCCTTTCCGTTCGACCGCGCCAATCAGCGCGCGGATCTCCTTGGCGTTCAGCAGCAGCTTGCGCGACCGCGTCGGCTCGTGATTCCAGATGTTTCCCCGCTCATACGGCGCGATGTGCGCGTTCAGCAGCCACACTTCGCCGTCCTTCACGATGCCATAGGCATCGGTGATCTGCGCCCGTCCGTCCCGCAGTGCCTTGACCTCGGTCCCGGTTAGGACAAGCCCCGCCTCCCACGTCTCCAGGATTTCATAGTCGTGGCGGGCGCGCTTGTTCCGCGCGATCGGTTCGATCGCGTCGTCGGGGGCAGGTGTGGTGCGCACGTTGCTCGAATGATGACGATTCAGCGTTGACTTGGGTATCGGCCTCCGGTAGGTTCCTGCTCCCAGCCGAAGTGGTGGAATTGGTAGACGCGCTGCGTTCAGGGCGCAGTGGGCGCAAGCCCGTGGGGGTTCGAGTCCCCCCTTCGGCACTCCACACCGCACTGCACTGCACTGAGCACCAACAAGCGAAAGGCCGCCCATAGGGCGGCCTTTTCGCGTTGCAGCACCGCTGTTCCCATCTCCCCCCCCTCCCTTCTCCCGACCATCTCCCTTCTCCCGACTCCCCGCCGTCACCCCCCTCCCCCCTCCCTCCTCACAACCGAAGGCGGCACATCCTCCGGCAGCGTCACCCGCCCATAAACCGCCCCCAACAGCTCCGTCGCCTCCCCCCCATACCGCTCCAGCAACTCAATCGCGTAGCCGAGCGGCGCCCCCGCCGTCCTCGCCCCATCACTCGCGAACGCCAGCAGGCAACGCCCGACCGCATCGGCCGCCGAAATCGGCCCCCCACGCAGGTTCATCGCCTCGCGGTACGCAAGCAGACGACCGTTGAATTGCTGCACCGCAAGCTCGCGGCGGTCCTCCACGATGCGGGGGTCGCGTTCGAGCATCCGCCCAATCGCCTCTGCAATCTCCGCCGCCGTCCGGTCGTCGAGCGCCTCTCGCTGCGCCATCAACAGGCCCAAGGCCGCGCGCGCATAGCGCAGTTCCCAGCGGGCGTGGTCTTCGTCGCCGCCGGCGGCCGCTTCGGCCAGCCACGCGACATCGGTTGATTCCGGCTCGCGACCGAGACCGGCGGCCACCGCCTGCGCACGCCGCTCCCGCTCCTTCGACGCGCGCCACGCCGACGTGAACGGAAGCGCCATCGTCCTCACCCCTGCAGCACGGGAAGCCCGACCTTCTGCCGCACCTCAGCCTCCGCCGAGAGCAAGTCGGCCAGGCGCACCGAGTCCAGCACTTCGTCGATGCGCCTCTGCAGCATCATCCACACCGGCCGAATGCTACAGTCGCAGGCCTGTGCGCAGCGCTCGGAGTCGAGCGGATGCGTCTCGCAGTGCAGGTCGAAGGTCACGAGCTCGGCAGCGGCGATGATCTCGCGCACCGTGATTTCCGTCGCAGGGCGGGCCAGCGCGTAGCCGCCCTTGGCGCCGCGCGTGCTCTGGACGATTCCCGCACGGCGCAGGCGCAGGAGGATCTGCTCCACGTAATCGCCCGGCAGGCGTTCCTTGGCCGCCACGTCACGTCCGGTGACCGGCCCTTCGTCCGTACGGCGCGCGAGGTGCAGCGCGCAGATGACGCCGTACTCGGCCCAGGTCGTGATTCGCATAGGTCTTAAGATGGCCCCGCGACGCTAACGGGACAAGCGTTGTCGGCTAGGCATCGGCACCGGGCACGCCCGGTTCGGTGAGCCGCCGCAGGTCCAGCACGCGCTTTGCCTCCGCCTCCGAGAGCAGACCTTCGCGCACGACAAGGTCCCGCACCGACTCGCCGGTCTCGACCGAGCGCTTCGTGAGCGCCGCGGCCGCGGCGTAGCCGATGCTCGGCGCCAATGCCGTGGCCAGCGCGGCCGAGCGCTCCACCCAATGCGCCAGCATCGCCTCGTTCGGTTGCATCTCGCGCACCGTGCGCTCGTCGAGCACGCGCGCCGCATTGCCGAGGATGCGGATGGCCGAGAGCAGGTTGTGCGCGATGACCGGCATCATCACGTTAAGCTCGAGCTGGCCCTGCTCCGCCGCGGCACTGACGGTCGCGTCGTGCCCGATGACCTGGAATACGACTTGGTTCACCATCTCGGGCACGCTGGGATTCACCTTGCCCGGCATAATGCTGGAGCCCGGCTGCACGGCCGGCAGGCGGAGTTCATCGAGCCCGGTGCGGGGCCCGCTCGCGAGCAGGCGCAGGTCGCTGGCAATCTTGCCGAGGTCCAGTGCCAGCACACGCCAGGAGGCAGAGACCGCGGCGACGTCGCCCATACTCTGCATCAACTGCACTCGGTCCGCCCCTTCGCGCAGCGGCAGGCCGGTGAGGGCGGTGAGTTCGACGACCATCCGCTCGGCATACACCGGCTCGGCATTCACGCCGGTGCCCACCGCGGTGCCGCCGATGCCGAGGTCGAGCAGATACTCCGCCGCCTCGCGCACGCGCCGCACGCCGCGCTCGATGGAACCAGCCCAGGCCCCGACTTCCTGTCCGAGGCGGATGGGCATCGCGTCCTGCAGGTGCGTGCGTCCGGCCTTCACGAGCCCGTCGAACTCCGCGGCGCGGGCGCGGAAGGACGCCGCGAGGCATTCCACGTCGGCCAGCGCGCCGCGGAGGCACTCGAGCGTCGCGAGTCGGATGGCCGTCGGGATCACGTCGTTGGTGGACTGCGCCATATTCACGTGATCGTTGGCGTGCACCGTCGTGCCGCCGAGCGCGCGAGAGGCCAGCGTCGCGAGCACCTCGTTGACGTTCATATGCAGCGAGGTGCCCGCCCCGGCCTGGTACACGTCCACGACGAACTGCTCGCGGTGCGCCCCGCCCAGGACCGCGTCGGCGGCGGCGATGATCGCGTCGGCGCGGGCGGCGTCGAGGCGCCCGGTGTCCCGATGCACCGACGCCGCCGCACGCTTGATGCGCACGACGGCGTTGACGAAGGCAGGATCCGGGCGCAGCCCCGAAATCGGGAAGTTGGCCAGCGCGCGGGCGGTCTGCGCGCCATAGAGGGCGGCCGCGGGGACCTCGACGTCCCCCAACGGGTCCCGCTCGATGCGGACCTCGCGCCGCGTGCCCATCAGGACCGCATCACGGTGCGCCCGGGAACGCCGGTCGCGGCACCTCATACTGCGAGCGCAACCGCACGTAGGTGCGCTCGTCGAAGTTCACGACGGTGTCGCGCAGCCGCATATACGAGTAGGACCGGCTGTCCGGATTGGACTGCGACCAGTTGAAGAGCGTCTGCCCGGGAATCACGCCCGTCCCATTGTCCACGAACACGCAGGCCAGTTCGACGTTCGGGATGATGGAGGCCGCGTTGTTGCTGAAGCGCATTCCGATCACCATCACCGACCCCTCGTGGACGGGCGGCGTCCACGTGAGGGTCAAGTCCTCGTTCTGGACGTAGTCGAGCGCGGGGTCGGCCGCCGTGAACGAATCCGCGACCGGCATCCGGAACAGCATCGGTTCGAAGCCGCCGAGCGCGCCGGGAATCGACACCGTCACGGTATCGTTCGGCACCAGCGGGATGGACGCGCCAGAAGGGAAGTTGTACGCGAGGAAGCTGCCGGTCGCGCTACGAATCGCGCTTTCCCCACCCCCCTTCGTGGTGAACTCCACCGCCAGGCCGGCGTCGAGTGTGACGACGCTGGTCGAAACCGGTGACTCGGGATCCGGGGCGTACGCGAAGTTGGCGCAGGCTTGCGGTCGCACACGCCGGGCACTGAGGCCGGGCACGTGGTAGAAGATGCCCACGGCGCGGAGCACGTCGTTGCCCCCGCCATCGTGCGTACGCAACGTCAGCAGGCCGACGCGATCGGCGGACGGTGAATCGATGCCCAGACACCCGACGGTGAGCGACGTGGCGAGCAGGAGGACGGCCGGACGGACGAAGCGCATAGTGAATCTCAACGGAGACAAAGAAGACCGCGACACCCGGTATTCTACCCAATCGCGGGGCGAACGTGTCACCCGGCAGCCGCGCCGCGCAGGCGCAACGAGCCATTCAGGAACGGATTCTGCAGTCGCTCGTGCCCAATCGTGGTGCGCGGCCCGTGCCCGGGAAAGACGGTCACGGCGTCATCCAACGCCGTCAGCCTGGCCAGCGAACGCTCCAGCGCGGCGGGATCGCAGAGCGGCAAGTCGACGCGGCCCACCGAGCCGGCGAAGAGCACGTCCCCACTGAAGCACTGCGAGGCCGAGATGAACGCGACGTGCCCTGGTGCGTGACCGGGCAGGTGCCAGACCGCGAACGACTCCCCGCCGAACTCGAGCACCTCACCGTCGGCCAGTGCGCGGTCCGGCGGCTCGGTGGCGTCGAAGGGCAGGCCGTAGCCGGCGGCGATGCGCGGCGCGTGCTCCCAGAGCGGCGCATCCAGCGGATGCCCGTACACCGGAGCTTCGGGCCAGAGTACCTTGAGTCCCGCGAGGCCGCCGATGTGGTCGATGTGGGCGTGCGTGATCCAGATGGCCGCGAGGCGCGCGCCCAGTCGCTCGATCTCCGCCGCCAGCGTGCGCGGCTCGGCGCCGGGATCCACCACCACGACCTCGCGGGCGGCCGCGTCGTGCAGGAACCAGGTGTTCTCCTGGAAGGCCCCGACGACACGGACGTGGACGTCGATCACGCGGGCTGCGGGACGAGCATCGGCACGGGCGGCGGCGTAGGCTGCCCGTTCTTGCGCGCCGTGAGGAACTTCTCGACCGCGATGGCGGCGGTCGTCGCGTCACCCACCGCCGTCGTGACCTGCCGCGTGAGCTGCGCCCGCACGTCGCCCGCCGCGTAGAGCCCGGGCACCGAGGTCTGCATATTCGCGTCGGTGATCAGGTAGCCGGAGCTGTCGTGGCTCACGTGCTCCTTGATCATCCCCGTATTCGGCGTGAAGCCGATGAAGATGAACGCGCCGGTGGCCGCGAGGTCGCTGGCGGCGCCGGTCTTCACGTTGCGGATCTTGGCGTGCGTCATCAGGCCGTCGGCGCCGACGATCTCGTCGACGACGGTGTCGGTGATGAGCTCGATCTTCGGATTCTTGAAGGCACGCTGCTGCACGATCTTGGACGCACGGAACTCGTCGCGTCGGTGCACCAGATACACCTTCTCGGCGTAGCGCGTGAGGAAGTCCGCCTCCTCCAGTGCCGCGTCGCCGCCGCCCACCACAAGGATGGTGTGGCCCTTGTAGAACGCGCCGTCGCAGATGGCGCAGTAGCTCACGCCCTTGCCGGCGTACTCGAGCTCGCCGGGCACGCCGAGCTTGATCGGCGTGCCGCCGGCCGTCACGATCACCGCCGGCGCGCGGTACACGTCGCCGTTCTCCACCGTCACGTCGAAGCGGCCGTCAGCCGCCTTCTGCACGGACTCCACGGGCGTCGAGGTGCGGATCTCGGCGCCGAACTTCTCGGCGTGGTTCTGGAACTTGGTCGCCAGCTCGTGGCCGAGGATGTGCTCGAAGCCGATGTAGTCCTCGATGACCTCGGTGTTGAGCAGCTCGCCGCCCGGGAAGCCGCGTTCCAGCACGACGCTCTTGAGCATCGAGCGGCCGGCGTAGAGCCCCGCGCACATTCCGGCCGGGCCAGCGCCGATGATCACCACTTCGTACTCGAACGTCGCCACTGCCTGTCCTCGGTTCCGGGGTCGAATCGCGGAAATCTAGGGTCCGCGCGAAGTATCCGGCACCGGCGGCGCGAGTTCCAGCACGGCCAGCGCGCCGTGGCAGTGTGAGACCGTGCCGACGAGCACCGCCGCGCCGCGACCGGCCGCAGCCTGCGCCACCAGCTCGTCGGCCGCGAGCACATCGGCCACCCCGAACATCCCCACGCCGTAGCTGCGATGCACGCAATGGAACAGCGCCGGGCCGTCGATTCGCCGGCCGTGCAGGCGTTCGCGTTCGACGAAGGCGCGCACCGTGGGCGGCAGGCTCCACGCGCGCGGCCCGCGCGTGTGCGGGCACAGCCGCGGCTCGATGCAGTTGATCGGACACTCCCAGGTCGCGAAGCTCACATAGTGCGTGCCGTCATCGCCGGCACGCTGCCACGGCACGTCGACGCCGCCGCCCACTGGCGTGAAGCGCATCGGCCGGCCGGGCCAGCGCGCCCGTGCGCGGCTCATCACCCACTGCGCCATCAGGTGCGGCATCAGCGGCGAGGGGACGATGGCGTCTTCGGGCGCGTCGGTGCGCGGCGCCGCCGCGCTCGCCTCGGCGAGGTACGACGCGAAGAACGAACCCCACTCGCGGACGACCACCTCAAGACCGGGCACGGCTGAGCTGCTGGCCGCGACCCGGCAGTCGGGATCTCGATCCACCACGATGAGCCGCTGCCACGTGACGGCGTCGGCGTCGCGGGCCCGCGCAAGTTGTTGCACGTAGTAGCTGCCGTAGCAGCCCCCGCCGACTACGATGATATCGCCGTAGCGCTGCGGCGCGGCCTCGCTAGGGGCGGACGCGGCGACCGCCGTCTACGAAGAGCGTCTCGCCAGTCACGAACGTGGCGCTGACGAGGTAGCGCAGCGCCCGCACCACGTCGGCCGGATCACCGACCCGCTGCAGCGGCGTCTGCTCGGCGAACTGCTGGACCGCCGACTCCGGCATCCCCGGCGGGGCCAGCACGAAGCCGGGCGCGATGGCATTGACGCGCAGGTCCGGCGCCAGGGCCGCCGCGAGATGCCGCGTCATCGCAATCACACCCGCCTTGGCGATGCCGTGGACGCTGTAGTCCGGCCACGGCTCCTCCGCCATATGGTCGGCGATGTTCACGATGCAGCCACCGGCCGGCATCAACCGCGCCGCGGCCTGCGCAAGCAGAAACGGTGCGCGGAGATTGAGGCCGACGATGGCATCGAACTCGGCGGCGGTCGTGTGTCCGAGACGCGTCTTCTGCATTCCCGCAGCCGAGTTCACGAGCAGCGTCAGGCCCTCGAAGCGATCGTAGGCGTCGTTCACGAGCTGTTCGCAGGCGGCGGGATCACTGAGGTCCGCGCCGAAGGCCTCGGCCTCCCCGCCCTGCGCGCGGATGCTCGCAACGAGCTCCTCCGCGCCCTCGCGCGATTGCCGGTAGTGCGCGGCGATCGCCCAACCGTCTTCGGCCAGCGCCGCCGCGATGGCGCGGCCCACCCGCTGCCCCGCGCCGGTCACCAGCGCGACGCGCGTCGTGGCGGCCATCGCGCCTACTGCCCCAGCTGGCCGCGGCGTTCGCGGACGCGTCGGTCCTGCAACTCGATCCAGCTGTAGGGCACCTGCATCGCGCCGAGCACGCGGCCGCCGTGCATCGCCCCGTGCCAGTCCGACCCACCGCTGACGACCAGGCCGAAGAATGCCGCCAGCGAGGCCAGGCGCAGCTCATCCTCGCGCGAGTGGCTGGGGTGCCGCACCTCGATGCCGTCGAGTCCGGCGGCCACCAAGGGCTCCACCTGCTCACGCCGCCCGTCGTTGCCCGGATGCGCCCAGACGGCGATGCCGCCGGACTCGTGGATGAGGCGAATGCCATCGGCGATGTCGAGGCGCTCCTTGTCCACGTACGCCGGTCTCCCGGCGCCGAGCCACTTGTCGAAGGCTTCACGCATATCGCGCACGTGCCCGGCCGCGAGCAGCGCGCGCGCCACGTGCGGCCGCCCGATCGCGCCGCCCGCCGCCTCGGCGAGGACCGCGTCGACGGTCACCGGCACACCGGCCGCGACGAGCCGCGTGACCATCTCCTCCGCGCGGCGGCGGCGGAATCCGCGGTAGATCTCGAGACGCTCCTGCAGCGCCGCCACGTCCCGAATGTGGAGACCCAGCAGATGCACCTCTTCCGTTCCCAGGTGCACGCTGAGCTCGACGCCGGGCACGAGGCGCAGCCCACAGGCATCGGCGGCGACCTGCGCCTCCGGGATGCCGGCCAGCGTGTCGTGGTCGGTGAGCGCGAAGGCCGCCAAGCCCGCCGCGTGCGCGGCCTCGACGGCCTTCGTCGGCGGCAGTGCGCCGTCGGAGGCCGTCGAGTGCGCGTGCAGGTCCACGAAGGACGCGGGCGCGCCCGCGTCCGCGGTGTCGGTCACCGCGAGTACCCGGCCTCGGGCGACGTCGCGCTCGGTTGCGATTCGCCGAAGAGCCGCACGAGGTCGGCGTCGCTCAGCTCGGCGAGCGCCTGCTCACGCGCGCGTCGCGCCGGTGGCGAGTAGCGCGTCAGACGCACCTCGCGCTCGTCGGCGGCGCCGGCCACGAAGATCAGGCCGAACTCGTCGGCGTCGTACTGCGTCACGTAGCCCGAGGGATACACCTGCCAGGTCCGGCCTTCGATCACGATGCGTCGCGTCGGCATTAGGTCAGCTCCACCTGCGTGTAGATGCGCGACGGATCCCGCAGGGGATCCGGCGCGGCCGCGTGTGCGGCAGAAAGGGCTTGGGCGCTGTCCGCCTCGCAGAACTCGACGAACGCCCCTTGCAACGATTGCTCCTCGAAGACCCAGAAGCGGCAACCCATCCCGACGTAATGCTGCTCCCGGGCCCGCAGGCGCTCGAAGTACTTCGCGCGCTCGGCGGGTGGGACCACACTGCGGTGGATGGTCAGGGCCCGAGGCATCAGCCGGAAACGGACTCCAGCGTCTTCTTGACGTCGGCCATAAAGCGGTCGGCGTCCGCCCCGTCGACCACCCGGTGATCGAACGACAATGAAAAGTACGCGCAGGTACGGATCGCGATGGTGTCCTCGCCATCGGCGCCGGTGATCACCTTGGGCCGCTTCTCGATGGCGCCAAGGCAGAGGATGGCCGTCGTGCCCACCGGAATGATCGGCGTACCGAACAGCGAGCCGAACACGCCCGGGTTCGTGATGGTGAATGTCGCGTCCTGCACGTCCATCGGCGAGAGCTTCTTGCCGCGCGCGCGCGCCGCGAGGTCGTTGGCGCCGCGGGTCAGGCCCGTCAGGTTGAGGCCGTCGGCGTCCTTGAGCACCGGCACGATCAGCCCGGTGGGCTCCAGCGCCACGGCGATCCCGATGTTGTAGCGCTTGCGGAGGATGACGTCCGTGCCGCTGACGGTGGCATTGAGCACCGGGTGGCGGCGCAGATTCTCCACCACCGCGCGGATGATGAACGGCAGGTAGGTGAGCTTCTGGCCGGTCTCGGCCTCGAACGCGGCGCGCTGCTGCGTACGCAGCTTGGCGATGCGGGTGAGGTCGATCTCGAAGAAGCTCGTCACGTGTGCCGCCACCTGCTTGGCCTGGCGCATATGGTCGGCGGTGAGCCGGCGGATCTTGGACATCGGCTCCACGACGTCACCCGGCCACGGGTGGAAGGTGGGATCGATGCCGTGGGCCACGGCCGGCGTGACGATGCTGGAGGGCAGTCCCGCCGGCATCGCGCCGCCCGTCGACGCCGTACGCTGCGCGCCGCTCGCCAGGTGCGCCTCGAGATCCTTGCGGGTGACGCGGCCGGCGATGCCGGAGCCGCTGAGCGCGCTGATGTCCACGCCCGCATCGGCGGCCATCCGGCGCACCAGCGGCGACGACTTGGTGCGGACGCGATCCTCGAACGAGCCCGCTGCGGCCGCCGGACGGCTTGCGGCCGAGGGAGCCGGGGCGGGTGCCGGCGTGGCAGGAGCAGCCGCAGGAGCCGATGCAGGTGCCGCTGCGGCAGGAGCCGGAGCGGACGCCGCCGGGGCGATCGCCGCGCCCTTCTCCGTCTCGATGCGCGCCACCACCGCATTCACGGGCACCGTCGTGCCTTCGTGCACAATGATCTCGGCGAGCACGCCGGCGCTGGGCGCCGGAATCTCCGCGTCAACCTTGTCAGTGGAAATCTCGAAGATCGGTTCGTCGCGCTTCACCTCGTCGCCCACCTTCTTGAGCCATCGCGACAGCGTGCCTTCCGCAATGGACTCGCCCATCTGGGGCATAATCACGTCAACACGGGCCATTATCCGATCACCCTCAGGTCAGAACTTGCGGTCAGGAGACTCAGGCTTCGGCGGCGCCGGCTGGCGCAGCGCCGAGACCACGAGCCACGGCAGCGTCAGGGCGCCGAGGGCGCCACCGACGAACATATAAATGTACCAGTCGCAGGTCGGGATGCCGTCGCAGCGGGGGGCTTTCGTGAAGAAAGCCACCGCCTTGCTGACCAGCACGCCGATCATTCCACCCGAGAAGAACCCGATGAAGGCCATAAAGCAGCCGATGGCGGCCTGCCGGGCGGTGGACGGCGGCTCGTAGCCGCCGGGGGGGGTCGGGGGTGTCGTCACCAGGCCACCACCCGGCGCACAGCGGTGACGATGTCGTCGGTCTGGGGCAGCACGAAATCCTCCAAGGCAGGCGCGTACGGCAGCGGAATGTCGTGCGCCGTCACGCGCAGGACGGGCGCATCCAGGTACGCGAAGCAACTCTCGTTGATGCGCGCGGTGAGTTCGCCGGCGATCCCGCCCGTGCGCGTGTCTTCGTGCACGATGAGGACGCGGTTGGTCTTCCGCACGGTAGTGAAGATGGCCTCGTCGTCGAGCGGCGCCAACGAGCGCAGGTCGATCACCTCGACCTCGATGCCCTCGGCCGCCAGGCGTTCGGCGGCCTCGAGCGACTTATGCACCGTCGCCGCGTACGTGATGATCGAGACATCCCGGCCCTCGCGCGCAACGCGGGCCCTGCCGATGGGCACCACGTGGTCGCCCGCCGGCATCGTGCCCTTCACGCGGCGGTACAGGTACTTGTGCTCGAAGAACAGCACGCAGTCGTCGTCACGGATGGCAGCCTTCATCAGGCCCTTGGCGTCCTCGGCGGTGGCCGGGTACACCACCTTGAGGCCAGGCGTGTGGATGAAGCCGGCTTCGGGGTTCTGTGAATGGAACGGGCCGCCGCGCACGTAGCCGCCGCTGGGGCCGCGCACCACCATTGGCGTGGGCAGGAAGGCGCGGTAGCGCGCCGTCGCCACGTAGTTGGTGAGCATATCGTAGGCGTTGGCGATGAAGTCGATGAACTGCATCTCCACCACCGGGCGCATCCCCATATGGGCCGCACCCGCCGCCGCGCCGACGATCGCGATCTCGCTGATGGGCGAGTCGACGACGCGCTCCTCGCCGTACTTGGCCATCAGCCCGTCGGTGACCTTGAACGCACCACCGTAGGCGCCGATGTCCTCCCCGAGCAGGAAGACGTTCTTGTCGCGCGCCATCTCTTCGTCGAGCGCCTCGCGGATGGCCTCGAGATAGGTAATCTCGGCCATCGCTACGGCGCCCCCTTGGCGGCGTCCCAGGTGCCCCAGCCCTCGGCGCGCTCCTTGCCGAGGGAGGAGGTGTCGGCGCCCTCGCGGAACCACAGCGGTTTCTCCACCGGCGGGTCGGCGTAGACCCCGATCATCGCATCCAGCGGCTCCGGGAACGGCGACGCCTCGGCGACGTCGGTGGCCGCGTCGACTTCCTGCGCGATGCGCGCGTCGATCTCATCCAACGTCGCCTGCGCGACCTTCTCGCGGTCACGCAACACGCGCACAAAGCGGTCGATCGGGTCGTTCTCGGCCGCCCAGCGCTCGATCTCGCCGTCGGGCACGTAGGACTGGTTGTCGTGCTCGGCGTGGCCCTTGCGGCGGTAGGTCATCAGCTCGAGCAGCTGCACGCCTTCGCCGGCCCGTGCGCGATCCACCGCACGCTTCGTGCAGTCGTACACGGCGAGCACATCGTTGCCGTCGCACTGTTCGCCGGTGACCCCGTACCCGATCGCTTTGTCGACGAACTGCGCGGCGGCCGTCTGCTTGGATGTCGGCGTGGAGTACGCGTAGCCGTTGTTCTCGATGACCACCACCAGCGGCAGGCGCTGCACGGCGGCGAAGTTGATGCCCTCGTGGAAGGCGCCGGTGCTCGTGGCGCCATCGCCGACGTACACGAGCCCCACGCGATCCTCGCCGCGCATCTTGAAGGTCATCGTCACGCCGGCCATCACCGGGACCATATCGCCGAGCGGCGAGATCTGGCCGAGGAAGCCACGGGTCGTGCCGGCCTCGCCGATGTCGCCGAAGTGGATGTTGAGCTCGCGGCCGCGCGTGGGCGAGTCGCCCTTGGCCATATACTGCTTGAGCACTTCCACCGGCGTGGCGCCCTTGACGAGCATCGCGCCGAGGTTGCGAATGAGCGGCGACATCACGTCCCGCTGCTCGAGCGCGTAGCAGGACCCGACGGCATCGGCCTCCTGCCCGAGCGAGCGGAAGAGCCCGCCCACGACCTTGGTCTGGCGGTAGAGCGCCACGAGCCGCTCCTCGAGCGTGCGCGTGAGCCGCATCCAGTAGTAGAGCTCAAGCTTCCGCTTGAGCGGCAACGCTTCCCCCAGATGCACCGATGGCCCGCCCTTGGCCGGGCGGGTCGCCTTGCGCGCCATTCAGTACGCCGGGGCGAACGTGTGCGTCGGGTCCACCTGGGTGTGCAACGACACGAAGAACTTCTTCACGTTGCGGTCGAGGCGGCTCTCGCCCATCTGGTCCGTCTCGGCCTCGACGAACACGTAGTGGCCGCCTTCCATCCGGACGCTCACCGTGAGCGTGGACGGGACCTCAGGCGTGCCGACCGAGCCCTTGAAGGTCCGCGAACGCGCCGTCTGCGCGGCCGGCATCATCCCGACGGTCGGGAAGAAGGCGTCAGCGGTGGCGAGGATCACGTCGGGATGGAGGGAGGTGCGGTGGAAGTGCTTCATCTTAAGACGGAGGACGGATGAGGGATGAGGGATGCTTTCGAAAGCACTGCGAAGTGGACTCCGGCGCGGATGTAGCATCCGTCATCCGTCATCCGTCGAGAACTCACTGCCCCGGCGGCGCCTCGTTCCTCACCTGCTGGCGCCAATCCTCGGTGCGCTGCAGGGCCTTGGTGGAATCGCGGCGGAAGCGGAAGCCCATCGCCCAGTCGCCGGCGGTGATGAAGGTGATGGTGGCACGATAGGTGCCGGCCTCGGGTCCGTAGACGAGACCGTTGTAGACCGTGTGGCGGTCGGCGTTGGTGGCGAAGATCTGGCCCTCGCCGTTCACGATGGGCTCGCGGGTGTTCTTGTCGTGCACCGTGATGGTGTACGTGATGCGCTCCAGGGCCCGCGGCGGGACGACGTCGGGCTTGAGGCGGACCTCGAAGTCGTCGGTCCAGAGACGCACGAGGCCGCGGTCGTCCGGCGGGGCGGCGCAGGCCTGCAGCGCCACCGCGGCGACGACGGCCAGGATCGGGGTCCAGCGGAAACGGGCGAGGGACATCCGGAGCTCCTTCAGGGCGGGGGAAACCGCGAACCCCAACAAAATAGCGAGGTTACGCGCGCTGGGCGACGTGCCGCACCCGTTGGATCACCGTCCAGACCGCCGTGGCGGCCAACAGGATCACCACCCCGCGCAGCACCCACCCCGCGAACATCAGGCCGAAGAAGGCCTGCGGCGCCGCCAGCAGGGTGATGCGCTCGGGGCGTTCGAGCGCGCCGACGCCCTTCAGGTCCACGCCGAGGGCATCCGCCTTGGCCCGTGTGTACGAGGTGATCTGCACGGCGCTCAGCGCCACCAGCGCGACGCCGACCATCGGCAGCGAGCGATGCGGGCCCGGCGCGGCAAAGAACCACGCCAGGCCGCCGAAGAGGAAGGCATCGGCCACGCGATCGAGCGTGGAGTCGAAGAACGCCCCGAACACGCTCGCCGCCCCCGAACGCCGGGCCACCGCGCCGTCGATCACGTCGAAGAACGCCGTCAGCCCCAGCGTCCAGCCGGCGGCGCGGATCCACCCGGCACCGAACAGCACGCCCGTCGCCGCACAGCACAGCGTCCCCGCGACCGTCAGCGCGTTCGGGGAGATGCCGACTCGCACGCACCACGCCGCCAACGGCTCGGTCAACCGCAGGTAGCCCTCGCGGATGGCGTGCCAGACGCGCAGGAACATCGCCGGCCTCAGCGGTAGATCAGGTATTGCCGTGTGCCCTGCTGCCAGCCTACCACGGACGGCAACGAGGCGTCGATGACCTCGTCCGGATCGCCGCCGCCAAGCAGCGACTCGCGAACGCGGGCGGTGCCGAAGCGCTCGTCGAAGCTCCGGGCGGTGAGTCGCAGGGAATCGCGGTGCACCTCCGCGATGGCCCAGAACAGCGAGGCGCCGAGCCGCGCCATCTGGGCGCGGTCGCGGTCGTCCACGTAGATGCGCACGCCGGGAATCGTCCGTCCGCCGAACTTGCCGTCCGTGGGCTCGCGCGGCGTGAAACGCTCGGCCTCGAAGCGCAGACCGATGAGGCCACGGTCGCGCAGCAACTCCACCACGGCGGGCGCGTCGAGCCAGGGGGCGCCGACGCGTTGGAACGGCGCGTCCGTCCCTCGGCCCACGGACAGGTTGCTGCCTTCGAAGGCCACCAGCGCGGGATACAGCAGCGCACTCAGCGGCGAGACCATCGCCGGCGACGGCACCACCCACGGCAAGCGGGTCTCGTCCCACCACATCGAGCGGCGCCAGCCGGCCACCGGAATCACGTGCAGCTGCACCGGAATGCCGAGTTCACCGGCGAACAGCTGCGCCAGCTCCCCCATCGTCATACCGTGCCGCAGGGGCGCGGGGTATAATGCGTAAGCCTTGCCGCGCCGCTCCGGCGTCGGGTCCTCCGGGTTGGCGAGCGCCGCATCCAGCAACGGCCCCTCCACCCGCCCGGTGATCGGATTGGGGCGGTCGAGCACGACGAACGGGATTCCCACGCGCGCCGCGGCGCGCATCGCATAGACCATCACGCCGACATACGTCCAAGTGCGCGTGCCGATGTCCTGCAGGTCGAAGACCAGCGCGTCGAGGTCCCGCAGCAGCGAGTCCGGCGGCGGGATCGTCTCGCGGGCGTACAGCGAGTGCACCGTGAGGCCAGAGCGTGCGTCCACCTCGTCGGGCAGGTCGGGCCGGTCGGCCGTCCCGCGGATGCCGTGCTCCGGCGAGAACAAGCGCACCACCGTGATGTTCGCTCGCTTCCCCCGCGGATCGCCGTGGAGCAGATCCACGACGGAACGCCCCTCCGCGTCCGCACCGGTCTGGTTCGTGAGCACGGCCACGCGTTTGCCTGCGAGCAATGCCAGCGAGTCTTCCATCAGCACGGTGACGCCGGGGCGCACGCGCTCCGCCGCCGCCCGCGAGGGCCTCGCGTCCTGCGCCCGAGGCGCCGGCGCACAGGCCGCCAGCCCCAGCAGCACCAGCATCGCCCTCACTCCCACCTGCCCTGCCCTGTGATGCGTCACCGCTTCCTCCGTGCGACCCTGCTGGGCCTCACCCTGGTTTCGTGCGTCCCGTTCACTCCGGCTGCCCCGCCGCCGGGCGTCGTCGAGCGTGTCACCGTCCCGGATGTGGAACCGGTGGCGGTGCCCTGGTCCATCCACACGCTGCGCCCGTCGTTGACCGAGCCCCTGCCCGACGAAGCCGAGCGCTGGATCGACACGACCATCGCCGCGATGTCGCTGCGCGAACGCGTCGGGCAGATGGTCTTCATCTGGGTGCTCGGGGATTATACCAGCTCGAGCGATTCCTCGTTCATCCTGGCCGTCGAGCGCATCCGGCGTGACAGGGTCGGCGGCGTCGTGATGTCGCTGGGCTCGCCGATCGAAGTCGCGGAGAAGGTCAATGCGCTGCAGCGGCAGTCGTCCCTGCCCCTGCTCGTGACATCGGACGTGGAGCCCGGGCTGGGGCGCCTCGAGGGCGGCGTATTCGCGCCCGGCACATTGGCCGCCGGCAGCGCGACGGTGCTGCCGAGCAATATGGCCATCGGCGCCACCCGGCGAATCGAGCACGCACGGGAGGCCGGCCGCATCACCGGCGAGGAGTCGCGCGCGGTCGGCATCCACCTCGCCTTCGCGCCGACCGTGGACGTAAACAACAACCCGGCCAATCCCGTCATCAACGTGCGGTCCTTCGGCGAGGACCCGCTCTTGGTCGCGGCGATGGGCACCGCTTTCGTGGAGGGCGTGCAGGAAGCCGGCGTGGCGGCCACGCTCAAGCACTTTCCCGGCCACGGCGACACCGACACCGATTCGCACAACGCGCTGCCGGTGATCAACGCCTCGCCCGAGCGGCTCTATGCGCTGGAGCTCGTGCCCTTCCGCGCCGCCATCGACGCCGGCGTCGCGGCGGTGATGAGCGCGCACATCGCCCTGCCGGCCGTGACGCTCGACCGCACGCCGGCGACGCTCGCCCCGGCGATTATGACCGGCCTGCTGCGCGACTCGCTCGGCTTCCGCGGCCTCGTCGTCACCGACGCGATGGATATGCGCGGCGTGGGCCAAGGCTATGACAACGCCCGCAGCGCGGTGCTCGCCGTGCAGGCCGGCGCCGACGTGCTGCTGATGCCGCCGGACGTGCCCGTGGCGATCGACGCCATCGTCGCCGCGGTCAACCGCGGTGACATCCCCGCCGCGCGCATCGACGAGAGCGTGCGGCGCATCCTCGCGCTCAAGCTGCGCACCGGCGCCATCCAACGGCCCATCGTCCCGCTGGATTCGCTGCGCGACATCGTCGGCCAGAGGGCCCACCGGCAGCGGGCGCTCAGCATCGCCGAGGATGCCATCACGCTGCTACGCGACACGGCGCGGGCCCTGCCCCTCGCCACCGCCGAGCCCACGCTGGTCCTGACCTACGCCGGCGAGAACGACGTCCTCGCCGGACGGACCTTCACGGCGGAGCTGCGCAGCGCGTTGCTCACGATGCGCAGCGCGCGCATCACGCCGGCCACGCCGCGCTCCCGGCTCGATTCGCTGCTCCGTGCCGGCAACGGCGCCAACGGCGCCGAGCGCGTCGTCATCGCAACCTTCGTGCGGACCATCGAGGGCGAAGGCCGCTTCGCCATCGCCGAGCCGGTGGCCAAGTGGATCGACTCCATCGCGGCACTCCGTCCAGTCAACGTGGTCGCGTTCTCGAGCCCGTACGTGCTCCGCGAGATTCCGCGCGTCTCCGGCTTCGTGGCGGCCTACGGCCGCGGTGAGGCGATGGAGCGTGCCGCCGCACGGGCCATCACCGGGCGCAGCCCCTTCCGCGGCGTGCCGCCGACGTCCCTGCCCGGCTACTTCGCGGCCGGCCAGCCATACGAGCGCCCGCTGCCGGCGTGGGCCGCGCGCGTGACCGACTCGGTGCGTACCGTCCTCACCCGCGCGGTCCGTGATTCAGTCTTCCCCGGCGCCATCGCCGTCATCGGCACGCGCACGCAGGTGGTCGCCGAGGTCGCGGTCGGCAAGCTCGACTGGACGCCTGATGCCCCGGCACCCGATGCGCACACGATCTGGGATATCGCCTCGCTGACGAAGGTCGTGGGAATGACCACGGCGATGATGCAGATGGTCGAGCAAGGCCTCGTGCAGCTCGACGCGCCGGTACAGCGCTACCTGCCAGAGTGGACCGGTGCCAACAAGGAACGCGTCACCGTCCGTCACCTGCTCACGCACACCAGCGGCCTGCCGGCGCACCGCACGCTGTGGCTCGAGAGTGAGACGGAAACGGAGGCGCGCCGCCTGGTGCTGGCCACGCCGCTCGATACGCTGCCCGGCGCTCGCTACGTGTACTCTGACCTCGGCGCGATGCTGGCCGGATGGGTCATCGAGCGCGTGGCGCAACAGTCGCTGGACGCCTACCTGGCCAGCGCGGTGTTCGGCCCGCTGCGAATGAACGACACCCGCTATCACCCGCCCGCGGAGGACCTCGCGCGCATCGCTCCCACCGAGCGCGACCCCTGGCGGGGCCGGCACCTGCGCGGCGAGGTGCACGACGAGAACGCCTTCCGGCTCGGCGGCGTCTCGGCGCACGCCGGGTTGTTCAGCACCGCCCACGACCTCACGCGCTTCGCGCAGATGTGGCTCAACGGTGGCACGCTCGGCGGCGTGCGCATCGCACGGCCGCAGACCCTGCGCAGCTTCTCGAGCGTCGCCGATTCCACCATCTCGCACCGCGCCTTGGGCTGGGAGACGCCCAACGGGACCAACTCCGCCGGCACGCGGATGCGCAGCCCGGCCGTGGGCCACACCGGCTTCACCGGGACCTCGCTTTGGATGGACCCGTCGAACGACATCTTCGTGCTGCTCCTGACGAACCGGGTGAATCCGAGCCGCGCCAACTCCCGGATCGGGCCGGTCCGCACGACCATCGCCGACGTCACGACCGGGGCGGCCGCCGCCGCCCGCAGCGCCTCGCGGGGAACGCCCTGACTTGTAACCGGAACCCCGAACCCTATATTCAGGATTAGTCAGTCGCGGCGGCGGTCGCCGCCGGACCTGGAACCCCAGGAGGGATCCCGATGAGCACGATGAACACGCCGGAAGTCCTTGTTACCATCACGCCCGCCGCTGGCGCCGAAGTGCAGAAGTTTATGCAAGCCGAGAACGTGGCCCCCGAGGTCGGCGGCCTGCGCGTGGCTGTGCAGCCGGGCGGGTGCTCGGGCTTCAAGTACAGCCTCCTGATCGAGGACAAGCCCGCAGACGACGACACGGTCCTGCCGCAGGGGAGCTTCAACCTCTTCGTGGACCCGTTCTCGATGCAGTACCTGAGCGGCGTCACGATCGACTACGTGACCTCGATGCAGGGCTCGGGCTTCACGTTCAAGAACCCGAATGCCACCGGCGGCTGTGGCTGCGGGTCCAGCTTCTCGGCCTGATTCGGCATCACGCAGCACAGTGACGGGCGCCCCGAGGGGCGCCCGTTCTGTTTTCCCGCCATATTGCCGCGATGCAAGACGTCGCCACTGCGTTCACCGCCCTCGATTGGGTGGTCCTCGTCCTCTACCTCGTGGGCACGACCGCCCTCGGCGTGCGCCTGGGGCGCGGTCAGAAGGACTCCCGCGACTACTTCGTGGCCGGCGGCGCCATCCCGTGGTGGGCCGTGCTCTTCTCGGTCGTCGCCACGGAGACCAGCGCCCTCACGTTCATCAGCATCCCGGGCCTCGCCTACCTCGGCGACCTCTCGTTCCTGCAGGTGGCGACGGGGTACCTGCTGGGCCGCATCGTCATCGCCTACACCCTGCTCCCGCGCTACGTGGGCGGCGAGCTGGTGACGGCCTACGCGCTGCTGGAGCGCCGCTTCGGTCTCGGCACGCGCCGGCTGGCCTCGGTGACCTTTATGGTGACGCGCGCCTTCGGAGACTCGGTGCGCCTCTTCGCGACGTCAATTCCCGTGGCGCTGATCTTGGCCGGCGTGTTGCCGAGCCAGTTCGCGGCGCCCGCCGCCATCCTCGTGCTCGGCGTGGCGACGCTGATCTACACCTACCACGGCGGGATGCGCGCGGTGGTGTGGACCGACGTCGTGCAGATGGGCGTGTATCTGCTGGGTGGCGCCGGCGCGCTCTGGCTGCTGGGCGCGGGCGTGGAGGGCGGCTGGTCCCGCATCCTCGGGGACGCGGTGGCGGCCGGCAAGCTCAAGCTCGTGGACTTCGACCTGGGCTTCGACCGGCCCCACACGGTGCTGGCCGGCCTGCTCGGCGGCGGCTTCCTGGCGATGGCCTCGCACGGCGCGGACCAGATCATCGTGCAGCGGCTGCTGGCCGCTGGTTCGCTGCGCGATGCGCGCCGCGCGCTGATCGGCAGTGGCGTGGTAGTCATCGCACAGTTCGCGCTGTTCCTGATGATCGGCATCGGCCTGTGGTCGTTCTACGGCGGCGCGGCCTTCCCCGCCCCGGACCGGATCTTCCCAGCCTTCATCATCGCCGAGATGCCGCCGGTGATGACGGGCATCGTGATCGCCGCCATCCTCGCGGCGGCGATGAGCACCGTCTCGGGCTCGCTGAATGCGTTGGCCGCGGCCACGCTGCACGATCTCTACGTGCCGCTGCGCGGATGGCCGGACGGCGCGCGGAGCCTGCGCCTCTCGCGGCTCTTCACCTTGGCGTGGGCCGTCGTGCTCGTGGGCGGCGCGCTGCTCTACCGCGCCGAGGGCACGCCGGTGGTGGTGATCGCGCTGTCCATCGCCAGCTTCACGTACGGCGGACTGCTCGGCGGGTTCTTTCTCGCGATGCTCTGGCCGCGCGCCGTGCAGCGGGATGCCCTGCTGGGGATGGGCGTAGGTATCTTTACGATGGGTCTCGTGGTGTTCGGCAAGACCGGCATCGCCTGGCCGTGGTTCGTGCTCATCGGCACCAGCGTCACGCTCGCCGTGGGCATCGCATCGTCCTTCACGCACGCGGCGGCGCCGCGCGCGCCCTGACTCGTCCTTCAGCAACGAATCGCCCGCAATGGCCCAGTACGTCGTCGGTGTGGATGGTGGTGGTAGCAAGACCCACGTGATCGTCGCCACGCAGCGTGGCAAGGAACTCGCGTCCGTCACCGGCGACGCGAGCGCGGTGACGCCGGGCGGCGCCATCGCCTCGGCGGAGGTCATCGCCGATCTCGTGCGTGAGGCGCTGACGCAGGCCGAGATCACCGAGCGTCCGCAGCAGCTCGTTGCGGGCGTGGCCGGCACGGGTCGCGAGAAGGAGCAGAAGGCGCTGCTGCGGGCCCTGCGCAACCAGTCGCTGGCCGAGGAGGTGGACGTCGTGCCCGACGCCGAGGTGGCGCTGGCCGATGCCTTCGGCCCTGAAGGGGCCGGCATCCTGCTCATTGCGGGCACCGGATCGGTGGCCTTCGGCCGCGGCCCCACCGGCACGTTGCGGCGCTGCGGCGGCTGGGGCCCCGTGGCCGGCGACGAAGGCAGCGGCGCGTGGATCGGGCGCCGGGCCCTCAGCGTGGTGACCTCCAGCGCCGACGAGCGCGAGCCGGAGTCGCGGCTGACCGGCGCGCTGATGACGGCGCTGGAGCTCGAGTCGATCGACGACATCATCCCCTGGGCCGCGAAGGCCACGCCCAAGGATCTGGCCGCGCTGGCGACGCACGTCACGACGCTGGCCGCGGACCGCGACCTTCGGGCGAACTCCATCTGCACGGTGGCGGCGGAGGAGCTGGTGCTGCACGTGCGGACGCTGGCGCGTCAGCTCTTCGTGGACGAGCGCGCGGCCGTGCCCGTGGCGCTGGCGGGCGGAATGCTCGCGCGCGGGGGCTTCCTGCGGCGTCTCGTGGAGCACCGCCTCAAGTCGGCGGTCCCCGGCGCGGCGCTGCACGCCGAGGACGTGGTGCCGGCCCGTGGCGCGGTGAAGCTGGCCACGGCGGCGCTGAAGGCCTAAGCCGCCGTCGGCGCCTCCGCCGGCACGTCGGCGGCGGTCCACAGCCCCTCGCTCTTGGCCACGAACGTCGTCGACGAGATGTCCGACGCGACGTTCACCACGGTGCGCGTCATATCCAGGATGCGGTCGACGCCGAGCACGATGGCGATGGCTTCGCCAGGGACGCCCATCATCGCGAGGATGCCCACCAGCAGCGGAATCGAGCCGCCCGGCACGCCGGCGGCGCCGATGGCCGTGATCACCGACATAATGATCACGATCACCATCCCGCCCAGCGAGAGGTCCACGCCGAAGACCTGGCAGAGGAAGATGACGGTGATGCCTTCGAAGATGCTGGTGCCGTTCATACACATCGTCGAGCCCAGCGGCAGGACGAAGCCGGCGATCTGCTTCGGCACCCCGAGGCCTTCCTGCGAGGCGCGCAGCGCGGCCGGCAGCGTGGCTGAGCTGGAGCTGGTGGAGAACGCCGTCACCAGCGCGCCCTTGATGCGCGAGAAGTACACGCGCGGGCTGAGGCCCATCACGAAGCGCAGGATGAGCGACAGGTTGATGAACATATGCGCCAGCAGGGCGAACATCACCACGAACACGTAGCCGCCCAGGGGCTTGAGCAGCGCAAAGCCGAAGCGGCTCGTAACCCCGAAGATCAGGCCCACGACGCCGTAGGGGGCCAGCCGCATCGCCATCCCGACGATGACGATGACGACGTCGTTGAGCGCCTCCAGCACCTTGATCATCGGCTGGGCACGTTCGGGGCGCAGCTGCGTCAGCGCCGCACCGAAGATGATGCCGAAGAAGATGATCCCGAGCATATCCGTGTCGGCGGCCGACTTCACCGGATTGCGCGTGACGATGTTCACGAAGGTGTTGATGCCGAAGCCGCCGGTCGACTGCGCCTCGACCTTCCCCGCCGCGTCCTCGGCGTAGGTGGCCATCAGCTCCGTCTTCACTTCCTCCGGCAGTCCCTGCCCCGGCTTCACCCAATTCACGACCAGCAGGCCGAAGGTGGCGGCCAGGAAGGTGGTGGTGAAGAAGTACCCGATGGCCTTGCCGCCGACCTTGCCCACCTTGCCGAGATCGCCGAGGCCCGCCACGCCGAGCGCGATGGACGAGAAGACCAGCGGCATCACGATCATGAAGAGCATCCGCAGGAATACCTGCCCCACCGGGCCGGCCAGGTAGGTGTTCACCCAGACCACGCGACCGTCGTCGCCGCCGAGGGTGAGGTTGGCCGTGATGCCCGCCGTGGCGCCGACCAGCAGCGCCAGGAGGATCTTGGTGTGCAGCTTCATTCCCTTGCCGTAATTGCCGATCGACTCAGCCATTGGGGGGTCTCAGTCCTCGAAGGGGCGCGGCCGGTGGCCGGGCGCGGCACAGACGGCGTGCGCGCAGATAGGGGGAAAAGGCTCTGCGGAAACTACCCCGTGCCGGGGCGGTGAACCAGTCGCGATGCCAGCGACTTTCTGGTTACGGCGCTCGGCGCGCGAGCGCTGTGCGCTACGGCGCTTCGGCCGTGATCACGGCCGTGTCGCGGACGGGCGTGCCGTCGGCGCGGGTGGC
This sequence comes from Gemmatimonadaceae bacterium, assembly GCA_019637355.1. NCBI lineage: Bacteria > Pseudomonadati > Gemmatimonadota > Gemmatimonadia > Gemmatimonadales > Gemmatimonadaceae > Gemmatimonadaceae bacterium. The sequence continues at coordinate 1,044,846 of JAHBVT010000001.1, read as the reverse complement.
GGGGCGGAACCGCACCTCGCTCAGCATCTCGCGGATCTTCTGGTTGTAGGCGCGGTCGCGCGAGGGATTGAAGCCCAGCAGGCGCGCGTTGCCGCGCTCGTCCACCTCGAAGTGGGCGACTAGCCGATACGGCCGCACGCGGGCCGGGACGGGAATGGGCAGGATGGCCAGGTTCGTGACCGTCGGGGGGAAGATCTGGTCACCGCCGCCACCGGTGCCAGGCCCCAGTCCGGACCCTCGTCCCGTGCCGACACCGCTGCCGACGCCGCCGCCGCTCCCCGGCCCGGTACCGCTCGAGCCGTCGGTGCCGGAGCCGCCGCCCGTGCCCGGGGTGGGAATGGTCGTGCCCGGCGCGGCCACCGCAATTTCGGCCACGTCCGGGCTTGGGACCACTTCAGGTTCGGGTTCCGGCGGCGGGGGCGGCACCGGAGTGGGCGTCGGAGTCGTGACGGCCGGCGGAGGGGGCGCGCTGGGGGCCGACTGCACCTGCATATAGCGGATGCGCTCGGGAGTGATCTCGCCCCCCGTACCCCCGGTGCCTCCGCCGCCGCCGCCGGCCGGGCCGGCCCCCCCCGCCCCAGCGGCGCCAGGATCCTCAAGCAGCTTGCCGACGAAGGGAGGCAGCAGCAGGCCCACAAGAAGCAACAGGTGGAAGAGGCTGGAGGCCACCCATCCAGTACGCGTACGCCGTTCCGGCTCCGGGATCCCGTGCAGGGGTCGGAGGGGGCGCTTGGCCGGCGGCGGCTGCGAATCGAAGTCAGGCAAGCGATGGGCCACGGTCACAGGAAAGGATACGGCGGGCGAGCCCCGAAAGGTTCGCCCGCCGTGATGATACCCCAGAAACGCTTACTTCGTGTCCTTTGGCGGGATGCCGATGACCTTCACCCCGGCTCCACGCGCGATGTCCATCGCGTGGATGACATCCTGGTACTTCACGGTCGGGTCACCCTTGACGAAGATGATCTTGTCCGGGCGATTCTCGTAGACCTCGGTCAGGCGCGCGCCGAGGCGATCGAGCGTGAGCGGCTCACGATTGATCGCGAAGCTACCGTCCGCCAGGATCTCCAGCACGATCTGGTCGCTCGCCTGGTTCGCCGTCACCACCGCGGGGGTGGGGTCCGGTAGCTGCAGGTCCACGGCCTTCCGCATCATCGGCTGCATAATCATGAAGATGATCAGCAGCACGAGCATAATGTCGATCATCGGCACGACATTGGGCTCGTTATTCAGGTTGGAACTGCCCCCGCCGACGCTCATTCCCATAGGTCGCTCCGGTTAGGGCTTCTTGATCTCGTCGCCAGCCACGGTGGATTCCGTGCCCGGGACCTGATCAGTGATGGCGCCGACCATCCGGACGCCGTTCTTCGAGGCGATGTCGATCGCTTCGAGGATGCGCCCGTACTCGAGATTCTTGTCGGCCTTGACGTACAGGATCTGGTCGATCGTGCGCACCGAGTAGATGGCCTCGAGCTGCTGGGCCAGGGACTCGTTCGCGATCTGCTGCTTGTTCAGGAAATAGTTGCCGTACTTGTCGATGCCGAGCACCTGGTCCTCATCCGCTTCCGGATGGGACTTCAGGTTGATGCCGCTCGGGGGCTCGGCCGTGAAGCCGGCGGCAATCGCCGGCGTCACGACCATGAAGATGATGAGCAGCACCAGCATCACGTCGATCATGGGGACGACGTTCGGCTCTGCCTTGACGCCGCTCCCCGTGCTTACGGACATACCCATACGCGTGCCCTCCTAGGGGGTCAGCGGCTTACTGCGAGATCGGGGACGACCCCTTCTGGGCGGCCGTGTTGAACTCGCGGGTGAAGCGGCTGCGGCCGAACTCGCCCGAGACGCCCTTGATGAGGTAGTCGATCATCTCCTTGGAGACGTACGTCATCTCGGCCGTGAGATTGTCGATCTTGGTCTGGAAGTAGTTGAACGCCCACACCGCCGGGATGGCGACGAGGAGGCCGAAGCCCGTGGCGATCAGTGCCTCGGCGATGCCGACCGTGATGGCGGCGATGCCGGTCGAGCCGGAGCTGCCCATCGCGGCGAAGGCGTTGATGATGCCGAACACCGTGCCGAGCAGGCCGACGAACGGCGCCGTCGAACCCACCGTCGCGAGGATGGCGAGGCCGCGCTTCAGCGCGACGATCTCGACGAGCATATTGCGCTCCACCGCGCGCTCGGCCGAGTTGATGTCGCTGACCGTGACCGAGCCGTCCATAATGAGCGGCTTGACTTCGTCAAGCGCGCCGCCGAGGACGCGGGCGACGTGCGACTTCTTGTACGTCTGCGCCAGGTTGATGGCCTCGGTGAGGTTGTCCTCCTCGAGGAACTGCGAGAACTCGGGCGCGAACTTGAGCGTCTCCTTCTGGGCCTTGCGCAGGTTCCACCACTTGCCGAACGCGGTCGAGAGGGACCACAGGGACATCACCGCGAGCACGAGCCAGATGCCCTTGGCGAACGGCGGGCTGTGCTCCCAGATGTAGCCGATGGACATATCCATTGCGAGAAATCTCCTAGAAGTGGTCGAACACTGGTGAGACTAGCGAGCGAGATTGAAGACGAACGGCTGCTGGACGAGCTGCTTCACCTTCCGCCCGCCGATCTCCGCCGGCAGGAAGCGCATCTGCGGAAGCGAGCTGCGCACGGCCTGTTCGAACAGCGCGTGCGACGAGCGGAGGACGCGGAACGACGCGACGTTCACGCGCCCCGTGGTGTCCACCTCGAACTGGGCGAGGACTTCGCCCTCGACACCGCCCGAGCGGAGGATGTCGGGATACCGCGGGCCCGGCGAACCCGGCGCCGAGGCGGCCGGCTTCTCGACTTGGAAGTCGAAGTACGCCTGGTCCTGCATAATGGGCGTACCCCCGACGACACCCGAGGCGACGCCACCGGCCACGCCGCGGCCGGAGAAGTCATCTTCGTTGGTGATCGCCTTGGACAGGTCGATCTCGGGGATGACGTCCGGAATGTTGACCGGGGCCGAGAGCACTTGGAAGCCCTTCGGCGGCGGCGGCGCCGCGACGACGTCCGGCGGCGGGGGCGGACGATCCGGCTCCGGCGGAGGCGGCTCGTCCTTCTTCACCTCGACGAAGTCCACCTTCTGCACGACTTCCTCTTCCTCGACCTTGCCGGCATTGGCCGTGGCGATGATCGACCCCGCGATGACGGCCACGTGGAAGACCGTCGAGAAGATCGAGGCGCCGATGGAGCGCTGCTTGACCGCCTTTGTCTCGAGCAGGTTGTTGAACACGCGCAAACTCCGCAAGACGTGAACAATCGCGTGAAGACGTCCGGAACCTCCGGCGTCCACCGTGAATGAACGTACCCGCCTCGGGTGAGGAGGGAATCGGGAAAAGATTAAGTTTCGCTTAACCGACCGTGAGGATTCGCTGGCCCGGGACCGGGGCGCCCGGACGGGCGCAGGGGCAACTGCACGGTGAAGGTGCTCCCGCGCCCCAACCGAGAGCCCACCGAGATGAAGCCCCCGTGGGCGTGGGCGATCCACTGGGCGATAGCCAGCCCCAGGCCCACCCCACCGCGCTCCCCCGTGCGCGAGCGCACCCGGTCGGCCCGCCAGAATCGGTCAAAGATGTAGGGCAGGTCGGCGGCCGCGATGCCCATACCGCTGTCCTTCACCACGTACGCCACGTGGTCACCCCGGTCCTCGAGCGCGATGCTGACGTTGCCCTGCGCCCCCGAGTACTTCACGGCGTTGCTGGCCAGGTTCAGGAAGAGTTGCCGCAGGCGCACCACGTCGCCCTCCACCGTGACGTTATCCGCCCGCTCGAGCTCGACGCTGACGTTGCTGGCTTCTCCGAGCATCTGGGCCGTCTCGGCGACATCGGCCACGAGCGGGGCCAAGGCCACCGGCTCGCGGTGCAGGTCGTAGCGCCCCTCGTCGGCCCGGGCGAGCGTGAGCAGCGAATCGACCAAGTCCGCCATCCGGCGCGTCTCGGCCAGGGCCTCCTCCAGCGCCGGCAACTGGTCCTCCGCGGCGTGCGGGGACTGCATCGCCCGCTCGATGTCGGCCCGGAGCACGGTCAGCGGGGTCTTGAGCTCGTGGCTGGCGTCGGCGGTGAAGCGGCGGAGGGCGGCGAACGAACCCTCGAGGCGCGCCATCATCGCGTTCAACGTCATTGCCAGGCGATCGATCTCGTTGCCCTCGACGTCCACGTGCAACCGCCGATGGAGCGAGCGGCCGTCCTGGATGGCCTCGAGGTCGTAGATGAGTCGGTCCACCGGCCGCAAGGCGCTGCCCGCCAGCAACCAACTCACCAGCGCCGAGAGTGCCAGGATCAGCGGCAAGGTCACGAGGATCGGGAGGAACAGCGCGCTGTCCTTCCACGCCAGTTCGGCCACCGATTCACCCGCCACGACCCGCGCCACGGGGATGCGGCGGCTCGGGCGCTCGAAATGCGCCACGATGAAGACGTTGGCGGTCGAGTCCATCCGCACGTTGGCCGCCGGCTGCTCCGGCGTGCGGCGGAACACCGAGCTGACCAGGCGGTTGCGGTCGTTGAAGCTGAGCCGTTCCACGGCCGGGCTGGTGTAGAGCACGCGCGCAGAGTCCGCGATGATGACGTAGCCGGGCAGCAGGTCCAGCGAACGCCGGATGCGCGGCTCGAGCTTCTGGCCGACGAGCGAGTCTTCGGTGATGACGACGGCGATGTCCGAGGCGCCCTGCTGCAGCACGATGGTCGCCAGGTCGGCGACGAGGTCGGCGCGGCGCTGCAGCGAACGTGTCGCAGCGGTCTGCGTGGCGCTCCAGAGAATGCCCGCGAAGATCACGAGCGTGGCCGTGAGGGCCACCACATAGCTGATCGTGAGCCGCCCGCGGATGGACTTCACGACTTGAGCACGTATCCGACGCCGCGCACCGTGTGGATGAGCTTCTTGTCGTGCGGCGCGTCGATCTTCTTGCGCAGGTGGTTGATGACCACGTCGACGATGTTGGTGCCGGGATCGAAGTGGTAGCCCCAGGCGTACTCGGTGATCAGCGTGCGGCTCAGGACGCGCCCCGCGTGCCGCGCCAGGTACTCGAGGACCAGGAACTCCTTCGGCGTGAGCTCGATCGGCTCGCCGGCGCGACGGACCTCGCGGGCATCGAGGTCCACCTCGAGGTCGGCCAGCGTGACCTTCGGGGAGACGATGCTGCGCGGCCGCCGCGCCAGGGCCTCGACCCGCGCAAGAAGCTCCTCAAAGGCGAAGGGCTTGGTGACGTAGTCGTCGGCGCCGGCGCGCAGCGTCTCGACCTTGGCATCCACCGCGTCCTGCGCCGTCAGGACGAGCACCGGCTTCTCGAAGCCGCGCGCACGCAAGTTGCGGAGCACCTGCTGCCCGGAGCGCCCCGGCAGGCGCAGGTCCAGGACGACAAGGTCGTAGGGCTGGTTCTTGGCCAACTGCTCGCCCTCTTCGCCGTCGGCGACGAGGTCCACCGTCCACCGCGCCTCCTCGAGGCCGCGCTTGACGAACTGGCCCACGGTCGGATCGTCCTCGATGACCAGCACCTTCATAGCGCCACCACCGGCAACACCACACGGAAGGTGCTGCCCTGGCCCAGCGTGCTGTCCACCTCGATCACGCCGCCGTGCTCCTGCACGATGCCATAGCAGATGGAGAGCCCGAGGCCCGTCCCCTGCCCCGGCGCCTTGGTCGTGTAGAACGGCTCGAAGATCTTGGCGACTTCTCCCTTGGCGATCCCGTGCCCTTGGTCGATGACCTCGAGGATGGCGCCGCGCTTCGGATCGGAGCCGGCCTGCGTCACGATGCGCACCGTGCCCTTCTCGCCCATCGCATCCATCGCGTTGATCAGCAGCGCCATCAGCACCTGCACGAGCTGCTCGGAGTTGGCCTGCGGCACCCGGCCGATGGTCGGATCCAATTCGGTCTGCACGGTGAGCTTCTTGAACCGCACGTGGTGCTTGAGCAGGAACAACGTGCGCTCGACGACGTCGTTGAGGTTCACCCGCTCCTTGCGCGCCTGCTTGGGCCGCGAGAAGTCGAGCAGGCCGTCCACGATCTGCTTGCAGCGCACCACCTCGTTCTCGATGATGCCGAGGAAGTCGTGCGTCTCCGGCGCCAGCGTCACGCCGCTCTTCTCGAGGTCCTCGATGCGGTACCCCAGCGACTCGGCGCAGGCGGCGATCGTTGCCAGCGGGTTGTTGATCTCGTGCATCACACCGGCCGCCAGCTGCCCGATGGCCGCCAGCTTCTCGGCCTGCGAGAAGCGCTCCTGCGCCTCCTTCCAGTCCGTGACGTCCTCGCCGATCGTGATGACGTGGCTCACCGGCCCGTCGCCGAGGCGCATCGGAATCTTGGTGATGCGGTAGGTGCGCGCCTCGCCCGACGCCACCGACTCCATCTGGTACTCCTGCATCCGCCCAGTGGAGAACACGTCGTCGAACTCGCGCCGCAGCATTTCGGCCGGCTGGCGGTGCAGGATCTCGAAGATCGTGCGCCCGAGCGCCTCCTCGCGGGAGACGCCCTGCATCCCGGTCTCGCGCTTGCGGTTCCACGATTGAATGCGGTACTCGCGATCGATCACGTACAACCCGAGCGGCAGCGAGTCGATGATCTTTTCGGTGAAGCGACGCCCGCGTTCGATCTCGGCCGTCCGCGCCGCCACCTCCACTTCCAGCTGCCGTGAGCGTTCGGCGTGCGCCAGTTCCGGCGCGAAGAGATTCGCCAATGCCGTCAGCAGCATCCGCTCCTCGTCGCCGAGCGCACGCGAGGTCCGCACGACCAACGCGCCCACGCGGCGGTCGCCGAGGATGATCGGGGCCACCTCGAGATCGCGCACCACTTGCAGCGAGTCGCCCAGGCGCAGGCCCTTGCGGACGTCCTCCTCACTGGTCGTGTCCTTGCCCGCGGACCAGGACATCGACAGCCCCTGCGGCGTGTGCAGCCACAGCGACACCTGCTCGCCCTCAAGAAAGCCGCGTAACGTGGCCAGCGCGCGGTCCACCGTGTTCTCCAAGGCGCGCGCCGAGGCCAGCTCGGCGCTGATGCCCGCCAGGGCCGAGAGGGCGCGGGCAGCCCGGCCTTCGCCGGTAATCTCGGGGGCAGGAGGGGTGGACACGGATGGGGTTTGGTTGGACGGAAGCTACGGCCCGGCCGAGGGTCGAACAAGGGAAATCCCCAGTGGCGCGCGTCGAGCTGACAGCCTTGCGTGTCGGTGCGGCAGGGCGGCCGGTCAGGTCGGCATCAGCGGCGCGGCACGACCGTTGCGCGAGTGGAGGGGCGAGCGGGCGAGCGGGCGACCGTGCCCGCGCCCTGACTGAGCCCCATCCTGGAGGATTGCACAATGGTGTATCGCACGACTCTGGCCCCCCTCGGTTCCCTGCGCCGCGAGATGGACCGCCTCTTCGACGACGCGTTCTTCCGCGCCGCCCCTGCCCCGGCCAGCTGGACGCCGGCGGTGGACATCCACGAGACCAAGGACGCGTGGCAGTTCGAGCTCGAGCTGCCGGGCGTGAGCCCCGAGCAGGTCGAGGTCACGGCGGAGCAGAAGGTGCTGCGCATCCGTGGCGAGAAGGCCGCCACCCGCCGCGACGAGCAGGAGGGCCGCTGGATCAGCTTGGAGCGCGTGACTGGGAGCTTCGAGCGCAGCTTCCGCCTGCCGAGCAACGTCCGCGAGGACGGCATCGAGGCCCGCTTCGCGCACGGCGTGCTCACGGTGACGGTGCCGAAGGCCGAGGTGCCGGTGGCGCGGCGGATTGAGGTGAAGGCGTAATACCGGACGGAGGACGGAGGACGGAAGCTGCCTGTCCTGCGTCCTCCGTCCTCCGTCATCCGTCATCCGTCATCCGTCACTACGCCTTCAGCTTCGCGATCTCCGCCAGGATTTCCGCGTTCTCGCGTCGCGTGCCCGGCGTCTCCTCGACGTAGCGCCAGCGCAGGATGCCCTGCTTGTCGATGAGGAAGTACGCGCGGTTGGAGAAGAACGTATGCTCCATCAACGTGCCGTAGGCACGCGAGGCCTCGCGCTTGAAGTCCGAGGCCAGCTCGACCTTCATCCCGTACTGCGCCTTGAAGGCCTTCAGCGACGGCACGGCGTCGACGCTGATGGGAATGACGACCACGTCCTGCTCGGCGAAGACATCGAAGTCGTCGGTGAACGCGCAGAGCTCGGCCGTGCAGGTGGACGTGAAGGCCAGCGGGAAGAACGCCAGCAGCACGTTCCGCTGGCCACGGTACGCCGCGAGCGAGACGCGCGAGCCGTCGGTGGCATCGAGCGTAAAGTCGGGGGCGGGTGCGCCAACCGCCGGGACGGTCAAGGACATCGAAATGCACTCCGGGTGAAAGGCACGGGGTCGCATCGGCGACTGCCGACGCGACCCTGTAGTGAACGCCGAAACGGAGTGGAGCGTGCCGGGATCGAACCGGCGACCCCCTGCTTGCAAAGCAGGTGCTCTCCCAGCTGAGCTAACGCCCCATACCGGATAATACTAAGACGGAAGGCGGAAGACGGAAGGTTTGGTTAGGGACGGATGACGGACCACGGACCACGGACGACGGACGACGGATGCGGAAAGGGGATGCGGGCGACTTGGCTCGCACCCCTTCCGTCATTCGTCATTCGTCATCCGTCCGGCTACTCGTGCGCCGGCAGCGGCTCCATCGTCTCCGGATCGACCGGGACCTGCACCTCGTCGCGGTACGGCGAGGTCATCAGGAACACGCGAGCCTTGGGGAAGGCGTCCATAAACTGCGCGTAGCTCCAGGCGAACAGCCCGAGCATCCCGAGGAAGATGCCGATCTCCCAGATGCCGAACGGCAGGGTCGTGGCGCCGCTGCCGTAGATGGACGGATAGATCTCGATGAAGCGCGAGAGCCAGAGGCCGGTGAACGACGAGACCGCGAAGAGGATCATCGTCGGGCTCCAAAGCTTGGCCTTGACGCTCATCAGGCCGGCGAAGGGCACGATGAAGGTCAGCACGGCCGCGAGCATCGTGGTGGTGCTCCAGACGCCCGAGAGCCGCAGCGTGAACCAGTGCGTCTCCTCAGCCAGGTTGCCGTACCAGATGATGATGAACTGCGAGAAGGTCAGGTAGCCCCAGAACGCCGTGAAGGCGAAGCAGAGCTTGCCGACGTCGTGGTAGTGCTTCTCGGTGATCAGCTCGGGCAGTTCGGGGAACTGGCCCTTCCACCAGCGCAGGAGGACGGCGAGGATCATCAGCGACACGAGCCAGCCGCCCATAAAGAACTGCCAGCCGTACATCGTGCTGAACCAGTGGTAGTCCAGGGACATCGAGTGGTCCCAGGCGAGCACGCACCAGCCGAAGGCGAACACCAGCGCCATCGTCACGGCCAGCTTGCCCTGCAGCGAGTGCGTCGAGTGCAGCTCGCGCCGCTCCTCGCCGAAGCCGGCGCGCATCTTGGCGCGCAGGCCGGCCGCCCAAGCGGCGCCGTACTCCGGCGTCACGCCGACGTCGAGGCGCAGCGAGGTCCAGATGTACCACAGCTGCAGCGCGAGCAGCGCGCCGAAGATGCCGATGGACCGCAGGTAGAAGAAGCCGTGGTTGAAGTACAGCTCCTTCTCGGGGATCAGATAGCCCGTACCGACCTTGTCCCACCACGGATAGATGTGCCCCTTGCCGAAGAAGATGATCAGCAGGAGGCCGATGGCGGCGAACGGCAGGAAGGCGACGAAGCCTTCGAGGAACCGGATGATTCCGCGCGACCAGCGCGCCGTGACGATGCGCTGCACGGCGACGAACATCACGCCGGCCGAGGCGATCACGGTGAAGAACAACCAGTTCATCAGGAAGGCCTGCCAGGCCCTCGACTCGCCGGTGAAGGCGCCGAAGGCGAAGAGGCCGAGGCCGGCGACGGCCAAGCCGAGCGAGATCTTCTTGAGCCCATCCGGCATCTGCTTGGTGCGGAGGACGTCGATGAACTGGTCGCGCGGCGGCGAGTAATGGTGCTGGTGGCTCATAGCTCAGTGCCCCTCGTGATCGTCGTGCTCGTCCGCGGCCTTGGGAGCCTTGGGGACGATGCCGGCGGTGGAAGGACGGACGTAGGCGTGTGGCACGTTCGGAGCGACCGCGGAGACGCCGCTGAAGGCGGCCGCCTCGCCCGGCTTGAGGGTGATGCCCGTCGGGACTGGGTACCGGCCCTGGAGGCCGCGCACGTAGTTGACCACGTCCCAGCGCTCGCGCTCCGGGATGCGGTTGAAGTTGCCCATCAGGCCGCGCCCGTTGCGCAGCATTCCCCAGATGTAGCCGTCGCTGCGCGCCTGCGTCGCGGCGCCGTTGATGGCAGGCACGAAGGCGATGCCGGAGACCGTGGCCAGCGTGCCGCGTCCGTCGCCGGCGTCGCCGTGGCAGACGGCGCAGTTGACCTGATAAAGCCGATAGCCGTTGGCGATGGAACGGGCGTCGACGGCCACCGGGTTCGGCACACGCGAGAGCGAGTCCACCGCCTGCATCGACGGCGTGTAGGACACTTCCCACTCGGCCACCGTGACGCCGGTGACGGGCACCGAGCCCTGCGGCTGGCCGCGGAAGGCGATGGTGTCGCCGGCGGCGGCGTCCATCGAGAACTTCTGCCAGGTGTTCACCGAGGGCTGCTGCTGCATATCGGTGATCCAGTCCTTGGGGTCGCAGGCCGCGAGGGCCAGCGGGAGGACGAGCGCCGCGAGGACGCGCATCGAGACCTTAGCGCTCACCGCGCACCTCCACCGCCCCGTGGCGGCGCATAATGGCTTCCACCTCGGCCTGCTGCTCCGGTGCGCACTCGCACCAGACGCCGAAGTGGGCAGCGCTGAAGCGGGGGTCGTAGCCGACGGTGTCGACCAGCCGCGGAATCCCCGCCAGGTAGAACATCCCGAAGACGGTCGAGAGCGCCCCGACCATCACCATCACTTCGAAGCCGAACACCGTGTAGGGCAGCCAGGTGGCGATGGCCTTGCCGCCGACGACCAGCGGCCAGTACATCGAGCCCCAGATGGACAGCCAGTACCCGAAGCTCACGCCGGCCAGCGCACCGAAGAGCGTGAACTTGCGCACGCCGCTCATCGGCGGGTCAATCGCGTGCTCCAGCTCGTGGCGCAGCGTCGGCGAGTACGCCGTGAGCTTGCCGATGTTCTTGTGCTTGAGCTCCTCGATCGTGTCGGTCGTCGAGTCGAGCTCGTGGAAGACGCCTACGATGCCACGGAACATCTCAGTGCCCCCCGTGGTGCGCGTGGGACTTCTTCAGCTTCGGCGGCACGATTTCCTTGATCTCGGCCAAGGCCATAATCGGCAGCTGCTTCACGAAGAGGAGGAACCACATAAAGAACCAGCCGAACGAGCCGATTAGCAGGCCGTAGTCCACCCAGGTCGGCATATACGTGCTCCACTGCCACGGCTCAACGTCGTGTGACAGCGACGGCACCACGATGACGAAGCGCTCAAACCACATCCCGATGTTGATGAAGATCGAGAGAATGAACAGCCAGGTCGGATTGCGGCGCAGCTTCTGCGAGAACAGCGACAGCGGCAGGATCATGTTGCAGGTGAGCATGATCCAGGCCGCCCACCACCACTGGCCGAACACGCGGTTCCAGAAATAGTCCTGCTCGTAGGGGATGCCGCCGTACCAGGCGATGAAGAACTCGATCATATACGCCAAGCCCACGACGAGGCTCGTGAAGAGCACCATCTTGGCCGAGGCGTCGAGGTGGTTGAGCGTGACGTAGTGCTTGAGGCCGAACCACTTCCGCATCGGGATGATGATCGTCCAGACCATCGCGAAGCCGGAGAAGATGGCGCCGGCCACGAAGTAGGGCGGGAAGATCGTCGTGTGCCAGCCCGGGACGATGCCCATCGCGAAGTCGAAGGACACCACCGAGTGCACGGAGAGCACCAGCGGCGTCGAGAACGCGGCGAGGAACAGGTAGGCGCGGGCGAAGTGGCGCCACTCGCGCTCGCTGTTGCGCCAGCCGAAGCTGAGCAGCGCGAGGATGCGCTTGCGGATCGGGTTGGTCTCGCGGTCACGCAGCACCGCGATGTCCGGGATCAGGCCGACGAAGAGGAAGGTCGTCGAGATCGTCAGGTACGTCGTGATGGCGAACACGTCCCAGACCAGCGGGGACTTGAAGTTCGGCCACAGCAGGCGCCAGTTCGGATACGGGATCAGCCAGAAGAACTTCCAGGGCCGCCCGATGTGGATGATCGGGAACAGGCCCGCCGTCATCACGGCGAAGACCGTCATCGCCTCGGCGGCGCGGTAGATCGTCGTGCGGAAGCCGGCGCGGAAGAGGTAGAGGATCGCCGAGATCAGCGTGCCCGCGTGGCCGATACCGACCCAGAACACGAAGGTGATGATGTAGACGCCCCACATCACCGGCGGGTTGTAGCCCGCCACGCCCAGGCCCTGATGGATCTGGTAGGCCCAGGAGAAGATGCCCAGCCCGAGGCAGGCCAGCGCGATCAGCAGGCCGCCGAACCAGGCCTTGGTGGGCTTGAGGATGGAGAGGATCTCACGGTCCACCTGCTCGTAGCTGGTGACCGCGGGGAGCTGGATGTCCGCCGACGCGATGTTCGGGCGGCGGGGTTCATCCACGGGCTGCGCGAGCGTAGCCATTGGGTGCCGTCCTCCTTACGCGTGGGCCGACGCCGACGGCGCCGGATGGTTGACCTTCTGCAAGTAGACCACCGCGGTATAGGTGTTGAGCTCTTCGAACACGTGGTAGGCGCGCCGGTCCTTGGCCCACTTGGCCACCGACCAGTTCTCGTCCGCCGCGTCGCCGAACACGATCGCCCGGCTCGGGCAGGCCTGCGCGCAGGCCGTCGTGAACTCGTCGGGCTGCAGCTCCCGGCCCTCGAGCGCCACGCGGTTCTCGGCCTCCTTGATGCGCTGCACGCAGAACGTGCACTTCTCCATAATGCCCTTGTTGCGCACCGTGACGTCCGGGTTCAGCTGCCAGTGCAGCGGCTCCGGGAACGCGTACTGCGCGCGCGAGGGGTCGCCGTAGCCGAACCAGTTGTAGTAGCGGACCTTGTACGGGCAGTTGTTCGAGCAGTAGCGCGTGCCGACGCAGCGGTTGTAGACCTGCACGTTGAGGCCGTTGGGCGCGTGGTACGTCGCGTACACGGGGCAGACCGGCTCGCAGGGCGCGTTGCCGCAGTGCTGGCACATCATCGGGATGAAGCGCGTGTCGAAGTCCGGATGCGCGGGGTCGAACTTCACGTCGCGCGGCTCGCGGTCGATCTCGTAGTAGCGCTCCAGGCGGATCCAGGCCATCTCGCGCGAACGCGTGATGTTGGCGCCGAAGCCGGTGCGGTCCGGCAGCAGCACCGGGCCCTGCCAGTCCGCGCCCACCGTCGGGATGTTGTTCTCGGCGTAGCAGGCCGTCACGCAGGCCGAGCAGCCGGTGCACTTGGCGAGGTCGATCGTCATCGCCCAGCGCCGCTTGGCGGCGCCGCTCCAATGTTCGGGGTCGTACTGCCCCTTGTCCTTGGAGCCCGGCACCCCGAACACGCCCTGCGCGTCGTTGGCCGTCGGCGAGCGCAGGCCCGGCTCGAACTCGGTGCTGGCCTGCCCGTCGAAGTGGTGATGCTTGACGGCATTCTCGCCGGCGATCAGCGCCGCGACGCTGGTCGCCTGCGCGATGTTGCGCCCGTGCTGACGGCCGGAGCCTTCGGTGGTGACGAGGCGGTTGTTACCGCGCGCCTTCTCGAGACGCGCCTTGGTGGCGCCGTACACGGCGGCACCGCTGCGCGAATCCTCGGCCACCGCGCCGAGCGCGTAGGCGTTCTCGCCGGCCACCGCGTAGCGACCCGCCGCCTCACCCTGGCCGCGGCCGACCATCACCGCAATCGTGTCCGGGCGAATGCCGAGGTAGATGAACGCCGGCGCCGTGAGGCTGCCCGCGTCGGTGGTGACGGTGACGAGGTCGCCCTCCTTCACGCCCAGCGCCTCGGCCGTCTCGCCGTGCATCTCGACGACGGTCTGCCAGCAGATCTTGGTGACCGGGTCCGGCAGCTCCTGCAGCCAAGGCTTGTTGGCACCGCGGCCGTCGCCAAGCGTCGGCGAGAGGTAGGTCACGAGGTGGTAATCGCCCGTTCCCGTCGGCGCCGCAGCCGGCGCGACGCGGGCCGCGCTCAGCGACCGCGTGGCCGACGAGCCGCGCGTGAGCGCCGTCGGGAGGGCCGTGCGCAGCGCGGCGTTGCCGCCGATTCGGTCGGCAATCCACGCGCGATAGTCCGCGGCACGGAAGCGCGACGCCAGCGTCGGATCGCTCTTGGCCACCGCCAGCAGCACGTCGGCCGTGGAGCGCGAGTCGAACACCGGATCCATCACCGGCTGCTGCAGCGAGAGAATGCCGCGCACCGGCTCGGCGTCGCCCCAGCTCTCCAGGCCGTGGTGGTCCGGCAGGACCAGGTCGCAGAGCGCCGTCGTCTCGTCGGGGATGCTCGAGAAGGCCACCTTGAACGGCACCTTGGCGAAGGCGGCCGCGAAGCCCAGCGACGGCGGCGTCGTGTAGGCCGGGTTGGCCCCACGCACCATCGCCAACTGCACGTCGCCGCTGTTCATCCGCTGCGTCAGCGCGCGGAGCTCGGCGAGCGTGGCCACGCCGTCAAAGGCGTTGAGGCCGCGCGTCGGATCGATCGTCTTGCCGATGTTGCCCCGCTGCCGGTTCAGCTCGGCGACCGCCGCAGCGAGTTCCCCGCTGTTGGCCGTGTAGCCACCGCCGAGGATGGCGGAGGCCGAGGCGGCGCGGATCTCGTCGCGCAGCCCCTCCAGCAGCGCTACCGCGACGCCCGCCTGCTCGGCGGCCGCGGCCAACGAACCGCGACCGAGCAGCGCGTTGACGATCGCGAGTTCGGAGCCCGGGCGCGCCGGGATCCAGGAGTCGGCGTTGAGGCCGGTGAGCGTGCGGCGGGCACCGACGTAGATGAAGCGCGGTGCGCCCTCGACCTTGCCGCGGGCTTCGGCGAACGCGAGCTGCTGCGGCACCGGCAGGCCCCAGCCATCGAGAAAGTCGGCGGCGAAGGAGACGATGAGGTCGGCGGCGGCGAGATCGTGGTGCGGCCAGCTCGTGCCGTACGCCGCGCGGTTCGCGGCGGCCACCGCCGCCGGCGCCTCGGCGTCGTAGCTCAGGTGCGCCGGCGCACCGTAGCCGGCGAGGATCTGGTCCAGCAGCGCGGGGAAGCTGCCCTGCTCGTGCTGGTTGATGAAGGCGACCTTGCTGCCCTGGTTGCGGCTCTTGGCCTCACCGAGCTTCTGCGCGAGGATGCCGATCGCGTCGTCCCAAGTGGTCGGGACCAGCGCCGCGCCTTCGCGCTTCATCGGGCCGCGGAAGCGGTCGGGATTGTACAGCGCCTGCAGTGACGACTGCCCGCGGGCGCAGAGCGCGCCCCGGTTCACCGGGTGCTCCGGATTGCCCTCGGCCTTGATGGCGCGGCCGTCGCGGACCTCGACGATGAGGCCGCAGCCGGCGGAGCACTCGCGGCAGGTGGTGGCGTAGTAGTTGGAGACGCCCGGGACGGTGTTGTCCGGCGACACGAGATACGGAATCAGCTTCTCGACCTCGCCCGTGCCGCAGCCGACGGCGGCGGTGGCGGCGGTAGAGACGCCGAGGACCTTGAGGAACTCGCGGCGCTTGACGGCCTGGCGCTCCTCGTGGCCTTCGGTGAGGGCGTCCTTGGTGGCTTCCGTGGTGTTCGGAGTCATCGCGGTCCTAGTAGTGGCAGGTGGCGCAGTCGTACGACGCGCGCTTGCGAGGCAGGGCGAGGGTGGCCGAGTCCGGCTCATAGCCGGCGGCGCGCATCCCTTCGGCGGGCGAATAGCCGTTCACGTGGCACTGGACGCACCAGCCCATATTCAGCGACTGGGCCTGGAACACCTGCGGCATATTGTTGACCTGCCCGTGGCAGGTCTGGCAGGTGACGCCGGCGTTGACGTGGCGCATATGCGGGAAGTGCACGTACTCCGGCACCTTGTGCACGCGCACCCACGGCACCGGCTGCCGCTTGGCCCAGTACTCGGAGAGCTTCTGGATCTCGGGACGGTCGGCGCCGACGATGGTGTGGCAGGCCATACAGGTGCCGACGGCCGGCAGGCCCGGGTCCGGCGACTGCCCTGCAGCGCTATGGCAGAACGCGCAGTTCATCTGCAGCGAGTTCACGTGCACCGGATGCGGGAACTTCACCGGCTGTTCCGGCGAGCGTCCGATGCCGCCACCAACATAGAAGGTGTATCCGGAGGAGCCGCTATAGGCCCAAGGGCCCGGAACGGCCTTGCCTGCGGCTTCGCGATTGGCGGCCTGGGTGGCGGTCTCCGGCGCGCCCGCGGGCGCGGCATCCTGCGCGGCCTGCGAGCCGGCGTAGGCGGAGAGCATCGTGGCCGCGATGGCAATCGCGACGGTACCAGGGATAAGGACCCACTTGCTGCGACCCGTCATTTGCAAATGACTCGGAGAAAGGGATTCCCGAATGGTCTACTCGGCTTGTGAAATGATTCACAAGGGTTTTGACGACACGGAAATGTGACCGCCCTACTCGCCTATCGCAACCCCGTGCGATGCGGCGTCTTACTCCACATCCAACCCGCGCTTGACGCGGTCGATCGTCCGCAGCACTTCGATGCCCATCGCGCGGACCAAGGTGAGCTCCCGGCTGTCGGGACCGGCGCGATTGAGCAGCGAACGCACGCTCCGCATAATGTGCTCCGGGTTGCGCGTGCGGTAGAACGCGATGGCTGCCAGCGCGCGGTCGATATCGCCGAGCGCACGCTCCCATTCGTCGTGCTTCGGCAGCGCGGCGTGATGTTTGTGCCGCGCGACTTCACGCGTGGCGTCACCCGCCGCGAGGTGCAGTTCGTACGCGGCGACCAGCACCGCCTGCGCGACGTTGAGCGAGGCGTGCTCGGTGGTCGGGATGCGCACCAGCACCTGGGCCACGTCGATGGCCTCGTTCGGCAAGCCGTGGTCCTCTTGGCCAAAGAGCAGCGCCGCCGTCCCGCCGGCCACCTTTTCGAGCACCACCGGCGCGAGCGCGCGCGGTTCGGTCACGGGCCAACGGTGCGCGCGGCGCTTGGCCCCGAAGGCCGCGACGAACACGCAGTCGGCCAGCGCCTGCTCGAGCGTGTCGAAATGCTTGATGCGCTCGACCAGGTCGCGGGTGCCGTGGGCGACACCCTCGATGCGCCACGGGTCGTAGGGCACGGGTGCGACGAGCCGCAGGTCCACGAACCCGAAGTTCTTCATCACCCGCACGACGCCGGCAATGTTGACCGGGTCCTGCGGACGGTTGAGGACGATGGCGACGCGGTGCAGGACGGACATAGGGGCGAAAACTAGCGGCGCGCGATGCGCCGCGGTGCGCGCCACGCTTAGCTTTCTCCGGATATGGACTTCCTCCTCGACCTGTTCCACCAGCTCCGCGACCTCGAGTCGCTCGTCGCCACGGCCGGCTACGTCGGCATCACCGCGATCATCTTCATCGAGACGGGGCTGCTGTTCCCCTTCCTACCGGGCGACTCGCTGCTGGTGACGGCCGGCCTCGCCGCCGCGGCAGTGAACTCGCCACTCAACGTCTGGACGCTCGGCGTCCTCTGCTCGGTCGCGGCGATCGTCGGTGACCAGATCGCCTATGGCATCGGCCGCCGCTCCGGCGAGGCGCTCTTCAAGAAGGAAGACTCGCGCTGGTTCAAGCAAAGCCACCTGCAGGCGGCGCACCGCTTCTACGAGAAGCACGGCGGCAAGACCATCATCCTCGCCCGCTTCATGCCGTTCGCGCGCACCTTCGCGCCGGTCGTCGCCGGCGCCGCCCGGATGCACTACCCGACCTTCGTCTTCTACAACGTGATCGGCGGCCTGCTCTGGATCTGGTCGATGCTGCTCACCGGCTACTATGTGGTGAAGATGGTGCCCGGCCTCGACCAGCACGTCGAGAAGTTGATCATCGGCATCATCCTGCTCTCCATCACGCCGGGCATCTACGGCTGGTGGAAGGCGCGGCGCTCCGCACCGGCGTGACGCGGGCGCCGCTCGCGGGAGCGTAACGCCGCGCGTGCGGATATATCTTGCACGAGTCAGTTCGCCAGTCTCCTCGCACTTCATCCGGAGTCCCCCGATGGCCCATTCGCTTCCTGCCCTGCCCTATGCCAGCAACGCGCTCGAGCCGCACATCGACGCGCAGACGATGGAGATCCACCACGGCAAGCACCACAACGCCTACGTGACGAACCTCAACGCCGCGATCGAGAAGGCGCCGGAGCTCGCCTCGTGGTCGCTGGATGACCTGTGCGCCAATATCGCCAAGGTACCCGAGGCGGTGCGCGGCGCCGTGCGCAACAACGGCGGCGGCCACTGGAACCATTCGCTGTTCTGGGCCACGATGGCCCCCAAGGCCGGCGGCGAGCCCGGCGACGCGCTCGGCGCCGCCATCACCAAAGCCTTCGGTGATTTCGGCAAGTTCCGCGACGCCTTCAAGGCCGCTGCGGTCGGCCGCTTCGGCTCCGGCTGGGCCTGGCTGGTGGCCGCCAAGGACGGCAGCGTCAGCATCGAGTCCACACCCAACCAGGACAACCCGCTGATGGAAGGCCGCCACGCCCTCGTCGGCCTCGACGTCTGGGAGCACGCCTACTACCTCAAGTACCAGAACCGCCGGCCCGATTACATCGACGCGTGGTGGAACGTGGTGAACTGGGCCGAGGTCGCGAAGCGGTACGGGGCGCGCTGACTTCCGGACGGATGACGGAAGCGTGAACGGCGCGAAGACTTCGGTTCTCGCGCCGTTCAAGCATTCGTCATCCGTCATTCGTCATTCGTCATCCGTCATCCGTCATTAGTCATCCGTCATTCGTGCAGCTTCTTCAGCTTCCGCGACTTGCGGCTGCTGCTGCCGACCACGAGGTCGTCGATGCCGACGTGGTCGGGCGCCATCTCGTCGTCCGGCGCACGCCGCGAGGCGATCAGGTTCAGCATCGGCGGCGTCAGGAAGGTCGTGACGACGACCATCAGCATCAGCGCACCGAAGCGGGGCCCACTGAGCACACCGGAGGCGAGACCGAGCTTCGCGAAGATCAGGCCCACTTCACCGCGCGGCACCAGCGCCACGCCGACCAGCAGCTTGTTGCCCTTGAACCACCAAGGCGCGAAGCCCGCGAGCACCTTGCCGGCGACGCCGACGACGATCAGCAGGCTGCCCACGAGCAGGGCCTCACGCGTCACCAGGGCCGAGAGGTCCACCGAGGCGCCGACCGACGCGAAGAACATCGGCACGAAGAAGAAGCCGAGCTGCGTCGCGCTCTCCTCGATCTCGTGCCGTTGCGGCGTCGGGTGCAGGATGAGCCCGGCCGCGAACGCACCGATGATCATCGCCGAGCCGGCGTGCGTGGCCATCAGCGCCAGCAGCAGCGCGAAGCCCAGCGCCACCGTGCTCAGCGTGCCGGACACGCGCACTCGCTCGACCAGCCGGAACAGCGGCGGGATCGTGAGCGTGCCAAGCGCGAGCGCGACGACGATGAAGCCGATGGCCACACCCGCGGTGAGCCCGACACCGCCGAGCGTGAGGTCGGCGCCGGCGACCATACTGGCGACGATGGAGAGGATAATCAGGCCGACGACGTCATCGAACACGGCGGCGCCGATGACGACCTGACCCTCGGGCGTCTTGAGCTGGCCGAGGTCGGACAGCACACGGGCCGAGATGCCGATGGATGTCGCGGTCAGCGCGGCCCCGATCACGACGCTGGGCAGCGGCGCGATCCCCATCGCCGACGTGACGGCCAGGGCGCCAGCAAACGGCAGAATGACACCTACGAGGCCCGCCACCAGCGCCGTCGGACCGACCTTGGTCAGCGACTTCAGGTCGGTGTGCAGGCCGATCTGGAAGAGCAGGATGAGGACGCCGAGCTCGGCCATCGCGTGGAGCACGGGATCGTTGGGATCGAAGATCCCGAGCACGCTGGCCCCGAGCAGCACGCCGGCGACGAGTTCACCGAGCACGGCGGGCTGGCCAATCCATTGGGCGAGGGCGCCGAGCGCCTTGGTCGCCGCGATGACGGCGACGAGGACCAACAGCAGGTGTTCGAATCCAGCGTCGTGGCCGACGTTGGCCAGGAGGGCGTGAAATTCAGGAAGCACGGGTGCCGAGGGAGAGGAATCGATCAGGTGGCGACGGCGAGACGCCGCGCCGCACAATCCAACTTACGTGCATCGCGGGCGAATCGTTCGCCCGCCTCGATCAGCGCGCCGCTTCGCCCTCCAAGTACGTGTAGCCCTCCAGCCCGGCCACGTACTCGGCGATGAACATATTGGCCTCCTCGCGCGAGAGGCCCTTGGCGTTCTGCACCTTGCGGCGGAACGTGGCGAGCAGGTCGGAGGCACGGAACTCGACGTAATCGAGCACCTCGGTGACGGTGTCGCCGTGCACGAGGTGCGTGACCTCGTAGGCGTTGCCGCGCAACCGGATGTGCACGGCATTGGTGTCGCCGAAGAGGTTGTGCAGGTCGCCGAGGATCTCTTGGTACGCGCCGGTGAGGAAGATGCCGAGGTAATACGCATCGCCGTCGCGGAAGACGTGCAGGGGCAGCGAGGGCTGACCATCGCGACCGCCGATGAAGCGGTCGATCTTGCCGTCCGAATCACAGGTGACGTCCTGGATCGTGCCGCGCCGCGTCGGCTCCTCGTCGAGCCGGTGGATGGGCATAATCGGGAACAGCTGGTCGATGGCCCAGTTGTCCGGCAGCGACTGGAAGAGCGAGAAGTTGGCGAAGTAGCGGTCCACCAGCGCGGCGTCGAGGTCGCGCACGATGTCGTCGAAGCGCTCGCGCTTGCCGTTGACCACGCGCGCCACGGCGTTGAGCGCGCACAGGTAGAACTGCTCGGCAATCGCGCGCTCGCGCAGCGAGAGCACGCCGGAGTTGAACAGCTGCTGGGCGCGCTCCTTGTCGAAGGTCGCGTCGTGGTAGATCTCGTGGATGCGGCGCATCGAGAGGTTCTTGCGCCCCAGCGTCTTGAGGTCCTCGGCCATCTCGTGCAGCAGCGCGTGATCCTCGTCGCCGATGACGGGCGGCACCGGCTCGTTGGCGGACTCCACGTCGATGACGCTGATGAGCATCAG
The DNA here is from genome assembly GCA_019637355.1 of Gemmatimonadaceae bacterium. NCBI lineage: Bacteria > Pseudomonadati > Gemmatimonadota > Gemmatimonadia > Gemmatimonadales > Gemmatimonadaceae > Gemmatimonadaceae bacterium. The sequence continues at coordinate 1,023,790 of JAHBVT010000001.1, read as the reverse complement.
CGCGTGGTGCGCCGTCAACGCGCGCCCAGACTCCGAGATGATGTGCGGATACGGCAGCGACTCCTCACGGCAGGTCTCTGCGAGCGTGTAGACGATGTCGTTGGCGTACTCCTGCGCCGAGTAGTTCATCGACGCCTGCGCCGTGCTCTGCGTGCCGTCGTAGTCCACGCCGAGGCCGCCGCCGACGTCCACGTACGTGATGTCGAGGCCGAGGCGCCGCAGCTCCACGTAGAAGCGGCTCACCTCCTGCAAGCCGCGCTTGATGAACCGGATATCGGTAATCTGCGAGCCGAGGTGGAAGTGGATCAGTCGCAGCCAGTCGGTGTGTCCGGTGACCTTGAGGCGCTCGATGACCTGCATCAGCTGCGCCGCGGTGAGGCCGAACTTGGACTTCTCGCCACCGCTCTGCGCCCAGCGCCCCGAGCCCTCGGCCGAGAGCTTGATGCGCACGCCGATCGTCGGCTCGATCTTCATATCGGCCGCCACCTGCAGCAGCACCTCGAGCTCGCTGACCTGCTCGATGACGAGGATCACGCGGTGTCCGAGACGCTGGCCCATCAGGGCGAGGCGCATAAACTCCTCGTCCTTGTAGCCGTTGCAGATGATCAGGTGGTCGGTGCGGTCCGAGAGCGCCAGCACCGCCTGCAGCTCCGGCTTGGAACCGCACTCGAGCCCGACGCCGGTCGCGTGGCCGAACTCGACGATCTCCTCGACCACGTGGCGCTGCTGGTTCACCTTGATCGGGTACACCGTGGTGTACTGGCCCTCGTACTGGAACTCCTCGATGGCGCGGGCGAAGCGCGCGTGCAGCATCTCGATGCGCGCCTTGAGGATCTCGGAGAAGCGCAGCAGCACGGGCAGGCCGACGCCCTGCGCCTCGAGGTCGTGCGCGAGCTCGAGCAGGTCCAGCGTGCGCGTCGGCTGATCCTTGTCCGGCCGCACGACGACGCGCCCCTTTTCGTTGACGTCGAAGAAGCCGTCGCCCCAGCCCTCGATGTTGTAGAGAGCCTTGGCGCGTTCGATGGACCAGGGCGTCGGCTCCGGAGCGGCCTTGGCGGCGCTCGACGGACCGGCGGCGGTCTCGGGGCGGGAAGTCGAAGTCATCCGGAAAAGTTACGGACTGCCGGGCGGCGGCGGTACTCGCTCAGCCGCGCGCGCTGATGCCGGCCACCACCGCCAGCGCCACCAGCACCGCGACGATGGCCGTGGTCTGCACGGCGACGGTCGGGTTCCGGTGCGCCTCGCCGTAGCGCTCCAGCCGCCGCCACAGCAGGGCGAGGCCGATCTCGCTGGACCAGCCGCTGCGGCGCCCCAGCCCCTCGGCCACCCGGCCCAGCCCGTCCACCAGCGCGCCGAGCGGCTTCCGGTAGAGCAGATCCACGTCGGGGATGTCCTTGGCCGACGGCGCCAGCCAGCGCCGCGCGACCCAGAACACCACCGCCGTCACGCCGAGCAGGGCTGCCGATTCCACGAAGTGACCGAGCGTGAACGGCGCGTACGTCGCGGCAAAGGGCAGCAAGGCGTAGAGCGTGGATCCGGGCATCACGCCAGTGACGACGCAGACCGCCGCCGCCAGGGCCATCGCGAGCAGCATCGAGCGTGGCACGGGGCGCTCCACGTCCGCTCCGTGGTCCTCTCCCGCAAAGGCGAACCACGGGAGCTTGAGGCCCACGCTGAGGAACGTCCCCGCGGCGGCGAGATGCAGCAGCGCCGCGATGACGCCGCGGTCCGCGTAGCCGGCCGCCGAGACAATCATACTCTTGCTCACGAAGCCATTGAGCAGCGGCACGCCGGAGATTGACGCCGCGCCGATGACGGTCAGCAGCGCGACGAGTCGTAGGCGGGGCCCGAGCGCGCCGAGTTCCGAGAGCCGCTCGCGTCCGGTGGCGTGCAGCACGGCCCCCGCTCCCATCAGCAGCAGCCCCTTATAGAAGATGTGGGCCACGGCGTGCGAGGTAGTGCCGTTGAGCGCCAGCGCCGTCCCGAGGCCGACGCCAGCCACCATATAGCCCACCTGGCTCACGATATGGTAGGCCAGCAGGCGGCGCAGCTCGTCCTGCAACAATGCGAAGGTCACGCCAACGAGCGTCATCCCGGTGCCGACGTACACGAGGACCTCAGCGCCGGCGAAGCCACGCGCCAGCACATACACCGCCGCCTTGGTCGTGAAGGCCGCCAGGAACACCGTCCCGAAGATACTCGCCCGCGGGTACGCATCCGGCAGCCAGGCGTGCAGCGGCGGCATCGCCGCGTTCACGAGCACGCCGAGGAGGATCAACGTGCTGGCCGTGCTGCCGTCGGCGAGGCCCTCGAGCCCCGTTCCGGCCACGGGCGCGCGCAGCAGGATGCCGGCGAGAAACAGCGTCGCGCCCACGAAGTGCAGGGCGACGTAGCGTAGGCCGGCATCCCAGGAGTCCGGCGTGCGGCCCTGCCAGACCAAGAACAGCGACGCGACGGTCAGCCATTCCCAGCCGACGAACACCGTGAGCAAGTCGCCCGCGAGCACGACGAGCAGCCCGCCCGCAACCAGCGCCGCCTGTGCACGCACACCTCCGCGCTCCTCGTCGCTCCAGGCAAAGAGCGCCGCGATGCCGCCGTAGGCGGCGAAGGCGATCGCGAAGGCGCGCGAGAGCCCGTCCATCGACAGCAGCACCCAGTCGTGTCCGTGCAGCATCACCGAGGTGACCGCGCCATCGGCCAGCAGCGTGAGCATCCAGAGGGCGAGCGCCGACGCCAGCAACATCGCGATGCGCTGTGCGCGCAGCGGCAGCACGAGGCTGGCCAATGCCACGGCGGCGAACGGCAGCGCTGGATGCATCACCACCGACGTCATTGGCCCACCCCGAACACGGCTTGCGCCGCCGCATCGGCCAGCGCCGACTGCACCGCCAACGCCGGTGCCCACCAGCCGAAGAGCACGGTCGCCACCGCGGTCAGCACCAACGGCAGCACCAGCGGCCAGCGTGACTCGACCTGCGCCTGCGCCCCGATGCGCTCGGCGTCAGGGAAGTAGGCGATGCGCAGGATCGGCAGCAGGTACGCCGCGGTGAAGATGGACGCGCCGAGCAACACGAAGAGCGCGAGCACGGCGTCGGCCTCGACCGCGCCGCGCGCGAGGAGCAGCTTGCCGGGGAAGCCCGCGAGGCCGGGGATGCCCATCAACGCGATCGCGGCGACCGTGAACGCGCCGAAGGTCCACGGCATCCGGCGGCCGAGGCCGGCGAGTTCGCCGATGCCCTCGGCCTTGGTGGCGGCGTAGATGGAGCCGGCGGCGAAGAACAGCGTGATCTTGGCCAAGCCGTGGTTCACGAGATGCACGGTCGCGCCCGCGAAGGCCGCCGGCGTGGCCAGTGCCGCCCCGAGCGCGATGTACGAGAGATGCACGATGGTCGAATACGCGAGCCGGCGCTTGAGATGCTCCTGCCGGAGCGCGATGACCGACCCGGCGACGATGGTGAGCAACGCCGCCGCCATCAACGCCGTGCGCCCGCCCGTCGCGATGAACGCGTCCGGCCCGAACACGAAGCCGACGACGCGCAACAGGCCGAACACGCCGGCCTTCACCACCGCCACGGCGTGCAGCAACGCCGAGACCGGCGTCGGCGCGACCATCGCGCCCGGCAGCCAGGCGTGCAGCGGCATCACTGCCGCCTTCACCGCCACGCCGAGCAAGAAGAGCGCGAGCAACGCCGCGCTGGTCGCCACCTCGCTGCCGGCGAGCATCCCGCCGGCGCGGAACGCCAGCGCTCCGGTCGCCTGCCAGGTCCAGATCACCGCGACCAGCAAAGCGAGCCCGCCGCCGAGCGCAAACAACAGATAGCGCCGACCTGCCGCGTAGGCACGAGCCGTCTCCTGATGCACCACCAGCGGGTACGTCGCGACGGTCAGCAGTTCATAGAACACGAAGAACGTCAGCAGGTCGGCGGCAAAGGCGACGCCCGTCGCGCAGGCGATCGATACCGCGAAGGCCGCAAAGAAGCGGCGCGGGTGCTTGAGCTTGGTCGCCTCGGCGTAGCCAGCGGCATAGACGCTCGCGACCAACCACAACCCCGCGGCCAGCATCGCGAACGTGACGCCGAGTGCGTCCACGCGGAAGGCCAACGGCAGCGTCGGCGTGAGCCCAAGCAACTGCTGCTCGACCGCCACGCCGCCCAGCACCGCGCGAAGCACGCCCGCCACGGCCCACACCGCCACCGCTGCGGCCGGGAACGCCACCCATCCGGCGAGCTTGCGCGGCACCACCAGCGCCGCCACGCCGGCCGCGACAGGCGCGGCCAGCGCGACGAGGCTCAGCGTGCCCGGGCTCACGGCAGCACCGCCATCGGCAATGCCGGCACGACGGCGTACTCCACCAGCCAGGCGTTGCCGAGCCCGAGCGCGATGGTAGCGACGATGAACAGCGCACTCGCCAGCACCAGCCCGCCGCGGCCCTCGTGCGAGGGATCGTCCGCCACCAGCGGCGAGGGCACGAAGTACAGCCGCTCGATCATCCGGAACACGTAGCCGATGCTCGCGAGACTCCCGAAGACCAGTGCCGCGACGAAGGCCCAGCGGCCCTCGGCCAGCGCGGCGTTCAGCACGTACCACTTGCCGAAGAAGCCGGCCAGCGGCGGAATGCCCACGAGCGAGAGCCCACCGATGGCGAGCACCGCGCTGGTAATCGGCGCTCGCCCGCGCAGACGATGCAGCTCTGCCACCTCGGTGATGCCGAGGCGCAACGCGACCGTCCCGGCGGCGAGGAACAGTGCCGCCTTCACGATGGCATCGCTCGTGATGTGCAGGACCGCACCGGTGAGGCCGGGTACATCGGCAAGCCCGATGCCCAGTGCGACGATGCCGATCTGCCCGACGCTGGAGTACGCGAGCAGGCGGCGCAGGTCGGTCTGCACGAAGGCCATCGCGCCGCCGGCGACCACCGCTGCGGCGCCGAGCCAGGCCGTCGCTTCCGCCAGCGGCAAGTCCCCGACCGCCAACCCCAGCCCGAAGGTCCAGAACAGCACGCGCAGCAACGCATACGCGGAGACCTTCGTGACCAGCGGCGCCATCAAGGCGGCCGAGGAGATGGGACCGCGCGCGTACGCCGACGGCATCCAGAGATGCAGCGGGTACAGGCCCATCTTCACGGCGAGGCCCGTCACCATCAGCAGGCCGCCGACGCGCACCAGGCGCGGGTCCGCACTGCCGATGCGCTCGGCGACGTCAGCCATATTCAGCGTGCCGGTGCCGCCGTAGATGAACCCGATGCCCGCTAGGAACAGCGAGGCGCCGAAGCTGCCGATGAGCAGGTAGCGCAAGCCAGCGCGCGGCGCACCGCGATCGCCGGCGGCAACCAAGGCGTAGGCACTGAGGCTCGCGACCTCGAGATGCACGAACAGGTTGAAGAGGTCGCCGGTGACGACGATGCCCGTGAGGCCGGCCACCAGCAACAGCGCCAGCGCGACGAAGAACGGTTCGCGGCCGGCAAACTCCTCGCGCAGGCAGGCGCCGGTGGCCGCGAGCACGATGGACGCGGTGCCGAGTACGAGCACGGCCATCAACGCGGAGAGCGGATCGAGGGCCAGCTCGATGCCCAGCGGCGCCGCCCATCCTCCGAGGCTGGTCCGCAGCGTGCCGTCCGAAAGCACACGCTGCCAACCGACGACCGCGGCGAGCGTGCTCCCCAGCAAGGCGACGATACCGAGCGGCCGGGCGGCGCGGGGTGCGAACGGCGCGAGCGCCGTGACCACCAGCGCCGCGACGAAGGGGATGAAGAAAAGCAGCGCCGGCAGCGACTGGCTCACGCGCCCTCGTCCCCCGCCCCGCCTTCCTCGATGCTGCCGAACTCCGCTTGGATGCGCCGGAGGATCGCGATGGCGACGCCGATGGTCGCGATGCCGACGACGATGGCCGTGAGCATCATTGCGTGGGGCAAGGCGTTGTGCATCACGCGGCCTTCGGCGGCGAAGGGGATCGTGCCGTCGCTGCGGAAGCCCATCGCGATGAACAGCACGATGACGCCGGTCTGGAAGAGGTACAGCCCGACAACGGCCTTGAAGAGGTTGCGCTCGCTCATCATCAGGTACACGCCCAGGCAGGCGAGCACCACGAAGAGCAACAGGGGCCCCCGGCCGACGAGGTAGTCCATCACGCGGTCTTGCCCTCCTCGGCGGTGAGCGAGAGGAAGATCGACAGCATCGCGCCGGCGACCGCCATCGCCACGCCGGTCTCGATGAGCAGCGCGGCAAGCGAGCGGCGCTCGGCGAGGGTGTCGGCGAGCGGCAGCGTGCCGAAGTCGAGCAAGGGTCCGCCTAGGGCCAGTGGCACGGCCGCGACCAGTGCAAAGAGCAGGATACCCGTCGCCGAGAGCACGAGCGCTCCGCGCGGCGAGAGCGTCAGCGCGTCATCGGCGGTGCCGCGCGTGAGCCGCGGCAGGATCATCGCGGCGGCAAACAGCGCCCCCGCCACGAAGCCGCCGCCAGGCGCATAGTGCCCGTGCAGCAACACGTACACACCGAAGAGCTGGATGGCGCCGCGCAGCAGCGCCATCAGCAGGCGCAGCATCAGGGAATTGAAGGGCCGCATCATACGCGCTGCCGGAGCACGAGGAGGCAGGCGAGCACGGCCGTGACGACGACCGCCGCCTCGATCATCGTATCGAAGCCGCGGTAGTCCGCGAGGATCGCGCCGACGACGTTCGGCGAGGCCATATCGGCGACGCTATTGGCGGCGTAGTAGGGGCTGACGTGCTGCGTCGCCGGCGCCGCCGGATTGCCGAAGCGCGGGAGGGCGTTGATGCCGTACATCAGCACCGCGCCCAGGCCGAGCGCCGGCACCGCGGCGCGCAGGCGGTCGCCAAGACTCTTGCGCGTGAGCTGCGAGGGATCCACCCAGCGCATCAGGCCCATAAAGAAGATCGTGGAGATGCTCGTGCCGACCACGGCTTCCAAGAAGGCCACGCTGACGGCGCCGAGGATGGCGAAGGTGAGCGCGAGCGCGGCGCTGAGTACCGAGAGCAGGACCACCGATGTGAGCAGATGCCGTACGCCGAGGAGCGCGATGGCCACCACGGCGACGAGCAGGCTGAGGACTTCGGCGACGTAGATGAGCACGGTCAGTCCTGGCGGGCCGGCTTCTCGCCCGCCTCAAGCGCCGCGCGCGCGAGCAGGTGGCCCACGAGCGGACTCGTGACCGCGAGGAAGATCGTCGCCAGCACGAGCTTCACCGAGACCAGTCGCAGCCCCAGGTGCAGCGCCACGCCGACCAAGATCATCGGGACCGCCAGCGTGTCGAGCACACCGGTCACGTGCAGGCGCGAGAAGAGGTCCGGCAGGCGGAGGATGCCCATCGCGCCCACGAGCAGGAAGAACAGCCCGATGGCGATGGAGGCCGTGGCGAGGATGTCGAGTACGCTCACGCGTCCGCCCCGCGTCCGCGGCGCACGTAGTGCGCGATGAGCAGCGTCGTGAAGAGGTTGAGCAGGAAGAGGGCCAGCGCGATGTCCACGTAGAGCTCGACGGCGCCGTAGAGCAGGCCGATGAGCACGAGCATCACCGGCACCACGGTCCCGAGCCCGTTGAGCGCCACCACGCGATCGAAGATCGACGGCCCGCGGATCACGCGCACGAGGAACGGCAGGAGCAGCGCGAGCAACAGCACCAGGGCGACGAGGAAGACCTGCCTCACGGGGCCGACTCCTCGAAGAGCTCGGCGACGCGCCGCATCATCTCGCCGTCCGTGGCATCCTGGGCGGAGACGTCGTCGAGGGCGTGCACCTGCATCGTCTGCTCGTCCACGTCCACCGTGAGACTGCCGGGTGTGAGCGTGGCGGCGATCCCGAGCACGGCGCGGGCCCGCGGCGAGCGCAGCGGGGGATCGAGCTGCAGCAGGCGCGGGCTGACGCGCGAGCGCCAGGTGAGCACGACGCGCGCCACGTGCAGGTTGGAGGCGATGACTTCCTTGAGTAGCCAGGGCAGGAACAGCATCACGCGCAACCAGCGGATGCGCGTACCGTCCTCTACCGGCACGATGGTCGCGGCGATGGCGATGACGGCCAGGGCCCCGGTGCCCAAGTGCACGAGGTCAGCCTTACCGGAAAGGATGTACCAGACGGCCAGGAGGGCCGCGGCGTACAGCGCGTTGGCGTATAGCCGCTGTCCGAGGGTCATCGAGCGAGCTCCACGGTCGTGATGGGGGACGGATGCGGACGCGGCCGCGTTCGATGGCTTCTCAAACCTAGTGCCCGGACAGAGGCTTGTAACCTGTCCGGTGGGGCGGCCGTAGGTTTGCCGCACCCCCTGACAGGAGTATTGTGTGAATCGGATTTTCCGGGTCGTACGCCTCGCGGCGGCGATCTTCGCGGTGGCGATCCTGCTTGGCGTCACCGGTCTGTACACGTGGTCCAACGCGCAGCTGAACGCGACTGTTCCGCCTGCCACACACGCGTTCGTCGCACCCACCGACTCCGCGTCTGTTGCCCGCGGCGAGCACGTGATGAAGGCGCTGGCCAAGTGCGCCGATTGCCACGGCGAGGACTACGGCGGCCTCACGCTGCTCGACAACTTCCCCATCGGCCGCATCTCGGGTCCCAACATCACCGCCGGACGCGGCGGACTGCTCGCCAAGATGAGCGATGCCGACCTCGAACGCGCCATCCGACACGGCGTCGCGGCTGACGGCCGCCGCCTCGTCATTATGCCCTCGCACGAGTACCAACTGCTCTCGGACGAGGACGTCGGCACGCTCATCGCCTACCTGCGCACCGTCGCCCCGGTGGACCGCGAGACGCCCCCGATGCGCATCGGTCCGGTGGCGCGCGCCCTCTACGCCGCCGGGAAGATGCCGCTGTTCCCCGCCGACGCGGTCACGCACACCACGGATGTGGTGGCGTCGGTGCCCGCTGACTCGACCGTCGAGTACGGTCGCTACTTGGCCGCAGGCGGCTGCTCTGGCTGCCACGGCGCGAACTACAGCGGCGGCCCGATCTCCGGTGCGCCGCCGGGCTGGCCGCAGGCATCCAACCTCACGCCGACCGGACTGGCCGCCTACGACTATCCAGCCTTCGTCAAGGCGCTCACGGACGGTACGCGCCCGGACGGTTCGGCCATCAATCCCGTGATGCCGGTGCAGGCCACCAAGCTGATGACGCCGGTGGAAATGACGGCGATCTGGAAGTACCTGCAGACGGTGGCGCCGGCGGAGACGGGCGCGAAGTAGCGCTACAAGACGGAAGACTGAAGACGGACGGGGTGCGCACCGCAGCATTCGGTGCGCACCCCTTCCGTCATCCGTCATCCGTCACCTATTGAGCTGATCTCTCCCCCGCTCCAAGAACGGAATCCCCCGCACCATCCAGTCCGGCGCAGGCTGCCCGAGCAGGTGGTGCGCGAAGAACTCCTGCATCCGCCGGTCAATGTCCTTCTGGTTCGCATACTTCCGCGGGTTGTGCGCGTCGCCGTTGTAGTTGAGCATATACGCCTCCTTGCCCAGGCGGCGCAATCCGACGAACAGCTCGATGCCCTGGTACCACGGGACCGCCCCGTCGTTGTCGTTGGCCATGAAGAGCATCGGCGTCGTCACGCGGTCGAGGAAGAACAACGGAGAGTTCTCGATGTAGCGCTCGGGGTACTCCCAGAGCGAACCGCCGATGCGGCTCTGCCCGCGCTCGTAGTTCACGATCGCCCGCTCGACGCCGCTCTCCCAGCGGATACCGCCGTAGGCCGAGGTCATATTCGAGACGGTCGCGTTCGGCACGGCCGCCGCGAACAGGTTGGTCTGCGTCACGATGTACGCCGTCTGGTAGCCGCCCCACGACTGGCCGCCGATGCCGACGCGCTTGGGATCCACGAAGCCCGCCTGGATCAGCGACTGCACGCCAGGCACGATGCTCTTGAGGCTGCTGGGCCCGGGATAACCCGGTGTATAGTGGATGTTCGGGAAGAACACCACATAGCCGAGCGAGGTGTAGACCGACGGGTTCACGATGTTGCGCCCGGCCGGCCGATGGTACTGGTGCAGGTTGTCGGAGAGTTGCTCGTAGAAGTACACGACCATCGCGTACTGCTTGGATGGGTCGAAGCCTTCAGGCGTGTAGAGGATGCCTTCCATCGGCACGCCGTCGCTGTTGAGCCAGCGATGCAGTCGCGCATTGCCCCAGCGGTACTCTCGCTGCTCGGGCATCGCATCCGAAATGCGCGTAAGGGCGTCGAAGCGCGCGCCCGTCCACAGGTCGGGATACTCGCGGAAGTCGGCGCGGGCCACGAGGTACTGCTCGGCACGACGCGCGCGCTGCAGCACCGGCCAGGTCTTGGGCGCCATCAGCAGCCGCTCGGGCTGGGCGGCCACGCCGAGGCGCTCGCGGTACACGCCGGCATCCTTCGTGCGGCGGTCGAAGGCGCGCAGCAGCAGCGGCTGCGCGGGGTCGATGGCGCCCGCGTCCGGATCGAGGTTCACGATGCGGAACACGATGCTGTCGCGGCGCCCGACGCCATCCGTGAGGTTGCGCGGCGCGCTCCGGCCGGTCGGATCCACCTCCCAGATGTCGAAGCGGTCGTTGACGAGCACGACGGCGTCATTGCGCGTCCAACCGCCGAGGCCCCAGGAGCCCGGCTCGCTCGGCGTGTCGTGCGTCTCCTGCGCGAACGAGACGCCGCTGATGCCCGCGGTCAGCTCACGCGTGCGGTTGGCCGCGACGTCGTGCACGCGCCAGGCCCCGTTCTCCCACCACGTCACGTACTTGGCGCCCGGCGAGAGCTGCGCACCGCCGCGGATCTTGATGGCCAGCTGGCGCGATGCGCCGGTGACGGTGTTGATGAGGTGAACGTCGTTGCCGCCCTCCCCGCTAATGGCATCCAGTTGGTAGGGCACGTTCGTCACGGCAATGGCCGTGCGACCGTCGTCCGAGAGCGAGACGTTGGGGAGGTCAGGCGAGCCGAGGACGCGCAGCTGCCGCGACGCGACGTGCCAGACGGCGGTGTACTGCCGGTTGCGGTCCTGCCCCGCCTGCTGGCGCTGCATCGGCTGCGTGCGCGTATCCTGCCAGTGCCAGAGGTCAACGACCGCCTTGTCGGCCAGCGAGTCGGCGGGAATCGAGTCGGGCAGCTCACGCGAGATGCCGAAGCCGAGCACGCCGCCGCCCTTCACGAACTGCACGCGCGAACGCTCGGCGATCTCCATCCCCGTCGCGACGTCGGCGGCAGTGGCGATGCGCGTGGCGGCCTGTGGCCCCGGCCGGTTGCGCGGCCCGCTGAGCGCGGCGTGGTACAGCGCGTAGCGCGCCGTCTCGGCACCCCACGTGTCAGCATCGCTGATGAAAGCGAGCTGCGTGCCCGCCTCGTCGAAGGCCAGCGACCTGTAGTTGCCGGTGGCCCGCATCAGCGCGGTCTCGGCGCCCGTGCCGAGGTCACGCACGTAGACACCGTCCACGCCCAGCGAGTCGGCACCGGTGCGGCTGTAGGCGATCCAGCGCTCGCTGTCGTGCAACACGTAATTCGTCACGCCCTCGATGCGTGTCTCGGCGCCGCTGGCGAGGTCGCGGATGACGAGCGGGCTGCCGCTGTCCTTGCGGCGCGCAGGACGGGCCGCGGAGTCCGGACGCGCGCCGCGGGCGTTGCCACCGGCACCCGCGCCAGCGGCGGCGGTGTCTGCCTCAAGCTGGTAGACGACGACACGGCCGCCATCACGCGCGAGTTGGAAGCCGCGGACCTTCTCGACGGTCGCGACGTTGCCGTCGGTGAGCGAGAGGATGGCCAGCGCCGACCGCGGCTGGTCGGCGGGGCGTGCGCGGCGTGCGCGAGCCGAGTCGAGCGCGCCCTGCGTCGGGTATTGCAGGAAGACCACGAAGCGCGAGTCTCCCGTGATCTGGGCAGCCTGCGCAGTGAACCCTTGGCCGGTCACCGACTGTAGCGGGCGCCCGGTGCTGCCGCGAGAGACGCGGTACTCCGTGCTCCCGGAGGTCGCGCGAGCGATGAGCTGGCCGTCTCCGACCGTCGGCGTGAGCGTGTAGACCGCCCAACGACCGTCCGGCGACAGCGTCGGCTGCAGGATGGTGCGCCAGAGATCGTAGCTGTCCTGCGTGAGCACCTTGCGCTCGCCTTGGGCGAGCAGGAGCGTCGGGAGGACGAGGGCCAGTGCGGCGGCGCAGGCAAGGCGGCGCAGGGAGCGAGGGCGCATCGGTTCTGTCGGGTCGGGGTTATCTTCAGCGAGCGACGCCTAATGTACGCGCAGTCTCCCTCTGCCGTTGCCCCGTCCAATGAAACGACTCGGCTCGTACTTCCTCCGCGGCCTCGTCCTCACGATCCCGCTCGCCGTGACCGCCGCGGTGGTGTGGGTGACGCTCACGACGATCGACGGCTGGCTCGGCATCCCGATTCCCGGACTGGGCCTGCTGATCACGTTGGCCGCCATCACCCTCGTCGGCTTCCTCGGCTCCAACCTGCTGTGGAACTCGCTCGTGGAGTCGCTGGAGGCGATGCTGGACCGCCTGCCCTTCGTGCGGATCCTCTACAACGCGACCAAGGACCTGCTCGACGCGTTCGTGGGCGAGAAGCGGCGCTTCGACTCGCCGGTGCTGGTGGCGCTGAGCGCGGACGGTGCGGTGCGCACCTTCGGCTTCATCACGCAGAAATCGCTGGCGGATCTCGGGCTCGCCGACGACGTCGCGGTGTACTTCCCGCAGTCGTACAACTTCGCGGGGCAGTTGGTGGTGGTGCCGGCGGCGCGGGTGACGCCAATCGGCGCGCCGAGCTCGGACGTGCTGGCGTTCATCGTGTCCGGCGGTGTGACCGGCGTGCCCGCGCCCAAGGCGTAGCGCGGGCTCACCGGCCGTCGCCGCGCAGGTCAGGGGCCGAAGCCGACCGGCACCTTCTCCTCTTGCGTCGTCTTGAGGACCTTGCGGAAGCACCAGATGACGCCGCCCCACACGCAGGCCAGCGACACCGTCATGAAGATCCAACCCCAGATGGTCATCGGTGGGCCTCAGTCAGCAGGAGTAGTGTCGTCGATGTCCACGCCGGCGGCGCGGAGGCGCTTCTCGCCCCACCAGGTCACGACGACCAAGTAGAGCAGCAGCGCCGCGATGGTCAGCAGCCCCATCCGCGAGCCCGTGCTCGCCCAGGAGTTGCGCAGCTCGGCGGCCAGGCTCTGCACCGAGAAGCCGACGAAGACGATGATGAGGTACGCCGGCGCGACGTACTTCATCACGAGCTTGAAGATGGATGGCACCTGGATGGCCGCGCCTTGGTGCAGCTCGGCCCAGCCGCGGTCGATGCCGAAGACCCAGCCGAAGTAGATGATCTGCACCATTGCCAGCACGAAGATCAGGTAGGTCCCGACCCAGAAGTCCACCGTGCTCCAGAAGGCGCCGCCGGCCGTGAACCACAGCGTGAGCAGCGCACCCATCGTGCCGATCACCGCGATGACGGTGGTGGACTTCTTGTGCGACCAGGCCGTGGCTTCCTTCAGATGCGCCACCGCCGGCGCGTACATCGTCAGCGAGCTGGTGACGGCGGCGAGGAAGAGCATCAGGAACCACACGGCACCAATTACGTTCTGGAAACCGCCCATTTGCGCGAAGACCACCGGCAAGGTATTGAACCCGAGGCCGAACGACCCGGTCGCCACGGCACCGGCCGTGCCGCTGAGCCCGAGGAACACGAAGGCGGCCGTGAGCGTGATCATTCCGCCGAAGCCCACTTCGAACAGCTCGTTGGTGGCATTGGCGGTCAGTCCCGAGAGCGCGATGTCGTCCTTGCGCTTGAGGTACGACGCGAAGTTGATGATCACGCCGAAACCCACGCCGAGCGAGAAGAAGATCTGCCCCGCCGCCGCCAGCCAGGTGCGGAAGTTGGTGAGCGCCGTGAAGTCCGGGTTCCACATATAGCCGAGCCCGTTGAGCACGTTCTGGTCCGGCCGCTCCGGGTCCGGCGTACCGAGCGTCAGCACGCGGATGAGCACGACAAGGGCGCACACGGCCATCACCGGCATCGCGTAGGTGATGAAGCGCTCGATGCCCTTGGCGAGCCCGCGGAATACGAACGTCATATTGATCGCGAACACCACCGCCCAGCTGATCACGGTGAAGCGCGAATCGCCAGTGAAGAGATTGCCGTCGCCGTCGGCACCGGTGACCAGCGAATAGAAGCTGCCCGACTGTGCCGTCTGCTCCGCGATGCTGGCCGTGGCGTCGATGCCGATGCCGCCGGTCACGTACTTGAGGAAGTAGGCGAAGGTCCAGGTCTCGATGAACACGTAGTACGTCGAGACACCCAGCGGGACGAGCACGCCCAGCACGCCGAGGTACCGCGCGAGCCGGCCGCGCCCGACGGCACCGAGAATCATCGGTGCGCCGTGCAGCCCCTTCTTGCCGCCGTAGCGCCCCATCGTCCACTCGGCCCAGGCGATCGGAATGCCGAGCAACACGAGCGCGAAGAAGTACGGGATCAGGAAGGCGCCGCCGCCGTTCGCGGCCGCCTGGCCGGGAAAGCGGAGGAAGTTGCCCAGTCCGACGGCACATCCGGCGACGGCGAGGATGGCGCCGAACTTGGTGCCCCACTCTTCCTTCTGTTCAGACATACGGGGTGCGCTCGGGGGGAAAGGGGGAGCCCGCCGCGCCTACTGGCCGGCGGGACCCCGCAGAAGATGCGACGGGATGCGCGACGCGGCTACTGCAACCAGTGCCCGAACCAGTCGCGGAGCCGCCCGAGCCGGTCCACCAGCAGCCAGGGCTCGCCCGTGCGCGAAAGGTCGTGGGTGGACCGCGGATAGCGCACGAACTCCACCGGCACCCCCTGGCGGACCAGCGCCGCGAACCACTGCTCGGCGTCGGTCATCGGCGTGCGGTGGTCTTCTTCGGATTGCAGGATGAACGTCGGCGTCTGCACCTGGCGCACGTAGCGGATCGGCGAGAGCGAGTCGTACATCGCCGGGTTGTCCCAGGGGCGGCCGAAGAACTCGAACTCGGTGAGGCCCTGGGCATCGGAGGTGCCCCACCACGACCACCAGTTGGAGATCATTCGGTCCGCCTGCGCCGCCTTGAAGCGGTTCGTCTTCACCGTGACCCACGCCGTCATCACGCCGCCGTAGGAGCCGCCGGTGACGCCCATCCGCGTGGAATCCACGTCCGGCCGCGCGGCGACGATGTCGACGGCCTTCATCAGGTCCTCGTAGTCCTCGGCGAACCAGCGGCCGCGCGTGCTGTACGTGAAGTCGGCGCCGTAGCCGCTGGACCCGCGCGGATTCGTGTACAGCACCATAAAGCCGGCGGCCGCGAGGTTCTGCGTCTCGTCGAACCACTGCTCCCCGTACTGCGAGTGCGGTCCGCCGTGGATGTAGAGCACCAGCGGATAGCGCCGACCCGCCTGGTAGCCGAAGGGCTTCATCAGCCAGCCCTCGATCTCCACGTCGCCGACCGACTTGTACGTGATGCGCTCGGCGTCGCTCCAGGCGACTTCGCGGTTCAGCGCGTCGTTGAAGCCCGTGAGCTTGCGCTCGTTCCGCCCGTCGGCGCCGGCGACATACAGCTCCGTGGGCTGCGTGACGCTCGTCGATACGTAGGCGACCTGCCGCCCGGCAGCGTCGAAGCTGTAGCCATTCATCTTGCGACGTCCGCTCAGCACGGTCCGCATCTGTCCGGTGCGCGGGTTCACCAGGTGCAGCGCGGAGCTGCCGCCGATCTCCGCCCACATCGCGATCTCGCCACTGGGCAGCCACTCCATTCCGCCCGGCTCGTACTGCCAGGTGGGCGTGAGGTTGGTCGGCGTGCCGCCGGCCACCGGGATCACCATCAGCCGCGCGTTCGACGCCCGCGTTTCGCGGTGCACGAACGCCAGCTGCCGACCATCCGGCGACCACGTGAGGTTCGTCTCCGTGCCCGTCAGCGCCGCGAGCTTGCGCGGCGTGCCGCCGGCGACGGGGATGATATAGATGTCGGCGTCGTTGCGCGGCGCCTCATCGCGCGCGGTGTCGTAGGGCAGCCGACTCAGCGAATCGGCGATGGCCTGCACGAGGGAATCCGGGCGCAGCTCGGCGTCGGCGATGAACGCGATGAAGCGTCCGTCCGGCGAGACCACCGGGCTCCGATGGGAGTACGCCGTGCTCGTCAGCTGCGTGCGACGCGCGCCCGGCGCTTGCGTGAAGAGCTGCTGCGGACGGACCTGCGGCGCCGTGCGCGCACCGGGCAGGAAGCCCGGCCCGTTGGCCTTGTAGCGCTGGTGCACGATGTGTCGGCCGTCGAAGCGTGCCGGGTCCACCGGCTTGGTGATGGCGCCGAAGGGCGGACGCGCCATCGCCTGCATCCGTGCGAAGGGGTCCGGCCCTGCGGGGGCCGCCGGCGCAGAATCCGTCGCGACCGGCGCCGAGAAGACGGCGAACTTGCCGTCGCGCGGCCACGACCCGTTCGGCCAATTCTCCAACTGTGTCGCCTCTCCGCTCGGTGCGTCCATTCGGATGGCCCAGGTGTTGCCGCTGCCGCCCGGGCGCTGCGACGAGAACAACAGGTACTTGCCGTCGGGGGAGAAGCGCGGCGAACTGCTCTCGAAGGCTGACGCGGTATAGCGCTGCGGATCGCCACCGGCGGTGGGCACCACCCAGACTTCCTGGTGCCGCTTGTTTTCGCGCTCATTGACGGTCGTCACGGTGAAGGCGACGCTGCGGCCGTCCGGCGACATCGCGGGTTGCGACACGTTCGTGAGGCGATGCCAGTCGTTGGGCTGCATCGCCCGCTGGGCGGCGAGCGCCCCGGGCACGATCAGGAGGGCAAGGAGGCTGTTTCGCAGTAGACGCATCGGTTGGTCGAGGCTGGAGTGAAGACGCACAGGAAGACTACGCGCGTCGACGGTGGCCTGCTGAACGGCGCGACTCAGTGTTCGTGGCCGTTCCGGAGCATCTGCAGAAGTGCGACCGGCACACCGCCGGGGTTCTCGCCGAGCACGATCCACCAGCGTGTGGCGCCGTCGCGCAGCCGGACGACGGCATACAGCTGCCGGACCTCGGTCTGGTCCTCGACAACCCTCCGCGGCGGATAGTGAATCTGTCGTGGCGGGCGGCAGTTCTGCGGTAACTGCCCTGCGCACGGATCAGGCCGCTCTTCGTTCCTCGGGTCCGGCACGAAGGTGACATTCCGTATCGCACGCGTGCTCTTCAACGCGACGAGGGCGTACTCCGCACTATCCGGGACGGCGCGCCAGCCGTTTGCGTCGAGGACGGCGAGGAAGAATCGGCGCTGCTCGTGCGCCTCGAAGCTCATCGCGCGTTCGACGTCGCGGTCGGAAACGCCCGCGAAGACGGAACGCGGGTCCGCCCATCGGAACCGTGCGCCGTAGGGGAGCGTGTCGAGGCGGATGCGATCCGTCGGGCCCACCGGCACCGGCGGCGCGGCGCCGGTACGCGTGGCGCGACTGCAGCCCGCGCCCACGAGGAGCAGCAGCGCAATTCCCGCGAGCCCCGCCGCGCGCCTCATCCCCGCATCCGCGCGAGCACACGTCCCGCGCGCGCGGCCGCCTCGGCGATCCGCGCCGGGCCGGTAATGAAGGAGATGCGGAAGAAGCCTTCCCCGCCCGCTCCCAGCGAGGACCCCGCGAGCACGATCACGCCTTCCTCCTCCATCAGTCGCTCGTGAAAGGCCAGCGATGGCACGTCGGTCGGCAAGGGCACCCAGAGGTACATCGAAGCCTTCGGTGCCTCGACCTCGAAGCCATTGGCGCGAAACGCAGCCACGGCCGCGTCGCGCCGCTCCTTGAACACGGCGATGTTACCCGGCACCCAATCGGCGTGTGCCTCCAACGCCGCCACCGCCGCCGCCTGCACCGCCATAAACTGGCCGGTGTCGAGGAAGCTCTTCGTCTTGGCCAGTACGCCGATCAGCTCCGCATTGCCGCAGGCCCAGCCGCAGCGCCAGCCGGTCATATTGTAGGTCTTCGACATCGAGTGGAACTCGATGGCCACGTCTCGTGCCCCCGGCACGTCGAAGATGCTCGGCGCGACGTAGCCGTCGAAGGTCATCTCCGAGTACGCGTTGTCGAAGAGCAGGACGATGCCCAACTCCTTGCAGCGACGCACCACGCGCTCGAGGTACTCCATCGGCGCGATGGCGGCGGTCGGGTTGTTCGGGTAGTTCAGGAACAGCACCTTGGCCCGCGACAGGACGTCGGCCGGGATGTCGTCCAACTCGACAAGAAAGTTCGTGCGCGGTGTGATTGGATAGAGATACGGCTCGGCTTCGCTCAATAGCGTGCCGCCCAGGTACGCGAGGTAGCCCGGGTCCGGGATGATGGCGACATCACCCTTTTGCAGCGTCGCGAGGCAGAAGTGCGCGATGCCTTCCTTGGAGCCGATCAGCGGTACGATTTCCTTGAGGGGATCGAAGCGCTGGCCGAAACGCCGCTGCATCCACGCGCTGACAGCCTCGCGATAGCGCGGCAGGCCGAGCCCGAAGCCGTAGCGGCTCATCGCCGGATCCCGCACCGCCTGCACCAGGGCCTCGACGGCGGCGAGCGGAGCCGGCAGGTCGGCATCCCCGGCACCGAGGTCGATCACGTCCACGCCGCGCGCGAGGAGGTCCCGCTTCTTCTGCGGGATGGTGGCGAGCAGGTAGACGGGCAGCGAGTCGAAGCGGGCGGTGGTCTTCACGGCGGAATTTGGAAGTGGCGGCGAATGGTCGCCCAGGTGCTTGTGTCAGGGGGCGGGATCGAACAAAGTTAGACGGGTGCAGTACCCGCCCGCGAACTCTTCACTCGCCGTCCCGCCCGATGCCGATTCGCCGCCTGCTCATCCTCTCGATCCTGGCGCTTAGCGGCTGCAATGCCATCTACGGCGAACCCAACCGGGTGGACTGGCCAGAGCCGCCGTCCAACTACCCGACGACGTTGGTGCGCGGACGCGTGTTCGATTTGGCAACCAACCAGCCGGTTGCCGGCGCGACCGTCACGGTCCAGTCCGCCTCCGTCTCCGCCACCACGGATGCCGACGGGAACTACAACCTCGACGGCATCCAGGCGTGGGCCGCGCTGTTCATCGTCTCGCGGGACGGCTACGATCCCCTTTCGGTACAACTCGCCCTCTCCGGCGGCGACCAGCTCCGTAACTTCTGGATCAGGAAAGCGGAGCAGTGACGCCCGCGCCTCACGGCGCGAGCGTCACCCCCTTCGCCTGCAGCGCCTGGCCGAGCCGCGTCGCATCGGCCAGCAGCGCGTCGGCCTGACGAAGCGCCGGCGCCAGCGCCGCACGCACATCACGGAGCTGCCGCTGCACGCCGGCACTCGGCGTCTCCCACAGTCCGATGACGCCGGCCTTGAGTCCGGTGAAGCGCGCGTAGACGTTGCCAGTCTGCGCGGCACCGCCGCCGAAGCCGCCTCCGCCCCCACCCCCGCCGCCCTGCGGCGGCGTGATGCTGAGACCGAAGGTCGGTCGGATCGCCTCGAGCCGCGTGGACAGCGCCTCGATGCGCGCGCGTTCATCCGGACTGAGCTGAAGCGAGTCCGCCCGCTGCGTCGCCGTGGTCAGTTGACTGCGCAGCGTCGTGAGCCGCGACACGACCGTGGCCGCGCGCTGGTGCTCCTCGTGCAACTCACGCGTGAGGCGGTCGTAGCCCGCGCGCTCCTGGGCCGTGAATCGCACGGCGGGATCCGCGAGCACCGTCAGTGACTTGCGGTCGATCACGGCGCCGTCGGCGACCAGTTCGATGTCGTAACGGCCCGGCGAGACGTACGGACCGGCATTGGCCGCG
Organism: Gemmatimonadaceae bacterium; assembly: GCA_019637355.1. Classification (NCBI taxonomy): domain Bacteria; kingdom Pseudomonadati; phylum Gemmatimonadota; class Gemmatimonadia; order Gemmatimonadales; family Gemmatimonadaceae; species Gemmatimonadaceae bacterium. Next base: position 1,004,094 of record JAHBVT010000001.1, on the reverse strand, counting down.
CCCCCGCCGAAGCCGAAGCCGCCACCGCCGCCACCGCCGCAGATGTTCTTCGGCTTGTAGCCAGGTTCGGGAATCGGGGCGCGCACGTCGGGAATCGGGCGCGGCGCGCCCTGCCCGCCGAAGCCGCCGCCACCACCACCCGGACCTCCGGCGGGCGCGCTACCGGTCGCAATCGGAGCGTAGCGCATATCCCAGCACAGCGCCTGCAACCCGGCACTGCGCTTCGCATCCGGCACGGGAATCGTGCGCACGAGCTCGTTGCGCGCACTCCGCACGCGAAGCTCCATCGCCGCTGGAGGCCTGGCCACGTGCAAGTGCAGCACCGCTTCCACCGGCGGGTTCTCTCCCGCGAACCACTGGTGCCCCCAGAACTCCTCGTTGCGGTCATCCTTCAGCTTCCACTGCAGCGCGTTCGCGGGCGTGAACAGCGTCGCCGCGCGGGCGGACGCCGTCGCGGCGGCCAGCTCCTGCACCGGCGCGAGGTCATCAAGCACGAACAGCGCCCGCCCGTGCGTGGCGACGAGCATCGCGTTGTCGCGCGGATGGATCGTGATCTCGTCGATGCGCACGTCCGGCAGGTTCGACTTGAAGCGGCGCCAGCTGCGGGCGCGGTCGAGCGAGACGAAGAGGCCCGTCTCGGTGCCGGCGTAGAGCACGTCGGCGTTGCGCGGATCCTCGGTGAGGGTGCGCACCGTCTCGCCGCGCAGCCCGGCGTCCACGCGAGTGAAGCTGGCACCGAAGTCCTCGGTCACCCACACGTAGGCGGCGTAGTCGTTCTGCCGGTAGTTCGGCACCACCACGTAGGCACGGCCGGCGGCCGCCTTGGACGGCACCACCTCACCGACGTAGGCCCCGCGCGGGAACCCGGGGATGTTCGCCGTCACATTCGTCCACGTCGCACCTCCGTCGCGCGTCACGCTGACGGTGCCATCGTCGGTTCCGGTCCAGAGCACGCCGCGCTGCGCCGGCGACTCTGCCAGCGAGACGATCGCCGGCCAGAACGAGATGCCGTCGTTGCGCGCGATCGTGATGTCGCGGCCCGCCACGCCCATCGTCAGGATCGTGTCCCGGTTGGCCTGGGTCGTGAGGTCCGGCGAAATCACCGTCCACGAATCGCCGCGGTCGGTCGAGCGGAAGACCTTGTTGGCCGCCACGTAGAGCACACCCGGATCGTGCGGCGAGAGCATCATCGGCGCATCCCACTGGTAGCGGTATGTCTCGCCCTGCGCCGGTGCCGGCGACACGTTCAGCGGCGTCGGCCGGATGCTCTTGGACTCCCCAGTGACGATGTTGCGGCGGATCATATTGCCGTTCTGCGACTCGGTATACACGATCTGCGGGTCGCGCAGGTCGGGAATCGCGTGAAAGCCGTCGCCGCCGAGGATCTGGAACCAGTCGTAGTTCTGGATGCCGCGGCTGAAGCGCGAGCGGCTGGGGCCGCACCAGTTGTAGTTGTCCTGCATCCCGCCGCAGATGTTGAACGGGACGCTGTTGTCGAAGCTCACGTGATAGAACAGCCCCACCGGCAAGTTCGGCACGAAATGCCAGCGCCTGGCCTGGTCGTGCGAGACCGCCATCCCACCGTCGTTCCCGATGACGATGTGCAGCGGGTTGGCCGGATTCACCCACAGCGCGTGGATGTCATCGTGCGTGGCCAGCGCCGCGTCCGGCTCCACGGACTTACCGCCGTCGAGCGACATATGCAGGCCAACGCCACCGAAGTACAGGGTCTCGGGCGTCGTCGGGTCCACCAAGACCTTCGAGAAGTACATCGGGCGCGGATTGGCGTTGTTCACCTTCTCCCAACTGGCGCCGCCGTCGTTGGAGCGCCACAGTCCGGTCTGCGCCGTCTGGCCCTGCGCCGGCGCCGGCGCCTCGACCAACGAGTACACCACGTCGGGATGCGAGCGTGAGATGTCCACCGCGATGCGCCCGAGCACGCCGCTGGGATACCCGCCCTCGACGCGCGACCAGGTCTCGCCGCCATCGGCCGTGCGGAACAGCCCGCTGCCGGGCCCGCCGCCGTTCATACAGCATTCACTGCGCCGACGCTGGTACAACGAGACGAACAGCACCTTGGGATCGCGCGGATGCATCACGATGTCGTTCGCGCCGGTGTCGGCATCGCCGGCCAGCACGCGGCGCCAACTGCGCCCCCCGTCGGTCGTCTTGTACACGCCGCGCTCACCGCCGCTGCCGAACAGCGGCCCCGTCGCCGCGACGTACACCACGTCGTTGTTCGTCGGGTCGATCACGATGCGATGGATGTGCTTGGACTCCGCGAGCCCCATATGCGTCCAGGTCTCGCCCGCATCGGTGGACTTCCAGACGCCGCTGCCCCAACTCGTGGACTGCCGGTTGTTGCTCTCGCCGCCGCCGGCCCACACGAGATTGGGATCCTGCTGCGACACCGTCACGTCGCCGAAGGACATCAAGCCCTGATCCTGCAGCATCGGCGCCCAGGTCGTGCCGCTGTTGGTCGTCTTCCACACGCCGCCGTGGGCGGTGGCCACGTACCAGATGGCCGGATTCGACTCGACCACGGCGACATCGGCGATGCGGCCCGACATCGTCGCCGGCCCGATGCTCCGGAGATGGAGCGCGTTCAGCTCCTCTGCGACGGGAATCTGGGCGGCCAACGGAGCGGCCAGGCTGAGGGCGAGCGCGGCGCCGAGGGCGCGACGGACGGCGGACAGCGAGCGGGACACAGTGGGTCTCCGAAGGAAGGGAGCCTGCGCGATCGGGCAATGTCAGATAACGTACGGCATCCCTCACCCGTTGTCCCGCCTATGGCCACCTCCCAACCCGCCGCGACCGTCCGCCCCGCCGACGCCGTCGCCCCCACTTCCATCCCTGCCGGCCACGACGCCGCCTTCCGCGTGCTCGTCGGCCCGCAGCAGGGCGAGACCGGCTTCGTGCTGCGCCGCTTCACCTTCGGCGCCGGCGGCGGGATGCCTTACCACACGAACCTCGTCGAGCACCAGCAGTATGTGCTGCGCGGTCGCGCGCGGATCCGCATCGCCGACGCGGTGCACGAGGTCGGCGCCGACGACACGCTGTTCATTCCGGCGGGCGTGCCGCACAGCTACGAGGTCGTCGAGGGCCCCTTCGAGTTCATCTGCGTGGTGCCCGACAAGCCGGACCGCGTAACGCTGGTGGAGCCCTAGCGCCTCAGCCCGCGGACGAGGGCGCTGCGGGCGCCGCACCCGCGTCGGTGCCGGGATGCGGCACCCAGTCCTCACCGTAGAGTGCCGGCCCGCAGTTGTTGCAGATGCCGTGCGAAAACTGCGCCTCGGAGCGCGACGCCACGTACGCCTCCACGGACTGCCAGTAGCCGGCGTCGTCGCGGACGTTCTTGCAGTGCGCGCAGATCGGGATGAAGCCCGAGAGCGCGCGGACCTCGGCGCGTGCGACCTCCAGTCGCCGGTTGGTCCGCAGCAGCGAACCCAGCATCACCAGCGTCAGCGCCAACAGCGTGATCGCGAGACTGGTGAGGATGCGCTGCCGCCGGAGGTCTTCACCGGCCTGCCGCTGCGCCGCGCGAAGCTCGGCCGTCGCCGCCAGTTGTCGCGCCGCCTCGGCCTCGAGTTCCATCGCCGAGACGCGCTGCGAGGTCCGCAGGCTGAAGACCGAGTCCCGCAACGCCGCGTGCGTCCGCAGGTGCCGGAGTGCCGCAGGGGCATCGCCGCGCGCCTCGGCGACGCGGGCGAGCCCCTCGAGCGCGCGCAGTGACAGCGCACGGTTGGCGATGGCGCGCGACGCGGTGAGGGCGTCGGCGTATGCCGCGTCAGCTCGTCCCCACTGCCGCCCGGCCTCGTAGGTGCTCCCGAGGCCAATCTGGGCCTCTGCCTGCCCCCGGCGCGTCTGCCCGCGGATCGCCGTGTCGTAGATGCGCCGAAAGCGACGCTCGGCGTCCTCAAGCCGACCCTCGGCGACGTCGATGCGCCCCAGCAGCAGGTTGTTGATGGACCACGCACTTGAGGAGTCCACCGCACCGATGCGCGGCGTGCCGGAGTAGTACGCGGCCAACGACCGCTCGGCGAAGTCGCGCGCCGAGGCGTGGCGCCGCAGATCTACGTGCACCGCGGCCATCGTGTTCAGCGCGTAGCCGAGCGTCGGACCGTTGCCTGAACGCTCGGCAATGGCGATGGCCGAGTCGAGCGCCACCGACGCGCGATCATAGTCGCCCCAATCCTGATAGGCCTTGCCGATGTTGGCGTAGTTGAACGCCATCCCGCGCAGGTCTCCGATGGCGCGCCGCAGGGCGAGCGAGCCGAGGTAGGCTTCAAGGGCCGGCTCGTAGTTTCCCGCTTGGTAGTGCGTGGCCCCGAGGCTGTTCAGGACGCTGCCAAGTCCCGCGCTGTCGCGCAACGCGGTGCGCAACGCGCGCACGCGGAGCAGGTGCACGAGCGCGCTGTCGTAGCGATCGTCCTGCCAGTGGGCGAGCCCAAGCGTGAAATGCGCATCGGCGATCGCGGTGGAGTCGCCGGACTGCTGCGCCAGCTCCAACTCGTAGCGAAACCGCGGAATCGAATCCGGCCGCAGTGACTGCGATTCAGCCGCCGTCGCCGCGCCGGCCGCCAGCACGCTGAGGAGCACGGCGTGACGGAGGCGATCGAAGGTCTGCGGTCGGAGCATCCCTGAAAGAAGCTGGGTTCGTGCGGACGGGTCAATCAGGAATTCACGGAACGGACGGCGGGAGTCGCCTAGCGCTGGCGCCGCCCGGTAAACGACGCGCCGCCCTGCCCCGCGAAGTCCACGAAGCCATTGAGGCTGTCGGGCGTGACGATGCGCGCCGTGTACGTCAGGACCATCCCCTCACCCGCGCCGCTGGCCGAGAGCGCGAAGGATACGGTATCGCCGCGGACGGTGCCGGAAATCGTGCGGCTGCCCATCGCGTTTGACGTGTAGCTGCCGGTGACGCGCTCCCCGTCCTGCTTGAGCTCAAGGATGGGGTAGCCCGTGCCATTGTCAGTGACGACCGCCAACTGCCAACGGCCGGTGAGATCGTGGGCAACGGCCGCCACGGCGACGGTAGCGGAGACGAGCAGGACCGCCGCGGCGGTCGCAATCGAGCGGACTCGGGACATCGGGGGCTCCTCAGAAGGTCGAATAACTCACTCGCAGGCCACTTCGCCTTCCACCGTGGCCGGTGGTTCGGGCGTGGCGCCTCGGAAGATCGCACACTTGCGGCCGCCGAGTGACGCGTGCGTCGCGGTGGCGCGGAAGCCGCTGGCATCGCCGGCCACAATCGTGACGGTGACGCCGGACGAAGCCTGGAAGCGCGCGCCGAGTTCCGCGAGGTCCGCGGCGTAGGTCGGCGGCGACTGCTCACTGCGGTACATCATCTGCGCGCCGGTCAGGTTGCGCAGGTCAGAGCGCAACGCCGCCAGATGCGCACGGTTCTTGGACGCCGCGAACTTAGGGATGGCGATGGCGGCCAGCACGCCGATGATCACCACGACGATCAAGAGTTCGATCAGCGTGAATCCGCGACGGACAGTCGAGACCTGCATCGTGCCTCCTCAGGTGGTCGGTCGGTCCTGCGTGAACATCACGTCGGCCGTGACGGAGGCCCACTCGTTGCGGCCGAGCCGCGCCGCCGGCTGGATCTTGGCGGTATCGGGCAGGCCATCGGCGCCCAGCATCTCGTCGCGGATGTGCGCGACAAGCACCTCGCCGATCACCCAGGTGCCGTGCATCGGCCCGCTGCCCTGCGGCACGAGCTGGAACACGCGGCACTCCAGCGCCGCCGGCGCCTCGGCAACGTACGGCGGCTTCACCAGCGTGCTCGCGACGCGCGTGTACCCTGTCACGTCGAACTCATCCACCTCGAACGGGTACGGCGCCGAGGCCTGGTTCACGCGCTCGGCCATCGCCCGCGAGACGACGTTGATCGTGAACTCCCCTGTCTCGCGGACGTTGCGCAGCGTGTCCTTGGGCTCCCCGTTGCGATCCGCCGTCGGGCAAAAGGCCACGCCCTGCGGGTTCTGCCCGCCCATCGCGAAGAACGAGAAGGGCGCGAGGTTGCCGACCCCGCCCGCGCTCACCGTGCTCACGAAGGCGATCGGCCTCGGCGCGATGAGGGGGGTGAGGAGGGCGTGGCGATCCCGGGGGCTCAGGGATGCAAGCGTGATTTCCATGCGCGCAGTTGGTGGACGGATGACGGATGACGGACGCGGTGCGGTGAGCATCCGTCATCCGTCATCCGTCCGCGCTCTTAACTCGTCGGCGGCGAAAACCCCTGCCCGCCCTCGATCCAGCTGAACATATAGTTCTTGTCCTCATACGGCAGGACCGCCTTCGCCACCTTGAGCGGGCGGAACGAGTCCATCATCACCGCGAGCTCGTTGGTGTGCGTCTGTCCGATGCTCGCCTCGTAGCGTCCCGGATGCGGGCCGTGCGGGATGCCGTCGGGATGGTGCGTGATGCTGCCGTACTCGATGCCCTTGCGGCTCATAAACTCGCTCGACGCGTAGAACAACACTTCGTCCGAGTCGACGTTCGAGTGGTTGTACGGCGCGGGAATCGCCTGCGGGTGGAAGTCGTAGGGCCGCGGGCAGAACGAGCAGATGACGAACCCGTCACCTTGGAAGGTCTGATGCACCGGCGGCGGTTGGTGCACCCGGCCCACGATCGGTTCGAAGTCGTGGATGTTGAAGGCCCATGGATAGAACTGCCCGTCCCAGCCGACGACGTCGAGCGGATGGTGGTCGAGCACGATCTCGTTGAGGCCGTCGTACTGCTTGATGACGATCGGGAAGTCGCCCTTCTCGTCGTGTGTCCGGAGCTCGCGCGGCACGCGGACGTCGCGCTCGGAGTACGGCGCGCCCTCCACCAACTGGCCGACGTTGTTGAGGTAGCGCTTGGGCGGGCGCACGTGGCCGCGCGACTCCATCACCAACAGCTTGGCCGGCTTGGTGAAGCGATAGCGGTGCAGGATGTGCCGGTGGATGACGAGGTAGTCCCCGGGGACGATCGGCAGGTCGCCGTACTGCGTCTCCAGCGTGCCCTCGCCCTCGGCCACGTACACCACCTCGTCGCCCTGGGCATTTCTATAGAAGTGCTCGTCCTCGCGGTCCGGCGCCACGTACAGCATCGCGATGTCATTGTTAAACAGCAGCGGTACGCGGTCCAGCGTCGGCGAACCCCCACGCGCGACCTGCGCCGTCTTGAAGTGCCGGTGCTTGAGGGTCTTGTCCGGATCGGCCTCGTAGGGCGTCTCGCGCAGCCGCTTCGCCGCCTTCACCGTTGTCGGTGGATGGATGTGGTACAGCAGCGCCGCCGGACCGGTGAAGCCCTCGATGCCCACGAGTTGCTCGTTATAGATGCCGCCCCCCGGCTTGGGGAAGGCGATGTGCCGCTTGCGCGGGATCTGCCCCAGCGTGTGATAGAACGGCATTACAGGTTGCCTCGCCGCGCCTGCTCGCGTTCGATGCTCTCGAACAGCGCCTTGAAGTTGCCGGCGCCGAAGCTCTTGGCGCCCTTGCGCTGGATGATCTCGAAGAACAGCGTCGGCCGGTCCTGCACCGGCTTGGTGAAGATCTGCAGCAGATAGCCCTCGTCGTCGCGGTCTACCAGGATGCCCAGCTCGGCCAGCGGCGCGATGTCCTCGTCGATCTTGCCCACGCGGTCGAGCACCGTCTCGTAGTACGTGCGGGGGATCGAGAGGAACTCCACGCCGCGGCTCCTGAGCGCCCGCACGGTCGTGATGATGTCGTCCGTGGCCACGGCGATGTGCTGCACGCCGGGACCGCGGTAGAAATCGAGGTACTCCTCGATCTGGGACTTCTTCTTGCCCTGCGCCGGCTCGTTGATCGGGAACTTGATGCGCCCGTTGCCGTTGGACATCACCTTCGACATCAGCGCCGAATACTCGGTGCTGATGGTCTTGTCGTCGAAGGACAGCAGGTTGAAGAAGCCGAGCACCGTGGAGTAGAACTCGACCCAGTGATTCATCTTGCCGAGTTCGACGTTGCCGACGCAGTGGTCCACGTACTTGAGGCCGACCGGCTCCGGCTGGAAGGGCGAGTCCGCGGCGACGAAGCCCGGCATGAACAGGCCCTTGTAGTTCTTGCGCTCGACGATGCTGTGGATGGTGTCGCCGTAGGTGCGGATGCCGGCGATGACGATCTCGCCGTGCTCGTCCTTGAGCACCGTGGGCTCCTGCACGCTGACGGCGCCGCGCTCGATCGCCTTCTTGTGCGCGTCGCGGCAGTCGTCCACCCAGAAGGCCATATCCCGCACGCCGTCGCCGTGCGTGGCGATGTGCGCGGCGATCTCGCCCTCCGGCCCCATCGGCGTCGTGAGGATGAGGCGAATCTTGCCCTGCTCCAGCAGGTACGAGGCGCGGTCGCGCACCCCCGTCTCCGGGCCGCGGTAGGCGATGAGCTTGAAGCCAAAGGCCGCGCGGTAGAAGAGCTGCGACTGCTTGGCGTTCCCGACCCAGAACTCGATGTAATCGGTGCCGTTGATCGGGAAGGTGTCGGTGCCGGCGGCGTGCTGGGGATGGGCGATGGTGGCCATGTGTGACTCGGACGGATGACGGATGACGGATGCGGAGATCGGCGGAACCTTCAGTCGTGCGACGGGATGACGGAATGGACCGCGACCTCAGGCATCCGTCCTCCGTTATCCGTCGCGGTCAGGCCCCGCGCGCACCCGTGCGTGCGCTGGTCCACCAGCGCCCCCACGCGGAGCACGAATTCCAGGTCGCGATGAACATCTTGGCCTCGGCTGTCGAATCCACTTCAATATAGCGTCGGATGACGGACGACGGATGACGGAAGCATCCGTCATCCGTCATCCGTCCCGGCCCTCAACTCGGCCAAATCGCGGTACAGCGACAGCGCCCCCGGATTCGCCAACGCCTCCGTGTTCTTCACCGGCCGCCCGTGCACCACTTCCCGCACCGCGATCTCGCTGATCTTGTTGCTGATCGTCCGCGGAATGTCGGTCACCTGCACGATGACCTTCGGCACGTGATGCGGGCTCGTCCGCGCTCGGATCGCCTGCCGAATCCGTTCGCGCAGCGCGCCGTCCAGCGCGAGACCGTCGCGCAACCGCACGAACAGCACGATGCGCACGTCCTTGTCGCCATCGGTCACGATCTCCTGTCCGATCACCACGCTCTCGACCACCTCGGGGAGCTGTTCCACCTCGCGGTAGATCTCCGCGGTGCCGATGCGCACGCCGCCGGGGTTCAACGTCGCGTCGCTGCGGCCGTGGATCACGAGGCCGCCGTGTGGCGTGATCTCCGCCCAATCGCCGTGGCGCCAGACGCCAGGGAAGTGCTCGAAGTACGCCCCGCGATACTTGGCGCCGTCCGGATCGTTCCAAAACGCCACCGGCATACTCGGAAACGGTCGCGTGCACACCAGTTCCCCCGCCGCACCTCGCAGCGGCTTGCCGTCGTCACCCCAGACGTCCACCGCCATCCCCAGCCCGAAGCACTGCAGCTCGCCTCGCCAGACCGGCAACAACGGATTGCCCAGCGCGAAGCACGAGATGAGATCGGTGCCGCCACTGATGCTCGCCAGATGCACCTGCGGATGCACCTCACGGTACACGAAGTCATACGAGTGCTCGGCCAGCGGGCTTCCCGTGCTGAGGATCATTCGCAGGGCCGAGAGGTCGTGCGAACGCCCCGGCCGGTGGCCCGCCTTCTCGGAGAGCGCGAGGAACTTCGCGCTGGTGCCGAAGTGCGTGACGCGCTCCTCGGCCACGAGGTCCCAGCAGGCGTCGTCGTGGCCCTTCGGCATCGGGGCTCCGTCGTAGAGCACGATCGTCACCTCGCTGGCCAGCGCGCTCAGCAGCCAGTTCCACATCATCCACCCACAGGTGGTGAAGTAGAACATCCGGTCGCCCGGCCGCAGGTCACAGTGCAGGCGGTGCTCCTTCAGGTGCTGCAGCAGCGTGCCGCCCTGCCCGTGCACCATACACTTGGGCAGCCCGGTAGTCCCCGAGGAGTACATCACGAACAGCGGATGATCGAAGGGCAGCGCCTCCAGCCGCGGGACCTCTGGCGTCGGCCCGGCAATGCCGCCGCCATCGAGGGCGTTGTCGCCACCCTCGCTGCGCCAGTTGCGGAGACCGAAGTCGGCGAAGCGCGTAGCCGCACCGCTGCGGGGCTGCACGCGGGCCAGCGAGGCGTCCGAGACCTCGTCGTGCAGGAACGGCAGCACCACCACTTGGCGGATGCTCGGGATCGCCGCGACGATGCGCTCCGCGCGGTCCAGGCAATCCTGCCCCTTGCCTGCATACGTGTAGCCGTCGGCGACGAACAGCACGACCGGTTCGATCTGGCCGAAGCGGTCGAGCACGCCCTGTGCACCGAAGTCGGGCGAACAGGACGACCACACCGCGCCCACGGCGTTCGACGCCAACGCCGCGATCACCGCCGCCGGCACGTTGGGCAGGAAGCCAGCCGCGCGATCGCCCGGCCGCACTCCGGCTGCGCGCAGCCCCTCGGCCACGCGCGCGACCTCGCCGTTGAGCGCCTTCCAGGACAGCTCGACGCGGCGCCCGCGCTCATCGCGCGCAATGATGGCCGGGGTCTCGTCGCGGCGCTGGAGCAGATGCCCCGTGTATGAGAGCCGAGCATCCGTGAACCAGCGCGGGCCATCCGGCGCGGAGGGTGGCTGCATCCGATCCCCGTTCACCAGCACCTCGCGCCACGGGGTCTGCGCATCGCCGCGTCCGTCATCGCGTCCGGCCGCGACGCTCGCCCAGCGCCAGAAGGCCGACCAGAACGCCGCCGGCTCGCGCACGCTCCACTCGTGCCAGCGCGCGTACTCGTCCCTGGCACCGGGCGCGCCGGGAATCCGTCGGGCGACCTGCGCGAAGAACTGCGCCATCTGCGAGGTCTCGGCGGCCTCGGGACGCGGAGTCCACAAGGGACGGCTGTCAAGGGCGGTCATCGTGGGGGGAATGTAGCGACGCGGCCCCGCACGCTCTATGCTTTGGTGATGACCGCCCGCCGCATTCTCCACGCCGACGCCGACGCGTTCTTCGTCGCGGTGGCGCGGATGGCGGATCCCGACGGCGCCGGGCGCGCCCCACTGCTCATCGTCGGTGGCCGGCCCGGCGGACGCGGCGTCGTCTGCTCGGCATCGTATGAGACCCGCGCCTATGGCGTGCGCAGCGCGATGCCCATCGCGCAGGCCCTGCGCCTCTGCCCCGATGCGATGTGCGTGCCCGTGCCTCGCGGCGCCTGCAGCGCTGCGTCCAAGGCGATTGCGGCCGTGCTCGGCCGATTCACGCCCGTCGTCGAAGGCGCCAGCATCGACGAGTGGTACCTCGACCTCACCGGTACCGAGGCCCTGCACGGCCACGAGACGCTCGAGCAGACCGCCGCGCGCATTCGCAACGACGTCCACCGCGAGACGGGAATGTGGATCTCGCTCGGCGGCGGCAGCTCCAAGCTCGTCGCCAAGCTGGCCGCCGAGCGGGCAAAGCCGCGACCGGGCACCACCGCTACCGGCGTGTACGTGGTGCCCGCAGGCGCCGAGCAGGACTTCCTCAAGGGCCTCGCCCTGGCCGAGATTCCAGGCGTCGGGCCCAAGCTGCAGGTCAAGCTCAAGGGACTCGGCTTGGAGCGCGTGACCGACGTGCTCCCGCACGACCGCGCGACGCTCGCGCGTTGGCTCGGGCGCCGTCCGGCCGAATGGCTCTGGGCCCGCGTGCGCGGCATCCACACCGCGCCGGTGGAAGCGCGCGGCGCGGCCAAGCAGATCTCGCGCGAGAGCACCTTCGCCCGCGATGTCTCCGACAACGTGCAACTTGCGGCGCACCTCCGCGCCCTTGTGGCCAAGGCGGCCGCCGAGCTGCGCGACGAGCGCTTGGCCGCGCGCAGCGTCACGGTCAAGCTCCGCGACGCCGACTTCACCACGCGGTTGGCGAGTCGCAGCACTGCCGAGCCGCTGGAGAGCGACCGCGCAATCGGTGACGTCGCCGTGCAGCTCTTGACCAAGCTCCGCACCGCGCGACGCCATCCGGCGCGACTGGTGGGCGTCGCATTGGGCGGACTCGGCCCTGCCCGCGACGCCGAGCAGTTGGGCCTGTTCGCTGGCCCGACCGGCACCGTCGAGCGTGCCGAGGACCGCGCCTTGGCCAAGGCAATGGACCAAGTGCGCTCGCGCTTCGGCGACGGCGCCATCCGCGCCGCCTCAACGCCAGTGCGTCGCGCACCGTAGCCTCGCGGCTGTCCCGCAGGCAGATTCCTCTGGTTCTCCCTCCCCCGCCGTCACCCACACCCTGAGTCGAATGCGACCCACACGACCGTTCATTGTCTCCGCCGGTCTGGCCCTCGTCCTGGCGTCGTGCACGTCAGCTGGCGCCAGCACCCCGGCCCCCAGCCCCAGCCCGGCGCGTCCCGCCGGCGCACCGGCCGTTCAGCAAGGCGGCACCGGCACCGGCGGCCAGGGCAATGCCCAGGGCGCGCAAGGCGCCGCGCAGGGCCAAGACCCGCAGCCGCGTCCGTACGCGCAGGTCATTCGTGGCGACGTGAAGACCCGTGACGGGCTCTTCAAGACCCATATGATCGGCGCCAGCCGGCTGTACTTCGAGATTCCGGCGAGCGAGTTCAACAAGGATCTGCTGCTCGTGACGCGCGTGGCCTACAACACCCGCACTGACGGGCTCGGCGGCGACGAGATCTCGCGGGAAGTCATCCGCTGGGAGCGCCGCGGCCACCGCGTGCTGCTGCGCCGGATGAGCTTCGCGATCGTGGCGGATCCGAACGACCCCATTGCCGAGGCGGTCGATCGCTCGAACTATCCCGCGATCCTCGCCTCGTTCAACGTCGAAGCCTACGGTGCCGACTCGGCCGCCGTCATCGACGTGTCGCGCCTCTACACCGCGCCGCCGAACGAGATCAGCATCGTGCGCCAGACCCGCGGCACGGTGGATGCGGCACGCTCGTTCATCGAGACCGTGGCGTCCTTCCCGACGAACGTCGAGGTCGAGGCCGTGCTGACGATCAACGCGCAGCCCACGGCGCAGTCGTTCCTGCCTGGCCTGCCGCCGACGCAGCCGCCGCCGGGCACGCCGACGACCACGAAGTCCTTCGTCGTGCATTGGTCGATGGTGAAGCTGCCGGAAACGCCGATGCGCCCGCGCCTGCGTGACTCGCGCGTCGGGTACTTCCACAGCACCCGCGTGGATTTCTCCCGCCCCGAGCAGCGCGCGCAGTCCCGCGCGTACATCTCGCGCTGGCGTCTGGAGAAGAAGGACCCCAATGCCGCCATCTCCGAGCCGGTGAAGCCGATCGTCTACTATGTGGACCCGGCGACGCCAACCTGGCTCGTGCCCTTCGTGAAGGCGGGCATCGAGGAATGGCAGCCGGCCTTCGAGGCTGCGGGCTTCCGCCGCGCCATCATCGCCGCCGACGCCCCGAGCAAGGAGCAGGATCCCGACTGGTCGCCGGATGACGCGCGCTACTCCGTGGTGCGCTGGCTGGCCTCGACCACCGAGAACGCCGTCGGCCCCAGCGTCGTCGACCCGCGTTCGGGCGAGATCATCGAAGCCGACGTGATGATGTTCCACAACATTATGAACCTGCAGACCTGGTGGTACTGGACGCAGGTCGGCCCGCTCGATCCGCGCGCCGCCCGCCTGCCGCTGCCCGATTCGCTGCAGGGGCGCCTCGTGCAATTCGTCGTCGCCCACGAAGTGGGCCACACGCTGGGCCTGCCGCACAACCAGATCGCCTCGGCGATGTACCCCGCCGACTCCGTGCGCTCGCGCAGCTGGGTGGAGCGGATGGGCCACGCCCCGACGATTATGGACTATGCCCGCTTCAACTACGTGGCGCAGCCGGAAGACAACCTCCCGCTGCATACGCTGATCCCGAAGGTGGGGCCCTACGACCACTTCTCGGTGAAGTGGGGCTACTCGGTGTTCCCAGGCACCACCGGGCCGGATGACGAGCGTCCGATGCTCGACGCGCTCGCGCGCCAGCAGGACACGGTGCCGTGGTTCCGCTACGGCGTGCCCGATGACTTCGGCGCGATCCCGTACACCGCGTACTCGGAAGCCGTCGGTGACCAGGATGCCCTCAAGAGCAGCGAGCTGGGCCTGCGCAATCTGAAGCGACTCATCCCGATGCTCCTGCCGGCGACCACGCAGACCACGGAAGACGTCTCGTACACGAAGGAAGGCTACAACCGCATCCTCGGGCAGTACACGAACGAGATGCGGCACGTCGCCGCCATCGTCGGCTCGTCGGACGGCCAGGAGAAGTACGGCTCGCAGCCGGGCGCGCGCTTCACGCCGATCCCGCGCGAGCGGCAGCGTGCGGCGGTGCAGTTCGTGCACGCGAACGTGTTCCAGACGCCGACCTGGCTGCTGGACCCGCAGATCCTGCGTCGACTCGAGCCGGAAGGCTCGGTGGCCCGCATCAACAGCACGCAGCGGTCCATCCTGAACTATATGATGGATGACAACCGCCTCGCCCGGCTCGTGGAGTACGAGGCCATCCCGGGCACGGTGCGTCCGTATCCGCTCTCGGAGTTCCTCGCCGACCTGCGGACGGGCCTGTGGAGCGAGCTGGGCGCCGCCTCGGTGCGGGTGGATCCGTACCGTCGTGGTCTGCAGCGCATCTATCTGGAGACGGTCGCGGGCAAGTTGAACGCGAACCCCTCCACCACGCCGCGCATCTCGTCCAGCGCGCAGACCGGGCAGAGCTACACCGCCCCGGCCCGCCCGTCCACGGACGTGAAGGCGATGCTGCGGATGGAACTCCGTACCCTCGACGCCGCCCTTGCCTCGGCACTCTCCAAGGCCGGCGACGCCGCCACCCGCGCACACCTGCAGGACGCGCGCTGGCAGATTGATCGGTTGCTGAACCCGTAACAGGTCGAAGCAGCCGGAAGGAAGGAAGGAAGGAAGGAAGGAAGGAAGGAAGGAAGGAAGGAAGGAAGGAAGGAAGGAAGGAAGGAAGGAAGGAAGGAAGGAAGGGGGATGGAGCCAACCGGCTCCATCCCCCTTCTCTCTTCTCCCAACCATTTCCCCTCTCCCAACCGTCTCCCCTCTCCCATCTCCCCGCCGTCACCCACCTCCCCATCTCCCATCTCGCACCCTCCGCACTCACCGCACTCACCGCACTCGAACGATCTCGAGAGGCACCCCCGCCGGCCCGAACTTCAACACCCGATGCGGCTGTGCGACCTCGATCCAATACGTCCCCGCCGCATCCCCACCCACCAGCTGCACCCGGTACGCGCCAAACGTTCCCGCCGGCACCGTCACCACTTCCTGCCCATCCACGCGCAGCGTGCGCCGCTCCACCGTGCCGCGCCCCGACAGGAACACGTTCACCTCCACCGTCGCGCCGTCGCGCCAGGCGAAGAACGGCAGCAGCGCCACGAGCAGATTGTCATCCACCGCGCCGTCGGGCACGGTCGCATCGCGGTACGAGACCTCCTGCATTCCCTGCTGCCCCGGCGCGCGCCCGCTCCCTGTCGCCCGGCCGCCGCCGTAGCGCACGAGCAGGTTCATCTCCTCGCCCTGAAAGCGGCCGGACTGCGTCGTCGAGCGCATCTCCATCTCGCGCGTGAACTCGACCGTCGTCTCCTGCTGGATGATCGGCCCGAGCACCGACTTCTCGAAGAAGCGCCAGCCGTCGGCCGTCGGCTCCAGCGTGAAGCTCTGGTAGCCGAAGTTCTGCCCCTGCACCATCACCGTGAACGAGTCGCTGGTGGCGCGCAGTGCACTGGGGTCGAAGGCCAGCGGCACCGCCCGCACCACCGTCTCCTCGACCGCGATCGGGGCGCCGTCCACGTCTACCATCGTCACCGGCGCGATCGCCTCGAGCTTAGACTTCAGCGCCGCGCCGTCACCGACGACCACCACCAGCGCCGCCTCGGCACGCATCCCGCCTCGTGCCGCCGCCTGCACCTGCTCCGGCGTCAGCGCCGCGATCCGCTGCCGATACGTCTGCACATAATCGTTGGGGAGCCCGAGCAGCCGCGACGTCGCCACCTGCGCCGCCACTTGCTGCGCCGTCTCCACCGTAAGCGGGAATCGCCCGGTGAGCGTCTGCTGCTGTCGCTCGAACTCGTCCGCCGGCACCGGCTCGGCGCCCATCCGGTACACCTGCCGCAGCAACTCGACCAGCGCCGAGTCGGTCACCTCGGTGCGCACTTCGGCCGTGGCCATAAACGTGCCGAGGCCACGCACACGGTTCACATCGCTGTAGGCACCGTAGGTCCAGCCCTTCTCCTCGCGCAGGATCGTAAAGAGCCGCGCGTCGCTGGCCCCGCCGAGCACCTGATTGGCCATCGCCAAGGCGTGGCTGCGCGTATCGGTCGGCTGCCAGGTCGTGTTGCCAACCATAATGTTCGACTGCACCGAACCCGGCCGGTGCACCAGCACGATCTCCGTGCGCTGGCGCTGCGGCGCCGGCCGCGACGGCGGCATCAACGCACCGCGCCCCGCCCAACTGCCGAACGCGCGCTGCGCGAGCCGGTGCGCCTCGGTGCTGTCGATGGCGCCGGCCAGCACCAACAAGCCCTGCGCCGGCCGCACGCGCAGGCGATGGAACTCGATTAGGTCCGCACGCGTGATGCCGCGCACGCTGGTTTCGTCGGCGCGACGGCCATACGGGTGATCGCCGTAGATGTGCTTGGCGAACATCCGGCCGGCGATGGCGTCAGGCTGCGAGCGCGCCAGCGCCAAGGCCGAGAGCGTCTGCGTACGCAGCAGGTCCAGCTCGTCCGCCGGGAACGTCGGGCGCAGCAGGGCGTCCGCCACCAGCTCGAAGGCCAGCTCGCGGTCGGTCGTCAGGACCGACGCCGACACGCTGAGGAAGTCCGGTCCGGCCGCCGCCGAGAGCGATCCGCCCACGCGCTCGATGGTCTCGGCGATCTCATCGGCGCTGCGCGAGCCGGCACCCTTCGTCATCAGTCCCGACACGAGATCGGCGAGCCCGCTCTTGGTCGGCGGATCGAACACCGTGCCGGCCAGGACCGACAACTGCATCGAGAGCACCGGCTGCTTCTCGCTCGGCACTAACACCACGCGCAGCCCGTTCTCCAACTCGAACTCCACGAAGGCCGGGAACTGCGCCTCGGCCAGCGGGAGCGGCGCCGGCGGCCGCTGGCGCTCCTGCGCCATCGCGAGCGTCGGGAGCACTGCGGCCGCGAGGGCCACCTTCACGATCGGGCGCATCAGCGGTCCTCCGGGGCGATGACCAGCGTCAGCGAACGCTCCGGTCGCAGATAGGTACGGGCCACTCGGCGCAGGTCCGCCAACGTGACGTTCGCGTAGCGTGAGGCTTCGGTATTCACGGCTTCGGGGCCTCCGAGATACATCGCGGCGTAGTGCACTGCCTCCGAGAGCGCCTCGGCGCGCTGGCGCCCGAAGATCGTCGTCGCGCGCCAGATGCTCTTGGCCTTCGCCAGTTCCTCAGCCGTCACCGCATCGGCCAGATCGAAGAGCTGCCCAGCGAGTTCGGCGCGCATTGCCTCTGCGTCCACCCCGGCGTTGGCGATGGCCAGCGCCGCGAACACGCCCGCGCCGCGCATCGGCCCGAACGGATCGTGCAGGGCCTGCGCGGCGACCGCGGTCTGCGACTCGCGCACCAGCGTGCGGTTGAGCCGGCTGCTCTCGCCCGTGCCGAGGACCGTCGAGAGCAGCGAGAGGGCCGGATAGTCTGCGTGCGCGGGCGGCACGCCCGGCACCGCGACGATGACTGCCGGCAAGGTGGCATTGGCATCAAGCACGCGGCGCACCCGTGGCTCGCCGCTGCCCCCCACCGCCTCGCAGGTCACCGCCGGACGCTGCGGCCCGGCCGGGATGTTGCCGAAGTACTGTTGCGCCAGCCGCATCACCTGCGGCACATTGGCATCGCCGACCACAACCAGCGTGGCGTTGTTGGGGGCGTAGTGCGTGCGGAAGAACTCACTGACGTCCTCGACGCTGGCGGCGTCGAGGTCGGGCATCGAGCCGATGATCGAGTGCGCGTAGGCAAAGCAGCGCTCCGCATCAAAGAGCAACGGCAGCGAGTCCACCAAGGCACCGAAGTACGGTTGGTTGTCCACGCGCAGGCGGCGCTCCTCCTTCACCGCCTGCCGCTGGTTCTCGAGGTTCTCCTCGGTGATCGCCAACGAACGCATCCGGTCGGCTTCGAGCCACATCGCGAGGTTGAGCCGGTTGGACGGCAGCACCTGGTAGTAGTTGGTGCGGTCCGGTTGCGTCGATCCGTTATACGCGCCGCCGGCGCGCTCCACCAACTGGCCGTGCTCCATCTTCCCCACGTTGGCGGAGCCTTGGAACATCATATGCTCAAACAGGTGCGCGAAGCCGGTGCGCCCCGGACGCTCGTCGCGCGAACCGACGTCGTACCAGAGGTTCACGGCCACCACCTGTGCCGAGCGGTCCTCGACGACGTGGACACGAAGTCCGTTGGTGAGCGTGAAGGACTCGACGCGCACCGGCGCCGGTTCCTGCGCGGCGAGCGGAAGCGCCAGCGCCGTGGCGACGAACACCAAGGCCAGCGAGAGAAGCGAGCGGATTCGGAATCGGGGCATACGCGAGGATTCGGGGGCGCTCAGCGCCCGGTGGACCCGAAGCCCCCGGCGCGCTCCGTGCTGCGCGCGACGGCCCCGGACTCGAACTCCAGTGTCTCGTAGCGGGCGAGCACCATCTGCGCGATGCGCTCGCCGTGGGTGATGCGCAGGGGGCGTGTGCCCCCGTTCTTCACCGGCACCATCCACTCGTCCGGGAAATCGGCATCGATCGTGCCCGGACTGTTGACGATGACCAGGTCCGTCTTGAGCGACGTCCCCGAGCGGGGCCGCACCTGCGCTTCATACCCCACAGGGAGCTGCGCGCGGAACCCCAACGGAATCAAGGCCTTCTCCCCGGGCGCGAGGGTGACGCTCGGGCCATCCGGTCCGGCTTGGGCGGCGCGGGTCTCGCGAACCCCGTCCACGAAGACCGGCACCCCTTCGCCCAGCAGGCAAGCGGCGAGATCGTGCCCGGCGCTGGCGGTGGTGGCTCGGCGCGGCGGCTGCACCCCCTCGTGCAGGGCCTCAAAGACGATGGCAGGCATAGGTGCGTAAGCTACAACGTGGCGCGGGCTTCGGGGTATCATTCCCCTGTGATTCCCTCCGCCCGCGCCGCGCGCTCCCTCGCTCCGACGGCTCTCGGCGCCGCCCTGCTGCTGGCCGCGCTCTGCGCGATGCTGCCACGCCTGGTGGCGGCACAGTCCGAACCGACTGATTCCACGACCGCCGTGTTCGACGATCCGCGTGTCGTCGGCCAGCGGGCACAGGCCCGCTTCGAGAGCTTCCGGCGCGCCAACCTGCCGGCCCACCGCGGCCGGATGGCCCGCGAATGTCAGGAGCGCGTCGGGCGGTTCTGCTATTGGTACGACGAGGAGAGTCCCCCGCCTGCGCCCGAACTGCCGGCGGTCACCAGGATGCGCACCGAGCTCATCCGCCAGCTCGACTCCCTCGCGCGCTCCCTGCCCTCCGACGAGTGGCTCGTGGGTCAGCGCATCCGCTACCTCGACGAAGCCGGCCGCAACGAGGAGGCGCTCACCGCGGCGCGGGAGTGCCGCTCCTACGGCTGGTGGTGCCACGCCCTCGAAGGATTCGCGCTGCACCAACTCGGGCGCTACGCCAAGGCCGAGGTGGCCTGGGACAGCACCCTCGCGCAGATGTCCGCGCCGATGCGCTGCCTCTGGACGGACATCGCGCTGTACCTCGACGACGACACGCGCCGCCAGTACTCGCGCAACGCCTGTGGCTCGCCGCAGCGCGAGGCCTTCGAGCGGCGCACCTGGTGGCTCTCGCGGGCGCGCTACGGACTCGATGGCAATGATTCGCGGTCAGAGCACTTCGCCCGCACCACCTACGGCGAGTTCCTCCGGGCCGCGCCGAGCGCGTATATGTTCGGCTTCGACGAGGACGAGCGGGAACTGCTGCTGCGCTTCGGCTGGTCGCGGCACTGGTCGCGCGGACCCGACGTCCCGATGGGCGCCGGCGGACCGCGGCAAGTCAACATCATCGGCCACGATCCCTCGCCTGCCTACCGCTACATCCCGCCGTACTACGTCCTCACGTCGCCCGTCACGTCGGACTCCACCGACTGGGCCGTGCAGTTGCCGCCGGTGGTCGCGCGCTACCAGCCGCCGTACGCCAAGCACCTCTATATGCTGGAGCACCAGAAGGGCCTCTTCCGCCGCGGCGACACTGCCCTCGTGGTACTCGCCTACGACGTCACCAAGGTCGAACGCCTGCGCGGCACCACGCTCGAGGCCGCATTGATTGCCACGCCTACCGGCGATCCGCAGCAGAACCAGACCATCCGCCGCGCCGCGCCCGCGCGCGGCACGCTGATCGTCCGCGCGCCCTGGGGGCCGCTGCTGATGAGCGCCGAGATCGCCGCGCCCGACTCCTCCACGCTCGTCCGCGCGCGCTACGGCATCCGCCCACCGCTGGCCACCGGGACGCGCGTCTCACTCTCGGACCTGTTGTTCTACGAGCCCTACGGCGACTTCCCCACGAGCATCGAGGAAGCCCTCCCGCACGCGCTGCCCACCCAGGTCGTGCGGAGCTCGCAGAAGCTGGGTGTGTTCTGGGAGGCCTACGGCACCAATCCCGACGGCGAGCAGATGACCATCTCGCTCACCGTGGTCACCGACAGTGAGGAAGCCGGCGCCGTGCGCCGCGCCGCCCGCGCCCTGCGGCTGGCCCGGGAATCCGCGCCCGTCAGCATCACCGTCACCGATGTCTCCGCCCGCGGCAGCAGCCGCTCGGCCCGCGCGCTCGAGCTTGACATCTCCACGCTCCGGCGCGGTGAGTACCTGGTGCAGCTCGAAGTCACCGTCGCCGGGCAGTACAGCATCCGCGCCGACCGCCGGATGGTCGTCATCCCGTAGGCCCCTCGCGCCGCCGGTTATCTTGCACGCCACTATGCGCCCCCCCGTTCTCGTCGCCGCCCTTGCCGCCGTCTTCGGCGCGGCAACTTTCAGCGCCGCCGCGTTCAGCGTCGCCGCCGCCCAGCAGGCCTCGCGTCCAGCCGCCGCGACGCCCGCCAGCGGCGCCGAGCCCATTCCCGGCGGCACACCACGGCCCGGCGCGATCCTCCCGCACAACCGCATCATCGCCTACTACGGCAACCCGCTCTCCCGCCGCATGGGCGTGATGGGCGAGTACCCGCCCGACCAGATGCTCGCGATGCTCGACGCCGAGGTCGCCGCCTGGCGCGCCGCCGATCCCGAGACGCCGGTCGTGCCCGCGCTGCACTTGATCGCCGTCGTGGCGCGCGAGCACCCCGGCCCGGACGGCAAGCATCGCGGCCGGATGGCCGACACCCTGGTCGAGCGCGTCGCACAGTGGGCTGCCACGCGCAATGCGCTGGTCTTCCTCGACCTGCAGGTCGGCCTCTCCACGTTGCAGGAAGAGCTGCCACGCCTAGCGCCCTTCCTCCGCCGCCCCAACTTCCACCTCGGCATCGACCCCGAGTTCTCGATGAAGGACGGCGGCATCCCGGGGCGTCGCATCGGCACCTTCGACGCCGAGGACATCAACTACGCCGTGCGCTTCCTTTCCGAGCTCGCGCGCGAGGCCAACATCCCGCCCAAGATCCTCGTCGTGCACCGCTTCACCCGCCGCGGCGTCACCAACGCGCAGAACATCCGCCTCGACCCGCACGTGCAGATCGTGATGCATATGGACGGCTTCGGCACGCCCACGCTCAAGCGGAGCACGTTCAACTCCTACATCCGCACCGAACCCGTGCAGTTCGTGGGATGGAAGCAGTTCTACAAGGAGCGCAACGACAACCCGCGCACGACCATCGCGGAGATCCTGACGCTGCGGCCCAAGGTGATGTATGTGCAGTACCAATGAGACGGGAGACTTGAGACGGGAGACTTGAGAGATGAGCGAACGCTCACGTCTCACGTCTCACGTCTCTCATCTCACCAACACCACCCCTCGCACCCCATCGGCCTGCGCGAACATCTTGCCGTTGGGATTATAGAAATAGATGCGGCGCTTACGGCCCTCGACGATTTCGTCGGCGCGCGTGAAGAGCTGCACCAGTGCCAACTGACCCTCTTCCCGCACCGGGAAGGTCGCGGCGGAGTAGGTCACGAAGACCTCATCCTGCTGGATGTCCACCAACGCCGTCTCGCGCGTGGAGCGGATCGTCGCCAACGCTTCGTCGCGCTCCAGTGGTGTGGCGATGATCTCTGACTGCACCACGCCGGCCTCGAACTGCGGCTCCGATCGCGTCAGCCACATCAGCAGCAGCACCGCGAGGATGGCCGCCGAGGTGTAGCGCACCGTCGGGGTCTGCCGAAGGAACCAGGCGCGCGCCTCCTCGGCCTTCTCGCGCAGTCCGTCGATCAGCGATGGTCCTGCGGCGCCGGCCGCCGAGCCGCTGTTCGCAACCGGCGAGGCGCGCGTCGGACGCTTGGCCGACGGCCCCTCCGCCGGATACGGAGTGAAGCAGTAGGGGCAGACCCGTTGGTTCTTGCTTTCCTTGTTGCAGACGGCGCAGAGCATCCTATAAAACAACGCCAGCCCGCGCCGCTCGGCAATGGAGCTAGGCGGCCTGGTAGCTCTGGCTGGCCTCGCCGATGCCCCCGCCGTCCACCACGCGGGTGTAGCCGGCCTGCTTGAGGATGGTCGCCGCCTGGGCCGAGCGCATCCCGCTGGCGCAGTACACCAGGATCCGGCTCTGGGGGGTCAGCTGGTGACCGGCCAAGCCCTCGGGCAAGCGGTCCACCGGGATGTTCACCGCGCCCTCGAGGTGACCCATCCAGAACTCGAGCTTGGAGCGGACGTCAATGGCAATGTCGACGGGCTTGTCACGAAAGGCAGGCATCGGTCTTGAGGAAAGGGAGGTCGCTGTACTACTTCATAACTAGTCAGTAGTATATTAGGTGGCATTCCGCAGGTCAAGCCCGCCTTGGAGTCAGCGCTCGAGGCGGCTCCCAGCCAGCGCCAGCAGCAGCCACCCGGCGATGAACGCCACGCCACCCAGCGGCGTGATCGCGCCGAGCGCGCGCAGGCCGGTAAGCGCCATCGCGTACAGCGAGCCGGAGAACAGTAGCGGGCCGCCGTATCGAAGACCTCGAGCAGGCGCGGTTCCAAGCTCGCCCGCAGCGCGTGCGCACCGAACGCGCCGGCGCCCACCGCCAGCGCGCCCGAGAGCGCGCCCAGCACGGCAAAGCGCCGCATCCTAGTAGAGCAGGTGGTAGAGGCCCAGCGTCGCCAAGAGCAGGCCGAGCAGCAGCGTCATCTTGCTGAGGCCGCCGTAGAGGCGGTCCAGCGCCTCGTACTTGCGCTGCGTGATCCACGACACCGTGTGCAGTTGGTCCGTCAGCTCGGTGTTGAGGTTGTCCATCCGCAGGGCGCCCCAGATCTCCTGGTAGGCGGCTTTGTCGCGCGCGGCCACGTCGGCGTGGAAGAGCACCCGCATCGATTCGCCTGGCCGCACCGACGATGGCAACTCCTGCACGGGCGGCGGGGCCGCCGCGCGCGGGCGCAGCGCCGAGATCGCCTGCGTCAGGTAGAACACCGTGAGCACCACGTACACCGCGAGCTCGGCCGCCACCGCCAGCGCCCACGGGCCCGACGGCGGCACGATGCCCGTGCCGCCCCGCGCCACCAGCAGCACCAGCACCGCGTTCATCACGCTCATCACCACCAACGCGAAGCGCGCCTTGCGGTCGCCCAGTTCTATGAGGTCCTGGGCGTACTTCATCGCGTTGACGAGTGCCTTGTAGCGGTCGGCCGGGTCGAGCAGGCCGCGCTCCGCCTCGAGCTTGCGCAGGGCCTTCTCGAGCTTCTCCGGCTTGCCGGAGGGCTCGGCGAATTCTGGTGTGAGCGGGATGGGGTCGGACACGAGTGGGAAGATACGCCGCCGCGCCCGAGCGGGAATCCCTTCCGGCTAGCTCATTTCCACGCCGAATCGCTCGCGATACCGCTGGTGCAGCGTTTGCCACGGTTCGAAGCTCAACGCCTCCATCCCCACGATGCGGCCCATCGGCTCCCCGGCGAGTGAGTGAGCCAGCACATCGAGGCAGAGGTGCCAGCCCGCCGCACCCATCGCGATATACTGCCGGTCGATGCTCGTCCACAGCGTGAGCCGCGTGCCCTCGGCTGTCGCCTCCAACTCCCAACGCATCTGCTCGCCGCCCCAGTCATAGACCAAGAGCGTCGGAGGCTCGGCGCGCTCGATCGTCGTCTCCGTCACGTGCAGCATCGGCGCGCCGACAGTCGTCAGTCGCACCGGTGCGCCGGCGCTGCCGAGGTTGCGGTCGGCGTCGAACGGCGCCCATTCGCGCAACTGCGCCGGGTCGGTTATCGCATCCCACACCAGTTCCGGCGGATGCAGCAGGTCGCGGCGCAGGACCAGCACCCAGCGCGCGCCGTCCTTCTCGATGTGCGCGTGGTCTTCCGGGCCCGGCGCGTAGCGGTCGCGCGCGCTCACGCGGCCGCTCCCTGCGCGTAGCGTCCGTACGCCAGCAGCGCGGCGATCAGGCCCATCGCCAATGCCCAGACCAGCGGGTTCTCCGCCGAGAAGCTTAGCGACTGCCGCGCGTAGAGCGCCGCGAGCAGCAACGTCTCAACCGCCAGTGCCGCCGCGACCGCCGGCGTCAGTGCCTGCCCCCGGCCGAGCAGCGGCGGGAGGATGAGGAGCAGCGCGCCCGCGACTTCGATGAGGCCGAAGACCTTCCAGCCGAACAGCGGCAGCGATGGGATCGTCGCGACCAGGTCGGCCGACTTGAACGTCTTGTAGGCGCCGCCGGCCAAGTAGAGGAAGGCCAGCGCGGCTTGGAGGATCCAGAGGAGGATGCTCATTTGCGTGGTGTCCGTTGGGGGGATTTGGACTTCGCGACGCGGGCGAGATGGCGTTCGAGCGCGTCAATGTGCGTGGACCAGAAGCGTCGGTAGGGGCCGAGCCAGGCATCGAGTTCCTGCAGCGGCTCCGGGCGGATGCGGTAGAGGCGTCGCTGCGCGTCGACGCTGGCTTCAACGAAGCCCGTCTCGCGCAGCACGCGCAGGTGCTTGGAGACGGTCGGCTGCGGGAGGCGGAGGCGTCGCTGGAGGTCGCCGACGGAGCGCTCGGAGTCGAGGAGGAGCCCGAGAATGGCGCGTCGGGTGGGTTCGGCGAGGACGTCGAAGACGGCTTGCATACCTGTATATACGTTAGTCGGTATATACCTGTCAAGGCACCTTCAGCCGCAGTGAAGCGCCCGGCATCCCAAGGGAGGCCGGGCGCTTGCACGTGCATCGGGACGGCGGGATTCGAACCCGCGACCCCCTGAACCCCATTCAGGTGCGCTACCGGGCTGCGCTACGTCCCGTCCGATTGCTCTTCGGACAGAACGCGAAAGCTAACGGACCCCCACACCCGATGCCACTGCCGCATTCACGGCGCCTGTCGCCCCGGACGCCCACGTTGCGCATCCGAGGAAGGAATCCACCACTCACGCCTCGGACCGACGATGACCGCACTCCGCAACCATCCACGCCGCCTTTCCCTGACCGCGCTCGCGGCCCTCCTGATCTCCGCGGCGGCCTGCGACGGCACCGCACCGACCGCCGCCCCCGTCCCACCGCCCCCGCTGCCGGAGCCGCTGCGGCGCGAACTGGTCGAGGCGCTCTCGCAGATCGCCACGGTCGACCTCTCGGCCCTGCTCTATCCGGGGCCGACGCAACCGGCCGGCCTCGGCACGCCGCCGGAGTTCTTCGTCGACACCGTACCCTGCCCCCTCGCCGGCGTGAACGTCGTCACGGGACTCATCGACTTCGGCGCCCCCAACGGCACGATCGTCTTCGACTTCCGGGACGACTTCCGCGCCTGCGCCACCCCGCACGCCGAAGGCCGCGAGTGGCGCTTCACGGCGGACACCCCGCTGCGCAACGAGATGACGATCCTGCCTACGGAGAACGAGTCCGACCCCTGGCTGCTCGGCAGCGTCACGGGCCGCCTGCGCTTCGAGGTGGACAGCCTCGACAGCCGCTGCGAGTTCGCACTGGCCATCGTCGGGATCGGCGCCGGGCTGCAGGTATCCGGCAGCGCCTGCGGCAGCGAGGTCGCGGTCGAGGTTGACGCGGCCCTCTCCACCCCACTAGCATCCGACACGATGTCCGCCTCCCTCCGCACCAACTCGTATTTCTACGCGCCCCGTCCCACGGGTCGCGGTTCTCGAGGCGTGCGCAGGTAGCGTCGCAGCAGCACTCGGTTCCCCCAGCGCCCCGTGGATTGTCCACGGGGCGCTTTTTGTCGTCCCCCAACCCGGAGCACCTCGTGTCTTCGCTCACGCACAATCACGGCCACCAGCACGCCGACCACACCGCCCACGCCACCGACGCACCTGCCGATTCCGACCTGCCTGCCTTCCAAGCGCAGCGCTACGAGGCCTACGACGCCGAGTCGCACGCCGTCTGGCAGTTGCTCTTCGAGCGCCGGATGGCCACGCTGGAGCACACGGCCAGCCACGTGTTCCTCGACGGAATGGCCCGTATCGGGCTCGAGGCGGATCGCGTGCCGGACTTGCGCGAAGTGAACCGCCGCCTCGACGCCAGCACGGGATGGAACGCGGTGGGCGTGGGTGGCTTCATTCCCGCAGCGCAGTTCTTCCGCTGCCTGGCACAACGACGCTTCCCCACCACGCTGCCGGTGCGGCCGCGCGCCCAGCTCGACTACCTCCCGGAGCCGGACATCTTCCACGACGTCTTCGGCCACGTCCCGCTGCACGCGGACCCGGTCTTCGCGGACTTCCTGCAGCGCTTCGGTGCGCTGGCCGCCGGCGCGCGTTTGCCGGAGGAGACGGCGCAGATGGCGCGGTTGTTCTGGTTCACGGTGGAGTTCGGCCTCATCCGCGAACGCGGCGCCGTGCGCATCTACGGCAGCGGGCTCATTTCCTCACACGGCGATGCGGCCAACGCGCTGGGTCCGAACTGCGAGCGGCGTCCGTTCGTGCTGGACGACGTCATCGCGCAGGACTTCGCGATCGACCGGCTGCAGGATGTGCTCTTCGTCGTGGAGTCCTTCGACCAGCTCTTCCACGCCGTGGAGACCCTGGGCAAGCGGCGCGTTGGCTAGCCGCAGCGGCCAAGCACAGGCATCAGCGCGGGGCGCGCCGGCTCACCAGCGCCTCGCGCACCCCGCGCCCGCGCAACGCCTGCACCTCGATGCGGAGCTCCTCGAACTCCACCACGTCGCCGACCTTGGGGGGCCGGCCGAGCAGCGCGAGCACCAGGCCGCTGACGGATTCCACGTCGGGATGCTCGACGGCGGCGCCGAGGGCCACGCCGGCGTCCACGACGCGCACCGTGCCGGCCACCACGAAGCTGCCATCGCCGCGCGCGCGCAGCTCGGCCGGCGCGGTCGCGTTCTCGGTGAGCTCGCCGACGATCTCCTCGATCAAGTCTTCGAGGGTGATGATGCCGGCGGTCCCGCCGTGCTCGTCCATCACCACCACAAGCTGCGAGCGCTGCTGGCGCATCGCCGCAAGCACCTGGTCGGCGCTGGCGGTCTCGGGCACGAAGGGCACCGGCCGCACGGGCAAGGCGGCCACGCGCGCACCGTCGGCGAGCCCCGCGAGCAGGTCCTTCACGTGCAGCATCCCGGTGATGTTGTCGAGGTCGCCGTCCATCACCGGATAGCGTGAGTGCGGCGTGCGGGCGAGCACGGCGTGCACGGCCACGGCATCGTCCGCCACGTCGAGGCCGACGACGCTGACGCGCGGCACCATCACCTGCGCGGCCGTCAGGTCGCCGAATTCGAGCAGTTCCTGCACCACGCTGGCGCTCTGCTTCTTGAGCAAGCCGCCGGCCGAGCTCTCGCGCACGATGTACGCCAGCTCGTCGGGTGTGCGCACGGACTCGGCGCTGGCCTCCTGCCGCCGCACGCCGAACGCGCGCAGCGCCGCGTTCCCGATGCCGTTGAGCACGACGACGAAGGGGTAGAGCGCGAACTGGACGAGGCGCATCACCGGCGCGATCCAGAGCACTGCACGGTCCGCCTTGGCCAACGCGATGCTCTTGGGCACCATCTCGCCGATGACGATGTGGATGTAGGTGAGGAAGGCGATGGCGAAGACGCTGCCCAAGGTGTGCGCGGCCACCCAGCGCCCGGCGCCCAGCGCCTCGAAGCGTTCGGCCAGCCACACGGCGAGCAGGTGCTCGCCGTACATCCCGAGTCCCAGCGAGGCCAGCGTGATGCCGAGCTGCGCCGTCGCGATGAAGCGGTCCACCTCTTGGGTGCTGCTCACGATCCGGCGCACCAGCCTGGCCGCGCGGTTGCCGGCGTTGGCCAGGCGGTCGATCGTCGCGCGCGGCGCGCCGACGATGGCGAACTCGGCGGCGACGAACAAGCCGTTGGCCAGCACCAGCACCGCCACGATCAGCGCCGGCGTGAAGTTGAAGGCGGCGTCAGCCACGGCTACGCTCCCCCGGCCGCGGCGTAATCAGCAGGGACTCCACCGCGCGCCCGCGCAATCGCTCCACTTCCACCCGCACGCCGTCCACGTCGAGCACATCGCCGACGAGCGGAATGCGACCAAGTCGCTCCATCACCAGGCCGGACACGGTGTACGCGTCCGCCTCCCAGTGCGCTCCCACCCAGGCGCTGGCTTCGTCGAGCCGCAGCGTCCCCGGGATCCGCACGCGCCCGTCTGGCAGGCGCTGCGGCACGTGTTCGCGCGGCTTGAATTCGTCGGCGGTTTCGCCGAGCAGTTCGTCGAGCAGGTCGCCCACGGTGATGATGCCCGCGGTGCCGCCGAACTCATCGGCGACGATCGCCATCGCCTTGCGCTCGCTGCGCAAGCGCTCGAGCAGGCGGTCCACGGTCATCGTCTCTGGGACCACGAGCACCGGGTTGAGGACGGCCTGCAGCGAGGTCGGCGGCGTGCCGCCGGCCATCAGCGGCCGCACGACGTCGCGCACGTGCAGCACGCCGACGACGTGGTCCAGCGTCTCTTCATACACGGGCAGGCGCGAGTACGGCGAGCGCCGCAGCGTCTCGACGACCTCGGGCCAGGGCGTCGCCGCGTCCACACCGACCACGCGCGTGCGCGGGACCATCAGCTCGCCCACGGTGCGCAGGCCGAGGCGCAGGGCCTCGCGCAGCCGCTGCGATTCCTGCGGGTCGAGCTGCCCGCCGGCACGGCTCTCCGCGATGAGATACTCGATCTCCGTCGGCGAGTGGATGTGCGCGTGCCCGTGCGCCGGCATCCGCAGCAGCCGCAGGATGGCGATGCCGCTCCCGTTGAGGAACGAGATGGGATACCGCAGCAGCCGCAGGGACAGGAGCAGTGGCAGGACCGTCCACCGCGCGATGCGCGTCGGGAACTGCAGCGCGAGGCTCTTGGGCACCAACTCGCCGAAGACCATCTGCAACACGGTGAGCAGCACGAGCACGGTGACGGCGGCAGCGCTCTGCGCGGCGGCCATCTGCAGCGATCCCAGTCGCGCGAACAGCGGCGCGAGGTCCACGGCCAGCGTGGCCTGCGCGTAGGCGCCGAGCACCAGGCTCGAGATCGTGATGCCGACCTGGCAGGCCGCGATATACCGATCCAGCGCCTTGCCGTCGTTGAGGACGGCCAGCACGCGTGCGGCGAGGCGGTCCCCTTCTTCGGCCATCTGCTGCAGACGGCTGCGACGCACGCTCACCGCCGAGAACTCGGCGGCAACGTACAGCGCGTTGACGAGGATCAATGCGACGAGGACCGCCGCGACGATCGGGCTCATTCACCTGTGAGAAATGAGAAGGTCCCTGCGGCCGCCGGCCAAAGGGACCCAATCAGGACCTGCAGAGCGGGCGATGGGGTTCGAACCCACGACATCCAGCTTGGGAAGCTGGCGCTCTACCAACTGAGCTACGCCCGCGTGGGTGGAATCATACCGCCGCCGGCACACGGCATCAAGTGTGCGTGACGCAACTCGTTACCGGAGTTACACTTCGGGTATGCCTCCAACGTCCGATTGGGCAGCTCGCGCCGGCACCGCCGACGACGTCGTCGCTCGCATCCGTTCTGGGATGCGCGTCTTCGTGCACGGCTCCGCCGCCACGCCGCACCCACTGCTCGAAGCCCTGTGCCGTCGCACGGACCTCGAGAACGTCACGCTTTACCACCTGCACACCGACGGCGCCGCACCTTGGATGGCCCCGGGGATGCAGGGCCGCTTCCGCGGCGTCTCGCTGTTCACGGGTCCATCGCAGCGCGAGCCCGTGAACGCCGGCCGCGCGGACTACGTGCCAATCTTCCTCTCCGACGTCCCCGGACTGTTCCGCAAGGGCATCGTCCAACTGGATGCCGCGCTGGTGCAACTGTCGCCGCCGGACCGGCACGGCCTCTGTTCCCTGGGTACGGCGGTGGACGCCGCCCGCGCCGCGGTGGACTTCGCCCCGCTGGTGCTGGCCGAGATCAACGCGCAGATGCCGCGCACGCACGGCGACACCGCGCTCCCCGTCAGCCGGCTCGACGCGTTCACGCAGAGCGACCGCCCCCTGCCGGCGCACGCACCCGCGGCCGAGACGCCGGCGATCGCCAAGATCGGCGAGATCGTCGCCGGGTTGGTGGAGGATGGCAGCACCCTGCAGATGGGCATCGGCGCGATCCCCGACGCGGTGCTCGCACGCCTCGGCCACCTGCGCGACCTCGGTGTGCACACCGAGATGTTCTCCGACCGCTTGGTGGATCTCTTCGCCACCGGTGCGATCACCAACAGCCGCAAGGCCTTCGCGCTCGGGCGCATCGTCACCTCATTCGTGATGGGCACGCGCAAGGTCTTCGACTTCGTCGACGACAACCCGGGCATCCTGTTCGAGGGTTGCGACTACACCAACGACACCGGCCGCATCGGACGGAACCCGAAGGTCGTCGCCATCAACTCGGCGCTGCAGGTGGACTTGAGCGGCCAGGTCTGCGCCGACTCCATCGGCACGCGCATCTATTCGGGCATCGGCGGCCAGATGGACTTCATCCGCGGCGCCGCGCGCTCCGCCGGCGGCAAGCCGATCATCGCGCTGCCAAGCACCGCCGCCAAGGGCACCGTCTCCCGCATCGCGCCGGTGCTCGACGAAGGCGCCGGCGTCGTCACCACCCGCGGCCACGTGCACTGGGTCGTTACCGAGTACGGCGCCGTCAACCTGCACGGTCGGTCGCTGCGGGAGCGGGCGGAGCTGCTGATCGGAATAGCGCATCCTGATTTTCGAGATTGGTTGCGGAAGGAAGCGCGGGTTCGGTTGTAAGTCGCGGTGGGTGGGGACGCTGGGAGGCGGGAGACGGGGAGGCGGGTGACGGCAGGGAGATGGGAGAAGGGAGATGGTTGGGAGAAGGGAGATGGCTGGGAGAAGGGAGAAGCTTGAGAGAAGGCCATCTCCCGACCGTCTGCCCTCTCTCAACCATCTCCCCTGTCCCCTCTCCCCGCCGTCACCCCCCTCCCTCCTCCCCTGTCGCAACCGCCCCCCCTTGACAGCCCGTCGACTGCGTACCAGTGTACTGCCACACCAATACACTAAATCGCACCGACAGTGTTCTCTCGCATCGACCCCCGCAGCCCCGTCCCGATCTATGCCCAGATCGCGGACCGCGTGCGCGTGGCGATCGCCTCTGGTGAACTCACCGAAGGTGATGCCCTGCCCTCCGTGCGTGCGCTGGCCGGCTCGCTCCGCGTAAACCCGGCGACCGTGGTACAGGCGTACCGCGAGCTCGAACGCGAACAAATCGTCGAGATGCGCCAAGGCGCCGGCACGTTCATCGCCGCAGTCGGCACCGAGACGAAGAGCCGCGAGCGCGGCGCCGCCGCCCGCCGGCTGGTGCAGCAGATGCTCGCCGAGGCCGCTCGCCTCGGCCTCAGCCACAACGACATACAGAACGCCGTGAACCGCGAACTCCCGGAGGAGAAGTGACGGACGCCATTCGCATTCGCGATCTGGCTTGGAAGGCGGGACGAGACTTTGCCATCCGTGATCTCTCGATGCGCGTGCCCACCGGCGCCATCTATGGCTTCCTCGGCCCCAACGGCTCGGGCAAGACCAGCACCATCCGCCTGTTGCTCGGGATGTTGCCGGCGGACGGCGGGCAGATCGAAGTGCTCGGGCATCAGGTGCCGGAGCAGGCGCCGCGGGCGCTGGCGCGCATCGGCTACGTGCCGGAGCGCCTGCACCTCTATGGACGCCTGACGATCGAGGAGAGCATCCGCTATCACGCGGCGTTCTTCGCGGGCTTCGACGACGCCGAGGCCGAGCGGCTGCGCAAGCGCTTTCACCTGCGCGAGTCGCAGAAGGTGAGCGCGCTGTCCAAGGGCGAGGCTGGCAAGCTGATGATGCTGCTGGCGCTGGCCCAGCGGCCGGACCTGCTCGTGCTCGATGAACCTACCGACGGCCTCGACCCCGTGGTGCGCCGCGACGTGCTGGCCGCGCTGGTGGAGTTCGTCGAGGCGCAGCGGGCCACGGTGCTGATCTCCTCGCACCTCGTGCACGAGCAGGAGCGCATCTGCGATTGGGTCGGCGTGATGGACGGCGGCCGCCTCGTCGCCGAGCTGCCGATGCAGGAGTTCCGCAGCGGCATCAAGCGCCTGCGCGTCGGGCGCGCGCCGGCGGCCACGGACAGCCTGCCCTTCGCCTTGCTCGGTCGCGTCGCCAGCGGCCCCAGCGCCGAGGCCTGGGTGGTGCGCGGCTGGCAGCCGGAGATGCGTGAGTGGTTCGCGCGCAGCGGCGCGGAGCTACGCGAAGTCGAGGACCTGGACCTGGAAGAGAGCTTCGTCGAGCTGCTGAGCGGCGCACGTACCACCATCACCACGGAGATGCGCTGATGTTCGCGATGGTCTTCCGCACGCAATGGCGGTGGACGCGACTGACCGTCGGCGGCTTCGCCCTGCTCGCCTTCCTCTTCCCCGCCCTCGCCTGGCGACTCGGCAGCGGCATCTTCCAGCGCGGCGAGATCGCCGTGATGGAAGGCTTCCAGGCGCTCGGGCCGATGCTCGGCTTCCTCGCGCTGTTCGGTCCCTTCGTCCTCGCCGCCCAGCCGTGGACGATCGACCACGAGACGCGGCACGTGTACCCGCTGTCACTCCCGATCCCGTGGAGCCGCTGGGTCGCGATGCGCTTCGCCGCCGGCGCGCTCACCCTGGTGCTCCCCGCCATCGCGCTGTACCTCGGCGCGTGGCTCCTGCTCGCGAACCTCGAGCTGCCTCCGCTGCTGCGCGGGTATCCGGGCGCGATGGCCCTGCGATTCCTCTTTGCCTGCTTGATTGCCTACGGCGCGACATTCGCGCTGCAGTATCTGGCCGGCAAGCGGGCGGCGGCGGTGTTCCTCGCGCTCCTCGTCGGCGTCTCGCTGACGCTCGGCTCACTCGCGCTGCTCGGCTACCCCAACGTCGCCGAGTCGGTGGGCAAGTTCTTCTTCGAGTGGCCGGGGCCGCTGGCGATCTTCGTCGAGCCGTGGACGCTGATCGATGTCTGAACGACTGATGCTCGCGCTCGTCGTTGCGCTGGGCGTGGGTGCGTTCCCCCTGCCCGCGCAGGAGGCGACCGCGCAGCGAGACCTGCCCGCCCTCCACGCCGAGCGCGATCGGTTGAACGCGCGGTGGCGCGAGGCACGCGAGCGCCTGGATTCGCTGCGCAACGTCGGTCGCGCCGTCTCCGACACGTCGCTCGTGGTGCACGGCGCCGAGATCCAATTCAATGCCGCCGCGCTGCCGGATGGCGAGCGGCGGTTGCTGCGGCGCGGATTCGAACTCGCGCAGGCTGAACTCGTCGCGGCTTTCGGCGTGGAGGCGGCCGACCTGCTCGCGGGAGGGCGCTGGCGCCTCTCCGTGCGTCAGCCCGACGTCCGCTTCGTCCGGCCACGCGCGTTGCTCGAATCCCTCGGCGAACGCAACGAACGGCGCTTCACTGCCCCACTGACCTTCCCGCTCTCGAGCGCCGCGATCGCGAAGGCCGCGCGCGACCACGCCACCGTACGCCTGGTGGCGCGCCACCCGGCCACCGAGCGTTGGCTCGGCAGCTCCATCTCATCGAGCACGGACTTCGACGCCCACTATCTCTCACACCGGATGCTCGTCACGCATCCCTCGAGCCCCGCGCGGCGCTGCGCGCGTGGCGTGGTGGACGACTGCGTCGCCATCCTCGACCCCACCGCGTGGTCGCAGTGGTACGATCCGGGCGACTCCACCGGCAGCGAACGCGGCGCCATCGCCGGACCACTGCGACAGAGCGTGATCCGCTACGCCGTGGAGCGGGATGGAGCCGCGGTCTTCCGGGCGCTGAGCAGCTCGACCGACTCGGCCGCCAATCCGGTCCCGATGCTCGCGCGTGCACTGGGGCAGAGTCCCGAGGCGTTCGTCGCCGGCTGGCAGGCGCACATCGCCGGCGCCGGTGCGCACCGCGCGCGCGCGCGCCCAGGCACCGTGCTCGGCGTGCTGGCCTGGTCCGCACTCTTCGGGTTCGCCGCCACCCGCCGGAGGCCCCGCTGATGCGCCGATTCCTCCTGCCGCTTGCCGGCACCGTGATGGCGGCGGCGCTGTTCGCCGCGCTCATTCCCGGCGACGCGGCACTCGACGTCTACGACCTGATGCAGCGTGATCCACAAATCGCGGCCGCCCAGCGCGAAGTCGCCGCGGCGTCGGACTCGCTACGTCGCATCTCCAGCGTGATCGAACGCACCGAGATCCTCGCGCACGCCGCCGGCCTGCGTCGCAGCGCGGCGGCCTTCGAACTCAGCGCCGAGCCGGACGTCCCCGTCGCGACGCGTCAGGCCTTCGCCGAGCGCCTGGCGGCGGTGGGCGCGGCCCTCGGCACGCCGCGCGTCCCGGTGCGCGTGCACGTGGTGCGCGTGGACCGACTCTTCGGCGCGTACACGCGCTATGTCGTGATGCCACGCGAAGGCGAACCCTGCATCGTGGTCGTGGCCATTCGGCGCAACCAAGCCCAGTTGCGCCCGCTGGACGGCGACCGCGTGATCGGCGCCTGCGGCTTCTACGCCGCGTACGGGATGCCCGGCGCGGGAATGCAGCAGTGGCTCGAGACGGACCAGGGTCGCAGCACCGGGACCGACTCCGCGAGCGCGGAGTTCTTTGACCACCGGCCGCGCGCCGGACGCGCGCCGGCGCTCTTGGCGGCTTTCTCGCCGGTGAGCGTCGCCTGCGTGGCCGGCAACGATGCCGCCTGCGAACGCACCCTGTTCGGCGCGCGGCCGATGGATCAGGTCGAGGTGCCCGCCCCGCCCCGCGGCGCCACGCGCCGCGTGCTCCGGGCGGGCACCGTCAGCCGCCCGACGCTCCCGACCGTCACCCTGGCCTTGCTGCGCGAGCACCTCGGCGAGGCGAGCTTTGCCCGGCTCTGGGCGAGCGACGAGGCCCTCGCCGAGGCGTACCCGCGCCTGACCGGCGAGCCGATGGCGGTGTTTGCCCGGGCGGCGCTGCGTACCGAGGTGCCTCCGCGCCGACCGGGGCCCCTGCACGGCGGCCTGCCCCTGCTGCTCGGGCTCGCCGTCGGAGGCGCGCTGGCCACCTGGGCCATCCGCGGAACGAAGCGCGCCCGGTCGTAGCGAACGACCGGGCGCGCGGGTCCGACGGGTCGGCGTGCCTTAGGGCGCGTTGCCCAAGGCGACCACGCGCTGCTGGACCATATCGCGGATGCGAATCTCGAGGTCGCCGGTCGAGGCGCAGCGCACTTCCTGCGTGCTTGAGGTGATCGGGTTGCGCCCGGTGGCCGTGACCAGCGTGGCCACGACCGAGCCACCGTCGGGATTGGCCGTCACGGTCGTCACGATGGTCATCGAGATGGTGTAGGTCTCGGCGTTCTCGATACCGCCGGAGCGGCCGCACTCGAGATAGCGCTGCATCGGCACGCGGCCGATCTGCCGACGCGTGCGCCAGCCCTCGTTGCCGATCATCTTGCGGTTGTCGTCCTTGACCGTGAGCGGGATGGCGAGGTCGCCGTAGACGGCCGGCAGCACCGACCAGACCTGCGCGACCGTGCCGGTGGAGAGGAGCCGCACGTTGTTGTCGAGGTTCATCCCCTGGATGGCGAGGCCGCCGCCGCCGGAGGAGGTCACGATGCGTTCGGTCTGGACGACGGGCGCGGCAATCGGCGCCGGATCCGACGAACCACCGCCGCTGGCGCAGGCGGCCGTGAGCGTGACGAAGACAGATGGGAGCAGGAGGCGCATCAGGGGTCCCTATCCTGGTGGTGGTTGAACTGCGTTACCCCAGTGTGACGGCAGGGGTCCCGTGTTGTCAACCGCAACGGCCGGACCGGACGCATAACGGCCCTTCGCGTGGGCGAAGGGCCGTCGGAGCTGCACCTGAGAGCCACAGGTGGGAATTGAACCCACGACCGCTCGATTACGAATCGAGTGCTCTACCCCTGAGCTACTGTGGCGGGGAGAGGATCCCACCGGGACCAGCCAATGCCCTGGCGCGGACTCGAACCGCGACGCCTTGCGGCACCACCCCCTCAAGATGGCGTGTCTACCAATTTCACCACCAGGGCGACTCTCGGACGGATGACGGATGACGGAAGCCTTGAAGCATCCGTCAGCCGCCATCCGTCCGTACAACGGGAGCGACGGGGCTCGAACCCGCGACCTCTCGAGTGACAGTCGAGTGCTCTAACCAAACTGAGCTACGCCCCCAACACCATCCTGCACGTGCAGCGATCGGGAGCGCCTGCCATCACCCGTCCTTGCACCTTCCGTCTTCCGTCTTGTGTCTGACGTCCCGCCCCCGCAGGGGGCGAGTATAGCCCCAACGGGAATCGAACCCGTCTCTGCACCTTGAAAGGGTGCCGTCCTAGCCGATAGACGATGGGGCCGATGTCCCTCGGACCTGCTGACCTACGGAGTAGCGGTAACGGGATTCGAACCCGTGTTCCAGCCTTGAGAGGGCTGTGTCCTAGGCCTCTAGACGATACCGCCGTTCTTGCTGCGCGACGGATGACTGATGACGGACGCCATCGCTCCGCATCCCAACTCGCATCCGTCCTCCGTCCCTCACACAGGCCCGGAGGGAATCGAACCCCCAACCGCCGGTTTTGGAGACCGGTGCTCTACCAATTGAGCTACGGACCTAAGACTTCGAGGGGTGGCTGACGGGATTCGAACCCGCGACCCTCGGAACCACAATCCGATGCTCTAACCGACTGAGCTACAGCCACCATATCGCAACCCGATTGAGCCGCAGAAGGCGAAAAATAGCGGGGCGCTCAGGGCTTTTCAACTAGGGACGGATGACGAACGACGGATGCCACAAGCGTCCGTCATCCGCCCTCCGTCGAACACTCAGTCCTTGGCTCGATCCATATACTCGCCCGTATTCGGATTCACGCGCACCCGCTCACCCGACGCAATGAACTCCGGCACGTTGATCGTCACGCCATTCTCCAGGACCGCCGGCTTCGAGCTCGCCGTCTTCGTCGCCGTCTTCATCACCGGCGCCGTGTCCACGATCGTGAAGTTCATAAACTGCGGCAGCTGGATGGACATCGGCTTCCCGTTATAGAACTCCACCATCACCATCATATTGTCCTGCATCCACGGCGCGTTGTCCCCGAGCGTCTCCTCGTCCATCTCGAGCTGCTCGTAATTGTCCGTGTTCATGAAGTGGTAGGAATCGCCGCCCTTATACAGGAACTGCAGCTCCTGCGTCTCCATATCCGCCTTGTGCAGTTGGTCGTCGGCGCGGAAGCGGTGCTCGAAGTTGTTCCCCGAGCGCAGGTTCTTGAGCTTGGCCTGCACCATCGCGCGCAGGTTGCCCGGCGTGTGGTGACGGAACTCGATGATGCGGCAGGGATCGCCTTCGAAGACGATCACCATCCCACGACGGATTTGGGTAGCCGGGAGAGCCATATGCGAACCGGACGAATCAGGTGAATATCGGGCCTAAACGTAGACAGCCTCGAAGTTTACCCGATTCACCCTCCCCGGTCAACGGAGTCGAGCCAACAGCGCAGCCACGGCCGCGTCCAATTGGCTGTCCCGCCCCGAGTAGCCCTCGCCCATCGGGCGGTCCACCCGCACGTCCACCGGCCGCGGGAAGAGCTCCATCTCCTTGCCCTCGGCGTCGCGCACCCGGATGAACGGGATGCGCAGCGTCGTGCCCTCAAACAGGGTCACGTTGCTCGTGTAGATGATCCAACCCGATGTCGGCTCCCCGACCACCGGCCCGAGGCCCAGCGCGCGATAGCCCTCGGTGAAGTCCTCCGCGTCGCTCAACGAATGCTGGTTGGTGACGAGCACCGTGGGCCCCTCGAAGGCCCGCTGCCCGAGCTGCAGGCGCGCCGAGGCCTCCACCCCCGTGCCGCGACGCTCCATCGACAGGTACGGGCGCCGGCTGAAGACGTCCAACGCGTAGGCGTTCACGAAGCCGCCGTTGTTGTTGCGCAGGTCGATGACCACGCCCTCGCGGCCCAGGTTCTCGGCGTCGAGGTCCACGTACAGCTGACGCAGCGACCCTTCGCCCATATCGAGCATATGCACGTAGCCCAGGCGCCCGCCGCTGACGCGCGCGACGTACGCGCGGCGCTCGTCGACCCACGCCCGGTACCGGAGGTTCTTCTCCGCGCCCGTGCCGATCGGCAGCACCGCCACGTCGCGCGCGTTGCGGCCGTCCGCCGAGGCCGCCACGCGCAGCGTCACGCGCCGACCCGTGGTGTACGCCAGCAGCGAGTCGAGGTTGGCACCCTGCACCGGCGTGCCGTTGACGGCGATCAGGAACTCGCCCGGCGCGACACCGCCCGCGACCGCCACCGGCCCGTCCGTGAGGATGCCGGCGATGCGCAGCCGTCCATCACGCTCGGCGTCCTCGCGCACGAAGTCGAGTCCGAGGCGACCGGTGCTGGGCCCCTGCGCCGCAGGCCCACCGACACCGGTGTGCGACGCGTTGAGCTCACCGATCATCAGCCCGAGCGCCCGGCGCAGCTCGTCGGGCGTGCGCGACGCCGCGACGACCGGCGCGAAGGCCTCGCGCACTGCCGGCCAGTCCACCCCGTGCATCTCCTCGTCGTAGAAGTTGTCGGCCGTCAGGCCCCAGACCTGCCGGAACACCTCGGCGCGCTCGGCCTCGAAGTTGGTCTCGAGCGTGGCCGTGAGGTTGACGCTGCGGGCCTGGCGGTTCTCCACGCCGATGGCCTGCACGCGGCCGCCGCTGAGGAACCACAGTTCCTTGCTATCCGGCGACCACTGCACGTCGCCCTTGCCGCCGGCGCTTGATGTGACCTGTCGCAACTGCGGCGCCTCGGTGGTGCCTTCTTCGAGCGGCCAGGTCCAGAGCTGCGTCTGGCCGGCGGCGCTGCCCACGACGGCGACCGTCTTGCCGTCAGGGCTCACGAGCAACCCACCGCTACTCACGTTGATCGGGAGTGCGTTGGCGCGGCGCCGGAGGCCGGCCGTATCGATGCGCACGTTCACGGCAGGAGCGGGAGTGCTGGCGGCCGACGCCGAGCCCCGTGCGGCTGCCGCGCTGCCGCGCGGCGCGGAATCCGCGGGAAACAGCGCATCAAAGCGCGCTTCGCGGAACGTGGGCGTGCGCGGCACGAGATCCACGCGGATCGCCTGGCCCTGTTCGGTGCGCTGGCTGTTGCCGAAGTACAGTGAGCGCCCATCCGTGCTCCACGCGATGGTGCTGCCAAAGGCATTGGAGAGGAAGCTCACCTGCTGGGGCGCACCGCCGGCCACGGGCACGACGAAAGCGTTGGTGAAGCCCCGCTCGGTGATGTCGAGGTACGCGAGCTGCGAGCCGTCGGGCGAGAACGCGAAGTTGCGCTCCGGGACGAAGGGCACGCGCCCGAGCTGGGCGCCGCGAGCCACGAGGCGCTCCGCGCCGCTGGCCACGTCGACGACCCGCAGCTCGCGACCGCCGCGCACGAAGGCCACGAGCTTGCCGTCGGGCGACCAGCGGGCGCTGATGTCGTCACCGCCGGCCGTGAGCGCGCGTTCACTGCGCGTCGCGAAGTCGTACAGGTAGAGTCGTGCGCGCTCCTCGCGCCACGCGGAGTAGACGAGCCGGCGGCTGTCCGG
Organism: Gemmatimonadaceae bacterium; assembly: GCA_019637355.1. Taxonomy (NCBI): domain Bacteria; kingdom Pseudomonadati; phylum Gemmatimonadota; class Gemmatimonadia; order Gemmatimonadales; family Gemmatimonadaceae; species Gemmatimonadaceae bacterium. The sequence continues at coordinate 964,097 of JAHBVT010000001.1, read as the reverse complement.
CGCCCACGCGGGCATCGCCTCGAGCCCGACGCTCCGCGTCACGCGCGTCGCCTCGCCGCCGTCCTTGGCGTCGGCGGCGAAGATCTCGCCGCGAATCACTAAGGCCAGTTTTCGGGCGTCCGGCGAGAGCGCAAACTCCTGCACGCCGGCGTTGAGCACCGTGCGCTCCGGCCCCGGTACCGTCGGCGCGCCGCGCAGGGCAATCGCCAGCGGCGCCGCGGCGCCTCCGGCCACGCGCAGCGCCCAGATGCGGAAGTCGCGTTCGAAGTAGATCGTGCCCCCGTCGCGCGTGAGACGCGGCCAAAGCACGCGACCCTCGGTGAACGAGGTCAGCGCCACGGCCTCGCCGCCGCCCACCGGCTGCCGATACAGGTTCTCCGTGCCACCACGGTCGCTCACGAAGTACAGCGCCTGGCCGTCCGGCGCCCACATCGGCCAGGCATCGCGACCCTTGCCCGGGCGCTGACCCGTCGAAACACGCGTGTAGCGCGGCGTGGCCTCGAGCGTGAGCGTCCAGATCTCCGATTCATCGAGGTGCGAGGAGCCGTTGCGCCACCACTGCGCCGCCGTCACGCCGCGCGCGGTGATCGCGAGCCGGCGTCCGTCAGGGGAGGGCGCAGCCCAGTACTCGCTGGCGTAGCGGTCCCCGGCGACGCGCATCGGCGTGCCACCGCTGGCCTTCACGCGGTACACGTCGTTCATCCCGGCGATGTCCTGGGACGTGGACGAGAAGTAGACCCACTGCCCGTCCGGCGACCACGCATCCAGCTGCTCGGCGCCGTCGTCGAAGGTCAGCCGACGCACCGCGTTCGTCGCGACGTCGAGCACATAGATATCGCCGTTGCCGCTGCGCGTGGAGACGAAGGCGAGGTGGCGGCCATCCGGCGACCAGCGCGGGCGGTAATCGTTGGCGGCGTGTGCGACGAGCAGGCGGGCCTCACCGCCAGCGGCGGGCGCGACCCAGATGTCGCCGCCGGAGACGAACGCGATCTGGCTGCCGTCTGGCGACGGGTCTGGCTCGGCGAAGAGGGCCGTGCGCGGCGCGGCGGACTGGGCGCCCGCCGAGACCGCGATGCCGAGGGAGAGTGCACAGACAATGAATGCGTGTGTCATCGAGATTCGGCTCCCGGTACCTGACGCAGGACCGGCGCGAGGGTCCGCCACATATTCCGCGCGGCGAGCCGTGCGCCCGCCTCGGTGGGGTGGATTCCGTCCGCTTGATTGAGGCTGGGCACGCCGGCCACTCCGTCGAGGAAGAAGGGGATGAGCGTCACCGCCTCCTGGGCGGCTACGGTGAGGAAGAGGTCACGGAAGCGGCGCGTGTACTGCGGCCCGAGGTTGGGCGGCGCCTCCATCTGCGCGAGCAGGATGCGCACCTCCGGATTGGCGCTGCGCAGTTTGGCGATGATCCCGACGATGTTGGCGGCGGTGGTATCCGGCTCGAGGCCGCGCAGGCCGTCGTTGGCCCCTGTCTCGATGACCACCACGTCAGGACGGTCGCGCAGCAGCCAGTCGGTGCGGCGCAGCGCGCCCGCCGAGGTCTCGCCGGAGAGGCCGGCATTGACGATGTGCACGCGGAGCCGGTTGGAGTCCGCGATCTGCTGCAGGATGGCTGGATACGCCGCGTCTGGATCGATGCCCAGCCCCGCCGTCAGGGAGGTGCCGATGATCAACACGCGGACCCGCCCGTCGTCCATCGTTGCGACGCGGGGGGCCGTGGTGGTTGATTCCTCCGGAACCTGCACCGTCGCGGCGGGCTTCGTCTCGGAGCCGCCGCAGGCCGCCATCAGCATCGCGGCCGCGCAGGCCGTCGCGTAGCACCTTCCCCTTTGCACCGGACCGATGCTCGTTGCCCGCAACCTGACCAAGGAATATCGCAGTGGCACGGCCCCATTGGCCGTCCTCCGTGACGTGTCGTTCGATGTCCCCGAAGGGGCGTTCGTCGCCATCGTGGGTCCCTCTGGGAGCGGCAAGACGACGCTCCTTGGCTTGTTGGCGGGACTCGACCAGCCGTCCCGCGGTGCGGTGGTGCTCGACGACGCTGACCTGACGCGCCTGGACGAAGACGACCGCGCGAAGCTTCGCGGCGAGAAAGTTGGGTTCATTTTCCAGTCGTTTCAACTTATCCCGACGTTGACCGCCCAGGAGAATGTCCAGGTCCCGCTGGAACTGCGCGGCCGACCGGATGCCTCCGAGCGCGCCCGCGACCTGCTGGAACGTGTCGGCCTCGGCGACCGCCTCGACCACTTCCCCACCCAGCTCTCGGGCGGCGAGCAGCAGCGCGTGGCCATCGCGCGCGCCTTCGCCAACGAGCCCCGCATCCTCTTTGCCGACGAACCCACGGGCAACCTCGACGGTGCCACCGGGGCGAAGATCGTCGCCCTGCTCGACCAGCTGAACCGCGAGTCCGGGGCGACGGTGGTGATCGTCACGCACGACCTCAGCCTGGCCGAGCACGCCCAGCGCGTGATTCGCCTGCGCGACGGCGTGGTGGTCGAGGATCGCCCGGGCCAAGGCTCGCCGCTGCCCGCCGCCGGAGCCGGCGCGTGAGGGCACCCCTCACGACGCTCTTCCGCCTCGCCTGGCGGGAGAGTCGCACGGCGCGCCGCCGCCTGCTGCTCTATATGAGCAGCATCTCGCTCGGCGTGGCGGCGTTGGTGGCGATCGACTCCTTTGCCGCCAACGTGCAGCGCTCCATCAAGGAGCAGTCGCGCACGTTGATGGGCGGGGACCTCAACCTGCGCGCGCGGCAGGGATTCACCACGAAGGCCGACTCGATCCTCGACTCGCTGGCGACGGCGGGCTTCCCCACCGCCAAGGTGACGAGCTTCGCGTCAATGGCGTCGGCGCAGCCGAGTGGCAACACGCGCCTGACGCAGGTCCGCGCCGTCGGCGTCGGCTTCCCGTTCTACGGTGAAGTGCTGACCGAACCGGCCGGCCGCTGGGCCGAGCTGCACGACGGCCGCTACGTGATGGTGGATCCCTCGTTGCTGGTGGGGCTCGATGCGCAGGTCGGCGACTCCCTGCAGATCGGCTTCACGCGCTTCGAGATCCGCGCGGCACTCACGAACATTCCCGGCGACCCGGGCATCGCGGCGACGGTGGGCCCCCGCGTCTTCATCTCGGAGCGCCACCTCGCGGCGACGGGTCTGCTCGGGCTGGGCGCGCGCGCCGAGTACGAGGCGGTGGTCAAGCTGCCGGAGGGCACGCGCACGCCGATCTGGGCGGCGCCGCTGCGTCCGCGCTTCGACTCGCTCAACATCCGCCTGCGGACCGTCGAGGAGCGCGAAGGCGACCTCACCGACGCCATCCAACAACTGGCGCGCTTTCTCTCCGTCGTCGGGCTCATCGCGCTGCTGCTCGGCGGCATCGGCGTGGCCAGCGGCGTCAACGCGTTCGTGCAGCGCAAGATCGACACCGTCGCCGTGCTCCGCTGCCTCGGAGCCTCGAGCGGACAGGTGCTGACCATCTATCTCGTGCAGGCCGCGGTGATGGGACTGGTGGGCGCCGGGGCCGGCGCGCTGCTGGGCGTCGGCATCCAGTTCCTGCTGCCGCAGGCGCTTGGGGACTTCCTGCCCGTGGACGTGCAGGTGACGCTCGTGCCGTCTGCCCTGCTGCTCGGGCTCGGCATCGGGCTGTGGGTGGCGATCGTGTTTGCGCTGCGGCCGCTGCTGGTGCTGCGCCGCGTGTCGCCGTTGCAGGCCATCCGGCGTGATGACGCGGCGCTGGCTGCTTCGCGGCGCTCGGATGTCCTGACGCAGCTCACCAATGTCGGCCTGGTCGCCAGCGTCGTCGTGTTGGCCGTGACGCGCGCCGAGAACACGATGCAGGGCCTGCTGTTCGCGATCGGCGTGTTCGTGAGCATCGGGATGCTCTGGGGCAGCGCGGTGGGCGTGTCGCGCCTCACGCGGCGCCTCGTGCGTCCGAGCTGGCCCTACGTGCTGCGGCAAGGGATGGCCAACCTCCACCGGCCGGCGGCGCAGACGCAGGCGGTGGTGCTGGCCCTGGGCTTCGGCGCGTTCCTCGTCACGACGATCATCCTCGTGCAAGCCAACCTGCTACGGGCCTTCGACGTGACGGCGGCCGCCTCGCGCGGCAACCTCGTGTTCTTCGACGTGCAGGAGGACCAGCGCACGGGCCTCGCCGCGCTGGTGCGGGACAACGGGCACATCGTCGTGAGCGAGACACCGATCGTGACGATGCGCTTCGTCGGGGCCAACGGACTGGACCTCGCCGGCTGGTCCGAGCGTGCCGGGGTGCCAGTCCGCAACTGGGCGTTCCGGCGCGAGTATCGCTCCACCTACCGCGACTCGACGGTCGCCACCGAGACGATCCTCTCGGGCGAGTGGTTCAGCGAGCGGGCGCTGGCGCAGGGCGCGCGCGAGGTCTCGCTCGAGCGCGACATCACCGCCGAGCTCGGCGTCAGCCTCGGCGACACCCTGCGATGGGACGTGCAGGGCGTGGTGGTCGAGGCCGTGCTCACCAGCATCCGTGAGGTGGACTGGGGCCGCTTCGAGCCGAACTTCTTCGCCGTGTTCAGCCCGGCCGCCATCCGCGATGCACCGCAGCAGTTCGTCACCATCGCCGCCGTCGGCAGCGACACGGCGGTCGCGCGGCTGCAGCGCGAGTCGGTGCGGCGCTACCCGAACGTGTCCAGCATCGACCTCTCGCTGGTGCGCGGGACCATCAATCAGATCGTCAGCAAGGTCACGTTGACGGTGCGTTTCTTGGCGCTGTTCTCGTTGGCGATGGGCGTGCCGGTGCTGTTCAGCGCGGTGGCGGCCACCCGCCGCGACCGCCTTCGCGAGGGCGTGCTGCTCAAGACGCTCGGCGCCACGCGGGCGCAGATCGGGCGCATCCTGCTGGCGGAGTACGCGGTGCTGGGCCTGCTCGGCAGCCTGACGGGGATGCTGCTGGCCATCGGAGGTGCCTGGGCGCTGGTGACCTTCGTGTTCGAGGGCAGCTTCGCGCTGGCGCCACTCCCGGCACTGGGCGTCGCGACGATGATGACGGCGCTGGCGGTGTCGATTGGCCTGCTTACCGGCCGCGACGTGTTTCGCGAGACGCCGATGGCCGCCCTGCGCGAGAGCTGACGCGAGGCGTCATTGGACGCGCAGGACGGCGAGGCGGACGTTCTGGTGTGGCGGCGTGCCGTTCCCACTGGACAGCCGCAACAGCATTCGCGTGCCGGCCGCCCCGGGCGCGATGTCCACGATGGTGAAGCCCCCCGGCGGGACGTTCGCCGTGCTGTAGGCGAAGTTCCCCGCGGCGACGCGTGCCTGCAGCGGCTGCTCGCTCGTGAACAGTCCGTCGCTGGACACGCCGCCGCAGGACCCGATGTCGGCGCAGAAGCCCGCGAACAGCGACGCGAGATCCCAGGACGGGAACTGCAAGGTCGAATCCGTCACCGTGAGTCCGGCACGGCCGTCGCTCGCGAGGGCCAGCGACCAGCGCAGCAACATCTGGTCCCAACTGCGGCCCGCGCGGGCCTCGAGGTTGGCGACACCGCTGAGTCCGCCGGTGGTCAGCGCGGTGGTGAACGTCGCTTCGGACGCGGCGGCGTGGTCCAGCGCCCAGCGCAGCAAGGACCACGCGCTGCCGTAGTAGCTGCGGTCCCCGACGGTGGTGGGCCCGAGCGGCGAACGGACCTGTGACGCTGAGAGGAAGCGCCACAGCGCCTCGGCGTGCGGGCGCAGCAGCCGCGGCGTGTCGTGGCAGTCGGCCGCGCCCACGAGGACCAACACCTCACAGCGGATGGCATCGTACCCAGTGTTACCGGTGGCGGAGAGCCCGAGCACGGCGCGCGCGTAGACTTCCTCCGCGTGCAGGGCGCCGGCTTCCTCGAGCCAGCTCTCCTCGGGCAACTGCCCGCGCACGATGCGTTCGGCGAAGCTCACCACGTGCTTGAGCTCGTGCGCGATGGTTCCGCGGACCTCGTGCCGCCAGCGCTCGATCGTGCCCGGCACCATCCCCGCGGCGGCCGAGGTCGGCACCTGCAGGTAGAGCATCTCGCCGACGTTGCTGGACGGGAGTTGGGCGCGCGGGAAGAAGTCACAGCTCACCACCGCGCCGAGCACCTCGCCGTTGCGCAGCTCGTTCATCACCGGTGAGAGCACGATCACCACGCGGCCGTTGTCGTCCAGCCGGCTATCCATCACCAAGGGATTCCCAAAGCGCGAGAGCAGCGGCCAGATGACGGTCTCGACCTCGGTGCCCAGCGCGGCGATGGCGGCGTCCATCGTCCCCGCGAGCGTGGGGACGCCGTCGCGCATCGAGATGGTGTCCTCGACGATGGCGATGGTGCTCCCGAGATACACGACGCGCGCGTCGATCGGTCGGTAGCTGACGCAGAAGTTTGCGGCATCGAGGTCCGGGATGCGCACGGCCGTGATCCCACCGACGGCGGGCAGTTGCAGCGCGGGCTGCAGCGCCGATGTCGGCGCGAGGCGCATCTGCTGCAGTTGGCGCCGCGAGCCCTCGAGCACGCCGCTGTGCGCGGTGAGGGCGAATCCGCCGACGGCTTCGACGCTCGCCAGCAAGCTGGGCGTCCCGGCGCCCACGAGGCCCTCGACCACGGTGGTGACGCCGCCGCTGCCGAGCGCACGCGCGGCGTTGACGACCGTCACGAGGTAGCGACCGTCGCCAGGCAGCTCGACGCAGCGCGCCTCGGCGGCGCTCAGGAACAGCTCGGCGGTGCCGACGGCCGGGCTGCGCTGCGGTGCGACCTGCAGGCGGACCTGCTGCGCCGCGATGCCGCTTTCGGTCGTGACCTGCAGGAAGACGTCGCTGGTCGGCAGGCAGGGCAGGCCCGCCGACGCGAGCACGCCGGTGAGCAGCGTATCCGAGAGCGAGGTCAGCTGCAGCGCGCGGCCGTCCACGAATACGCTGGCGCCGCTAGGGGCGCGGGTGAAGCCTTCGCCGCGCACCGTGATCAGCTCGCCGGGATGGATCAGCAGCGGCGCGACCTCTGTGATGATCGGCGCCGCGGCACTCGGCGTGGGCGTCACGCGCACCGGCATCGTGCGCGACACGCCGTCCACCTGTACCGTGAGCACGGCGCGACCGATCGCGATCGGCGAGATGATGCCGTCCCCGGAAACGATGGCGATGCGAGCGGCATCGCTGGTCCACTGCGTGGGGGCGCCGATGATTTGCGCTCCACCCGCATCCACCGGCTGCGCCGTCACGCGCACCGGAGGCCCCGGCAGGGTGAGGATCAGCGAGTCCGGCAGGTCCACAAGATCGGCTGCCGGCGGATTCACGAGGAAGAGGCGCTGGTCGGCGAATACGGCGCTCGCCGTCGCACGGATGGTCGCGACGCCCGGGGCCAACGCCAACACATTGCCGTCCGCATCCACGCTCGCCAGCGCAGGCGTCAATGACCGCCACGCGATCGGCACGTCGAGGAGGTCGCCCGACACGTTGAGCGCGACGGCCGCGAGCGCGGCCGTCTGGCCGGGGCGGATCGTATCCGCCAGCGCGACGACCGCGACCTGCTTCACCGCGCGCGGGCCGAGCGGCCGCTCGCCACGGCAACCCGGCATCACCGCCAAGGCGGCGACGCCGAGAAGGCGACTGGAGAGCGTCCAGCGTGCGCGAATGCGGTGAAGGGAGCGCATCGGGATACTCGTACCATATGTGCCTAGGGCGATGCCCGCCACCGCCGAAGGCAGCGTTAGATTCTTGACGTGCTCCCCTCCCCTCGCGCCTGGGCCGCCGGCCGCTCGTGGTACTGGCGGCTTCCGCTCTTCGTCCTCATCGCGTGGCAGGCCGTCCGACCGCTGCGCGAGATGGGCCCGCATCTCTTCTCCGGCATCACCTTCGGCGCGCACGAGTTCGGGCATCTCTTCTTCGCCTTTTTCGGCGAGTGGATGACCGTCGCCGGCGGCAGCCTGATGCAACTGCTCGTGCCGATTGGCGCAGCGGCCGTGGTGCTTCGGTCCAAGGATTGGTTCGGCGCCGCCGTTTGTGCGCTGTTCCTGGCCTCGAGCCTCGGCGACCTCTCCTGGTACGTCGGCGACGCGCGGGCGCGGGACCTCGACCTAGTCAGCTTCTCTCCGGACGGCGGCGGGCACGACTGGGCCTACTTGCTCAAGAACGCCGGCCTGCTCGACCGCGACCTCGCCATCGCCCGCGGCGTCCGGTTCCTGGGCTGGCTCACGGTGCTAGCCGCCAGCGTGTTCACCGCGCGGCTGGTGTGGTGGATGGCCACGGAGCCGGCGCCCGCCAGCGAGACCGCGCCCGGCGCTTAGCCCAAGGTGGCACGCGCGGCCATCAGCGCGTGCGGCACACTGGCCGCTGCGGTGGCATCCCGCTGCACTGGATGCTCTCCGCCATTCCTGCCGAGATCGTGCCACAGGCCGTATTGACCACTGTCGTCAGCGCCTCCGCCTCATCCTTGCCGGAGGCGGTGGCGCAATTGGTCTTGCCGTTGAAGGTCACGCAGGCGGAGCACTCCACCTGCTGCGCGGCGAGCGTGCTGTAGAGCAGCAGCCCGGCGAAGCCGAGGGCGAGGATGATCGTGACAAGCGTTCCCTTCTTCATTGATCGGCCGTGTGGCGGGGGCGCAGGCTCATTGCGAGCCCTTCGGATGGATGCGCATCGAGCCGGGGAGGGCGTCGAGCAGCGGGCGCAGGTCGGTGGCGCGGTCCAGCGACGTCACGAAGGTCAGGCCGTCGAGCGAGACCACCAGCATCCGCGAGAGGCCGTACACGACCACCGTCCCTTTCTCGGCGTGCACGACGTTGCATTCGGCCTCGACGAAATGCACGCTGCCCACGGCACCATTGCCGTCGTCGTCGAGGTCGCGGGCGCGGCGCAGCGACGCCCAGGTGCCGACGTCGTCCCAGCCGAACTCGCCTTGGACCAGCAGCAGGCGCTGGCTACGCTCGAGCAGGCCGCGCTCCAACGACGTAGCGCGCACCATCCCGACGAAGCCCGGCAGGTTGCCGCTGCGCAGCGGCTCGAGCCCGTCGCGCACCTCGGGCGTATGCGCGGCCATCTCGGCAAGGAAGGTCTCGGCCGCACCGACGACGATGCCGCCGTGCCAGCGCGCACCCTGGGCGATGAGTTCGCCGGCTTCGTGCTCGCTGGGTTTCTCGACGTAGCGCAGGGTCGTCGTGGCGCCACCCTTGGCCAGGGGGTGGGCCGCGTCGAGCGCCGGCCCCGGCATCACGTAGCCGAAGCCCGTCTCGGGGCGCGAAGGCTGGATGCCCACCGACACCAACGCGGACTCGCGCGCGGAGTACGCCGCCGCGCGGCGCAGCGTGCGGCGGAACTCCTCGGCGAAGTCCACGGCGAGGTCGGCGTGGATGGCCACGCACATCGCGCTGGGACCCGCGCGGCGGTGGAGTTCTTGCGCGCCCCACGCCAGCGCGGCCGCGGTGCCCAGCGGGCGCGGCTCCACCAGGACGTTCTCGTCCGGCACGTCCCTCGTCACCGAACGAATCGCCGGGGCGATGTCGCGGCTGGTGAGGATGAGCACGCGCTCCGGGGGGATCGTCGGCTGGAGTCGCCCGACCGTCTCTTCGATCAGCGTCTGCTCCGAGACCAGCGCGAGCAGCGGTTTGGGCCGGGCCGGCGTGGAAAGCGGCCAGAAGCGCGAGCCGATGCCGCCCGCGAACACCACGGCCCAGAGTGCCACATCCGTTTCCGGCTCGGCGAACGCCACCGGCTGCTCCGCGGGTAACGTGCCTGCGGCGCTCCCCAGGGGGGGACCGCCGGTGGGTGGGACACCGGGGACGTGCATAGCGGGAAAACCTAGACGGGGCGACGCCGCAGTGCCACGGCTCCGCTCGAGGTCAACGCAGGATGAGGATGCCGACTGCCGCCACCAGCCACATCAGGAACATCCCCGGCAGGGCGTGCCGGAGCCACCGGCCGTAGGGGACGCCCGCTTTGAGCAGCATCGCGAGCATCGCGCCGTTGGTCGGATTGACCAGATCCGACATCACGGCGCCGGCTTGGAACGCCAGTACCGCGGTGTCGCGGCTGAAGCCCAGCAGGTCGGCCATCGGCGCCATAATCGGCATCATCAGGACGGCTTGCCCGCTCGTGGAGGGCACCGGAATGTGAACGATGGCGTGCACCGGAATCATCAACAGGGCGGCAAGCATCGGCGGGACGGCCTCGAGCGGGGCGACCGACCACGCGATCATCGTATCGATGACGCGGCCGTCGGTGAGCACGATGCTGATGGCGCGCGCGATGCCCACCAGGAGGCCGGCGCCGAGCATCGTCTCCATCCCGCGGATGAATCCGGCGGTGGTGACGTCGAGCGACATCCGTTGCAGCAGCCCGACGACGAAGCCCGCCACGAGGAACATCCCCGTGAGCTGGTTGAAGCCCCAGTCGAAGCGCAGCACACCCCACACGTAGATGACGATGGGCAGCACCAGTGCGGCGAGCGAGGCGGCATCTCGCCAGCTGGGCGGCGTCACCTCGACCACGTCCAGCGCGGGGCGAATGTCGTCCCGCCGCGCACGGAAGAGCGTCCACGCGATCCACAGCGCGACCGCGGCGCCGAGCAGCGCGAGCCGCAGTCCCATCGCGCTGCCCGGCGGGAGCTCTGCCATCCGCAGGGCGATCCCGGTGCCGAAGGGGTTCGTCGGCCCGAACGCCGCGCCGACGGCGGCGGCGCCCATACTCATCATCACCGCCGTGATGGCGCCGTAGCCGAGGCGCAGGGACAGCACCACGAGCACCGGCATCAGGGCGATGAACTCCTCGTGCATCTGCTCCGCCGCCCCGCCAATCGCGCAGACCAGCGACACCGACACGAGCACAAGCGGCGGGCGCAGTCCGCGCCCCAGCAGCGCGCCGAGCAGGCGCGCGAGCGCACCGGTCGCATCCAGCAACGCGAAGGCGCCGCCGATGACCAGGACCGTGAGGATGACCTCGATGCCGGTGGCGATCCCGCGCGGCACGGCCATCAGAGTCGCCCACGGACTCGCTGGTGCCGGCGTCACCGCCGCATAGGTCCCCGGCACCACCAGCTGCCGGCCGGCAGCGCCATCGAACACCCGCGTGTACTCCCCGGCGGGAAGCAGCCACGTGAACAGCGCCGCCACCGCGACGCCACCAAGGAGCAAGAGGAGGGGATGCGGAAGGCGGCGCGTCACGGCGGCCAAGTGTAGCCTCCCCGGGACAAGTCGGCAAACGAACCGACGAACGAGTCAGCCAACGGATCGACCAAACGCGTGCTAGTTTTTCGCGCCGTACGTAGCCCTCTCCCCTCTCCCAACCCTCTCCCAACCCTCTCCCCTCTCCCGTCTCCCCGCCGTCACCCCCCTCCCTCCTCCCCTCTCCCACTCAGTCAAGTTGAACCGCTCTCTCCCCCAGACCCTCACCTCACAGTTCCGCCGCCGGATGGCCACCCGCCTCCTCAAATGGCGCGGCCAGTTTCGCCGCTCCCCCTGGATGCGGCCGTACGAGGAAGACGTCATCACCGAACTGCTGCGCCGCCTGCAGCCGCGGCGCTGCCTCGAGTGGGGCGGTGGCCTCAGCACGGTGCAGTTCCCCGCCCTGCTGCCGGAGGCCGCGCGTTGGCTGACGATCGAGCACGACGCAGCGTGGGCACGGCAACTCGCAACGATGGTCACTCGCCAAGGCACCACCGTGCGGCACGTGCCGCCCGACGACCCGGCCTTCCGCGATGATGGGGACGCGACTGCATTCGCGTCGTATCTGGCCGCCGCCGAGTCCGAGGCGCCGTACGACTTCATCTTCATCGATGGGCGGGCCAGGGCGGCCGGAGTCGCGCGCGCGGCGCAGTTGCTCGCGCCCGAGGGCGTGGTCGTGCTGCACGATGCGAACCGCGACGCCTACCTCGGCGCAACGGCGGCGTTCGCGTATCAGGTGTTGTTGCGCGATCGGCGATGCGGGCGACCGCGGGAGTCGGGTGGGGTGTGGCTTGGGAGTCTGGGGCGCGACCTCAGCAGCGTGCTCGACGTCGCCTTCCACCAACGCGTGTGGGCCTTCTACAACGGCATCGGGCGCTTCATCGCGTAGCGAAAGACCCGAGGCGGAGAGGGCTTCTCGGTTCGCGCGTCTTGGATGCGAGCCGCAGCTGCGCCTTCACTCGCTGGGCGGCCGCGTCGGCTGCGGCTTGGGCCGGAACGGCATCGTGAGCAGCGCGCCGACGGACGCGTGTTCCTTGGCGTCCATATGCGTGTCGATGCCGTAGACCAGCTTGGACTGGTCGATCGTGCGGAAGGTGCCGAACAACCGGTCCCAGACGGAGAAGATGTTGCCGTAGTTGGAATCCGTGTGCGGGAGCACGTAGTGGTGGTGCACCTTGTGCATATCCGGCGACACGATCACCCAGGCCAGCGCGCGGTCGAGCGCAGCAGGCAGCTTGATGTTGGCGTGGTTGAACTGGCTGAGCACCACGCTCATCGCCTGGTACAGGAAGACCATCCACAGCGGCGCGCCCACCACGACCACGGCGAGCGCGGTGAAGGCGAAGCGCACGACGCTCTCGCCCGGGTGATGCCGGTTGGCCGTGGTGGTGTCCACGTGCGTGTCGCTGTGGTGGATGAGGTGCAGCTTCCACAGCGGCGGCAACTGGTGCGACACGAAGTGCGCCAGCCAGGCCGAGATCAGGTCGAGTACCAGCAGGCCGACGAGCGTGGCGAGCAGCAGCGGCATCGGCGGCAGCCAGAAGAGCAGGCCGATCTCACGGGCAATCGCCCACTCCGAGGTGCGCAGGAGGAGGAAGGCGAGCGCGAAGTTCACCACGATCGTGGTGAAGGTGAAGAAGAAGTTCACCAGCGCGTGCGACCACTTGCGGTACTGAAAGCGGAACAGCGGCAGCGCGCTCTCCCAGATCCAGAAGGTCGCGATGCCCCCCGCGAGGATCAGGGCGCGGTGGGAGGACGGGATCGTCCCGAAGTAGGCGGCGATGGCTTCCATAGGGAGGGAATGTATGGGCCCCCATTGACAATTTGTTAGGACATCCTAACTTTTGGCGATTGTCGGCTGCCTGCCGACCACACCCGCACTGTCCCTGTGGAAGCCCTGCTCGAATTCTTCTCCCGCACCGATCCGGTCCTCGGCGCGCTCATTGCCACGACGTTCACGTGGCTCGTCACGGCCGCCGGTGCCTCGATCGTGTTCCTCGTGCCCAACTTGGGCCGGCAGTCGCTCGACGCAATGCTCGGCTTCACCGGTGGCGTGATGGTCGCCGCCAGCTTCTGGTCGCTGCTCGCCCCCGCCATCGCGATGAGCGAGCGAATGGGCGTGCCGGGATGGCTGCCGGCGGCCGTCGGCTTCGGCGGCGGCGCGCTGTTCATCTACGCGCTCGACAAAGTCCTGCCGCACCTGCACATCAACTTCGACCCGTCACGTTCCGAGGGCGTACAGACGCCCTGGCATCGCACGACGCTGCTGGTGCTCGCCATCACGCTGCACAACATCCCCGAAGGCCTCGCCGTGGGTGTGCTCTTCGGCGGCGTGGCCGCGGGCATTCCCGAGGCGACAATCGGCGGCGCGGTGGCCCTGGCCATCGGCATCGGATTGCAGAACTTCCCCGAGGGCATCGCCGTCTCGATGCCGCTGCGCCGCGCGGGCCTCAGCCGCGGCAAGAGCTTCTTCTTCGGGCAGGCCAGCGCCGTGGTGGAGCCGATCGCCGGCGTCATCGGCGCGGCGGCCGTGCTCTTTATGCAGCCCATCCTGCCCTACGCGCTGGCCTTCGCCGCCGGCGCGATGATCTACGTGGTCGTCGAGGAAGTGATCCCGGAGACGCAGCAGGCCGACAATACCGACATCGCCACACTGGGCTTCATCGGCGGCTTCATCGTGATGATGGTGCTGGACGTGGCGCTGGGCTGATGGCGCTCAACATCCCGCGGCGCCGCGGCGTAGCATAGACGGCCACCGGCTCCGCGCCGGTGGCCGTTCGCGTTGCGACCCCCACTCCAGCCGACCTTCCGATGCCGAGTCTTCGCCGGATCGCCCTTCGCCTTGCGCTCGCCTGCACCGCGGGCGTCCTGCTCGTCAGCACCGCGGCGCCCGCACTCGAGGCCCAACAGCCCGCTCTCCGCACCTGGCAGGAGGAGAACGAGTTCAAGGCCGGGCCCACGCCCTTCGAGCCCCTGATGAAGTTCTGGTACGAGCTCGACCGCCAGAGCGACCTCGTGAGCATCCGGCCGCTCACGCGCACGCTGCTCGGCCGCGAGTTCACGCTCGTGACCATCTCCAAGGAGCCGATGGCCAATGCGCAGGACGCCCTGCGCAGCGGCAAGACCATCGTCTTCATCGGCAACGCCGTGCACGGCAACGAACCGGCCGGCAAGGAAGCGTCGCAGCTGGTCGCGCGCGACCTCGTCTTCGGCGACCTGCGCCACGTGCTCGACAGCGCGATCGTGCTGTTCGTGCCGCTGATCAACCCCGACGGCGGCGAGGTGCGGCGGCGCACCAACGAAGAAGGCTTCGATATGAACCGCGACTGGCTCAAGCTCGAGTCGCAGGAGATCCACGCCATCGTCACCCAGGTGCTGAACGAGTGGACGCCCGACATCCATATCGACACGCACCACGGCGGCTCGGCCCCGTACACGCTCACCTGGCAGGGCACGCTGAACCCCGCCGCCGACCGCGAGCTGCGCGAGTACCCGTACCGCACGGTGTTCCCCGCCATCCGGACGGCGCTGCGCGCCGAGGGCTACGACGGCTTCGACTACTCCGGCGCCCAGACCCGCGACGGCGTGCGGGGCTGGGGCTCGACGTCGGTCGAGGCCCGCAAGCACCACGTCTACACCGGGCTCGTGAACTCCATCGGGATGCTCTTTGAAACGCCGTCGTCCACGCACCGCGTGCGCAACGGCGCCGTGGAGGCCATCCCGCAGCCGGAGCGCTACTACCACCAGGTGCGTGGCCAGGTGATCGGTATCCGCACGGTGCTGCTGCACGCGCATCGCCGCCGCAGCGAGGTGCGTGCGCTCACCAACGCCTCGCGGCTTCGCGCCATCCGCGCCGGAGCCAACCCGACTGCCGCCGATGCCGTCGTGGTAGAGTACGAGCTCGTCTCGCGCGGCACGGAGCCCGTGTGGATGCCCAACGCGCCTGCCGGTGGGCCGGGCGGCGGCCAGGGCGGACCCGGCGGGCAGGGCCAGAACATCACGTACACGCTGCAGAATGTGCCGGTGTGGCTCAAGTACGACGTGAAGCGCACGATTCCCCGCGCGCGCGGCTACGTGCTCCCGGCCTCCATCGCCAAGGTGGTGCCGTTGCTGCTCGAGCACGGCATCCAGGTGCATCGCTTCACCACGCCCACCACGCTCGAGCTCGAGGTGTACGACGCCCTCGGCGTGCGCCGCAACGAGTACTTCCAGGGTCACTACCTGCAGTCCGTGACCGGCGTGGAGAAGAAGGTCGAGCGCGTGGACGTGCCGGCCGGCTGGTACTACGTGAGCACGGCGCAATCCAAGGGCAACCTGATCTCGTACTTCCTCGAGCCCGAGACCGACGACAACCTCATCACGTGGAACTACACGGACAACGTGCTCCGCGTGACGCCGAGCAGCGTCGACGAAGCGATGCAGGGCCTGCTCGGCGACAACGACCTCAACAGCCTCACGCCCCAGCAGCGTGAGCAGCTCGAGGCCCGGGCGCGGGCGATGATGGCCGCCAAGCAACGCGTACCGATGATGCGGCTGGTGACGCCGCAGCCGATGCCGCTGCTCGAGGTCATCAGCTTCAACGAGTACAACCGCACGCGGTACTGGCAGCCGTAAGCCAGTGCCGCACCGCGCTCGGGACGCTCAGTCGTCGCCGAGCGCGGCGCGGAAGAGGGCGGGCAGGTCGATGCGCAGCGAGGGGCTTCCAGCGACGGGAGTCCACGCAAGCGTTTCCGCAATGACTTCCGGCCGATCGTCCGTGGGACGCCAGCGTTCCACGAGGCGTGCCTCGACGTCGACGATCCAGTACTCCGGCACCCCCTGCTGCTGATAGATCAGCCGCTTGGTGTGGCGGTCAACCCGCGCCGTGGCCGGCGAGAGCACCTCGACCGCAAGCAGGAGGTCGCGACTCTCCGACCAGTCGCGCGGCGGCTGATCGGCCCAAGGAATGGCGTAGAGGTCCGGCTGGAGCACGCGCCGCGGAGAGAACTCGATGTCGGCGGGCGCATAGCGCACCCGCGCGAGCCGCGACTCCCGCGCCCAGGGGCGCAGCGCATCGTAGAGTTCCTCCGCGACGGCATTGTGGCGGGACGACGGCGACGGCGTCTGCCACAGCTCGCCATCGAGTACCTCACAGCGCTTGCCGTCGTCCGGCAAGGCGCGCCAACGCTCTGCGGTCCAGTCGGAATCGATGAGTGCGGCCATACCCATAGCGTACGCTCGGCTCTGCGGTTTAGGCAATAGTGCATCCGAAACACTGGCACCGAGGGCCCCCCGCGCTGCCATCGTCGCATTGCCGGCGCAATCCGAGGCGGACCGACAGTGGACCAGTGCCGAAACGGCGACGGCCCCGCCAGCGCTGCTGGCGGGGCCGTCGTGGTGCCGGAGTGGGCCTGGGAGGAGTTGAACCTCCGACCTCACGCTTATCAGGCGTGCGCTCTAACCACCTGAGCTACAGGCCCGGCGAGCCTTGAAATAAAGCGGGAACCGCCCCGATGGTCAACCGCGCAGGACGCGGCAGCTCCCCGACTTGCGGTCCGAGGCGTGCCGGGCGCACTCTCGGCGCACCCCTTCCCTCCCCCACTGATGTTCGACACCGCCGAACTCGGGCTCACGCTCTCGGAGCGCGCCTACGACTCCGCCCTGCGGACGCTACGACCGAAGCTGCTCAAGGCGCACATCGCCCTGCAGGCCTCGGGCCGACAAGTCCTCGTCATCGTCTCAGGCGGTAACGCCTCCGGCAAGGGCGAACTGGTCCACCGCCTCAACGAGTGGCTGGACCCACGCGGCGTCACGACCCAGGCCTTCTGGGACCATTCGGACGAAGAGTCCGAACGGCCGCACTTCTGGCGCTTCTGGCGGGCGATGCCCGGCGCGGGCAAGATCGGCATCTTCTTCGGCTCCTGGTACACCTGGCCGATCATCGACCGCGTGACGAAGGCACGGCGCAAGCGCGAGTTCGTGCCCGAACTCGACCGCATCGTGGCCTTCGAACGAATGCTGGCCGACGGCGGCATCACGGTGCTGAAGCTCTGGATGCACCTGACCAAACCGCGGCAGCGGGCGCGACTCAAGGAACTGGAAAAGATGGGTCGCCTCGCGCCCGACGACTGGTCGCACTTCAAGCAGTACGACCGCTTCCGCGCGGTCTCCCAACAGGCCGTCGAGCACACGCATCACGCGGCGGCCCCGTGGCACGTGGTCGATGCCACCGACCGTCGCCACCGGGAGGTCGCCGTGGGGCGGCTACTCCTGAAGGCCTTGCAGGCAGCGCCGCCATCTGAGCCGGCACCACCGCGCCGCTGGACGCCGGGACCCTCGGCGCTCGACCGCGTGGACCTCACGCAACGGCTCAGCGTGGCGGCCTACGAGCGCGAGATGGTCACGCTCCGCGAACGCCTGGCGCGGCTCACCTGGGCCGCGCGCGCCGCCGGTCAGCCGACGGTGCTGGTGTTCGAGGGCTGGGATGCCGCCGGCAAGGGTAGCAGTATCCGCCGCGTGACGCAGGCGATCGACCCGCGCCTGTACCGCGTGGTCGGCTTCGCCGCCCCCACCGACGAGGAGCGCGCGCAGCACTACCTCTGGCGCTTCTGGCGGCACCTGCCGCGCGACGGGCGCATCACGATCTTCGACCGCTCCTGGTACGGCCGCGTGCTGGTCGAGCGGGTCGAGGGCTTCGCCAAGGAGGCCGAGTGGGAGCGGGCCTACGGCGAGATCAACAGCTTCGAGGAGCAGCTCACCGCGCACGGCACGGCGCTGGCCAAGTTCTGGATCCACATCAGCCCGGCCGAGCAGCTCAAACGCTTCAAGGAGCGCCAGCGGGTGGAGTGGAAGCAGCACAAGATCACCGACGAGGACTGGCGAAACCGCGAGCAGCTCCCGGCGTACAAGGCGGCGGTCGAGGAGATGCTGGCGCGCTGCGCCCCACCGACGGCGCCGTGGACCGTGGTGGCGGGCAATGACAAGCGCTTCGCGCGGGTGCAGATCCTGCGCACGGTGGTGGACACGCTGCAGCGGGCGCTGGACGCCCGGAGCTAGGGCCTGCAACGCGAACGGGGGGCGCCGCCCGGCGCCCCCCGTCTGGCCTCACTCGTCGAAGCGCCCCGGATGGGGCTTGTCGTCGTCATCGGCGTCGTCGTACTCGTCGTCGAGGTCGAGGAGATCGTCGTCGTCATCCTCGTCATCGAAGTCGTCGTCGTCGAGGTCATCCTCGTCAAGGTCGTCATCGTCGTCGAGGTCGTCATCGAACTCGTCGTCTTCGTCGAGGTCCTCGTCGAAGCCGTCCAGGTTCTCCTCGTCTTCTGTCGCCAACCGCCACGGCGCCGCCGCGCTCCCCACCATCGTCCGCTGTCTCCCAAAGGGTGATCCTGCACGCATCTACAGCCCAGCCTCCCGTTCCTTCTTGGCCGTCCGGTTGATGCGCTTGCGGTCGCTTTCCTTGAGCAGGCGCTTGCGCAGGCGGATGTTGGACGGCGTGACCTCGATCAGTTCGTCGTCTTCGATATACTCCAGCGCCCCTTCCAGCGTCAACAGGCGCGGTGGCTCCAGCTGGATGGCATCGTCGGCACTCTTGGACCGCATATTCGTCAGCTTCTTTTCCTTGGTCGGGTTGACGTCCATATCGCCCGGCCGGGAATTCTCGCCGATGATCATCCCCTCGTAGACCTCGTCGCCCGGCTTCACGAACAGCGTGGAGCGCTCCTGCAGGTTCCCGAGCGCGAAGGCGATGATGGTCCCCTGCTCCATCGAGACGAGCACGCCGCGCAGGCGGCCCTGCAGCCCGCCGGACCAGGGCCCGTATTCGAGGAAGCGGTGGTGCATAATGCCGGTGCCGCGGGTGTCGGTGAGGAACTCCGAGCGGTAGCCGAAGAGGCCGCGCGCCGGGATCTTGTACACCAGGCGCACGAGGCCCTGCCCGGGGTTCTTCATCTCGATCATCTGCGCCTTGCGGGGCCCGAGCTTCTCGATGACGGTGCCCATAAACTCCTCGGGCACGTCGATCGCCAGTTCTTCGTATGGCTCCTGCTTCTCGCCGTTGGGGCCAATGTGCGTGATGACGCGCGGCCGCGAGACCTGGAACTCATACCCCTCGCGGCGCATCGTCTCCATCAGGATGGACAGGTGCAGCTCGCCGCGGCCGGAGACGGTCCAGGTGTCGGTGGAATCGGTCTCTTCGACGCGCAGCGCCACGTTGCGCTCGAGTTCCTTCTCGAGACGCTCCTTGATCTGCCGCGACGTGACGAACTTGCCGTCCTGGCCTGCGAACGGAGAGTTGTTGACGAGGAAGTCCACGGAGATCGTGGGCTCTTCCACCGCGATACCCTCGAGGCGCTCCTGGTGCTCGGGGTCAGTCAGCGTCAGGCCGATCTCGACGTGCTCGAAGCCGGCCAGGGCGACGATCTCGCCGGCGCTGGCGGACTGCACCTCGACGCGCTCCAGGCCCTCAAATCCATACAATTTCGTGACACGCCCGATGGCCCCCTTGGCGGCGTGGTCCACCGGCAGCAGGGCCACGTTGTCGCCCACGCGCACCGTGCCGCGGTCGATGCGCCCGATGGCGAGGCGGCCGAGGTAGTTGGAGTAGTCGATGGTGGAGACGAGCATCTGGAACGGCGCGTTCACCTCGGCCGGCGGCGCCGGCACGTGCTTGACGATGGTCTCGAACAGCGGCGTCAGGTTCTCCGCCGGCACGTCCATCGACATCGTCGAGGTCCCATCGCGACCTGAGGCATAGACCACCGGCGCGTCGAGCTGCGCCTCGTTGGCCTCGAGCTCGATCAGCAGGTCGAGCACTTCCTCGTGCACGCGCATCGGGTCGGCACCGGGACGGTCGATCTTGTTGATGCAGATGATGACCGTGCGGCCGAGGGCCAGCGCCTTGCGGAGCACGAAGCGCGTCTGCGGCATCGGGCCGTCGAAGGCGTCCACGACGAGCAGCACGCCGTCGACCATCCGGAGGATGCGCTCGACCTCGCCGCCGAAGTCGGCGTGCCCGGGCGTGTCGACGATGTTGAGCTTGGTGTCACCCCAGTGCACCGAGGTGTTCTTCGCAAGGATGGTGATACCGCGCTCTTTTTCGAGCGGGTTGGAATCCATCACGCGTTCGGAGACGACCTGATTGGCGCGAAAGGCCCCGGCTTGCCGGAGCATCTGGTCCACGAGGGTCGTCTTCCCGTGGTCCACGTGCGCGATGATGGCGATGTTGCGAATCTGCATAGCCTGGAAAGATAACAGGACGGAAGACGGAAGGTGGAAGGTCGGTACCTCCGTCACCCGTCATCCGTCATCCGTCTTGGGTCAGCGCTTCGCCCCGGCCTTGCCCGCCGGCCCCGCCGCCGCCCCGGCCGGCGGCTTCGGGTCGTCCCCCTCGACGAAGCTGGTGTCGTGCCCCTTGGCCTTCAGCGAGGCCACGAAGGAGCTCTTGTCCACCGACTTCATATACGCCTCTTTGGGCTCCACCAGCTTCTTCTCCACCAAGTCCATCAGGGTGTCGTTCATCGTGATCATCCCGATCCGCTTGGACGTCTGCATAATCGAGGGGATCTGGAACGTCTTGCCCTCGCGGATGAGGTTGGAGACGGCGTTGTTGACCAAGAGGATTTCCCGGGCAGCGACACGGCCGCCGCCGATCTTCTTGCAGAGCACCTGCGAGACGACACCCTTGAGCGACTCGGAGAGCATCGTGCGCACCTGCTCCTGCCGGTCGGAGGGGAACTGGTCGATGAGGCGGTCGATGGTGCTGGCCGCGGTCGTGGTATGCAGCGTGCCGAACACCAGGTGGCCGGTCTCGGCGGTCTCGATGGCGATGGCCACCGTCTCGAGGTCGCGCAGCTCGCCGACGAGGATGATGTCCGGGTCCTCGCGCAGGGCGGCGCGCAGGGCGCTCTTGAAGCTGCCGGTGTGCACACCCACCTGCCGCTGCGTCATAATGCAGTTCTTGTTCTCGTGCACGAACTCGATCGGGTCCTCGATCGTGATGACGTGGTCCGACCGTGACCGGTTCACGAGGTCGATCATCCCCGACAGCGTGGTGGACTTGCCGGAGCCCGTGGGGCCGGTCACCAGCACCAGGCCCTTGGTGAGGTAGCAGAGGTTCTGGACCTCCTGCGAGAGCCCCAACTGGTCGGCGGTGATGATGGTATTCGGAATGACGCGGAACACCGCCGCCACGCCCTTTCGGTCGCGGAGCACGTTGGCGCGAAAGCGCGCCACGCCCGTGATCTCATAGGCGAAGTCGCTGTCGTTCGTCTCCTTGAACTCGGCGCGGTTGCGCTCCGGCATAATGGAGGTGAGCAGGGCCTCCATCGTCGCGGGGTCAATTTTCGGCTGCCCCTCGACGCGATGCATCTCGCCGCTGGCCCGCAGGATCGGTGGCTCGCCGACCCGCATATGCAGGTCGGAGGCGCCCTTCTCCACGAGGAGGCGCAGCAATGCCTCCATCGCCTGCAGCGACTGCGCCGGGTCGTGGGCCGCCTCCTGCACATTGCGCACAGCGGCGACCACCGGCGCGGCGGCCTCCTCCGGCAGTACTACGCGCGTGAACATCCCGGTGCTACGCTTGAACTCCCCGTCGGCATCCACCTGGATGCGCACCGAGAGCTTGCCGTCGCCGGTGACCATCGCCCGCACGGCGAAGACGGAGTCCTCGCTCATATACTGGAACTTGGTCGGCTGCTTGGCGTCGAGCGCGGGGTGCGAGCTGGCCGGCGCGATCTCCTTGAGCAGGGCCACGATCTGCGCGGCCGTGAGGGCCTTGGTGACCGGCTTCTCCTGTCCGCCCCCGACCAGAACCACGGCGGCGTCCTCGCCCATCACGAGCTCGTCGGCGCGGTTGGAAATCATCACGGAGAGGAGCTTGTCGAGTTGTGCCATCAGCGGGTCGCCGGGGTGAGGGAGGGGTGGGCGAGGTCGCCGCAGCAGGCGGCAAGGGGCTCACCTTCGAGCTGGATCGTCGTGTGCTGGATGCCGAAGCCCTCCACCGCCGCGTGCAGGTCGGCCAGCACGCGCGGGTGTTCCTCGACCGCTGGCGCGATGGCGTGGGCACTCATCGCCACTACACCTGAGGTCAGGGTCCAGACGTGCAGGTCGTGCACGGCGCGCACGCCGCGCACCTGCGCCATCGCCGCGCGCAGGGCCTCGGCGTCGATGTGCGCCGGCGTGTTCTCGAGCAGCACGTCGACGGCATCGCGCACCAAGGCCCAGGCGCCGCGGATGATCAACAGCGTGACGGCGATCGACGCGATGGCGTCGGCCCGCAGCCAGCCGAAGGCCTGCACGCACAGCGCTGCCACGATCACCGCCACCGAGCCCAAGAGATCAGACAGCACGTGCAGGTAGGCGCCGCGCAGGTTGAGGCTCTGCCCCTGGTGCGCGTGGAGCAACCAGGCGCTGACGCTGTTGGCGGCGAGTCCGGCGATGGCAACGCCGAGCATCAACGCACCGCCCACCGGCTGGGGGGAGCGAAGCCGGCCCACGGCTTCGACCAGGATCCAGGCCGAGAGCAGGAGCAGCACGGCACCGTTAATGAAAGCGGCGAGAATCTCCCAGCGCAGGTGGCCGTAGGTGCGCTGCGGCGTCGCCGGGCGGCGGCTGAACCAGGCCACAAACAGCGACAGACCCAGCGCCCCGGCATCCGTGAGCATATGCCCCGCATCGGCGAGCAGGGCCATCGAGTTGGACAGCAGGCCACCCACCACCTCGGCGACCAAGAAGGTCGTCGTGACCGCCAGGGCCCAGGCCAAGCGCTTGGTGCTGGTCGCGTGCGCGTGCGCCCCCAGCCCGTGGTGATGGTGCGCCTCCCCCGGCGCGTGCTCGTGCGGCAGCGCGTCGGCGGCGGCGCGCGCGGCACTCGGGCGCTGGACTTGGCAGTCGTCGAACGCCGGCGGCGAGGGGGGCTTGGGCGTGGTCATAGGGACGCCGGAAATCTCACGCCCGGACCGCCCTGCGGCCAGTCACGAGAGGCGCGCGGCGATCTCGGCGGCGGTGCGCAGCGCCAGGACCATCGAGCCGGCATCGGCTACGCCCTGCCCCGCGATGTCCAGGGCCGTCCCGTGATCCGGCGAGGTGCGCGGGAATGGCAGGCCCAACGTCACGTTCACAGCCTCGCCGAAGCTGGCGACCTTGATGGCCGTCATCCCGACATCGTGATACGGTGCGATGACCGCATCGAATTCGCCGCGCATCGCCCGCACGAAGACGGTATCCGCCGCGAAGGGGCCGGCCATCCCCGCCTCGCGCGCTGCCGGCGCGAGCACGCGCTGGTCCTCGTCGCCGAAGCGTCCGCCATCGCCGCCGTGCGGATTGAGCGCGCAGAGGGCCAGCCGCGGCTCGGCGATGCCGAACCACTCCTGCAACCCGCGCCGCGTGAGCTGCGCGGCACGCACCAACGCCGCCTGCGTCACGGCAGCCGGCACCTCCCGAAGGGCGATATGCGTGGTGGCCAGCACCACGCGCAGGCTCGGACCGGCGAGCATCATCGCCGTCGGGTGGCCGGTGAGGCGTTCGAGCATCTCGGTGTGGCCGGGGTCCGTGTAACCGGCCGCCGCCAGCGCGGACTTGTCGATCGGCCCGGTGACGATGCCCTGCGCCGCACCCGCGCGCACCAACTCCACCGCGCGCTCGATCGCCTTGGCGGCAAGTCCGCCGGCAATCGCCGCCTGCTCGGGCGTAGATGGTCCCGGGCGGCCGTGCCACTCGCCGACAGACTCCTCGACGGCGATACCCGCACCGCTGGGACCCACCACGATGCAGCGCGCGGCGCCGGCGACCTCTTCGGTCGCGAGCGCCGCGCGCAGAATCTCGGGCCCGATGCCGCGCGGGTCGCCGACAGTGACCACGAGCGCCGGGAGCGTCACAATCGCACGGAGACGTAGTATTCGCGGCGCAGGTTGTCGAGCGTGCGGCGCGTGGAGCGCTCTTCCTGCAGCTGGCGGCGTACGCGCTCCTGGTACTCGTCCAGCGTCCACTGCCCCGCCGGCTTGGCGGAAATCACCTGCGCCACGAGGTACTTGCGCAGGCCCGTGCTCTGGTCCGGCAACGTGAACACTTCCGTGAACGCCCCGGCCGGCTGGTTGCGCAGGACCACGCGGTACTCCGGCGGCAGCGAGTCCACCGGGTAGCCCTCGGGGATGCTCTTCTCCTCGTTGGCGTCGTGGAAGCGCGCGATGACGGAGTCGAACGGCGCGCCGCGCTGCCACATCTGGCGCGCCGAGTCGGCCCGCGCCGCAGCGACCGCGGCGTCCTGCTCGTCCACCTCGGGCCGGACCAGGATGTGCCGCGCCCGCACCTCGCCCGGCCGCACGCGATCGACGCGCATCACGTGGTAGCCATATTCCGTCTCGACGATCGGGCTGATGCGTCCCGGAAGGAGGGCGAACATCATCTGGTCGAAGGCCGCGACCATCCGGCCGCGGCGGTTCCAGCCGAGGTCGCCGCCCTGCGCCGCGCTCACCGGGTCCTGCGACACCAAGCGCGCGAGCGAATCGAAGTCGGCGCCTCGCTCCAGCAGGCGCCGCAGCGAATCGGTGCGGGCATAGGCGCGGTCCTTGGCCTCCTGCCGCGGACGCGGCGTCACCACGACCTGGCGGAACGCCACCAGCGCGGGACGCGGCCCGAGGCGCGCGCGCAGGCGCTCAAAGGCCTCGGCGACCTCGCGCTCGGTCACGTTCACCGGCGCGAGGCGGCCGAGCGTGCGCAGCGTGTCCAAGGCCTTGCGCTGCCGCTCGTCGCGCTGCGCCTGCTCGATGGTGCGCTTGCGGTACTCCTCGGGCGTGCCGAAGCCCTCGCGGCGCAGCGCCTCGCGAAACTCGGCCTCGCTGCCGAACTGTCCTCGGATCTGGTCAATCTGTTGGTCCACGCGCGCCGACACTTCGAGCTCCGGCACCTCGAGCTTGAAGTCCTGGGCGACGGCGAGCAGCACTTCTTCGTCCACCAACTGCTCCAGCAACTCGCGTGCGACCCGCATCTGACCGGCAGAATCGGCGGGAATCTGCAGCCCTTGGGCGCGCGCGAAATTGAGGCGCTCCAGCACTTCGCTGAAGAGAATCGGCTTGGTCGCGACGACCGCAACGACGCGGTCGACGGGAATCATCTGCACGACCGCCCCGCCTTGCTGGGCCGCGACGGGGGCGGCCAGCAACGCGATTGCGGCCAGGGCGTACGCGCGACGCATCACGGCCCCTTACGGGTTCGGCGCGGGCAGCGGGACCGCTGTCGGCGCTGCGCCGGCCTCGGCCGCCGCTTCCGCGGCCGCACGCAGGCGCGTCGCCTCGGCTACCACACGATCCAATCCCGCGGGGACGATGCGCGCCTCGTAGCGCTCACGCAGCACCAGCGAGACCGGCTCCGGCACGTCCACGTACTGGACCGACGAGGTGAACAGGCCGCGGATGTAGGCCGTCGCGCGCTCGGTGGCGAGCTTCTCGCGGTCGGACACGGTGCTGGCCTCCGCCAACTGCGCCGGCGAGAGCCCCAGCGCCTCCATCGCGTCGGTGACGGTGGTGTAGAACGCGTCGCGGACCTCGATCAGCGTCGCCGAATCCGGCTGCAGGCCAAGCGAGTCGGCGCGGCGCAGCAGGAGCTCGTTGCGCATAATGTTCGCGACGAAGTCCGGGATCAGCGAGTCGGCCGCCTGCATAATCTGCGGGCGGATCTGCGCCTGCGGCGGGAAGGCGCCAATCCAGTCGGCCATCCGTCCGGCCGTCAAGTCGAAGACCCGCGACGTCGCGATCACGGTCCGGTCGCGGCGGAAGGCGTCCACATCCTCGGCGATCGCCTTCACCACGCGCGGGGCGTTGCGCCGCACTTGGAGATTCACGCCCTTCTCGGCATCGGCAAAAAAGGTGCTCTCCGCGCGCGACTGCAGGAACTGCGTGTACTCCTCGGTAAACTGCGCGCGGACCTCGTCCCAGGTGGAGCGGCGGATGATGTGGTAGCCGAACTGCGTCTCGACCACGCCGGTGATCCCGCCCGGGGCCACGGCGCGGATGGCCGACTCGAACTCGGGTACCATCGTGCCCGGCGAGAAGACGCCATAGTCACCACCGCGGTCCTTGGAGCCCGGGTCCTGCGACCGCGCGCGCGCGACGCGCGCGAAGGTGGCCGAGGTCACGGTGCGGGCGATTTGCTCGGCCTCGCGCTTGATGGAATCGTTGACGGCGGTGCCGAGGCCGGCTGGCTGCTTGGTCAGCAGGATGTGGGCGGCGCCGAGCATCTCGCCGTCCTCGTAGGCCTTGCGGAAGCGCGCGGTGTCCACCGGCGCCATCGTGGCGAGATGCTCCTGGAACATCCGCTGGAGGCGCATCTGCTGGATCGTGGACCACATCCCGCGGTCGGCGAGGGCCGAATCGCGCAGCGTGTCGCCGCGGGCCGCAGCGTGACCGAGCAGTTGGTAATTGACCCAGACCTGGCTGATGGACCGCACGACGCTGGGTTCGAGCGAGACGCCGGTGTTGGCCAGCATCTCGGCGAACTCCGAGACGGTCAGCTCGGCGGTGCCGGCGCGCGCGACGACATCCACGTGGGCGGTCATCGCGTCCTTGATGGCGCCGCAGGCGGTCGCGGCAGACAAGAGGACGGCGATCAGGGCGAGGCGAAGGCGATTCATATGAATGCGAAGGGGGAAGAATGAAGACTCAGGCTGTTACCGCAGATCGGGCTCAATGGTCCGCAGGGCCCGGACAATGCCATCCAAGAGGGCGGAGCCGCCGAGTCGCGTGAGCTTCAGCGACAGCGGCTGGACCCGGCGCACGTCCACCTGGAACTGGACGTCCCGGAAGGCGGCCGCGAGCGGCTTGAGCCGCGGGACGGCGTCGGCTCGGAAGTTAATGCGGGCCTCGTCCCCACGCACCAGCATCGCCTCCACGCCCAGCCCGGCGCCCAGCAGGCGAAGCTTGGCGACGACGAGGTAGGCCTCGGCCGGCGGCGGCAGCGGCCCGAAGCGGTCGCGGATCTCGGCGCGCAGGGCGTCCACCTCGGCGGCCGCCTTGGCGGCCCCGAGGCGGCGATAGAGATCCAGCTTCACGGCCGCCGATTCGATGTACTCGTCCGGGAGGAAGTGCGGCTGGTCCAGCGTGACGTCGGCCGGGGGCGGCGGCGGCGCGGCATCGCCGCGCTTCATCCGTTCCACCGTCTCGTCGAGCATCCGCAGGTAGAGGTCGAAGCCGACCGCGTGGACGAAGCCCGACTGCTCCGGGCCGAGCAGGTTCCCCGCGCCGCGCAGCTCCATATCCTTGAGCGCGACGCGGTAGCCCGCCCCGAGTTCGGTGTGGTGCTCGAGCACGCGTAGGCGGCGCTCCGCGTCCTCGTCCACGAGGTCAGGCACCATCAAGTAGCAGTAGGCGCGGCGATGCGAGCGCCCCACGCGACCGCGGAGTTGGTAGAGCTGCGCCAACCCGAGCCGGTCGGCACGGTCCACAAACATCGTGTTGGCGTTTGGCACGTCGATGCCGCTCTCGACGATGAGCGTCGAGACGAGCACGTCAATCTCGCCGGCGACGAAGCGGCGCATCACCGCTTCGAGTTCGCGCTCCTGCATCTGGCCGTGCCCGACGCCCACGCGGGCCCGCGGCACGATGCGCTGGATGTGGTCGGCGACGGCGAGGATGGTCTCGATGCGGTTGTGCACGAAGAACACCTGCCCGCCGCGATCCAGCTCGCGCGAGATGCCTTCATCGATGAGCGCGTCGTCCCAGGGCTCGATGAACGTGAGCACGGGGGACCGGTCGCGCGGCGGGGTCTGCATCAGCGTCAGGTCGCGCAGCCCGGCCAGCGACTGGTGCAGCGTCCGCGGGATCGGCGTGGCGGTGAGCGTGAGCACGTCCGTCTCGAGCCGCAGCTGCTTGAGGCGCTCCTTGTGCTTCACGCCGAAGCGGTGCTCCTCGTCCACGATGATCAGCCCGAGCGCACTGAACATCACGTCCGCGCTGAGCAGGCGGTGCGTGCCGATGACGACGTCCACCTTGCCCTCGGCCAGCTCCTTGAGCGCTGCCGACTGCTCCTTGGACGTCTGGAAGCGGCTCATCACGGCGAGGCGCACGGGGAAGTCGGCGAAACGCTCGCCGAAGGTGCGGGCGTGCTGCTCCGCGAGCACCGTGGTTGGCACGAGCACCGCCACCTGCCGTCCGCTCTGCACCGCCTTGAAGGCGGCCCGCACGGCGATCTCCGTCTTGCCGTAGCCCACGTCACCGACGAGCACCCGGTCCATCGGACGGGCGGCTTCCATATCCAGCTTCACCTGCTCCGTGGCCGTGCGCTGGTCCGGCGTGTCCTCGAAGAGGAACGAGCTCTCGAGCTGCTTCTGCCAGGCGCCGTCGGGATGGTGCGGCGGCCGGCTGGTGATGGTGCGGCGGGCGTAGAGGTCGAGCAGCTCGGCCGTCATCTCGCGGAGGGCCGAGCGCGTCTTGTCGCGCTGGGCGGCCCAGCGCTTGCCGCCCAGCTTGTGCAGCTTGGGCGGCGGGGCGTCGTCGTCCTGTTCGCCGGCGGCGCGGTACTTCTCCACTTGGTCCAGCCGATACAGCGGCACGTTGAGGCGGTCGCCGCCTTCGTACTCGATCACCGCGACCTCGATCGTCGCCTCGCCGTGGAAGACCGTCGTCATCCCGCGGTAGATGCCCACGCCGTGTTCGAGGTGCACGACGAAGTCGCCGGGCTTGAGCGCGGTGACGTGCTCCAGCGCCGCGCCCGAGGCATAGCGGCGGGCCCGCCGGATGCGGCGCTCGCGGCGGAAGATCTCGTGGTCGGTGAGCACGCGCAGGCCCTGCGGCCCGCGCGGCTTGATGATGAAGCCGCCGGCCAACACACCGATGGCCAAGGTGAGGCGCTCTCGGGTCTCTCCGCCGCCGCGGGCGCCGTCGAGCAGTTCCTCTAGGCGCTCGGCCTGACCGCTGTTGTCGCAGAGGATGAGCGTCGGCGTGCCGTCGCGGACCATCGCGCCGAGCTTGGCCATATCGCGCTCGACCGGCTCCGGTGCCGAGAGCGGGAAGACCACGGCGCGCGGGTCGTCCTCGCTGGCGGCGATGACCTCAAGCGCCGGGAAGCTGCGCAGCGCCTGCTCGGCCGCGGACGGCGACTGGAACAACTCCTCGCGCGGGGCGGCATCCTCGCCACGGCGACGCGCGAGTTCCAGGTGATGCTGGGCTTCGCTCCAGGTGCGGTCGAACTCCTCGCGCGGATGCGCGCCCTGCGGCAGCACCAGCAGGCTTCCCGGCGGGAAGAGCTCGCTGAGCGCGGCCCGGGCGTACTTCGCCTCAGCGTCATCGCCCTGTACTTCGACCGGGAGAATCACGCAGCGTTCCACCGGCCCCGTCGCGCGTTGCGTGGCCACGTCGAAGGCGCGCAGCTCCTCGAGGTCGTCGCCCCAGAACTCGAGCCGCACCGGATCGGACATCCCGAAGCCGTACACGTCGAGGATGCCGCCGCGCACCGAGTACTGCGCCACGTCCTCCACCAGCGGCACGCGCTCGAAGCCCACCGACTCGAGGTGCGCCATCAGTTCCTCGAGACGCCACGAGTCGCCCTTGCGCAGCTCCAGTCGCGCATCGGCCAGCGCGCGCGGCAGGCGCGTGCGCTCCTGCACCGCGCGCGCCGTCGTGAGCAGCACGCGCACCGCGCCCTTGGCAAGCGCTTCGAGCGTCTCGACGCGCTCGCCAGCGACTTCGGCGTGCGGCTCGATCTCCCCGAAGCCTTCACGCGGCGGATACAGCGCCACGCCCTCCGCGCCGAACACCGACTGCAGGTCCGCGTGCCAGCGCTCGGCGTCCGGCAACTGGTCGGCGATGACGACGAACAAACGATTGGGCTCGCGCTCGGCGAGCGCGGCCACGAGCACGGCGTCGGCCGAGCCCGCGAGTCCCCCGACGGCCTGGCGGCCGTTCTTGGTGGGAAGCGTCGAGGTCAGTCGCGTGAACGCCGGCAGTGCCGCGAGGCGTTCGATGAGAATCGGCAGGGCCATCAGTCGGGGTCGCGGCCGGTGTGTCCGCGTCGCGCGAGCCAGGACTCGAGCAGGAGCAGCACCAGCGCCGTGAAGAGCAACGGAGTCGCGAGGGCGCGGCGCGCCCCGGCGGTGAAGGCGGCGCGGGCGAGCTGTTCAGGCGTCTCCGCCACGGACTCGGCGCCAAGCAGCACGGCCAGCGAATCGGAGGGCAGACGGCGGAGGTCGGACTCCGCGGGCTCGAGATTCACGACCAAGGCGCCCGCTCGCGCACCGCCGCGACGCCAGAAATACACACCCGCTTCAAGGGGCGCACGCACAGTTGACCCGGCCGTGAGTGCGCGACGCGAGCTATCCGGCGCTTCCAGCGCGTCCACGCCTGCGGGCACCGTGACCATCGCACCGGGGCCCACATCGCGGGCCACGCCAGCGGCCGAGCCCAGACGCTCGGCGATCAAGCGGTCCAGCCACGGCACGAAGGCCGCGCGCAGTACCAAGTCGGTGGCCTCAGGGTCCGCCGGGGACGCCACGAGCACGTATCCATCGCCCGCCACTGCCCACGGCGCGGCACCCACGCGCGCGAGTGTGTCGCTGACGCTCGCCCCCGGCACTCGCTCCAAGGCGTACCAAGTGAGTGCACGCGCGCCATCTACATCGGATCCACGCAGCGGCGCAGGCCCAGACTGCCGTGCCCCGTAGCGCCACGGAATACCGGCTCGCGCCAGCGCGCGATTGGCGTCGGCGAGCTGCAGCGGATTGCTCGGCGCAAAGAACACACCCGGCCGGCGCGCGCGCTCGGCTACACCGACCAAGACGGCATTGCCGCTGCGCACGCGTCCGGCGTCGGCGAGGGCGGCCACGGCGCCGCGCAGGAACTGGCTGCTCGCGTCCGCCGAGACGGCCGGCGCATCGCCGACGTGCACGGCGAAGAAGCGACGGTCATCGGCCCGGAACTCATCGGCATCGAGCTCCAGCACGCCGGGGATCCATCCACGAGCGGCCGACTGCGCGCGGGCGACGATGGCGGCGCCGTCGCCGCTGCGACCGCGCGCAACCGTGCGCCCGTCGACTTCGAGACGCCACGATGCCGAGTCACCGCTGAGCGTGGCGCGTACGCCGCCGCGCGGGCTCCAGTAGGGCGGCTCCACCAGCAGCGTCGCGATGCCACGGTTGGCTGGCGGAGGCTCGCGCGGCACGAAGACGCGGCGCGGCGCGGCGTCGGCGGGGAGTTCCACGCCTCTCCAGGTTGATGCCTGTGCGTCCGTGATCAGCACCGTTGTGCGTTCGGGCAACGCGCTCGCGGCGAGGATGGCCTCGGCGCGCCGCAGTGCCGTGCTGATATCGCCTGCGCCGTCCATCGGCAGGAGTGAGTCGAGCGCGGCGTCGAGCACGCTCGGTGCGGCGAATCGCACGATGCCGTCGGCCGTGAGCAACGTGACTTCGTCATTGCGTCCGGCCGCGGCGACCACGCGCCGGCTTGCCCGCACGAGCGCACGCAACGCCGGCCCATCCGCGCCCACGGCGCCGGTGGACGCCGAGTTGTCGAGCACGATGGCCACGGCGGTCGGCGGATGACCGAAGCCTGGCAGCGGCCCCACCGGCTGCGCCAGCGCCAGCGCGACCGCGAGCACGATGCCCACGCGCACGAGCATCAGCAGCAGGTTGCGCAGGCGCACCTCACGCGCGTGCTCCTTCTCGGCGCGCAACAGGTAGCGCACGGCGGGAAAGTCCACGCGGGTGCCGGTGCGCCGGCGCAGCAGGTGCAACAGCAACGGCACGGCGGCCGCGGCCGCCAGCAACAATGCCCAGGGTGCGAGGAAACTCACGGTTGCCGTTGCCGCCGCGCGAAGGCGTGTCGCAACGGGACCCCGAAGGGTTCGGAGGTGAGCACCGGTTGATAGCTCGCGCCTGAGGCCGCGAACCGGGCCCGCCACTCGTCCAGCGCGACGGCGACCGTCTCCGCGTAGGCCTCGCGCACTTCCGAGGGCGTCGCGGCGAGCGAATCGCCCTGCTCGGGATCCACGAACAGCGCCTCGCCGGTGGGCATCGCGAAGCTCCGCTCGGCCGGATCGAGGAGGTGCAGCACGACAACGTCGTGGCCTTGGGCACGGAGCACGCGCACGGCGTCCTCTGCCTCGTCCGGCTCCACGAGCAGGTCTGAGACCAGCACGACCATCCCGCGGCGCTTCACCAGTTGCGCCGCCTGGCGCAGCGCGCCACCGGCGTCGGACCCCGGGCCAGCCGCGGACGCACCCAGCGCCGCGACAATGCGCGTGAACTGCAGCTGTCGCGACGCGGGCGGCATCGAGGTTCGCACCGCGTCGTCAAAGCGAATCAGGCCGACGGCGTCGCGCTGACGCAGGAGCAGCAGGGCGAGGGCCGCCACCACCTGCTCGGCGTAGCGACGTTTGGTGAGCAGCGTCGGGGCCGAGGCCCAGTCCATCGACTTGGAGACGTCGAGGACGAGCGTCGCACGGAGGTTCGTCTCTTCCTCGTATTGCTTGATGAGCCACTTGTCGGCGCGGGCGGCGACCTTCCAGTCCATAAAGCGGAGGTCGTCACCGGGCTGATAGGGCCGATGCTCGGCGAACTCCACCGAGAAGCCCTTCTTGGGCGAGCGATGCAGGCCCGTCATCACGCCGTCCACGAGCCAACGCGAGATGACCTCGAGGCGTCCGAGCGCCGCGAGGGTCCGTGGGTCCATCAGGTCGGGCCGGAGGGGGCCCGTTGCAGCGTGGGTCATCAGCCGCAGAAAGGTAATGAGTTGCGGGAGTCGTCAACGGCCGTGCGCTGAGCAACGAAATTCCGCGACGCGCAACCGCGAGGCCCCCACTGGTGTCTCACATCTGTGTCCCGGCCACGCAATTCGCCGGACGGAAACGATTCGCCCCCACACCGCCGAGACGATGCGACTCCTCCACCGCACCATCCTCCCTGCACTGCTGGCACTCGTGACCGCCTGCGGCGGCGGCGACGCCCTCGCCCGCGGCGTGACGGTCGACACGCTGCCCGGCGGCATCCCGCGCACGATGTCCGCCGCGCCCATCGACTCCGGCCGCTGGTCGCTGGTGCTGGGCCGCGAGATCCAGCCCCCCGAGGGAACGGAGGGGGAACTGTTCAATCCGGCCGGGCTCGCCATCGCCGATGACGGCCACCTGCTCGTGGTGGAGCAGAATCCAGCGCAGGTCAAGGTGTACTCGCCGACCGGCGAGCACCTGCGCACCATCGGACGCAACGGCGAGGGGCCCGGCGAGTACCGTGCGGCCTTCATTGCGCTGCGCGGCGACACGATGCTGGTGCAGGATCCGCGCAACTCGCGGGTGAGCACGGTGAACTGGCGGACCGGCGAGCTCGTGACGACGCGGCGCTCGGCCTGCTGCCACTGGGCGCCCATCGGCATCGACGTCCACGGGCAGGCGTGGCTGCGGACCATCTTCTCGGCACCGGATTCCGGCTACCGGTACGTGCAAGGCTACCTCCGCGTGGGTCTGCTGGATGGTCCGATGGACACGCTGTGGGCGTACGAGCGGCGCGATCTCCCGGAGACGCCGTACTGGCAGCTGCGCGAGGGTGGCGTGGTGCGGATGTCGACCGTGATTCCGTTCCAACCGCGCGCCCATTTCGCGGTCGATCCCGCGGGCGTGCTGGTGACCGGCTGGAGCGGCGAGTACCAGCTCCGCACGACGCGCACGGGGCGCGACACGGTCGCGCTGTTCGGGAGGCGTTGGCAGGCGGAACCCGTCTCCGCAGGCGAGCGGCAGCGCATCTATGACGAAGCCATTCGTGGGTGGGTGAGCCGCGGGGCGGCCGGCGGCGACGAGGCCGCGCTGCGGCGCGCCTTCGACTCGGCGTTGATTCCCGCGCTGCGCCCCGCCTACGACCACGTGCAGGTCGACGATGCCGGGCGGCGCTGGCTGCTGCGCAGCGATGCCGACACGTCGCGCACGCGCTTCGACCTGTTTGATGCCGAGGGTCGCTGGCTCGACATCGTCGAGGTGGACCCAGCACTGTGGACGCGCAACATCTACACCGGAATCGCTTGGGGGCGCCGGGAGGTGGCGGTGAGCGCGGAGGGAGACGACGGCCGCCCGATCGTGCGCATCTTCACCGTCCGGAGGCGTTAGGGTCCGCGCATTCACATACTAAGTGCAACAACCGCCCCACCCCCGGAAGCGGGTGAGGTGACCTGGGGCAGGCTAGGCTTCAGTTCTCCTCCAAGAGAAAGGACGCCATGACCTACACCCAGATCACCCTTGAAGAAAGGTACGACATTCACGCGCTCCGCAAGCTGGGCTGGACGCCGGCGGCCATCGCCCGGCGTCTCGGGCGGCACCGCAGCACCATCTCGCGCGAGATCCGCCGCAACGTCTGGCGCCAGAACCAGGTGAGCTACTACCCGCTCGTCGCGCAGAGCTACACGAACGAGCGCCGCCGGGCGTCACGCCGGGGCACGCAGTTCTCCGATGCGGAATGGGCCTTCGTCGAGTACTGGCTCCGGGAGGACTGGAGCCCCGAGCAGATCGTGGGCTTTCACGCCCGCTTCGGGATCCACACCCCGAGTCACAGACGATCTATCGCCACATCTGGAAGGACAAGAAGGCCGGGGGCACGCTATGGACGCACCTGCGCATCGTGACGAAGAACCTGCGGAAGCGCTATGGCACCTACGACAGTCGCGGCCGCCTCGCAGGCAAGCGGCACATCTCCACGCGACCGGCGGGTGCGACGAACCGCTCGCGCTTCGGGCACTGGGAGGGCGACACGGTCCTCGGCAACACGCAGCACGGTGCCTGCGTGGTCACAATGGTGGAGCGGAAGTCCGGCTTCGTGGCGATCGGCCTGCTCGCGCAGCGGACCGCCGCGAACACCAACGCCCGGCTGCAGCAGCTCATCGCGGCGCAGCCGCGTCCCGTGCGGACGCTCACGCTCGACAACGGTCTACATCCGCTGTCAAGAGTTGCGTAGGCACAGTGATGCCTTGGGCGCCCAGAAGGACGCCAGGAGAGGTGAAGCGCGACGGGCACACGACCCCCGGTGGACTTCCACGGAACACGAGTCCCCTGCTCACCATAGTGCGGTACGCAGCATCGTCGCGTAGCGACGCGACGCGCTCAGCAGTCTCAACACAGCATGAGGGCCCAGTGGAAGGCTCGAGCATTGTCTACGAGGTCGCAAGCGCCTCGACGGCACGGTTGATCGGAGTCGATTCACTGGGGACGTCGTGTTCGAAGTACGCGCGGTACGGCTGACCGGTCTTGACTACGGCATAGGCGATCCGTGCCATCTTCGCGGCGATGGCGGTGTAGGCCTTGCGCCGACGATCGGCGCTCTTGGGCGCCGTCGCCATGTAGCGCTCGAACTTGTCGCGCACGGAGTCCTCGCGACTGCGGACGGCGACGCGGCCGGCGAACCAGAAGGCGCAGCGCAGGCGGCTGTTGCCGCGCTTGGACAGCTGCTCCTGCCCCTTCGACTGGCCGGACTGCGCCTTGGCCAGGTCCAGGCCGCAGAACTTCAGGAACTGGCGGTGGTGGCCGAAGCGGCGGAGGTCGCCCCCCTCGGCGAGAATGGTGAGGGCGAAGACAGGTCCAATGCCTGGAATGGTCTGCAACAGCTGATAGTCGGGGTGGACGCCGAGCAGGTGGTCCGCCCACGCCTCGAGCGCCGCACGCTGCCGCGACAGGTCGAGAAAGGTTTGGAGACGCAGGCGGGCAGCCTGCACCGCGGGACTGTCCGGCGGCACGGGCAGGGCCAGCGAGCGCTGCGCCAGCTCATACACGCCACGCAGCCATGCCGCCTTCCCGACCTTGCGACCGGCGGGTTTCCACGCCGCCTCGAGGAACGCCTTCTCGGTGAGCGCCGTGATGTGCTGCGGCGTCGGGAAGGCCAGCAGGAGGCTGACAAACGCCTCACTGCGCGAGGTGCGCCAATAGCGTGCGAACTCCGGCCAGTAGAGCGGCAGGAAGTGCGTCAGCAGGCTATGCTGCACGCGCGTCCGCGCCAGGGTCACCTGCCAGTACGCCTTCGAGATTTCCTGTGCGTCGTGCCACCCGGCAACGAGCGGCTCGATGTAGCGCATCGTCATCCCCTGCTGCAGCACTTCCAGGATCACGCGTGCATCCTTCGCGTCGTTCTTGTCCCACGAGGAATAGCGCGCCTCTCGGTACCGAGCGCAGGTGAGCGACGCGACGAAGCGCACGTCGAAGCCGGCCTGGAGCAGTCGGTACGCCAGCGGCCGATGGTAGACGCCAGTCGGCTCCAGTCCCACTCGCACGGGCTGCGGCAACGACTGCAGGTGCGCCACGAGCCGTGACACCGCCGCCAGCGAGTTCTCCACGCGGCACCGCTCGTGTCGCGCGCCATGGGCGATCAGCACCTCGTGGGCGTCCTTGGCTACGTCGATTGCAACCCACGTGCCGGGAACGACATCTTCAGGGAAGGGATGGCCAGTCGTCATCGGTGCTCCTGGTGGTCGGGATACCATCCAGGATGCCGCCGCTTTGATCGGCTGGCCATCCTCCTTCCAGATGTACTACGGGACCGAGTTCCACTCCTACCGGAAGCTCGAGGCCCGCGTCGCTACGAAATGCTACTTCGCGACGCCGCACCACTCGTGGGAGCGCGGGAGCACGAGAACGTGAACGGGCTGTTCCGGCAATACGTGCCGAAACGCACGTCGATGGAGCACCTCACCCAGCGCGACTGCCAGCGCATCGCCGACAAGCTCAACCGCCGACCGCGCAAGCGACTCGGCTTCAAAACCCCGGAGGAGGTCTATGCTGCTTGAGCCTCAGTGTTGCACTTCACGGTTGACTTCACACGACTAGCTTTCGTCGCACAATGTCCTCCTCTCTTCGCGTCCTCGCAGCCTGCTGGCTCATAGCGTCGGCCGCGGCCGGGGCCCAGACCGACGAATGGCCGACATACGGTCGCGACCCCGGCGGGAGTCGCTTTGCGCCGCATCGGCAGATCAACACCGAGAACGTCTCGCGTCTCACCGTGGCGTGGCGGTTCAACACCGGCGAACTCGAGCCCGGGGGTCGATCCTTCGAGGCGACTCCCATTCTCGTGGACGGCACGTTGTTCCTCGTGACGCCACTCGGCCGAGTCTTCGCGCTAGATCCTGTGACCGGCAGCGAGCGCTGGCGGTTCGAAGCGAAGGTGTCGCCGCGCGCGGGGTTCGGCGACTTCACCTCGCGCGGCGTCTCGACCTGGCTCGACTCGAGCGCGAGCGTGGGGACCGTCTGCCGCCGTCGCATCATCGTCGCCACGGTGGACGCGAGACTGCTCGCGCTGGACGCCGCGTCCGGACGGCCCTGCACGGGTTTCGGACGGAGCGGCACGGTGTCGCTGCGCGCCGGCCTACGGAACCGTCCGTTCGAGGTCGCCGAGTACGAAGTCACCTCGCCGCCGGCAATCGTCAACGGGACGATCATCGTGGGCTCCGCGATCGCGGACAACAATCGCGTGGAAGCCGCGAGCGGTGAGGTGCGTGGCTACGACGCCCGCACTGGCGCGCTCAAGTGGACGTGGGATCCGGTGCCGCAGCATCGCAACGACCCCGCGTACGCCAGTTGGCGAGGGGATCGGGCGCATCGCACGGGCGCGGCCAACGCGTGGAGCGTCATCGCGGCAGATCCGGCGCGCGATATGGTCGTCGTGCCGACGAGCTCCCCCAGCCCAGACTACTTCGGCGGCCGTCGCCTCGGCCGGAACGATTACGCCAACTCGGTGGTCGCATTGCGCGCGAGCACCGGCGAAGTGCTTTGGCACTTCCAGACGGTGCACCACGACCTCTGGGACTACGACAACGCATCGCCGCCGGCGCTGGTCGATCTCACGATCGAGGGCCGCAGCGTTCCTGCGGTGTTGCAGGCGACGAAGACCGGAATGCTCTTCGTGTTGCATCGCGAGACGGGTGAACCGCTCGTGCCCGTCGAGGAGCGACCGGTGCCGGCGAGCGACGTCGCCGGCGAAGAGGCCTGGCCCACGCAGCCGTTCAGCACGCTGCCGCCGCTGAGCCCGCATCGCCTCGACGCGACGATGGCGTTCGGACTGAATGACAGCGCGCGCCGAGCCTGCGCGGAGCGCATCGCCGCGCTGCGGAACGAGGGCATATTCACGCCACCAAGCCTGCGCGGGACACTCGCATTTCCCTCGAACATCGGCGGCGCACACTGGGGCGGCGTGGCCTGGGATGCCACGCGCGGGTGGGCGATCGTGCCCGTAAACACCATTGCGGCGTTCATCCAACTCATTCCAGCAGACGGTACCGACTTCGACTCGCTTCGTCGGGCCGCGAGCGCGCGCGGCGAACAAGTGAACCGACTTCGCGAAACGCCGTTCTTGCAGGTTCGCGGACTGCTGCTCGGCGGTGATCGCGTCCCCTGCTCGCCGCCGCCGTTCGGCGAGCTGGTTGCCGTGGATATCGCCGCGCGACGCATTGCGTGGCGCGTGCCCCTCGGCGATGCCACAGGCTTTAACCCAGACCTCAAGGACGGACTCGGGTCACCGAACCTCGGCGGCGCGATCGTCACCGCCGGCGGCGTGGCATTCATTGCTGCGACGCTGGACAGCAAGCTCCGCGCCTTCGACGTCGCCACGGGTCGCGAACTGTGGAGCGCAGACCTGCCTGCGGGCGGCAAGGCCACGCCAATGACGTACGTCGGCGCGGACGGGCGACAGTACGTGCTGATCAGCGCCGGTGGAGATGGGGGGAGTTTCGGGCGCGGCGATGCGGTGATGGCGTTCGTGCTGCCGCGCTAGCGCGACGCAACCCGAATCGCGCCGCCGCTGTCCAACCCGAAGATGTGCTTGAAGCAGGACGTCCTCATCGGAGTCTCCAAACTTTGATGAACCGACTCGCGCTCGCCCTCCCGCTGCTGTCCATCGCCTGCGGCGGCGAAACCGCATCGACAAGCAGCATCGTCGTCGACACACTCCCGGGCGGCATCCCGCGCACGATGTCGTCGGCGCCGCTCGAACCCGGCCGCTGGTCGCTCGAACTCGTGCGTGAGATTCAGCCGGACGCAGATGCACCTGGCGAGCTGATGCGCCCGCAGTCGCTCGCGCTCGCCGACGATGGCTCAGTGATCGTCGCGGAGTCGCGCCCATCGCAGATCAACTTCTACGCGCCCGATGGGAGCTTCGTCCGCACGATCGGCCGCGAAGGCGCGGGGCCCGGTGAGTTCCAGGCCGCGTTCATCGCCGTGCGCGGAGACACGCTGGTCGTGCAGGACCCGAGCAACGCTCGGCTCACCCTCATCGACTGGCGCAAGGGCAGCACGCTCGCGACGCAGCACTCGACCTGCTGCTACTGGGCGGCAGTGGGTACCGACCAAGACGGTCGCGCCTGGCTGCGGATGATGGCACCGCTACCGGATAGCACGCGACCCTACGGCCAAGGCTACATCCGCCAGCCGCTGAGCGGCGGCGCCGCGGACACCGCGTTCGTGTATGAGCGCGCCGGCCTGCCGAAGGCGAACTACTGGGTGCTGCGCGTCGGAAACCAGACGCGGATGTCGATGCCGGTGCCGCTCTCCCCGCAGGCGCACTACCTCATCGAACCTCGCGGCTACGTGCTCTCGGGTTGGAGCGCCGAGTACTCGCTGCGCGTGTCGCGGAACGGCCGAGACACGGTGGCGGTGTATGGCCGTCAGTGGACGCCTGGTAGCGTCACCAGCGCCGAGAGGGACCGGCTGTATGAGGAGGCCGTCGCTCGGGTCGCGAGCTCGGGAGAACGATGGGACGCGGCCACGATACGGAACTCGTTCGACAAGGCGGCGATCCCGAGTGCCCGTCCCGCGTACGAATTCCTGCACTCTGATGAAGCGGGACGTCGCTGAGTGCGCCTTAGCGATCCGGACAAGAGCAGGGTGCGCTTCGACGTCTTCGATGGCGACGGCCGATGGCTCGACTCCGTGAGCGTTGCGGCGTCCCAGTGGCTCGACAGTCCGTGGGGGCCGTCGGACTTCGGGGCCAACGAAGTCGCGATTGCCGCCGAGAGTGAGGATGGGCGGCCGCTGATCCGGGTGTTCGCCATTCGACGACGCCCCTAGCAGGTCATTGGAACTACCCGGCGGGGCCACTAAGTTTCTGGGCTACATCGTTTTGCGCCCCACAACGCCGCCGCCCGTGACCCCGCCGTCCCTGATCCGCAACTTCTGCATCGTCGCCCACATCGACCACGGGAAGTCCACCCTGGCCGATCGCCTCATCGAGGCCACGGGGATGCTGCAGAAGCGTGAAATGAAGGCCCAGGTGCTCGATACGCTCGACCTCGAGCGCGAGCGCGGGATCACGATCAAGCTCAACGCCGTCCGGATGTCCTACGACGCCAAGGACGGCACGACCTACGAGCTGAACCTGATCGACACGCCGGGGCACGTGGACTTCACCTACGAAGTCTCGCGCTCGTTGGCCGCCTGCGAAGGGGCCATCCTCGTGGTGGATGCCTCGCAGGGCATCCAGGCGCAGACGCTGTCGAACCTGTTCCTGGCGATGGACGCGGGCCTCGAGATCATTCCGATCCTCAACAAGATCGACCTGCCCGGCGCCGAGCCGGAGAAGCGACGCCAGGAAGTCGTGGACCTGATCGGCTGTGCGCCCGAGGACATCCTCCTCGTGAGCGCCAAGGAAGGCCTGGGCATCCCCGAGCTGCTCGAGGAAGTCGTCAAGAAGGTGCCGCCGCCGCGCGGGAATCCCGACGGGCCGCTGCGCGCGCTGATTTACGACTCCTACTACGACAAGTACCGCGGCGCCATTCCCAGCGTGCGCGTGGTGGACGGCACGCTCAAGAAGGGAATGCAGATCACCTTCGGCACCTCGGAGTCGGTGTACGAAGTGCTCGACGTCGGCTACAACCAGATGCGCCAGGTGCCGGCCAAGCAGCTCACGGCCGGCGAGGTCGGCTACGTGGTGGCCAGCGTGAAGTCGGTGAAGGAAACTCGCGCCGGCGACACGATCTTCGACGCCGAGAACAAGGCGACGCAGCCGCTGCCCGGCTACCAAGCGGTGCGCTCGTTCGTCTTCGCCGGCATCTTCCCCACCGACACGCAGCAATACGAGGACCTCCGCGACGCGCTTGAGAAGCTGCAGCTCAACGACGCCTCGCTGAACTACACGCCCGAGACTTCCACCGCACTGGGCTTCGGCTTCCGCTGCGGCTTCCTCGGCCTCCTGCATATGGAGATCGTGAAGGAGCGACTCGAGCGCGAGTTCGACCTCGACCTCGTCACGACCGTGCCCAGCGTGGAGTACCACGTGAAGAAGACCGACGGCGAGGAGATCCTGGTCGAGAATCCGGCGCTGATGCCGCCCGCCTCGGTGATCGACTACATCGAGGAGCCGTACGTGAAGGCCCGCATTATGGTCCCGACGGACTACATCGGGCCCATTATGACGCTGGGCACCGACCGCCGCGGCGAGTACAAGGGGATGAACTACATCGACACCACGCGCGTGGAGATCGACTGGGAGTTCCCGCTCGGCGAGATCATCCTCGACTTCTTCGACAAGCTGAAGTCCATCTCGCGCGGCTACGCGTCGCTGGACTACGAGATGCTCGGCTACCGCAAGAGCGACCTGCAGCGCCTCGATATGCTCATCAACGGCGACCCGATCGACGCCTTCAGCGTGATCGTGCACGTGGACAAGGCCTACGAGTGGGGCCGCAAGGTCGCCGACAAGCTGAAGGACCTGATCCCGCGGCAGCTCTTCGAGGTGGCCATCCAGGCGGCGATCGGCCAGAAGGTCATCGCGCGCTCGACAGTGAAGGCGCTGCGCAAGGACGTGCTCGCCAAGTGCTACGGCGGCGACATCAGCCGCAAGCGCAAGCTCCTCGAGAAGCAGAAGGAAGGCAAGAAGCGGATGAAGCAGGTGGGGTCAGTCGAGATCCCGCAGGAAGCCTTCCTCGCCGTGCTGCAGGTCGAGTAGTCGCTACGGTGCGCGCTCCAGCGTGAGGGCGTAGGCGCCGGTGGAGCCGCTGCCGAGCGCGCTGGCGCGGATCACGTAGGTGCCGGCGCGCTCGACGCGCACCTCAAGCTGCGAGTCGAGGTCGCCGCCGCTGTCGTCGTCCGTCGCGATCTCCGTGAAGATGCCGTCCGACTTGGTGCCCCAGCGCAGGTACGAATCGAAGTCCCCGGAGCGCAGGGTGATGCGGAAGCGGTCGCCGGCACGGGCGTCGACGACGTACTCGTGGAAGTAGCCGCCGTCGTCGAGCTCGGGGTCGCCCTCGGACAGCACGCCGCTCATCGTCTGGCCCACGGCGATCGGGCGCTGCACCACCCGCACCTCTTCGGCCTCCGTGACCGAGAGCGAGTACTCCCCGCGGCCGCTGGCGCCGAGGGAGCGCGCGATGATCACGTAGTCGCCGTCGAGCGTGAGGGTGATGCGCGAGTCCGTGCCACCGCCGCTATCGTCGTCCGTGGCCACCTGCTCCTGGCTTGGCCCCATCACCTTGAGCACGTGCAGGTACGCGTCAAAGCTCTCGGAACGCATCAGGATGCGTACACGCTGGCCGCGCCCGCTCACGTTGTAGAGGTCGTAGGGCGCGCCCCCGTCCTCCTCGCGGATCGGGCTCGCGTCCGTCAGCTCACCGCGGACGGTCGCGCCGATTTCGATGGTCGTTGCCGTCGGCGGCGGCGGCGGATCCGTCTCTTCCACCCTGACCGTGTACGGCCCGAGCCCCTCTTCTGACAGCGACTGCGCCACGATGATGTAGCTGCCGGCGGCCGGCGGCCGGAAGCGCAGGCGCGAGTTCGTCCCCTCGCCGCCGTCGTCGTCCTGCGCCAGTTCCTCGCTCAGCCCGCCGACGATACGCGCCACCCAGAGCCAGGCGTCGAAGTCCGGCGCATCGAGCGTGATGATGTAGTGCTTGTCGGCCTTGGCATCGAAGCGATACGTGTGGAACGCACCGCGACCCCCGAACTTGGGATCGCTGGACGCGAGGGTGCCGTTGACCGCCTCGCCGAAGCGGATCGGGCGCGCGGTGGCCTGCGACGATGCCTGCGGCGTCGCCGGCCGCGCCGGCTGGCCCCGCTGTGCCAGCGCCGGGACGGCGGCGAACGTCAGACCGACAACCGCTGCGAACATCCACCGGCCATTGAGACGCGACATCCGACCCCCGTGATGAGCCAACCGTGCGGTCGGCGGTTAGCGCGAGAGGTACTGGTCCAAGCCCAGACTCGCGCGCGTGAGCTTCTGCGCTGCCACTTCATCCCGGATGGCGCGGTTGGCCGCGATCCCAGCCGCGTTCTTGTAGCCGCGCGGATGATCCAGGTGCACCACCAAGGCCCGGTGCCGGAACTGCCGCCCGGTCACTCCGAGGTTTTCCAAGCGCTCGCCAATCTCGCGGTCGAGCCCCCCCCACTGCAAGCGCTCGTCAAATCCGTTGACTGCGACGAGGTCGTCGGTGAACACCGAGGCATTGTGGCCGTTGAAGGTCGCGCCGGTGGGGGTGATGGCGTCGAGCGCGGCGGCCACTCGCGGCCCCCACTTGAGACGCGCCAGGCGCCGGCTCCACGGCGTGCCGTGGGCACGCAGCCACGCGTAGTCCGTCGCCCGCCCGGCCAGGATGTCGTCCTTGGTGATGGCCTCGCTGGTGGCCATCGGCAGCTTGAGGTAGCCGCCGGAGATGAAGTGCCCGCGCCGCGCATTCGCCGCGTGCACCGCGAGCAGGTCGGCCCGCGGAATGCAGTCGCCATCGGTGAAGAAGCAATACTCGCCACTGGCCCTGGCGATGGCCTTGTTCAGGATGCGGCACTTCCCGAAGCCGTCGTGCTCCTGGTACACGTGCGTGATCGGGTACCGCACGGCCGCGCCGACGCGCGCGATGACCTCCTGCGTCGGGGCCGAGGACCCGTCGTCGGCGATGAGCACCTCGAAGTCGCGATACGTCTGCGCTTC
The DNA here is from genome assembly GCA_019637355.1 of Gemmatimonadaceae bacterium. Lineage (NCBI taxonomy): Bacteria > Pseudomonadati > Gemmatimonadota > Gemmatimonadia > Gemmatimonadales > Gemmatimonadaceae > Gemmatimonadaceae bacterium. The sequence continues at coordinate 920,150 of JAHBVT010000001.1, read as the reverse complement.
GAATCCCCACAGCACCTTCTCCAGCCACTTGGGCTGTTCGTAGGTGCTGAAGATCACCGAGATGCGCATCGCGCTACTGCTGCACCGCGCCGTCCGGCGCGTCGAGCTCCTCGGGGCGGAGCTTCGTGATCGTCACGCCGGCGAAGCCATACGCCGCGGCGATGAGCGGATTCAGCAGGTTGAAGAACGCGAACGGCGCATACGCCGCCGTCGCCACGCCGAGGGTCGTCGCCATAAAGGCGCCGCAGGTGTTCCAGGGGATCAGCGGCGAAGTCAGCGTCCCCGCATCCTCCAACGAGCGCGAGAGATTCTCCGGACGCAGACCGCGCCGCCGATACTCGGCGCGGAACATCCGCCCCGGCAGCACGATGGCGATGTACTGGTCCGACGCGATGACGTTCATCCCGATGCTGGTGCCCAGCGTCGCCGCCACCAGCGTGCCGGTGCCGCGCACCGCCCCGAGGATCCCGGCCGCGATCCGCTGCAGCATCCCGGTGGTCTCCATCACGGCACCGAAGGTCATCGCCGAGATGATCAGCCACACCGTGTTGAGCATACTGGACATCCCGCCACGCGAGAGCAGCTCGTCGAGCGCGGCGTTGCCGCTCTCCAGCGCGAATCCGTCGAACATCGCCGTCCACGCGCCCTTGACGAGGGCCAGGCCGCGCGGCAGATCCGTCTCGCCGACGAAGCGCAGCACCGCGGCCTGTTGGAAGAGCAGCGCCCACACGCAACCAACCAACGCGCCGATCATCAGCGCCGGAAATGCCGGCACGCGCTTGAGCACCAGCCCGAACACCAGCACCGCGGGCAGTAGGGTCACCCAACCCAACCGGAACTGCTCCCCCAGCTGCGCCTGGATGACCGCGATCTCCGGGGCGTCCGCCGCGCCGCCCTTCACGAAACCGATCACCGCGAAGATGATCAGGGCGATGACGATGCTCGGCACGGTCGTGTAGACCATATGCCGGATATGCGTGAAGAGGTCGGTACCGGCCATCGCCGGCGCGAGGTTGGTCGTGTCCGAGAGCGGCGACATCTTGTCGCCGAAGTACGCGCCCGAGATGATCGCCCCGGCGGCGAGGCCCAGCGGCAGGCCCTGCACCGTCGCCACGCCCACCAGGGCCACGCCGATCGTCCCCGCCGTCGTCCAGGAGCTCCCGGTCGCCAGCGCGACGATTGCGCAGATGACGCAGGCGGCCGCGTAGAACCAGCTCGGGCTGAGGATCGAGAGGCCCATATGGATCATCGTCGGCACGGTACCGGCGAGGATCCAGGTCCCGATCAACGACCCGACCACCAGCAGGATCAAGATGGCACCCATCGCCAACGAGATGCCGTGCACGATGCCCTTCTGGAGGTCGGCCCAGGCGTGTCCGTTGCGGATGCCCACCACCGCGCCGACCATCGCCGCCAGCAGCAACGCAATCTGGTTGGCTCCGCTGGAGGAGCCGTCCCCGTAGAAGAAGACCGAAAGGGCGAGGAGCCCGATCAGCGTGACGACCGGCAGCAGTGACTGCGCCAGTCCCGGATCCCGCGGCGTCGGAGTGGTCATCAGGCCGCGAAAGCTCGCGGCAACGCGGCAACCCCCGCAAGGCATAGATTTCCGACAATGACACTCGGTCCCCTGCCCTCCGACCGCTACATCATCGGCGTCGACCTCGGCGGCACCAACGTCGTCGTCGGGGCGCTGAGCGCCGACGGCGGCCGCCAGTTCGCGATGAACGCCACCCCGACCCGCGCCGACCTCGGCGCGGACGCCGTCGTGCAGCGCATCGCGGAGCTCACCGAACGCGTCATCGCCGAGACGATGGCGGCGACGGGCGCGGCGCGCGAGCACATCCTTGGTGTGGGCATCGGCTCGCCGGGGCCGCTGGACCGCGAGCGTGGCGTCGTGATCTTCACGCCCAACCTCGGCTGGCGGGACTTCCCGCTGCGCCAGCGCATCGTGGACGCCGTGCACCTGCCGGCAACGCTCGACAACGACGCCAACTGCGCGACGCTCGGCGAGTGGTGGCTGGGCGCCGCCAAGGGCGCGCGGCACGTGGTGGGCCTGACGATCGGGACGGGCATCGGCGGCGGACTCATCCTCGACGGCCGGCTCTACCACGGCGTGAGCGACGTGGCCGGTGAGGTCGGCCATACGACCATCGACTCCACCGGACGACGCTGCGGCTGCGGGAATTATGGTTGTCTCGAGGCCTACGCCTCAGGCCCGGCCATCGCCGAGCGGGCGCGTGAAGCGCTGGCCGGCGGCGAGCCCAGCACGATGCCGGCGATGGTGGGCGGCGACCTCAGTCGGCTGACCGCCGCGCTGGTGTACGATGCGGCCAAGCAGGGCGACCGCCTCGCGTTGGAAGTCGTGCGCGAGACCGCGCGGCTACTCGGAGCCGGGGTGGCCAACTTGTTGAACATCTTCAACCCGGACGTCGTCGTGCTCGCGGGCGGCGTGACCCAGGCCGGCGATGCGCTGTTCGAGCCGATGCGCGCCGAGGTGCGGCGACGGGCGTTCAAGCCGGCCGTCGAGGCCTGCCGCATCGTGCCGGGTGCCTTGCAGGGCAACGCCGGCGTCGTCGGTGCAGTGGCGACCTTTGCCCAGCAGACGGGGCTGATGTGACCGACGGGGCGTCCGCCCCGCGTCGGCGACGGCTCGGGGTCATCGGCAGCTTCGTCTGGGACGTGATCCACGGCCGCGACCCGCGCCGCGGCCCGGTCGAGGAGTGGGGCGGCATCACCTACGCGCTCTCGGCCTGCGACGCCGCCCTGCCCGACGACTGGGAACTGGTGCCGCTGGTGAAGGTCGGCAGCGACCTCGCCCCGCAGGCGCGTGAGTTCCTGCGCACGCTGCGCCGCGTGGCGGCCGACGCCCAGCCGATCGAAGTGCCGTACCGCAACAACCGGGTGGAGCTGCGCTACCACACCGACGAACGCCGCAGCGAGGTGCTCAGCGGTGGCGTGCCGGGCTGGACCTGGGCAGGACTCCAGCCGCTGCTGCGCGACCTCGACGCGCTGTACATCAATCTCATCAGCGGCTTCGAGCTCGACCTCGAGACGGCGCAGTTGTTGCGGCAGCACTTCAAGGGCCCCATCTACTGCGACCTGCACTCCCTGACGATGGGCATCGAGCCCGACGGGCTGCGCACGTGGCGGCAGATTCCCGAGGTGGCGGCCTGGTGCGCCTGCTTCGACGAGCTCCAGGTGAACGAGGACGAGGTCGCGATGCTGGCGGCGGACCCGCTGGCCCTCGCGGCGACGGCGATGGCGGCGGGCGTGCGGCGCCTCTTCGTTACCCTCGGCAAGCGTGGGGTCGTCTATTTCGAGGATGCCGGCGTGGGGCGGCCGCTGCGAACGGCCTTGGTGCCGGCCACGGCGGCGCGGGTGGACGGCGCGGGCGATCCGACCGGCTGCGGCGACGTGTGGGGCGCAACCTATTTCTCACACGCCGTCGCAGGTGATAGCTTACCCGAGGCGATGCGGCGGGCCTGCGACGCCGCCGCACGGAACGTCGAACATCGCGGGGCCACCGGCCTCGCACACCACCTCCGCGGAGAACTGCACCCGCTGTGACCGCCGTCATCACCGTCCCCGCGTACCTCGACGAGCAGAGCTTCGAGCAGGTGCTCGAGCAACTCGCGCCGCTCGCGCCCGACGCGAAAGTCCTGGTGGATGCCCGGCACACGCGCTTCGCCACCCCCTATGGCCTCACCGGCCTGCTCTGCCTCGCGCAGTCGCGGGCGGAGAAGGCCGACTTCGCGCCGCCGGCCGACGACGAAGTGAAGTCCTATTGGGCGCGATCGGCGTTCTTCCGCTACGCCGAGGAGCTGTACACGATGCGCGGGCCGGTCCCGCGGCCGCGCGCGCAGCAGGATTCCGACGTGCTGCTCGAGGTCACGCCGATCGCCAAGAGCGAGGACGTGCACGAGGTGGTCGAGCGCGTGAAGGACCGCGCCACGCATATCCTGACCAACCGGCTGCACCTCGAGGCCCGCGCGACGATGGGCTTCGCGATGTCGCTCTCGGAAGCCTGCCAGAACATCGTCGAGCACGCGGGACGCGGCGGCTGGGTGGGCGTCCAGGTCTACAACTGGGCCAAGCGCCGTGTCGGACGGCAGGTGGTGGTGATCGCCGTCGCTGACGCCGGACAGGGCTTCCGGCGTTCGCTCGAAAGCACGCGCGTACGCGGCCTGGCTGGCGAGCGCTGGAATGACGCCGCCGCGCTGGACGCCGCCGCCACGCAGGGCTTCAGCCGGCACTCCGAGCCCGGGCGCGGGCAGGGCCTGCGCGGCATCAAGGGCTATGCCCATCGCCACGACGGGCGCTTCTCCATCCGCAGCGGCACGGCGCGAATGGTGTTCCCGCCGTCCTGGGACGACTCGCTCGCGCTCGAAGAAGGGCTGCCGGCCTTCGCCGGAGCCCAATTGCAGATCATCATCCCCGAACGGGCGGAGGGCGCGTGACACATATCGACGTGCGCTCTGCGCTGCGCGATTCCGTCCCCGGGGACTATTCGGACCTCGTGACCCGCCGCACCGGAATGCTGGTGCGCAGCGTCGTGGAACAGCGCCTGGCGGGGCTGGCCGATGGTTCGGTCGCCTTTCTCGACTTCACGCACATCGGCGTGCTGGACCGCTCCTGCGCCGACGAGTTCATCTCCAAGCTGATGCTGCCGATGACGGCCGACGTGCCGCCGCGCGGCGGCTACGTGGTGCTGCACGGCCTGCAGGAGGATCACCTCGAGATCATCGAGCAGGTGCTCGAGACGCATCAACTGGCCTTGGTGGTGCAGTTGCCCAACCTCGAGGCGCGGCTGGTCGGCGCCGTCACGGCGCAGGAGCGCGCCTGCTGGGAACACGTGATGCGCGCCGGTGAGGCCTTGGCCGATGCCGTCGCCGAAGGCACCGGCCTGCCCTGCGACTCCTGCCGCGAGATGCTCGAGGCGCTGGCCCGCCGCCGCCTGCTGCGGCGCGTCGCCGACCGCTTCCTCCCGCTGGGTCGGGTGGCCTGATGCGCAACTTCCAGCCGCTCCAGGTGGTGGGCTTCATCGCCACGCGCCGTGGCGACGCCGAGCGCGGTCCGCTGGTGCGCATCACGCCCAAGGACGCCAAGATCCGCCTGATCGAGGACGGCGAACTGGTGTGGGTGTACGGCCCGCGCCGCCACGAATTGGCGCCTGTGGTGTACGACGAGTCGCTGCCGAAAGGCGGAGTCGTCGTGCGCGACCTCGCCGGCCTCGCGGTCACGGAGATCGTGAAGCTGGTCAAGATGGACGTGGACCACCGCCCCGTCCTCACCAAGTCCCTCGCCTGAGCGCGATGCCCGCGAAGAAGAAGCCGACGACGCCCTCGCTCGCGACGCTCGCCATCCACGGTGCCCGCGAAGCCCACGCGCCCGGCGAGGCCGTCGTCGAGCCGCTGGTCCAGAGCGTCAACCACCTGCAGCAGATCGGCACTGGCGACGGCCTGCGCTACACGCGCTACGGCAACACGCCCAACGCCGCGCGCGTGCAGAAGCGGCTGGCGATGCTCGAGGGTGCCGAGGCTTCGTTGCTGCTCTCCAGCGGGATGGCCGCCACCGCCTGCGCCTTGCTCGCCTTGCTGCGCCCGGGCGATCACCTGCTCGCGTCGCAGTACATCTACGGCGGGACGCATCGGCTCCTGCTCGAAGAGTTCGTCCGGATGGGCATCAAGGTGCAGCTCGTCGACCCGTGGGAGCCGCGTGTGTGGCGCAACCACATCCGCAAGGAGACGCGCGCCATCTTCCTCGAGACGCCGGTCAACCCGACCTGCCGCGTCCTCGACCTGCGGCCGATCTCCTTCCTCACGCGCAATTCGGGCATCGCGCTGGTCGTGGACTCGACCTTCGCCAGCCCCGTCAACTTCCGCCCGCTCGAGTACGGCGCCGACGTGGTCATCCACTCGGCCACCAAGTACCTCAACGGCCACCACGATGTGCTGATGGGCGTGGTGCTGGGATCCGAGCCCTACATCGACGAGGTGCTGCAGAAGGAGATGCTCTGGGGGCAGACGCCGGATCCCTTCGCCTGCTGGCTGCTCGAACGCGGCCTGAAGACGCTGGACGTGCGGGTGAAGCGGTCCAATGAGTCGGCGATGGAAATCGCCGAGTGGGCCGAGCGCCGCAAGGAGATCGTGCAGGTGCACTACCCTGGCCTCAAGTCGCACCCGGACCACGAGGTCGCACGCGAGACGCTGGACGGCTACGGCGGGATGTTGGCGATCGAGCTCAAGGGCGGCGGCCGTGCCGCCGACCGCTTCCTCAAGCGGCTGAAGCTGGTGACGCACGCGCCCTCACTGGGCGGCGTGGACACCTTGGTGAGCGAACCGCGCTTCACCTCGCACGCCAAGATGAGCGCGGCCGAGCGGGCGGCCATCGGCATCCCCGACGGCTTCCTGCGCCTCAGCATCGGACTCGAGTCGGCGAACGACCTGATCGCCGACCTCGAGCAGGCCCTCAAGTAGGCGATGATCCGCTTCACGAAGGTCACCAAGCACTATCCGCGCGGCGGCCCCGCCCTCGAGGAGATCTCGTTCCACATCCGGCGCGGCGAGTTCGCCTTCCTCACGGGTCCGAGCGGCGCCGGCAAGAGCACGATCCTCAAGCTCATCCACGTGGCCGAACGCCCGACCAGCGGCGAGGTGCGCGTGGACGGCAAGAGCTCGGTGACGATGTCGCGCCGTGAGATCCCGCGCCTGCGCCGTCGGCTCGGCATCGTGTTCCAGGACTTCCGGCTGCTGGACGACCGCACGGCGGAGCAGAACGTGGCCTTCGCGCTCGAGGTCACCGGGACGCCCGAGTCGCAGATCGCGCCGAAGGTGGCCCGCGTGCTCACGCAGGTGGGGCTCGCCAGCAAGTCCACCGCGTTGCCGCACGAACTCTCCGGCGGCGAGCAGCAGCGCGTGGCCATCGCCCGCGCCCTCGTGAACGACCCGTTGGTGCTGCTGGCCGACGAGCCCACCGGCAACCTCGACGAGCGCTCGTCGCGCAGCATCTTCCAGCTCCTGCGCGACATCAACGCCGCCGGCACGGCCGTGGTGATGGCGACGCACGACTTGGCCTTGGTGCGTGGCACCGAGTTGCGCACGCTGGAGCTCAACCGCGGCCGCCTGGTGTACGACACGGCCGCCGAGGATCCGGAGGCCCGAGGATGAAGCTCGCCTTCCGCGAAGCCTTCCGGGCCTTTGACCGCGCGCCGATGCTGAGCGCGCTGTCGGTAACGACGATTGCCTTCTCGCTCTTCGCCTTCGGGCTCTTCGGGCTGGTCGCGCTCAACCTGCGCACCGCGCTGCAGCAGGTGGAGGACCGGGTGGAGGTGCGCGGCTTCGTCGCCGCCGGCACGCCGCCGGAAGCCACCGCCGCCGCCGTCGATGACGTGGCGCTGTTCCCCGAAGTGCAGAGCGTGCGGCTCGTGACCGAGACGCAGGCGCTGGAGCGCGCCCGCCGCGAACTCCGCGAGTTCGAGGACGTGTTCGAGTCGGGCCTGCTGCCGGCCAGCATCGAGGTGCGCCTACGCCCGGGAATGCGCGACCCCGCCACCGTGCGCGCCGTGGCCAAGCGCCTCGACACCTACGACTTCATCGACGATGTGCGCTTCGGCGAGGAGTGGGTGGAGAACCTGCACCGGCTGCGGAACATCGCCACCGGCGCCGGCATAGCACTGGGCGTGACCTTCGCCCTCGTCGCCATCATCATCATCGGGTCCACGATCCGGATGGCCGTGCTCGCGCGCAGCCGCGAGATTGCGATTATGCGGCTGGTGGGCGCCACCGACGGCTTCATCCGCGCCCCGTTCCTGATCGAAGGCGCGCTCAAGGGCACGTTGGGCGGCCTGCTCGCCCTCGCCCTGACGTGGACGGCCGTACAGGTGTCCGGGCGCTGGGTGTTCCAGGTGCAGTTCTTCGACGCCCAGATGGCGGTCTTCGGCGTGGTCGCGGGCGCGGGCATCGGGCTGCTGGGAAGCGCCCTCTCCGTCGGGCGACACCTGAGGAAGGTGTGAGGCAGGACGGAAGACGGATGACGGAAGCCAGCCGCGTGCGCCTCCTCCGGCTGGCCGCGGTAGCTATGGCCCTGTCGCTTCCGTCCTCCGTCATCCGTCCCCAACAACGCCCGGCCCTCCCCCCCTCCGCCCAGCAATCCGCCGAGCGCCTGCGCCAGGAGCAGCTGGAGCTCGAGCGCCTGCGCGAGGAGCGGCGCACGCTGGAGCAGCGGATGCGCGAGTACCAGCGCAGCGCCCAGAACGTCACCACCGAGCGGGAGAACCTGGCCCGCCAAGCACAGGCCACCTCGCGCGTCGTGCGCAGCCTCGACAACCAGCTCGGATCGCTCTACGCGGAAGTCGAGAACGTCAACGCGTCGCTGGTGCGCACGCAGGACGAGTTGGCCATCAAGCGCGCCATCCTGACGCGCCGCGTGCAGGAGATCTACAAACGCGGCCCGCTGCACGCGCTCGAGGCCCTGCTCTCGGCCGAGAGCTTCGGTGCACTGGTGGCGCGCTACAAGTACCTGCATCTCGTGGCGCAGCGTGACCGGGCGCTGCTGCAGCGCGTCGAGCAACTCAACACGCAGATCACGGCGCAGCGCTTCTTGCTCGTCCGCCTGCAGGGAGACGTCGAGAGCAACCGCCGCGAGCGCGCCGACGAAGAGGCGCGGCTCCGCCGCCTCGAGCTGGCGCGCGGGCGTACGCTGGCGCAGATCGAGGCCCAGCAGCGGCAGGCGCAGCAACGACTGCAGCAGATTTCGCGCGACGAGCAGCGGCTCACGAACGTGATTGCGGCCATCGAGGAGTCGCGGCGGCGCGCCGAAGCGGCGGCGGCGCGCACCGGTGCGGCACCGGTCGCGGGCTCGATCACGACGGCCGACCTCGGCCGCCTCGACTGGCCGGTGGACGGCAACATCGTCTACCGCTATGGGCGCGTGGTGAGTCCCAACAACACGTCCATCACTTGGAATGGGATGGGCATCGGCGCCCCCGCGGGCACGCCGGTGAAGGCCATCGCCGACGGCGAGGTGGTCTTCGCGGAGCAGGCCGGCACCTACGGCCTGACGATGATCGTGCAGCACGGCGGCGGCACATACTCGATGTACGCCTCGCTGCAGGAGATCCACGCGCGCCGCGGTACGCAGGTGCGCAAGGGCCAGACCATCGGGACCGTCGGGCAGGCGGATCCCGACCTGCCGCCACGCCTGCACTTCGAGATCCGCCCGAACGGCGGGCGGGCGGTGGATCCGCTGGACTGGCTCCGCCGCCCGCGCTGACGCCGTCTTACTGGCGCGCCGCCTGCAAGGTCGCGGCGACCACGGTGAAGTTGAAGGTCAGGTCGATGTCCGTGTCGCCGGCGCAGGACGTCGCCGTCATCGGCTTGGGCGCGTCGTCGTAGTGGCAGAGCACCACGCGCAGCGTGCCAGGGCCCGGCGTGGCACCCGCCGTCACCGTGTACTGCAAGCCGAGGAACTTGCCGTCGGCGTCCGTGTCGTTGATCACGACCGTCGTGCCCGTGGCACCGGAGACGGTGTAGATGATGCCGTGCTCCTCCGCCTCTTCCTCGACTTCCTCCGTGATGTTCTCCGGCGGCGCGACGAGGCGGTTCTCAAAGAGGATGGTCCCGGTGTACGTCCCGTTGGCGACGAGGTTCAGGTCGCCCACTTGGGCCGACGGCGGAATCGGCCCGAGACCGTCGGGGTCGTCGATGTAGGCGGTGAGCGCTGCGCCGCCGCCCGTGGGCGTCAGCGTGAGGGTCACACGGGTGATGAGTTCCTGCTCTCCGCCGGGGCCGGTGGTGGAGTCGCCGCAAGCCGACACGCCGAGGGCGAGCAGGCCGAGGACCGGAACAACGCGCAGGGTCGAACGAAACATTGTGAGCTCCTGTGGAGGTTGTTGGTGGTACGGGTGAAGTGAGCGGACGCCGACTCAGGTAAGTGGCATCCGGACGCGCAGCACGACATCGCGTGCGGCATCGTCAACGAACAGACGGTAGCGACTGAGGTAGTCGCGGTAGCGGGCGTTGAGCGCGTTGGAGACGCTCAGCGTGAGGTCCAACGGACGGCCCGCCACGCGGAGTGCGTGCAGACCGAGACTGGCTTGCACGAGGGCGTAGCCGTCGGTCGGCAGCGTGTAGATGGTGCCGGCCGGCACGCCGTCCTGGCGACGCACGAGCAGCGTGCCGACGCCGACGTCCCAGGGGCCGAGTCGCGCGCCGGCGCCTTCCACCTTCATCGTGAGCAGGGCGCGGTCGGCCGGCATATCGTAGAGCGGCTGGTCGCGGAGGAGGTCGTCACCGCGCACCGCCGTGGCCGTGCCCTCGAGCGAGAGCCAGGACGTCATCGCGACGCTGCCCGCGAGTTCCAGGCCGCGCATCCGTGCACGCGTCGACGCGTACCCGAAGGCCGGGAAGGTGCCGCGGATGGTGACCATCGGCGCGCGCGGCTCGAGGAAGATGAAGTCCTCGATCCGGTTCTCGTAGGCCGCGAGGTCGAGCGTGACGCGGCGCCCGCCGTATCGAATGCCGCCTTCGAGGCCCACCGAGCGCTCGGCGTCCAGCGACGCGTCGCCCAACTCGTACTGCGCCGAGCCGTGGTGCACGCCTTGCGCGTAGCGTTCGTTGACCGTCGGCGGCCGCCAAGCGCGCGCCAGGCGCAGCGTGAGGTCCAGCGCGTCGGTGAGGTGATAGGCCGCGCCGAACGAGCCCGCCACGCCGGCCCAGCGACGGGTGCCCGCCGGGCTGTTGATGCCCGCGTCACCGTAGGCGAGAGTGGTCTGCGAGATGCCGTCGAGCCGCGCACCCGCCGAGAACGTCACGCGCCCGAGGTGGTACTCCTCCTGCGCGTAGGCCGCGCCCTGGAAGAGGTCGTAGCCCGGGATCAGGAATCCCTTGCCCAGCGTCTGGTTGCCTTGCACGACGCCGGTCACGCCAACTGTTCCGGACAAGCCGCGCCAGGGCGCGTGGCTGTAGCGCAGGTCCAGCGAGTTGGTGAACAGGCGCAGATGAAAGGCCGGGATGTTGCGGAAGCGCAGGGGCCCGTGGTTGTCGTACTCGCGACGGTTGTTGTACTGCAGGCCGTAGGTGAGCTCCACCTGGCCGGCGTCGGCGCGGGTGCGCACCGTGCGCCAGCGCAGCGTCGTGTGCGAGACGCGCTGGTTGGGACGATCGATCCCGTAGGTGAAGCCGCTGTCGCGTGGGGCCTCGTTCATCGCCCGTTCGAGGTCGTCGAAGTTGCCAGCGTGCGCCTGCTTGAGCACGCCCAGCTCCGTCCCGAAGTGGCTGACGGTCACCTCGCTGCGACCCCAGGGGCGCTGCACGCCGACGCTGACGCTGCCGTTGAGCTCGCGGAAGCCCGTGTTCGCCAAGTAGTAGTCCGGCGCCGCGCCGTTGCCCGCCACACGCCCCGTGAGGCGGGCCCGGTAGCCGGCGCGCCCCACCAACGGCAGTCGCAGGCCGCCCTGCTGCACCGCCATCGACATCGCACCCTGCCGGCTGTTGCTGAAGAGGTTGGTGCTCAGCTCCATCCGGCGCGCACCGGTGTCCGCGACGGGCGCCCGCTCGACGCGCACCACGCCGCCGAGGGCATCGGCGCCGTACAGCACGGTGCCCGCTCCGCGCACGACCGTCACGCCGTCGGCATCGAAGCTGTCCACGTTGGGCGCGTGCTCCGTGCCCCACTGCTGGTCCTCCTGACGCAGCCCGCCGTTCAGGACCACGACCCGCTGCGAGTTCAGGCCGCGGATCACCGGCTTCGCGATGCTCGGGCCCAGCTGGATCACGGCCACGCCGGGGAGCTGCTTGATGGTCTCGCCCAGGGTCTGGCCGCGGTGGGCGTCGAGGTCCGCCTTGTCCATCATCGAGACGGCAGCCACCGAGGCCAGTGGGTCGGCCAGGCTATCGGCCACCACCGCCACCTCGGAGAGCCGCACGGCCGCCGGCTCCATCCGCAGCTTGAGCACGACGTCGTCGCCGCCGAGGTCCACCTGCCGCGCCACGGCCGCGTAGCCGAGCAGCCGGGCCCGCATCGTCACGACCTGCGGCGGCAGCCCACGGATGTCCACGTGCCCGTGCCGGTCGCTGCGCGCCGTGCGCCTGAGCGTCGACACGCCGTCCACCCATTCCACGGAGAACTCCACCCCGCCTAGCGGCTGTCCCGTGGCCGCGTCCTCCACCACCGCGTGCAGGTGGCGCTCGGCGTCACGCCGATGGTCCTGCGCCGCCAGCGGCCACGAGGCCGCCAGGGCGAAGCCCACGGCGAGTGAACACGAGATGCAACGGGAGCGAAGGGACACAGGGATTCACGGAGAGGGAGAGGACGCGCGACCGAACTGGCCACGGACCATTGCACGCTGGCCGCACACGAGCGGGGCGGCCGAATGTCGGGAGCCCGAACCGGGCTCAGGCGCGCTGGACGAGCAGCGCGCCGGTCAACTCACGCGAGCGGCGGGGCTCGGGAGGACCGACCGTCGAGGAATACGAGCGCGACCGGGGCGTTGGCCCGGTCGCGCGTGGGAGTCGCGGTCGTCGTGAGGGACGGCACCGGCAACGCCGTCACGGCCGCCACTGAGACGCGGCCCGACTTCACGATCTGGCACAGGTCGCAGGCGCCGTGCCCGGCGTGCTGCGTGGGGCACTCGGTGTTGCCGAGGTCCTCGATGTGTGCGGCCGAGGGCGACTCGTGGTCCGCCAGGCCATCGACCACCGGGACCCCGGCCACCACCAGCAGGTGCAAGAGCATCCACACGCCCGCCACCGCGCGCGCCAGCATCCCCCTGCCCTGAGGGGCAACGGTGCGGACGCTGGAGGAGCGGGAGAATGGCATCGCTGAATGGGTAGTCGGGATGGTCCCCGCTCACAACCCCGCAGGGGCCCAACGGGTTCCACTTCAATACGTTAGAGGGCCCGGAGCCTCCGACCTTCCCCCCGACCCGCTAGATTCCTCCCGATGAAACGAGAGGACGCCCTCGAGTATCACGCACGTGGCCGGCCCGGCAAGATCGCCGTCGTCCCGACCAAGCCCCTGGCCAACCAGCGCGACCTCGCACTCGCCTATTCCCCGGGCGTGGCCGAACCCTGCCTTGAGATCAAGGGCAACCCCGAGGACGCCTACAAGTACACCGCCAAGGGCAATCTCGTCGCTGTCGTCACCAACGGCACCGCAGTGCTCGGGCTCGGCAACATTGGCGCGTTGGCCGGCAAGCCGGTGATGGAAGGCAAGGGCAACCTCTTCAAGCAATTCGCCGACCTCGACGTCTTCGACCTCGAAGTCGGCTCCGAGAATCCGGACGACGTCATCAAGTTCTGCCAGCTCCTCGAGCCCACGGTGGGCGGCATCAACCTCGAGGACATCAAGGCGCCGGATTGCTTCTACATCGAGGAGACGCTCCGGCAGACCCTCAAGATCCCGGTCTTCCACGACGACCAGCACGGCACGGCCATCATTTCCGGCGCCGCGCTGCTGAACGCGCTGGAGATCACCGGCCGCGACATCGCCGAGGTCAAGGTGGTGTTCTCTGGCGCGGGCGCAGCGGCGATCTCGACGGCGATGCACTATGTGCGGCTGGGCGTCAAGCAGGAGCACATCACGATGTGCGACCGGGCCGGCGTGATCTACGCGGGCCGCAAGGACGATATGGACCCGTACAAGGCGCGCTTCGCGGTGAAGACCAAGAAGCGCACGATCGCCGAGGCGCTCGAGGGCGCCGACGTGTTCGTGGGGCTCTCCGTGGCCGGCGCCGTCAGCAGCGAGATGGTCGCCAAGATGGCGAAGCGGCCGATTATCTTCGCGCTCGCCAATCCGGTGCCGGAAATCCTGCCCGACGAGGTGCGCGCCGTCCGCGACGACGCCATCATCGCCACCGGGCGCTCGGACTATCCGAACCAGGTCAACAACGTCCTCGGCTTCCCGTTCATCTTCCGCGGCGCACTCGACGCGCGCGCGACCTCGATCAACGAGGAGATGAAGATGGCGGCGACGCGCGCCCTGGCCCAGCTGGCCAAGGAAGACGTGCCGGACAGCGTCGCCGGGCTCTACGGCCTCAAGCACGTGAAGTTCGGGCCGGAGTACCTGATTCCCTTCCCCTTCGACCCGCGGGTGCTGCTGACCGTGGCGCCGGCGGTGGCCTGGGCGGCCGTGGCCAGCGGCGTGGCCAAGGAATTCATCGAGCTCGACACCTACCGCGATCAGCTCGAGGCTCGGCTCGGCCGTGCCCGCGGCGTGATGCGCGGACTCGCCACCCGTGCGCAGAGCGACCCCAAGCGCGTCGTCTTCCCCGAGGGCGAAGACCCCAAGATCCTGCGCGCCGCGCAGATCCTCGCCGACGACGGCATCGCGCATCCCATCCTGCTCGGCCGCAAGGAGAAGGTCCGCGCCCTCGCCGAGGAGCTCGGCATCTCGCTGGACTTGATCCAGGTCGAGGAGCCGGGCACCAGCAACAACCGCGAGCGCTACGCGCAGTACCTCTGGCAGCGGCGGCAGCGGAAGGGCCTCTCGCTCCCTGAAGCATCGCAGCGCGTGACGCGCGCCACGACCTTCGGGTCGGTGATGGTCGCGCTCGGCGAGGCCGATGCACTCGTGGGCGGATTGGGCAAGCACTACCCCGAGACCATTCGCCCGGCGCTGGAAGTCGTCGGCGCCGACCGCCGCCACGGCTTGGTGAGCGGGCTCTATATGCTGGTGTTCGAGAAGCACATCGTGTTCTTCGGCGACACCACCGTGAACATCGACCCCACTGCCGAGCAGCTGGCGCAGATCGGCTGGAGCGCGGCGGTGGTGGCCCGGGCCTTTGGCGTGGCGCCACGCGTGGCGATGCTCTCGTTCAGTAATTTCGGCTCGGTGAAGCACCCCGAGGCCGAGAAGGTCGCCGAGGCCGTGCGGATGCTGCGCCTGCGCGACCCCTCGTTGGTGGTGGACGGCGAGATGCAGGCCGACACCGCCTTCAGCGCCGAGGCCCTGGCGCAACGCTATCCGTTCTCGTCGCTCAAGGACGCGGCCAACGTCTTGATCTTCCCCAACCTGAGCGCCGGCAACATCTCGTATAAATTGCTCACCCAGCTTGGCGGGGCCACGGCGATCGGCCCCATCCTCGTCGGGATGCAACACCCCGTGCACGTGCTCGAGCAAGGCGCCGACGTGCAGGAAATCGTGAATATGACGGCCGTGGCCGTCATCGACGCGCAGACGCGCACCCGTCCCACCACCTGACTCCAATGACCTCTGCTACGACTCCCGTGCGCGAAAGCGCCGTCGGCCTCGACGCCCAGGGCCTCAAGCCCGCCGGCACGCTCCGCTGGAATCTCGAGGCGCCGGACCTGGTCCAGGCCGCCATCAAGCGCTCCGAAGGCGAGCTGGCCCATATGGGGCCCTTCGTCGCCGTCACCAAGCCGCACACCGGCCGCTCGCCCAACGACAAGTTCGTCGTGAAGGAGCCGAGCACCGAGGCGGACGTGGACTGGGGCAAGGTGAACCAGCCGATGACCGAGGCGCACTTCGAGGCGCTGCTGGCCGACGTGAAGGCCTATCTCAACGGGCAGTCCGAACTCTTCGTGCAGGATCTCTATTGCGGTGCCGACACGGCGTATCGCCTCTCCTGCCGCTATGTGACGCCGAACGCCTGGCACGCGAATTTCGTGCGCAATATGTTCATCCGCCCGGATGTGACGGAGCTCGCGACCTTCGCGCCCAACTTCAGCATCCTGCACGCGCCGGAGTTCCAGGCCGACCCGGCCAAGCACGGCACGCGCACGGGCACCTTCATCGTGCTCAACCTCGCCAAGCGCACCATCCTCATCGGCGGCACGCGCTACGCCGGCGAGCTCAAGAAGTCGATGTTCACGGTGATGAACTACCTGCTGCCCAAGCAGGGCGTGCTCTCGATGCACTGCTCCGCCAACATCGGTGAGGACGGCGACACGGCGTTGTTCTTCGGCCTCTCGGGCACCGGCAAGACGACCCTCTCGGCCGACCCCGAGCGCGGCCTCATCGGCGACGACGAGCACGGCTGGAGCGAGCACGGCGTGTTCAACTTCGAGGGCGGCTGCTACGCCAAGGTCATCAACCTCTCCAAGGAGCAGGAACCCGACATCTTCGCCACGACGGAGATGTTCGGCACCATCCTCGAGAACGTGGTGCTTGAGCCGGGCAGCAAGCGCGTGGACTTCTCGTCGCAGGCCATCACCGAGAACACCCGCGCCTCCTACCCCCTGCACTACATCCGGAACCACGTGCCCAGCGGCCGCGGCAACCACCCGCAGCACGTCGTGTTCCTGACGGCTGACGCCTTCGGCGTGCTGCCGCCGATTGCCCGCCTCACGCCCGAGCAGGCGATGTACTACTTCCTCTCGGGGTACACGGCCAAGCTGGCCGGCACCGAGCGCGGCGTGACCGAACCGCAGGCGACGTTCTCGGCCTGCTTCGGCGCCGTGTTCCTCGTGTGGCACCCCACCAAGTACGCCGAGATGCTCGGCGAGCTGCTCACCAAGCACAAGGCGCAGGTGTGGCTGGTGAACACCGGCTGGAGCGGCGGCGCGTATGGCGTCGGCAAGCGGATGAAGCTGCCCTACACCCGCGCGATGGTGCGCGAGGCCCTCGCCGGCAACCTCGACGAAGTCGAGTGCGTGACCGACCCGATCTTCGGCCTGCACATCCCCGTCGGCATCGACGGCGTGCCGAACGAGATCCTCAACCCGCGCAACACCTGGAAGGACTCCAAGGCCTACGACGAGCAGGCCAAGAAGCTGGCCGGAATGTTCCAGGAGAACATCAAGAAGTTTGGCGCGGCGGTGTCGAAGGAGATCCTGGCGGCGGGGCCGAAGGGCTGAACATCCGACGGATGACGGAGAACGGAAGCTGAGCGGGGCGGGATTCTGCGCTGGAACGCGGATCCCGCCCCTTCCGTCATCCGTCCTCCGTCATCAGTCTTCACGCGTGCCCACCCTCCGCGACCCCCTCTGGAACAACATCCGCATCGAAGGCCCCTACCTTCGGCTGCTGGATACTCCCGCGTTCCAGCGGTTGCGCTACGTCCGCCAGCTGGGCCTCGCGCACCTCGTCTACCCTGGTGCCACGCACTCGCGCTTCGAGCACGCGCTCGGCGCGTATCATCTCGCGCAGGAAACGGTCCGCTTGCTCCGAGAGACCGCGAGCGACTCCGGCGTCCCCGAGCTCGATGGCCGAATCGTCATCGCCGCCGCGCTGCTGCACGACATCGGCCACTACCCCTTCTCGCACGCGCTCGAGGAGCTCGGCATCCCGCACCACGAGGCGGTCGCGGGACCACTCATCGCCGACGGCGCGGTCGGAGAGATCCTGCGCGCCGAGTTCTCCGCCGACGCGCCGGAGCGCATTCTCGCGCTGGTGCGCGGCGAGAGCCAGGAGCCGCTGCAGGGCCTGATCTCCGGCAGCATCGACCTCGACAAGATCGACTACCTCAAGCGCGACGCGATGAACTGCGGCGTGTCCTATGGCGAGGTGGACGTCGACCGCCTGCGCCACGCGCTCACGCTGATTACCGACCCGGCCACGGGGCGGCGCGCCGTGGGACTCAAAGAACGCGGCCTCAGCGCGTTGGAGTCGCTGCTCTTCGCCAAGTACCAGATGTACCGCAACGTGTACTGGCACCACGCGGTGCGCAGCGCGACGGCGATGTACAAGCGCTTGGTCGAGGATGCCCTCGCTGACGGCGCCATCGACGTAAATCAGCTGCCGACGTACTCGGATGAGGGCCTGCTGCACGCGCTGGACCGCCAGCCGCGTCCGCTGCTCGCGGCCATCCGCGAGCGCCGGCTATATAAGCGCGCACTCGAGGTGCCGGCCTACGCGCTGGCCGAGCACGACCTCGACTGGCTCGCCGACGACCGCGAGCGCATCCGCCGCGCCGAGGACGCGCTCGCCGCCCACATCGGCCTCGGCCCCGGGGAGCTGCTGCTCGACTTCCCGCGCAAGGAGCGGATGCTGGGCCTCGACCTCCCGCTGCTCGCCAAGGACGGCAGCGTGCATCGGCTCACCGACGCGGGCATCGCGGGCACGCTCAACCTGCCGATCCTCGGCGAGCAGCTGTATCAGTCGGCCCGCTGGCTGCGCGTGTTCACGGTGGAACGTCGCGCGGTGCCGCTAGCGTCCGTGCTCGCCGCCCTCGCCTGAGGCCTGTTTGGCCTTCCCGTGCGCTTCGGCGAGCAGCTTGCCGATGCCGCGATAGAACGCCGCGTCCGACGAGCGTCCCTCCTCCGCCATCGCGAGCGCGCAGCGCTCCAGCGCGTAGAGGATGTTGCCGAGGTAGAGCTCGGAGAGCCCTGCGACGGTCTGCGGCTGTTCAGCCACCGCTGGTCTCGAGACCCATCACCTGGATCACGATGGCGGTGATGTTGTCGAGGCCGCCGCGCCCGTTGGCTTCGGCGATCAGGCTGTCGACGACGCGGCCAGGACCGGAACGCGCCATCAGCAACTGCGCCAGGCGGCGGTCATCGACCATTCCGGTGAGGCCGTCGGAGCAGAGCAGGAACACGTCGCCGACGCGCACTTCGCCGGAGTAGATGTCCGACTCGACTTCATCGCTGGCACCCACGCAGCGCGTGATGACGTTGCTGTAGGGATGGTAGCGGGCCTGCTCCGGCGTGAGCAGGCCGGCGTCCACCTGCTCCTGCACGTAGGAGTGGTCCTTGGTGATCTGCGTCAGCGTGCCGTCGCGGTACAGGTACACGCGCGAGTCGCCGATCTGCCCGATCAAGTAGCCGTGGTCCGAGAGCACCATCACCGAGGCGGTCGTGCCCATCCCCTGCTTGTCCGTCTCGGCGAGCATTCGCTCGAAGATCGCGCGGTTGGCGTCTTGCAGGGCCGTGTTGACCAGCGTCGCCGCCCCGTCATCTCGCACCGACTTCAGCGGCAAGAGGTGCCGCGCGACGATCTGCACCGCCATCTCGCTGGCCACTTCACCGGCTGCGTGTCCGCCCATCCCGTCCGCGACGACGAAGACCCCACGCTGCTCATCCGCCTCGGCGAAGAAGTTGTCTTCGTTGCCTTGGCGTACGCGCCCGGTATCGGTCCCGGCGCCGACGTGGATCTGCATTATTCAGCGCACCGTCGTGAGGAGAAACGCGACGAGTCCGACGCCGGTGCCGGCGAGGGCGACGAGGAGGGCGATGGCGGCCCCGCAGCCGGACTTCTTGGGCTCGGGTGCCGCCACCTTGGGTTGCTTCGCCATCGCCGGCGTCTTGGCCGGGGGCTTGGCCGCCACGTTCTTGCGCAGCGCCTCGGCGTCCACCGCCGCGATCGCGCGCGTCGAACCGCCCGCGCCCTCCGCTTGCACCGCCGCCCGGAACGTCATCTTGATCCCGCCGAAGCGCAGGTCGGGTGAGCCCTCGAGCTTCTGCTCGCCCTGCACCCGTCGGCCGCCCACGTAGGTGCCGTTGGTCGAGCCCTGATCCACGACCCACCAGCCGTCCGCGCGCTTCTGGATCTTGGCGTGCGAGTCCGAGATGGATTCATCCCGGATCGCGATGTCGTTGTGGTCGCCGCGGCCGATGTTCGTGAGCGCAGCGTGCAGCTCGAACTTGGTGCCCTTGAGCGGCCCCTCGGCCTTGATTTCGAGCGTGGCCAGCGGGGCGCGGGTGGAGCGGACGGGAGCTGCGGCAGGCGCGGGGGCTGCAGCGGAGGCGGTTGCGGCAGCAGCGGCGGCGACCGGAGCCGCGGCCGCCGGAGCAGCTGGAGTCGGCGCAGCTGGAGTCGGGGCGGCTGGAGTCGGAGCGGCCGTCGGTGCCGGTGCCGCCTTCGCGACGTCGGCGTAAAAGCGGAACTCCTCCGTCCCCATCTTGAGGACGTCCCCACGCCCAAGCAGCTGACTTCCGGAGATGCGCGTGCCGTTCACCCAGACACCGTTCGTGCTATGGTCGGTGAGCACGTAGCCGTTCGCAGCCGGCGCGATGCTCGCGTGCCTGCGCGAGACCTCGCTCGAGGCGAGCACCACGTCATTGCCCACCTCGCGACCGAACGTGATGCCGCTGTCGGGCACGGCGTATTCGCGGCCGTCCACCAGCGAGACCAGCCGGCCGCCGGTGGCGGTCGTGGGCTTCTTGGGGGCGGCACCCGACTTGGCGGCCACCATCGCCGCGACGTCGGCCGCGCTGACGAACTGCGTGCTGCCTTCCTGCTTGTCGTCGCCCAGCCGAAGCTCGTGACCGGCGATCTCCACGCGGTCGCCGTGCAGCAGCGGGCTTGGCTCCAGGCCAAGCTGGACGCCGTTCACGAGGATGGTCGCGTCTGGAGCGCCGCGGCGGATTACCACGCCCTTGGGACCCACCGAGATCACGGCGCGTGTGCCCGGGTCGCCGCTTGGCAGCCGGACCGTGGCGCCTTCGAAGGCCCCGACGGTGGCGTCACCCGCCGGAAGCGGGAATTGCTGGTCCTGTAGCTGCAGGTAGGGCATTAGAGGAGGAAAACTACCGCCCTGTCCGGAGGCTCGGCAAGCGTACGGCGGCCCTTGTCACGACGCCGTGGCGAGCTCTCCCACTTGCAATCGGTACAGTCTTGCATACAGCCCGTCGAGGCCCAACAGGCTGCGGTGCGTCCCGCGTTCCCTGACCTCTCCGTGATGCAGCACCAGGATCTCCGTGGCCCGCGTGATCGTCGAGAGTCGGTGCGCCACTGCGATCGTCGTCCGCCCGCGCATCAGCGCGTCCAGACCACGCTGGATGGTCGCCTCGACTTCGCTGTCGACCGCGCTCGTCGCTTCGTCGAGCAGCAGCAACGCCGGATCGGCCGCGATGGCGCGGGCGAAGCTCAGCAGTTGCCGCTCGCCCACGCTGAGGCTGCTCCCGCGCTCGCCCAGCCGTTGCCGGTACCCCTCCGGCAGCCGCGCGACCACGCGGTCCGCCCCCACCCGCGCCGCCGCCGCCTCGACCTCGGCATCGGAGAGCGGCGCCGAGAGTCGGATGTTGGTAGCGATGTCGTCGGCGAAGAGGAAGATGTCCTGCTGGACATACCCCACCGCCCGCCGCAGCTCCGCACGCGGCATCGTGCGGATATCCACGCCATCGACGAGGATCCGCCCCCGCTGCGGATCGTAGAAGCGGAGCAGGAGGTTGATGATGGTGGTCTTCCCCGCCCCGGTGTGCCCCACCAGCGCCAGCGTCTCCCCCGGCCGCACGGTGAAGGTGACGCCACGCAACACCCACTCGGGTTCAGCCGGAGCCTGACCACCGGAGGCAAGGTGCGCGAGGTCGTACGCAAACCAAACGTCCTCAAAGGAAACCGTCACCCCTCTCCCCTCCCCCATCCCTCTCCCCTCTCCCATCCCTCTCCCCTCTCCCATCCGTCTCCCATCTCCCCTCTCCCCGCCGTCACCCACCTCCCCGTCTCCCATCTCCCACCCCGCGTCCACCTCCACAGCCTGATCCAACAACCCAAACATCCGCTCCCCCGCCGTCATCGCCTGCTGCAACGTGTTGTACTTATCCGACAGATCCTGCAACGGCTGATAGAACCGCCGCGCCAATTGCAGGAACGCCGCCAGCGTCCCCACCGTCAGCCCGTTGGCCTCCACCCGCGGCGCCGCCGCCACGATCAGCGCCGCCAGCGCCACCGTCGTCAGGATCTCGATCGCCGGGAAGTACAGCGCGTACACCGTGACGCTGCGCAAGTGGGCGTCGAGGTGCGCGCGGTCGATCGCCTTGAAGCGTGCCGCCTCGTCCGCCTCGCGCCCGAAGAGCTGCACCACCCGCATCCCCGCGATCCGTTCCTGCAGGAAGGCGTTGATGCGGGCCAAGCGCGTCCGGATCTCCCGGTACTCCGTGCGCACCCGCGCGCGGAACACCGCCGACACCCAGAGGATGAACGGCACGACGAGATACGCCGCCAGCGCCAGACGCCAATCCACGACGACCATCAGCACGGTGATTGCGCCCAGCGTGAACAGGTCGCCGAGCCCGGCCACGACGCCGGACGTGAACAGCTCGTTCAGCGACTCCACGTCGTTGGTCACGCGCGTGACGAGCCGTCCGACCGGATTGCGGTCGAAGAACGTCACCGGCAACCGCTGCAGCTTGGCGAACAGCTCGCGGCGCAGGTCGTGCATCGCGCGCTGGCCCAGCGTACCCGTGATCAAGGTCTCCGCGTAGGAGCCCGCGGCCTGCGCCAGCAGCGCGGCCAGGAGGATGAGCGTGGACTGCACGATGAGCGCCGCATCGCGCGCCGGGATGGCGACGTCGATCACCCGCCGC
Organism: Gemmatimonadaceae bacterium; assembly: GCA_019637355.1. Lineage (NCBI taxonomy): Bacteria > Pseudomonadati > Gemmatimonadota > Gemmatimonadia > Gemmatimonadales > Gemmatimonadaceae > Gemmatimonadaceae bacterium. The sequence goes on along the minus strand of JAHBVT010000001.1, from coordinate 897,945 downwards.
GTCATCAGCGGCCCCACGAGCTGCAGCGCGCCCAAGCCGAGCAGCAGCGCCAGCGCGGCCAACACCCGTCCGCGATACGGCCGCACGTAGGACAGCAGGCGCCCCGCGATGCGCAGGTCGAGGCCCTTGCCCAGCGCCTCCTCCTCGTGGCTGATCGTGACGGGAACGGACACACCGGAAGCTAGTTTAGTATTCGCATCCGATGAAAGACCGCATCGTCGTCCGCGGCGCGCGCCAGCACAACCTGCGCGACGTGTCCGTGGACTTTCCCCGCCGCGCCATCACCGTCGTCACCGGGCCCTCGGGCTCGGGGAAGTCCTCGCTCGCCTTCGACACCATCTACGCCGAAGGCCAGCGCCGCTACGTCGAGTCGCTCTCCGCCTACGCGCGGCAGTTCCTCGAGCGGATGCCCAAACCCGACGTCGACGCCATCGACGGGCTCTCGCCCTCCGTGGCGATCGAACAGAAGAATCCCACGCGCACCTCGCGCTCCACCGTCGGCACGGCCACCGAGATCACCGACTACCTGCGCCTGCTCTGGGCCCGCGTCGGCCGCACCATCTGCCCGCACTGCGGCCGCGTACTCAAGCCGGATTCGGCCGAGTCCGCTTGCGATGCCGCGCTCGCGCTGCCGGAGGGCACGCGGCTGCTGGTGAGCTTCCCCTTCGCGCGCTCGTCCAAGCTCACGCACGCGCGCATCCTCGAGCATCTGCGCGCCAAGGGCTTCGTGCGCGTCATCGCCGATGGCGCCGTCTTGCACCTCGACGAACTCACGGGCAGCAAGCCGAACCTGACCAAGGTCGCGGAGCTGCTCGTCGTCACCGATCGCCTCGCGGTGTCGCCGGCGGCACGCACGCGACTCGCCGACGCGCTGGAGACCGCGTTCAGCGAAGGCGATGGCGACGCCGTGGTGGTGCCCGTAGACCAGCCGACGGATGCGTCCAGCCCGCGGAACGCCGTTGCGCCGCTGCGCTTCACCACCAGCTTCCGTTGCCCAAACGACGGCCACGTCGCGCCCGAGCCCACACCGCAGCTCTTCTCGTTCAATAATCCGCGCGGCGCCTGTGAGACCTGCAACGGATTCGGGGCGACGCTGGAGTACGACGAAGCGCTGATCGTGCCATACCCCGAGCGCTCGCTCGCGCAGGGTGCGCTCGACCCCTGGACCAAGCCTCGGTACGAGAACAAGCGGCGCGCGCTCGCCGAGTTCGCCAAAGCCAACGGCATTCCATTGGATGTCGCGTGGCGCGACCTTGCCGCCGGCCAACGCGAGAAACTCCTGCGCGGCAAGGCGAAGGGTTACGTCGGGATGTTCCCCTTCCTCGACGCGCTCGAGCCCAAGAAATACAAGCAGTACATCCGCATATTCCTGCGGCAATACCAGACCGCGCAGACCTGTACCGCCTGCGGCGGCGCGCGCCTGCGGGCGGAAGCCCTGCAGGTGCGCATCGCCGGCAAGAGTATCGCCGAAGTCCAAGCGATGCCGGTCGGGCTCCTGCGTGCGTGGCTCGACACGATCGAGCTCTCGGCGCAGGAATCGGCCATCGCTGCACACATCCTCCGCGAGGCGCGCGACCGCATCGCGTTCCTCTGCGACGTCGGGCTGACCTACCTCTCACTCGACCGCGCCACACGGACGCTCTCCGGTGGCGAGGCCCAGCGCATCGGCCTCGCAAACTCGCTCGGGGCGCGCCTCGTCGACACGCTCTACGTGCTCGACGAACCCAGCATCGGACTGCACCCGAGCGACCTCGGGCGCCTGCTCGACTTGCTCAAGCGCCTGCGCGACACCGGCAATACCGTCTTGATGGTGGAGCACGACCTCGATGCCATCCGCCTCAGCGACTGGATGCTCGAACTCGGCCCCGCCAGCGGCGAGCAAGGCGGCCAGGTCGTGTTCAGCGGCCCGACAGTCGACGCGGCGAGCAGCCCGCTCACCGGCCAGTTCCTCACCGGCGCACGGACCATCGCCGTCCCCGCGAAGCGCCGCCGCGCCGGACCGCAGTGGCTCACGCTCGACGGCGCACGCGAGCACAACCTGCGCAACGTGAGCGTGAAGATCCCGCTCGGCGCGCTCACCTGCGTCACCGGCGTCAGCGGCAGCGGCAAGAGCACGCTCGTGCACGACGTCCTCTTCCGCGCGCTCGAGCGCCTGCTGACCGGCGAGCACAGCGCGCGCCAGCACCTCGGCGAACGCGTCGGCGCCTATGAATCGCTCGAGGGATGGCAGGCGCTCGACGACGTGGTGCTCGTGGACCAAGAGCCCATCGGAAAGTCGCCGCGGTCGAATCCCGTCACCTATGTGAAGGCCTTCGACGAGATCCGACGCATCTTCGCCGAGGTGCCCCTGGCGCGGCAGCGGCGCTATACGGCCGGGACCTTCTCGTTCAACGTGGCGGGCGGCCGCTGCGAGACCTGTGAGGGCGCCGGGGCGCTCGAGGTCGAGATGGTGTTTATGGCGGATGTGTTCGTGCCCTGCGAGACCTGCGGCGGCACGCGGTACAAGCCGGAGGTCCTCGACGTCACGTACTTCGGCAAGCGCATCACCGACGTGCTCGAGATGACCGTGGACCAAGCCATCCGGTTCTTCCCGCGCGAAGAAAAGCTCGGGCAGGCGCTCTGGCAGATCCAGCAGGTGGGCCTCGGATACCTGCGGCTCGGACAACCCGCGACGACGCTCTCTGGCGGAGAGTCGCAGCGGCTGAAGGTGGCGCGCGAACTCGCCTTCGCCGCCAAGAAGGGCGGTCGCAAGTGCTACATCCTGGATGAGCCGACCACCGGCCTGCACCCGCGGGACGTCGAGGTGCTCTGCGCCGTGCTCGACCGCCTCGTCGACAACGGGCACACGGTCATCGTCATCGAGCACGATATGGACGTCGTGAAGCGCGCCGACTGGGTGATCGATCTCGGACCCAACGGCGGCGATGACGGCGGGCGTGTGGTGGCGATGGGCACGCCCGAGCAGGTGGCTCGAGCGAAGAATTCACTCACCGCGCGGCACTTGGCGCCCTTCCTCGGGGTATAAGCCTCGCATCCCCACTCACGGAGAGACGCGATGGCGATCACCAAGCGGCAGGTGCGCAAGAAGGTACGGGCGGCGGTGAAGACCGCAAAGACCACCCAGAAGTCGGCAGCGAAGACGACGCGGAGCGCGCTGAAGAGTGCGAAGGCCGCCGTCACCAGGGCAGCGAAGGACAAGCGCGTGCAACGTGCGGCAGCGGCGCTGGTCGCCGCCGTCATCGCGGCCACGGCGACTGTCGCGGTACGCCGCAAGCGCTAGCCGGTGGCTAGCTCTCGTGCCGGATCGCCTCGATCGGGCTGAGCCGCGCCGCGCGCCGCGCGGGGTAGAGGCCAAACACGAGCCCAATCGCGACCGAGATGCCGACCGCGAACGCCACCGTGCCGACGGTCACGGCAGCGTAGACCGGCGCGTCAGTCTGCGCGCGCATCACCCACGCGGCGCCGTAGGCCACACTGATGCCCAAGAGTACGCCGAGCGCTGCGCCCGTCGAGGCGATCGCTACCGACTCGGCGAGAAACTGGACCAGGATGTCGCGCTGCTTCGCACCAGCGGCCTTGCGGATGCCGATCTCCCGCGTGCGCTCGGCCACGGTCGCGAGCAGCACGTTCATAATCCCGACGCCGCCCACCAGCAGTGCCACACCGGTGATGGCGCCCATCAACAGCTTGAAGACCAACATTGCCGACGCCGCCTGCTCGGCGCGTGCGCGGCGTGACGCGATCACGACTTCGTCCTTCCATCGCGCGCCGAAGCGCTCGCCAGCCCAGCCCTCGAGCGCGGCGAGGATGCCCTCGACGTCCTCGATGCGGCGGGCCGTCACGGCGATGCGATGAGGTGTGTTGGGTGGCAGCGCACGCGCGGCGTCGGCGATTGGCACCCACACGTCGAGCGTTGGTGCGCGGTCGGCTTCCACGATCACGCCGACGATGCGATGCGGCGCCCCGCGCAGCGCCAGCGTGAGTCCCAGCGCCTTGGTGACCTCGCTGCTGTCTCCGGAGAGCACGGCGGCCACGCGATCGTTCACCACCGCGACCGCTGTGTCGCGGTCGGCAAACCACTGACCCGCGGCTGGCGCCGGCCGCGTCGCCGCGGCGGCCGCGACCTCCACCCCTCGCACCGCGAAGGCCCGAGGTGCGGCGTCGGCCCCCAGGCGGACCAGCACGCCAGAGCTCGCCGCCAGTGACACCCGCGCGGCCTGCGGGATCCGCGTGCGGATCGCCGCGACGTCGCTCGGGCCGAACTGGGTGAAGTCGTCGCGCCGCAGGGACTGGCCATCCACGCTCACGCCAGTCTGCGGCGAGACCATCACCTCGAGGAGGTCGGTCGTGCGCTCCAGTTGCTCACGCGCGTAGCGCTCGACGCCGTCCCCCATCGACAGCACGGAGACCATCGCGCCCACGCCCATCACGACGCCGAGGGTCGAGAGCAGGGAGCGCAGGGGATTGGCGCGGAGCGCCTCGAAGCCGACGAAGAGTGAGCTGAGCATAGCGGGCCGTACGGGGCCTCTCGGGGACGGGTTCCGCGCCAGATTGGAGCGCGGGACGCCTTGAACGCGGGGGGCGCAGGGGATTAGTTTTAGCGTCTATTCCGGCGTAGCTCAGTTGGTAGAGCAGGTGACTGTTAATCACCGGGTCACAGGTTCGAGTCCTGTCGCCGGAGCTTGAGACGCCCCGACCTTTCCAAAGGTCGGGGCGTCTCGCATTTTGGGCTAGATGCCCACCCATATCGCCCTTCTGCGCGCCATTAATGTGGGCGGCACCGGCAAGCTCCCGATGGCCGACCTGCGGGCCCTCTGCGAAGACCTCGGGTTCCAGAACGTCCGGACGTACATCCAGTCGGGGAACGTCGTCTTCGACTCTCGGAAGGCGGCCCCCGCAGCCCAGCGTGTCCTCGCCGACGCCCTCGCGGCGCGGATTGGCAAGCCCGTGGGCGTGCTGATGCGCAGCGAGGCGGATCTCACCGCCGTTCTGCGCGAGAATCCCTTCCCCGAGGCCGACCCCAGGCAACTCCTCGTGCTGTTCCTGCCGACGAAGGCCGATGAGGCCGCCGTCCGCACGACCAAGCCGCCCGGCAGCGAACGGCTCGTCGCCCGCGGACGCGAGATCTTCATCCATTTTCCCCACGGGATGGGTACAAGCAAGCTCAGAATCCCGTTCGCCGATGTCGGCACCGGACGCAACCTGAACACCGTGACCGCCCTGCTCGACCTCGCCCGAACCTGACTCTTGGAGCCCCCGTGCGCACACTGACGCTGGTCACTGCCTGCCTTCTCCTCACCGCCTGCGCGAAGGATCGCGACGGCACCGATGCGCCGACCTGGACCCTTCGTGAGACCCTGCGCATCGGCGAAGGCGACGTGGGGCCGACGTCCTTCTCGTGGGTGAAGGGGATCGAAGAGGGCGCCGACGGACGCATCTACATCTACGAGCACAGCACGCAGGACATCCGCGTGTTCGATCGCAGCGGCGCGCACGTCAAGACCATCGGGCGCAAGGGCCGAGGCCCCGGCGAGCTGGAGAACGCCGAGGGCATCGTGTTCTCCTCGGACGGACTGCTCTGGGTACGCGACGCGGCGAACTCGAGGTTTACGATCTTCGACGCCGATGGCAACTACAAGGATTCGTGGGCGATGCAGTACTGCTGGTCGCAGGGCACCTGGGCACCGCACGTTACACCAGAGCGGATCGTGGACTACGACTGCGAACCCGGCGTCGGCGGCGCCTACCGCGTCGTGGGCTACCGCGCGGACCGCAGCGGCGTGGACTCCCTCGCGATGCGGGCCGAGTGCGGGACCCGCGAGCAGAGCGAAGCCGCGATGTGGATCACGCGCACCGACCGCTCAATCTCCTACCGCCAGATCCCGTGGGCTCCGCGCCCGGCGCACACCATCGACGGCACCGGCGCGACTTGGTGCGCACCCAGCACGGCGAACTACGAGTTACTCCGCCTCGGCGCGGCCGGCGACACTGTCCGCGTTGCGCTCGAAGCGCCGCCGCTGCCGGTCTCTGCCGCGGAACGCGATTCGGTCATCCGCGAGATCGAGTCGCGTGGGCCTACGGGCCTCGACTTCTCGCGCATCCCCAAAGCAAAGCCGGCCATCCTCCGGCTGAGCGTGGACGACCGCAACCGCCTCTGGGTGCGTCGCGACAAGGCCGAGGGCGGCATCCTCTTCGATATCATCACGTCCGACGGACGGCACGAGGCGACGGTCTCGCTCGACGGCGTGCGCACCTCGACCTGGGCCCCCTTCGTCGTCCGCGGCGACGTGGTGCTACTCGTCATCGTCGGCGAGGACGACGTCCCGCAGGTGGGGCGGTTCGTGATCGACCGGGGGCGCTGAAGCGGGCGCAGCCCAGCGCCGCTTCACTCCGCGTGGCGCCGACCCCCGCCCTGCGGGCATATTTCGCCTATGACCGCACCACTTGTCGGCGTCATTATGGGCTCGAAGTCCGACTACGAGCACCTCGCCCCGGCCTGCGAACTGCTGGCCCACCTCGGCGTCCCCTATGAGGCCAAGGTCGTCTCGGCCCATCGCACGCCGAACGAGATGTTCGCGTACGCCGAGTCCGCCGAGTCGCGCGGGCTGATGGTGATCATCGCGGCGGCTGGTGGCGCGGCACACCTCCCGGGAATGGTCGCCTCCAAGACGCTGGTGCCGGTGCTCGGCGTGCCGGTGAACGCCACGACGCTCAACGGGCTCGACGCCCTGCTCAGCATCGTACAGATGCCGGCCGGCGTACCGGTGGGCACGCTGGCCATTGGCAAGCCAGGCGCGACCAACGCGGCCATCCTTGCCGCAGAGATCGTGGGCACGCATCGCCCGGAGATCCGCGCCAAGCTCCGCGCGTGGCGCGAGAGCCGCGCGGCCGACGTCCGCGCCCAGACCCTGCCGTGAGCGGCGGGGCACGCGACGCCGTCCCCGCCGGCGCGACTCTCGGCTTCCTCGGTGGTGGCCAGCTCGGACGGATGACGGCGATGGCCGCCCGCACGCTGGGCTACGACGTGCGGGTACTGGATCCGGAGAAGGACTGCCCTGCCCGGGGCGTTTCCTCGCACACGATTACCGCCGCCTGGAGCGATGCGGCCGCGGCGGCCGAGCTCGCGCAGGGCTGCGCCGCCGTCACGCTGGAAATCGAACAGATCCCGCGCCCCTCGCTGGAAGCCGTAGCCCGCACGGCGCCCCTGCACCCTGGCGTCGAGCCGGTGTTCACGATCCAGGAACGCGCGCGGCAGAAGCAGTGGCTGGAGCGCCATCACTTTCCGCTCGGCGCATTCCGCGTGGTCACCGATGCCGCGCAGGCCGAGGCGGCGGTCGCCGCGCTGGGCCCGAGCATCGTGAAGGCGGCGATGGGCGGTTATGACGGCCGCGGACAGGTGCGCGTGAAGACCGCCGCCGAGGGCAAGGCGGCTTTCGAGAAGCTCAAGGCGCCGGTCTGCGTCGTCGAGGCTTTCCTCGACATTCACACCGAGATCTCCGTCTTGGTCGCGCGCCGCGCCGATGGCACTGGCGTCGCGTATCCACCCTCGCGCAACCTGCACACGGACGGCGTGCTCACCTGGGCGGTGACGCCGTCGGGCGTGAACGCCGAGATGCAGGACCGCGCTGAATCGCTGGCGCTGCGCATCGCCGAGGCGTTGGGCATCGTCGGCCTCTTGGCGGTGGAGATGTTCATCCTCGGCGACGGGCAGCTCCTCGTGAACGAGCTCGCGCCGCGGCCGCACAACACCTTCCACCACTCCGAGCGCGCGCACCCGACGAGTCAGTTTGAGCAGCTCGTGCGGGCCATCTGCCACCTGCCGCTCGGCAGCACGGAGGTCGTGCGCCCCGCCGCGATCCACAACCTGCTCGGCGATCTCTGGGACGGCGGCGCGCCGGATGTCACCAAGGCGCTGGCGATTCCCGGCGTGCGGGTGCATCTGTATGGGAAGAAGGAGGCGCGCCCAGGTCGCAAGATGGGCCACCTCTCTGCCGATGGCGACACGCCCGAGCAGGCGCTGCAACGGGTTTGTGCCGCGTACGACGCCTTGCGCCGCTAGGAGACCGTCGATGCCCACGCCACGCCCAGAGTTCCGGGAGCTCACCCCCGAGGAGTGCACCGCCCTCCTCGGCCGGCACGTGGTCGGTCGGCTGGCAGTGGCGCACCGCGACCGCATCGAGCTCGTGCCCATCCACTACGTGTACGAGGACGGCTGGCTGTACGGGCGCACGGCCGCCGGCGCCAAGATCGAGATGGCCTCACACAATCGCTGGGTGGCCTTCGAGGTGGACGAAGTGCGCGACACCTTCGACTGGGACTCGGTGGTAGTGAAGGGCGGCCTCTACCTGCTGCGCAAGGACGGCAGCGAGCACGAGCAGGCCATCTACGAGAAGGGCGTGCAGATCGTGCGACGCATCATTCCCGAGGCGCTCACGCCCGATGACCCGCTGCCCGAGCGCGCACTGCTCTTCCGCATCCACGTGGACGAACTCAGCGGTCGTTCCGCGAGACCCGGGCGCTAGCGTCCAGCGACGCCGTACTTCCGCAGTACCTCGCGCACGCGGTCCAGCGGGATCGCCTCGACCGAACGCCCGCTGCCAGTGACGCTGGTGGCCATAAACAGCGAGTTGAGGATCGCCTCCTCGGTGGCCTCGACTACCGCCTGAAACAACGCCGTCGTCGCCTCGTTGGCCAGTTCCGTCGTGCTGTGCCTTGGCGCGTCGAAGGCGCGACGCACTTCGGTAGCGGTGGAGAACGCGAGCACGTAGTCGCCGCTTCCGTTGGACGCCGAGCTGCCCGTGCGCGAGAGTCCCAGCATCGCACGCGAGGCGAGGCGTTCGAGGTTGCGATCGCTCAGCGGTGCATCGGTCGCGACGACGATCATAATCGAGCCGTCGCCGTCGTCTTGGCCGCTGCCAGCCTGCTGGAACGCATAGCGACCCAGCTCACGGCCTACCGGCGCACCGAGCACCTGCAGCACTCCGCCGAAATTGCTCTGGACCAGCACGCCCACCGTGTAGCCCCCGAAACGCTGCGGCAGCACGCGCGAGCTGCTGCCGATGCCACCCTTCCATCCGAACGCGACGGTGCCGGTGCCGGCCCCGACGCTGCCCTCCTGCACCGCCGCGCCGCTCGCGCCCTCGAGCGCCCTGCGCACCGCCTGCGCCGTCACCGGTCGTGCGCGGATGTCGTTGAGTCCGCCGTCGTTGGTCTCGCCGACCACGGCGTTGATCGATCGCACCTGCTGCATATCGGGAGCCTCAAGCAGCCACTCGACCATCGCGTCGGCGGCCTTCCACACACAGAGCGTGCAGGTGAGCAAGATCGGCGTCTCCAGCTCGCCCAGCTCGCGCAGTTGCGTCACGCCCAGCAGCTTGCCGTAGCCATTGCCCACGTGCACCGCTGCGGGCACGCGTTCGCGGTAGAGATTGCCGCCGTGCGGCAGGATGGCCGTCACGCCGGTGCGCACGGCATCGCCTTCGATAAGCGTCACCTGCCCCACGCGCACGCCGCTGACGTCAGTGATGGCATTGAGCGCGCCGGGGCTAAACACGCCCGGTGCGACGCCGAGGTCGCGGGCGCGCACCCGCGCGCCGTCCTGCGCGTCGTCCTGCGCGTCGAGCGGTCGTGTCGGGACGAAGAGCGTGCCGGCGATGGCCAGCGCGACGGGCAGAGCGCGAGAGGCAGTCATACGGACTATTTTATAGATGTGCCCCTGATTCCGCTCTACGGCCACGAGTTGCTTCGTGAACGCCTCTCCGCGCAGGCGGAGCGGGGCGCCCTGCCCGCTTCGCTGTTGCTGCACGGTCCAGCGGGCGTGGGTAAGCAACGCCTCGCACTTTGGCTGGCGCAGCGCCTGATTTGCTCCGGCAATTCCAAGCCCTGCGGCGAATGCCAGCACTGCCGCTACACGCTCGGCCTCCAGCACCCTGATGTACACTGGGTCTTCCCGCACGAGCGGGTCCCCGGCTCCGAGCAGTGGGAGTATGACGACCTCAAGGAGCTGCAGGACGGACGCATCGCCGAGCGCGCGGAGGCGCAGGGGCTCTACGCGCGCCCCGACGCCTCCTACGGCATCTATAAGGGCGACGCCAAGTACCTACGCTTCGTCGCCTCACGTTCACCGGCGCTGGCGACACGCAAGGTGCTGATCATCGGCGACGCCGAACGGATGGTGCCGCAGCAGGCCAATCCCGAGGCGGCGAATATGTTCCTGAAGCTGCTCGAGGAACCGCCGGCCGACACGACGATCATCCTCACGTCGAGCGAACCGCACGCGCTGCTCCAGACCATCCGCTCGCGCGTGGTGCAGTACCGCGTCCCGCCGCTACCCGCCGATGCCGTACGCGCGTTTCTCGCCGATGCCGCAGTCGCCGCGAAGCTGCCCAACCTGCAACCGGCCGAACTGCTCCGCCTCGCGGCCGGTGCACCCGGACGCCTGCTCGATGGCGACGACCAGCACGGCGCGCTCACACGGGCGCGCCAACTGCTGGCCGCGGCCGACGCGGGCCCCGAACAGCGCTACCGTGCCGCCTTCGGCTCGGGCTCGTCCAAGGCGCGCGGCGCATTCACCGACGTACTCGACGCGCTCACCGCCGTGGTGCACGAGCGCGCCCGCGATGCCGCCGCCCGCGGCGATGACGCCGCCGCACAACGGGCGGTGCGGATGGTGCCGGCCATCGAGGACGCCAAGCGCTCAGCCGAAGGCAACGCCAATCCGCAGCTCGTCGCCGCACAGTTGCTCGAGTCCCTCGCCGGAGTCCGTTGATGGCCAGCAAACCCCTCTCGCACGTGAACGCCGCCGGCGAGGCCGCGATGGTGGATGTCAGCGCCAAGCCGAGCCTGCGCCGCCGCGCCCGCGCCGCGGGCCAGATCACGATGAGCGCCGAGGCCTTCGCCAAAGTCCGCGACGCCCAGCTCCCCAAGGGCGACGTGCTCGGCACCGCCCGCATCGCCGGTGTGATGGCCGCCAAGCGCACCTCAGATCTCATTCCGCTCTGCCACCCGCTGGCCCTGACGGACGTGCAACTGCAGTTCACGCTGGACGAATCGCTGCCGGGCGTCCGCTGCGAAGCCGAGGTCCGCACCGTCGGCCCGACGGGCGTGGAGATGGAGGCGCTGACCGCGGTAAGCGTCGCGCTGCTGACCGTCTACGATATGGCCAAGGCGGTGGACTCCGCGATGCGGATCGGCGAGGTCAGGCTGTTAGAGAAGGTGAAAGAGTGAAGACGGAAGGGGGCGCGCCGATAGCTCGGTGCGCCCCCTCCTCTCATCCGTCCTCCGTCATCCGTCCCGCTAGCGGACTCTCAGCCTCTGCCCCGGCCGGATGATGTCGCTCGACAGCCGATTCCAGCGCTTGAGCTGCGCCACCGTGGTGCCGTTGCGCCGCGCGATGGCACCCAGCGTATCGCCGGCGCGCACCGTATAGTTGGACGAGGCGCCGTAGCGCTCGATGCTCGGGTTCGGCACGTCGCGCGCGGCCGCGACCACATCGCGTCGCGGCACGAGGATGCGCTGGCCGGGATGCAGGTTCCCGTTGGCCAGTCGCGTCGCCGTGGGGTTGTACCAGTTCAGTTGCTGCGCCGTGAGCCCGTTGGCCCGCGCGATCCGCGTGATGAAGTCGCCGTCACGCGTCACGTGCCGCTTGGTGGCGGTACGCTCCTCCTCCGGCAGCGCCCCGAAGGCTTCGGCAAAGCCCTCAGCGCGTCCGACCGGCACGCGCAGCCACACGGCGTGGCCAGTCGGTGGCGTCATTCCTCGCAGGTACTGCGAGTTGTACTCGCGAATCTCGCTGACATCCACGCCAGCAGCCTTCGCCACTGCGGCGAAGGGCACATTCGCGTCCACCTGCACGGAATCGAAGCTCCAGGGCTCCACCGCGCGCACCGTGATGCCGTAGCGCGCCGGATCCTTGCCCACCAGCGCGGCCGCAATCAGCTTCGGCACGTAGTCACGCGTCTCGGAGTGCAGGGCGCGCGGTTGATCCGACAGGGCGAAGAAGAGGTCATCACCCGCCGCGCCGCTCAGTTGGTCGGCGTGCGCCGCAAGGCCGCGCGAGATGCGCCCGGGCCCGCCGTTGTACGCCGCGGATGCCAGGTAGATCGACCCGAAGGTCTCGCGCAATTCGTTGAGGTAGCGTACGGCGGCTTCGGTGGAGCGCACCGGGTCGCGGCGCTCGTCCACCCACCAGTCCACCCGCAGCCCCACACCGCGGGCCGTGGCCGTCATAAACTGCCACATCCCCACGGCGGCGGCGATCGAATACGCGTGCGGGTCGTACCAGCTCTCGATCAGCGAGAGGTAGATCATATCCTCGGGCAGGCCGCCGGCACGCAGGCGCTCGCGGATCATCGGGGCGTAGCGCGACTGCCGTTCCATCGCGATCTCGAACGACTCCTTCAGCGGACCCGAGAAGCGCTGGACGAAGTGCTCCACGCGCTGGTGCGACTCGTACGGCGCGACCTCGATGTCCCAGGCGGGCGGCGGATCGTTCGGTACTGCCTCGGCGGCGACCTCGTTCTCCGGCTCCGCCGAGTCGGCCTCCGTCATCGTCGGCCCGATGGCCGGGCCCGTTGACGCCTCCGCTTCGGGCACAGCGGCGGCCGCCGGCGCCTCGGACTCAGCGAGCGGCGTGGGCGCGGTGCGCGGCAGCAGGCCCGCGCGTCCGCAGGCCCCGAGCAGCAACAGCCCCATCAGCAGGGCGTGTCGTGGTGTCGTCATTCGCGATTCCATCGAGTGATTGGACCCCCTCGGGCCACGATGGGTTTCCGGCCGACCGAACCCACGCAATATCTGGGGAGGTGGCCCGGGGTGCTACCCCGATGGACGATTTCGATGGCACCGGCGGCACGATGTGACAGCCGTCACCGGAGGGTGGCTTAGGCCGCGCGGGTCGCCCGAGCTCCGGAGACGACGGCATACTCCGCGAGCAATCCGTCCCAGACCGAGTTCCACGTGCGCGCCGCGGCCACGGCGAGTCCGGCCGTTTGCAGTGCGGCACGCCGGTCGGCATCGGCGAGCAGCGCGAGCACAGTGGCGGCGAGGGACGCCGCGGACCCGGCCTCGAAGAGCTGCGCGGTGGCCGTGCTGGCGAGTTCCAGCGTCGCGCCTGTATCTGGAGCGACCACCGGCAGCCCCGAGGCCATCGCCTCCAGCACGACGTTCCCAAAGGTCTCCGTCGTGGACGGAAACACGAAGAGGTCCGCCGAGGCATAGAAGGCCGAGAGCGCCTCGCCTGAGAGCGAGCCGGCGAACCAGGTTCCCGGCGGCGCCATCGCGCGGCAACGCGCCTCATCCGGGCCATCGCCGGCAAGCGCCAAGCGCACGCGCCCGCCCGACTCGGCGACCACGCGGTGCATCCCCTCGAGCGCGACGTGGATCCCCTTCTCCGGCGCCAAGCGCCCGACGTACGCCACCACGAGGTCGTCCGGACCGGCGCCCATCGCCTCGCGCATCGCGGTGGAACGGAAGCGCGGATGGAAGCGCAGCGGATCCACCCCGCGCGACCACACGCGCACGCCGCGGAATCCCTGCTGCCTCAGCTGCTGCGCCACGAGCTGCGAGGGCGCGAAGGTGCGGCGTCCGCTGTTGTGGAACCAGCGCAGGAACGGCCAGGCGACGGCGTCGAGCGCGCTGAGTCCGTAGTGCCGCAGGTACTCCGTGAACGACGTGTGGTACGAGGTCACGAGCGGCACGCCGAGCGCGCGCGCTGCCGCACGGCCCGCGAGACCTACACCGAAAGGCGTCGCCGCGTGCACCAGAGTCGGACGCCAGGCCCGGAGCTGGGCAATAGCCTCGGCCTTGGGCGGCGCGGCCATCCGGAGTTGCGGGTAGGCCCAGAACGGCGTGCTGGGCCATCCGTGCACGCGGGCATCCGGCTCGGCGGCGGGATCCGCGACCGTCTCGACGCGCACCGCGCCTCCACGCGCCTCCACCGCCTGCGCCAACCGGGCGAGCGTGCGGGCGACGCCGTTGACCTGCGGCGTAAAGGTGTCGGTGAAGATGGCGAGCCGCAGGCTGCTTGCGCGCGCGTTCGCGTGAGCGGTTGCGCTCACCAGAACGCGAGGACGGCGAGCCCCGTGCCGATGGCGATCGCCTGTCCGGCGAGCACGTCGCCGGGGTAGTGCACGCCGAGCCGCACCCGCGACCAGCCGACGAGCCCGGAGAGCAGCAGCAGCGGCCAGGCGAAGGCGGGGTAGGCCGCCGCGTAGACGAAGGCCACGCTCATCACCGCGCAGGAGTGCCCGCTCGGGAACGAGAACTTGTCCGGCACCGCCACGTGCGTCTGCTCGACCACGCGCACCGAAGGACGCTCGCGCAGCACGCCGCGCTTGATGACCTGTACCACGAGGTGCGACAGCGTCAGCGCCCACGCGGCCTTGATCGCGACCATCTGGAACGCCGCCGGCGCGAGGAGCATCGGGAGCAGCACCGCCAAGATGCTCACCCGTGCACCGCCCACGTGCGTGAGCAGCGTCCACGCCCGCGTCACGCGACGGGGCGTGTGGTCGCCGATGACCCAGCGCAGGAACAGCGCGCGGTCTCGGGCGTCGAGGCGGGTGATCAGAGGGGCTCGCATCATCGTGACTCCAGTCTCGTGGAGGCGTGTCGCAGGGGACTGTCGGCGAGGAAACGGACTCGTAACGGCCGGGCTACGCGGCGGCGACGAGGGCGGCCGTCTCGAACGCCATCGTCAGCGGTTGTCCGGCAAAGCTCTCTGGCTGCGGGATGCCCAGCGCCCAGCATACCGTCGCCGGCACGTCCAGCAGGGAGCGTCCCGCCGGCAGCTCGCCGCGGCGCACGGCACCGCCGGCAAGAAACAGCGGGATGGTGGTATCCAGCGGGTGCACGCTGTCGTGGTGGTCCGGTACGGCGCCACCACCGCCGTGATCCGCCAGCGCGATGAGGAGCGTGGCCGGATCGTTGAGATCCACATCGCCCAAGAGCGTCCCGAGCGTCGCGTCCATCTCCCAGGCGGCGCGCGCGTAGGCGTCGGACATCCACCCGTGCGCGTGCCCAGCCCGGTCGGCGTCCGGCCAGTGCTGGAAGATCAGCCCGCGACGCTGCTCCCGGAGGGCGCTGCGTGCGCCGGCGTGGATCTCCGTGCAGCCGTGTCCGCGGAACCGTGAGTGCGCGATGCCCAGGCGCGCTGCGATGCGGTGTGCGATACCGCTGAACAGCAGGGGCATCGCCGCCAGGTGCGCCGAGGTCGGCATCTGGTGCTCGGCGAGTAGCTGCGGCAGCGGATGCAGAGGGCCGCTGCGACGCGGAAGGTGGAAACGATCGCTCTGCAGGCCGTGGCGCTCCGGGGCCGCCCCGGTGAGCAGCGAGGCCATAGCGCAGGCCGTCACGCTGGGCAGCACGGTGCGTGCCCGCATCGTGAACGCGCTGCGCGCCGCGAGCGCGCTGAGGTGCGGCAGACGAAAGCGCGGGATGGCATCGGGGCGCAAGCCATCGAGCACGACCAGCACCACACGGCGAACGGGAGTCTCTCGCATACGGCAGACCTCGGGGTGGGAGGGTCGGCGAACACCCCAACGATCGAGGCGCTCGGCGACAGCCACCCGACGGCGCGGTCTCCTTTCGGTCACGCGCGCGAAACGGGCTCGCCTAGCCGTGACCGTGCCGTCACCTTTCGGTGACGCGATTCCGCGAGACTCCAGCGCAATGCGCATCCTCTTCTGCACCGACACCTATCCCCCGCAGGTCAACGGCGTCAGCGTCGTCACCGCGCTTTCCGTGCAAGGACTGCGCGCCCGCGGTTGGGACGTCGAGGTCATCGCGCCGCGCTATCCCGACGACCAGCCTGCCGTGTTTGCGCCCGGACTCGCGGCCGAGCACGTCACGTCCATCCCGTCGGTTCCGCTCCCCGGGTACCGCGACATCCGGCTCGCGGCGCCGGCACGACGCACCGTGCGCGACGTCGTCCACCGCTTCCGGCCCGACGTCGTCCACAGCGCAACGGAGTTCGTCATCGGGCGGATGGGCCAGCGCGCCGCGCTCGACCGCGGCATCGTCGTCACCACCTCGTACCACACGGACTTCGCGAAGTACACGGCTTCGTACGGCGTGCCTTTCCTCAAGAAGCCGGTGCAGCGCTGGATCCGGCGCTTCCACTCCAATGCCGCACGCATCTTCACGCCCTCAGCGCCGTCGCGCGCGGATCTCCTCGCGCTCGGCCTTGCGGATGTGGAGGTCTGGGGGCGCGGCGTGGACGACGTCCTGTTTCACCCGGCCAAGCGATCGATGACGTTGCGGCAGCGTCTCTCCCTCGGCAATGCCTTCACGTTCCTGCACGTGGGACGGCTCGCCCCGGAGAAGGGCGTGGAGGTCCTGCTCGACGCCTTCGGCAAGCTCGAACGGGAGCTTGGAGAGACCGCCGTCCGATTCGTGGTCGCCGGCGCAGGCCCGAGCCTCGAACGACTCAAGGCACGCGCGCCGCGTTCGGTGACCTTCCTCGGCAACCTCGACCGTCAGCGCGAGTTGCCGGCGCTCTACGCCAGTGCCGACGCCTTCCTCTTCGCAAGCACCACCGAAACGCTCGGCCTCGTCGTGCTCGAGGCGATGGCGGCAGGCACGCCGGTGATCGCGGCGCCCGCCGGTGGGGTGGCCGATCACCTACGGCACGAGGGGAACGGGCTCGCCTACGCCGCGATGGACGTAGATGCCTGCGTCGCCGCGATGCGCCGGCTCGTCGCCGACCGCGACCTGCAGCTGCGATTGCGTGAAGGCGCCCGCGCCACCGCGGAGCAGCGCACCTGGGAGCACGAGATGGACCGGCTCGACCAGTCGTACCGCGAGGTGCTCAGCCGACCGGCACGGTGAAGCGGAACGTGCTGCCCTTGCCCACCACGCTCTCCGCCCAGAGGCGTCCGCCGTGCGCCTCGACGATGCCGCGCGCGATTGCCAGCCCAAGTCCGGTGCCGCCCTTGGGCGCGTTGCGCCGCACCGTCCAGTAGCGCTCGAAGATCCGTGGCAACTCGCCGGGCGGAATCCCCGCGCCGGTGTCGCGCACGGAGATCTCGACCGCGTGCCTGCTCCGACGTGCGCCGACGTGTACGCTGCCTCCGCGGTCGGTGAAGCGCAGGGCGTTGCCGAGCAGGTTCGCCAGCACCTGGACGATGCGCTCCTCGTCGCCAAGCACGCCGGGCAGGTCGGGAAGCGGCTCGAGAAGCAGTGCCACGCCCCGCTCGGCGGCGTCGCGGCGGAACAGCTCCAGCGCCCGCTCCAGCGCGGCCGGTACGGCCACGAAGCGCCGCTCCACCGCCAGGCGGCCGAGCTCAATGCTCGCGACGTCGAGCAGGTCCCGAATCATCCGCTGCGTCAGCTCGGTGGAATCCACGATAGTCGTGACGAGCCCGCGGCGCTCGGTATCGTCCGCCGCCGTCGCGCTCAGCAAGGCGCGCGCGCACATCCCGATCGCGGAGATCGGATTGCGCAGGTCGTGCGACACCACGCCCAAGGCGTGGTCGCGCGCGATGGTCGCCTGCTGCGCCGTCTCGTAGAGACGGGCGTTGTCCAACGCGAACGCCGCACGCAACGCCAACTCAGCCGCAATCTCCTTCTCCGCCTCCGTGAACGGACGCGACGCCTCTGCACGGAAGATCTTGAGCACGCCCAGCACGTGCTCGCGCGCCACAAGCGGCAGCAGCAGCAACGAGCGCATCCCCACGGCGCGCTGCCGGTCGAGTTCGTCGCGGTCGCTGCTGTGCGCCTCCAGCCATTCTTCGGTGACCTCGGGGACGTCCTCTACCTCGCCACGGCGCAACACGTCGACCACCCGCGACGGCGAGTCCATATCGATGTCGCGTTCCGCCAAGCGGGCCAGCGCCGCCTCCAACGCGGGGTTCCCCTCCGGCCGCGCCGGCACGCGACGCATCTTCTGCCCGCCCGAGAACACCACCAGCATCGCTCCATCACCCAGCCAGCCCAACGGCAACTGTACAATCGAGCGCTCGGTCGCGCTCACGTCGAGCGTTTCGCCCAGCACGGAGACCGCGTGCGTCAGTTGTCGCTGCGCCTCTTCCTTCTGCCGCCGGTCGGTAACGTCCCGCAGCAGCACGGTGTAGATGCGCTCGCCGCTCGCGAGAACGAGTTTGGAGATGGAAGCCTCGGCCGGAAACTCCGAGCCGTCCCGCCGCAAGCCTGCGATGGCGCGGCGCTCGCCCATCTGGCGGGCCCGGTCGGACGACCCGCCGAAGCCCTGCACGTGCTGCGCGTGCGTGCTGCGGTGCCGCTGCGGCAGCAGGAACGACAGCTCGCGGCCCAACGCCTCCGCCGAGGTCCACCCGAAGATGCGCTCGGCGCCCGAGTTGTAGTGGATGATGCGCTGCCGGTCGTCCACCGAGATGATGGCGTCGGCGGCGATCTCGAGGATGCCCGAGAACTTGGCCTCCGACGCGCGCAACGCCAACTCCACCTCGGCGCGCTTCACGAGGTCGTCGTGCAGGCTGGCGTAAGCCAGCCAGGCCAGCACCACCGCGAGGATCATCAGGATGATCACCAGCGCCTGCGCCAGGCGCAGCGCCGGATCCTCGGACCCGCCGTGCATCGCGCGGCGCGTGGCCTCGAGCGTCACGCTGCCGATGAGCAGCAGCGAGAGGACGCCTGCGCCGACGATGAACCGGAGCTTGGATTGCGTGGAGACCATCATCGCGGAATATGCCGACGGCGCGCGCCCCGGGGAATCGGGGCGCGCGCCGTCGAGTGCTGTGCCGTCCGGCTGCTAGGCGTGCAGCAGGCCGAGGCGCAGCGCGAACTGCACGTACTCGTGCCGATGGCTGAGGCCGAGCTTGTCCTGGATCCGCTGCTTGTACGTGTCCACCGTCTTGGGCGAGATGAACAGCCGCTCGCCGATCTCCGGCGCGCTGTAGCCCTGCGCCGTCAGGCGCAGCACGTCGCGCTCGCGCTCCGTCAGCCGCTCGTAACGCGTGCGGTCCTCGTGCATCGGATCCTTGCGCTGGTAGCCCTTGGCCAAGATGCGTGCGGCCTCGGCGCGGACGTACACCTCGCCGCGCGCCACCGTGCGCACCGCGTCGAGCAGCTCGCGGTCCGGGGCGGTCTTGGGCAGGAAGCCACTCGCGCCGGCCTCCAGCATCGGCACCAGGTACTCCTCCTCGGGGTGCATCGTCAGGATCAGCACTTTGGAGGGGATGCCCTTTTCGATCAGCATCTTCGTGGCCTGCCCACCGTCCACTTCGCCGATCGAGAGGTCCATCACCACCACGTGAGGCTTCAGGCGCTCAGCCATCGCGACCGCCTCGGGGCCGCTGGCTGCTTCCCCGACGACGTGCATATCCTTGGCGGCTCCGAGCACGGCCTTGAGGCCAGCTCGGACGACGCTGTGGTCGTCGGCGAGGATTACGCGAATCAGGTCGTCAGACATAGCGTGAAGCTCACCGGAAGGAGGGGTGGCCACCATAAAGCTTAGGCGGATTTTTACTAGGGGAATCCCCTACCGCGCTAGATTGTCCTCCCGAGCCGCCGTCCCCGTCCCCCCATTTGCCCTGATGCCAATGCCGACGCTGCGCCTTGCCACGCTCGTGCTGATGCTCGTCGCCCCCGTCGCGCCCGCCAACGCGCAGGCGCGGGCCGACACGGCCAGCCTGCCCAAGGTGCTGGTCATCGCGACCGGCGGGACGATCGCCGGCGTCCAGCAGGCGCCCGGGACGCTCGGCGGCTACCGCGCCGGGACCCTCACGGCCGAGCAGATCATCGCGTCAGTGCCCGAGCTCGCCCGCCACGCACGCGTGGAGACTGAGCAGTTCTCGAACGTGGCGAGCACCGCCATCACGCCGGTGCAATGGGTGGCACTCTCGCGGCGCATCAATGAGGTGCTCCGCACGCGCAACGACCTCGCCGGTGTGGTGGTCACGCACGGCACCGACCGGCTCGAGGAGACGGCGTTCTTCCTGTACCTCACCGTGCGGTCAGAGAAGCCCGTCGTGATGGTCGGGGCACAGCGCCCGGCCACCGGCATCAGCCCCGACGGTCCGATGAACCTGCTCGCGGCGGTGCGCACGGCGGTCTCGCCGCAGGCACCCGGCAAGGGCGTGCTGGTCGTGATGGATGACCGCATCATCTCGGCGCGCGAGGTGCGCAAACACTATCAGCGCGTCGGCGGGTTCGAAGGCGGCGAGATGGGGATGCTCGGCGTCGTCGGAACCGGCGGCCCCGAGTTCTTTTTTGCACCGGTGCGCCGTCGAGGGCCACGCAGCGAGTTCGACCTCGTCGGGGTCGAGGCATTGCCTCGGGTTGAGATGACGGTGTCGTTCCCTGGTGGCACGGGGCCGCAGTTCGACTCGCTCCCGGCCGGCATCGTCGTCACCACGACGGGCTTCACGCGTGACGAGTCGCTGGCCTACCGCGCCCTGCGCAGCCGCGGCGTATTCGTCGTCGCCGCGTTTCCGTCGGGTGACAACGTGGCGGCCGCCCAGCTTTTCACCCCGCCCGCACGGCCCGACTCCGCCGCCGCGCCAGTGACCGCTCAAGATTCCGCGATGGTCGCCGAACGTGCTGCCCTGCCGATGATCAGCGTGCAGCACCTCACGCCGCAGAAGGCGCGCATCCTGTTGATGCTGGCGCTCACCCGCAGCCGCGACCCGGTCGAGATTCAGCGGATGTTCCGCGAGTACTGAGGCCGCGCAGGGGGCGATGCGACGCGGGGTGGCCATCGTCGATGGCCACCCCGCGTCCCGTCCTAGTGATGATGATGCTCGCCGATCGGGTTGCCGTCCTTGTCGTGCCGCATCACGAAGCCGCGGGGGACCGTCGGCGTCGGAAGCGCGGGCAGGAATCCCACGGCCGGGCCGCCTTGATTCTGCACCCCCATATGCCCCGTCATCCGGAGCCAGGCTTCCACCGTCATCACCTCGGTCGTGTCGTCACGATAGGCAGAGGCCGCCTTGATGATCTCGGCCCGCTTCGCCTCGCGCGCCACATTCGGATTCGCGAGGATGTCGGAGATGACGTCGTGCAGCGAATGCAGGTTGTCGAAGACGATGGCGAGCGTGGGGTACCGCCGCGCGAACTCCGGCGCGATGGCTGCGGTCATCGGCATCACGACGGGGTAGTTGTTCGGCCCGTCGAGCGTCATCTGCCGGAACCGCGCGATCGTCGCGGCGACGCCCGCCTGCCGTTCGACGACGTCGTCGCCCACGAGCAGCGGCTCGTACAGGCCCACCTGCAGCCAGTGGTACGCCCAGATCAGTCCGTTGAACTTCGGGAAGTTTTCGCGGAACGCGAGCGAGTACGGCTGCTCCTGCATCAGCGCCATCGACTTAGGATGCCGGCTGAAGGCCAAGTCGCGGCGCGTGAAGTAGTACGCCTCCAGCCGCGCCATCTCGCGGTCCTTGGCCGCCTGGTCCAGCCGCTCGTCCGCCAACACGTCGTACACCTGGCGGTGGAGGAGGTGGGCCCACTCGAACATCGCCTTCGCCTCCGGCGCGAGGCGCGTGTACATCGGCTCGATGGCGTCCTCAACGGCGGGCAGGCGCGGCGGCTGGTTCAGGATGCGCCCCGTGAGCTTCGCGTACTCTCGTCCTTCGAGCAGCGCGACCGCCTGCTCCGGCCGCGTCCAGAGCAGCTCATACAAGATTGCGTGGCCGTAGTCGAAGGCGTTGAACAGCCGATCGGCTGCCGGATAGTTGCGGCGGAAGTAGAAGTTGTGCGGCGCCTGCAGGAAGAACTGCTCGTACACGGTGCTCCACTGCGAGGCCGCGGGGCGCACCGGCACGCCGCGTGGGCGCGGCACCGTCCGCAGCGGACGCGCGAATGCCAGGGCACCGCCGAGCGTGAAGCCCCACTCCGGCGCGCCGCCGCTGAGCCGGCGGAACACCCCGGCATCCATCGCCAGCCGCGAGGCCACCTGCCGCCGCACCCCGAACCCCGAACGCCAGGTGATGGTGCCGTCATCGAGGAGCGACTCTTCCGCCGTCACGTCGAAGCCGAACAGCAGCTGGCGCAGCGGCAAGGTGCGGTCCACGGCGATGCCGCCCAGCCAGCGCGGCTCGTCCGCGCCGATGTCGCTCGCCGTGAGCGCGGCGCCGGGCGTGTACGCGTAGTTCAGGTGCACACGCCCCCAGGGCAGGGTCCGGGTCGCCGCCGCGCGCACCGTGCTCAGCGCGCGTGCCGGCGCGAACGCCCCGCCCGGCACGTGCACGCCGGCGCCCAGCGCGAGTGCGGGCCAGAGCTGCGTCTCCGCATTCAGCTGGTGCAGCACTTCCACCTCAAGGCCCGCGCCTCCGGTGAGCGGGCGCCCCAGTGCTCCGGGATCCACGAAGCGGATCGGCGCCGCGAACTCGAGCTGCGTCCGCGGCAGGATGCCGAAGGCGACTTCCGGGGCCGTGCCCCACGCGGTCATTCCCGGCCCCACGCGCTGGACCCGCAAGGGAATCAGCTGGAGTTCGATGGCGCGTCGTTCGACGACCATCGCGTCCTCCACGGTCAGGGGGCGGCCACGGTCGGTGTTGTAGAAGTCGGTCTGCGCACCCGCCCCGCCGCTGATGAGCGCGAGGGCGAGCGCAATCGTTGCGTATCGCATTGTGTTGAGCCGAAGGGTGTGACGCCCGCGCCGCCCGCGTCGGTGCGGGCCTGCCGGGCCATCGAGGTCGCAATCGCGCCCGATCGGGGCGCGGGCTCAGCGCTGCTTCGGCGGCGGAGGCTCGAGCGTACGCGCGGCGGTGCTGTACGCCAGCGGGACTGTCGATCCGTCTTCGCCCGCAGGCGGTCCAGCAGCGACCAGATGCACGACCTCAATCGCCGGCACGGCGACCGCGCAATGCGTCAAGTCCAGGCACACCTCGTGCGACGGTGCGCGGCTACCCTCGGGCTGCTCGGTTGCAGCGGCAGCGGGTCCGTGTACGTGCTGGTCATTGTGTCCGTCGTGACCGCTGTGCGCATCGTGCGCGTCCGCCGCTCCGGCCGCTAAGTCCGCCACGCTGGCCTGCGCATCAATCATCGGACACTCCCCCCAGAGCCGCAGCGGCGTCACGAGCACGCTCGCCGCCGCCACGAGGGCGAGCAGCGTGCGAGTCGCGGAGCGGCGGACGTGGGTGGCCATCGACGAGAAGCTCGCTGGACGTGGACTTGCGTTGGGAGGACGAGTGACCCGGGTGGGGATCGAACCCACGACCTGCGGATTAAAAGTCCGTTGCTCTACCGACTGAGCTACCGGGTCGAACTGCCGTCTGGAAAACTAACGGCAGCCCGACCCCGTGTCGCCCATTCAGGCCTTGTGCGTCCACACGACGACGTACTGCACACCGGCGCTGTTCTGTGCGTCGACCGGCCCGCGCCCGCCAAAGCCGCACTCGCCCCGCGGTGGCCAGCGACGCGCCAACAGGCCCTGGCGATCGGCACCGCCCGCATAGAACTCGATGAACTCCACGGTCTCGGGTCGGATGGCATCCAGCGGGAATCCCGGGCGTGCCACGCCATCCACGAAGACGCAGGCCGCGCGCGAGATGCGCAGCCCCTTCGCGTTCACCGACGGAGTCAGTTCCAACGCCAGCCTGAGGTCGCGCGCCTCGGTCGCCAGCACCTCACTGCGCGTCACGCGGGCGGCGAGGGGGCTCGACCACGTCATCCGTCGGTCGAGTTCGTCCGCGATGACGGAATTGATGCCGCGCCCCTCGGCGCGATCGAGCAGCACGGAGAGCTCGATTGCGCCATCCTCCGGGACGCGCGCCGACACGAGCCGCGTCGCGTAGCCGGGGGCCTGCACGCGCAGCAGCACCGGGGCGCCGACGCGTTCGGGTAGTGCGAACTGCCCCTCGGGCGTCACGACCGACGAAAGCTCACGCCCCACGACCTCGACGGTCGCACCGGCCAGTGGCTGGTACCCGCGATCGCCCACCACGCCGTGGACGCCGGACCACGATGCCGTGATCACGCGGCCGTCCACACGCAGCGCGGCGCGCGCCAGCTGGCGGTCCAGTCGCGCCACATCCGTGACCTCGACGGTCATCGAGTCCGCGACGTAGCCGATGCGCCGCATCGTCACCGACCAGGTGCCGGCCCACGCCCCCACGATGCGGTAGCTCCCCGACTCGTCGGTGAGCGCCTCGCGCACGTCGTCGCCGCGCTGCGCGCGGACCAGCACGGACGGGATTCCCGCACCGTCCGGACCGACCACGCGGCCCACAATGTCGCGCAGGGGAGAATCTTGGGCGCCGCCCGACGCGGACAGCGCCAGCACCCCGACTACCGCAGCCAGCCAACCGAGCCGACCCATTGGTGCCTCCGCTCTTGACGGTTCTCCCGCGCGCGCGGAGGGCTGACGTGCCCTCGGCGAGACGGGGGTTCCCCAGCATACCCGCCGCTAGCCAATATGGGTCCGGCGCTAGCGTCCGGCAACGCGAAACGCGGCACGAAGCCAGTGCTCCGTGCCGCGTCCCCGCTCCGCTCCGGCTCGCTTACGGCCGGCCCGGACCCGCCGGCGGCGTCGGGCGCGGCGTCGTCGCCGGCCGGCCACCCGTCGCGGGCAGGTTCTCCGGACGCCCCGTGGCGCCCGGGCGATCGGTCGGGCGCATCCCGGGACCCACGCCTTCCGGACGGCCACGGGCCTGCTCGCGCGCCATCCGCTCCAGGTCGCGGTCGCTCGCACGGGCGGTCAGCCGCTCCTGCACCCGCTGCAGCGCCTGATCCGACGGCAAGCCGCGTTCCACCAGCGACCCAATCACGTACAGCGGCACCGCCAGCGAGCGGCCCGACGGTGCGGACTGCGCCAACGCGCTCACCGCCGAGCCATCCACGCCCTGGCGCATCGCCTCGGCGCCGGCGTCAATCTCGTCGCCCAACGCCGCGCGGCCACGGCCCGCTTCGATCGCCGTACGCGCCTGCTGCATCCGGTGCGCGTGCTCGCCCACGGCACGCTCCACCTCGGCCGGCGCGACGCCGCGGGACGCAAACTTCAGCGCCCGGTTCTCCAGCGCCGTCACCGCCTGCGGCGGCAACTGCCGGCTGCGCGCCTCGGCGATTCGCGCCAGCACTCGGTCCGCCACGTCCGCTGGCAAGACTTCGCGCAGCCGCGCATCGACATCCGTCGGCACCTGCGCACCCGCGCCTGCCGAGAACGCCACCATCGCCGCCAACACCGTCGTGAACCGCTTCATCGTCCGCTCCATTGTCCGTTGCATCGTTCGTGCTCCTGCTGGAGGTTCGCTCCAGAGACCGCAGGTCCCTCGCGCCGCGTCACAACCGACCGCGCAGCGTCACACGACCGCTCATTCCGCCGAACTCATCCCGTACGGGATCCGCACCCGGAGGCGTGAGCCAGGGGCCGCCGTCCACGCGCAGGGCCAACTCGATGACCTCGCTGCCGCTCGCAGGCAGCCGCGCCCACCACCACCCGTCACCGGCCGGCTCGAGGCGCACCGGCGCCCAGCGAGTCAGGTCCCCCGCCACCTCGACGCGAGCTGCACCGGCCGCCCGCACACGAATCGCGACGCCCGCCTCACCGTCGGGACGCAGGCTGAACGCATCGACGCCCGCATCCCGCGCCGCAGCGGCCGTCGCCCGCGCCGACGCTTGGGCAATCGCCGTGAGGCTGCGCCGCGCGCCGAAGCGCAGACCGACGCTGACATACCGTCCGGCCGGAAACCCCTGCGCGAGATCCACCGGGTAGGTGCCCACGCCGGTGGTGAGCGCGATGCGCGGCTGCACCCACCAATTGAAGTTCGCGCCACCCCACACCCGGGCGTCGCCACCCACGATCGGGAGGGTCGCGCCCGCCCGGCCACCCAGCGACAGCGACACATCCAACGGCCCGACGGCCGTGCCGTACATTCCCAAGAGGTCAGCGTACCGCAGCGTGTCGTCCACGGCGGCGGGCGTCAACATCACCGTGAGGCGCGCGCGCGCGCCGCTGAGCATCCCGCCGAGTTCCAGTTGCTGCACGTGTCGCCAGTCGGCGCCGTCGTACATCGCACCACCGGCTCCGCCCGCCCAGCCAGACCCTTTCGCACCCACGCGGTGCAGACGCAGCGCGCCGAGGCCCTGCCCCGTGGCGAATCCGCTCGGAAAGCGCGCCCCGCCAGCGGTGCCGCTGCCTTCAAACATCCACCCGCCAGACGACACCGGCGAGAACAGCGAACCCTGCAGCACGCCTTGGCGGGACCAACTCGCGAGCCCGACCCGCGCAAAGGTCCCACCCACTCCGAGACTGCCGCGCGCGCCGGACATTGTGATGGTCGGGCTGATGGTCGTCGAGCCGAACGCCGGCTCATCGGCGAACTCCACCCGCGAGGCACCGAGGCCCAGCGACGCGTTCAGCTCCTGCGCAGGCAACGCCCCGCGTGCGGCCACGAAGCCGCACGCCAGCACCAACGCCACCGCCGGAGTTCGCGGCAGGCTAAGCCCCGCGACGCGGTTCAGCTTCGAGCCGCATCACCGAGCTCTCCTGCCCGAACTCGTCGCGCGCCGTCTGCGCATAGGGATCAGCCACCCAACGCTCGCCGTCGACCACGAACGCGTACTCGTGGCGCCCGAACGGCAACGTCAGCGTGACCGCCCAGCGGCCCGTGCCGTCGACGGCTTCCATCGGCGTCGCCACGCGCGACCATCCGTTGAAGTCGCCGGCGAGCATTACCGACTGCGCGTCTGGCGCATCGAGGACGAAGCGCACGATCTGCACGCCCGGTGCCGCGCTTGGTGCCGACGCGGCCTGCCGCGCCCCAAGGCCGTAGCCGCCGAGCACCATCAGCGCGCCGAAGCCGGCCGCCAGCGCGAGGCCGCCCAGCGGCGACAACGCGATCTGCCGCCGACGCCGCCACCAGGGACGCGCCGCCTCCGCCACCTGGGCCATCACCCGCGCCTCGAAGTCCGCGCGCAGCGCCACCGGCGCCTTCAGCGGTGCCGCGACGCGCGCCGCAAACTCTTCCGTGTCCATCCGCTCCGTTCCGTCAGACATATGCCACCTCCGCAAGCTGCTCGCGCAGCCGTTCGATTGCCCGCTTCACTCGCATCTTCAGCGCGGAGACTCCCGCCCCGGTCAGCTCCGCCATCTCCTCATACTCCAGTTCCTCGACGTGCTTGAGCAGGAACGCCTCGCGCATCTCCACCGGCAACTCCGCCACCGCGGCCCCGATGCGCGCCCGCAACGCTGGGTCGCCCTCAGCCCCCGGCGCCTCGAGCCCATCAAGCGTCAGCGGCTCGCGTACGAACCGCAGCTCACGCTGCCCCCGTCGCGCCGCAAAGGTACGGCATTCATTCACCACGATCCGGTGCAGCCAAGCCCCGAACCGCGACGGATCCTCGCAGTCCCCGATGTGGCGGAAGGCCCGCACGAACACCGACTGCAGCACGTCATCGGCATCGTCGGCATCACCCAGCATTCGCGCCGCGAAGCGCGCGTGCCGGTCCTGGTACCGGCGCAGCAGCGCCGCGAACGCCCGCTGGTTGCCCCGCCTGGTTTCCGCCACCAATTCCGCGTCGGTCAGGTCGTCCATACTCCCGTTGACTGCAGGGACGGCCCCCCGCGTCACATCGGCCGGGCCGGTCAGAGCTCCAGTTGGCCGCCAAGGGCGGTCCGGCAGAAGGCCACACGATGATGCGGCGTCAATCCGTGCGCGCGCAGCGCCGCGAGATGCGCCGGAGTCCCATACCCCGCATTCGCCTCCCAGGCGTAGTCTCGATAGCGGGCGGCCAACCGTGTCATCAACCGGTCACGCAGGACCTTGGCCACGATGCTGGCGCAGGCGATCGAGTAGCAGCGCGCATCCCCGCCGACGACGGCGTGGTGCGCCACGCCGAGGGTCTTTATCGGCTTGCCGTCCACCAGCACCTCGTCCGGCGGCACGGGCAGGCGCGCCAGCGCGCGCGCCATCGCCCGCACGGTGGCCTGGTAGATGTTCCAGCGGGCGATTTCGTTCACGCTGGCGGCGGCCACGCGCAGCGCCACGGCATCCTGCCGGATGCGCAGCGCCAAGCGCTCACGCTCGGCGGCCTTGAGCTGCTTGGAGTCCGTGACGCCAGCGATGGCGCGGCGGCCAGCGGGCATCACGACGGCACAAACGACGACGGGGCCCGCTAGGGGGCCCCGTCCGACTTCATCCACTCCGGCGATGTGCAGCGCACCGGCGGCGCGCAGCGAACGCTCGAGGGCGCTCCAGCCGCCAGCCACGTGGCGCGGCTCAGGCCTGCGCGGCCTCGCCCGTGGTCGGCACCTGCACGCGCACCTTCTTCTCGGCGATACGCGCGGCCTTGCCGGTCACGTTGCGGAGATAGAAGAGCTTGGCGCGGCGCACGCGGCCACGGCGCACGACCTTGATCTCGGCCAGCATCGGCGAGTGCAGCGGGAAGATGCGCTCCACGCCCACGCCGTTGGAGATCTTGCGGACCGTGAAGGTCGCCGAGACGCCGGCGCCCTTGCGGCCGATGCACACGCCCTCGAACGCCTGAAGGCGCTCCTTCTCGCCTTCCTTCACGCGCACGTTCACGCGCAGCGTGTCGCCGGCGCGGAAAGCGGGCACGGACTTCAGGTATTCCTTCTGAGTTTCGGTGAAAGCGTGCATATGTGACTCCGGGCGCGTTGCGGCCCGCTGAGGTGACAGAGTTGAGCCTTGTAAGCTACTGCCGGATTTGAGCTTGCGCAACGGGGCCTAGCCCCGGCGCTCCCGGGTCAGGCGCTCCCCTTCTTCCCGCCGCCAGCGCTCGATCTCGGCGTGATTCCCGCTCAAGAGCACCTCCGGCACCTTATGCCCGCGATACTCCGCTGGCCGGGTGTAGGAGGGGGCCGAGAGCCCCCGGTCGTAGAAGGAGTCCGTCCGGGCGGATTCGATGTCGCTCATCGCCCCGGGCAGCAGCCGGACGACGGCATCCACCACGGCCAGCGCCGCCGGCTCGCCCCCGCTGAGCACGAAGTCGCCCAGCGAGATCTCCTCGGTCGCCAAGTGGTCCGCCACGCGCTGGTCGACGTCCTTGTAGTGGCCGCAGAGCAGCGTGAGCTCCGTGCCCTCGGCAAAGCGCAGGGCATCGGCGTGGCTGAACACCTTGCCGCGCGGGGACAGCAACACGATTGGCTTCGTCGCGCCGACGCTCTCGACCGCGTCGAAGAAGGGCGCCGGCTTCATCACCATTCCCGGCCCGCCGCCAAAGGGCGCATCGTCCACGGTCTTGTGCTTGTCGGTGGCGAAGGCGCGCAGGTCCACGCAGTTGTAGCGCACCAGCCCCGCCTCGGCGGCGCGCTTGGGGATGCTGAGCCCCAGCGGACCGGCAAAGAAGTCCGGGAAGATCGAGATGAGGTTGATGGAGAGCACCGGTAGAACTTAGCGCGCGGGCACCCGAAACGGCCCGAGGGCGAGCTCGACGTCCGCCCGGATCCACTCGACCGGCTTGCCCTGGCGTAGAAGCGCGTACGTCATCATCGAGCCGTTCGCCGTCGCCAGCAGCAGGCGCGCCAGTGCTGCGGGGTCCGTGCCCGGCTGCAGCTCACCGGCCTGCACCGCCTCCGCCACCCACTGCGCCAACGTACGGCGCGTCGCGCGGGTGGCCTTCTGCAGGTGCGTGAACATCACCTCATCGGACAGGTCCATCTGGAGATATCCGAGGTGATGCGCCAGCGAGGAGGGCGTGGCGATGAGCCAGGCAAATCCTTCGGCCCACGCACGGATGGCCGCGACCGGCGACGCGTGCCGCTCGCGGATGGATTCCAGCAGTTCCGGGGTGCCCTCGGCGAAGCGGGCGTTCAGCGCACGCAACAGCGCCTGCTTCGAACCAAACCGCTGGGAGAGCGCGCTCGCCGTGACGCCCGCCTCCGCACCGACCTCGGCGAGCGTCAGCGACGCAGCGGGGACGCGCTGCATCACCCGGGTCAGGGCCTCGAAGACCTGGTCGTCGGAAATCTTTCGCGGGCGTGGGCTCATCGCCTGGGGGGGGGAGGGGGTGCTTGACAGTAACTAAATGGCCATTTAGATGATAACTGTACGGCCAGTAAGAATCTACCGAAACGTGGAGGCAAGGCGTATGGCAACACTCACCGGAAGGGTCGCGGTGGTCGCCGGGGCGAGCCGCGGCGCAGGGCGAGGCATCGCGCTTGCGCTTGGCGACGCGGGCGCGACGGTGTACGTGGTCGGCCGATCAACCCGCGGCGGTCCACCGCCAAGCGACGGCGCGCCCGGCACCATCGAGGAGACGGCGGAGGCCGTGACGGCACGCGGCGGCATCGGGATTCCGGTCCGCACCGACTGCACCAGCGAGACGGAAGTCGCCGAACTCTTCGCGCGTGTGGAGCGTGAACAGGGGGCGCTCGATGTCCTTGCCAGCGCAGTCTGGGGCGCGGCCGACGGCACCTCGGCCCCTGACGAGGCGATGGCTGGGTGGGGGACCCCGTTCTGGGAGCGATCCACCTCCGAGTGGCGGCGGATGATGGATGCAGGACCTCGCGCCTACTACCTGACGGCATTTCACGCGGCGCGGCTGATGGCCCGGCGGAAGCGAGGGCTGATCGTCGGCGTGACGGACGGCTTCCTGGACGGCACCCCGGCGGAGGTGCTCACGGGCGCATCGGCGGGCGAGTACAACGGAATGCTGCTCTACGACCTGAGTCACACGACAATCAACCGCCTGCTGCTGGGGATGGCCGCCGACGCCAAGAAGAGCAAGCTCGCCGTGGTGACGCTGATGCCTGGCTTTATGCAGACGGAGCGTGTCAAGCGTGCGATGACCTCCAAGGCCGTCGAGCGCCAGTTCCGCTACGACCTGAGCGAATCGGTGGAGTACGTCGGGCGCGCGGTCGTCGCCCTCGCGGCAGACAAACACGCCATCAAGAAGTCGGGACGCATCCATTTCGTCGCCGACCTCGCCGCAGAGTACGGCTTCACCGATGTGGACGGACGCCGGATTCCGCGCTTCGATCCGTTCGGCCACGCGAAGGCCGTCAGCGAGCGGCGCTGACGGCCGTGCTAGGCGTCCAGCAACCCGTTGGGCAAGCGCACCCGGATCGTTCGAGCCTCGCGGTCCAGTGCGTCCACGAACTCATCCACGAATGGCAGGCTGGCCACCGCGCCCGCGCTGGTGCGGAACTCCAGCAACAGCCCCTGCGGCAGGTCGTAGAACTCGATGACCTCACCGATCGTTGCCGACGAGCCGGCATCCACGAGTTGCATTCCCACCAACTCGTGCGCGAAGACCTCACCCTCCTCGGGCTCGGAGAGTTCTTCCACCGGCACGAGGAGATAGCGCCCGTTCCACTTTTCGGCCTCGGTGCGGTCGTTGATGCCGTCGAAGCGCATCAGCCAACCGTCCTTGATCGGCCGCAGGGAGCTGACGACGAGCTCGCGAGGCGCGCGGGTGCGTGGATCCACCGAGAGCTCACCGTCGTGGGTCCCCTGAAAGACACGACGGCCAGGAGCGAAGATCGCCCCTGGCTCGTCTGTCATCACGTCCACCACCAACTCGCCGCGCACGCCGTGCGGGCGACGGATCCGCCCCACAGACGCGCAGTCGGGGAGCGACACGCCGTGGATTACTCCTTCACCGGCACGGCCTTGGCGGCCAGCTTGGACGCCAGGCGCGTCTCGTGACGGGCCTTGAGCACGCCGGCCTTGCGCAGCAGTGAGCGCACGGTGTCGGACGGCTGGGCGCCGTTGTCGAGCCAGTAGTTGGCGCGCTCGGCGTTGAGCTGGATCGCCTGCTCACCGGACCGCGGCGCGTACTGCCCGAGGATCTCGATGAACTTGCCATCGCGCGGCGAACGGCCGTCGGCGACGACGATGCGATAGGTCGGGGACTTCTTGCGCCCCTGACGGCGGAGACGAATGCGAACTGCCATTGGAGATACCTCGGTGCTACTGGTTTCGTACTGCCCTCTGGCTCATCGCGCGGTCCGGCGTTTCCGGTGCGCACCAGGGTCCAAACTGGACGAATGACGGAAACTAACCGCAAGTGGCATCCGTCATCCGTCCTCCGTCCTATCTCTTCACTGCCATCCGCTTCATCATCTTCTGCATATCCCGGAACTGCTCGAGCAGGCGATTCACCTCGCTCACCGGGCGGCCGGCCCCCTTGCCGATGCGGGCGCGACGCGAGCCGTTGATCAGCTGCGGCGTACGGCGCTCCTCGGGCGTCATCGAGAGCACGATCGCCTCGAGGTGCTTCATCCGCTTGGGGTCCACCTTGCTGGCCTGCGCCATCATCTTCGAGTTCACGCCGGGCAGCATCTTCAGGATGTTCTGCATCGAGCCCAGCTTTTCCATCTGCTTCATCGCCGAGAGGAAGTCCTGGAGGTCCATTCCCTCCTTGCGGATCTTCTTCTCCATCCGCTTGGCCTCGTCCGCATCGAACGTGGCCTGCGCCTTCTCGACCAGCGTGAGCACGTCACCCTGCTGCAGGATGCGGCCCGCCATACGGTCGGGATGGAACTCCTCGAGCGCGTCGGACTTCTCACCGACGCCGATGTACTTGATGGGCTTCTTGGTGACGCCGTAGATCGACAGCGCCGCACCGCCGCGGGCGTCACCGTCCATCTTGGTGAGCACGACGCCGGTCACGCCCAGGGCCTCGTTGAAGCCCTGCGCGATGCGCACGGCGTCCTGGCCGGTCATTCCGTCGGCGACGAGCAGGATCTCATCGGGCTGCACCGCGTCCTTCAGGCGGCGCAGCTCCTGCATCATCTCGTCGTCGATCTGCAGGCGGCCGGCCGTGTCGACGATGACGACGCGGTCGCGCTCCTTCTTGGCCTGCTCGATGCCGGCCTTCGCAATCTTCACCACGTCCTGCGTGCCGCGGTCCGCATAGAGGGGCACCTGCAGGTCGCGGCCGAGGGTCTCGAGCTGGTCGATGGCGGCGGGGCGGTACACGTCGGCGGCCACGAGGCGAGTCGCCTTGCCTTCGGCCTTCAGCTTGCGAGCGAGCTTGGCCGCGGTCGTCGTCTTGCCGGAGCCCTGCAGGCCGACCATCAGCACGACCGTCGGCGGCACCGACGAGAGCTTGAGGCCTTCTTTGCGCTCGCCAAGCATCAACGTGAGCTCGTCGTAGACGATCTTCACGAGCTGCTGCGCCGGCGCGACGGTCTTGAGCTGGCTGACGCCCACCGCGCGCTTCTCGACGCGCGCGAGGAACTCTCCGGTCAGCTGGAAGGAGACGTCGGCTTCGAGCAGGACCCGGCGCACCTCGCGCAGGCCCTCCTTGATGTCGGCGTCACTGAGCACCCCGCGCCCGCGCAGGCGGGCGAAGGTGGCTTCCAGTTTCTCGGAAAGTTCGTTGAACATAGAGCCTTGAAGGATAACCACTTAGGTGGCGTCTTCCAAGGCCTTCACGGGCCCTGCCGGGGCCTCCGCGCTACTGGACCTCGAAGGTCGAACTGGCGGGCCGCGCGCGGACGTCCGTCGTGCTCGGGGGCCTGAGCTCGAAGCGGAAGCGGTAGGTGCCCGGACCGAGGTCGCCCGGTACATCCACGGGATCGGTGCGCCGTCCGTTCGGCATCAGCAGGTAGGCGACGGCCGTGCAGAGCCGCATCTCCTGGCCCAGGCTCACCCACACCCCGTCCACCAGGCGCTCAACTGTCCGTTCGCAGGGATTGAACCAGTACTCCGTGCCGGAACTGTTCACGAAGCGAACGTCCACGGCCTCACCCGGCAGCGCGAGCTCCTCGAGCACTTCGGCGCGCACGGGGCCGCCCTCGACAACATCGAGCACGGGCGGCGGGATGAGATCGGACGACTCGGCGCAGGAGGCAGCGATGACGGCGAAACCAACGAGAACCAAGCGGACTGAACGTGGAGTCATATCCGCTACTACCCGCCAAGGCCGGCGAGGTGTCACGCGCGGCCCACCCGGATCACCTGTTCAGGCGATGACCTACGCCTGGATCTGCTGTTCAGCTCGTTCAGTAGTTGAACTGCGCCTGGATCCGCAGGAACTGGCCCTTCTGTCTGTTCCCGACGGTGGCGGCGTCCTCGAACCGTCGGTTGGACGTGGTGTATTGCACCGCCAACTCGAAGTTGGGAATCGGCGACCACTCGACGCCCGCTTCGAACTCGTGGACGTCATAGGAGCGCGCGTCCTGCTCGACCTTCTTGCCGCCGTCGTAGCGGTGCAGGCGCAGGAACGGGATAAACACCTGCTCACCACGCTGCGCCCGGTACATCAACTGCACGAACCCGCCCTCAAGGCGCTGCGAGGTGATCGCGTTCGCGCCGGGATCAAACTCGGGGCCGCGGCCAAAGCCGTACTCCGCGACGATGCCCAGCGGCTGCGGGTACACCACCAGCGTCGCGGCTGCACGCTCGTCCACAAACTCGCGTGGCCCAGTGACGCCAGCCGTACGGGCCGGCGGAACGACGCGCCCCGTGTAGCCCTGCACCGACGTCTCCACGAACTGGCCGGACTTGAGGCGCCAGGGATACGTCAGCCGCGCGACCGCGTGCGACGAGTTGTTGGCTTCGGGGCGGTTGGCCGTCTGGCCGTTATACAGGCCGAAGCCGAACACACCGTAGTCGCCGCTGCCCTTGAGCCCGCGCGACAGCAGCGAACGGAACCGTTCGGCGGCCTGTGGCGGCGACCAATAGTAGATCACCCCGAGGTCACGCTCGTTGGCCACGGCGCTATTCATCCCATCGTGCCGGTCCAGCGGGATGCGGTTCTGCGACGACTGCAGGTTCTCGAATCCGAACGGCACCTTGCTCTGCCCGAAGCGCAGGCGGTGCGCGCGCGATTCGTCCAGGTACAGGTCGAAGTACGCATCGCGGAGCTGGAAGTAGTGCAGGTTCCCGGCCGCGTCGCTGCCGTAGTCGGGCTGGACGTAGATGTACACGCGCGGATGCACGTTGCCGAACAGGATCAGGCGACCGCGCCGCACGAAGAAGCCACCGTTGTTGCCGATGGAACGGTCGCACTGGGCGCAGTTCAGGTCGGGATTGGTCTCGAAGAGGCGGTTGTAGCGAATCTGCGCGTAGCCGCGCCAGGCGAGTCGCTCGTACCACGGGGCCGGCGCGTCCGGCAGGCGTTGCCGCTCCTGCGCCCGGCGAACCGAATCGGGAGTTCCTGCCTGCGCCGCCGCCCGGGCGGGAACGATAAACGCGAATACAAAGCAGGCGGTGGCGAGCAGCCGGGCAGGCACGACGGCGGTTTCGGGCTGGAGGAAGAGGGACCGCCGCGGTACCTCGTCGGGACCGGGACTGGAGCGCGAAGTTCGGAATGTAACGGCCTCTGAGAGATTGTAACAACCGCGTCACTGACCACCGGCGGCACCCCAGCGACGGCCGAGGATGCGCGAAAGCGAGCAACCGCCCTACATTTGGGCGTGCCTGCGCGCCCCCTCGCCCCGCCGAGCCTCCCGGCAGACCTCCCGCTGCTGGCCCTGCGCTCGACGATCGTGTTCCCGCACGGCCGCATCGCCGTGCAGGTGTCCTCCGCCGACAACCTGGCGCTGCTTCTGGCCCACCCGGACGAAGGCGCCGCGGCCATCTGCCTGCTCGAAGGCGACGAGGGCGAGCGCGGGCTGGCCGCGCACGAAGGGCGCATCGGCGTGCTCGTGCGGCTGGTGGACCGCCGGCCGATCTCGGCTGGGGTGGCGCAGGTAACGCTCGAGGGGCTCTCACGCGTCCAGGTCTCGGGCTGCGTGCGGGACGAGGTCACGGGGTATCCAACGGCGCGCGCGAGCGCCTGCGAGGCAACGGAAGTGCCCCGCGATGCCGCGCGCGCGCTGATGCATCGCATCGCGTTGGCGTCGGACGCGCGCGCCGAGCTGGACCCGTCGTTCCCGGCCGAGCTGCCGGCCCTGCTGCGCCGCGAGACCGATGCGCCGTCGCGCTTTGCCGACCTCGCCGCGGCGCGTGGCGGCTTGCGTGCCGCCGAGAAGGACGCGGCACTGCAGTTGGTGGATCCCATCGCGCGCCTCGAGTTCCTGGCCGAGCGCTGGGAGCGCGAGGTCGCGCGCGCCAAGGTGCACGAGGAAGTGCGGCAGGAGACCGAACGCCGCGTGGACCGCCATCACCGCGAGTTCTTCCTGCGCCAGCAACTGCAGGCCATCCGCGCCGAACTCGGCGAGGGTGACAGCGGCGAGGGCGAGATCGCGGACCTGCTGCGGCGCGTCGCCGAGGCGCAGCTCCCGCCGCAGGTGGAAGCCGAGGCCAAGCGCGAGATCGAGCGGCTCCGCGCGCTCTCGACGGCATCGAGCGAGCATCAGGTGCTGCGCAACTACGTGGAGTGGGTGCTGACCCTGCCGTGGACGCAGCGCTCGGGCGACGACCGCGTCGCGCTGGAGCAGGTGGAGGGCGCGCTCGACGGCCGGCACTACGGGCTGCACGAAGCCAAGGAGCGCATCCTCGAGTATCTCGCCGTGCGGCAGTTGCGGGGCGATCGTGGGCGCGACCCGCACGGACCAATCCTCTGCTTCGTCGGGCCGCCGGGCACGGGCAAGACCTCGCTGGGCGAGGCCATCGCGGCGAGCATCGGGCGCGCGTTCTATCGCATTTCGGTGGGCGGCGTGCGCGACGAAGCCGAGATCCGCGGTCACCGTCGCACCTACGTGGGCTCGCTGCCGGGTCTGCTGTTGCAGGCGCTGCGCCGCGTGCAGGTGAAGGACCCGGTGCTGATGATCGATGAGATCGACAAGATGACCGCCGGTGGCCCGAGCGGCGATCCGACGGCGGCGATGCTCGAGGTGCTTGATCCGTCACAGAACTCGACGTTCACCGACCACTACCTGAACCTGCCCTTCGACCTCTCGTCGGTGCTGTTCATCTGCACGGCGAACAACCTGTTCGACATCCCGCACGCGCTGCGCGACCGCCTCGAGGTGATCCGCATCGCCGGCTACACGGTGGAGGAGAAGGTCGAGATTGCCTGGCGCTACCTGCTGCCGCGGCTGCTCGAAGAGCACGGCATCACCGAGTACGACCTGCAGTTCACGGACGAGGCGCTCTCGATGATCGCCAATCGCTACGCGCGCGAGGCGGGCCTGCGCGCCTTCGAGCGGCACCTCGCCGCGCTGATGCGCAAGCGCGCCAAGCGGAAGGCCGAGGGCGAGCAGGGCGCGTGGATCGTGGACCAAGAGCGCATCGAGGATGTGCTCGGCCCGCCGCGCTACGCACCGGAGGAAGCGGAGCAGGAACCCGAGGTCGGCACGGTCACCGGTTTGGCGTGGACGGCCAATGGCGGCGAGCTGATGACGATCGAAGCCCTGATGATGCCGGGCACCGGCAAGCTCACCGTCACCGGCCAACTGGGCGACGTGATGCGCGAGTCGGTGGATGCCGCGTGCAGCTACGTGCGTTCGCGCGGCCACGCGCTGCGCGTCGCCGACCCCGAACTGCGCGGCAGCGACCTGCACGTGCACTTCCCCGCGGGCTCGGTGCCCAAGGATGGTCCCAGCGCGGGTGTCGCGGTGACGCTGGCCATCGCCAGCGTGATGAGCCGGCGTCCGGTGCGCCGCGACGTCGCGGTGACCGGCGAGGTCACGCTGCGCGGCCGCGTGCTGGAGATCGGTGGCGTAAAGGAGAAGGTGCTGGCGGCGTATCGCGCCGGCCTGCGCACGGTGGTGCTGCCCAAGGCCAACGAAAAGGACCTGCGGGACATCCCGCCCGAGGTGCGCGGCGCGCTGACCTTCACCTGCGTGAGCACGATGGACGAAGTGCTGCACGCGATGCTGCTGCCGCCGCGACCGAACGGCTTCGCCGAAGGCCTGCCGCTGTTCGACGAGGTGGGTCGTGCGCCGGCCGACGCCCCGGAAGCTCCCGAGGCGGGACCGACGCATTGACCGTTCAGGCGCTTAGCAGCAGCCGGTCTCCTCGCCGCCGCAACATCCGCCACCGCCGCCCTCGCAGCAGTTCTCGGCACCGCCCAACAGCATCGCGTCGTTCATACAGCCTCCGTGGTGAGTGAGGCGGCGGGGCAGTCCGCCGCTACTTCCGTGGACGCTGGATCTGGTGAAAGGACGCAGGCGGGGCGCAGGCGTCGTCCCCGATGCCCTGCACCGTGCCGCGCGCGTCGCGCTGGATGCCGCAGCACTGCTGGATCTCGTGCCGCACCATCGCGCGGGCGCGCTGGACGCGCGACTTCATCCCCGAGAGCGAGATGCCCTCACGTTGCGCCGCGGCCTCCTGCGTCAGGCCGTCGACGGCCGTCAGCTCGATGGCGCGGCGATAATGCGGCGGCAGGGTCGCGATGAAGGGGCGGACGCAGCGCGAGAGCTCCAGCCGCGCGTCTTCGCCGCGCTCGGGCTCCTCGGCCAGCGCATCCGGATCCAGCTCCGACGCCCGCGCCGCGCGGCGGCGTTCGGCGCGGTAGGCGTCCGTCAACGCCGAGCGCGCGACGCGGAAGATCCAGGCCTCGAGGTCGTCCACGTCGTCCATCGTCGCGCGGTGGCGGGCCAGGCGCAGGAACACCTCCTGCGCGACGTCATCGACGTCGACGCCGGTCGGCACCCGGCGCCGCAGGAAGGCGCGCAGAGGCTCGGCGAAGGCGAGCCAGCGCGCGTCATCGTCGGCAGTCGGCTGCTCAGGTACGGGGACGTTCGTCATAGGCCTCACCTGCAATGACGCCCGATCCGCCCGAAGGACGCAAGCCGCCACCCGCGCCAGCCCCGCGACGTCCCGGTGTGCCGTTAGCTTTGACCCCGTGCCCGTCCTGCCCTCCCGCCCCCGCCCCCGCGCCTGAGCGATGCCGCGTCCGTGGGTCGTCCGCCGTTCGCCCCGCCACGGCCGGGGCGTGTACGCCACCGCCGTCATCCCGGCCGGCACGCGCATCATTGAGTACACCGGCGAGCTGATCAGCGAGGCCGAGGGCGAGCGGCGCTATCCCACCGCCAGCGACGGGCACGAGGAGCCCGAGCACACCTATCTGCTCACGCTCGACGAGCGCCGTGTGATCGATGCCAACGCCGGCGGCAACGAAGCGCGGTTCATCAACCACTCCTGTGAACCGAATTGCGAGCCGATCGCGTACGGCGACCATATGTGGATCGTGGCCATCCGGGACATCCAGCCAGGCGAAGAGCTCGCGTACGACTACGCGATCGAGCTCGATGAACCGCACACGCCGGCGCGCAAGAAGCGCTTCCCCTGCCGCTGCGAGGCTCGGCGCTGCCGCGGGTCCATCCTGAAGCCCAAGCGGATGCCCCTGCACCCGCTCGTGCGCGCCGCCATCCGGCGCTACGGCCCGCAATGAGCCCGACGCTCCAGGAACTGCTGCTGAGCATCGCCATCGGCACGATCGCTGGCGGCGTCACGAACGCCATCGCGGTGTGGATGCTGTTCCACCCCTACGAGCGGCGCTGGGGCCTGCACGGCGCGATCCCCAAGAACAAGGCGCGGCTGGCCAAGAGCATCGGGAGGACGGTGGGCGAGAAGCTGCTCACGCCGAAGGACCTGCTCGACGAACTGCACCGGGCCGGATTCCGCGACACGCTCGACAGCAAGTTGGCCGGAGTGATCGGGCAGTTGCTGGAGGTCGAACGCGGCTCGCTGCGAGAACTACTACCACCCGCGGTGCTCGGTGAAGTCGAGCGCGCGCTCGCCGGGCTCGGCCCTGCCGTCGGCGAGCGCGTAGCGGCGTGGACGGCGACGCCGGCCTTCGAAGTCCGCGTCCGCGAGGCGCTGGGCCGCTTGCGCACCGAGGTCGGCGACCGGCCGGTGAGCGAGGTGCTCACGGAAGCGCGCCGGCGCGAGCTGGCAGTGCAGGCGGCGGAGCTGGCGGCGCAGTTGCTCGAAGAGAGCCGCAACGCCGAGAGCCGCTCGGCGGCGGCGCGCCTCGGCGATGCCGTGCTGCGCCTGGCCGGCGAGGAACGTACCAAGGCCTTCGTCGAGCGTGCCGTGCACGACGCGCTGGGCCGCGCCGGGACGCGGACCTGGAGCGAGGTGCTCGACACCATCGGTGAAGATGTGGTCGTGCGCTGGATGCTCGAGGCCGCACGATCCCCGCGCGTGCAGCAGTTGGCGGCCGAGGGCGCGACCACCGGGGCCACCGCCCTGCTCGACCGCCCGATCGGACGGCCGGCGCGCTTCCTGGCAGATGACGCCGCGGCGCGCCTCGGTGCGATGGCGGGTCCGGCACTCTGGGACTGGATGGAGCGCGAGCTGCCCAAGGTCCTGGAGCAGCTCGACATCCCCGCCATCGTCGAGCGCAAGGTGCTGGGCTTCAGCACCGCGCGGATCGAGGAGATCATCCGCGGCGTCACGCAGCGCGAGCTCACGATGATCGTGAACCTCGGCTACCTCCTCGGCGCGGTGATCGGCGTGCTGACCTTCGTCGGCCGCCGGCTGCTCGGCGCCTAAGCCGCTTACGGCTCTTCGAGCCGCACGCGAGTGCGGTCGAGCACCGGCGTCCGTGCTGCGGCCGGCAGGT
Source organism: Gemmatimonadaceae bacterium (assembly GCA_019637355.1). Lineage (NCBI taxonomy): Bacteria > Pseudomonadati > Gemmatimonadota > Gemmatimonadia > Gemmatimonadales > Gemmatimonadaceae > Gemmatimonadaceae bacterium. The sequence continues at coordinate 857,664 of JAHBVT010000001.1, read as the reverse complement.
CTTCCCAGAACACGACGGCACGCCCCTGCAACTCGGCTTGCTCGAGCAGCAGGCGCCGCCCGCGGAGCGTCCAGTTGCGTTGCGGTCCTGCGCCGCCGCTGCCGCGCGCGGCCCCGTAACGGCGCTCCACCATTCGTTCCATCCGGTCGCGGAAGTCGGCGGCCTCGACGGCGTCATCCCAGACCGTGATCCACACCACGCCCGTGCCGCCGGCTACCTGCACGACCTGGTAGCGGTCGCCGTCCCAGCCGGCAGCACCGGCCGCGGACCCACCGACGTCGCGCAGGTGCTCATAAAGGAAGAGCCGCGTCTCGAACTCGCCGAAGTTGTCCTCGTGCAGCAGGCTGGCGCCGCGCGGAGGCCCCAACGTCACGCGCGTCGGCAGGTCGGGCAGGGAGTCGAGGTACTTCTCGGGGTGCAGGATCTGCTCGGTGGATGACGGCGGCGGCGCGTACGGCACCTGGCCGGGGCGCGCACGCTTGAACTGACGGATGAACTCGGCGCCGGCGATATACGGGAACAGCAGGGTCTCCTGCAGCACCGTCGGCGCGCTGGCGAACTTGGGCATCGACGCCTGCTCGGAGCGAATCACCTCGCGCACCTGATCCCAGCCGCCGGGCAGGCGCAGGCCGAAGTCCGACCCGCCGAGCATCATCGTCATCTGCTCGTACACGGCCTGGCCTTCGACCATCGCCTGCAGCGCCACCTGCCGGTCGTTGTCGCCCTTGAGCGCGCGGGTGGTGTCGAGCGGAAAGTGCATATGCTGCAGCGCGTGAACCAGCTCGTGGCTGATGGTGACGCCGATGATGTCCGGCGACCCGCCCTTCACCACGTAGAGCACGCGAGTCTCGGGATCGTAGTAGCCCGCGACCTGCTCCGTGAGCAGGTCGAGCAGAAAGGCGCGCAGGTCCATCGTGTCGGGAATCATCCCGAAGCGCTTGTACGCGGTCTCGATGCCCGCCAGTTCCAGCGGCGAGAGCTGCTCGGCGAACTGCCGCTCGAGGAACTCGCGCACTTCGTCTCGGTCGCGCTCTTCAAGGCGCGGTGACGACGTGAACTTGAGACCGGTGGCCTTCTCGAGCTGCGGGATGGCCCGGCGCACCTCGGCGCGGTAGGGACCGTCGTACTCCACGGAGGGCGTGCCACCGCAGGCGGCGAGGGCAACGAGCAGGGCGAGCGAAAGGAGACGGTGCATCAGTCCGGAGCTAGAGGCCGACGAAGTTGAGATAGCTGCGCAGGAGCGCGTCGCCCCAGAGCAGCGCGACCATTCCCGCTGGTGCAAGGAATACCCCGAAGGGCACGAGCGGGGTCTCGAAGGCGGTGCCGGCGCGGCGCGCGCGCCACCAGCCGATGGGCAGCACGAGGCCGAGGAAGGCGACGGCGCCGATGCCGGCCGCGAGGAAGATCGTGAGAATGCTGCGTTCGGGGCCGACCATCGCGCCGAGCATCGCCATCAGCGTGACGTCGCCCTGCCCCATCGCTTCCTTGCCAAGCGCGATCTCACCGAGCCAGCCGACGATGGCGATGAGCCCCGCGCCGGCGCAGGCACCGATCACGGCATCCCAGGGGCCGGCGAAGGGGCCCTGCTCGCCCACCGCGAGCGCAACCAGCGGCAGCAGCAGCCCCAGCGCGAAGCCGGTGAGCGTGAAGCCGTCGGGAATCACGTAGTGCTGCAGGTCCGTCATCACGACGCCGAGCAGGATGGTGGCGGCGATGGCGATGCGGGCGGCGGTGAGCGAAAGTCCGAAGTGCCACACGGCCAACACCCAGATGACACCGACCGCCAGCTCGATGAGCGGATACTGCGCACTGATCGGTAACCCGCAGCCGCGGCACTTGGCCCGCAGCAGCAGCCAGGAGACGATGGGGATGTTGTCGTACCAGGCGATCGGCCGCTCGCAGCGCGGGCAGCGCGAGCGCGGCGCGACGACCGATAGCTCCGCCGGCCAGCGCGAAATGCAGACGTTCAAGAAGGAGCCGAGCGAGGCCCCCAAGAAGAAGATCGTCGCCCAGAGGGCGAGGATGAGGGGCGTCATCGGTCAGGTCGGGGGACGGAGCACGTGCAACAGGATGCCCGCGGCGACGGCCACGTTCAAGGACTCGGCCCCGGCGGCCATCGGGATGGCGACCAATCCGGCACAGGCCGCGCGCACGGGCGGCGTCAGTCCGCCGCCCTCGTTGCCGACGGCGAGCGCCAGGCGCGCCGGAGCCGCGGTGGTCCCGACCAAACTGCCCGTCGCGTCCGCCCCCCACAGTGCGACGCCCTGCGCGCTAAGGAACGCCAGCATCTCCTCCGGCGTACAGGAGATAGTCGGATGCGAGAACTGCAGCCCGACCGCGCTGCGCACCACCTTGGCGTTCCACGGATCCACCGTCCCGGGAAGCACCAGGGTGGCCGCGCAGCCGAGTGCCGACGCCGTCCGCAGGAGCGTACCCACGTTACCAGGATCCTGGATGCCATCGAGCACGAGCAGGCGCATCGTCGCGGCGACGGCCACGCCGTCGAGCGAATGGGCCGGACACTCGGCGACCGCGAGCACGCCCTGCGGCTGCTCGGTATCGGCGGCGGAGGCGAAGTCCTCGGCGCTGACCCGCTGGACGTCCAGCCCGCGCGCGGCACAGGCCTCGAGCAGCGCGGCGCCGCGCGGCGCGTCGCCGAGCGCGTCGCTGACCAAGATGCCCCGCACGCGAAGTGGCGAGGCGAGCAGTCCCTCGACGGTGCGGATTCCTTCCGCCACGAAGAGCCCCTGGCGCTCGCGCGCCTTGCGGCGCTTCAGGTCCCTCGCTAGGGTCAACAATCTTATGCGCTCAGTCACTGTCCTCGCCTGTGTGGCCCTCGTCAGCGCTTGCGCGATCTCGACCCAGCAGGAGGTCGAGATGGGCGCCAGCTATGCCGCCGAAATCAACCGCCAACTGCCGCTGGTGCAGGACGCGGAACTGAATCGGTATATGAACGTACTCGGCGACTCGTTGGCCCGCATCGCCGACACGCGCAATCTCGACTGGCACTTCTACATCGTCGACAGCCCGGACGTGAACGCCTTCGCGGTGCCGGGCGGCTTCATCTATATGAACCGTGGCCTGATGGAGCGGGCCACGAACCTAGCGCAGGTGGCCGGCGTCCTCGGGCACGAGATCGGCCACGTGACGCAGCGGCACTCGGTGGAACAGATGCAGAAGGCGCAGCGCACCAACGTCGGCGTCGTCGGCGTGTGCATCTTCCTGCCAAGCGTCTGCGGCAGCCAGACCGGGCAGGCGGCCATCTCGCTGGGCGCCAACGCCGCGATGGCCAGCTTCTCGCGGGCCGACGAGGACGAAGCGGACAAGGTCGCGATCGACTACCTCGTGCGCGCCGGCATCGACCCGCAGGGCGTCCCGGAGATGTTCGAGATCCTGCTCGCCGAGCGGAAGTCCAAGCCCGACGGCCTCGACACCTGGTTCCGCTCGCACCCGCTGGAGGAGTCGCGCATCGCGAACGGGCGGGCGCGCATCGCGAAGTATCCGCCCGAATCGCTGGTCGGACTCACGCGCGACACGCCCGGGTTCCAGGCGTTCCAGCGGCGCCTGAAGGCGCTGCCGCCGTCGCCGCGGCAGTAGCGCGCAGCAGCGCAGCCGAGGCGCGCGGTCTGGGAGAAATTCCCTGATTCCCCGGCATTGAGGCGGCTCCGGACTGACCGTTGATCGGCAGAAGACGCTGACCCGCAACGGGTTACGCAAGATTCTCGCTGCGGCATCAGCCGTGCATTCCCTGGAGGTCACGGGGGCGAGGCAACCGGCTTCGCCCAGTCATCCGCAGACCAAGGGAGAGACCCCAATGCCGAAGCTCATCAAGATTGCTGGCGTCGCCGCCGTTGCCGCGCTCGCACTGTACGGCTCGAACCTCGAGGCGTCGGCGACACCTGCCGCCTGCACCGTGACCACGGATGGCACCGTCGTGATCCGCGCTGGCGATCAGGATCTGAAGGTCCGCGCGTCCGAGCCGATGGAAGGACAGCTCACGGCGGAGTTCGCGCCGGAAGCCCGGGTGCGCGTCGTCTCGGTGGCGCGCGATGCCGACGGCGCGATCACGGTCAAGCTGAACGCCGAGTCTGCGGCCCCAGGTCGCCACGCGCTGACGCTGAAGGCCGGGACCGCGGAGTGCAAGGGAGACGTCGCAGTGACCGCCGGCGAGTAAGGCCGCGCGCCGATCACGTCGAATCACGGGGCGACCGTCCGAGTGGACGGTCGCCCCTCGGCGTTCAGCGGCCGCGCAGGTCGGGCCGACCGCGCAGATCCACCTGCTTGAGCGCCTCGAGTTCCTCGGTGAGCGACTGCAGTTGCGCGCGCAATCCATCGAGCGTCACCTCGAGCTGCGCCACGCGGTCCTGGAGCGAGCGCGTGTACTCGGCGCTTCGCAGCGCGCTCGCGGCGAGGTCATCGCGCTCGGCGCGCAGCGCGGCCAACTCCTCCTCGCTGGCCGCGACGATCCGTTCGTGCAGCGCGATGGTGCTCCGGAGTCGCTCGCGTTCGCCAAGCAGGCTGCGCAGCAGGCCGTCGAGGCGGCGATCGTCGACGCTGGGCTTGCCATCGATCAGCGTGGCGCGCTCCAGCATCAGCACGGCAGAGTCCGGCGCCCAGGCCTCGCAGTCTGGCGTTGCGTAGGCGCGGGCGACGAGACGCAGTGCGGCGGGATCGTTCTGCGCGCGCAGGTCGCCGGCGAAGGCCTCGACGGCGGCGCGACAGTTGCCGGCCGCGAGCGGCCTGGCGATCGGCGCGTTGACGCAGGCCAGCCCCAGCGCGAGGACGGCGCCGAGCGGCAGCGCGACGTGCAGGCGCCGGCGCATCACGCGGCCACCGCGGCGGCGGTGAGCGGCAACGACACCTCGAACACGCTCCCGCCACCCGCGCGCGCCCGCACGCCGATGCGTCCGCCGTGCGCCCGAGCAATCTCGCGGCAGATGGTGAGGCCGAGTCCGACGCCCCGAGCCGTCACGTTGCGGCCCGCCGCCGTCTGCTGGAAGCGCTCGAAGATCCGCCCGCGCTCGGCCTCCGGCACGCCTGGGCCGCGGTCGCAGACCTGCAGCATGGCCTGGGTGCCGTCCGCGGCCGCAATAATCTCAATCTCCGCCGCGTCCGGTGAGAACTTCAGCGCGTTCTCGATGAGGTTGTCGAGCAGGGAGCGCAGCGCGTCTTCGTCCCCGACCACCGGCACCGCGCCCGAGACCTGCACGCGCAGGCGCTGCCCGCGCGCAGTGGCGACGGGCTCTGCCTGTCGCGCCGCGGCGTGCGCGATCCGCGCGAGGTCGAGCGGCGCCTGGACCAGCGCCGGCTCAGCCTCAAGCCGCGACAGCTCGAGCAACTTGGCAATCATCCGGCCCAACCGATCGGCACTCTCGCGTTGCAGCGTGAGCACACGGCGCTGCTGCGGCGTCAGCGGGCCCGCGACGCCGTCCAGGAGCACGTCGCCGGATTCGCGGAGCGAGGCCAGCGGCGACTTGAGGTCGTGCGAGACGTTCGAGACGAACTCGCGCTTCATCTTGTCGAGCGCGCCCAGGCGCTCCGTCATCCCATTGAACGCCCCGGCCACCAATGCAAACTCTGCGCCGCGCTCTGGTGCGAGACGATGGTCAAAGCGGCCCTGCGCGACCTCTTCGGTGCCCCGCACGAGGCGGCGCAGTGGATCGACGATGGCCCGCGAGAGCATCAGCGCCGAGAACAGGGCCAGCAGCGTGGCGAGGGCCGCCAGCAGCAGCGAGAGACGTTGGGCGCGGTCGGCCGCGTCTGACGCCGCCGCGACGCGCGCGCGCATCACGACGCGGGCACGGTTGCCGAGGTCGGCGACGGCCAGCGTGAACGCTTCGAGTGCCCGATGCGCGGCCTCCTGCCCAGCGGCCGAGGCGCGGCCCGGCACGGCCACGGCCGACGTGGCCGCACGCGCATCGAGCCACTGGCGTCCCACCGTCGCGAGCGCCGCAGCCTCGTCCTCTTCCAGCTCTAGGGCGGCCAGCTGCTCCAACTCGACGCCGATTGCGGCACGCAGTTCGGCCGCACGCTCGCGATAGCCCGCATCCCGCGTAATCGCGTACTTGGCGAGCGACTCGTCGAGCTGCTGCGCGCGCGTGGCGAGCTGGGCGCTGGAGAGCACGAGCTGCGCCGAGACGTCTGCGAGCGCGCGCGCGAGCCAATCGCTGCGGTTGGCCGTACGCGCGTGCACGGCCACCAACGCCGCAACGAGCAGCGCGTTGACGGCGAGCACCAGCGCCAACCGGCCGCGAATGGTCACCCCAGCCCCCAGGCGCGCAGTTTGTTGCGGATCGTCTTCACGTCGAGCCCGAGCCGCCGGGCGGCCTCGGCTTTGTTGTGCCCGGCGCGCTCCAGCGTCTCGAGCACGAGCACGCGCTCGGCGTCCGCCAGCGTGGCGCCAGCGGGCAACTCGATCGGGCGGTCGCGGTCGCCCGTTGGCCGCTGGATGTGCGGCGGCAGATGCGTGACCTCAATCCAGCCCTCGCCCGCCATCACGACGGCGCGCTCCACGACGTTGCGTAACTCACGCACGTTGCCCGGCCAGTGCCAGGCACGCAGCAAGGCCAGCGCCTCCTCGCGGATGCCTTCCACCGACGCGCCGTGCCGCGCGTTCACCTGCTTCAGGAAGTAGCGCACGAGCAGGGGGATGTCGTCCTCGCGCTCGCGGAGCGTCGGCAGCACGATTTCAAAGACGTTCAGCCGGTACAGCAGGTCTGAGCGCAGCCGCCCGGACGAGACGGCCTCGGCGACGCCGCGATTGGTGGCCGCAATCACGCGCACGTCGAAGTCGACCTCTTTCGCGGCGCCGAGCCGCCGCACGCGCCCATCCTCGAGTACGCGGAGCAGCTTAGGCTGCAGCGCCACCGGCATCTCGGCGAGTTCGTCGAGCAGCAGCGTCCCGCCGTTGGCCAGTTCGAAGCATCCGGCGCGTGCCTTCACCGCCCCGGTGAAGGCGCCCGCCTCGTGCCCAAACAGCTCGGCTTCCACCAGCCCGTCGGGCAACGCTGCGGCGTTCAGCGCCACGAACGGCCGTGCGCGTCGGGCGCTGGCCTCGTGGATCATCCGTGCCGTGACTTCCTTGCCGGTGCCACTCTCGCCGAGCAGCAGCGCCGAGGCGTCGCTGCTGGCCACGCGCAGCACCTGGGCACGCACATCGCGGATGGCACGGCTCTCGCCCACCAGCGCGGACGGCGTCTCGCCGAGCTGGGCGTCCAGCGCCCGGTCGTTGTCGCGCTGGCGACGCTCGGCGCTCACCCGCTCCAGCAGCGCCCGGAGCGCGTCGTAGTCGATCGGCTTTGTGAGGAAGTCCACGGCGCCCGCCTTCATTGCCTCCACGGCCGCGTCCACGTTGGCGTGCGCGGTCATCAGGACTACGCGCTGTTGTGCGTCCCGCGCCCGCAGCACGCGCAGCAGGTCGATGCCGGAGATGCCGGGCATCACGACGTCACTGAGCACGAGATCGGCTCCCGCCTGCCGGAGCGCGGCATCGGCTTCCTTGGCATCGGCCGCCGTGCGCACGCGGCAGCCCCAGCCGCTGAGGCGCAGGGCCAACACTTCACGGAGGGCAGGCTCGTCGTCCACGACGAGCAGGTCCAGTGCGAGCTCGGTCATTTCCTTCGGAGGCGGGGGATCCAGCGGGGCGTCCGCCTCCTACCCCCGAGTGCCGCGCGAGTGCCGCGCGAGTGCCGCGCCCGCCGCCCCGTCGCTAGAGCTTCGCCACCCAGCGCTCGACCAGGCCGCAGAACGCCGCGCCGGCCTTGCGGCCTTCGTCCATCACCTCGGCGTGATTCAGCGGCGTCTCGCTGATGCCGGCCGCCGGATTGGTGATGCAGGAAACCCCGGCGACCTCCATCCCGATCGCGCGCGCAACGATGGTTTCGGGTACGGTGCTCATCCCGACGGCGTCGGCTCCGAGCGTCGCGAGCATCCGCACCTCGGCCGGCGTCTCGTAGGTGGGCCCGAGCAGCCCGGCATACACTCCGCGCGCCAACGTCAGCCCGACCTCGGCGGCGGCGGCATCCAGCAGCGCCTGGAGCCGCGGCGCATACGGCGCGCTCATATCCGGAAAGCGAATGTCACCCGGCTCCACGCGGCCTTCCAGCGGATTGCGGAACTGCAGGTTGAGATGGTCCACGATCATCATCAGCGTGCCCGGCGGGAACGCCCGGTTGATGCCGCCGGCCGCGTTGGAGACGAACAGCACCTGCGCGCCGAGCCCGTGCACGACGCGCACGGGGAACGCCGCCACCTGCGCGCTGTGGCCCTCATACATATGGAAGCGTCCGGCCAGCAGCAGCACTTCGCGCCCGCCGAGCGTGCCGGCGATCAACTCGCCGCGGTGCCCTTCCACGCCGGGGGCGTGGAATCCCGGGATCTCGGCATACGGCACGCGACGCGCATTGGCCACGCGCTCGGCAAGGCCACCGAGCCCGGAGCCCAGCACGATGGCGGCCGCCGGCGACGTCACGCCGAGCCGTGCGCGCACCGCGTCGGCAGCGGCGCGGGCGGCAGTCGCGCCGTGGTCCTGCGCGGCGGCACTCACGCGGCGCTCCGGCGCAGCGCGTCGATCTCGCGGTCCACGCGCTGCAGCAGTGCCGCGCGCTCGGCCTCCGGAAGGAAGGCGCTCTCGAAGCCGGACCGCGCCAGGCGGCAAAGCTCGTCGAAGCTGAAGTGCAGTTGCGACGCCGCCAGTCCGTACTCGGTCACGAGGTCGGTGCCGCTCATCAGGCGATTGTCCGTGTTCAGCGAGACGTGGAGCCCGGCATCGAAGTACTGCCGCAGCGGATGCAGCGCGAGTTCCTGCACGGCGTGCGTCTGCAGGTTGCTGGTGAGGCAGCACTCAATGGCGACGCCGCTGGCCTTGGCCTCGGCCATCAACGCAGGATCCTCGATGAGCCGCGTGCCGTGCCCGATGCGGTGCGCGTGGCAGTGATGCATCGCCGAGGCCACGGACTCCGCGCCGGCACCCTCGCCGGCGTGGCAGGTGCAGGGCAAGCCGTGCGCCTGCGCGTAGTCGAACGCCGCCTTGTGCCGCTCGGCGGGATGGCCGGCCTCGCCGCCGGCGAGGTCGAAGCCGACGACGCCGCGGTCCTTGAAGTCCACCGCGAGGCGGGCGAGCCCGAGCGAGACTTCGGGCGGCATATTGCGAATGCCACAGATGATGACGCGTGCGACGATGCCGTACTCGCGCTCGGCGCGCGCCAAGCCGCGCAGCGGCGCCTCGACCGCCTCGGCGAGCGAGAGCCCGCCCTCGACGTTGAGCACCGGCGCGTAGCGGGCCTCGAGGTAGCGCACGCCTTCCGTGGCGCAGTCCTCGCCGAGTTCGTAGGCGATGCGCTCCATCGCCTCGGCGGTCTGCATCACGCTCAGCGTGTAGCCGAAGCGCGCGAGGTAGTCCTCGAGGTTCCGGGCGTCATCCACGCGCATAAAGTCGCGCAGGGCGTCAGGGTCATCCTCGGGCAGGGTCACACGCTGGTCGCGCGCGAGTTCGAGCATCGTCGCGGGGCGCAGCGAGCCGTCGAGGTGGCAGTGCAGTTCGGCCTTCGGGAGCTGCGCGAGCAGCGCGCGGGTCAGCGGCGTCACGCGTCTTGTCCGTCACGCGCGGCGCGGGCACTGACGACGCGCATCACGAATCCGCCGGACAGCGCAGCGTCGGGCGCGACGCCAAGCCCGCGGCTGTCCACGACGCCGCGCGAGCCGCCCCGGATCGCCTCGGCGGCCGCCGCATCGGCGGCGGCGACGGCATCGAGCACGGTGGCCGTCGCCGGCACGACGACGGTGTTGCCGTTCACGAAGACGGTCAGCGTGCCGCTCATCGGACGCTCCGGATGCGGGGCGCGGCCAGCGCGTCGGTGAGGGCAAGGCGGCCACCCGGGGCACGCCGCAGGTGCGCGATCAGCGCGTCGAGATCCACCACTCCGAGTTCCTCCGCGGGGCCTCCCCCGCTCAGCGCGACGCCATCACCGCCAGCGGCGATGAAGTCGGACATCACGATGCGATAGCTGCGAGAATCGTTGAGCGCCCGGCCGTCGGCCATCGTCACGCGCACGAGACGCGAGCCACTGGGGCGCTGCGGGTCGTACTCCAGCGTGACGCCGCTGAGGTGGACGTTGATGCGCGCGCCGCCCACCAGCGACTCGAAATACCGGCGCAGCGCGGCGCCGCGCACGGTGATGGCGACGAGGCGGTTGGCGAAGGGCGCGATCTCGTGCAGGTCCCCATACGTGACCGGTCCCGCACGCAGTTCCGCGCGGATACCGCCGTTGTTCATCACGCCGACGTCGCCGTTGCCGGCGGCGCGCTGCGCGTCGGCGATGAGGTTGCCCAGCGCGTACTGCGCACCGTCTCGGGGAAAACGGGACTCGCTGGTGACGATGACCTCCCGCACGATGTGCGCCACCGCCTCCACCGCGCGCGCCACGAGGGGCTCCACCTGCGGATCGCGAGTGAGGCTGTCGGAGACCACCTCGCGCACCTCCGGGCGCCGCGGCGCGCTGCGGCGGGACGGGTCAAGGTCAATCACGCCGAGCGCCCTCGTGCTGGAGCGCGCCTGCACGATCGGGATGCCATTGACGACGGTGTTCACCGCCGAATGCGTGTGCCCGGAGACGATGGCATCCACGGCGCCCGGCGGCAGCGTGCGCGCGAGTTCGAAGATCTCGCCGCGACAATCGTCCGGGTCGTCGATGTTGCAGAACCCGCCGAGGTGCGCCACGACGACGACCAGCTGCGCCCCGCGGGCCCGCAGCGACGCCGCGTGCCGCGCCACCACCGGCGCCGGCGGGGCGAAGCGTAGGTCGGCCACGTGCTTGGGCATCGTGGTGCGCGGCGTGGCCGGATCGGCAATGCCGACGATGCCCACGCGACCGGCCGCGGTGTGAACAATGGTGTCGTTGGGAATCCACTCGACGTCGGACCCGTCAGCATAGGTGACGTTGGCGCCGAGGATCGGCGCCGTCAGCTGCCGCATCCGCGCGCGCAGCGTGTCCTGGCCGTAGTCGAACTCGTGGTTGCCAAGCGCGTGCGCCGTGAACCCGATGGCGTTGAGGACGGGCACGACGGCGGCGCCCTTGGTGAGGTCGGACGGCGGCGTCCCCGTGAACAGGTCGCCGCCGCTGAGGACGAGCGTGACGCAGACCGGCGCGCACTGCGCCTGCGCCGCGCGCACCATCGTCGTGATCTCGGCGAAGCCGCCGCGGTTGCCCCAGCTGCCGTCGGGCCGAGGGCGGAAGGCGCCGTGCATATCGTTCATCGCGATCAAGCGTAGCGTCGGGCGCGGGAGCAGCATTTCCCAGTTGCGCACGAAGACGTCGTCCGGCTCCAGCGTCCCGCGCCGGCGGATCTCCTCGATGATGAGCTCCCGGATCTCGCGGCCACCCTCATAGACCACCGCTGCGCCGCGGAGCATATCGTAGCCACCGCCGCCCGAGGCGCGGTAGCTGTTCAGCGCGACGGTGAAGGTGTCGGTGTCCGCGACCGGACGGCCGTCGCGCTCGAGGCGCACGATGCGCCGGCCCATTGGCTGTGAGAGGTCGACGGTGTAGTCGAGCCCCGCCAGCACGTCGTAGTTGTAGCCGGGGATGCTGCGGTCGTTGGTCACGCGCAACGAGCCATCGGCGGCGCGCTCCACCACCCAGTAGCGCTGCGTGTGCTCGAGGTGGGCGCGGATCTGCGCGCCGCTGAGCCGCAGCGCACGCAAAGTGTTCTCGTACGGATAGAGCGCCACCAGGCGCTCGACGGTAATCGGCCCGGCCTCGAAGCGCGCCTCGGTCGTGAACACCGACGCGAAACTCAGTTCGGCACCCGACTCGCGGCGCTGCACGGCCTGGATGAGATCGATCATCGGGCGGTCGACCATCCGCGCGGAATCGGTGATCCAGGCCGTCGAGGTCCGTCCGATCACCGCGGTGGCGTAGCGCACGGCCGAGCGATGCGCGCGCTCCACGAGCCGGACCAGGGCGCGCTGTTCGGGCCAGCCGGCCGCCTGCACCGTCTCGCCGCGCTTGGAGACCAGCGCCCAGCGCCCGTCGCGCCGCTCGAGCTCGAGGGTCGCGATGGCCACGCTGGTGGCCCAGTTGCGCGGCTGCACGACGAGCACGCCGTTGATCGTCGTGTCGGTGACCTCGCGGTGCGAGTGGCCGATGACGATGGCGTCGATGCCGGCGACCTCGCGGGCGACGCGGGCCATCGGGTTCTCGCTGGGCAGGCCGGTCGCCACGGTATCGTACGAGGTCACGCCCTCGAGGCCGGCGTGGGCGACGACGATTACCACGTCCGCGCCCTCGGCGCGGGCGGCCTGCACCTGGGCCGGCAGCGCCGCGACGATGTCGTCGACGACGAGGCGATCCTTGAGGTTGTCGCGGTCCCAGACCATCGAGCCGGGCGTGGTCGCGCCGATGATCGCGACCTTCACCCCGGCGCGGGTCACCATCGTGCGGCCGGGGTACTGGTGCCCGCCGTCGAGACGGCGCGTGTTGGCAGCAAGGAATGGAAACCGCGCCTGTGAGACTGCGCGGTCGAAGAGATCGAGCCCGTAGTTGAACTCGTGGTTGCCCACCGCCGCGGCGTCGTAGCGCATCAGGTTCATCGCGGCGATGACGGGATGCGGCGCCAGCGAGTCCACACGGCCCGCCACATAGGTCATCGCGTTGCCCTGCAGCAGGTCGCCGGCGTCCACGAGGATGACGCGGTCGCGCGCCACTCGGCGCAGCGAGTCCACGATGGTGGCGGCCCGCGCGAGACCGCGGGACGAGTCGGCGCGACCGGCGGCGTAGTCCCAGCCGCGGAGGCGGCCGTGGACGTCGGTCGTCGCGGCGACCTTGAGGGTGACACGTTCCTGGGCGAAGGCGGCCGGCGCGGCCAGGCACCCAGCGAACAGGGCGGCCGCAACCACGGCGGAATGGCGGGCGAGTCTCACGGGCAAGCGCATCCTATGAAGATAGCCCCCGACCCCCACTGACAGCAGGCGTGTAGTTGACGCGTCACCGCCCCGCAGGGAGCTTTCAGGCATCCCCGAGCCCCGATACAGGACCGTGACAGCCGCCACGCTTCTCGCCGATTCCGGCTTTCGGCAGATTTCCCGCGTGAAACAACCCGGTCACAGCAGGCTATGCGCCCGTTGATCATTGGCGTCGCCGGCGGCTCCGGGTCGGGAAAGACGACCGTCGCTCAGCGCGTCGCCGAGGCCCTCGACGGGTCCAAGGTGGCGTTCCTCGATATGGACGCGTACTACCGCGACCATCACGCCCTCACGCACGACGAGCTCCGCCTGCTCAACTGGGACCACCCCGACGCCTTCGACCTGGACCTGCTCGCCGAGCAGCTGGGGCGCTTGGCCGCCGGCGAGGCCATCGAGAAGCCGGTGTACGACTTCGTGCGGCACCGGCGAGGCCCGACACCCGAGCGCATCGAGCCGGCGGACGTCATCGTCATCGACGGCATCCTGCTCCTGGTGGACGAGCGCATCCGCTCGCGGCTGGACATCAAGGTCTTCGTGGACACCGACGCCGACATCCGGCTGATCCGCCGCATCCGGCGCGATATGGCGCGCCGCGGGCGACCGCTCGAAGAGATCCTGGACCAATACCTGACCTCCGTGCAACCGATGCACCTGCAGTTCGTCGAGCCGAGCAAGCGCTACGCCGACCTCATCATCCCGCGCGGCGGCGAGAACATCGTCGCCATCGACCTGCTGCTCGCGGCCATCTCGCGACGCCTCGGCGAGGTGCGCGCGTGATGAAGCCCGCACCGGCCGGTGGCGAGCGCATCCTCGTCGTGGATGACGAGCCAGATATCGTCGCGCTCGTCGGCTACCACCTGATGAAGGCCAAGTACAAGGTCTCGCAGGCGGCCACCGGGCCGGAGGCGGTCGAGGTCGCCAAGCGGGAGCGGCCCGCCCTCATCGTCCTCGACCTGATGCTGCCGGGGATGTCGGGCTTCGACGTGCTGGCCAAGCTGCGCGAGGATCCGGCCACGGCGAAGACCGCCGTCCTGATGCTCACCGCGCGCAAGGACGAGCCGGACCGCATCCGCGGCTTGGAGCTCGGCGCCGACGACTACCTGACCAAGCCGTTCTCGCCGCAGGAGCTGGTGCTGCGCGTGGGGGCGATCCTGCGCCGCGTGGCCGGCGGCGGCGAGTCGGCGGACCTGCTGCAGATTGGCCCCATCCGCATCGACCGCTCGGCACATCGCGTGAGCGTGAACGACCACGAGGTGGAGCTCACACCCACCGAGTACAAGCTGCTGCTCACGCTGGCGGAGCGGCGCGGCCGCGTGCAGTCGCGCTCGCACCTGCTGGAGACCGTGTGGGATGCCGCGCCGGACATCCAGACGCGCACGGTGGATATGCACATCCAGCGCCTGCGCACCAAGCTGCACCCGGCGGGGGACCTGATCGAGACGAAGCGCGGCTTCGGCTACACCCTCAAGTCCGGCAAGGACGGGTGAGGCTCACCCAGCGCCTCCTGCTCGGCGCGCTCATCGTCGTCGGGTTCCTGGCGGCGCTGATCATCACCATCGTCGACCGGCAGCTCACCGCGCGCCTCGAAGAGGACGCGACGACGTTCCTCGAACGCGAGGCGCGGCTTGCCGGCGTGCTGTGGCTGCGGGATGCCGGCGCGCCGGACTCGATCGCCGACGCCACGGGCAGCGCCTTGGGGCGGCGCGTCACGCTCGTGGACACGGCTGGCGTGGTCGTCGGCGACTCCGAGTTCAACGACGACGCCCTGCGGGGACTGCAGAACCACGCGTCGCGCCCCGAAGTCGCGGCCGCGGTCCGGGACGGGCGCGGAAGCGCGCGGCGTGCGTCGCCGTCGACCGGTGAGCAGGAACTCTACGTCGCGGTGCACGTACCGCCGCTCGGCGTGGCGCGGGTGTCGCTGCCCACCGCCAGCATCGACGCCGTCACCAGCGACGCGCGGCGCGACGTGATCGGGGCCTCGCTGCTCGCGCTGGCGGCCGCGTTGGGCATCGCCTTCCTGTTCTCGCGCTCGGTGTCGCGCCCGGTGGAGGAGTTGCGCGACGTGGCGCAGGCGCTGGCCGACGGCGACCTCGCGCGACGCCCGACGCTCAAGGCCCCGGGCGAGGTCGGCGAGCTCGCCGCCACGCTCAAGGAACTCGCCGAGCAGCTCTCGGCGCGCCTGCGCGCCCTCGAGGCCGACGAGACCTTGCTGGTCCAGCTCACCGAGTCGCTCAACGAGGGCGTCATCGCGGTGGACCACGGCCGGATGATCGTGCGCATCAACGAGACGGCGCGCCGGCTGCTCGGGACACGGGCGCCGATTCCCTTCCCCACCGACGAGCTGCCGCGCGACGTCGCGCTGCGCGACGCGTTGCAGGATGCCTTCGCCGGCGAGACCACCGAGGGCGTGGAAATCGTCATCGCCGGGCGCACGCTGAACATCACCGCGCGCCCACTCACCGGCGGCGGCGCGGTGCTGGCGCTCTTCGACCTCACCCGCGTGCGGCGCCTGGAAGCGGTGCGCCGCGACTTCGTGGCCAATGTGTCGCACGAACTGCGCACGCCGCTGACGATCGTCGGCGGCTTCGCCGAGACCCTGGTGGGTGAGGACGACTTGCCTGCCGAGATGCGCAAGGGTTTCGCAGAGCGCATCCTGGGGAATACGCGGCGAATGCAGCGCATCGTGGACGACCTGCTGGACCTCTCGCGCATCGAGTCCGGGGGCTGGGTGCCGAACCCCCAGCGCGTGGACGTGACTGCGATGGCGCAGGACGTGTTCAGCGCGGCCCGTGATGCCGCCACGGCCAAGGGCCTGGAGCTGAGGGCCGAGGTGGCAGCCGAGGCCTCCAGCGTCTACGCCGACCCCACGGCGTTGCGGCAGATCCTCGGCAACCTCGTGGACAACGCGGTGCGGCACACGGCGAGCGGCAGCGTCGTGCTGTTCACGGAGCCGCACGAGCGCGGCGTGGTGCTGGGGGTGCGCGACACCGGCGTGGGGATCCCGCTCGAGCACCTGCCGCGCATCTTCGAGCGCTTCTACCGCGTGGACCCCGGTCGCGCGCGCGAAGAGGGTGGGACGGGCCTGGGACTGGCCATCGTGAAGCACTTGGTCGAGGCGCACGGCGGACGGGTGAAGGCCAGCTCAGAAGTGGCCCGGGGCTCGTCGATTACGGCGCTGTTCCCGCACGCGCCAGGCTGACTGCCGAGGTCGATTGTAACGGCCCGTTACACGTTCGTTGCAGTTCCGTGGGGGCCCCGGTACGGGGGATTGGGAGTTTTGAAGCGTTCGGCCCAGTAGAGCGGACCGAGCCACCAATCCTTCGGACTTCCTCACGAGACGCCAATGCGCCGTGTACTGACTGCAGCACTCTTGATTCTCTCCCTGCCGCTGGGCGCCGCGCGTGCCCAACAGGCAGCCACCGGACGCATCGTCGGGCGAATCCTCGACGCACAGACGGGGGCAGGCCTCGCCGCCGCCGGCATCCAGGTGGTGGGCACCACCATCGGCACCCAGTCGGGCGTCGACGGCCGCTTCACGATCGTCGGCGTTCCCGCCGGTACCGTGACGATCACGGTGCGCCGCATCGGCTACGCGCCAAAGACCATCACGGGGCTGTTCCTCGAGGCCGGCAGGGCGCTCGAGCAGGACGTGACGCTCGCGCAGGCCTCGCTGGAGCTGGCAGCGCAGGTCGTGACCGCCGCCGCCGAGCGCGGCTCGGTGAACGAGGCGCTGGACCAACAGCGCAACGCGACCGGCATCGTGAGTTCCACGACGCAGGAGCAGATCGCGCGCAGCCCGGACGGCGACGCCGCCAAGGCCATCCAGCGCGTCTCGGGCGTGACCGTGCAGGACGGCAAGAGCGTGTTCGTGCGCGGCCTCGGCGAGCGCTACACCGTGACCAACCTGAACGGTGCGCGCCTGCCGAGCCCGGAACCGGAGAAGCGCTTCGTGCCGCTCGACCTGTTTCCGTCGAACCTGCTGCAGTCGGTGAACGTCTCCAAGACCTTTACGCCCGACCTGTCGGGTGACTTTTCCGGCGCGTCCGTGGACATCCGCACGCGCGAGTATCCGGCGCGTCGGCAGTTCACGTTCTCGTCGTCGGTGGGCTTCAACGACGCCGTCACCGGACAGGACGTCGTCGGGGCACCGCGGGTCGGGTCGGAGTGGCTCGGCTACGGCGGCTCGGCTCGCAACCTGCCGACCGGGCTGGCCTCGGCCGGCGCCGTCGGCCAGCTGACGAGCCGCGAGCAGATCAACGGCGCCATCAACCAGCTCCGCAACGCGTGGACGCCGACGCAGATGACGGGCTTGCCGGCGGGATCCTTCGCCGCGTCGGTGGGCGGGCAGGACCCGGTCGGCGGCGTGCAGGTCGGCTACCTCGGCTCCTTCACGTACTCGGCATCGCAGGACATCCGTCGCGACGACTACCAGGCGAACCCGATCCAGCGCGACGGCCGCCCGGAAGTCCTGGAGTCCTGGCGTGGCGAGGGCACGTCCCAGAGCACGACCTGGGGCGGCCTGATGAACTTTAGCTCGCTGGTCACGCCGCGCACGCTGCTGTCGTGGAACAACACCTACACGCGCAGCTCCGACAACGATGCGCGGCGCAGCAACGGCCCGGCCTACAGCTTCGGCCTCGCCGAGGTGGAGCGGATGACGCTGCGCTTCGTGGAGCGCTCGATTTACTCCTCGCAGCTCAAGGGCGAGCACTCGCTCACCGGCCGCCAGCAGTTGGACTGGACGGCCTCGACGGCCGGCGTGTCGCGCAAGGAGCCGGACCGCTCGGACCTCGTGTACGTGCAGTTCGGCGGCACGGGCGACTTTGCCTGGAGTGACGGCAACCCCGACGTGGCGCGCCGCACCTTCGGCGACCTCACGGAGAACAACCTCTTCGGGGCGGTGAACTACCGCTACCAGTTCGGTGACGGCTCGGATGCACCGCTGGTGAAGGTCGGCGCGGCGTACCGCACGACGAACCGCTCGGCGTTCAACCGCCAGTTCTCGATCGTCTCGACGGCGGTGCCGGTGTCGGATCGTAACCGGCCGGCGGAGGAGCTCTTCGACGGGCGCTTCACGTCAGGCAGCGACGACGTCTTCAACATCATCAACGTGGCCGAGGACGGCATCTACGACGCCAGCGAGCGCCTCGGCGCGGCGTACCTGATGACGGAGATCCCGATCGGCTACCGCCTGCGCGTGATCGCCGGCGCCCGGGTCGAGGATGCGGACATCAGCGTCAGCACGGCACTCTCGAACTCCTCGCGCTTCGTGTCTCGCCTGCAGAACGTGGACGTGCTGCCGGCGTTGGTACTCAACCTGCAGGTCGGCTCGCGCTCGCAGTTGCGCGCCTCGGCCTCGCAGACGCTGGCCCGTCCCGAGTACCGCGAGCTCTCCCCGGTGCAGTACCTCGAGATGGTCGGTGGCCAGATCACCCGCGGCAACGCCGACCTCGTCCGGACGCTGATCCAGAACTACGACCTCAAGTTCGAGTCCTTCCTCGCCAGCGGCGAGCTGTTCAGCATCGGCGTCTTCGCCAAGCGCTTCGACCGGCCGATCGAGCGGATCGACCTGGCCACGGGGGGCCAGCCCTTCGTGTCGTTCTTCAATGCCGCCTCGGCTACGAACCTCGGCGTGGAGTTGGAGTACCGGAAGGGCCTCGGGGCGTTCGTGCGGGCGCTGGAGCCGTACGCCGTGTTCTCCAACGTGACCCTGATGCAGTCGACGATCGAGGTCGGCGACGGGGCCTCGTCGAACACGAATGCCAATCGTGCGATGATGGGGCAGGCGCCGTGGGTGGCGAACCTTGGCCTCTCGCGCACGGGCAAGGCCGCCGGGAGCTCGGCCACGCTGCTCTACTCGGCCGTCGGCCCGCGCATCTTCGCCGCCGGCACGGTGCCGTTCCCGGACGTGATCGAGCAGCCGCGGCATATGGTGGACTTCTCGCTGCGCCTGCCGATGGGCGAGCGCTGGGCGTGGAAGCTCGACGCCCGCAACCTGCTCGACGCGCCGTATCGCCTGACGCAGGGTCCGGTGACGCGCGAGTCGTTCCGCTCCGGGCGGCAGTTCGCGATGGGTGTGTCCTGGCGCTGAGCGAGGCGTCTTGACGCGACCGTGACGGAAGGGTCGCCAAGCGATTACGCAACTCCGGTTCATTGAGGGGACGGTCCGAGCGGGCCGTCCCCTCGTGGCATTCATCCCAACCGAGACCCTCCCTATGTCCATCTCCCTCTCGCGCTGGGCGCTGCGGCTCTCCGCCGTCGCCGGCATCGCGATGCTCGCTGCTTGCAGCGACGACGGTCCGTCCGGACCGGTCGCCCTGGTCGCCCCGACCGGCGTGTCGGTCACGGCCCTGAGCCCGACCAGCGTGCAGATCACCTGGTCCGCCGTGAACGGCGCGGGCGCGTACGAGGTGGAGCGCGCCCCCGGCACCAGCGGCGGCACCTTCGTGCAGGTCAGCGTCACGACCGCGCTGACGTACACCGACGCGACGCTCGACGCCGAGACGGACTATCGCTACCGCGTGCGCGCGGTGCGCACGGGCGAGAACGGCCCGTACGCGGCCGAGTCCGGCGTGCGGACCCCGGACCGCCCGATCGTGCAGGTGACGGCTGACATCACGACGAACACCACCTGGGTCAACGACAACGTCTACCAGCTGACCAAGATCGTCTCGGTGGCCAATGGCGCGACGCTGACCATCGAGGCCGGCACGCGCGTCATCGGCGGCAACATCACCGCCGGCACCGCGCCGCCGGTGACGGCGCTGATGGTGCTGCGCGGCTCGCGCATCGAGGCCGTGGGCACGGCCGACGATCCGATCATCTTCACGTCGTCGGCGGCCGCCGGCAACCGCTTCCCGGGTGACTGGGGCGGCGTCATCCTCGTCGGCAACGCGCGCTCCAACCGCACCGGCCGTACCGTGGTCGAGGGTCCGGCGCCGGCCGACACGGTCAGCTGGAACGGCGGGAACCTCGACAACGACAACTCGGGCTCGATGGTCTACACCCGCGTCGAGTTCGCGGGTGCGGCGGCCATCCTGAACGTGGAACTCAACTCCTACTCGATGTACGCCGTCGGAAGCGCCACGCGCTTCGAGTACAACCAGGCCATCCGTGGCCTCGACGATATGTTCGAGTGGTTCGGCGGCACGGTGGACGGCCGCTACCTGGTGTCCTACGAGTCGGGTGACGACCACTTCGACGCCGCGGAGGGCTACCGCGGCCGCGTGCAGTACATCATCGCCCTGCAGACCGGCCCCCGCGTCTCGCCGCGCCCCGGCAACCCGGGCGCGCTCTCCGGCGAGCAGAACGGCTTCGAGATCGACGGCTGCGGCTCGGCGGCAGGCACCTGCGCGGCCGGCTTCAACTCCACGCCGTACTCGATGCCGGTGTTCGCCAACTACACCATCATCGGCCCGGGCCCGGGCGTGCTGCCGGTGCGTCCGAACGGCGACGGTGGCGTCGGGATGCTGGTCCGCCGCGGTACCGGCGGCGTCTTTATGAACGGCGTGGTCGGCCGCTGGCCCGAGGCCGGACTCTCGGTCTTCGATCCGGAGACCAGCACCCGCATCACGGAAGACTCGCTGAACATCGTCAACACCCTGTTCATCGATAACCCGCGCACCTTCGACACCACTGGGATGACGAACCGCTTCGGCACGGCGGACCGCTTCACGACCAGCAATCTGGAGACGTCGGCTGATGCGGCGCACACGCTGTTCGTCAGCCTGCCGACCGCGGCGACCACGATCAGCAACGGCTTCAACTTCGACTGGCGCCCGGCCGCCGTTTCGGCGCTGCGCACCGGCGGCACCGGAGCCACGCTCCCCGGGTTGATCCCGAATCGCGTCAGCAACTTCTTCGGCGGCACGCTGGCCGGCACGACCTTCCGCGGCGCGGTCCAGCCCGATGTGGCCACGCCCTGGTACAGCGGCTGGACGACGTACTTCCGAAACTAGCTCCTTCTCGTAGGTTCCCCGGGGGGTCGCCATCGATGCGATGGCGGCCCCCCGGGTTCACTTTCCTCCCCCAGTGCCCGATGCCTGCGCTTCGTTTGTCCCTCCTGCTCCTGCTCGCCGTCCCCGTCCTGCTGGCTGCCGCGTGCGGCGAGCGCCCGGACGCCGACGGCATCGTGCGTCAACCCATCCCGCGCGGCATCGACCCGAAGATGGTCGAGTGGCGCTCCGACGGCGTGCTCATCGCGTCGCAGGATTCCTTGCGCAAGACGCCCGGCTACGTCGTCGACAGCGTCTTCTCGCCGGAAGAGAATCTCCGGCGCTTCCAGGCCACCGTCAGCGGGCCGGCGCCGGCGCGCCTCACGGGCGGCGCGCCAACCACGGACGCACTGATCCGCCGCTACTGGGAACTGCTCGTGGCCGGCGACACGCTCGCGATGACGCCGCTCATCGTCTCGCGGGCTGAATACGCCTATCTGTACTTCCCCGAGAGCACCGAAGGCGCGAGCGGTATGCCGCCGCACATCGGTTGGGAGTTGATTATGGCGCAGACCGGCCGCGGATTGACCCGCGCACTGGTCGCCGCCGGCAAGGGCCCGGCGACGGTCCTGCGCACGCAGTGTTCGGACGAGCCGCGCCGCGTCGGCCGCAGCAGCGTGTACGGCCCCTGTGCCGTCGTCATTCGGCGCAACGGTTTTGAGGAGACCATCTGGCTGGCCAAGACGCTCATCGAGCGCGATGGCATCCACAAGCTGCTCGGCCTGCAGAACGAACTGGGCGCCAATTGACGGTGCAGCCCCCCCGCTCCACCGGCGTCCTGCGCACCGTCGCCTTCGCTTGGCTCGGCGTCCTGGCTGGCTTCGCCATCGGCGTGGAGTGGATCCGCTCCCGCCCGACCCCGCCGCAGCCGTCGGGCGGCATCGACCTCGTCGGGGCGGGCGCGACGTTTCCGTATCCGTTGTACCGCCGCTGGTTCGCCGACTACGGCCGGCGCTCGGGCGTGCGGATCAACTACTTCTCCGTCGGCAGCACCGAAGGCATCCGGATGCTGCTCGCCGGCGAGGCGGACTTTGGCGCGGCCGACCGACCGCTGACGGCGGAGGAGCAGGCCCGCAGCTTCTGCGGGCCGCTCGCGATCCCGATGGTGGCCGGTGCCGTGGCCGTGGCCTATCGCGTCCCCGGACTCTCCGCCCCGCTGCGCTTGGACGCCGACGTACTCGCCCGAATCTTCACCGGCCGCATCTCACGCTGGGACGACGCCGCGCTGGTGGCGCTCAATCCCGGCGTGACGCTGCCGTCCCTACCCATCCGCGTGGTTCAGCGCGCACGGGTCACGGGCACCAGCGCACTGTTCGCGCAGTACCTGGAACAGAGCGCGCATTGGCGCGCCGCCGGCAGCGCGCGCGCCCTGACGTCGGCGGCGGCACAGGTCGAGGGCAACGAAGGCATCACGGCGGCCATCGCCACGCAGGCCGGCGCGATCGGCGTGGTGGAGCAGACGTACGCGGCGCAGGCCGGCCTCGCCGTGGCGGCGTTGCGCAATGCCAGCGGAGCCTTCGTGCTCCCAAGCGCGACGTCCGCCGCGGCCGCCGTCGCCGAGCTGCTTTCGCCCACCGCCAGTGACACGGCATTGGGCGCCATCGGCGCTAGCGGTGCCGCGGCCTACCCGGCCGTCGGCGTCACGCGCATCATCGCAGACGCGGCGCTCGGTGACGCGACCAAGGCGGCGCACTTCATCGCCTTTGCGCGCTGGGCGCTCGACGATGGCGCCCGGATGGCCGGGGAACTAGGCTACGCAGCACTGCCAACTGCGGTCGCCAACCGCCAGCGGCAACGCCTCGCCGCGCTGCGCCCCGGAACCTGCCCCACACCCCGCTCGCCGTGACCCTGCCGAAGTCGACCGAGGGCCCGTACCGCCCCGTCCGCGACGAGCGCGAGCAGCGCATCGCCGCCATCGACATCGGCTCCAACTCCATCCGCCAGATCGTCGCCGACGTCTCGCCGGACGGCACGATCCGCGTCGTGGACGAGCTCAAGGCAGCACCGCGCCTGGGTGCCGGCCTCGCCAAGCACGGACGCCTCGATGAGTCGCACGTGAACGAAGCCGTCGAGGCGCTGGGTCGGATGGCTACGCTGGCGCGGCAGATCGGGACCAAGCGCATCGAAGCCGTCGCCACCAGCGCCGTGCGCGACGCCGCCAACGGACAGGCCTTCCTCAGCCGCGTGCGCCGCGAGACCGGCCTGCGCGTGCGCATCCTCGACGGCGAGGAAGAAGCGCGGCTCGCCTTCCGCTCGGCGCTGGCGCACTTCGAACTGGGCGTCGGACGCTCGGTAGTGATGGACATCGGCGGCGGATCGCTGGAACTCGCGCTGGCGGCCGAAGGCCTTGTCGAGCGACTGCTCACCTTCCCTTTCGGCGCCATCCGGATGACGGAGCGATTCCTCTCCGACCGCGACGGCCCCAAGGGCGTGAAGAAGCTGCGCAAGCACGTGCGCGAGGCCATCCGCAAGGCGCTGCCGGTGCGCGATTGGCGCGGCGCCGAGGTGATCGGCTCCGGCGGCACGTTCACGAACCTCGCGGGGATGTTCCTCGCGCGGCAAGGCATTCGCGTGCGCAGCGTCCACGGCACGCGCATCCCGCGGCACGAGCTGGAGCACATCCTCGAGCAGCTCAGCGCGATGACGCCGGAGGAGCGCATCGAGGTCGAAGGCCTGAATCCCGGCCGCAGGGACATCATTGTCGCGGGTCTCGCGGTGGCGGCGGAAGTGCTGGCCCGCGTGGAACCGCGCGAGCTCACGGCCAGCGGCTACGGCATCCGCGAGGGACTGCTGCTCGAGACGGCCCGGGTGAAGGCGGTGATCGCCGACCCCGGCGAGGCGCGGGCTCGCTCGGTGCTGGCCTTCGCCGAGCGCTGCCACTACGAGGCGCCGCACTCGCAGCAGGTGCGTACGCTGGCCCTGCAGCTCTTCGATGCCATCGGCGCGCGACTCGGCTGCGATGCCTCCGAGCGCCAGACGCTGGCCGACGCCGCGTTGCTGCACGACGTCGGGTACCACATCAACTACCAGGGCCACCACAAGCATTCGTTCCATCTCATCCAGCACGCCGACCTGCTCGGCATCCCGCCGGACGAGCAGATGGTGATCGCCCACGTGGCGCGCTACCACCGCGGCAGCGAACCCAAGCGCAAGCACACGGCCTACTGGGCGCTGGACCGCGAGACGCGCGAGCGCGTACGACGGCTCAGCGCGATCCTCCGCGTGGCCGATGGCTTCGATCGCGGACACGTCCGCGCGGTGGAGAAGCTCAAGGTGCGGTGGCTGGAGCGCGCGATGCGCATCACGCCGGTGCCGCGGCGCACCAACGCGCCGTTGCGCCTCGAACTCTGGGGCGCGAGCCGCAAGGCCGGCCTGCTCGCGGAAGTGGCCGGCGCGCCGGTGGAGGTCGTGGGGCCCGACGGCGCGGTGTACGGACCTGACGACGCAGACGCCGCCTGATCTCGCCGCGCCCGCACCGGCACCGCGCTACGACGCCAGCGCGCCCGGGAAGTAGCGGCGCTGCGCCCAGAGCGACACGTAGACCAGCGCCACGAGCACCGGCACCTCGATCAGCGGACCGATCACCGCCGCCAGCGCCTCACCGGAGGCGATGCCGAAGGTTCCGATGGCCACCGCGATGGCCAGCTCGAAGTTGTTGCCCGCCGCCGTGAACGACAGCGACGCCGTCGTCGGGTAATCGAAGCCGAGGCGCTTGGACAGCCAGAACGCCAGGCCGAACATCACGAGGAAGTACAGCGTCAGCGGGACGGCCACGCGCGCGACGTCCAGCGGCGCCTCGATGATCCGATGCCCCTGCATCGCGAACATCAGCACGATCGTGTAGAGCAGCCCGAGCAGCGCCGTCGGTCCGATGCGCGGCAGGAACACGCGCTCGTACCAGCCGTCGCCGCGGCGCGCGACTAACGTGCGCCGCGTGAACCAGCCGGCAAAGAGCGGGATGCCGAGGAAGATCCCGACGCTCTTGGCGATCTCGCCCATCGAGATGTCCAGCGCCGCCCCCTCGACGCCCATCCAGCCCGGCACCGTGACGAGGAAGAGATACCCGAGGAACGAATAGGTGAGAATCTGGAACACCGAGTTCAGCGCCACGAGCACGGCGGCGATTTCATTCGACCCGCAGGCCAGCGTGTTCCAGATGAGCACCATCGCGATGCAGCGGGCGAGGCCGATGAGGATGAGGCCGTTGCGGTACTCCGGCAGGTCCGACAGGAAGGTCCACGCCAGCGCGAACATCACCAGCGGCCCGATCACCCAGTTCAGCAGCAGCGAGGTGCCCAGCAGCTTGGTGTCGGCCGCGTGCCGCCCGATGCTCTCGTATTTCACCTTGGCGAGGACGGGATACATCATCCACAGCAGGCCGATGCCGATCGGCACGGACACGCCGGCCACCTGCGCGGCGTCGAGCGCGGCGCCGAGCCCCGGCCAGACGCGGCCGAGGCCAAGGCCAGTCGCCATCGCGGCAAAGATCCACAGCGGCAGGAAGCGATCGATCGTGCTCAGGCGGGCGACGACGGCGGGAGCGCTCACGGGAAGTCGAGTGGGGGGATGCAACGGTTGCCAACGGACTGCGCCAAACATATCGTATATGCTATACCATATACAATGCCGCCGTGACCGCCCCGACCATCCCGTCCGCGACGCGTAACGCGCTCGCCGGGATCGCCGCCCTCCACGAGGCCTGCGGCGATCCGGCGCGCCTGCGCCTGCTCAATCTCCTGGCCGGCGGCGAGCTCTGCGTCTGCGACCTGCAGGACCTCACCGGCGAATCGCAGCCGTTCGTGTCTCGGCACCTCGCGCGGCTGCGCGCCGCCGGTCTCGTCGAGGTGGAGCGGCGCAGCAAGTTCGCGTACTACCGCCTGGCGGCGCTGCCGGATCACGCGCAACGGCAGCTCGACGCCGTGCTCGACGGCCTGCACGCCGCGGACGCGCGCCTGCGCCGCGAGCGGGACGCTGCCGCCACCGCCGCCGCCAAGCGCGGCGCCATCCCCTGCCGATGACCATCCGCCTCGCGCTGCTCTCCGACGTCCACGCCAACCTGCAGGCGCTGGAAGCCGTGCTGGCGGACATCGCCGCGCAGCCGGACATCGCTGCGCGCTATCACCTCGGCGACCTCGTGGGCTATCAGGCCAACCCCAACGAAGTCGTCGCGCGGCTCGAGGCCGAAGGCATCCCCGGCGTGAGCGGCAACTACGACTCGACCGTCGCCCACCACTACAAGCACTGCGGCTGCCGGTCGGAGAACCCGCGGCAAGAAGAGCTGGCGCACGAGAGCTTCGCCTGGACGCTTGCCAACACCAGCGAGGCGTCCAAGCGTGCGCTCGCGGCCCTGCCCTTCCGGCTCGACCTCAAGCCGCTGGGCGGCCACACCGGCGGCCCGACGGTCTTCCTGATGCACGCCACGCCGACGAACAACCTCGTCTACGTGACGGAGGACCGCAGCGACGACTTCCTGCGGAAGATGGCCGACCAGGTGGGCGCGCGCAGCGGCGACGTGATCGCGTTCGGCCACACGCATAAGCCGTGGAGTCGGCTCGTGGACGGCACACTGTTCGTGAACACCGGCAGCGTCGGTCGCCCGAAGGACGGCGATGCACGCGCCGGCTGGGTGCTGCTCACGCTCGGCGACGGTGAGCCGCGGGCCGAGCAGCGTCGCGTCGGCTACGATGTAGAAGCGGCCGCGAAGGCACTGCGCGCGGCGGGCCTGCCCGAGGAGTTCGCCGAGACGCTGCGGACCGGCAAGGCCTGAGGCGGCTCAGCCGCCGCTGAACGCCCGGAACTCCGCCGTCGAACTCGGCGGTCGCCCCGGTTCCTTGCTGCGCTGCAGCGGGCTCACGTCGAAGGTGAACGCGCCGCTCTCGCGGCTACCGCCCCAACTGTCGCGCAGCAGCATTCGGTGCGTCGCGCGCTCACCGCGCCCGGGCTCGGGCTGGCGCTGCACGTACGAGCCATCCGACTTGAGATCCCAGGCCTGGCGATTGTCGCTGAGGCAGACATCGAGCACGGACTGGATGCGTCGCTGGAAGAGCGGGTTCTCCACCGGCGTGACGACCTCGACGCGGC
Source organism: Gemmatimonadaceae bacterium (assembly GCA_019637355.1). Classification (NCBI taxonomy): domain Bacteria; kingdom Pseudomonadati; phylum Gemmatimonadota; class Gemmatimonadia; order Gemmatimonadales; family Gemmatimonadaceae; species Gemmatimonadaceae bacterium. Next base: position 830,628 of record JAHBVT010000001.1, on the reverse strand, counting down.
GGTCGAGGTTGCGCGGCATCCAGTCGGCCGAGCCGAAGTAGTACTCCGGCGCGCCGTCGTTGCCGAACATCCAGATGCGCGAGTGCTCCAGGAAGCGCCCGATGATGCTGATCACGCGGATGCGCTCCGACAGGCCCTCGACGCCCGGCCGCAGGCAGCAGATGCCACGGATGATGAGGTCGATCTCGACGCCGGCGTCGGATGCGTCGTAGAGCGCCTCGACGATCTGCGCGTCCACGAGGGCGTTCATCTTGGCGATGATGCGACCCGGCCGCCCCGCACGGGCGTGCGCCGCCTCGCGGGCGATGAGCCCGAGCACCCGCTCGCGCATATTCACCGGCGCCACGACCAAGCGGCGGTACTCGCGCTGGCGCGAATAACCGGTGAGCGAGTTGAACAGGTCGGTGATGTCGGCGCCGATGGCTTCGTCGCAGGTGATGAGCCCGAGGTCGGTGTAGATGCGGGCGGTGCGCGTGTTGTAGTTGCCGGTGCCGATGTGCACGTAGCGCCGGATGCCGTCGGCTTCCTTGCGCACCACCAGCGCCGTCTTGGTGTGTGTCTTGAGGCCGGGCAGGCCGTAGACCACGTGCACGCCGAAGGACTCGAGCGTGCGCGCCCAGGCGATGTTGTTGATCTCGTCGAAGCGCGCCTGCAGCTCCACCAGCACGGCGACCTGCTTGCCGCGCTGGGCCGCCTCGGTGAGGGCCTGCACGATGGCCCCGTCGCCGCTGGTGCGGTAGAGCGTCATCTTGATGGCCAGCACCTGTTCGTCGCGCGCGGCGCTCTCGATGAAGGTCTCCACCGAGGCCCCGAAGGAGTCGAAGGGATGGTGGATGAGGATCTCCTGCTCGCGCACCACGTCGAAGATCGAGCGGGTGGTGTCGCGCAGCTCGGGCGGCACGGCCGGGATCAGCGGCGGATCGCGGTGCTCCGGAAAGTCGAGGCCGGACAGCGGCAGGAAGTCCGAGAGGTCGAGCAACGGCCCGGGCGCGTGCAGCTCGCGCTCGGTCAGCGGCGCCATCTCCGGCGCCTCGCTGCCGCGCAGCTCGTCGAGCAGCAGCGCGCGCAGGTGCGCCGGCGTGCCTTCCTCCACCTCGAGGCGCACGACCTCGCCGAAGCGACGCTGGAACAGCTGCTCCTCGATGCTTGCCAGCAGGTCCTCGGGCTCCTCGGTGTGCGAGATCTCGAGGTCCGAGTACCGCGTGAGCCGGAAGGTCCAGTGGCCGAGGACCTCCATCCCGGGAAACAGCGCGTCGAGCCGGTCGCCGATCAGCGCCTCGAGCGGGATGTAGCTGTTGGGACGTCCCGTGGGCACCCAGCGCGGCAGGCTCTTGGGCACCTTCACGCGCGCGAAGCGCACGTCGCCCTGCTCGGGGTCGCGCAGTTCCACCGCGAGCGAGAGCGAGAGGTTGGAGATGTACGGGAACGGATGGCCCGGATCCACCGCCAGCGGTGTGAGCACCGGGAAGACTTGGTTGTCGAAGAACGCCGCCACCGTCTCGCGTTCGTCGGCCTCCAGCTCGGAGGCAGCGAGCAGGCGCACGCCGATACCGCGCAGGGCCGGCAGCAGCGTGTCCTTGAGCAGCGTGCGCGCGCGCGCGTTGAGCTCCAGCACCCGCGCGTCGATGAGCGCCAACTGCTCGGCCGGGCTCAGTCCGTCCACCGCGGTCTGCAACACGCCGGCCGAAAGCTGCCGGCGCAGGCCCGCCACGCGGACCATATAGAACTCGTCGAGATTGGAGCCGTAGATGGCGAGAAACTTCACGCGCTCGAGCAGCGGCGTGCGTTCGTCCTCGGCCTCGTGGAGCACCCGCGCATTGAACTCGAGCCACGACAGCTCGCGGTTCAGGAACGCGGGGTTCTTGGAGGCCAGCGGATTCATCGCCCTAGCCCCGCACGCCCGAGACGATCAGGTACGCGATGGCGGCCACTGCTGCCGAGGCCGGAATGGTGATGATCCAGGCCCAGATCATCCGGCTCGCCACGCCCCAGCGCACCGCCGAGAGACGGTGCGTCGCGCCGACGCCGACGATGGAGCCGGAGATGGTGTGCGTCGTCGACACTGGAATGCCAAGGAAGGTCGCGATGAAGATGGCCGTCGCGCCGCCGGTCTCGGCGCAGAAGCCGCCCATCGGGCGCAGCTTGGTGACGCGCGAGCCCAGCGTGTGCACGATGCGCCAGCCGCCCATCAAGGTGCCGAGCGCGATGGCCAGGTGCGCCCCGAGCTTGATCCAGAACGGAATCTCGTCGCCGCCCGGCAGGTAGAAGTGTCGCAGGAAGCCGGTCTCGTCCACGAAGTACATCTGGCCCGCCACCAGCAGCGAGACGATGATGCCCATCGTCTTCTGCGCGTCGTTGGCGCCGTGCGAGAGCGAGAACAGCGCCGAGCTGGTGATCTGCAGGCCGCGGAACAGCGGCTCCACACGGGCCGGCCGTTGCTTGCGGAAGAGCCAGGTGGTGCCGACCATCAGGCTGAAGCCGGCCAGCATACCGATGAGGGGCGAAAGGACGATGAAGATGATCGTCTTGGTCCAGCCCGAGGCGATGATGGCCCCGAAGCCGGCCTTGGTCACCGCCGCGCCGGCGTAGCCGCCGATCAGTGCGTGCGAGGAGCTCGAGGGGATGCCGTACCACCACGTGATGAGGTTCCAGGTGATGGCCCCGAGCAATCCGGCGAGGATGACGTCGGGGTTCACGATGGCCAGGTCGATCATCCCCTTGCCGATGGTCTTGGCGACCCCCGTGTCGAAGAGGAAGAGGGCGAGGAAGTTGAACGTCGCCGCCCAGACGACCGCCGTGAAGGGACTGAGCACCCGCGTCCCCACGATGGTCGCGATGGAGTTCGCGGAATCGTGGAAGCCGTTGATGTAGTCGAAGATGAACGCCACCCCGACGATGGCGAGGATATACCAGACCACGGCGCGCTCAGGAGTTCTTGAGGGAGATGCTCTCGAGCACGTTCGCGACGTCCTCGCACTCATCCACGGCGTGCTCGAGGTTGTCGTAGATCTCCTTCCACTTGATGACCTCGAGCGCGTCCGGCTGCCCGGCGAAGAGGTCGCTGATGGCCTTGGCGTACAGCGCGTCGGCCTTCTCCTCCAGTTCCTTCACCTGCCGCGCCACCTTGTGCACCGCCTGCGGGTTGCGGATCTCCTTCACGCCCTTCGCCAGCACGCCGGAGCATTCCACGAGGACGTCCACGAGATCGATCGCGGGCTGACGGCGCGTCGTGATGTGGAACATCGTGGCCCGACGGGCCGTGCCGTCCATCAGGTCGACGACGTTGTCGAGGCGGTTGGCGAGGAGGTGGATGTCCTCGCGGTCGAGCGGCGTCACGAACGACCGGTCGATGCGCTGCATAATGTCGTAGGTCAGCAGGTCGGCGGCGTGTTCCTCGGCCTTGACCTTCACGACGATCTCGTCGTGGCGTTCGGGATGTTGGAAGAGGTCTCGGAGGTGCGCAGCAGCCGTCATCAGGTGCGCGGCGAGTTGATCGAAGAGACCAAAGAAGCCTTCGTCCTTCGGCAGGAATCTCACAGGGGGTCCGCCCGAGGCGGTGGTGGGAGGGTCGAATCCGCGCGAAAATCGCGCGGCATCGCGCACGAAAGTTACCCCCTGCCGAGGGACAGCGGCAAACCATTATATCGACACTGTAACACGACTGTTACAGCAACCCCCTCACACCGCGTCCAAGAGCCCGCGCCGCAACAACATAGCCCGCCTCTGGGCTACCAGGTCGTCGCGCTGGAATACGCGGACCAGCAGCACACCGGCCGCGAAGCCTCCGACGTGCGCCCAGACCGCCACTCCGCCTCCCGAATCAGGCAGCGCGGCGAGGTCGGGCAGGCCCAGGAGCAGCTGCAACACGAACCACCACAGCAGCACACCCCAGGCCGGCAGCGGGATGATGCGGAAGAAGATCACGAAGATGAACAGCATCCGCACGCGCACCCGCGGAAAGAGCACCAGATACGCCCCCATCGCGCCCGAGATGGCGCCCGATGCGCCCACGGTCGGCACCGCCGACGCCGGCTGCACGAACACGTGCACGGCCGCTGCCGCCAGACCGCAAAGCAGATAGAACAGCAGGAAGCGCCCCCGCCCCATAACATCTTCGACGTTGTTGCCGAACACCCAGAGGAACAGGCCGTTGCCGAGCAGGTGTGCCCAACTCCCGTGAAGGAACATCGAGGTCAACGGACTGAGCCAGTTCACCGGCTCCGCATCCACCACGCAGAGCAGCGTGCGCGTCAACGGCACGCTGGTGCCCAGCGGTGCGGCCCCGGTCAGCTCGGCGGGCACCATCCCCAGGTTGCAGACGCTCATCGCCAGGGTCTCGAGGCGGAACCCCGCACCTTGGATAATCACCCAGGCGCTGCCGATGGCGGTCAGCAACAGGATGGTCATCACCGGCACCCGGACCGTCGGATTGTCGTCGCTGAGGGGAATCATTCCCGAGGTCCTGTCGCTGGCCAGCAACACGAGGTTGCCGGGGTGCCAAAATGGCGTGAATCCGTGGCCCGCGCCTTGCCGTCACTATCGACGTAACTCTGCCCGCGACCGAAGGGTCCCGGGGACCAACTTTCCGCAAGATACCTGCTCGAGGACCAAATGGCAGACAAGGTGATTGGCATCGACCTGGGCACGACCAACTCGGTGGTGGCGGTGATGGAGGGCGGCGACCCCGTCGTCATCCCGAACGCCGAGGGTGGGCGTACGACCCCGTCGGTGGTCGGTTTCAGCAAGGACGGCGAGCGCCTCGTGGGGCAGATCGCCAAGCGCCAGGCGGTGACCAACCCGCAGAACACGGTCTTCTCGATCAAGCGCTTTATGGGCGCCAAGATGAGCGAGACGCAGTCCGAGACGGCCCGCGTGCCGTACAAGGTCGTGCGCGGCCAGAACGACCTCGCCACCGTCGAAGTCCAGGGCAAGACGTACACGCCGCCCGAGATCTCGGCGATGATCCTGCAGAAGATGAAGCAGACCGCCGAGGACTACCTCGGCCACGGCGTGACCAAGGCCGTCGTGACGGTGCCGGCGTACTTCAACGACGCCCAGCGCCAGGCCACCAAGGACGCCGGCAAGATCGCCGGCCTCGAGGTGCTGCGCATCGTGAACGAGCCGACGGCCGCCGCGCTGGCCTACGGCCTCGACAAGAACAAGAAGACCGACGAGAAGGTCGCCGTGTTCGACTTGGGCGGCGGCACCTACGACATCTCCATCCTCGAGCTCTACGAGGTGGACGGCACACGGCAGTTCGAGGTGAAGTCCACCAACGGCGATACGCACCTCGGCGGCGACGACTTCGACCAGAAGGTCATCGATTGGCTGGTGGCCGAGTTCAAGAAGGACCAGGCCATCGACCTGTCCAAGGACCCGATGGCGCTGCAGCGCCTGAAGGAAGCCGCGGAGAAGGCGAAGATCGAGCTCTCAGGCACGATGAGCACGGACATCAACCTGCCGTTCATCACCGCCGATGCCTCGGGCCCCAAGCACCTCAACTACCAGCTCACGCGCGCCAAGTTCGAGCAGTTGGTGGACGACCTCGTGCGCCGCACGATCCCGCCGATGGAGAAGGCGCTCAAGGACGCGGGCTACGACGTCGGGGCGATCGACGAGGTCATCCTCGTCGGCGGCTCGACGCGCATCCCGAAGATCCAGGAAGTGGTGAAGGACTTCTTCAAGAAGGAGCCCAACAAGGGCGTGAACCCGGACGAGGTCGTCGCCGTGGGCGCGGCCATCCAGGGCGCGGTGCTCACCGGCGAGCAGAAGGACGTGTTGCTGCTCGACGTGACGCCGCTGTCGCTGGGCATCGAGACGCTGGGCGGCGTGACCACGGTACTCATCCCGCGGAACACGACCATCCCGACGAAGAAGTCGGAGACCTTCTCGACCGCCGACGACAACCAGACGACGGTGGAGATCCACGTGCTGCAGGGCGAGCGCGAGCTGGCGCTGCACAACAAGACGATCGGCAAGTTTCAGCTCACGGGCATCCCGCCGGCCCCGCGCGGGATGCCGCAGGTGGAAGTCACCTTCGACATCGATGCCAACGGCATCCTGCACGTGACGGCGCGCGACAAGGCCACGGGCAAGGAGCAGAAGATCCGCATCGAGGCCTCGAGCGGCCTGTCGGACGCCGAGATCGACCGGATGGTGAAGGACGCCGAGAAGAACTCGGCCGAGGACAAGCGGAAGCGCGAGGAGATCGACACGCGCAACCGCCTGGACACGCTGGCCTATCAGGTGGAGAAGGAATCGGCGGAGTGGGCCGACAAGGTGCCGGCCGAGGCCAAGTCGCGGCTGGACGCAGCGGTGGAGCGTGCGCGCAAGGCGCACCGCGGCGAGGATATGGCCGAAGTGAAGGCGGCGCTGGAGGAGCTGACGGCCGCGTTCCAGGCGGCGGGTCAGGCGGTGTACGCCGCTGGCGCCGCGCAGCCGACGGACGGTACCGCCCCGGCGGACGCTGCGCCGGCCGATGCCGCCAAGGACGACGTGGTCGAGGCGGACTTCGAGATCGTGGACGAGAAGAAGGACTGACCGAACGGGCGGCCCGGAAACCCTCGCCCCGCTCCGTGGTACAAACACGGTGTGGGGCGAAAGCCCGAGGGAAAGGGCCGCCACCAGCGGCCCTTTTGCTTACCTTCAACGGATGACCATTCGTATGTCGCGTTCCAAGCTGATCGTTGCCGCGACGATCGCCTTCGTTGGCGGCGTCATCTTCGCTTCTTCGATGGACTGGACCCCGCGCGTGTTCGCGCAGGGCGGAGGGGGCACGGCGTCGGCGCCGCGTCCGCGCACCGACGAGGTGCGGACCATCGCGGATGCGTCGAACGCTTTCGTGAGCATCGCCGAGTACATCACGCCGGCGGTGGTGTCGATCCAGGCCGAGCGGGATGTGCGCGCCAACCAGCGCCGGCGCCCGAGCCAGCAACTGCCGCCGGGCTTCGAGGAACTGTTCGGGCAGCCTCCGCAGCAGCAGCAGCCGCAGGAGTCGAGCGGCTCGGGCTTCATCGTCAGCCGCGACGGCTACATCCTCACGAACAACCACGTGATCGAGGGTGCCGACCGCGTGAAGGTCTCGATGCAGGACCGCCGGGTGTTCGAGGCGCGCATCGTAGGCCGCGACCCATCGACGGACGTGGCGGTGCTGAAGATCGAGGGTCGCAACTTCACGCCGCTCACCTTCGGCGACGACGAGTCGCTGCGCGTGGGCGAGTGGGTGCTGGCCATCGGCAACCCGCTGGGGCTGGATTTCACCGTGACGGCCGGCATCGTGAGCGCCAAGGGGCGCGGCCTGACCGGGCTCAACCAAGACACCTACGCCATCAGCGACTTCATCCAGACGGACGCGGCCATCAATCCCGGTAACTCGGGTGGTCCGCTGGTGAACTCGAAGGGCGAAGTCATCGGCGTGAACACGGCGATCGCCTCGCGCACGGGCTTCTACGCGGGCTACGGCTTCGCGATCCCGATCACGTTGGCCAAGCAGGTGATGGACGACCTGATCGCACACGGCGAGGTGCGACGCGCAGTGCTGGGCGTTGGCATCAACGAGGTGACACCGGAAGACGCGCAGGTGGCGGGCCTCCGGGCCATCGCCGGCGTGCGCGTGAGCGGCTACTCCGGCGAAGATTCGCCGGCGCGCCGTGCCGGCATTGAGCCAGGCGACATCATCACCAAGATCGACGGTCGCAGCGTGGACCGCGTGAGCGCCCTGCAGCGCGCCGTGCGCGCCAAGAAGCCGGGCGACACGGTGGAGCTGGAGGCGATGCGTTACGGCACGCGCCGCAGCTTCCGCGTGCGGCTGGCCGCGGCGCCGTCAGAGACGCGCACCATCGCGCGGGCCGATGAGCCGGCCGCGCCCCCGACGACCTCACGGCTGGGCATCAGCGTGGAGCCGGTGCCGGCCGAGTTCGTGACGGCCCGCCGTCTTCCCGAGCAGTACCGCGGCCTGCGCGTGGTCACGGTCGAGCCCGGCAGCCCCTCGCAGAACCGCCTCGGCCCCAACGACGTGATCACCGAAGTGCTGTTCCCGCAACCGAAGCAGCGCGTGCAGTCGCTGGACGACCTGCAGCGCGCGCTGGACCGGGTGAAGCCGGGCGAGGTCCTGTCGCTGCTGGTGTTCCGCGGGGTGGAGGGGCAAGGAGGGGGGACGGTGGTGGTGAATGTGCGGGTGAACTAGAGGACGGATGACGGATGACGGATGCTGCACGGGGGCGGGCTGAGGGATCGGCTCGCCCCCGTCGCATTCTCCATAGGTGCTCCGTCCTCCGTCCTCCGTCCTCCGTCATCCGTCCCCGCTCTGTCGCGTAACCCAGCAGCGAACTAGCTTCCTCCCGTACGCGAGAGTGGCGGAATTGGTAGACGCGCGGGACTTAGGATCCCGTGCCGCAAGGCGTGTGGGTTCGAGTCCCACCTTTCGCACTCCCCCCGGGCGCGAACCGTTGGAGGCACTCCGGCGTTAGGGGACGTATGCGCATTGTCGTCATCGGGAGCGGATTCGGCGGATTGGCTGCGGCCATCCGCCTGCAGGCCCAGGGGCACGAGGTCACGGTCGTGGAGCAACGCGACCAGGCGGGCGGCCGGGCCTACGTGTATCGCCAGGACGGGTTCACCTTCGACGGCGGCCCGACGATCATCACGGCGCCGTGGCTGATCGACGACCTCTTCGCGCTCGCCGGCCGCAGGACCTCGGACTATGTCCAGATCGTCCCGATCGATCCGTTCTATCGGATTCGCTTCGAGGATGGCTCGGTCTTCACCTACAACTCGGACCGCGAGGCGCTGCTGCGGCAAATCCGCGAGTTCAATGCGGGTGACGAGCGCGGCTACCTCGACTTCGTGAAGGCCAGCGAGGCGGTGTTCGATTCGGGGATGGCGCTGATCGACAAGCCCTTCGGCACGCTGGGCTCGATGGCCAAGGTGCTGCCGGACCTGATCAAGCTGCGCGCGGACCGCTCGGTGGCGGACCTCGCCAACAAGCACCTCAAGGACGATCGCCTGCGCCAGGTGTTTTCCTTCCACCCGCTGCTCGTGGGCGGGAACCCGTTCCAGACGACGAGCATCTATGCGCTGATCCACCACCTCGAGCAGAAGTGGGGCGTGTGGTTCGCGATGGGCGGCACGGGCGCGCTGGTGCAAGCCTTCGTGAAGCTCTTCCAAGACATCGGCGGCACGCTGCGGCTCTCGACCGCGGTGGGCGAAATCAGCATCGACGAACGCAGGGGCAAGACGAACGGCGTGCGTTTGGCCAACGGCGAGACCATCGCCGCCGACGCGGTGGTGAGCAACGGCGACGTGGCCTTCACCTACAAGCGGCTGATCGCGCCGAAGTACCGGAAGAAGTGGACCGACGCGCGCGTGGACGGCCTCGACTATTCGATGTCGCTGTTCGTGGTGTACTTCGGCACCGACAAGCAGTACGACGACATCGCGCACCACGAGATCCTGATGGGCCCGCGCTACCGCGGCCTGCTGGACGACATTTTCAAGACCAAGCAGCTCTCGCCGGACTTCTCGCTGTACCTGCACCGCCCGACGGCCACCGATCCCTCGCTGGCGCCGACCGGCTGCGATGCCTGGTACGTGCTCTCGCCGGTGCCGCATCTTGGCGGGCCGACCGACTGGGCCCGGCAGGGGCAAGCCTACCGCGACTCGATTATGCAGTACCTCGAGGATCGCTACCTCCCGGGGCTCTCCAAGCACATCGTCACCGAGACGCGGATCGATCCGATCCACTTCCGCGATACGCTCTCCAGCCACCTCGGCAGCGCCTTCTCGGTGCAGCCGACGTTGTTCCAGTCGGCGTACTTCCGGCCGCACAACAAGAGCGAGGACATCCCGAACCTGTACTTCGCAGGTGCGGGGACGCATCCGGGCGCGGGACTGCCGGGCGTGATCTCCAGCGGCAAGATCGTGGCGGACTTGATCGGCGAGGCGCAGGACGCGTCCCGTGTACGCGCACGGCGCGTGAGTGACGCGCCGGCGCCGCAGCGCGAGGCCCGTGTCGCGGCCGCGGCCAGCGAGGGCGCGCGCTGATGGTGCTCCCGGGCTTCCTCAAGGAAGACGACTCGACGCTGGCGCGCTCGGACGCCCAGCACTGCGAGGCGATCACGCGCACGCACGCGCGGACCTTCGCGCTGGCCAGCGGCTTCCTGCCGCCGCGCAAGCGCCGCGGGGCCTTCGCGGTGTACGCGTTCTGCCGGCTCGCGGATGACATCGTCGACCGCAACCGCGGCAAGGCCCCGGCCCTGCTCCAGGCCGAGCTCGATGCGTATCGCGCCGGCGTGGCCGAGGCGATCGACGGGCGGCCCGAGGGTCCGGTGTTCCGCGAGCTGTGGCGCTGCGTGAGCGAGTACGGCGTGCCGGCGGACGTGCTGGAGGAACTGCTGAACGGCGTGGCCCGCGACGTGCAGCCGCAGCGTTACGCGACCTGGGCGGAGCTCTCGCAGTACTGCGAGGGCGTGGCCGCGTCGGTGGGCGCGATGTGCACGTACATCTTTGGCGTATCGGGCGACGAGGCGGTCCGCACCCGGGCGCTGAAGTACGCGCGCACGCTGGGCGTGGCGATGCAGGTGACGAACATCCTGCGCGACGTGGGCGAAGACGCGGGCATCGGGCGCTGCTACCTGCCGGATGAAGTGCTCGCGGCATTCGGGCTGACCGCCGAGCGCGTGCTGCAGGACCCGACGCTCAAGGACGACCCGCGCTGGGCCCAGCTGATGCGCCACGAAGTGGCCCGCGCGCGGGCGCTGTACCGCGCGGCCTCGCCGGGCATCGCGCTGCTGGAGCCGGATGCCCAGCGCTGCGCCCGGGCCTGCGCCGACGGGTACGCCGCCATCCTCGGGGCGATCGAGCGCAACAACTATGACTCGTTCAGCGTCCGCGCCCGCGTCGGGAACTGGCAGCGCGCCGGACTCCTTTGGAGCGTGTGGCGTTCGGGGGTGGAAGTGCCGCCCCGCGATGCCAACGGACCAGTGATCGAGTGGGGCGCAAGGCAACTCTCGCGACCAGAGGAGATGGTGCTGAGCGGAGGAACCAGGTGACGATGCGGACGGCACCCTACCCCCTCGACAAAGCGGCGCAGGCGCTGCTCTGGGGCCACCTCGCGTTGATCACCTTCGCCACGGCGGCGATGGTGACGATACTCGCGGGCGAGTTCCCGGTGTGGCTGCAGGGCCCCTACACGGGCAAGGTCTACGAACTGGGCTGGAAGTACTCCGGCCAGGCGTACATCCTGCTCGGCGGGCTGGCGGCCGTGGTGCACTCGGCGCCGCGCTTCGGTTGGGGCAAGGCGATCACGCTGTTCGTGCTGGCCAGCGGCGTGGCCCTGCTCTCGGAGCTCGGCGGCACCAACGTCGGCCTGCCGTTCGGGCACTATCACTACACATCGATGCTCGGGTATAAGGTGCTCGGCGACGTGCCGTACCCGATTCCGATCTCCTGGTACTATATGCTCTACTGCTGCCTGGCCTTCTGCGGGCGGCTGATGGCGGCGGACGACAGCAGCGCGACCAAGTGGAAGTGGGCGCTGGTGGCCGGGTTGTTCCTCACGGCTTGGGACGTGCCGATGGAGGTCCAGATGACCAACGTCGCGCCGGTGCACTGGGCCTGGGACCTGCACAGGTTCCCCGAGTGGGTGCCGGTCTGGCTGGGTGGGCCCCTGTTCTACGGGATGCCGCTGAGCAACTGGATCGGTTGGTGGGTCACGGGCGTGCTGCTGAGCCGCGCGATGCTGTGGGTGGTGCCGCCGAGCAAGTGGTGCGAGACGACCGCGGCCTTCGCCTTCCCGCTGGTCCTGTACGCCACCAACGGCATTATGCCGCTCGCGACGGTGGCGCGGCACGGCTACTGGTGGGCGGTGATCCTCGGGGTGCTGGCGATGGGGGCCCCACTGTGGCTCGTCTTGAGAGCCCGGAGGCGCTCCCGGCTCGCCCTTGGAGCCACCCCCGCCACCGCTTAGTTTTCAGGGCGCAGGAAGCACCCGCCCCGCTCCGGCGAACCTCGCCCGGGCGGGGCGGATTGCTCTGCACAGACCCTCCACAGCACCTCCCGAGCCTGACCCAATGGAAATTCAGATTACCGCCACCAAGGCCGAGGGCGCCGAGCGCCGCCTCCAGGTGGCCGTCCCCGCGACCCGCGTGGCCGAGGCCCGCAAGACCGCCGCCAACCGCGTCGCCAAGCAGGTCCGCATTCCCGGCTTCCGCCCCGGCAAGGCGCCGGCGGCGATGGTGCGCAAGCAGTACGCCGAGGCCATCGACCAAGAGGCGGTGGACGCGCTCCTGCGCGAGGCCTTCCAGCAGGTGCTGGAGCAGGAGAAGCTGGACCTCGCCACGCAGCCGCACGCGCACGACGTCAAGTTCGGATCGGACGAGTCGTTGACCTTCGAGCTGCATTGCGAAGTCCGCCCGACCGTGGAGCTCACGAAGGTCGAGGGCTTCCGCGTGATGCGCCCCACCGACCAGGTGACCGACGCGATGGTGCAGAAGCAACTGGATCGCCTGCTGGAGCAGCGTGCGACCTGGACGCCGGTGGAAGGCAAGCCGAACGAGGGCGACCTCGTGACGGTGACGCTGGCCACGGCCGAGGAGGACGGCACGATTCCCGAGGGCCGCGAGTACCGCATCGTGCTCGGCGCCGGCCAGGCAATCGCAGGCATCGAGGAGCTGGTGCTGGGCCTGACGCCGGGCGAGTCGGTGGAGCAGCCGGTCAAGTGGCCGGAGGACTTCCCGGACGAGGCGCAGCGCGGCAAGACCAAGCCGGTGCGCGCCACGCTGGCCGAGGTGAAGCGCAAGTCGCTGCCGCCGCTGGACGACGCCTTCGCCGCCGAGATGGGCGACTTCGCCTCGCTCGACGCGCTGAAGGAGACGATCCGCACGGACGTGGGCGAGAACCTCAAGCGCGAGGCCGATGCCGCGAGCCGCACACAACTGCTCGACGAGCTCGTCACGGCAAATCCGTTCGACCTGCCGCCGAGCTGGGTGAAGCAGATGGTGAAGGCCTACGCCGAGGCGTACCGGATCCCGGAGGGCGAGATCCTCAAGTTCGGCGACGAGATCAAGGGGATGGCGGAGCGCCAGGTGCGCCGCGACCTGATCATCGACACGCTGGCGGAGAAGCACGCGCTGGCGGCGACCGAAGCGGACGTGGACGCCAAGGTGGCGGAGCTGGCGGCCAAGCGGGGCGAGGACGCGGGAAAGATGTACGCCTCCTTGCAGAAGGCGGGGCGCCTCCGCGAGCTTGAGCGGGGCATCACCGAGGAGCGCGTGTTCGCGTGGCTCCTCGAGCGGAACACCATCGAGCAGGCGTAAGGAGCTTTTCTATGGCGATCATCCCGAATCCGTATGTGATCGAGCGCAGCAGCCGCGGCGAGCGCAGCTACGACGTGTACAGCCGCCTGCTGATGGACCGCATCATCTTCCTCGGCACGCCGGTGAACGATGACGTGGCGAATATGATCATCGCCCAACTGCTGTTCCTCGAGGCGGACAACCCGGGGCGCGACATCCACCTGTACATCAACTCGCCGGGCGGCAGCGTGAGCGCGGGCTTGGCGATCTACGATACAATGCAATTCCTGAAGTCGCCGGTGAACACGATCTGTATGGGCCTGGCGGCGTCGATGGGTGCCTTCCTGCTGACGGCGGGCGCGAAGGGCAAGCGCTCGGCGCTGCCGAACTCGCGCATCATGATCCACCAGCCGTCGGGCGGCGCGTCGGGCACGGCGGCGGACATCGAGATCCAGGCGAAGGAGATCCTGTACCTTCGCAGCCGGATGAACGAGTTGATGGCCAAGCACACGGGCCGTCCGCTGGAGCAGATCGAGCGCGACGTGGATCGCGACCGGTTTATGAGCTCCGAGGAAGCGGTTGGCTACGGGTTGATTGACCAGGTCATCACGAGCCGCGCCGAGGCCGAGGTGGCAGCGTCCGCGCTGGCCGCGACGAAGTAATTAGTTATCCACAGCCGGCGGGTTTGTGAATTTTTTCACGAGCCCTCCGGCTGTTTTCTTGGGGCGGTCCCTGCCCTAGCGTTACGATAGGTTGTCGAAGGAAGTCGAGAGAGGTTCCCGCCTCCACATTCGCTCCTCCCGTCATCCGTCATCCGTCATCCGTCATCCGTCAATGAGCCAAGATCGTCACCTGCGTTGCTCCTTCTGCGGAAAGTCCAAGGACGCCGTGCGGAAATTCATTTCCGGCCCGTCCGTGTACATCTGCAACGAGTGCATCGCACTGTGCAACGAGATTCTGGCCGAGGATGAAGAGCGGGAGGTTGCGGAGACGCACACCAGCGTCCCGCTGCCGCAGGAGATCAAGGCGACGCTGGATCAGTACGTGATCGGGCAGGAAGGCGCGAAGAAGGCCTTGGCGGTGGCGGTGTACAACCACTACAAGCGCATCAACTCCGGCGCCAAGCGCGAGGGCGATGTCGAGCTCGATAAGTCGAACATCCTGCTCCTCGGCCCCACCGGCGTAGGCAAGACGTTGCTGGCGCAGACGCTGGCGCGCATCCTCGACGTGCCGTTCACGATCGCCGACGCGACGACGCTGACCGAAGCCGGCTACGTGGGCGAGGACGTGGAGAACATCCTCGTGCGGCTGCTGCAGGCGGGCGACTTCAACGTCGCCGAGTGCGAGCGCGGCATCGTGTACATCGACGAGATCGACAAGATCGCGCGCAAGAGCGAGAACCCGAGCATCACGCGCGACGTGAGCGGCGAGGGCGTGCAGCAGGCGCTGCTGAAGATCCTCGAGGGCACCGTGGCCAGCGTGCCGCCGCAGGGCGGCCGCAAGCACCCGCAGCAGGAATACATCCAGATCAACACCAAGGACATCCTGTTCATCTGCGGCGGCGCCTTTGACGGCCTCGAGAAAATCATCGAGGCGCGCCTGGGCAAGCGGGCGATCGGCTTCAACAACGACTCGGCGGCCAAGGAAGACGGCAGCAAGACGAACATCTTCGGGGCGATCGAGCCGGAAGACCTGCTGCGCTTCGGGTTGATTCCCGAGCTGGTGGGCCGCCTGCCGGTCACGGTCCCGCTCGAGGGGCTGGACGAGGACGCGCTGGTGCAGATCCTCAAGGAGCCGAAGAACGCGCTGACCAAGCAGTATAAGAAACTCTTCGAGCTCGAGGACGTGGAGCTGAACTTCGACGATGCGGCGCTGCGCGCCGTGGCCAAGAAGGCAATCCAGCGCGGTACGGGCGCGCGCGGCCTGCGGGCGATCCTCGAGGAGCTGCTGCTGGAGACGATGTTCGACCTGCCCGGGCGCGACGACGTGCTCGAGGTGCGGGTGACCGAGGCGACGGTGACGCAGAAGCAGCGGCCGTTGCTGGAGATCAGCGCGCAGCCGAAGAAGAAAGAGGCGTGAGCGACGCGCCCGGGGCGCCGGCGACGGCCGCGCCCGACCCGCTGCCGATCAAGAAGATCGACTATCTGGGACCGATGGCCGCCGCCGGTGGCTGGCGGCCGGACTCCAAGCTGCCCGAGGTGGCCTTCTCCGGCCGCTCGAACGTGGGCAAGTCGTCGCTCATCAACGCGCTGGTGCGGCGCAAGGCGCTGGCCCGCGTGTCGAAGACGCCGGGACGCACGCGCGAGATCCATTTCTTCGGCGTCAACGACCTGTTCACGCTGGTGGACCTGCCCGGCTACGGTTACGCCAAGATTTCCAAGACGCGTCAGGCCGAGTGGCGGCCGCTGATCGAAGGCTTCCTGCGGCACTCGCCGCAGCTGCGCGGCATCGTGCAGTTGCTGGACATCCGCCGCGACCCGACCGACGACGACCGGCAGATGCTGGACCTGCTGGCGGAGCTGGAACTGCCGACGCTGGTCTGCGTAACGAAGGTGGACAAGCTCTCGAAGGCACAGGTGGCGGCGCGGGTGACCGAGCTGGCGCGGCAGTTGGCGTTGGACCCGGAGCAGGTGATTCCCTTCTCCGCGGTGACGGGACTGGGCCGCGACGAGCTCGCGGCGGCGGTGGCCTCGCTGGTGAGCGCGGCGGAAGCAGCGCCCGAGGCCGCCGAGGGCTAACTAGATTCCGCTGGCAGCTCCACACCTGAGGTGAACGCCAAATGCCGAGAATCCCCCTGCAGAAGCTGCCCGCGCGGGCGACGGAGTCGCTCGAGGACGCGTGGATCGCGCGGCTGAGCGAGCGGCTCGCGGATGCCGGTACGGACCGTGCGCTGCTCTGCCGCGACACGCTGCTGGAGCTGGCCTACCCGCAGTATGTGGGCCGCTACGACGAGGTGCTCGCGGACGCCAAGACGCCGCTGGGCACGCAGTTGGCGCTCTCGGCGCTGGACCCGCGCCACGTGACGCTGGAGCCCGAGTACTACGGCGACTGCGACCAGGCGCGCTTCCAGCCGGCGAAGCCGCTGCTGTGGCTGTGGTACTCGTTTGACCGGCTGCCGATCGGCGGGCAGGCGGTACAGCTGGGCGTGAAGCTCCGCCGCGCGCTGGCGCCGCACATCTTCAAGCGGGTGGGCAAGAACTTCAAGTGCTTCCAGCACGTGGAATTCTCGTTCGGGTACAATATGGAAGTCGGGGACGACTGCGTGGTGCATCGCCACGTGCTGCTGGACGACCGCGGCGGCATCCGGATGGGGAACCGCGTGTCGATCTCCGACTACGCGAACATCTACTCGCACACGCACAGCATCGTGGACCAGGTGGACGTCACGAACGCGCTGACGATCCTCGATGACGACGTGCGGATCACGTATCACGCGACGGTGCTGGCCGGCGTGCACGTGAAGGAGAACGGGATGGTGGGCGCGGTGGCGGTGGCGACGAAGGACGTGCGGCCGTACCACGTGAACGTGGGGATCCCGGCGAAGTCGGTGAGAGTGAAGCCGAATGCGCCGACGGAGCGCGTGTCGCTGGCGGTGGATCGGGCGAACGAGTAACTGCTTTTCACCACAGAGGGCACAGAGTACACAGAGAAGGGCAACTGCATTTTTTGGGGGTCCGCACCGTCATATCGGTGCGGACCCCAAAGAGCATTTGCAGTTCTCTGTGAACTCTGTGTTCTCTGTGGTGAACCGCTTGTTGCAGTTCTCTGCTAGCGACTCAGCGCAGCGGGATCGTCAGCACATCCTGCACCTCGGGCGTCCGCAGAAGCGTGTACGCATCATCGAGGTGGCGGCGTTCGTGGGGCCAGCTGTAGCGGCGGCGGGCCTGGGAGACGGTGAGCCACGCGTGCTTGTCGTGCTCCTCGCCGCGGACGACGGGGGCGTCGGGGGCGACGACGGCCGCGAAGACGGCGGCGAGCTGCACGGTGGCGCTGGGCACGAGGTAGAACGGGTGCATCGTCACGCTGAAGAGCCGCTCGGGCTTGAGCCCGGTCTCCTCGAAGAGCTCGCGCGCCGCGGCATCGGGGAGAGCCTCACCATCGAACACCTTGCCGTGCACCATCTCCCAGGAACCGGGGCAGCGGGTGCCGGCGCCGCGGCGCAGCGCGAGGACCTGCCAGCCGCGCTCGACGGGGCGGAAGGCGAGGACGTCGACGACGCGGACTTCGATCGGGACGGTGCTCATCGCGTGCGGCGTGCGGCAGGGCGCGAGGCGCTCATCCCGCCTTCGGCTTGCGGTCGATGAGCGAGTGGATGCGCGCCGAGAGGGCGCGGGCGCGGAAGGGCTTGGTGAGGTAGTCGCTGGCGCCGTACTCGAAGACGCGGACCTCGCTGTCCTCGTCGCCCTTGGCGGTGAGGACGATGACGGGGAGCTTGGCGGTGGCGGGCCGCGCGCGCAGGTGGCTGAGCACGCCGTAGCCATCGAGGCGCGGCAAGTTGAGGTCGAGCACCACGAGGTCAGGCGCGAGGCGGTCGATCTCATCCAGCGCGATGACGCCGTCGCCGGCCTCGTAGACCACGAATCCCTCGCGCTCGAGCAGGTCCTTCATCACGCGGCGCAGGGCCTCTTCGTCCTCGACGAGGAGCACGCGCTTGGCGGCGGGTCGCTTGGCGACGGCGTCCCCGACGAGTTCGAACGAGTCGGCGCTGAAGGTGACGGGCGGCTGGTGGCGCGTGCCGGTGCGCCGCGCGCGGGCGCTGGGCGCGGAGCTGGGCTCCTCATCATCCAACACCGGCGCCGCCGGCGCGGAGGCCCGCGAGGGCGGCGCGACGGGAGTGACTTCCTCGGTGGTGACGCGCGGCGCGCTGCCGCTCTTGGTGCCGCCTTCCTGCGGCGCCTCGAGCACGCGCAGCAGCTCCTCGATCGTCGTCTCGCCCTTGCGCACGTGCGCGACGCCCGATTCCCAGAGCGAGCGCATCCCACCCTCACGGGCGGCGTCGTTGATGCGGTCCACGCTCTCATTGCCGGCGATGCGCCGCTCGACTTCCTCGGTGACCTGGAGGACTTCCTCGATGGCCAGACGCCCGCGGTAGCCGGTCATCGCGCATTCGGGGCAGCCGACGGCTCGGTACAGCGTGCCCTGCTCCGGGAAGTACTTCTGCATCCGCTCCGGCACCTGGCCGACCGCCAGCTCGCGGCAGGAGTTGCAGAGACGCCGCATCAGGCGCTGCGCCACCACGCCCTTGAGCGCGGCGGCGATCTTGTAGCTCTCGATGCCGATGTCCACCAGGCGCGTCACGGAACTCGCGGCATCGTTGGTGTGCAGCGTGGAGAGCACCAAGTGGCCGGTGAGCGAGGCCTGCACGGCGATGTTGGCCGTCTCCTTGTCGCGGATCTCGCCGACGAGGATGACGTCGGGGTCCTGACGGAGGATGGAGCGCAGCGCCGCGGGGAACGTCAGCCCCGCCTTCTCGTTCACCTGCACCTGCACGATGCCTTGCAGGCGGTACTCGACCGGGTCCTCAACCGTCACGATGTTGACGCCGCGGCCCTGCACGGTGCGCAGCATCGAGTACAGCGTGGTCGTCTTGCCCGAGCCCGTGGGGCCGGTGACGAGCACGACGCCCTCGCGCGCCTGCAGCAGCTCCATAATCCGCGTGTGCTCGTCGGGAAGCAGGCCCAGCGAGTCCAGCGAGAGGATGGTGCTGCGCTGGTCGAGCACGCGGATGACGACCTTCTCACCCTGCGAGGCCGGCAGCGTGGACACGCGGAGGTCCACGCGGTTGCCGCTGATGGCGACGCGGGCGCGGCCGTCCTGCGGACGCAGGCGGTCGGCGATGTCGAGCTGCGCCATAATCTTGACGCGGCTCACCAGCGGGATGCCGGCCGCCTTGGGCAGCTTCATCGCCTCGCGCAGCACGCCGTCGATGCGGTAGCGCACCGTGATGCCGCCTTCCTCGGGCTCCAGGTGGATGTCCGAGCAGCGGCTCTGGATGCCTTCGGCGATGATGCGGTCCACCAGCTGGATGACGGGTCGCTCACCGGCGCGCGATGACGCGATGTCGATGTCGGCTTCGTCGGTGGTCTCGTCCACCGTCTCCACGTCATACGTGCCCTCGACCTTCTCGAGGATCTTCTCGATGACGTTCTCGGGCCGGTAGATCTCCTCGATGCGGTCGAGGATCTTGCGCGGCGGCGCGATGCTCATCCGCACCGTGCGCCCCAGCGCAAAGGCCAGCGTGCGCTCGCAGTCGAGGTCCAGCGGATCCGCGGTCGCGATGTCCAGCACGGAGTCGGAGATCGACAGCGGCAGGATGCGGAACTTGCGCGCCAAGGCCTCCGGCACGAGCTCGCGAGCCTGCTGCGAGACAGTGGTCACTTCGCCCACGCGGAGGCGGAAGCGCTCGGCGATCGCCTTCACGATGGCGTCGTCGGTCAGCCAGCCGCGCCGGACGACGTCATCCCACAGGCTCTCGGGCCGGTCGGTGCGCAATGCGGCAATCTGGTCGAGCTCAAGGAGCCCTTCCAGCGTCGCCCACATCCATTCGTCACGCACCGGCTTTGCGCTACTTCCCAATTCGAGGTCCTCGGGGTCGTGTCAGGAGTTGCCGTCACAAAGATACGTCAGCGGCGTCGGGCGGCTACCTCCCGGACTCCGCATTCTGGGCCGGGTCACAGCACGGGCCAGAGGCTGCGACTCAGATCCAGCGAGAACGTCCAGCGACCGTTGCGCAGCCCACGGGCCACGTCCACGCGGAGCAGGTCGAAGAGCCCGATGGCACCCACGCCCAGTGCCGGCGACCAGCCGGAGCGCCCGCCAAGGTCGTCGTGCACCCAGACGGCGTGGGCGAAGGGCGCGAGAACCAGGCTCCCCGGCACGCGTCCGAAGCGGCCCAGGTCGATCGGGACGAACGGAATGCGGCGCTGCAGTTCCACACGCTGGCTGAAGCCGGCGCGGCCGGCGAAGGCGTGGAACTCGTAGCCTGGGCCACTCACCGGGCCGCCGAGCAGGACGCGATCCTGCAGCGGCACACCGCCGGCGCTGGTGGCGGCGGCAATGCTCCGCAGCCGCAGGCGCGTGCCGCCGAGTGGGTACGAGAGTTCTAGGTCGATGCCCGCACGGAGCAGGCTGCCTTCTGCCGAGCCGTCGCGCAGCGCCCACTGGCTGCCGCCGAGGCGGCTGGTGAATCGCCAATCGGAATCGAGCAGCGCACCCACGGCCGCCGTGCGCCCGAGCGATCCGCTGCGCTCGTAGCCGAGCGTGAACAGGTCGCGCGTGAGCGCGGCGGCGGGCAGCGTGGGCTCAAAGCGACCGAAGGCCGGCGTGGCGCGCTGCTCCAGCGCGCGCTCGTTCTGCCTCCGCCACTCCAGCGACCAGCGACCGCGCCCCGGCGGTGCCCACTGCGCACGCAGCGCGCCGCCCACGGCGCCGATGGGCTGGGTCCAGTCGCTGCCGAACTCCTGCGCCGCAAGGGTATTCCTGACACCGCTGACCTCGGGCACTTCGCCGAGTTGCTGCCAGTCGTCGAAGCCCTCGACGGTGAGCGACCAGCCCGAGGCCCGCTGCCAGGCGAGGCTGCCCCGCCCCTTGGCTCGCTCATCGGCGCTGCCGTAGCGCCCGAGCACGCGGGCCGTGAATCCGCCGCCGAGCCGCTGCGAGAGCCCAGCGCCGAAGGCGAGGCCCTCCACACGGTCGCCGCGCACGAAATCCGAGATCCGCCCTGCCGCGAGATTCGCGCCACGCGTGCGCAGCAGTGCCGCCTCCTGCACCAGGCGACGCGCTTCCTCCTGCACCGCGCGCACCTCGACGTCGTCGAGGGCGCGCGCGTCGTCGGGGATGGCATCGAGCACGCTGCCGCTGAAGGCGGGGTGCTGCCGCAACTGCGCTGGCGGGCCGGCTTCGACGATCTCGCCGCCGAGGAACAGCGGTGCGGGCAGCGAGCGATTGGTCTCGACGCAGCAGATTTCCCAGCGGCCGCGGATGATGCCCTTGGCGGGGAAGTCCATCCAACTGGCGGAGCGGCGGATCTCGATCTCCTGGCGGCGCGGCAACCAGAAGCGTCCGTCCACGAGGCCGTTTTCGAGGATCACGGACACGTCGTCGAGCTGCCGGTCGCGCAGGGCGGCGCGCGTGAACGAGAAGGTCATCCGCACCACGCTGGAGGTGGCGCGGTCGATGTACAGCGCGCCGACGGCGGCGGGGCGGCGGGGATCCTTGGGCCGCACGTCCACCATCAGGACGTTGAGGTCGAGGCCGGTGCCGCGGATGACCAGCGAGTCGGCGATGGCGTAGTCGTACACCAGCGGACCCGCCGGGCTCAGCGGGTGGATGACGTCGAGCACTTCGTCGCCGTCCCCGAGGCGGATGATGTCGGGGAAGTTGTTCTGGATGATGCCGAGGTGGTCGCGGTGGTAGGCGAGGTCCGTGGGGAGCAGCAGGGTATCGCGGCGACCGACGATGCGTTGCTTGCTGCGGTCGGGCGCGCCCCAATAGACTTCGAGCTCGATCTGGTCGGCCTTGACGACGACCGGGCGCGAGAGGAATCCGTCGCCGAACTGGGCGAGGAAGGTGAGCGTGCCGGAGGCGCGGGCGGTGTAGTCGCGCAGCGCGGTGTCCGCGAGCTGGACGCTGCGCCGTTGGATGGCGGCACCGACGAGTTGCTGGGTGCGTTCGTCGTTCCAGTCCGCCTGGGCGGCGAGCGGGACGGTGGCGCCGGCGAGGGCCAGGGCGGCCGCGGCGAGCGCCGCGCGCTGGAGTGGCATCATTCAAAGATTGCGGAGCGTATGGGCAGTCACAACCGCGCGGGGGAAGTCGCGCAATGAGTTTCGAGGCCTTCGCCGCCCGTGCGCGCGCGGGTGGGCTGGTGCCCGTGTGGCGCGACATCCTGCTGGATGGCGACACGGCCGTGGGCGCGTTCCACCGGCTGCGGCAGGGGCCCTTCGCCTTCCTGCTGGAATCGGCCCCTGCCGGCAGCGAGACCTGGGCGCGGTACTCGTTCTTCGGCACGGAACCTCGCGGCGCCTGGCGCCTCAGCGACGGCGTAGTCGAAGACTGGTCGCCGGCGCAGGGCTGGCACGGGGCGCGCCGGCCCGATGACCCCTTCGCCGACCTGCGCGCGCAGCTCGTGCAGCACGCCCCCGTGGACGTGCCGGAGCTGGGGCCGTTCTGGGGCGGCGGCGTGGGCTTCTTCGGCTATGACGTCGTCCGCCACATCGAGCGCCTGCCCGACGCGCCGCCGCGCGGCATTCCCTGCCCCGATGCGCTGTTCCTGCTCACGGGCACGGTGGTCATCGTGGACAATCTCAAGGCGCAGGCCCGCGTGGTGGCCAGCGTCGCCGTGCCGGCGACGCCGAGCGATTCCGCGCTGCGCGACGCCTACGCGCAGGCCGAAGGGGAGATCGCCGCGACCGTCGCGCGCCTGCGCAGTGGCCCCGCGCTGCCGCCGCTGGAGCTCGACGGCGATGCCGCGCCCGCCGCAGGCGAGTCGAACACCACGCGGGAGCGCTTCCTGGAGCACGTCGGCCGCATCAAGGAGCACATCCTCGCCGGGGATGTCTTCCAGTGCCTGCTGGCGCGGCGCATCAGCCTGCCGCGGGACTTTGACGGTACGGCGCTGTACCGCGCGATCCGGGTGCTCAATCCGTCGCCGTATATGTTCCACCTCGTGCTCGAGGACCTCGAGCTGGTGGGCAGCTCGCCGGAGTTGCTGGTGCGCGTGGCGGACGGGAAGGTGGTGGTGCGGCCGATCGCGGGCACGCGGCCCCGCGGGACGACGCCCGAGGAAGACGCCGCGCGCGGCGCCGAGCTGCTCGCCGACCCCAAGGAACGCGCCGAGCACGTGATGCTGGTGGACTTGGGCCGCAACGACGTGGGGCGCGTGGCGCGCTATGGCAGCGTGACGGTGCCGGACCTGATGGTCGTCGAGCGCTACTCGCACGTGCTGCACCTGGTGAGTTCGGTGGAGGGCATCCTGCGCGACGCGAGCTCGGCGCTGGCGACGTTCCAGGCCGTGTTTCCGGCCGGGACGATGACCGGCGCGCCCAAGGTGCGGGCGATGCAGCTGATCGACACGCTGGAGCCGGAGCGCCGCGGCCCGTATGCGGGCGCGGTGGGGCACATCGGCTGGGGCGACGCCCGGATGGACCTCTGCATCACCATCCGGACCTGCGTGCTGGCCGGCGACCGCGCCAACGTGCAGGCGGGGGCCGGCATCGTGGCCGACTCGGACCCCGCGGCGGAGTGGGAGGAGACCGCCGCCAAGGCCCGCGCGATGCTGACGGCCATCGGACGGGTGCGAGGGGGCCGCGCCTAGGTCATATTTGGACAATGCACTTTCGCCTGATCGGCGTCGGGAACGACTTCAAGTTCGAGCTCAAGGGCGCTGGCCCGCACAGCGTGGGGCGCGCGGTGTCCAACGAGTGCCCCGTCGTGGACCCGACGGTCAGCCGCAAGCACGCGGACCTGAAGCTGACCGAGAACGGCATCGAGATCACCGACGCCGGCTCGAGCAACGGCACCTTCGTGAACGGGGTGCGCGTGGACTCGACGCACGCCGCGCCGGGCGCCGAGATCACCTTCGGCAAGGTGGTGTTCAAGCTGGAGAAGGTGGAGGCGCCGGCACCTGTCGCCGCCGCTCCGCCAGCGCCACCCAAGCCGGCCGGCGCGACGATCGTCCGGCAGATTCCCAAGACGGGTGAGCAAGGCGCGCTGAGCGGCGACTCAGGCTCGGTGAACAAGGCGATGGCCGCCAGCGCCGACCCGGCCGAGAAGGACCGCCGCAAGCTGGCCATCCTGCTCGAGGTCGCCAAGGGCCTGACCAAGGCCACCGACGTGCACGGCCTGCTGGTGAAGATCGCCGAGTATGCGTTCCAGACGCTGGAGGCCGACCGATGCGCCATCCTGCTGATGGACCGCGACGGCCACCTGCATCCGCAGATCTCGCGCGACCGCCGCGGCGCCGCCGCCAGCGGCGACGTGCCGCAATCGATCGCCACTCAGGCGGTGGTGGACAAGGTCGCCATCCTGACGGACGACGCCGGCGACGACCAGCGCTTCACCGGCCAGTCGATCGTGCTGCAGAAGGTGCGTTCGGCGATGTGCGTGCCGCTGATCGGCAGCGAGAACAAGGCGCTGGGCGTGATCTACGTGGACAACTTCTCGCTCAAGCGCTTCGGCGAGACGGACCTGGACTTCCTGATCGCCTTCTCGGGCATCGCGGCGGTGGCGCTGGAGAACGGGCAGTTCGCCGAGCGCATCAAGGCCGAGATGCTGGCGCGCAGCAACTTCGAGCGCTTCTTCACGCCGCACCTGGCGGCGCGCATCGCGAGCAGCCCGGACGCGGTGAAGCTGGGCGGCGACAAGCGGCGCGTGGCCGTGCTGTTCAGCGACATCCGCGGCTTCACGGCGCTGTCGGAGACGATGAACCCCGACACGATGGCGCGCTTGCTGACGGAGTACTTCACCGAGATGGTGGAGTGCGTGTTCCGTCACGGCGGCACGCTGGACAAGTTCATCGGCGACTCGGTGATGGCGCAGTGGGGCGCGCCGATCGGCGAGCCGGACGATTGCGACCGGGCGATGCTGGCGGCGCTGGATATGATCACTGAGCTGGAGCGCCTCAACGCCCGCTGGGCCAGCGAGGGCCGTCCGCAGCTGCAGATCGGCATCGGCTTGAACGTGGGCGACGTGTTCGCCGGCAACATCGGCAGCGACCGCCGCCTGGAGTACACGGTCATCGGCGACCCGGTGAACGTCGCCAGCCGGCTGTGCAGCAAGGCCGGCCCGGGCGAGATCCTGCTCTCGGACCACTTCCGGCAGTCGCTGGGCTCGCCGCCACCGCTCGAGGAGCTGCCGCCGATGGAGCTCAAGGGCAAGAGCCAGGCCCTGCCGGTCTTCCGCGTCAAGCGGTGAGTGACGCGGGGCCGGCTGCCCCCGCCGGCTACCGGCGGCTGGACCTGCGCGACGCGACGGTGATCGCGCGCCACGACGCCGTGCGCGGCGTCGAGGATGCGT
The DNA here is from genome assembly GCA_019637355.1 of Gemmatimonadaceae bacterium. Classification (NCBI taxonomy): domain Bacteria; kingdom Pseudomonadati; phylum Gemmatimonadota; class Gemmatimonadia; order Gemmatimonadales; family Gemmatimonadaceae; species Gemmatimonadaceae bacterium. Next base: position 805,324 of record JAHBVT010000001.1, on the reverse strand, counting down.
TGCAGGAGACGCGCACGCTGCACTGCTGGGCGGCCACGGTGCCTGGCGCGAGGCCGTTTCAAGGGCGCGCGACGGCTTGGGGAACCACGCTGCCGCGCGGCGGCCCGGCGGTGGTGGTGCGGCACGCGCGGCACGGCGGGATGTTTGCGGCCATCACCGGCGACCGCTTCCTCTGGCCCGGCCGTGCACCCTGGGAGCTGGAAGCCAGCGAGCGCCTGCGCGCCGCCGGCGTGCCCACGCCCGCGGTGGTGGCCTACGCGCTGTACCCGGCGGGCCCGGGCTTCTGCCGCTGCGACGTCGCCACGGCGCGGCTCCCCGACGGCGGCGACTTTCCCGACCTCTGGCGCACGGCGGACGCCACGACGCGCGACGCGATGCTCACCGCCGCCGCGTCGTTGGTACGCGCGCTGGGCTTGGTCAACGCGCACCACGAGGACCTCAACGCCAAGAACGTGTACCTGGCGCGCGAAGGCAGCGGCTGGCGCGCCTACGCGCTAGACGTGGACCGCGTGCGTTTCCTGCGCGACGGAGACGGCCGCGCCACCGCCCTCAACCTCGCGCGGCTCACGCGCTCGCTGCGCAAGGCGCGCCAGCAGTTCGGCCTCGCCATCAGCGACGAGGAAATCGCCGCACTCGAGGCACGCGCGCTGCGCCGGCCCTCGCAGGGAGACGCGCCGTGACGTTGGCGGTGCCGATGGACCGCATCGCGATCGTGATGATGTCGGCCGTCGGCGACAGTGTCCACGTGCTGCCGGTGCTGACGGCGCTCAAGCGCGCGCGGCCGGCCTCGAAGATCACCTGGTTGCTGCAGCCCGGGCCGGCCTCGCTGGTGCAGGGGCACCCGGACGTAGACGAGATCGTTCCGTTCCACTACGGCACGGGACTCTCGGCGTACACCGAACTGCGCCGCGCGTTGGCCAACCGCCGCTTCGACCTCGCGCTGGCCCTGCAGGTATCGCTTAAGGCTGGCCTCGCACTGCACTTCGTCCACGCGCCGGTGAAGCTGGGCTTCGACCGCGCGCGCGCCCGCGACCTCAACTGGCTGTTCACGACGCACCGCATCCCCGCCGGACCGCGACGGCACGTGCAGGACCAGTACTTCGAGTTCCTCGCCCACCTCGGCGTACCGCACGCGCCCGTGACCTGGAACCTCGGTCCGTACGAACACGAGCGCGCGGCGCAGCAGGCCCTTGTCGAGGAGATCGGCGCGCCGTACGCGGCCATCGTCTGCGGCACCAGCGATCCCGACCGCGACTGGCTGCCCGATCGCTGGGCCGCGGTCTGCGATGCGCTCACGCGCGACTACGGCCTGCGCCCCGTGCTCGTGGGCGGCCCGAGCCCGCGCGAGCAGGCCACCGCCGCGGCGATCACGGCGGCCGCACGCACGTCGAAGCCCTTCAACGCACTCGGACGCGGCGGCCTGCGCGGCCTCGTCGGCATTCTCGATGCGGCGGCGCTGGTGCTCTCGCTCGACACCGCGCCGATGCACATCGCCGTGGCGCTGGGCAAGCCGGTGATCGGCCTAATGTCGCAGGCCGATCCCAAGCGCACCGGCCCCTACGGCCGCGGGCTGGACCTCGTGGTGAATGCCTTCGCGGACGCGAGTGATCCTCCGGACGAGGTGATCTGGGAACGCCGCCGCGGCCGGATGGGGCGCATCAGCGTGGACGACGTGCTCGAGCGCCTGCAGCGCTGGAAGGCGGGCGCGCGATGAACCGCGAGACCACCGCTCCGTTTGCACAGGTGCCGCTGGACCGCGTGCTCATCGTGATGCTCGCCGCCGTCGGCGACGCGGTGCACGCACTGCCGGTGGTGAACGCCATCAAACGCAGTCACCCGGCTGCGCGCATTTCTTGGGTGATGCAACGCGGGGCGCTCACGCAGTTGCTCACGGGGCATCCGAGCATCGACGACGTGATTCCCTTTGACCGCGCCGCCGGCTGGCGCGGCTTCGCCGCCGTGCGCGCGCTGCTGCAGCAGCGACGATTCGATCTCGTGCTGGTGCTGCAGCCCTACCTCAAGAGCGGCATCGTGGCCTCGTTCGCGCCGGCGCCGGTTCGCCTCGGCTTTGACCGTGCACGCGCCCGCGATCTCTCCTGGCTGTTCAGCACGCACCGCCTGCCGCCGCATCCGCTGCAGCATATGCAGGACCAGTACCTCGAGTTCCTCGCTGCGCTCGGCGTTCCGGCACAACCGCTTGAATGGAAGATCGGCCCGTGGAACGACGCCGAGCGTGCGTGGCAGGACCAGTTCTTTGCGCGCTTCGATCGCCCCGTCGCGCCCCTCGTCGTCGCGACGAGCAAGGCAGCAAAGGATTGGCCCGCCGAACGCTGGGCGGAGGTGAGCGATGCGCTGTGGCACGACTTTGGCCTGCAGCCGCTGCTCGTGGGCGGACGCTCAGCGCGCGAGGTCGAAGCCGAACGCGTGATCTTCGAGCGCGCGCGCGTGCGGCCCGCCAGCGCCCTCGGCGACGGCGGCCTGCGCGGCCTCGCGGCGATCATCGAGCGCAGCGCGCTGGTGATTTCGCCTGACACTGGCCCGCTGCACCTCAGCGTGGCGCTGGGGACGCCGGTGATCTCACTGCTCGGCTACACCAATCCCAAGCGCGTCGGACCGTACCGGAGGTTCGCTGACCTGGCGATTGATGCGTACGCGGAGCCGGGGGAGGAATACGCGGCGAGTATGGAGAATCGGGCGGGGCGGATGGAGCGGATAACGGTGCGAGAAGTGCTGGAGCGGGTGGAGCGGTGGGTGAGAGATTACAGGACGGATGACGGATGACGGAAGCCACAAGAAAGGGCGGCACGCCGAATCATCGGTGTGTCGCCCCTGACTGCAGCGTCCGTCATCCGTCTTCCGTCCTATTTATGCCCCAGCGAGTACACATACGCCGCCACCGCCCGCGTGCGCTCCTCGGTCAGCGTCACGCCCCCGTACGGCGGCATCACGCTGTTGAACTCCTTCGGGGTCATCACGCCGGCCTTGATGGTGTTGTAGATGCCCTCGAAGGAGCCGTCGCTGTGCAGCCAGTTGCCGTCGGTGAGGTCAGGCGCGGCGGCGCCGGCCTTGCCCCCGGCGCCGTGACAGGCCTGGCAGGAGCTCGCGCCCACCTTGCCGTGGAAGATCGAGTCACCGAGGGCGATCATCGCTGGCGTGATGGACGCGGGATCGAACGAGGCCTGCGCGACCGTAGCGGCCGGGGCGGCGGAGCCGGCGCTACGACCGGCGTCGGAGCCTTCCTTGCCACCGCAGGCGACGAGCGCCGCGATGAACGTGAAGGCAATGGTGTGGCGAATCATCGGGATACTCCGTTGGGGGTACGCTAGAAGTCGCGCCGCAGGAAGCGACGCCGGGCGAGCAGGATGGGCAGCGCCGTCCACAGGGCCAGCGCGGCGATGGCGATGCTGGGGCCCAGCGCGCCGCCGAAGACCCGGCGGAACAGCGCACCGGTGTAGCCGAGCAGCGCGGCGGTATCGAGGCCCGTGAGGACGAGCACGCGCGCCACGTCCACGGGGTTGCCGAGCATCAGCGCGAGCATCGGCTTCTCGAGCGGCCACGCGCCGAGCAATGAGACCACGGCGAGCACGCCGCCGTCATAGCCGATGGTGAGCAGGAACCACGCGCCGAGCGACAGGGACATCCCCTTGAGGCGATCGTCGCTGCCGAGGGCGATGGCCATCGCGAGCGCGGCGAAGGCGGCCGTGAGGAAGGTGCCGGCCACGGCGAGTGAGACGAGCGCGGCCACGGGCGCTTGGGCGCCCGCCCCGTGCAGGAGCAGCGGCACGCCGACGCCCAGGAGAAACGCCGCCGCCAACGGCAGCGTGAGCCCGAGATACAGGCCACTGAACACCGCCGTGCGCGGCAACGGCTGCGCGAGGAGCAGCTCGATGAACTCGCGCGAGGCGTAGACGTGCATCGTGCCGAAGACCAGCGCCACCAGCGGCACGAGCAGCAGCGTGGCGTTGAGCAGCGAGAGCACGACTTGCTGACCCGCGCCGCCGAAGACGAAGAGCAGCTCGGCGATGGCGGCGAGACCGAGGCCGTAGGCCAGCAGCCAGCGATTGCGGGCGAGGTCACGCACGCCGGCGCGCAGGACGAGCAGGAAGGGGCTCACGCGCGGCCTCCGCTCGAGACCTTGAGGCCGCGCAGCAACGCCGCAATGGCCGGCTCGAGGCGCCTCGTGCCCGTCGCCGCCAGCAGGGCCGGCACCGGCCCGGCGAAGCGCAGGTGGCCCTCGGTGAGGAAGGCGACGTCGTCGGCGAGTTCTTCGAGCTCGCTCAGGATGTGCGAGGTGATCAGCACGGTGCGGCCCTCGCTGCGCACGCTGCGGAGCGCGTGCTTGAGGAGACCGGCCGCGATCGGATCCAGGCCCGCGGTCGGTTCATCCAAGATGTAGACGTCCGGGCAATACAGCCACGCCGCGGCCAGCGAGACTTTCTGGCGCCATCCGCCGCTGAGCGTACCGACCGGCGTCTCCCACTCGGCGCGCAGCGAGAACGCGTCGAGCAGGGACTCGTCGGTGGCGGTACCGGGCCGCAGCGCGCGCAGCATCGCGAAGACCTCGCCGACGGCGAGGTTGGCGGGGAAGTGCGGCGCCTGCGGCGCATAGCCCAGCCGCGCGCGATAGCGACCATCGCGGTCCACGACCTTGCCGTCGAGCAGCAGGCGGCCGGCGTCAGGGCGCGCGAGCCCGAGGATGCACTTGATCAGCGTCGTCTTGCCGGACCCGTTGGGCCCGACCAGCGCCGTGATGCGTCCCGGCTCCAGCGCTAGCGAGACGCCGTCGAGCACCGGGCGCGTACCGTACGATTTGCGGAGTCCGTCGAGCGAGATCATTGCGGGGGCCTCATCAAGGGCGCAGTGTCGGCCAACGGGGGCGTGAGCACCGGGAACACGCGCTCGGCGGCGTCGAGCACCACGGTGACGGGACTGCGCAGCATCAGCAGCGCCGCCGGATGCTTCTCCACCACGAGGGCAAAGAAGCGCACCGGGCGGAAGGGCACGTCGCCGCGCCCGTCGCGGTCGAGGTCATAGCCGCGGTACCCATCCCACCAGTTGCCCTCGAAGGTGGAGCGCACGGTTCGGCTGTTGGTGGCGACGTCGAAGGCGTTGCCGACGAAGCGGTTGGCCGTGAAGTGGTTGTCGAGCGCGTCGGCCATCAGGCGCACGGCCCAGCCATTGCCGCGGAACTCGTTGCCGGTGATCTCCAGGCGCGAGGCGCCCTCGAGGTAGAGGCCGGTGGAGCTGCCGACGAAGCGGTTGCCGACCAGACGTCCGTCCGTGATCTCTTTGAGCAGCAGCGCGTAGGCGGCGCTGCCGGTGGCGTCACGGAAGTCGTTGCGCTCCATCTCGATGGCGCGGCTATACATCACCGCGACGCCGGCGCCGTTGCGCACGAAGGCGTTGCGCGCGTAGCGGCAGGAATCGGAGAACATAAAGTGCAGCCCGTACCGGGCGTTCTCCTCGCTGATGTTGTCCTCGGCGACGGCGCCGCGCGAGAACTCGAAGTAGATGCCGTCGCGCTGGCCGCGCACGCGGTTGCGCAGCACTTGGATGCCGGTGGAGTGCCAGAGATGGATGCCGTTGCCGTTGGAAGACTCCCCCGCCCCGCCGCCGCGGATGTCGTTGTCGCGCACGACGCAGTCGAGCGCCCGCTGGAGGTAGATCGCGAAGAGCGACTCGGTGAATTGGTTCTCCGCAACAATGCAGCGCGCGGCCTCGACGACGCGCAGGGCCGAGCGGTCCTCCATATGGGCGACGCCCGTGTTCGTAAACGCGAAGCCGCGCACGGTCACGTCGTCGGCGCGGATCTCGACGAGCTCGCGCTGACCTTGGCCATCGAAGATGGCGCCCGGCTCGCCCTGCAGCGTCACGCCGTCGGTGCGGATGACCAAGGTCGCTTCGCGGTAGGTCCCGGCCCGCACGCGGATGGTCGCACCGGGTGCTGCGGCGGCCAGTGCCGCGGTGACGGTCGTATAGCGCGCGCCCGCCCCGACCACGAGCTCCTGCGCCGGCATCGCGGGTGCGACGGCGGCGCCGAGCGCGAGCAGCCGGAGCGCGCGCACGTCAGTGACCGTGGGCGCGGATGCCCGCGCTGTCGCTGCGGATGGCGTCCCAACTCACGGGAGTGCCGCCGAGCGTTGCGCGCGCCGCCGTCGCCGCCTGCGGCGAAGCGAAGGCCACCACGCGACCCATCGGCCCGCGGAGGGACGCGTCGATCAGGAAGCCCGCGTCGTGTACCTCCACCCAGGTTCCTGGCCGCTCGGCGTCGAGCACCCACACCGAGGCCAGCGTGCCGGCGTCCGTGCCTGCGAGGAAGCCTCCGAGGCATTCGGGTGCGTCGAACACCAAGTGGCGACCCGTGGTCGTGATCACCTGCGCACCAAAGCGTGCGTCGGTGATCTCCATCCGGCAGTAACCGCACTGGTCGTCGCCAAGGACGATGTCGCGCGGCGCGCGCGCAGAGCAGGCGCCGAGCGTGAACAGTAGGAGCAGCGCGGCACTCATCGGAGTGGCGGAGCCAACGCCCGCACGCTCACCCGTTGCCTGCCGGCCACGGCGCGAGTCCACGATCGCGAGGCCGACGAGCAGCGCCCCCAGCGTGAGCGCGACGCCGCCGCCGCTGGGCCAGGACTTGGCCTTGAAGTTCAGCAGCTTCTTGGTGCCGATCAGCGGGGGCTGGTACGTCATCCCCGGGATCTTGATGATTGCCACTTCCTGGTCGAGGTCGTGGCCGTAGTCGTAGCCCCAGCGCCAGTAGTCGTACAACCCGGCGCTGAGGATGAGGGCCAGCGCGCCGCCGTACACGTACAGCGCGGCGCGCTTGCCCATCGCGGCGACGGCGAGGCCGCCGGCGATGAGTCCGGCCAGGATCCAGGGCATCCACTTCAGCTCCGGGATCGCGTCGGGCTCGATCGCCTTCATCCCGATGTAATGGTTGAGGTTGTTGATGCTATTGAGGTCATTGGGCTTGAGGCCGTCCACCCCGTTGATCGTGATGAACATCCCGAGGCCCTCCGGATACTGCGGCGCGATGAGATCCACGCGCCACAGCGGGAGCACGTAAGCGGCCGACATCACCAGCGCCGCGATCGCCACCATCCAGCGGGCCCGGGAGGTCATCTCAGCGCCCTCCGGCGCGCGTCGGCGCCCGATTGCCCGTGGTGCCCGTCAGCGCGACGGTCGAGCCGCGCGGCGACACCCGCACGTACCCCTGCATCTCCTGGTGCAGCGCCGAGCAGAAGTCGGTGCAATAGAAGGGGTACACACCCACGCGTTGTGGCACCCAGCGGAGCGTACGCGTCTCACCCGGCATCACCAGCAGCTCGGCATTGTTCGCGCCCAGGATGGCGAAGCCGTGCGGCACGTCCCAGTCCTGCTCGAGGTTGGTGACGTGGAAGAGCACCGTGTCACCGACCATCACGCCCTCGATGTTGTCCGGGGTGAAGTGGGAGCGGATGCTCGCCATCCGGACGTGGACCGTACCACCGCGTCGCTCAACGCCGCTCTCACGCTCCGCACGGATTGCGCGCGGGTGCCGGTTCTCGGCCAGCGCGTAGAAGCGCTTCTGGTTCTCGCGCACCAGCCGCGCTTCGATCGCGTTGGCGTAGTGCGGCTCGCCGTGCGTCGGGAAGTCGAGCAGCAGCTGCATCCGTTCGCCGGTGATGTCAAAGAGCTGGGCCGAGTGGGCGAGCTCGGGGCCCGTCGGCAGGTAGCGGTCCTTCGTGATCTTGTTCATCGCCAGTGCATAGCGGCCGTAGGGCTTCCGCGTGCCGCCGCCGGGAATCATCAGGTGGCCCACCGAGTAGTAGGTCGGCTGCCGGTCCACGACTTCCCAGGTGCCGAGGCGCCACTTCACGATCTCGGACGAGAGGAACATCGAGGTGTAGGCGTAGCCCTTGCCGTCGAACTCCGTGTGGAGGGGGCCGAGGCCCGGCTCCTGCACTTCGCCCGCGAGCGTCGCGTTGTACTTGAGCACCGGGATGCCCTCGAGCTCGCCTTCGAACTCCTTGGCCTGGATGGCCGCGAGCATCTTGGTGGCCGAGTGCACCGGGATGATGGCGGCCAGCTTGCCGCCGGCCACGATGTACTCACCCGTCGGATCCACGTCCGCACCGTGCGGCGACTTCGGCGTCGGGAGGAAGTACATCACCCCCGGGCAGTCTGCCGGCGTGAGCTGCAGGACGGAGGTACGGCGCTCGGAGATGGCCGTCCGCGTGAACTCGTCCATAAAGTTGTGGCGATAGTCCACCGCGGCGCGGCGGCCCTTGCCCTGGCGCACGCAGGCCTCGGCGGCGCGGTAGTTCACCGCGGCGATGTAGTCCTTGTCCGCCTGCGAGGCGTTCACCTCGAGCAGCGTGTTGGCCTGCTCCGAGTTGTACGAGGAGAAGAACATCCAGCCCGCCGAGGGGCCCTTGCCGGCCCGGGCGAGGTCGTAGTTGAAGCCCGGCACGATCAGCTGGAAGGCGATGTCCATCTTGCCCGGCTGGTCGGCCGTGATGAACGAGATCTGTCCGCGGAAGTGCCGCTTGTACTCGGCGATCGGCACGTCGCGGTTGGGCACCGGAATCGAGAAGCGCGTCGAGGAGACGATGTACTCCGTGTTCTCCGTGACGAAGGGCGAGGCGTGGTTGCCCGCCGCGTTCGGGATCTCGAGGATCTCGTTGGTCTCGAAGGTGTGCAGGTCCACGCGGGCCACGCGCGGCGTGTTGTTGCCGTTCACGAAGATCCAGCGGCCGTCATCCTCGCCGTTGGTCTGCGAGAGCGCCGTGTGGTGCAGGTCGTCCCAGGGGATGAAGCCATAGGACGTCTCCAGCATCGGCTTCGTCTCTTCGGAGTAGCCCCAGCCGTTCTCGGCGTTCTGCGAGAACACCGGCACCACGCGCAGGAGGCGGCCGGAGGGGAGACCATAGACGCCCAGCTGGCCGGAGAAGCCGCCGGAGAGGAAGGCGTAGAGCTCGTCGTACTCGCCGGGCGCCACATAGACACGCTGCGCATTGCTGGCATTACCGGCGAGGGACGACGTGCGGTCGCCCGCACAGGCATACCCGACCCCGACGGCTCCGAGGAGCGCGACGCCGAGGATCAGGCGGTTACGGGTGAGGGACATAACGACCTCGAGAGTGGAAGGGGGGTGTCGCCGGCGGGAGGGACTTGTGCCGGACGCGTCAAAGGTGCATTTTACTTGCACCTTTCATCCAGTCCGGATTCTCCGGATTCTCTGTCAGGCTTCTCCCTAAGGAGACCACGCAGGATGCGGCTCACTCGGCATTCCGACAACGCGCTCCGCGCCCTGATCTACCTCGGCATTCACTCCGCCGACGGTCCGGCGCGCATCACCGACATCGCCCGGCGGATGGGGATGAGCGAGGACCACCTGGCCAAGGTCGTCGCCCGGCTCGCCCAGCTTGGGTACGTGGAGACCCTCCGCGGCCGCGACGGCGGCGTGCGGCTGGCCAAGGCCGCCGAGCAGATCGTCGTCGGCGCCGTGGTCCGCGCCACTGAGGACAATCTCAACTTGGTGGAATGTTTCGATCCGGAAACCAACCAGTGCCCCATCGCGCCTGCCTGCGCGCTGGCGCCCGCACTCGACGAAGCCTTGACCGCATTCCTGCAGGTGCTCGACCGCTACACTCTGGCCGACCTCATCGCGAAGCCGCGCAGCCTCACGAGGCTTCTCGCGTCCTAGAGGCGCAGTTGTAGTTGTAGTTGCCGCCCCCTTCCGTCCTCCGTCCTCCGTCCCAATTCACAGCATGGACTGGTTCGTCCGCGCCTTCATCAAGTCCAGCCTCGTCTGGCTCTCCCTCGCCGTGCTGCTCGCGCTGGCGATGGCGCTCGTGCCCACGCTGACCGTGTACCGCACCGCCCACCTGCACCTCGCGCTGCTCGGCTTCGTCGCGCAGATGATCTACGGCGTGGCGCTGCACGTCATCCCGCGCTTCTTCGGCCAGCCGCTGGTGTACCGACGCGCGGCGGAGGTGCAGTTCTGGGCGGCGCAGAGCGGGCTCGCGGCGCTGGCGCTCGGCTTCATCACGCGCGTGCACGGCTTCGCGGCCGCGAGCGCACTCATCGCGACAGGCGGGATTCTCAGCGCGCTCGCGGCTGGCTGCTTCGTCGTGAACCTGTGGCGGACGATTGATGCAAGTCCGATGGCCGCGGTGCATCAGCGGGTGCGACAGGCTGGGTTGCCTGTGCAGTAGAACGGGAGAAGGGAGACGGGGAGGGGGGTGACGGCGGGGAGGTGGGAGACGGGAGAGGGTTGGGAGAGGCGCTACGGTCGGGAGAGGACGTGTAGACCCTCTCTCGGCCGTCGCGCTTCTACCGTCTCCCTGCCCTCACCCCCCTACCCCCTCCTCTGTCCCAGCGTCAGCCCCACCGCAAACCGATAGATCACCCCCATCCGCTCGAACAGCTCCACCACCCGTCGAGCGCCGAGCCCCATCACGGAGAAGTAGTCCCCCTCCACGCGCTCGACGATCGTCGCGCCCCAGCCTTGGATGCCGTAGGCCCCGGCCTTGTCCATCGGCTCGCCGGTGGCGACGTAGGCCTCGATGTCCTCGTCGCTGAGCGCGCGGAAGGTCACCGTCACCTGCTCCACCGCGCTTTCGGTGCGCGCGCCGTGCGCGACGGCGATGCCGGTGCAGACCACGTGCGAGCGGCCGCTCAGGCGCCGCAGCATCCGCTTGGCGTCCGCCTCGTCCTCCGGCTTGCCGACGATGTCGCCGTCGACAACCACCGTGGTATCCGCGGCGATCACATAGGCCTCCGGATGCCGCGCCGCGATGACCGCCGCCTTCTCGCGCGCCAGTCGCTCGGTGTACGGCACGGCCTCCTCGCCGGCGCGCACGTCCTCGTTGATGTCCGCCGGCATCACCTCGTGGTCGATGCCGACCAGGGCCAGCAGCTCGCGCCGTCGCGGCGACTGCGAGGCGAGGATCACGCGGATGCTCATCGTTCCAGCCACAGGGTCACGGGTCCGTCGTTCACCAGCTCCACGTCCATCATCGCACCGAACTCGCCGGTCTCCACCGTCAGGCCCCGCTCGCGCAGCAGCACGATGAAGCGCTCGTAGAGCGGAATCGCCTGCTCCGGCCGCGCCGCGTCGACGAAGCTCGGGCGGCGGCCTTTCTGCGCGTCGCCGTACAGCGTGAACTGCGACACCACCAACACGCTGCCGCCCACCTCGTCGAGGCCGAGGTTCATCTTGCCCTCGTCGTCCGCAAACAGGCGAAGGCCGTTGACCTTGTCGGCCATCCATCCCGCCTGTGCGGCTGTGTCAGTGTGCGTGAAGCCCACGAGCAGGACGTAGCCACGCGCAATGGCGCCGACCTGGCGGCCGGCGACGCGCACGGAGGCGGAGGAGACGCGTTGGAGGAGGAGACGCATTGGAAGGTTTGAGACTTGAGACGTGGGACGTGAGAGGGAGAAGTGCTCAGCGCTGATCGTGCGCAGGGGCCGCGCACTCCACTTCCGCCGCGTCTCTCACGTCTCACGTCTCAGTTCTCATCTCACAATCGTCCTCGCCCAATCCCAGCCTTCCAACCCCTGCGCGTTCACCGCCTTCACCGCCACGTGCCAGCCCGCGCGCAGCGAATTGAGCGTGATGCGCGGGTTCGTCACATTGGCGCTGTACTGCATCGGGTTCTCGGGCGGGCCGTAGCGCACGAGGTAGCGCGCGACACCCTTCTCGCGGGCGGGCTCCCAGGTCGCCGTGTTGCCCTGCGCGACGAGGGCACCGAGCCGCGAGGGCGCGGACGCCATATACATAATCGTCGCGACGGTGGCCTTGCTCGTCTCGGTCAGCTGCCGATGGTTGATCGTCTCGAGCACGTCGTGCACCTGGTGGTAGTGCGGGTTGCCGAGGATCGGGTAGGAGCCGATGCCGGCGATGATGTCGCCCCAGGCGTCGTAGAGCGCCTGCGCGTCGGTGCTCTTGTAGTAGAACGCGTCGTAGGTGATCAGTTCCGAGAAGTGGATTGCCGCCGCGTGCTGCACGTCGCGCAGGCCGGGGTTGCTGTAGCGGATGGTGTTGTCGAGGCGATGGTCGTTGGACCAGCCCATCATATCGTTGTTGAGCGCGCCGACGACGGTGATGGAATCCTTCATCCGGCGCCCGAACTCGCGCGCGCCGCGCAGGCCGGCTTCCTCGCCGGTGAAGGCCACGAACATCACGGTGGCCGGCAGCGGCCGCGTCGCCAGCACGCGCGCGGCCTCGAGGATCATCGCGGTGCCGGAGGTGTTGTCGTCGGCGCCCGGACCCTCGGCGCGCGAGTCGAAGTGCGCGCCGACCACGTACACCAACTCCGGATTCACCGTGCCGGGGATCGTCGCGATGACATTCGCGACCTCGATCTCAGCTCCGGCCACGGTCATAAAGCGCTGCAGCCGCGTCTCGAGGCCGAAGCTCTCATACGTCCGCTGCAGCCATTCCGTGGCCTTCCAGTTGCCCGGCTGCGTGATGTGCTTGGAGTCGAAGGCGAAGAGCTGCTTCTGGTACTCATAGATGCGGCCGATGTTCACCTCGCTGGTGGCGGCGCGCACCTGCGTGGCGATCGGCGCAAAGATGCGGCGTCCGTTCTCGCGCAGCGCACGCTCGGCGGTCAAGCTGGCATCCACACGCGCCACGAGCTCGGCGTTGGTCACCTTGCGCGTGAGGTCCATCAACCACAGGTGGCGATGCGGCGTGACGGTATCGCCATCGCGCTCAGCCACGATGGCCACGCGTGAGCCGTCGGGGCTCACCGCCCAATCGTACTCCGGCGCGACGGTGCGCACGGTGTTGTTGTGGTGCAGCCGCGTGCGCTTACCGGCGCGCAGGTCGTACAGGTAGGAGCGCTGGTGGCGCCCTTCGCCCATCACGCCGAGCAGGAGGTCGTTGCTGATGAAGCGCGGCGAGTGGTCGTGCTGGATCTCGCGCGTGATGCGCTTCACGTCTCCGGCCGCGGCCGTGCCGATGGTCCAGAGTTCCCAGTCCTCGCGGTGCATCAGCGGGATGGCGATGCGGCTGCCGTCGGGCGAGATCGCCGGCGCCTGGAAGCGCGTGTCGAGCGTGTACAGTTCGCGCACCGGCGCCTCGCCCACCTTCGCCTTGAGCCGCGGCTGCTCGGCGCTCGCGTCCACCCACGCCAGCGCGCGTCCGTTGGCGCTCCACACCGGCATCACGCCGTCGGTGACCGGCCCCAGCGCGCTGCCGATGAGCTCCGCGAACTTGCCTCCACGCGAGGCCTGCTGCGCGAATCCCGGCAGTTGCCGCGCGAAGGCCCCGCGCTCGCCGAGCAGCACGAGCAGGCGCTGGCCGTCAGGCGAACGCAGCAGTGTGGTCGGATGGCCACCAGCAACCGGGACCTCGCTCCACGTCCCGTTCACCAAATCGCGTACGAGGACACGCGCCGTCGAATCCCCCACCGTCCCGGCCAGCAGCGCCACGCGCGTGGGATTGCTCCCGAACAACGTGACCTGCGTGATGGCCGGTGCATCCACGTTGATGCGCTGCGGCGTGCCGCCGGCGAGCGCGACGTAGCTGAAGCCCGCGCCCGGCGTGCCCGGCGTCAGGTAGCTCAGGTGCCGACCGTCCGCCGAGAAGCTCGGGGCCGAGCCGGGGGTATCGAGCCGCGGCGTGAGGGTCGCACCGTTGGCCGACTGCACCACCAGCCGCCGTGCGGCGCCGAGCCCGATCCCATACGCCAGGTGCCGCCCGTCCGGCGACCACAGCGGCGCGCTGGCATCCTCGGCGACCAGTGCCGTCGTGTAGATCTCGCCCGTCAGCTCGGCGATGCGGTCGTGCAAGGCCGCGCCCTCCGGCATCGCGAGGACGCGCTTCAGCTCGACGAGCGCGGTGTCGTACTTGCCCGCGTCCCACAGATAGTAGGCGTTGTCGAAGCGCTGTGCGGCGCTGGGAGACCGCGTGGCCGGCCGCTGCTGCGCGCCGAGCGGGGCGGTGAGGACGGCGAGGACGGCGGCGAGGGCGAGGGCGGGCGACAGACGGCGCATCGGTTCAGGCTCCCGGAGGTTGGGCGAATCTCAGGGAAGCTAGTCTCGTTCCCGGCCCGGACCAACTGCTGTTCACCACAGAGGGCACAGAGGGCACAGAGAACTGCAACTGCCTTCGAAACTGAACTGCAACGGCTATTCAACGCAGAGACGCAGAGGGGCGCAGAGAACTACAAGTACAATGCTTTGGGGGCCCGCCCCGATAGTTCGGCACGAGCCCCCCAAAAAAGCAGTTGCCGTTCTCTGCGTACTCTGCGCCTCTGCGTTGAACTCAGTTCGCAGTTTGCCGTTCTCTGTGCCCTCTGTGCCCTCTGTGGTGAACGCCGTTATTCGACCGTCACCGACTTCGCCAGATTCCGCGGCTGATCCACGTTCGCTCCCCGCTTGACCGCGATGTAGTACGCCAGCAGCTGCAGCGGCACGCTCGCGAGCACCGGCGTGAGCATATCGACCGTCTCGGGGATGCGGATCTCGTGGTCGACGAGGCCCTCGAGCGCCGGCTCGGCGCGCGACGTGATGATGATCGTCTTGCCGCCGCGCGCCTTCACTTCCTGGATGTTCGACACCAGCTTCTCGAACACGCCGTCGTGCGGCGCGATGAACACCACTGGCATCTTCTCGTCGATCAGCGCGATCGGCCCGTGCTTCATCTCCGCCGCCGGATAGCCCTCGGCGTGGATGTAGCTGATCTCCTTGAGCTTGAGCGCGCCTTCGAGCGCGGCCGGGAAGTTGAAGCCGCGGCCCAGGTACAGGAAGTTGTGCGCGTCCTGGAACTCGTCCGCGATCTGCTCGATTGCCGACGCGCCGTCGAGGATCTGCTGGATCTGCTGCGGCAGCGCCAGCATCGCCTCGGCCAACTGCTTGCCGCGCATCATCGAGAGCGTGCGCTTGCGCGCCAGCTTGAGCGCGAACAGCGCCAACGCCACGACTTGGCTCGTGAACGCCTTCGTCGAGGCCACGCCGATCTCGGGCCCCGCGTGCAGGTAGATGCCGCCGTCGTCCTCGCGGGCGATCGTCGAGCCCACCACGTTCACCAGGCCCAGCGTGTGCGCGCCGCGGCGCTTGGCCTCGCGCATCGCCGCCAGCGTGTCCGCCGTCTCGCCCGACTGCGAGATCACGATGCACAGCGTCGTCGGCGTGATGATCGGGTTGCGGTAGCGGAACTCCGACGCGTACTCCACCTCCACCGGGATGCGGCAGAGGTCCTCGATCATCATCTCGCCGATCAGCGCCGAGTGCCAGGAGGTGCCGCAGGCGGTGATGACGATGTTGTCGATCGCCATCAGTTGCTCGTGCGTCATATTCAGGCCGCCGAGCTTGCTCGTGCCGTCGTCCACGATGAGCCGGCCGCGCATCGTGTTCTCCACCGTCGTCGGCTGCTCGAAGATCTCCTTGAGCATAAAGTGGTCGAAGCCGCCGCGTTCGATGGCGGCCAGGTCCCACTCGATGCGCTCCACGCTGCGCCGGATCGGCACCGCGTTGATGTCCATCACCTTGTACCCGTCCGGCGTCAGCACCGCGAGGTCGCCGTCGTTCAGGTACACCACCTGCCGTGTGTGCGCGAGGATCGCCGACGCGTCCGAGGCCAGGAAGTACTCGCCGTCGCCCACGCCAATCAGCAGCGGCGAGCCCTTGCGCGCCGCGACGATCTTCTGTGGATCCTTGCTGCTCACCACCGCGATGCCGAAGGTGCCCTCCACCTTGCGCAGCGCGCCGATCACCGCCTCCTCCAACGACCCTTCCCACAGCTCCTGCACCAGGTGGGCGATGGTCTCGGTGTCGGTATCCGAGCGGAACGTGTGCCCCAGCTCCGTGAGCTGCTTGCGCAGCACGTTGGCGTTCTCGATGATGCCGTTGTGTACCACCGCCACCGACTCGTCGGTGGACAGGTGCGGATGCGCGTTGCGCTCCGTCGGCGGGCCGTGCGTGGCCCAGCGCGTGTGCGCGATGCCGATCTTGCCGCTCACCGGGTCGGCCGCGAGCGTGCCTTCGAGCTTGGCGATCTTCCCCGCCGCGCGGCGCGTCTCGATGCTCTCGCCATCGAACACGGCGATGCCGGCCGAGTCATA
This sequence comes from Gemmatimonadaceae bacterium, assembly GCA_019637355.1. Lineage (NCBI taxonomy): Bacteria > Pseudomonadati > Gemmatimonadota > Gemmatimonadia > Gemmatimonadales > Gemmatimonadaceae > Gemmatimonadaceae bacterium. The sequence goes on along the minus strand of JAHBVT010000001.1, from coordinate 789,266 downwards.
GCCGCGGTACTCGAGGCGCTTGAGGCCTTCGATCAAGAACGGAGTGGCCTGTTTGGGGCCGATGTAGCCGACGATGCCGCACATAAGGGACGGAGGACGGAGGACGGATGCGAACTGCGGAACGTTTCACTTGCTCTCTGGGACGCCTGCGAACACGAATGCTCCTGCATCCGACATTCGTCGTCCGTCCCCTATGTCAACTGCGCCAACAACTCTCGACCGCGCTGTACCATCTGCCGAGCCACCGCCTCTGTCGGCCCCTCCGCGATCACCCGAACGATCGGCTCCGTGCCGCTCGGACGAATATGCACCCAGCGATCGCGCCAGCCGAGCCTGAGGCCGTCCTGCGTATCCGCCTCGGCGTCTGCGAAGGCTTCGCGCAGCGCCTTGTACACTTTATCCAGCGGCTTGGACGGACGGTCGAGCTTGTCCTTGATGATCGCGTAGCGCGGGAAGCGCCCCACGATCCGGCTCAGCGGCTCGGCGTCCTCGTGCAGTAACTGCAAGAGCAGTGCCACACCCAGCGGCGCGTCGCGGCCGAGGTGCAGCTCCGGGAGGATGACGCCCCCGTTGCCTTCGCCGCCGATCACCGCGTCCACCGCGCGCATCTTGAGGGCCACGTTCACTTCGCCCACCGGGGCGCGCACCACGCTCACGCCGTGCTCCGCCGCCATATCGTCCACGATGCGGCTGGTCGAGAGGTTCGTCACCACCGCGCCCTTGCGGTGTCGCAGGACGACACGTGTCGCCAACGCCAGCGTGTAGTCCTCGCCGATCGCGCGGGCGTCGTCGTCCACCAGTGCCAGGCGGTCCACGTCCGGGTCCGTCGCGAAGCCAATCTGCGCGCCCGTCTTCTTCACCAGGTTCTGCAGCGCCACCAGGTTCTCGGCGATCGGCTCCGGCGGCCGCGGGAAGCGTCCGTCCGCCTCGAGCTCGATCGCGTGGACTTCGCAGCCGAGGAGTTCAAGCAGCTTCGGGATCACCACACCGCCAGCGCCACGGCAGGCGTCGTAAGCCACGCGGAACTTGCGCGCGCGGATGCCATCCACGTCGATGAACGGCAGCGCCAGCACCGCGTCCAGGTGCCGCGCCACCGCTTCGCCGTCGAAGTGCACTTCGCCCAGCGCGTCCCACTCGGCATACGGAATGCCCGCATTCACCAATGCGCGCATCTCCGCGCCTTGCGCCGCGCTCAGGAACAGGCCGTCCGGCCCGATGAACTTCAGCGCGTTCCATTCGATCGGGTTGTGGCTCGCCGTGATGCCCAGCCCGCCCGCCGCGTGGTGATGCTCCACCGCCAGCTGCAGCGTCGGCGTCGTCGTGAGCCCGATGTCGATGACATCCGCGCCCACGCTCTCCAGCGCCGCGCGCGTGACCGTATGGAAGAGCGGCCCCGTGACGCGCGAGTCGCGCCCCAGCACCACCGCCGGCCGCCCACCCCGTTCGCGCGCCCGCGCAATCGCCCACGCGCCGAACGCCGCGGCATACCGCGCGACGACTTCGGGCGTCAGCCCGTGCCCCACCCGCCCCCGAATCCCGGAGACGGAGACCATCAGACGAGGATCAGTCATCCCGATAATCTAGACGCCGCGCCGCGAGGCAGCCCAGCGGGTGAGGATTAGCTTGAATCCTGCCGGGCCGTCCCCGTCTCCCGTCTCCCCTCTCCCGTCTCCCACCGTCTCCCCCCCCTCCCAACCATCTCCCGTCTCACCCCCTCCCTCCCGTCACCCCCCTCCCTCCTCCCCTCTCTCACGAAATTGGACCTCCTCCCCCTCCGCTCCGCCGCCGCCAAGGGTCGCGTCGACTCCATCCCCGCGCCCAGCCTCGTCGCCGCCGGCTTCACCCTCCTGCAGCGCTGCCCTGCGCTCGTGCGCGCGCTCGCCGGCAAGCGGTCCGGAATCCTCCTCCCCTCGTCCCCCCAGTTCCTCACCGCCCTCGCCGCGTCTGACGGCCGCGGGGCCGTGCTCATCAATCCGCTCGCCGCGCCCGCCGAGATCGCGTACCAGCTCCAAGACGCCGCCGTCGGGGCCGTGTTCACCGTCGCCGCGCTGGCCAGGCGCCTGCCCGATCACATCCCCGTCGTGCTCCTCGACGAGGCCCCCGCGCAGGCCCTCTTCACCATCTCCGGCGGCGACGAGCAGCGCATCGACCTCGGCTCCCACTTCGGCCTCGAGCTCGAGGGTGACGCCGACGCGCCCGGCCGCGACGAGGAGTGCGCCATCGTCTATACCAGTGCGATGCAGGGCACGCCCCTCGGCGCCATCCTCACCCATCGCAACCTCATCGCCAACGCCCGCGCCACCGTGCAGGCCGCCGCCAACGAGCCCAGCGACCACGTCCTCGCGCTGTTGCCGTTCTCCCATCTGTTCGGACTCACCGTCTCGCTCGTCGCACCGCTGATGGCCGGCGCGCGCGTGACCACGATGCCGCGCTTCAATCCCATCGCCGCCGTCGATCTCATCGAGCGCGAGGCCATCACCGAAGTTGTCGGCGTGCCCGCCATCTTCGCGGCGCTGCTCGCCGCCGTCGCGAGGCGTGGCGGCAAGCTCAACGCGCCCGCGCTGCGGCTCTGCATCTGCGGCGGTGCGCCCCTCGCGCCCGAGTTGCAGGAGCAGTGGGAGGCCGCCACCGGCGTCGCGCTGCGGCAGGGCTATGGTCTGACCGAGGCGTCGCCTGTCGCGCTGTTCAATAGAGTTGGCAGCGACAACGTGCTCGGCAGCCTCGGGCTGCCGTTTCCGGGCGTGCGCGTGAGTGTGCGCGATCCCGAGACCAGCGCTGAGGTGCCGCAGGGCAGCGTCGGCGAGATCTGCGTTGCAGGCGAGACCGTGTTCCGGGGATACATCGGCGAGGTGCCGGCGCCTGGGGCAACACGATTCGGGGCTACCGGCGCCAGTGGCCCCGCAGTCCCCACCGCCACCGACAGCCGCAGTCACCACTCCGACCCCACCGCTAACGTCGGACGCAACCAGCACTCAGGCCCCACCCCCCGCGACCAATCCCGCGGCCTGCGCACCCGCGACGGCTGGCTCCACAGCGGCGACCTCGGCGTGTTGCGTGAGGACGACCGCGTCGAGTTCCGCGGGGTCTGCAAGGAGATGTTCACGCGCAACGGATTCAACATCTACCCGCAGGAGATCGCGCGCGTGATCAAGGCGATGCCTGGCGTGCGCGATGCGTGGGCGTATCCGATTTATGAGCCGAGCCGCGAGAACGACATCGGCGTCGAGCTGAGCGTAGATGCCGGAAGTAAGGTCACCGTTGCCGACGTCAAAGCGTGGTGCGAGGCTAGGTTGTCGCAGTACAAGCAGCCCAGCCGCGTGACGCTGCTCAGATAGAGGTTGAGTAGTCCGCGCGGCCGAGCAACAGTGCACAACCGCGCCCGCCTCGAACTGCGCGATAACCACCTCGCGCTGTCAGCCGCTCAAGCTCCCTCGAACAGCTCGATCTGCGGCGGCTCCAACGGCAGCTTCAGCGCCGCCAGCACCGCCGGCAGCCAGCCGTCGCGGTCCGCGGGATCCAGCGCGACCACCGGCACCTCAAACGCCTGCACCAGCGAGTCGATCACCCCGTCGATCTCCAGCTGGAACTGCCGGCTCACCGCGCGCTTCCCGTCGAACGTCGGGGCCGCCATCACCGGCACCTTGAACAACGCGTCGTAGCCGCGGATCCACTCCTGCACCAGCGGATCCAGTTCAGGCCGCCGCCCCACCCGCGCCACCAGGTACGCGTAGTTATCCAGCACCGAGCGGTCGCAGACCACCACTTCGTAGAGCGACAGGGCCGCGATCTCTTCCGCCACTTGCGTGTGCAGGATCCAGGCCTGCGCGTCCAGCGTCGTCTCTTCGTTGATCGGCAGCGGGCAGCGTCGGGCTACTTCTTTGACCAGGTCCACGCCTAGGTCCAGCCGCTTCAGGTGCGCCGCCAGGTCGAAGCAGAGCGTCGTTTTCCCCACCCCGTGCGTGCCCACGAAGGCGATCTTCAGCCGGCGGCGGCCGGCCGCATCGAGCGGGAGGACAGGGCGGGAGGCGGACATCGTGCAGGGAATCTAGCCGTGCAACAAAGCGATGCGCCGCGTCCGGTAGCGATTCGCCCAACCTCGCGTGCGCTCCGTAGCGTACCGCCGCGACCGCACCCAGCCTGCCCCGGCGAACTCCGTGACCGTACCCAGCCTGCCTCGGCGAACTCCGTGACCGTACCCAGCCTGCCTCGGCGAACTCCGTGACCGTACCCAGCCTGCCTCGGCGAACTCCGTGACCGTACCCAGCCTGCCCGAGCCTGCCGCCGAGTCCGCTCCCGGCCTGCTCGACGAGCTCGCCGTCGTCCTCCGCGGCCGCCGCTACAGCGCGCGGACCATCGAGGTCTACTCTGCCTGGGTGCGCCGGTACATCAGGTACCACGGGCTCCGCCACCCAACCGAGCTCGACGCCAGCCACGTGCGGCGCTTCCTCACCTTCCTCGTCGAGGAGCGCGACGTCAGCGCCAGCACTCAGAATCAGGCTCTCTCCGCCATCCTGTTCCTGTACAACGTCGTCCTTGCCATCCCGATGGGCGCGCCCGACGGGCTCCTGCCCGCCAAGCGCAGCCATCACATCCCCACCGTCCTGAGCCGAGGCGCCATACAACTCGTGCTCGAGCAGCTCAGCGGGGCGACCTGGCTCGCCGCCAGCCTGCTTTATGGAAGCGGCCTCCGCGTCGGTGAGGCTGTCGCGCTGCGCGTCAAGGACATCGACCTCGATCGCGGCGAAGTCATCGTACGCGCTGGCAAGGGCGCCCGTGACCGTCGGACAATGCTGCCCGCCAGCCTCATCCCGCCGCTGCGCCAGCAGATCGGTGCCGTCAAGAAGCTCCGCGACCGCGACCGTGCGCGCGGCTACGGCGGAGTCGTCCTTCCCGACGCTTTCGAGCGCAAGTCCCGTGGCGCCGCCACCGCGCTAGGGTGGCAGTGGCTCTTTCCGGCGCAGCGCACCTACACCGAAGCCGAGTCCCGCATCGTGCGCCGCCATCATCTTGACGCCAGCGTCGTGCAGCGCGCCGTGACCCAGGCCGCTCGCGCCGCCGGGCTCGCCCAGCGCGTGACCTGCCACACCTTCCGGCACAGTTTTGCGACGCACCTGTTGGAGGCTGGCTACGACATACGCACTGTTCAGGAACTACTCGGCCATCGGGATGTGAGCACGACGATGATCTACACGCACGTGCTGAACAAGGGCGGATTGGGGGTTCGGAGCCCGTTGGACTTCGGCCGGACCAGTGCGAGTTCCTTGCAAGCTAATTCTGGAGAACCGCGGTGAGGTCGCGAGGGTTAAGGCTGGGGTGCGTGGGGAGTTGCGGGATTTGGGTACGGGGTGCAACGTGGGAAATAGCGCGGAGCGGATGTGTTCGTTTTGCGTATAATCCACGTTACGCGGACCTGAACCGATTCCGAGGTACTCTCATGCAATCCGTTCCGCCCAGCACACTCGAAGTCCCCCTGGGCCCGGTCGTCCTCTGGTGGGTGCTGTTCGTCGGCACGATTCTCGGCGCCGTCTGGCTCGTTCGGATCATCGTCCGTGCCGTCCGGGCGCTCGAGAAGCGATCGACCGTCGCCGAGGAGATCCTCCTCCTTTCCGCGCGGGTCGCGCAGCAGGAGCGCGAGCTGGCGGAGCTCCGCGGCCACGTCCAGCGGCTCACGGCACCGAACCGCACGACACGCGCCGAGCCGCTCGGACAGTAGATCTGCGCGCGGCAGCGTAACGCCGCTTGCTGCCGATGAACGCGGTGCGGTAGCGGGGCTGGGGCGGTCGCCTTATGGCGAGCGGGGACGGTGCGGTCTGGCGACCGCCCCACCCCCGCATTCTATTGGAGCGTTCACAGCAGAAGCACACGTTAGCCGGACCAAGATGATTCGCAGCGTGCGACTTGTTTCACTTATTCTGTGCGTCGGATGCAATGGCGCGCCGGAACGCGATGTTCCCGCTTCCGCGCAATCCGCGCCCGGGACGATCACGGCAACCACTACCCATTGCGACTCTGCGACAACGACGCTTGCTATGCGCGAGTGCGGCGCGTCAGACCTCGCATCCGCCGAACGGGAACTCGAGTTTGCCGTGGACTCCCTGCGAGCACGCGGCGCCGACCCAAGCCTAGTCGACTCCGCACAGTCTGCGTGGCGGCAGTCGCGGCGGTATGACTGCGCGTTGTCCGGCGCACCGTTCGCGGGCGGTTCACTGCAGGGAGTTGAGGTCGCGACGTGCATGGCGCGACTCACCAGGCAACGCGCCGACCAGCTCTCGCAACTGTTTCGCGCTCCGTAGGCGCGCGCCGGCTAACGCAGCTTGCTGCCGATGGCCGCGGTGCGGATGGCCGTTGTGGGGCGCCCAACTGCACGGGCATGGGACGGCCTAGCGGCCGCCCCACAACGGCCTCTTATTAGAGCGTCCACAGCAGAAGCACACGTTAGGGCGACGAGGACACTAGTGAGCTGCCCGCTAGTGCGGCAGTTGCGTGAGCGAAGACCTCACTGCGCCGTAGAAGGGCTGGTCGCGCTCGTGCGCGTCAAGCAGCACGATGGCGCGTCGAAGGTGCTCCGCTGCCGCCGTCGCATCGGATGATGCGACGAGCCGTGCGAGCGCTTGATGAAACTGCCAGAACTCCGGGTAGAGCGCCGTGCCTCGCCTCAGCACCGCGGCAGCGTGCTCCGAGTATCCGCTTGACTGGAGACGCGACGACAGTCCGTTGATCTCCGCAATTTCCCATGGCAGTACCGCTCCGCGAAACTTGAGCATTCCGTCGACAGCGCGCAGCAACTCGTCGGGGCTCGGAGGGGTGCTGGTCATGCGATAGTTCTCGTCGACCGGCGCGAGCGTATCTCTCATCGAGAACTCGAGGAAGTGTCGCGAGAGGAGCTCGGCGGTCGTGCGTATAGGTACCGCATTGTGCCGTGCAGAGGTCGCGACGACAACGTCCAGGCCGTGCGGCAGCGGAATGTACTCCGGCTGGCCGAGCATTCGCTGCAGCGCGTCGTGATGATACTTGTCCTTCACGCGCTCTTGGCCTCCGACGCTGACCATCGCGTGACGAGTCGAATCCTCGTGCAAGCGCTGTGCCACGAGCGGCATCAGTTGCTCCAACATATGCAGTGGCGTGTGCGCAACCGCCGCTTGGAACGCGTCCGGCCGCCGAGCGAGAGCGTAGAGCGCGAACGATGCCGTGAAGGAATGCCCGATGACGATTCGATGCGCCCCCGCTCGATATCGCTCCAACGCGGCAGGCAGTTCGTCCGCCAGAAACGTCAGTAGCGGAAGATCTGGGCCCTGGACGTCGCGCATCGCACTTTCGCGGACGCGGTCCGCGTGCGGCACGACTACCGTGATCAACGACGGAATCTCGTGCGTGTACTGCAGAAACCGCAGTTGATTCAGTACCGGTTCGCTAAACCACTCGTGTTGCCCGTCCAGCAACACGACCAGCGGCATTTTCACGGCTGGCGAGGAGTACCGATAGGTCGCGGGGAGGTGCACGTACACCGTACGCATTGTCCCGAATGCGCGCGAATCAACCGCGAGGGTGTCGATGCGTTGGGCCTCTGCTTGCGCAGCGGCGAGCCCGAACAGCAATCCGAGAGCGGTGTGTAGTGAACGCATCGAGAACGTGGCTCCTGTCGCAGAGACGAGCAGACGTGTACGTGAACTCTCTCCGTACGCATTTGCCGGGCGAGTGTTTCAGCCTGTGCCGGCTTGCTGAGGTCGGAAATGGCGCCGGTCGTTCTGCCCGCCGCGCCCTAACGACGCTTGCTGCCGACAAGCGCAGGTGCGGTGGCGGTTGTGGGGCCTCAGCCTCATCTTCTAGAAGGTCTGCTGAGGCCCCACAACCGCATTAAATGGGAGCGCTTGCAGCAGAAGCACACGTTATCGAGAGCAGGGCCACCTTGAGCGAATATCCAGAGAAGAGTCACGCGCTCCGTGTCGTTCGACTGGACCATCCCCCAGCCGACGCTCGCCACTGGCAGGCCGATCACGACAGCCGTGACGACCACCATGGCGAGGTCCGCGCGAACGCTCCGATGTCCATCATTCTGGATTGGCACTCGGCCGCGCTTCGTCAGACGGTGCGCGTCGGTTCCTATCGTCTCTATCCGCGCGCGCTGATCACTGCTGGATTCTGCCGCGAGTCTGGCGGAATGATGCGACTCCGATTCGTACGCGATAGCAACGGGGTCGTCAGTATCCAGGCTAACGACTCATCTCCTGCCCTTCCCGTCGGCCTCGCCGAGTTCGAATGAGCGCTGCGCCAAAGTGTGAGCACGGCTTCTGCGGCATGGTCCGAAAGGAACGCGAGCCGATGAAGCGCTGGATTGCGCGGCTTACAGTCGTGGCGGGCCCACGGCGCATTCTTGTCTGCGAGTCATGTCGCGGGCCGGTCGTCAATGCGTTTCGACAGAACGGAGTAGAAGTATCCGTTACTCCGCTGGATTCGTAGAACTTCAGCGCGCGCCTCGATAACGACGCTTGCTGCCGATGGCCGCAGCTAAGGATGGGTTGGGCGGGGTGGCCGCGATGACCTGGGCTGGTTGCGGCCACCCCGCCCAACCCTTTTTATATGAGCGTCCACAGCAGAAGCTGACGTTATGCCTACATCCTCGGACTATGTTCTACTGGACAGTCGGTGGAAGACAGATCGTCCTCACGGATGCCGAGGAGCACGAGCTGATGCACCGAGCCGGACTCAGTGCGTCGGAGCGCATCTCGTCGCTCATTGTGGTGGGCGGAAAGCCGAGCCCACTTCAGGCAACGCTTGGCAAGTTTCTCGAGGACTATGCCGCGCGCGATCCGGAGCAGTTTGAGCTAGAGTACGTTCGGCGCAGCGGAACCGGGCCCGAGCATTCCGCGGAGCTGCGCGCTCTGATCGATGCGTTTGCCGGCACGACAGGCAGACTCGAATGGGGAGCGCCCTCTCAGCAGTCATGGAGCGCGCAGCTCGGCCCAAGCATGTGGATGCGCAATCGGCCGGATGTCATTTCGCTGACCATCCTTCATCCAGTTCGCAGGTTCTTTCGGCGAAGACTGGAAGTAGTCGGTCAGATCTCATTTCCGAGTGCCGAGATCGAGCGGTTCTACGGAACCGACAGCTCTCTTTTTATTGCCACTTCTCGCCTTGTCGTGCGCGCGTCGGACGAGTTCGTGCAGGTCATCCAGACTCCGGACGACGAATCCGACGCTCCGTGGCGCGATGAGGCATAACGACGCTTGCTGCTGATGGCCGCAGGTGCGGATTGGGTTTGGCGGGGCGTCCGTGATTGGGACGGCTGGTTGCGGACGCCCCGCCAAACCCTTCTTATTGGAGCGTCCACAGCAGAAGCATACGTTATCCGGAGTGAGACCCATCAGTGAGTAACGAACATCTCGGACGGCGCGCGCTGACGACGTTGTTCGCGCTGAACGGCACGATGTTCGTCGTCGAGCTCCTCAGCGGCTGGCGCGCGGAGTCCATGGGACTCATCGCGGACGGCCTCGATATGGGCGCCGACGCCGCTGTCTATCTCCTCGCCCTGCTCGCCATCGGCGCGGCCGAGTCCCGCAAGCTCAGGGCCGCGCGCTTTGCCGGCCGGGTGCAGCTCGCGCTCGCCGTCGTCGCGATGCTGGAACTGGCGCGTCGTGCCGTCATGGGGAGCGCGCCAGAACCGCCAACCATGGTCGCGGTGTCCCTCGCCGCGCTCGCCGTCAACGTCTGGTGCCTCGTCCTCCTGCGCCGCCATCGGCACGGCGAGGTCCATCTCCAGGCGGCGTGGATCTTCTCCGCCACCGATGTGCAGGCGAATCTCGGTGTGCTCCTGGCCGGGGCACTCGTCGCCCTGACACGCTCGGCGATTCCCGACCTCGTCATCGGACTCGTGGTCTGCTGGCTCGTCCTCCGCGGGGCGATCCGCATCGGGCGCCGCGTGCGCGCCGCCGAGCTGGCCGCCGACGCCGCGACATCCGTGCGACCCGGATAACGACGCTTGCTGCCGACAGCCGCAGCGAAGGATGCAGTTGTGGGGCAGCCGCGTTATTGTACGTGGGACAGCCTGCGGCTGCCCCACAACTGCTTTTTGTGGAAGCGGCTGCAGCAGAAGCAGACGTTATAGCGACCGAGCACGCATGGATGCATTCAGCGAGGACAATACAAGACGCCTTGTCGCGTTCCGTCGCGCTGCCGCGCGCGTTCACGACGTTCTCGACCGCCATCGCGGTCAGCGATTCAGCTTCAGCATCGGTCCGCCCGGTCCGGGACGAGAAGAGTTTGAGGGGCTTCCCGAAGACACGTTCGTTCGCCTCATCACTGATGTCCGCCTCGTGTACCTCGCCAAGCAAGAGGCGTACTTCCCGCGAGTCTTCAACGTCGTCCGCGCCCGGCTCGACCCATCGCTTCACGAGCACCTCGACATAGTCAAAACGAACTGGGAGCTCGCTCAGGGTCGCGGCGTTCACTTTTACTCAAACGGCATCAGCATGTCTACGCGCGAGGCGTTCGAGGCCTACATGCATGGCGAGCTGTTTCACCAGGACCCGAAGCACCTCAAACGCGCAGAGTTAGTTCGTCGCTTTGGATACTCGAGCCTGTTTGAGCTTCAAATGATGACTTGGGCGCTGGCGCAAACGATCATTCAGTTGGATGGTTTCCTTGCATACATCTTGTCCGAGGAACCTCTTCCCCTAGGTCCCGACATTGCCGGGTGGCTTCGCGCCCGCGCGCTATAACGACGCTTGCTGCCGACAAGCGCGGGTGCGGTAGCGGTTGTGGGGCCTCAGCCTCATTTTAAGACAAGGTCTGCTGAGGCCCCACAACCGCATTTTTCTGTGAAGCGGCGGCCCGCGTCAAGCCCCAGGTGCGTTGACGCTGTTGCAGTTCTCCGTTGTGCCTGCGCTGCTCGAGGTGCTGCTCATCCTTCTGTTCGCGCTCGCTCGTGAGGCCCGAGGCCTCGGCGCATTGGGGTCTGCGAAGGAATGGTGGCGCCAACTATGGGGCGGCTCTCACCTGCGGCCATAAAATGCGTCGCGCTCACCACTCCCGATTCAGTCATCTCGATCCCACGCAGGTCCTGCCCTTACCCAGCGATCATGCGGCGGACGCCGGCACGGGCTGCGGCGTCCGCAGGTGGCCCGCGTCGTACGCCCGCTGGTCCCGCCACATCGCATAGAGGATGCCCGCGAGCCGCCGCGCCAGCGCGACCGCCGCGATCTTCGTGCCGCGGCGATGCAGGATGCGCTGCGCCCACGCCCGCAACACCGCGGTGTCGCTTGACTTGGAGCGGAGGATGCGCCACGCCGCCTCGACCAGGAGATAGCGCGCGCGCCGGTTGCCCGCCTTCGTGATGTGGCCGAGTCGCCGCTTCTCGCCCGAGCTCCGCTCCCCGGGCACCAACCCGAGGAAGGCCTCGAACTGGTGCGCCGACGGGAACCGGCCGATGTCATCCGCGATCGCGACGATGCCGCTGGACGTCACCGGCCCGACGGCGGGGGCCGTCTGCAGCAGCGCGACGATCGGGTCCGTCCGCCCGAGCGCCGCGATGCGCGCGTCGGCGGCCGCGATCTGCACGTTCAGCGGGGCGAGCACCGCGATCAAGGGCGCCAGCTCGGCCGCCAGCACCGGCGAGAGCGGGAGCGCGGTGAGTCGTTCGACAAACCACGCGGCCGTGCTGTTCGGCACGCGCAGGCCGTCGCGGCGCACGAGGGCCTTGGCGAGCGCGATGCATCGCGTGCGTGTGCGGACCAAGGCCTCGCGCACCGCCAACTCGGCGCGCACATGCCGCCGCGCCGCCGAGACGCGGTGCGCCGGACGATAGGCGCCGAGCCGGAGCGCGTCAGCCAGGGTCCGCGCATCGCGCTTGTCCGTCTTCACCCGCCGGCTGCGCGTGGCGTACATCGGCGCGAAGTTCGGGTCGGCGACGACCACCTCGTGGCCCAGCGCCTCCAGGTGACACGCGACCCACTCGCTCTCGGTCGACGCCTCGACGAGGATCCGCGCGGGCGGACGCGCGCCCAGCACCGCGGTGAAGCGGTCACGGCTCGTGACGATGCGTCGTTCGGTGACGCCGCCCTGCCCGTCGAGGATGCAGAGCTGGCTCTCGCGCTTGTGGAGATCGATGCCTATCATATCCATGGCGGCTGGCCTCCGCAGTGTGCCCCGTCGCGAGACGGTGAGCACGGTAGATGGTATGGGGCAGAACCTTGCACCCGTGGATGGGCGGAGGTCCAGCCGCCGCTTCATACCAACTATGGGAGCGCTTGCAGCAGAAGCACACGTTATGGCGAGCAGGGAGAGACTCGTGCGACTCAAAGTTCTACTGCTTCTTGCTCTCGCGTCCGCGACCGCCTGCCGGGCTCAGACGCGGATCGCGATAGACTCGCCGCTAACCGGGTCCTTCAAGAACGGCGACGACGCAGGCTGCGCGTTGCAATCGCAGGCCGTGAGTCGCGACAGTGTCCGATTGCAGCTGGGCTGTGTGACGGGGCCGCCGGCCTACAACCTCGGCTTCGTTGACGCTCGCCTCCGCGTAGTCGACGGGCTCGCCGTCTATGTGGCGGCCGAGAACGGTGGGACCTGCCGCATTGAGTTTCGCTTCCGCGGTGCCTCGGTGGAGATCAGCCAGCGCGAAGAGCGGGCGGGGTGCGGCTTCGGCGCGCGAGTATCAGCTACCGGCGTGGTCGAACGATTCAGTTCCAGTCCGCCACCTTTCGACCTAGCCCCTTGGGGTCGGGACGCGCCGCCATAACGACGCTTGCTGCTGATGAACGCGGTGCGGATGCAGTTGTGGGGCGGCCGCCCTGTAGAGAATGGGACGGCCTAGCGGCCGCCCCACAACTGCTTCTTATTGAAGCGTTCACAGCAGAAGCTGACGTTATGCGGCAGGGTCCGAGTCCACGAAGCTTCCGAGGCGTCGCGGCGAAACGCCGGCTCGCCGTGCGCGCCCCCCAACACACTTTAGGTGGTCCGTGCGGAAGGATCTACGCGCGGCGGGGGCGACCGGATCCCAACGCGGAGCGCAGGGCGCCGAATCGCGGCGCTACCGAATACCTCCGCATAACGCGGCTTGCTGCCGACAGGTGCCCTTGGTAGCGCGGGCTACGCCCGCGCGGTTTATTGGAGCACCTGCAGCAGAAGCGTACGTTAGGCTGACCACGACACATGAGCCCATCCGACGTTCTTTCCGACGACGTTCTTCGCACGCTCGCGATGCGCGCGCCAGCCGCGGATCACTTCGGCACTGGCTCCGTGATTCAAGCTCATGTGCGGATCGAGTCGATGCTCATCGAGCTATTGCGCCGCGAACTGCCGCAACCCGAAGCACTTGATCTCGAACGCATTTCGTTCGCACAAGCTTCCCGCCTCTGCGTCGCTACAGGAGTGCTGCGAACCGAGCTTCTCGGGCCACTCCTGTGTCTCAACAAGATCCGCAACCAACTCGCGCACAAGCTTCACGCGGGACCGTCCGCCGCGCACGTTTCTGAATTGACTCTAGCCCTTCGGTCTGGTCCGAGGATTGCACCTCAAGAGATTGACGCGTCGGTCCCGGCTGTCGCGCTCTCGAAGCTCATCGGATACATCATCGGCCTTATCGTGGGCGAGTATCGGGTCAAACAGCTGGTTCGCGCCGATCCGAGCATTCTCCACGATAGACGGCGCCTCTCAGACGCAATCCTTGCGCTACGAGACGAGTGGTTTGCGCCCGATGCAGCCTAACGACGCTTGCTGCCGACGAGGGCAGATAGTGTAGCGGTTGTGGGGCCTCGGCTCCATCTTCTTGAAAGGTTCGCCGAGGCCCCACAACCGCATCTTTCTGTGAAGCGGCGGCCCGCGTCAAGCCCCAGGTGCGTTGACGCTGTTGCACGACTCAGTTGTGCCTGCGCGGCTCGAGGTGCTGCTCATCCTTCTGTTCGCGCTCGCTGGTGAGGCCCGAGGCCTCGGCGCATTGGGGTCTGCGAAGGAATGGTGGCGCCAACTATGGGTCGGCTCTCACCTGCGGCCATAAAATGCGTCGCGCTCACCACTCCCGATTCAGTCATCCCGATCCCACGCAGGTCCTACCGTCACTGCTCGATCACGCGGCGGACGCCGGCACGGGCTGCGGCATCCGCAGGTGGCCCGCGTCGTACGCCCGCTGGTCCCGCCACATCGCATAGAGGATGCCCGCGAGCCGCCGCGCCAGCGCGACCGCCGCGATCTTCTTGCCGCGGCGATGCAGGATGCGCTGCGCCCACGCGCGGAGCACCGCCGTGTCGGCCGACTTGGAGCGGAGGATGCGCCACGCCGCCTCGACCAGGAGATAGCGCGCGCGCCGGTTGCCCGCCTTCGTGATGTGGCCGAGCCGCCGCTTCTCGCCCGAGCTCCGCTCCCCGGGCACCAACCCGAGGAACGCCTCGAACTGGTGCGCCGACGGGAACCGGCCGATGTCATCCGCGATCGCGACGATGCCGCTCGATGTCACCGGCCCGATGGAGGGAGCCGTCTGCAGGAGCGCCACGATTGGGTCCGTCCGCCCGAGCGCCGCAATGCGGGCGTCGGCGGCCGCGATCTGCACGGTCAGCGGCCCGAGCACCGCGACCAGCGGCGCGAGCTCGGCCTCGAGCGTCGGCGCGAGCGGGAGCGCGGTGAGTCGTTCGACAAACCACGCGGCCGTGCTGTTCGGTACGCGCAGGCCGTCGCGGCGCACGAGCGCCTTCGCCAGGGCGATGCACCGCGTGCGCGTGCGGACGAGAGCCTCGCGCACGGCGAGCTCGGCGCGGATGTGGCGCCGGGCCGCCGAGACCCGATGCGCCGGGCGATAGGCCCCGAGCCGGAGAGCGTCGGCCAGGGTGCGCGCATCGCGCTTGTCCGTCTTCACCCGGCGGCTGCGCGTGGCATACATCGGCGCGAAGTTCGGGTCGGCGACGACCACCGCGTGCCCGAGTGCCTCCAGGTGGCACGCGACCCACTCGCTCTCGGTCGAGGCTTCGACGAGGATCCGGGCGGGCGGACGCGATCCCAGCACCGCCGTGAAGCGGTCGCGGCTCGTGACGATGCGCCGTTCGGTCGCGTGCCCGTCCGCATCGAGGATGCAGAGCTGGCTCTCGCGCTTGTGGAGATCGATGCCTATCATATCCATGGCGACTGGCCTCCGCTGTGTGCCCCGTCGTGAGACGGTGAGCACGGTAGATGGTATCTGGGGCAGAACCTTGCACCCGCGAATCAGCGGAGGTCCAGCCGCCGCTTCATACCAACTATGGGAGCCCTCGCAGCAGAAGCACACGTTAGCCGGACCCGAGTAGCCCCTTGCGATTCATACACGCCGTCGCAGGCATCATCTACGTATGGGGCCTTCTCTGGTGGTCTCAGCAAGTTGCTGACCACTGCTACTCCGGTGCTTGTGTACACGGCTGGTACGGTAAGTACAACCACGGCTGGAAGCTCGGATACATGCTCTGGCTGGTACTCACGCCTTGGCTGTACTACCGACTTTGCATGTTCGTTTCGCGGTTCCTTCCCGCACGTTCTGAGTCCTACCACGCTCCACAGCGAGGCGCTGTCGCATCCGCGCCGTCTTCAGCGTCGAGCAGCTCGAATGCGGCCCCACTTGGCACCGAGCCCAACGGGCGCGCATCCGAACGACGCCGCTGGCGCACGAGTCGACCGGTTGAACCTGACGCACCCAAGTGTGAATCGGCCCGGGATTCCCGGAGACTCGGTTAGTTGAGTCCCACGGCCGCGGATGCGGCGTGGGCGTGATAATACTGCGCTTCGTACTCCGCCGGGGGGATGTCCCCGAGCGGCTGCATCAGGCGCTGGCTGTTGTACCAGTCCACCCACTCGAGCGTCGCGTACTCCACGTCCTCCAGGCCCTTCCACGGTCCGAGATGATGGATGACCTCCGCCTTGTACAGCGCGTTGATCGACTCGGCGAGCGCATTGTCGTAGGCGTCACCGCGGCTGCCGACGGAGGATTCGATGCCGGCCTCGAGCAGCCGGTCCGTGTAGCGGATGGCCAGGTACTGCGACCCGCGGTCACTGTGATGCACGAGCGGGCCGTCGAGCGCGCGGTCGTAGAGTGCCTGCTCCAGCGCGTCGAGCGCGAGGTCCGTCCGCAGGGTCGTCGTCGCGCGCCAGCCGACGATGCGGCGCGAGTACGCATCGGTCACGAACGCGACGTACACGAAGCCGCGCCACGTCGGCACGTACGTCAGGTCGGAGACCCAGAGCGCGTTCGGGCGCGTCGCCGTGAAGTTCCGCTGCACGAGATCCTGCGGCCGGTGCGCCGCCGGCTCGGGCACGGTCGTCGTCGCCCGGCGCCCGCGCACCACCCCGCGCAGGCCCATCGCCTTGAAGACGCGCGCCACCGTGCAGCGCGCCACCACGCGGCCCTCCCGGCGGAGCTGCTTCCAGGCCTTGCGCGCCCCGTAGCGCCCGCGCGTCGCCGCCCACACGCGCTGGAGCGCCGGCCGGAGCGCCGCATCCGCGCGGCTGCGGGCCGGCAGGCGCGACGGGTCGCGCGCGCGCGCCTTCGCCTCGTAGTAGGTCGACGGAGCGATCGGCAGCACTGCGCAGATCGGCTCGACTCCGTACGCCGCGCGGTGCGCGTCGATGAAGGCCACCATCAGTTGGGTCGGCGGTCGAGCTCCGCCAAGGCGAAATACGCCGACGCCTTCTTCAGGATCTCATTGGCGCGCTTCAGCTCGCGGTTCTCGCGCTCGAGCTCCTTGAGGCGCGCGAGGTCGTCCGTGGTCGGGCCGGGTCGCACGCCCGTGTTCCGCTCGTGCTCGCGGACCCAGTTCCGGAGGGTCTCCTGGTGACAGCCGACCTTCTCGGCGATCGAGCGGATCGCGGCCCACTGGGAGCCGTGCTGCGGGGCCTGGTCCAGCACCATCCGGATGGCGCGTTCGCGGAACTCAGGCGAAAATGGGGAACGTCTGGGCATGGCTCCAACCTCTCACGATGTGGAGCCTCCGGCAAACCCGGGCCGATTCACATGCGAATGGCAACGAGTTCTCGTCTCGTACTCAGCTTACTGCTCGTAGGCGGACTCGCGTGTCGGGTGCCGCTCGGACAGGCTGTCGCTGCGGGCCCCGCCATCGTGGTCGAAGGGCGGGTGCTCGTGGAGGCCACCGGAGCGCCGGTGATGGGCGCACGCGTCACTCTCGACGCTAACGAGCGCCGAAGCGTCATGACGGATCGCGACGGTCGATACCGATTCCCCGATGTCTCGCGCACTGATCAGACTCTCAGCGTTCGGGCAATCGGCTACATCCCCGAGCGCCGAGAGATTCGGCCCTCCTGCACAGTCGCGGTATCCGATGAGCGCGGCCGCGTGGTCACACCCGCTCGTTGCACACCGTCGCCGGAGCAACTCGACTTCCGTTTGCGGCCTGAGACGGTTTACTAGGTGCGCTTCGTCTGGCGGCAACATAACGACGCTTGCTGCCGATGAACGCGGTGCGGATGGCCGTTGTGGGGCGGCCGGTTGTTGAAGCATGGGACGGCCTAGCGGCCGCCCCACAACGGCCTCTTATTGAAGCGTTCACAGCAGAAGCAAACGTTATGCGGACGGATACAGCGAGGAGCGATTGCAAGCTATACCTGCGGCACTTGACCTCAGCGCCTACGTCGGCTCGATGCTGCAGGAGGTGGGCATCGCCAGTTTCGTCGTGCACTTTCGCTTCGATGGACCGCACTTCACCGGCATTGGCGTCGACGGACGCTGGGAACTGCGAGACGCGTCAGGTGCCATCTCAAACTATTCCGCTGACGGAACGCCCCATCCTGCGCGCCAGGGCTTCGACGCGCTCGACGCTACGGTCGTGCGCGCCACAGTCGCGTCGCCCACGTCCATTCGCCTCGAGTTCGATTCAGGTCATGCATTGACGCTCTTCTCCGAACAGCCAGGATGCGAGAGCATCCACTTGTATCCGCTCGACCTGCACTTCTAGCGCCTCCGGCAGCGGGCGACACGCCGCCTAACGCCGCTTGCTGCCGACAAGCGCAGGGGCGGTAGCGGTTGTGGGGCCTCAGCTTCATCTTGAACCACGGTCTGCTGAGGCCCCACAACCGCGTTTTATGGGAGCGCTTGCAGCAGAAGCACACGTTATGCGGCAGGGTCCGAGTCCGCGGAGCTTCCGAGGCGTCGCGACGAAACGCCGGCTCGCCGTGCGCACCCCCGAACACACTTGAGGTGGTCCGTCCGGAAGGTTCCGCGCGCGGCGTGGGCGACCGGACCCCAACGCGCAGCGCAGGGCGCCGAATCGCGGCGCTTCCGAACACCTCCGCATAACGCGGCTTGCTGCCGACAGGTGCACTTGGTAGCGCGGGCTACGCCCGCGCGTTTTATTGGAGCACCTGCAGCAGAAGCGTACGTTATGCGGCAGGGTCCGAGTCCACGAAGCTTCCGAAGCGTCGCGACGAAACGCCGGCTCGCCGTGCGCGCCCCCCAACACACTTTAGGTGGTCCGTGCGGAAGGTTCCGCGCGCGGCGTGGGCGACCGGACCCCAACGCGCAGCGCAGGGCGCCGAATCGCGGCGCTTCCGAACACCTCCGCATAACGCGGCTTGCTGCCGACAGGTGCCCTTGGTAGCGCGGGCTACGCCCGCGCGTTTTATTGGAGCACCTGCAGCAGAAGCACACGTTATGCGGCAGGGTCCGAGTCCACGAAGCTTCCGAGGCGTCGCCACGAAACGCTGGCTTCCCGTGCGCGCCCCCCACGGCACCTCAGGTGGTCCGTACGGAAGGATCCGCGCGCGGCGTCGGCGACCGGATCCCAATGCGTAGCGCAGGGCGCCGAATCGCGGTGCAGCCGAGAACCTCCGCATAACGCGGCTTGCTGCCGACAGGTGCACTTGGTAGCGCGGGCTACGCCCGCGCGTTTTATTGGAGCACCTGCAGCAGAAGCGTACGTTATGCGGCAGGGTCCGAGTCCGCGGAGCTTCCGAGGCGTCGCGGCGAAACGCCGGCTCGCCGTGCGCGCCCCCCAACGCACTTTAGGTGGTCCGTGCGGAAGATTCCGCGCGCGGCGTGTGCGACCGGACCCGAACGCGGAGCGCAGGGCGCCGAATCGCGGCGCTGCCGAATACCTCCGCATAACGCGGCTTGCTGCCGACAGGTGCCCTTGGTAGCGCGGGCTACGCCCGCGCGGTTTATTGGAGCACCTGCAGCAGAAGCGTACGTTATACGGACTGGCTCCGCTCTCGCCGTCAATCGCCACAGCGTTCAGAGCAACACTTGACATCGGACCCCGCTCTCTTGTTCGCAGAGTGCCAACGCTTGCTCTCGATTGGCGAGAGCCGTTCGGCCGTGCGCCTCGCCAGACAGACTTCACGACTCGTTGAGGACCCGTTCTCAGCAGCGATGAGCCTAGGCGGCATTCTGATAGATGCAGGTGCACAGCTTGGCAATAGGCGGCTTGTGGCGGAGGGGCGCGCGCTGATCGAGTCAGTAGGCGACGATGTACCGAGCGAGTATCGTGCCGCGTATCACTACAACCTCGGAAACGGTTATGCGGAAACTGCCCGGTTCGAGCGCGGGAGAGGTCCGTGGCGGCGCATAGCCAACTCACGCGCTATCAGCGAACTTGACGAGAGCCTTCGCTCCAAGGAATCGCCGGATACTCGCACCAATCTTGCCACTTCGTTCCGACTTCAGTGGCGCCTGTTCGAGGCCCTCGACGAGTACGAAACAGTACTCCTTCAGGTCCCGAATCATCACCAGTCGGTCGCGATGCGCGCTGGCTGCCTCGTGCAGCTTAGCCACTGGCTTCCGCAGCACGCTGCACTTCTTCTCGCTGCATACCAGGACTACGACCGCGCAGTTGAGCTAGCGGGTGCGGACATTGTCTTTGCGGACAGCTATCGCAAGCACCGAGATGCTCTAGCTAGACATGTCAGGCACTTTCCGTTGGAGACTGTCACGCCCTCTGACTACCAGAAGTGGATCTGGAGTTCGCGCTTGGCATTGAATCCGTGTCCACTCTGTCGCGTTGACACGCCCGCCGTGTTCGACCTTTTTCCGCTTCAAGGCCACTTCTCAGCTCCAAGGCGCAGCGTGCCAGTCGACCTCGTGCTCGATATGGTCAACCGCCTTTGCCAAGGCTATGCAACTGCACGCTGGCACTTGTACGCGGCAGTGTCAAAGCATGCCGTGCGCGAGAGCGAGCATCAGGTGTATGTGCCAACCGGATCTGGAGCTGAGTTTGGCCTCTCGAGCGGACTTCTGATGTCTGCTTGCACAGCTTTCTTCTCGCTCCTCAACAACGTCGCGTACGCAGTAAATGTCTACTTCCGTTTGGGGCTCGCGCCTCAGGCCGTGACACTCGAATCCATTTGGCACAGAAAGGACGGTGCGCGGAGCTTGCCGAGCACCGAGTCAGATATGCGACGCCGGCTCTATCGGACCGACAACCACGGGCTCACTGCATTATTTGAGCTGACACGGTCTCTTGAGAGGGGAAAGGGACGCTACTCCCATTTGAGAGAGCTCAGGCACGGCATTGAGCATCGCCTCGTGCTTTCGCATTCGTCGGTGCCCGGAGCGAAAAGTGAGTTAACGCTTGTCGACCGCTCGACTCTGGAGGAATCCGCGTTCGCACTTGGCCGCGTAGCCAAGGCCGCCGTGTGGTACTTTTCCGCTGCAGTCTTGCACGAAGAGCGTAGGCGCGCGCGGCGCGCTGCACTTGCGGGAGAGCAGATTCGGCACGGAACGTCGCCCTCGGTTCGGCGCGCCTAGCGCCGTATAACGAAGCTTGCTGCCGACAAGCGCGGGTGCGGTAGCGGTTGTGGGGCCACTGCTTCACCTTACGGAAGGACTGCACTGGCCCCACAACCGCATTTTTCTGTGAAGCGGCGGCCCGCGTCAAGCCCCAGGTGCGTTGACGCTGTTGCAGTTCTCCGTTGTGCCTGCGCTGCTCGAGGTGCTGCTCATCCTTCTGTTCGCGCTCGCTCGTGAGGCCCGAGGCCTCGGCGCATTGGGGTCTGCGAAGGAATGGTGGCGCCAACTATGGGGCGGCTCTCACCTGCGGCCATAAAATGCGTCGCGCTCACCACTCCCGATTCAGTCATCTCGATCCCACGCAGGTCCTGCCCTTACCCAGCGATCATGCGGCGGACGCCGGCACGGGCTGCGGCGTCCGCAGGTGGCCCGCGTCGTACGCCCGCTGGTCCCGCCACATCGCATAGAGGATGCCCGCGAGCCGCCGCGCCAGCGCGACCGCCGCGATCTTCGTGCCGCGGCGATGCAGGATGCGCTGCGCCCACGCCCGCAACACCGCGGTGTCGCTTGACTTGGAGCGGAGGATGCGCCACGCCGCCTCGACCAGGAGATAGCGCGCGCGCCGGTTGCCCGCCTTCGTGATGTGGCCGAGTCGCCGCTTCTCGCCCGAGCTCCGCTCCCCGGGCACCAACCCGAGGAAGGCCTCGAACTGGTGCGCCGACGGGAACCGGCCGATGTCATCCGCGATCGCGACGATGCCGCTGGACGTCACCGGCCCGACGGCGGGGGCCGTCTGCAGCAGCGCGACGATCGGGTCCGTCCGCCCGAGCGCCGCGATGCGCGCGTCGGCGGCCGCGATCTGCACGTTCAGCGGCGCGAGGATCGCGACCAGCGGCGCCAGCTCGGCCGCCAGCACCGGCGAGAGCGGGAGCGCGGTGAGTCGTTCGACAAACCACGCGGCCGTGCTGTTCGGCACGCGCAGGCCGTCGCGGCGCACGAGGGCCTTGGCGAGCGCGATGCATCGCGTGCGTGTGCGGACCAAGGCCTCGCGCACCGCCAACTCGGCGCGCACATGCCGCCGCGCCGCCGAGACGCGGTGCGCCGGACGATAGGCGCCGAGCCGGAGCGCGTCAGCCAGGGTCCGCGCATCGCGCTTGTCCGTCTTCACCCGCCGGCTGCGCGTGGCGTACATCGGCGCGAAGTTCGGGTCGGCGACGACCACCTCGTGGCCCAGCGCCTCCAGGTGGCACGCGACCCACTCGCTCTCGGTCGACGCCTCGACGAGGATGCGTGCGGGCGGACGCGCGCCCAGCACCGCGGTGAAGCGGTCGCGGCTCGTGACGATGCGTCGTTCGGTGACGCCGCCCTGCCCGTCGAGGATGCAGAGCTGGCTCTCGCGCTTGTGGAGATCGATGCCTATCATATCCATGGCGGCTGGCCTCCGCAGTGTGCCCCGTCGCGAGACGGCGAGCACGGTAGATGGTATGGGGCAGAACCTTGCACCCGTGGATGGGCGGAGGTCCAGCCGCCGCTTCATACCAACTATTGAAGCGTTTGCAGCAGAAGCACACGTTATGTGGACTCGCGCGGGCTTACGGCTCTCTCCACAGCACGAGTGTGCCGAAGAAGGCGAGCGCGCCGGACGCCTCGGAGTTGCCCGCAGGAACCCACGTCATGTTGAGTCCTAGCCCACCCGCGCGATACGTCACCAGCGGCAGCGGAATCACCGGCGTCACGTAGGAGTCCGAATCGAAGAGCAGCACACCGGCGCCAGCGCGTAGCCCTCCGATGACCCGGTACTGCCAAACGGGCCCGGCGTACCAGGATTGGTTGTACATCGAGTCCTCGTAGCCGCCCGCCTTGAGCATCCAGACGTGCCGCCCGCGTTCCCCCAGCGTGACGTGCAGGCCGGCGCCCAGATTGCGCCCCTGATAGCGCCGCGTCTCAACTCCGTCGAAATACGTGTCAGAGCTGTAATGCCAGGAAACACCGAATAGATCGACGCCAACCTCGCGCGGCCGTTGGGCTTGGCTCTCGGCCGCGACCACGAATAGGAAGGCGAAGACATGCACCGCGCAGGCACGCATCGTCCTCGTTATCGCCCAGTTCGGATTTGGCATCGGCACTAGTGTACAGCGCGCGCGCCGACGGGGCCACATAACGACGCTTGCTGCCGATGGCCGCGGGTGCGGAATGGGTTGGGCGGGGCGTCCGTGATGGGCCTAGGCTTGGTTGCGGACGCCCCGCCCAACCCTCTTATTGGAGCGTCCACAGCAGAAGCAGACGTTAGGTCGACAATCACGAATCGTCTTTATGCGAGGCTGATAATGGAAACCGATGATCCCGTTGGCTTGGCGATCGAAGAGATGCTCCAAAGGGACCCATATCGAAATCCCGAAAGCGATTTGAGCCGCCGGATCCGAACGGCGCTAACCGACCTTAAGGCAAGTCGCAAACGGTTGCGCACGAAGCTAGCCACGCGCTTGGCGCGTGAGGATTCGTCCGCAGCCGAAAATCAGCAGCGCGCGGTCGCCGAGGCTCAGTCCTCCCTCCTCGATTCGCGGAATCACCTCGCGGAGATGGAGAGCAAGGGAATGACTGCTCTCTTGCCGGGTGCTAGAGCACTCGTAGAGGCCGCGGAACTGCACTTGGCCAGCGTTCAAGAGGGAACCCTCTATCGGACTGTGAGGTCAGCCGCGACTCGGGGAGAGACGATACTCTTGGAGTGGCATCACGGTTTGGCGAAGGCGATTGTCGCCCTCCTCGACGACGACAAAGTCGAAGCGCAGCTCGTGATCCTCATTTCGGGAGGGGTTACTCTAGCCGCCGTTGTCATCGGCCCCGCCGCGGCGACTGCCGCCGCTGTTGCGTCCGCAGCCCTTCTTGCGCGGGAACTTCGGCAGTCCGGCACCCAGCGCAGCAGCCGAGACTCTGACGAGGCTCGTCGAGAGCGAGCGGCGGCTTACTTGACGTTCGCCACGGGAATAAGCGATAGCTGGGAGCGCGCGCTCTAGACACTACTATCATGTCTCGGCCTGAGTGCGACCTAACGACGCTTGCTGCCGATGAACGCGGTGCGGATTGGGTTGGGCGGGGCCTCCGTGATGCCCTAGGTTGGTTGCGGAGGCCCCGCCCAACCCTTCTTATTGGAGCGTTCACAGCAGAAGCGTACGTTATAGCGACCTACCGGAGTCCGCTTGGCTGAAAGTGTCATCCTCACACATTCGCCGGCGGTGCACTATCTCTGCCGAGGGGCATTCCTTCAACACCCCCTTGAACTGGCCACCGACGTTTTCGCAACGCCGCTCGCTCCGATCGGCTTTCGTTGTGAGGCCGCCTATGCTGCGGAGTACTCTCGGATAGCGCTGGGCAAGCAGCTTCACGATGAAGACTTCGCTCGTCTTGTCGCGCTCGGTGACAATGAGCAGCCGTGCCTCGTGGTTACCATCGTCCGCTCGATTGATGCTCCAGGCGAAGATCTCATCAGCGCCACTTGGGAAAGCTTCGAGCGCGCTCGCAAAGTGCTCAGCTGGCAATGCAGCGAAACGCCGGAACTCTTCGCAGTAGTTCCGAATCGCCCTGGTGGGCCGGAGTTCTCTCTTCGTCCGCCGTTCAGTCGGCGTAAGCAGCGCTTTGTTCTTCTAGGTGACAGTGAATCGCACCGGAGCACGCCGAAGCAGCTATACGCAGCGGCGGCCGCGGATGATCGCTATGCATTTGCGCTGACCATGTATCGCGACGCGCTCCGCGACGTGGACACTGAGTTCCGCATTAGTCGCTTCTTCATGTGCCTCGAGTCCCTAGCGTTCCGCCTGAAGTCCGCAACCATCGGCTCTCGGACCGCCGTTCGGCTCCTTCTCGGTATTCAGAACGCAGAGATTTCGCCGCACACCCTGCCCGACGGGCGCGTGGTTAAAGTCGACCGTGTGGAGATAGGCGGGCGTGTTCGAGACAAGATCTTCCACGGAATTCCCTTCAACACCACAGCGCTCAACGACGACGCTGCCGCCTACTACGAGTGGGCCCGGACGCATCCCGGCTACCTGCGTGATTTGCTCGCCTCAGACTGCGAACTCGAGCTTACGAAATGGGCGAACGGCACGTCACTGGGCCTGCCTCCATCCGCGCCGGCGCTATAACGACGCTTGCTGCCGATGAACGCGGTGCGGATTGGGTTTGGCGGGGCGTCCGTGATGCCCTAGGCTGGTTGCGGACGCCCCGCCAAACCCTTCTTTTTGAGCGTTCACAGCAGAAGCACACGTTATCGCGACGTGGCGCGTGGCGAAGTCGTCGGCTCCGGGGTATCTTCCAGTTATGCGCCTGTCTTTCGAGCTTACCGAGGCCCAGCAGGGCCAGCTCAACGCCATCGCCCAGCGGCTGAACGTGCCTGCTGATGCGCTGGCGGCCGCGGCGCTGCGCGACCTTCTCGATCGCCGCGAAGCTGCCTACGAGGCCGCCGCCGCGCACGTCGTCGAGAAGAATGCCGAGTTGTATCGCCGGCTCGCCTAATCGGGTCGCCCGTGGCGACTCGGTTTCTCTCGCTCGCTGAAGTTCTCGATCTCTACGGCCGCGTCCTGGTGTCAGGCGGCGGCTCCTCTGCACTTCGTGACCTCGGTGCGCTCGAGGCTGCACTCGCGCAGCCCCGAGCCACCTTCGACGGCGTCGAGCTCTACCCCTCCTTGGTCGAGAAAGCCGGAGCGCTCGGGTTTGCGCTTATCCGGAATCATCCATTTGTCGACGGGAACAAGCGTATCGGACACGCTGCGCTCGAAGTTTTCCTCGCGTTGAACGGATATCAACTTGACGCATCCGTCGGCGATGCGGAGCGTACTATCCTGGACGTCGCATCGGGCGCTATGGACCGCAGTGACCTTACAGGATGGATTTTCACGCACCTGACAGTCTATCCGGACCCGTGAGCGCTCCGACAGGCGCGCGATAACGACGCTTGCTGCCGACAAGCGCGGATGCGGTAGCGGTTGTGGGGCCGCCGCTTCACTTTACGGAAGGTCTGCAGCGGCCCCACAACCGCATCTTATTGGAGCGCTTGCAGCAGAAGCACACGTTATGCGCACAACGCTGGCTCTGGCGTGATCGAAGAGAAGTCGGTACATTATTCTGTACTGACTTTCTGGAGCCCTGATGCCGAAGCTCAAGCCCTCCCGTGACATCCAGCCCGTCACGGAGTTCCGCGCCAACGCCGCGCAGGTCATCGAGCAGGTCCGCGAGACCGGCGCGCCCGTTATCCTGACGCAGCACGGCCGCGGCGCCGCCGTCCTGCTCGACGTCGAGGCCTACGAGGCCATGGTCGACGAGCTCGAGCTGCTCCGAGACGTGCGGACCGCCGAGGCCCAGGTCGCCGCCGGCAAGGGCCGCAGTCACGCCGCCGTCGCCAAGTCCCTGCGAGCACGCCTGCTCAAGTGAAGGTCATCTGGTCGCCTCTCGCGGAGCAGCGCGCCGTCGAGGCCTTCGAGACCATCGCCGCCGATCGCCCTGAGGCCGCGGCGCGCTGGCTCCGCGAGCTCCTGACCAAGGTCGGCACACTCGATCGCTTCGCCAAGCGCGGCCGCCCGGTGCCCGAGATCGGCAGGCCCGCGTACCGCCAGCTGCAGCACCACCCTTATCGCATCGTCTACCGGGTCGACGCGAAGCAGGTGGTCGTCTTGACCATCCGGCATGGGCGACGGGACTGGGATCCTGATGAGATCGTGCACGGCGCATAACGACGCTTGCTGCCGACGAGGGCAGCTAGTGTAGCGGTTGTGGGGCCCCAGCCTCATCTTTTGGAAGGTCTGCTGGGGCCCCACAACCGCATTCTGTTGGAGCGCTCGCAGCAGAAGCACACGTTGCTATGACTGGGCATCCGTCAAGGGCACGAGCTACATCGGCGCTCCCGCGTCGAGGGTGGTGAAGCGAGGGGCTCGGATCCCAGCGGCGGCTTCGACGATGAATCCTGCTGCTATACGCCGGTCAGTCTCCAGGAGACCGGAGCGGCACGAAGTGGATTCGTCCGGAGCAGGCGCGTTCTATGCGCGGGGATCCACGCTCTCGCGAGCGCTACCCGATAACGTGTGCCGCGCGTCCTCCCTATCGTGCCGCTGGAACCCGAGCCGAGCTGTCTCCTACGCCTGTGCGTGCGGCGGCGCCTCCTCGCGCATCACCGCCCACAGGAACCCGATCAACTCCCGCGCCACCGCCACCGCCGCGACCTGGCGCGCGTGGCCGTCCTGCAACCGGTGGTAGCGCTTGTACAGGCGATGCTGCGCCTTCCACGCGTGCGCGATCACCGCCGCCGGCTGGCCCGCCTGCCGCTGCTGGTGCCGCTTGCCCACGCGCGGCAGGTGCCGATAGCTCCACGCCGCCTGCACCAGCACGTGCCGCACGTGCGCGTTCCCCGCCTTGGTCAGCGCGCCGCGGCGCTCGCGCTCCCCGCTCGAGTGCTCGCGCGGCACGAGCCCCACGTAGCTCATCAGCGCGCGCGGCGACGCGAAGCGCCGCCAGTCGCCGAGTTCCGTGGCGAGCACCATCGCCGCCAAGGTGTCGATCCCCCGGAAGCAGCCCAGGCGCCCGACCAGCGGCGCATAGGCCGGCGTCGCCGCCAGCGCCGCCACGCGCTGGTCGAGTGCGCTGCGGCGCCCCTCCTTGTACGCCAGCAGCGCCAGGTGCTCCTGCAGGATCTCGCGGTCTTCCGCCTCCAAGGGCGACGCGGGCGCCCGCAGCAGCGTCGCCAGCCACGTGTGGTGCGCGGGCGTCCAGGGTTTCGCGCCGTACGCGCAGCCGCGCCGCGTGAGGAACTTCAGCACGTAGTGCCGCGAGCGCATCACCTCGCGCTGCAGCGTCGTCCGCAGCCGCACGAGGTCACGCACCCGCTCCTCGGCGGCCGCCGGCACCCGCACCGGCGTGAGCTCCCCCGCGCGGTGCAGCCGCGCGAGCTGCACCGCATCATAGCGGTCGTGCTTGCGCTGCACGCCGGGCCGCGTCGGCATCAGCGACGGCGCGATCACGTCGCACGCCACGCCCCACGCCGCGCACGCGCGCTGCAGCACGAAGCCCGCGCTACTCGCCTCGTAGACCACGCGCACCGTCCCCTCGCGCTGCCAGCGCCGCACATAGCGTTCGAGCTTCGGCAGCGCATTCGGGAGCCGGTCCACGCACTCGGCCTGGGCCGCGCCGTCGCGCAGCACCGCCGACGTGACCGAGGCCTTGTGCACATCCCAGCCAAGCCAGATAGTTGAGGCAGCTGCTGCAGGAACCGATGACATGGGCTGGTCCTCCGTTGCAGGAAGGGCGACGCACCGTCGCCAGTGGCTCTGGCACCTCCGACGCACTCGGGGAGCTAACCCACGAGAGGTCGGGGGGCCAGCCCAGTCATAACTTCTATGCGGACCAGCTGACTTGATACGATGACCACACTTCTCCGGCAGCGCCTCATCCTCGCCGTGCAGAACCTCCGTGTCTCGACGGACTTCTGGATGGCAACGCTCGGATTCTCTCGAGACTTCGGGGACGAGTCTGATGGCTGGAGCTGGCTGTCGCGCGATGGGGTGGCAGTCGGCCTCGGCGAGTGCGCCGACCAGCCGGCAGCCGGAACGCTCGGCGATCACTCGTATGTCGCCTACATCACGGTCGACGACGTCGATACCCTCTGCGAAGACTTTCGCGCGAGGGGAGCGAGCATCATCGCGGGGCCGTCCACCAAGCCCTGGGGTATGCGGGAATTCGCCGTCCGCACGCCCGACGGACATCGGCTGACATTCGGCGCAGAGGTGCGCGCCGCATAACGACGCTTGCTGCCGACAAACGCGGATGCGGTAGCGGTTGTGGGGCCGCCGCTTCACTTTAGGTGACCGTCTGCAGCGGCCCCACAACCGCATTTCATTAGGGCGTTTGCAGCAGAAGCACACGTTACGTTGACCAAGCAAGCATCGGAGCGGTCCATGCTCATCGTTCAACGACTTCGCGGCATTCTCTCGACCGCGCTCACGTGGGCGCTGCCGTGGGCGGTGGTTGGTGGCGCTACCGTCGTCGCGTTCGACTGGCTCTCGCGCGCCCCGGGATTCCACACACTCACGAGCGGCTCGTTCGCCTGGACGCTCTTCCTCGATGGTGCACGCTTCTTCGCGCTCGTAGGCGCAGTCGCCGGCGCTCTCTTCGCCGGTGTCGTTGCCGTGGCGGAGCGTCGACGCACATTCGCCACGCTGAATACGAGGCGCATGGTCGCTTGGGGCGCTCTCGGTGGCGCGGCGTTGCCGCTCCTCGTAGGGATCGGCGCAGTGCTGACGGGCGCGCCCTCAATGCTGCGCGACCTGTTCTTCGCCGGTCTCGGGGCATCGCTCGGCGCGGGTTCTGCTGCCGTCATGCTCCGCATAGCGCGACGCGCGATGCCACGGTCGGAAGTGGCGCCAAGTATCGAGAACGATGATCCGGTGCACCTGGCGGAGGCAGCGCTGGAGGTTGAGCTCACCTTGTCGCCGCGCGGCAACGTAACGACGCTTGCTGCCGACAAA
This sequence comes from Gemmatimonadaceae bacterium, assembly GCA_019637355.1. Classification (NCBI taxonomy): domain Bacteria; kingdom Pseudomonadati; phylum Gemmatimonadota; class Gemmatimonadia; order Gemmatimonadales; family Gemmatimonadaceae; species Gemmatimonadaceae bacterium. The sequence continues at coordinate 760,076 of JAHBVT010000001.1, read as the reverse complement.
CGCGGCTAGTGTAGCGGTTGTGGGGCCACCGCTCCACTTTATGGAAGGACTGCGGCGGCCCCACAACCGCATTTTTCTGTGAAGCGGCGGCCCGCGTCAAGCCCCAGGTGCGTTGACGCTGTTGCAGTTCTCCGTTGTGCCTGCGCTGCTCGAGGTGCTGCTCATCCTTCTGTTCGCGCTCGCTCGTGAGGCCCGAGGCCTCGGCGCATTGGGGTCTGCGAAGGAATGGTGGCGCCAACTATGGGGCGGCTCTCACCTGCGGCCATAAAATGCGTCGCGCTCACCACTCCCGATTCAGTCATCTCGATCCCACGCAGGTCCTGCCCTTACCCAGCGATCATGCGGCGGACGCCGGCACGGGCTGCGGCGTCCGCAGGTGGCCCGCGTCGTACGCCCGCTGGTCCCGCCACATCGCATAGAGGATGCCCGCGAGCCGCCGCGCCAGCGCGACCGCCGCGATCTTCGTGCCGCGGCGATGCAGGATGCGCTGCGCCCACGCCCGCAACACCGCGGTGTCGCTTGACTTGGAGCGGAGGATGCGCCACGCCGCCTCGACCAGGAGATAGCGCGCGCGCCGGTTGCCCGCCTTCGTGATGTGGCCGAGTCGCCGCTTCTCGCCCGAGCTCCGCTCCCCGGGCACCAACCCGAGGAAGGCCTCGAACTGGTGCGCCGACGGGAACCGGCCGATGTCATCCGCGATCGCGACGATGCCGCTGGACGTCACCGGCCCGACGGCGGGGGCCGTCTGCAGCAGCGCGACGATCGGGTCCGTCCGCCCGAGCGCCGCGATGCGCGCGTCGGCGGCCGCGATCTGCACGTTCAGCGGGGCGAGCACCGCGATCAAGGGCGCCAGCTCGGCCGCCAGCACCGGCGAGAGCGGGAGCGCGGTGAGTCGTTCGACAAACCACGCGGCCGTGCTGTTCGGCACGCGCAGGCCGTCGCGGCGCACGAGGGCCTTGGCGAGCGCGATGCATCGCGTGCGTGTGCGGACCAAGGCCTCGCGCACCGCCAACTCGGCGCGCACATGCCGCCGCGCCGCCGAGACGCGGTGCGCCGGACGATAGGCGCCGAGCCGGAGCGCGTCAGCCAGGGTCCGCGCATCGCGCTTGTCCGTCTTCACCCGCCGGCTGCGCGTGGCGTACATCGGCGCGAAGTTCGGGTCGGCGACGACCACCTCGTGGCCCAGCGCCTCCAGGTGACACGCGACCCACTCGCTCTCGGTCGACGCCTCGACGAGGATCCGCGCGGGCGGACGCGCGCCCAGCACCGCGGTGAAGCGGTCACGGCTCGTGACGATGCGTCGTTCGGTGACGCCGCCCTGCCCGTCGAGGATGCAGAGCTGGCTCTCGCGCTTGTGGAGATCGATGCCTATCATATCCATGGCGGCTGGCCTCCGCAGTGTGCCCCGTCGCGAGACGGTGAGCACGGTAGATGGTATGGGGCAGAACCTTGCACCCGTGGATGGGCGGAGGTCCAGCCGCCGCTTCATACCAACTATTGGAGCACCTGCAGCAGAAGCACACGTTACGCGGCCTCGCCACCGACTCCGGGACGTCCGCAGTTGCGCCCCCCGCCCCTCCGCGACAGGTTCCAAGCATGGCTGACGCTCCTGACATCCGCGACGACGCCAAGCGCCTCGTCGACCAGCTCCCAGAAGGGGCCGGCTGGGACGACCTCGCCTACGAGGTGTACGTCCGCCAGGCCATCGAGCAGGGGCTCGCCGACGCGGAGGCCGGGCGCACCGTCGATCACGACACCGCCCTCGCCCGCATCCGCGCTCGCATCCGCCGCCCGGCCTAGTGCTGCCGCTGCGCTGGACCGACCGCGCGGTCTCGGACCTCGCGGGCATTGCGGAGTTCATCAGCCGCACCTCCGCGATCTACGCCGAAGGTGTCGTCGCCCACATCGATTATCGGCTCCAGCTGCTCCGCGCCCATCCGGAGATGGGCAAGCACGCGCCGGAAGCCATCGACCTGGACGTGCGTGAGCTGGTCGTCGAGAACCATCGCGTCTTCTACCGTGTCCACGCCGACGCCATCGAGCTTCTGGCGATCGTGCACGGCCGACAGCAAACTCCGCGCGCGTTCTAGTTCCGGCCGCGGCGGCCGCGTAACGACGCTTGCTGCCGACAGCCGCAGCTAGTGATGCAGTTCTGGGGCAGCCGCGTTATCGTATGTGGGACAGCCTGCGGCTGCCCCACAACTGCTTCTTATGGAAGCGCTCGCAGCAGAAGCACACGTTATGGCGACTCGACGGACTCCCTGCCCCCTCACGGTCTATGCAATTCGCCGAGCACACGATTGACATCGCCGCGCCCCCGCAGCGCGTGTGGGATGTCCTCACGCTCTGCCGCTACATCCGCCAATGGGACGACGTCCCGGCCGAGTACACCGCCGAGCGCATCGCCCAGGGCGTGGCCCTGACCTGGCCCGGACACGCCACCCTCACCTATCGCGACGTCGTGGCGCCGACGCGCCTCTACGCCAGCCTGCACGTCCACAAGTGGCCGCGGCCCCCCGACGGCCCGGTCGGCTACGAGTACGTCGTGACGCCGACTGCCGCCGGCTCGCGCCTCACTCTCCGCGTCGGCGACTGCGCGCTCGTCCCGGAGGGCGCGCAGTTCCAGGAGGCGTCGGCCGAGTTCGTGCTCGCCGCCGGAACAGCGATCCAGCGACTGGCCGAATCGGATTCGTAGCGCCACGCCATAACGACGCTTGCTGCCGACGAGCGCAGGTGCGGTGGCGGTTGTGGGGCCTCGGCTTCATCTTCTGGAAGGTTTGCCGAGGCCCCACAACCGCATTTCATGGGAGCGCTCGCAGTAGAAGCACACGTTATGGCGACTGGGCTGATTACAGCTTCAATCGAATAGTTCGCTCACGCATCCACGTGGCGAGCGCCGCTTCCGTAAGCGAACCGGCAGCCAGCGCGGTCATCACCTGAACGACCTCCGCTTCCGTCGCGTCGAGGTCCTTGCCGTTCAAGCCGAGGAAGATCATCGCCGCCAGAAACGCGGCCCGCTTGTTGCCGTCGTTGAACGGATGCGCCTTCGCGAGCCCGAAGGCGTACGCGGCGGCCAGCGTCGCGAGGTCGGAGTCGGGCTCGTAGTTGTGCTTCTGCTGCGGACGCGCCAACGCGGCCTCCAGCGCATTCTCGTCCCGAATGCCCGGGAGGCCGCCGTGCTCGCGCAGCTGGTCGAGGTGTGCGGCGTCGAGTACGAGTCGCGGCACCCAACGGGGCGTCGCCATCCGCTACTTCGCCAGCTCGCGCAGCGCGTTCCGGAATTTCTTCGCGGCGTGGGCGGCCACGGCCAATCCCGCCGCGACGTCCGGGTCGTAGGGCGTCAGCAGGATGCCCCGGTCCGTCTCGACGGCCAGCACGCGGTCGCCGGCCTCGAGGTGCAGTCGGTCGGCCATGTCCTTCGGGATCGTGGCGCCGATCGAGCCGCCGACTTGGCGCAGGGTGAGTTCACGGACCATGGGGTTCTCCGTAGCACGGGTATGCTACAAAGGTAGCATCCGCGTGCTACTGCGCAAGGGTGCGCGCGCCATAACGCAGCTTGCTGCCGACAGGTGCACTGGGTAGCGCGGGCTTCGCCCGCGCATTCTTCTGTGAAGCGGCGGCCCGCGTCAAGCCCCAGGTGCGTTGACGCTGTTGCAGTTCTCCGTTGTGCCTGCGCTGCTCGAGGTGCTGCTCATCCTTCTGTTCGCGCTCGCTCGTGAGGCCCGAGGCCTTGGCGCATTGGGGTCTGCGAAGGAATGGTGGCGCCAACTATGGGGCGGCTCTCACCTGCGGCCATAAAATGCGTCGCGCTCACCACTCCCGATTCAGTCATCTCGATCCCACGCAGGTCCTGCCCTTACCCATCGATCATGCGGCGGACGCCGGCACGGGCTGCGGCGTCCGCAGGTGGCCCGCGTCGTACGCCCGCTGGTCCCGCCACATCGCATAGAGGATGCCCGCGAGCCGCCGCGCCAGCGCGACCGCCGCGATCTTCGTGCCGCGGCGATGCAGGATGCGCTGCGCCCACGCCCGCAACACCGCGGTGTCGCTTGACTTGGAGCGGAGGATGCGCCACGCCGCCTCGACCAGGAGATAGCGCGCGCGCCGGTTGCCCGCCTTCGTGATGTGGCCGAGTCGCCGCTTCTCGCCCGAGCTCCGCTCCCCGGGCACCAACCCGAGGAAGGCCTCGAACTGGTGCGCCGACGGGAACCGGCCGATGTCATCCGCGATCGCGACGATGCCGCTGGACGTCACCGGCCCGACGGCGGGGGCCGTCTGCAGCAGCGCGACGATCGGGTCCGTCCGCCCGAGCGCCGCGATGCGCGCGTCGGCGGCCGCGATCTGCACGTTCAGCGGCGCGAGGATCGCGACCAGCGGCGCGAGCTCGGCCGCCAGCACCGGCGAGAGCGGGAGCGCGGTGAGTCGTTCGACAAACCACGCGGCCGTGCTGTTCGGCACGCGCAGGCCGTCGCGGCGCACGAGGGCCTTGGCGAGCGCGATGCATCGCGTGCGTGTGCGGACCAAGGCCTCGCGCACCGCCAACTCGGCGCGCACATGCCGCCGCGCCGCCGAGACGCGGTGCGCCGGACGATAGGCGCCGAGCCGGAGCGCGTCAGCCAGGGTCCGCGCATCGCGCTTGTCCGTCTTCACCCGCCGGCTGCGCGTGGCGTACATCGGCGCGAAGTTCGGGTCGGCGACGACCACCTCGTGGCCCAGCGCCTCCAGGTGGCACGCGACCCACTCGCTCTCGGTCGACGCCTCGACGAGGATGCGTGCGGGCGGACGCGCGCCCAGCACCGCGGTGAAGCGGTCGCGGCTCGTGACGATGCGTCGTTCGGTGACGCCGCCCTGCCCGTCGAGGATGCAGAGCTGGCTCTCGCGCTTGTGGAGATCGATGCCTATCATATCCATGGCGGCTGGCCTCCGCAGTGTGCCCCGTCGCGAGACGGCGAGCACGGTAGATGGTATGGGGCAGAACCTTGCACCCGTGGATGGGCGGAGGTCCAGCCGCCGCTTCATACCAACTATTGGAGCACCTGCAGCAGAAGCACACGTTAGCCGGACCAGAATGGTACAGTCCGGGTACATAGGTAACACTTCTGTCCGGCAACATGGGTGACACTCGGTCGGTCATTCCCGGATGATGCAATCCCGCTCGTCCAGCGTCGCAATCAGCACGGCGCCGAAGTAGATGTACCACACGCCATCGTCGACCTTGTCCAGGCCGACCCGCTCCCCGCTCAGCGCATTCGCGAGGTAGAGCAGGCGGTTGTGGAAGCGGAAGGTCCCACCCGTCGTCACGCCCTTCACCGTGAAGTGCCCCGGATACTCCGGCGCGAGGATGCGTGACGGATAGGCGCGCGGCGACGTGTCGTACTGCGACGCCGGCGTCTCCATGCCGCGCGTCTCGTGCGGCCGGATCTCGTTGTACTCCTCACGAAACACGTCGAAGGCCCGCTGCTGCGCATGCACGGTCGCCCGCGCGGGCCGGATCGCGCGCCGCTTCAGCGTCCGGTGCATCCGCTCGTGCGCCCCGTTCTCGCTCGGCGTCCCCGGCGTGATGCGCTGGTGCGCGATGCCGAGCTTGAGCCACCACACGCTGAGCCGCGACAGCCCGTGCAGCCCCACGGTCGCGAACGGCGCCCCGTTGTCGCTGCAGATCGCGCGCGGCAGCCCGTACTCGCGGAATGCCCGCTCGAAGACCGGCCAGGCGGTCACCGTCTGCGTCGAGGGCCGCGCGCGGCACGCGAGCAGATAGCGCGTGTGCTGGTCCGCGAGCGTGAGCGGGTAGCACCACGTGCCGTCGCCCGTGCGGAACTCGCCCTTGAAGTCTGTCGTCCACACGTCGTTCGGGGCCGTGGTGTGGATGCGCCGGCCAGTCGGTGCGGTGCGGATGCCGCCGTTGCAGGACCCGCAGGAGCTTCCGCGCACCCCAGTCGTCGTGCTTGATGCGCAGCGCGCAGAGCAGGTCGGCCAGTTCGGCCGACATCCGATGTGGGCAATGATGCGGCGCGCGGCTCCGGTCCTGCAATCCCTGGCGCCCTTCCTCACGCGCCCGCGCGATCCACTTGTAGCTGGTCTTCCGGCTCACGCCGTAGTGCGCGCACAGCTGCAACACCGGCATCCGGCCGCGCTGCACGTCGTCGATGAACTGCTCCCGTTGGTCCACGGACTGGGTCTCCTGCCAAGGCATCAGGCTAACTCGCGGAAAGGAGGTAGACCGTGCAGTTTAGGGAGGACTGTCACCCATGTTCCCGGACAGTTGTGTTACCCATGTCCCCGACTGTTCAACACCAACTTCTTCGGGTGCAGGCCAATGCGACTACGCCGCTATGCTCTCGTCTTCGGGCTTGCAGCTCTCCCGGGATCGATTGGCGCTCAAGAGGTCTCCGCGACGAGCCTCGGTCGCGTACGCGCCACCTTCAGCGAGCCATTCTCGCGCGTCGCCGCGGTACGCGAGGAGCCAGATGGACGCGTGCTCGTCCTCGACGACATTGAGAATCGCATCGTCCGTGTCGACCTCCGTGCGATGACGGCCACACCGCTCGGCCGGCAAGGGAGGGGCCCCGGGGAGTACACTTTGCCGCTCGACCTCTTGGCTCTCCCCGGTGATACAACGCTCGCAGTCGACATGACTGGCGGGGGTCGTGCACTGCTCATCGTCACCCGTGGGGCGACTGACGGGCGCATCGGCGCGAACGGCTTCGAGCCCGGCGCACCGCTCTTCTTTCGTCCGGACGTGCAATCGGATGCCCGCGGCAACCTGTATGAGCTGGTGATGTTGACCTCTCCCGCTGACCGCCAGGAGGGGTACTCCGGAGTTCGTCGACTCAATCGCGCCTCCGGGCGCCTCGATACAATCGGACGCGTCAGCCAGCGGGTGCGGTCGCCCCTCGTCCGTCCCGTGGCGCCGAGCCCAGCCAATGGAGGTCAGCGCCGTGCGGGTGGTCCGCCACCACCGTATGCGACAGTCGACCAATGGGCGGTCGCGCCCGACGGTCGCATCGCGATCGTGACCACCGACCCCTATCGCGTACGCTTCGTCGACCCGACCGGGCGCGTCGTCGAGGGACCACCGATCTCGTATCGCGCTGTGCCGATGAGCGTTGAGCTCAAAGCCGAGTGGCGACAGCGCCAAGAGCAGCCCGTGGCGACCCTTCAGATGGGCGCGGGTGGAGCGATGACGGCCGGATGGGTGCGTCGGCCGTACCAGGAACCACCGGAATGGCCGGACGTGCTCCCTCCCTTCTTCGGCCGTGCGCTGCGGTTCGCACCGGACGGAATGCTCTGGATTGAGCGGCTCGGGCCGGCCGGCGCTGGCCAACTCTTCGATGTCGTCGATGCGCGCGGTCAGCTGGCGAGACGGGTCGCACTGTCCCCCAAGATGCGCGTCGTCGGCTTTGGCCGGAACGGCGTGTACACGGTGCGCCGTGACACCGATGATCTCGAGTATCTCCAACTGCAGGATACGCAGCCGTAGCGCGGCCGCCCACCCGCATTTCATTGGAGCGTCCGAAGCAAAAGCACACGATATGACGACTTGCGACCCTCCGAGCGAATGAGAGTCGCCGTCATCGGCGGTTCCGGACTTGTCGGCGCCCAGCTCATTGCGACCCTCCGTCGTCACGGGCACGATGCCGTTGCGGCGTCACGTGCGACGGGGGTGAACTCGGTCTCTGGCGTCGGCTTGGCCGGAGCCGTGGCGGCCGCCCGCGTCGTGGCCGACGTGACCAATCCGCCGTCGTTTGACGACCACGCGGTGTTGACGTTCTTCGAGGCATCCGCGCGCAATGTCGCCGCCGCGTCGCTCGCGGCAGGCGTTGGGCACCTGGTCCTGTTGTCCGTGGTCGGCACGGATCGCCTCGGCGACAGCGCGTACTTTCGGGCCAAGATGGTGCAGGAGAACGCAGTCCGCGCGAGTGGGGTGCCGTATACCATAGTGCGGGCGACGCAGTTCTTTGAGTTCGCGGCAGGCATCGCGCAGTCCGCCTCCGACGGCAACACCGTGCGCGTGCCGGTGGCCACCGTGCAACCCATCGCGTCCCGAGACGTCGCCGCGGCCCTCGCCGAGATCATTGCCGGTCCGCCTGCCAATGGCCTCCTTGAACTTGCGGGCCCAGAGCGTATGGCCCTCGAGGATTTCGTTCGGCGGTCGCTCTCGGCACGGGGAGATCATCGCGTCGTCACTACGGATCCGTACGCGCGCTACTATGGAAGGACTGTAGCGGCCCATTGGAGCGTTTGCAGCAGAAGCCCGCGCTATATCAACGCCACCGCCTTTCGATGCCAGCACCCAGAAAGCGCACATTCGCGCGCAGCAAGCAGTCTCCGGACGTACTCGGCATCCTCGTGCTCCGGGTGACGCTGCGCCACGTGGAGCCTCCCGTCTGGCGCGAGATCTCGGTGCCGGACTTCTTCACCCTCCAGCAACTGCACCGAGTCCTCCAGTGCTCCTTTGCGTGGATGGACTACCATCTCCACGAGTTCCAGATCAGGCGTGAGCGGTTCGTGCCAAGAGAGAGCGAGATTGCAGGCACCGGCACCGCACGGACGACCCTGGCGTCGCTCGGCCTCAAGCGCGGGTCAAAGTTCGTCTATGCCTACGACTATGGCGACGGCTGGGAGCACGACATCGAGGTCGTCGCCATGGCGCACGAGACCATAGACCCGCGCGCCATTCCCCTGCCTCGCATTCTCGACGGGCAGCGTGCCGCGCCACCGGAGGACTGCGGTGGTCCCCCGGGCTATGCCAGGCTCCGGGACGCACTGATGGATCCCGAGCATCCGGACCACGCCCAAGCCCACGCCTGGGTGCCGCGCGGATTCGACCCCGCCGTATTCGACCTGCCCAACGCCGACCATGGCCTTGTGCTGGCTTGCGCGTGGGGCGCGATATAACGACGCTCGCTAGGGAACCCAGGCGCGAAGGACGGAATCCGTGACCGTGCCTTGAGGTCGGTTATGCGACGCTTCTATTCCGGTGCTGCGGTGCGGCCATACACTCGAAAGCCGGGCGAGAGATAGCCCTCGGGGAAATCCGGAACGCCGCCTTCGAACGCGAATCGAATGACCAAGGGCTGGCTGCGGGCGCCCGGGGCAAGCACACCGCCTGGCACGCCGGCCGTCCAAACCGCACCGACCCCGGGGCGGCCGTTCTCGGCGTTCGCTGCAACGAGATTTCGCAGGCCAAGCCCATTGTCAAACGCATCCAGGAAGTGCTGCATTCGCACGTGCAGCGGTCCGTACACGGGGCGAATGCCCTCGTTCTGGATCTCAAGCGTGACCGTATACGTGCGAGCCGCAAAATCGAGCCGCGTACTCCTGACGAGCAAACGAATGTCGCGCGTGATGTCCTGCATACCGGGCGGAACGGCGACGGCATCCGGAGCGGGATCAAGGGGCGGCGGCAGCGAGTGCAAGGACGCAACCATCGCGGGATCTGCCTTGAAACGGGTGTGCCAGAGCTGCATCACCCCCGTTTCCCCATTGATCCAGGCAGCGTGGAACACGCCCTCCGCGTCCGCAGTGAGTCCCTGGGTGTCCCCGCCCATTGGGAACCGCGCGGGGATGCTCGCGCCCGTCTGGAAGTGAGCCAGATAGGTTCCGCTCTGGTCGGAGTTGAACGCCGTCCCGAACGTCTCCCAATTCGCCGGATGGCTCGCGCACGTCGGGGCATCGCTGAGCCGCTGCGCCGTATGGAAGTGCTCGCCGCCGTCGGTCGATACGGCCGCGTACAGTCGCCAGCAGCGCCCCGCTGGGTCGTCGCGCCGGTCGTTCCAGATCACGGCCACCACGCCGTCCCTGCTCACGGCGATGGCCGGGTTCGCCACGTCGCCGCGCGGCGCATCGCTCGCCACCGATGTCGCCCAGGTCTCGCCGAAATCCCCCGTCCTCCACACGCGAGCGACGTATCGGTCCAATGCGGGATCGTAGTCGGATGCAACGAAATAGATGCGATTGCGGTAGCGGCCGCGCGTCAGGTCCATCGCCGGGCGAACGTAGCCCACCGCCGAGTGACCACGGAATCGGCGGCGCGGGCTCCCGGTGACGCTTAGCCGTGGCTTGGGCGCGTACCGCGCCGGCCCGAACGACTCGCCACCATCGTCCGATACGGCGACGCCGATGGTCCAGGCGTTCAGCGAATCGCGCCGAAACCGTTCGGCCTGCTGGTCATCCACCGACCCTTGCAGCGTCAGCAGGAGGAGCCCAGCCGGCGTGACGAGCGGCTCTAGGGGGACCGCGTTGAGCGGCGCGCCTGGGTTGGCCCCGTTGCGATCATCGCCGGCGACGCTGCGGAGCGGAAAGCTCTGTCCACCGTCGTCGGAGCGAGCCAGGAATGGCGTGACGCCGCGCGATCCTTCGCGCGTGCTATAGACCCCGGTGCCGGTGAAGTACGTGCGTCCGCCGAACAATCCGCGCCCAGGATCGGAGGCGAGCCACTGGCGATCGGCGTACGGGAGCACGGTCGTGCGCCGCCACGTGCGTCCTCCATCGGTCGAGCGCGCGATGATGCTCCGGCGAACCCCGTCCACATCCGCAAGCGTCGAGAAGAGCGAGACGCCGTCCCGGGCGATGTAGACGACCGGATCTGCCGCTCCCACCGTCATACCGGAATCGCCGATGAACTGCCCGCGCATCCAGTTCCGTCCACCGTCGAAGGACGCGTATGGATAGGCGCGTATCTCGCCTTGAACGACAACCATCGAAGTGGCAAGGATGTGCTGAGCATCCTGAGGATTGACGGCGATATGGCTCTCGACGTGCGGTCGCGCCTCGTGGTCGACGCTGACCTGACGAGCACCCAACCGTTCGATGCCGGACCGTGCGGCCTGTGCGGCGACGGGTTGGGAGACTGTTAGGAGGTACAGGAACAGCGGCCACAAGCCTCTCATAGCATCCTCCGTGGAAGCCGAAGCACGGCGGCACCAGCGGCCGCCGTTGGGAGTATCGCCTATACTATTCAGTTCTATGTATAGATTGGACAGCGCCCCATCGCAAGCGTTGGGCCGAGGTGCCATCCTAGGCGCAATCCAAGCCCAGAGGCCGAATCCTTGGGCGATACACCGGCGCCTCCCCTACGCCGCTACCGCCCCCATACGGCCCATCGCCGTAGCAGGCTCAGTGCACGTCCCGCAGATTGAACAGGCCGCTTCTTCCGTCTTCAATCTTCCGTCTTAAGACCCTATGCACCTCGCACTCTTCGGCGCCACCGGCCGCGTCGGCACCCGCGTACTCGAATACGCCATCGCCGACAGCCACAGGCTCCGCGCACTCGTCCGCGACCCCGCCAAGCTCGCGCCGCGCGACAGCCTCGAGGTCGTGCAGGGCGACGTCCTCGTCCCCGCCGATGTCGAACGCACCGTCGCCGGCACCGACGCCGTCATCTCCACGCTCGGCGGCGCCGGCGTGGACGATCCCGGCGACGCGCAATCGCAGGGAATGCGCAACATCGTCGCCGCGATGCAGCAACTGGGCGTGCACCGCGTGCTCGGTGTCGCCGGCGGCGGCATTCTCGACTCCGTGCACGGCGGGCTGCGCCACGACCAGCCCACGTTCCCCGCCGTCTTCAAGAAGGTCAGCAACAAGCACAAGGAGGCCTGGCACGCGATGCGCGACAGCGGCCTCGACTGGACGATGGTCGCCACCGGCGACATCGTGCCGGGCGAACGCACGGGCACCTACCGCACGCTCGAGGACTTCCTGCCCGAGGGCGCGCGCAAGATCAGCGTCGAGGACGTCGCCGACTTCCTCCTCAGGGCGCTGCGCGACAGTGCGCACCTCAAGAAGCGCGTCGGCGCCGGCTACTAGCCGACGCCGACGCGGGACGAGCAGCGGGGCCGAGTCCCCCGGCCCGGGCACCCGCTGGCGCTACTTGGCGACGTACCCGCCGTCTACCAGGTAGCTCGCGCCGGTCACAAACGACGCCTCGTCCGCTCCGAGGAAGCAAATCACCGCCGCGACTTCTTCCGGCGTGCCGATGCGTCCTGCCGGATGCAGCGGCACCACCGCCTCCTCCAAACCGACGATCATCGGCGTCTTGATGAACGCCGGGTTCACCGCGTTCACGCGGATGCCGAGCGGGGCGAGCTCGAGCGATGCCGCCTTTGTCATCCCGACCACGGCGTGCTTGGCGGCGGTATATGCCACCGCGTGCTCGAACGCGACGAGCCCGAGGATCGAGCTCACGTTGATGATGGACCCGGCGATCTTCCCGGCCTTCATCACGCGCACGGCGTGCTTCACGCCAAAGAACACGCCGTCGAGGTTGACGCCCATCAACTTGCGCCACTCGGCTTCGGTGATGGCATCCACCGCCGTCTCGAGCCCGCCGACGCCGGCGTTGTTGACCATCACGTCGAGGCGACCGTAGGCCTTCACCGCACTGTCCACCAGCGCGGCGACCTCGGCTTCCTTGGACACGTCGGCCTGCAGCGCCACCGCCTGCCCGCTGCGCTTGATTTGGTTGGCGACGGCCACCGCCTGCTCGTGGTTGATGTCGGACACGACCACCGCCGCGCCTTCCGCGCCGAAGCGCAGGGCCGCTGCCGCGCCGATGCCGCTGCCACCACCGGTGACGATCACCGTCTTGCCCTTGAACCGCTGCATCGCGCTCCTCGCGTAGGGGACGAGCGCAATGTCGGACCGGGACCAGGCGCGGTCAGTCGGGGAGATTCACCACCCGATGTGGGGGACTCCCCGGTAGGGCGATTCCTTCAGGCCGCCAGCGCGCGGCGCACGGCCGCACCGGCCGCCTGCACCTGCACGGCGTCCACGCCGGTCTCCAGCCCGCGCGCGGCGAGCATCGCGAGCACCGCCTCGGTCGCGACGTTCCCGGTCGCCCCAGGCGCGAAGGGGCAGCCCCCCAGGCCGCTCGCGCTGGCGTCGATGCTGCGCACGCCAAGCGCGAGGCAGGCCTCGAGATTCGCCAACGCACGGCCGTAGGTGTCGTGGAAGTGCGCATTCACGCGCGGGGCCTCCACGAGCGAGAGCACAGCCTCGAACACTGCCGTCGTGCGCTCCGGCGTCCCGACGCCGATGGTGTCGGCGATGGACAGCTCATCCACGCCGAGGTCGAGCAGGCGCGCCGCGACGTCACGCACGGCACTCGGCGCAATCTCTCCCTCGTACGGACAGCCCAGCGCGCAGCTCACGGTCCCGCGCACGTGCAGCCCGGCGGCCTTGGCGCGCTCGACCACCGGCGCAAACCGCGCCAGGGACTCCTCGATGGAACAGTTAATGTTCCGCTGCGAGAAGGTCTCGCTCGCCGCGCCGAACACGACGATGCCATCAGGCCGCGTCGGCAGGGCGCGCTCCAGGCCGCGCAGGTTGGGCACGAGCACTGTGTAGCGTACGCCGCAGCGCCGCGTGATGCCGGCCATCACCTGCTCGGCGTCGGCCAGCTGCGGGATGGCCGTCGGGCTCACGAAGCTCGTGACCTCGATGACGGGCAAACCAGCCGCGGACAGCGCGTCCACCAGCGCGACCTTGGCCGCGACCGGCAGGACGGCCCGCTCATTCTGGAGCCCGTCGCGGGGAGAGACCTCGACGATGGTGACGTCACGCGGCATTCTGAAGCATAATGTAGTCATCCCTATGACTTCACTCCCCGTCTATACCATCCCGCCGCGCACGACGATCGGGCACGTGCACCTCAAGGTCTCCGACCTCGAGCGCTCGGTGGCGTTCTACCGGGACGTGCTCGGCTTCGAGCTGCAGATGCTGTACGGCACGCAGGCCGCCTTCCTCTCGGCCGGCGGCTACCACCATCACCTCGGGCTCAACACCTGGGAGAGCGCCGGCAGCGGCCCCGCCCCGCGTCGCGCACCGGGGCTGTACCACGTGGCCATCCTTTTCGCCGAGGAGCGTGAACTGGCCGTCGCCGTCGCGCGCGTGATGAAGGCCGGCGTGTCCCTCACCGGGGCCTCGGACCACGGCGTGAGCAAGGCGATCTACCTCGACGACCCCGACGGCAACGGCATCGAGCTCTATTGGGATCGGCCACAAGCCGAATGGCCTAAGAATCCCGATGGCTCGCTCACGATGTTCACGCGCGGCCTCGACCTCGACGCACTGCTCGCCCTGGCCTCGTGATCCAAGGCGAGATCCCGCGAGGCTTCACGACCCGCTTCGCCCCCGCACCGACCGGACACCTGCACCTCGGCCACATCGTGAATGCGGTCTGGGTGTGGGGCCTCGCGCGCGCCTACGACGGCCGCGTGCTGCTGCGCATCGAGGACCACGACCGCGGTCGTTGCCGTCCGGAGTTCGAGGCCAGCATCCTCGACGACCTCGAGTGGCTGGGGCTCGCGCCGGACGAACCGCCCGCGAGCGCATTCCGCGAGGGCCGCTCGCACTTCCGGCAAACCGACAATGGTGACCGATACTCACAGGTGCTGGGGCAGCTCGAGGCCCGCGGACTCGCCTATGCCTGCACCTGCTCCCGGCGCGACATCGAGACTGCCTGGGCCGAGACCTGGGCGCGCGAGCAAGCGGGCATCCCGCTGCTCGAGGGCGTGGAACTGCGCTACACCGGCAGATGCCGCCAGCGCGCAGTGGACCCGAGCAGCACGCCGGCCCGCCGCATCGTGATGGACGCCGAGGATCCGATCGTCTTCGAGGACCTGCGCTGGGGCCGGCGCGTGCAGGAACCGCGCCTGCAGTGCGGCGACCTGCTCGCCCGCGACCGTCACGGCAACTTCACCTACCAGTTCTGCGTGACGGTGGACGACCTCGACCAAGGCGTGTCGCTCGTGATCCGCGGCGACGACCTGCTCGAGAGCTGCGGCCGGCAGATCCTGCTCGCGCGCCTGCTCGGACGCAACGAACCGCCGCGCTACCTGCACCACCCGCTGGTGACGCACGCCGATGGCCGAAAGCTCAGCAAGTCGGCGGGCGATTCCGGCGTGCGTGAGCTGCGTGCCTTCGGTGCCACGCCGGAGGCCGTGCTCGGCCGCGCCGCGCAGCTCGGCGGCCTCGTACACGATGGTTCGCCGATCGCCGCCGCGGACCTGCGGCATCTCTTCCGCTGAGTCGCTCGTGACCGCACCGCTGCTCGCGCTGGCCGGCTTCCTTGCACTCCAGCTCGGCATCGGCGTGTGGGTCTCACGCCGCATCGCGACCGAGGACGACTATCTCGTCGGCGGCCGGCGCTTCGGCTACCTGCTCGCGACGTTCTCGATCTTCGCCACTTGGTTCGGCGCCGAGACGGTGATCGGCTCCGCCGGCGAGACCTACGCGCACGGCGTGTCGCTGGCTTCGGCCGAACCGTTCGGCTACGGGCTCTGCCTCGTGCTGATGGGGCTGTTCATCGCCAAGCCGCTGTGGAATCGCGGGCTCACGACGCTAGCGGACCTCTACCGCACGCGCTTCGGCGTCGGTGTGGAGCGCCTCGCGGCGGTGCTCCTCATTCCGGCATCCGTGCTTTGGGCAGCGGCGCAGATCCGCGCCTTCGGGACCGTGCTCGCGCTCGTGGGCGAGCTGCCGATCGGGCTGTCGGTAGGCATCGCCGCCGGTTTCGTTATTCTCTACACGACGTTCGGCGGGCTGCTCGCCGACGCCATTACCGACGTGATCCAAGGCGGCGTACTCGTCATCGGACTCATCGCGCTCCTGGTGATAGTCGTCGGACACGTCGGCGGCACGGCGTCCGCGGCCCAACTGCTCGTGCAGAGCGATCGCGTGAACCTTGCGCCGCAGGCGGCGGGTCCGTGGTATCTCACGCTCGAGGCCTGGGCGATTCCCGTCATCGGCTCGCTCACCGCCACGGAGGTCATCGGCCGCGTGATCGCGGCGCGCAGTGGCCGCGTCGCGCAGCGCTCGTCGCTGGCGGCCGGCGCGCTGTACCTCGGCGTCGGCATCATCCCCATCATCATCGCGCTGCTGGCGGCGAGCTTCGTGCCTGGGCTCGCGGACGCCGAGGCGGTGCTGCCGGCCGTGGCGCGCGACCTGATGCCGCCGCTGCTCTTCGCGATCTTCGCCGGCGGACTCGTCTCGGCGATTCTCTCCACCGTGGACTCCACGCTGCTCGTGTCGTCAGGGCTGCTGACGCACAATCTGATCATTCCGCTCACGCAGGTCCGCGACGAGCGGCACAAGGTACTGATCGCCCGCGCCGGCGTCGTCGGCTTCGGGACCATCGCGTACCTGCTGGCGCTCAACACCAGCGGCGTGCTCGCGCTGGTGGAGCAGGCCTCGGCGTTCGGCAGCACCGGCATCGTCATCACGGTGCTGTTCGGCCTGTTCACCACGCTCGGCTCGCCGCGCACGGCGGCCGCGACGCTGGTCATCGGGCTCGTGAGCTATGTTGGAGGCGTCTTAGCCGGACTCGAGACGCCGTTCCTCGTCTCGCTGGCCTGTGCGCTCACCACCTGGGGACTCGGATGCGCGACCGACGCCAAGGCGTCCTCCTAGGCGCCGCCTTCCTGATGGCGACCTCGGCCATCGGGCCGGGGTTCCTCACGCAGACGGCGGTATTCACGGAGCGGCTCGGCCCGAGCTTCGCCTTCGCGATTCTCGTGAGCGTGCTCGTGGACCTCGCGGCGCAGGTCAGCATCTGGCGCGTGCTCACCGTCTCCGGCAAGCGCGCCACGGAAGTCGGCAATCTCGTGGCCAAGGGGCTCGGCACCGCGCTAGCGCTACTCGTGGCGCTCGGTGGATTGGCGTTCAACGTCGGCAACGTCGCCGGCACCGGCGTGGGACTCGAGGCCGCCGTAGGCCTGCCCGTCATCCCGGCGTCCATCGCCAGCGCAGCGCTCGCGATCGGCATCTTCGTCACCAAGGACGCCGGCCGCATCCTCGACCGCCTGGTCGTGGTGCTGGGGGCCTGCTTGATCGCCCTGATGCTCTACGTGGCAGTGACCAGCGGTCCGCCGGTGGCTGAGGCGGCGTTGCGTAGCGTGTGGCCGGAGACCGTGGATGCGCTGTCCATCGTGACCATCGTCGGCGGCACGGTGGGTGGGTACATCACGTTTGCCGGTGCGCATCGGCTCGTGGACGCCGGCGTGCACGGCCTCGAGTCGGTGACGCTCGTCACGCAGTCGGCGGTGACGGCAATCAGCGCCGCGACGCTGATGCGCGTCGTGCTGTTTCTTGCGGCGCTGGGTGTGGTGCACCAAGGCCTGCGGCTCGACCCCGCCAACCCGGCGGGCAGCGTGTTCCGTCTTGCCACCGGAGACGCGGGCTTCCGGCTGTTCGGCGTGGTGATGTGGTGCGCCGCGGTGACGTCGCTGATCGGCGCCGCGTACACCAGCGTGTCGTTCCTGCGCGACCTGCATCCGGCGATCGATCGTCACTGGCAGCGCGCGGTGATCGTGCTCATCGCGGTGTCGACGTTGATCTTCGTGCTCACCGGACGTCCGGCCCGGACATTGGTCGTGGTCGGCACGCTCAACGGGCTCATCCTCCCGCTGGCGCTCGGGACGATGCTCGTCGCGGCGTACCGGCGCGACATCATCGGCGAGTACCGGCAGCCACGCCTGCTCACGGCCGCCGGGGCGGTGGCGGCGCTGGCGATGGCCGTGGCTGGCGCCTACGTGGCCGTGCGCGACCTGCCCGGGATGTTCCGCTAGCCAACGCCGCTGACGGCGCTGCCGTACTGCTGGTAGCTTTTCCCCGTCCCTCACCGGAGTCGCAAATGGCGGTCTCGCGTCGCTCATTCGTCCGTGCCCTTGGCCTCGGGGGCGCCGGCGCCCTCACCGCCCCGAGCTGGGTCCACGCCCGCGGTCTCGAATCACTCGGCGGGCAGGCCGATGCTGCCGCGCTCGAGCGCATCGCGCAAGGCAACGGCATCCGCCTGATGAGCAACGAGAATCCCAACGGACCGATTCCCTCGGCCATCCGCGCGATGCAGGCCAGCTTCCACGAAGCCGCGTGGTATCCGGCGAGCACCGAAGCACGCGTCAGCGCCGCGCTCGCGCGCGCCAACGGCCTCAGTCAGGACCAGGTGCTGCTCGGCTCCGGATCCGGTGAGATCCTCAAGATCGCGGTCGAGGCGTTCTGCTCGCCCACCAAGCATCTCGTCACTGCGGTGCCGACCTTCGAGAGTCCCACCGCCGCCGCGCGCACGATGGGCTATCCCGTGCGCGAGGTGCCGCTCGACGCGCAGCTGCGCCTCGACCTCGACGCGATGCTGCGCGAGGTGAAGGGCTCGGGGTTGGTCTTCCTGTGCAATCCCAACAACCCCACTGGCCACGTGCACGGCCGTGCGGCCGTCGAGGGCTTCATCCGCGCCGTGCTCGCCGCCGATCCCGAGACCGTCATCCTCGTGGACGAGGCCTATCACGAGTTCGTGGACGACCCCAGCTACGCCAGCGCGATGTCGTTCATCGGCCGCGAGCCGCGCGTGTTCGTCTCGCGCACCTTCTCCAAGATCTACGGCCTCGCCGGGCTGCGCGTCGGCTACGCCTTCGGCCAGCCGGCGACGCTGCAGCGGATGGCACGGCACCGCGTGGTCAATGGCGTCGGCGCGCTGGCGCAGGTCGCGGCCCTCGCCTCGCTCGAGGACGCCGCCCAGATGCGGCGCGAACAGGAGCTCAACCGCGAGGCGCGTGCGTTCACGACCAAGCTCTTCACCGATCTCGGGTATCAGGTGGTCCCGTCGCAGACCAACTTCGTGCTCGTCAACGTGCGCCGCGACACCAACGCGTTCCGCACGGCCTGCCAGCAGCGCGGCGTGATCGTCGGGCGGGCCTTCCCGCCGCTGATGCAGTGGTCGCGCATCTCGATCGGCACGATGGCCGAGATGCAGCGCGCCGCCGAGACGTTCCGGCAGGTCCTCGCCTAGGGCGCTGGCGGCGCGGCCGGCGACGGCACCGTCGGCTGCGAACCCGAGGGCCGGCGCGGCTCCTCGACGATGTCTACCGGGAAGGCCTCGAGCACGCGGTCGAACACGCTCCGCAGGCCGGGCAGGTCCTTCAGCGTGACGAGCAGCGCGCTCATCGTGATGCTCACCAGCACGATGGCATAGGTCGCGGCCTGGATGGTCTCGCCGCCCGGGATGCCCATCTGCAGCGGCACGCCGGCCAGCACCGCCGCGGCCAATCCCTTCGGGATCAGCACGGCCACTGCCGCTACGTCCTTCCGGATCATCGTCTTCGGCAGGAGGTTCGGCATCATATAGAGCCGCGCCAGCGTGAGCACCAGCATCAGCGCCACGGCCTCGGCGAAGAGCCGCGGATCGTCGAAGCGCATCGAGACGCCGAGGTACACGAAGAAGAACGTCTTGAGCAGGAACACCACTTCCTTGTAGAAATCCGATTCCACCGGCGTGACGCCGGAGAACGGCCGCCCCTTGAACCACTTGGAAATGCCCATCTGCTCGTGGTTCGACAGCGTGATGCCGTACGCGAGCACGGCAATCGCGCCGGCGAAGCCCAATAGCTCGGCCAAGCCGTAGAGCACGAAGGCCGAGGCCAGCGTCGAGAAGATCGTCGTCGGGAACTGCCGCACCTTCTCCCAGATCAGCAGCCAGCCGATGCCGCCGGCGACGCCGATGACGGCCGCGAAGATCAGCGCCGACAGCGTCTGGCCGGCCATCCGCCCGATGTGCACCTCGCCCTGCGTCGCGGCATTGAGCAGCGCGAAGGTGAACACGATGCTGGTCACGTCGGTGATGGCGCTCTCGAGGATGACCACCGTCCCGGCGCGCTCGCGCAACTTGAGCACCTTCACCATCGGAATCACCACCGCCGCCGACGTCCCCGATGCGATCGTGCCGATCAGCAGGGCGCTCAGGATCGGCAGGTCCAGCGTGAGGTAGGCGATACCGCCCACCACCGCGATGGTGAACAACGACGTCGCCAGCGTCACCTGCAGCGTGCTGCGCGCCGAGCGCACGATGTCGCCGATGTCCAGCGTCGTGCCGCTCTCGAACAGGATCACTGCCAGTGCGATGGTTGTCAGCACCCCGCCCACCGACCCGAACGACTCCGGCCCGGTCCAGCCGAACACCGACGGCCCGGCCAGGATACCCAGCCCGATCAACACCAGCACGTCCGGCACCCGCGACCGGTCGAACGTGTTCGACAGGAAGTGTGCGAAGAAGAACAGGATGCCGAGCGTGAGGATCGTCGAGGCCAAGTGCAGGTCCGGTCGTGAGGGCTAGCGCGCCGCGGCAGCGACGCCGAAGGCAGGATTGCGGCGGTGCGAGAAGATCAGGTTCGTCTCGAGGTGCGCCACCTCGGTGCGTCCCGCGAACGCCGACAGCACGAACTCCCGCAGGTGCTCGGCGTCCCGCACCGCCACGTGCACGAGGTAATCGTTCGCTCCGGCAAGATGATAGTACGTGCGTACCTCGGGCAATGTCGCGATGTGCCGTTCGAACGCCGAGATGGCCGCCCGCACGTGCTTCTCCAGCCGCACCGACACCATCGCCTCCAGCGTCACGCCGTACACCTGTACCGCCACCTCGGCGTGGTATCCCTGTAGTGCGCCGAATCGCTCCAACCGACGCACGCGGGCCAGGCAGCTCGACGGCGACAGCCCGACTTTGGCGGCCAACTCCTTGTTGGTCAACCGCGCATCGTGCTGTAGATGTGCCAAGATCAGGTGATCCGTTCGGTCCAGTGCGGCTGGAATGGCATCTGACAGAATCTTCTGCGGCAAATGTGGCTCCTCGGCCGATTATTGGCGGAATTATAGCACATTCCCGATCAGGAGATGTGCCGTGTCCAAAGCCTTCGCCACACGCGCCGTCCACGCCGGCCGCCACGACTTCAACGCCCTCGGCGTGCACGCCCCGCCGCTAGACCTCTCCTCCACCTATCCCACGCCGGACCTCGGCGCCGCCGCCGCCAGCTTCGACGCGCTCGTCACCGGCGAGGCGCCGCAAGGCTCCGGCATCTACTCGCGGCTCTACAATCCGACCACCGATCGCTTCGAGCGCGCACTCGCCGAGCTCGAAGGCGCGGAGGATGCGGCCGCGTTCGCGTCGGGAATGGCCGCCATCACCGCCGTCCTGATGGACGCCAAGGCCCGCGGCGGTCACATCGTCGCGGTCCGTCCCATCTACGGCACCACCGACCACCTCATCTCCGCCGGCACGCTCGGCCTCGACGTCACCTGGACCGACGCCGACCACATCGCCGATGCGCTACGTCCCGACACCGCGCTGGTGCTCATCGAAACGCCCGCCAACCCGACGCTCGCGCTCATCGACATCGCCGACGTCGTGCGCCAGTCCGGATCCGTGCCCGTCTGCGTGGACTCCACCTTCGCCACGCCGGTGCTCCAGCGTCCACTCGCGCACGGCGCGACCTTCGTCGTGCACTCGGCCACCAAGTTCCTCGGCGGCCACGGCGACGTGCTCGCCGGCGTCGTCGCGGGCGCGCACAGCGCCATCGCGCCGCTCAAGCACCTGCGCGCAGCCACCGGCGGCGTGCTGCATCCGCTGGCCAGCTATCTCCTCCACCGCGGCCTACCCACGCTCGAGCTGCGCGTGCTGCGGATGCAGGAGACGGCGCGCCGGCTCGCGATGCGCCTCGCCGACGACGCGCGCATCGCGGAAGTGATGTACCCGGACCTGCCGCATCGCGACCCGCGCGAACTGCTTGGCCGGCAGATGGCGGGACCAGGCAGCCTGCTCTCGTTCCGCCTCGCCGAGGACACGGCCGAGGCGATGCAGCGGGTCATCAGCGGGCTCACTCTCATCACGCCCGCCGTCAGCCTCGGCTCCACCGACACGCTGATCCAGCCGCCGGCCGCCCTCACGCACCGCGTGGTGGACGCCGCGGCGCGTGCGGCCACGGGCATCTCGCCGGGCCTCGCGCGGCTCTCGGTGGGCCTCGAGGACGTCGAGGATCTCTGGACGGACTTGGACCGCGCCCTTGCCGTGGTGCGGGCGCGTGCACCGTTGCATTCTACGGAGGTACCCGCCCTCACCCTGTGAACCGAGCCGACGTCATCAATCGCCCGCGCTGGGACGACCACGACTGGTCGCCATTGCCACCCCTGCCGCACGATGGCCACGCCGACGTCTGCGTCGTCGGGCTCGGCGGCAGCGGCCTCTCCGCCATCAGCGAGGCGCTGGACCTCGGTGCCCAGTCGGTCATCGGGATCGATGCCGTCGACGTCGCTGCGGGGGCGGCCGGACGCAACGGTGGCCTGCTGCTCGCCGGCCCGATGGACTATCACCACGATGCGATCGCGAAGTTCGGCCGCGAACGCACGCTGGAGATCCACGCGCTCACTCGGAGCGAGATGCAGCGCATCGTCGCCGAGACGCCGGGCATCGCGCAGTTCCCGGGCTCGCTGCGCATCGCCTCATCCGCCGACGAACTCGAGGACTGCCGCCGGCAGTTCGAGGCGATGCGCGCCAACAATCTCCCCGTCGAGCACTATGACGGCCCCGAGGGCAAGGGCCTGCTCTTCCCCGAGGACGGCGTGCTACAGCCGTTGTTGCGTGCTCGCGCGCTCGCCACCTCCCTGCGCGAGCGCGGGGCGCAACTCTACGGCGGCACGGTGGCCCGGAGCATCGAGCCCGGGCGCGTGCGCACGGAGCACGGTACCATCACCTGCCGACACGTCATCGTCTGCGTGGACGGCAAGCTGGAGTGGCTCTTCCCCGAGCTGCTCGCCGAGGTGCGCACCGCGCGCCTGCAGATGTTGGCCACGACGCCGCAACTGCCGCGGCGATTCACGCGGCCGGTGTCCACGCGCTACGGATTCGACTACTGGCAGCAGTTGGAAGACGGCTCAATCCTGCTCGGCGGTGGCCGCGATCGCTTCGAAGATGACGAGTGGACCACCGATGACGGCCCTGACGAGAAGGTCCAGTCCTACCTGACGGAACTGCTCGAGAGCAAGCTCGGCGTCTCCGCCGACGTCACGCACCGATGGGCCGCCTCGGTATCGTTCACCGAGAGCGGACTGCCGATCGCACGGGCATTGGGTGGCGGCGTGTTCGTCGTCGGTGCCTATTCGGGGACGGGCAACCTCGTCGGCGCCGTCTGCGGACGCGGCGCGGCCCGCCTCGCTCTCACCGGCGACCGCAGCCTGCTCGCCCCCTTCGAGGACTGACGATGCGCTGGGACAAGCCGCCGATGCACGATGCCACCGTCTCGCTGCCCGCCTGGGTGCGCGATGCCGTGGACTTCGACGTCCGCTACGCGTCGGACGAGGACAAGATGCGCCTCGCCATCCGCCTCGCCGACGAGAACGTCGCGCACGGGACCGGCGGGCCATTCGGTGCCGCCGTCTTCGAGCGCGGCAGCGGCCAACTGATCAGCGTCGGCGTGAACTCCGTGGTGCGCCTCAACAACTGCACGCTGCACGCCGAGATGGTCGCCTACCAGCTCGCTCAACGGCGCATCCAGAGCTACACGCTCAGCGCCGAGGGCCATCCCGAGCACGAGCTGTTCACCAGCTGCGAGCCCTGCGCGATGTGCCTCGGCGCCACGCTGTGGAGCGGTGTGCAGCGCGTGGTCATCGCCGCCTCGCGCGACGACGCCATCGCCATCGGCTTCGACGAAGGGCCGGTGTTCGCCGAGTCCTACGGCTACCTCCAGGCGCGCGGCGTGGAGGTCGTACACGGCGTGCTGCGCGCCGAGGGGCGCGCGGTGCTCGAACGCTACCGCGCGCTCGGCGGGCCAGTCTACAACGGCTGACCGCGCGGCGGACGCGCAGCCTCCGGGGCACCGCCCGCCAAGTGAATCGTCTGCGTCGGGAACGCAAACGCCGCACCGTTGCCCTCGACGATCTCCATAATCTGCAGGAACAGCTCCTCGCGGATCGCGCGGAACTCGTCGATCGCCGTGGTCTCGATCCAGCAGAACAGCTCGATGTTGAGCGAGAAGGCGCCGAACTCCGAGAACCGCACCTGCACGCGGTCCGGCCAGGTCTTCGGGTGCGCGCGCAGGCACTTCTCGATCTCGTCGCGCAGCAGGCGCAGCGTGGCCGCGCTGGTGCCGTACTCCACGCCGATCATCGCGCGTAGCCGGATGCGCTCGCGCTCGGCGAAGTTCTCCGTGCGCGCCTCGGCGAGCTGGCCGTTGGGGATGGAGATGAGCGTGCGATCGATCGTGCGGATCCGCGTCGAGCGCAGGCCAATGGCCTCGATGGCCCCCTCCGCGCCGGCGGCATTCACCCAGTCGCCCACGCGGAACGGTTGGTCGACGCCGATGCTGATGGAACCGAAGAAGTGCTCCAGCGACTTCTGCGCACCGAGCGCCACCGCGATGCCGCCGATGCCGAGGCCGGCGAGGATCGTCGCGACGGGATACCCGAACTGCGAGATCACCGTCAGCACCGCCACGCCGAACACGATCACGCGCGCGATGCGCCCGCCCAGCGGGATGAGCGAACGTAGCGCCGGATGCCGCGCGCCCCAGTCGGAGACGGGGATGGTCTGCTGCAGCACGCCGATCGCGCGCAGGATGACCCAGAACACGGCCACCGTCGCGATCGCCGCCTGCAGCTCCACCATAAACCGGTGGGGCGGCGGCGCCAGCGCGATCCATTGCAGCAGCACACGGCTCGCCGCGACGCCCCACAGCAGCGTCAGCGGACCCTTGGCCGCGTCGAGCAGCAGGTCGTCGAAGCTGGTGTCGGTCTTCGACGCCAGGACCTGGAGCAGGCGGCGCGTCGGGCGCTGTAGCGTCCAACCGATGAGCGCCGCGGACGGCAGCAACACGAGCAGCGCGATCCACTGCCAGTAGAGGATCTCGAACGGCCCCGGCCTGAGCAGCGGTTCGGGCAGGTGCTCCCGGATCCAGTTGTCCGGCAAGGCTTCGTACAGGGCGTCCACCTGCGTGACCGTGGCTGCGGAGAACACCCAACGGATATCCTCGCCCGTATCGCGCCGCGCCAGGCGAATCGCAACCTCCTTCCCATCCGGCAGCTTGATGGACCCCAGCGATTCCCGGTCGCGCGGGAGGCCGTCCGCCGTGTCGCCAGCGGCGCGCGGCGAGATGCGGTCGATGTCCAGCCACAGCCCCGCGTCGAGCACCGCCTTCAGCCGCCGCGCCACGTCCGCACTGCGCGCGGCGATCTCCGGGTACGATTGGTCAATCCAACTCGCCGCCGCCTCGAAGTCACCGGCCCGCGCCGCACGGAGGTAACCCAGCACCGACGCCCGGGGCGAACCAGAATCCACGACCACCGGGGGCGGGCCATCCGCGTTCGTCGCGGGCGCGCCGGGCCGGCCGGACAGTTGGGCGCCCAGCAGCGCCGGGAACAGGACAAAGAACGGCAGCAGTCGGGTCAATCGCATCTTCCAAACTCGGCCTTTGCCACCAGCGAATCAACCCTCGGCCACAGTAGATTTCAGGTCCATCCCAAGCCCTGCGACGGATCTATGAGCCCCGCCTCCAAGACGCCCCACCTCGCCGACCCCGACAAGAACCCCTCGTTCACGCGCGGCGTGTTCCAGGGCGAGATCCACGAGGACCTGGTCTTCCCCTTCCCCCTGCCCTCGGCCGAGGAGAAGGAGACGCTCAGCCAGATCCTCGATTCCTTCAAGTCCTGGGCCGCCGACACGGTCGACTCGGCCAAGATGGACCACGACGGCAAGTTCACGCCCGAAGTCCGCCAGGGGATGGCCGAACTCGGCCTGATGGGCCTCAACATCCCCGAGGAGTACGGCGGCTTCGGTGCCGGCGCGATGGTGTTCAACCGCGTGTTCGGCGAGATCGGCGCGACCGACGCGGCGCTGGCCGTGTACTTCGGCGCGCACCAGAGCATCGGCATCAAGGGCATCATCCTCTTCGGCACGGAGGAGCAGAAGCAGCGCTGGCTGCCGCGCTGCGCCAGCGGCGAGCTCATCGGCGCCTTCTGCTTGACCGAACCCGGCTCGGGCTCGGACGCGCAGGCGATGCTCAGCACCGCCGTGCCCAGCGAGGACGGCAAGAGCTACACGCTGAACGGCACCAAGATCTGGATCTCCAACGCCGGCTATGCGGGCGTGATGACCGTCTTCGCCAAGGTGCCGGTGGTCGTGGACGGCAAGCCCAAGCAGCGCGTGACGGCCTTCATCGTGGACGCCAAGGCGCCCGGCGTCTCGCTCGGGAAGCTGGAAGAGAAGATGGGCATCAAGGCCAGCGACACGCGCACCGTCACCTTCGAGAACGTGCAGGTGCCGGCGGAGGACCGCCTCGGCGAGGTCGGCGCCGGCTTCAAGATCGCGCTCGAGATCCTCAACTCGGGCCGCCTCGGTCTTTCCGCCGGCTCGAGCCGCGGCACGCGCGAGATGCTCAAGATGGCCATCGAGTACGTGAAGCAGCGCGAGCAGTTCGGCCGGCCGATCGGCAACTTCGAGATGATCCAGCGCAAGATCGCCATCGCCGCGGCAGACTGTTACGCCGCCGACGCCGGCTGGATGCTCTGCGCGGGGATGGTGGACCGCGGTGGCGTGGACTTCTCGCTCGAGACGGCCGCGTGCAAGGTGTACGCCAGCGAACTCGCCTGGCGCTCGGCCTCCGACGCGATGCAGATGGCCGGCGGCATCGGCTACTCCAAGGAGTATCGCTACGAGCAGGCCGTCCGCGATTCGCGCATCAATATGATTTTCGAGGGCACCAACGAGATCCTGCGCGCCCTCATCGCGCTGATGGGCCTGCAGCAGCCGGGCGAGAACCTCAAGCAGGTCGGCAAGGCCTTCAAGAACCCGCTCAAGAACATCGGCGCCATCTCCAGCTACGTGACCGGACGCGCCAAGCGCACCATCACCAAGAACAAGTTCACCAGGGTGCACGAGGAGCTGGCCGACGAGGCGGATCTCGTCGAGACGGCCATCCACGACCTTGCACTGGCGGTGGAGCGCGCGCTGATCGA
Organism: Gemmatimonadaceae bacterium; assembly: GCA_019637355.1. NCBI lineage: Bacteria > Pseudomonadati > Gemmatimonadota > Gemmatimonadia > Gemmatimonadales > Gemmatimonadaceae > Gemmatimonadaceae bacterium. Next base: position 733,313 of record JAHBVT010000001.1, on the reverse strand, counting down.
GCACGGCAAGGACATCATCGAGCGCCAGATGATCCAGGAGCGGATGGCCAACGCGGCCATCGACATCTACCTGGCCACCGCCGTGCTCTCGCGCTGCACCGCCGTCATCGCGGCGCAGGGCCTCGCCGCTGCCAAGGACGACCTCGACGCGGCCCGCATCTTCATCCCGATGGCAATGCGCCGCACGCGCCGCGCCATCCGCGCGATCGACAAGAACCAGGACGAGCGCCTGCGCGCGCTGGCCCAGCGCGCCTATGACACCGGGGACCTCACCGTTCCCACACCGACAGACGTGTGACCTGTATCTCGATGTCCGGCGTCGGCATTTCGTTCGGCGCCACGGAATTGCTCAAGAACGTCACCTTCACGGTCGGTGACGGGGATCGCTGGGGCATCATCGGGCGCAATGGCGCCGGCAAGTCCTCGCTGTTCAAGATCATCACCGAGGACCTCAAGCCCACGGTGGGCAGCGTCGCGCGCAAGCCAGGCCTGCGCCACGCCCTGCTCGACCAGCACCGCGCCTTCGAGGGCGCGACCACGGTCTGGGAGGCCGCCGCCGCCGCCTGGCGCGAGGTCATCGCGCTGGAGAAGTCCATCGCCGAACAGGCAATGCAACTCGGCGAGATGGGCGAGAACATCCCCGATGACTTCCTCGAGAAGTTCGGGCGCGACCAAGAGCGCTTCGCCGACCTCGGCGGCTACATCTACCACGCCCGCGTGGACGCCGTGCTGCAGGGCCTCGGCTTCGACGCCGAGGAGAGCAAGACGCGGCTCGTCTCCACGCTCTCCGGCGGCGAGCGCGGCCGCGTCGGGCTCGCCGCGCAGCTCATCGCCCCCGCCGACCTGCTGCTGCTTGACGAGCCCACCAACCACCTCGACCTCGACACCACCACCTGGCTGCAGGATTGGCTCCGCGAGTGCGACGAGACCATCATCGTCGTCTCGCACGACCGTGCCTTCCTCGACGCCATCTGCACGCACATCCTGCACATCGAGGGCCGCAGCGGCGAGTGGTACAGGGGCAACTACAGCCAGTTCGTCCCGCAGCGCGCCGAACGCCGGCTCACGCGCGAGCGCGAGATGCAGAAGCAGATCGCGTACGTGAAGAAGGAAGAGGAGTACATCCGCCGGAACCTCGCGGGGGTGAACTCCTTCCAGGCCAAGGGCAAGCGCAAGCGGCTCGAGCGCCTGCCCCGCCTCGCGCCGCCGCCCGGCGATCCCGCGGCGATGAGCCTGCGCTTCGAACCCAACGAGCGCGGCGGCGACCAAGTCATCTCCATCGAGCAACTCCGCGTCGAAGTGCCCGGCCGCGTGCTCGTGGACGACTTCACCGCCGTGCTGCGGCGCAACGACTTCGTCGCCCTCGTCGGCCCCAACGGCGCCGGCAAATCCTCGTTCATCTCCACCATCCTCGGCGACCGCGCTCCCGCCGCCGGCCGCGCGCGCATCGGCGGCAGCATCACGCCGGCGTGGTTCCGGCAGGACCTCGCCGATCTCCCGCTGCGCAAGTCGCTGATGGATGCCATCCTCGACGTGCGGCCGCTCTGGAGCCGCGGCGGCGTACAGAACCACCTCGGCGCCTTCGGCTTCAGCGGCGATGAGGTGTTCCGCGAGATCGGCACGCTCTCCGGCGGCGAGCGCGCGCGGATGGCGATGGCGCTCATCACGCTCTCGCACGCCAACCTCCTCGTGCTCGACGAGCCCACCAACCACCTCGACGTCGAAAACATCGAGGCGCTCGAGGACGCGCTCGAGGACTACGAAGGCACCGTGCTGCTCGTCAGCCACGACCGCGCCTTCCTGCGCGAGGTCGCCACGCGCGTCTGGGCCTTTGACGGCAACCGGATCGTGGACTTCGACGGCCCCTTCGTGGAGTGGGAGACCTGGCGGCACGACAAGGCCGCGCAGGCGTCGCGCCTCGAGACCGAAGCGCAGGACAAGCGCCGCGCAGCCGAGAAGGAGAAGGCCAAGAAGAACGCGGCCTCGCAGGGCGACGACCAAGCCGCCAAGCGGGCGCGCAAGCGGGCGGTGGAGGACGCCGAGGCCGCGGTGACGCGCTGGGAAGCGCGCGTGGCGGAGCTTGAGGCGTCGCTCGCGGACACCGACCTGTACGATGGCTCGGCCGATGGGGCGCAGAAGGCAGCGCGCCTTGACCAGGAGTTGGCCAAGGCGCGGACGGAACTGGATGCGGCGATGAATGCGTGGGCTGAGCTAACCGAACGCAGCTAGGGTGCGGCGCGCCACGTCTCTACGCACGCTCCCCGTACGCCTTCATCGCCTGCTTCACCGCCAGCCGCGCCGAGACCTCGAGCTCGTACTCCACCGCGATCTCCTGCAGTTCCTTCTCGGTATGCCGCTTCCGCCGCGATGCCGCGACCGCACTCGCGGAGTACCGCCGCGAGTACTCCCGGCACGCCATCCAGAGCGCGTTTGCGCGATGCCACCAGTCTTCCGGCTCCGCCCCGCGCCCCGCCGCCGCCATCTCCTCATAGTGCGCCGTCCGTAGCCCCAGCTGCTGCTCGGCGAGGTCCGCCATATCCCAGGCCGACTCAAACTCCTGGTCGTCGGCACCGAGCTTGATCAGCGCGCCGATGCGTTCGTGCTGATGGCAGCACTCCTGGGCGGCACGGTGCAATGCATCGCCGGCATCGCGCACAGGGTGTGCGGAGGGCTTCGACGGACGGGGAATGCTCTTGGACGGCATAGTGGTTCTGGTGGAGGACCGAGCAGGGACAGCGACCATTCAAGCTGTGTCGCTGGCCCTGCACCGGGCAAGCGGTCAGCCTAGGCCTGCTGCTTCCGCTTGAGCAGCCCCGCAGTCCCCAGGCTGAACAACAACACCACCGGCAGCGGCTCCAGGATCGTGAACCCGATACGTACCAATGGGTTGCTCTTGTACATCGCCCAGAACTTCTCGCCCTCGGCGGCCTTCTCCGCCAGCTCAGCTGCCGTCGCGCCAGCCGCTCGTGCCCGTTCCAAGGTCTCGGCCAAGTACTTCTCCCCGAAGTCCGGCAGGAACGCGTTGAACACCACTTCCCAGGTCACCACATAGCAGGCCACCGCCACGGCCGAGATCGCGAGGCCTGCCTTGAAGGCCTGTCCGAACTGAATCCGCCCGTCGCAGACGTTGTCGCGGTACTGCCGCACGCCGAAATAGATCATCAGCGAAGCCAACACCATCGAGGTGTACCCGATGATGACGCCGGTGCTGCTGTCCAACTGGTCCTGAAACGGGAGCGTGAGGACCAGCATCCCGGACATCACCGCGCCGGCAATCAGGCCGAACGTCAGGACGATCTTGCGCATCTGTCTCTCCAAGGGTAGAAGTCGGCCGCATCCTAGCCCTGCCCCGGCCGCCGCGCGTCACCAGAAAGGGTGATTTTCGCTCCCGACGGCCAGAATCACCCGTTTGGGCGAGGCCTACGGAACCAACCGGAGCTCGCGCGCCCGCTGAATCGCCTGCGTCCGCCGCGCCGCGCCCAGCTTCTCGAACACCCGTCCGGCGTGGGTCTTCACGGTATTCTCGCTCACGAAGGCCCGCTCGGCGATCTCGCGGTTGCTCAGCCCCTCCGCCATCAGCGCCAGGATCTCCAGCTCGCGCGGCGTGAGTCCCAGTGACTCCACCTTGGCCTCGTCGCGCACGAACACGGCGGGTGCCGGCACCAGCACCTCGCGCAGCTCCACCTGCTTGCGCGTCAGGCGCAGTCCGAGCCAGATCCCGAGGCCCGCGAACAGCGCCGCCACGAGCCCGCCGTAGATCTCCCACGAATGCTCGAGCACGAGCCAGCGATACTCGATCAGCCGCAGGAACGCGACGCAGAGCCCGGCCACGACGCCGTACACGAGCACGTTGCGCATCATACGAGCCGCCCCGCGCGCACGATCAGCGGCCAGCGCACCAGTCGCGGCACGTCCTCGCCCCAGGCCTCCGCCAACGCGCGCTCGAAGGCCAGCACCGGCGCCTCGCCCTCTGCGCGCAGCAAGCGCTGCGTCGCACTCCACGACCGGAAGAACCCGGCATACTGCGCCAGGGTCATCGTCGCCTCGACGAACATCTCCGGTGCGGGAATCTCTGCGATCGGCAGCGCGAGCGTGCGATACGCATTGCGAATCAGGTGATGCTCCGGCGCCCAGTACGCATCACAGGTCACATCGTGGTAATGCCGCGTCACCTGGTCGAGTTTGGCATCCACGCCGCTGTGCACATACGCGAACGCCGCGAAGAGCCCGCCGGGCACGAGCACGCGCTTCACCTCGGCGAAGAACTGCGGCAGGTCGAACCAATGCAGCGCCTGCCCCACCGTCACGAGGCCCGCGGACGCAGGCGCCAACGCCGAGTCGTACGTCGCCACGCGGTACTGCACGCGCGGGTGCGCCGGCGCGGCCGCGAGCTGCTCGGCGCTCGGGTCCGTCGCCATCACCTGCGCGAAATGCTCGGCCAGCGCCAAGGCCACCTGTCCATTGCCCGTGCCCACGTCCCAGGCCTGCTCACGCTGCGGCGTGTGGGAGAGCAGCCACTCGTACAGCGCATCGGGATACCTGGGCCGGAACGCCGCGTAGGTGGACGCGTGTCCGCTGAACAGATGCGCGAAGTGCGCGCTCCCGGCGCTCAAGGTCGTGGATCCGCCGCGACAAACGCGATGCGGTCACCCTGCGGACTGATGGCGATGCGCGAGATGTTGCGGATGCCGAGCGCCGCGTAGTCGGCCACCACCACCCAGGCCTCGCCCTCACGGCGATAGATGCGGCTGTCCGCCGTCGCCAGCAGCGCGCCGCCGGGCGTCCACACGTGGTACTCGCCGCCGGGCGGCGCAATCGCGATGCGGCGCACCGCCTGCGTACGCACGTCCACTTCGCCAATCCAGCTCGTATCCCCGTGGAAGTGCACGAACGTGAACGCGAGTCGGCTTGGCACGCGCGCGAAGGCCCGGCCGATGCCGCGCGCGAGCGTGTCCACGCGCTCAGTCAGTGCGCTGATCAGCACCAGCGCGTTGGGCGACCCGAGCACGAACGCGCCGATGTGGTCGGTGCCCACCCACACGTGGTAGCCCACGGGCTTGAGCGCGGGAATCAAGGCGCGCTGTGCCTGCCCGTTCCAGCCGAAGCGCCACAGCCGCTGCGTGGAGTCCATCTCCACGCGGATCACGCTCACGCCGTCGCCGCCAGGCAGCGGCGTGGCCGAATACTCGCTCTCCGGCGTGCCGATCAGCCGCGTGGCCGCACCGCCCGTCACCGGCACACGGTAGATGTCCGCCTGCGCGTCCTCGCGGATGCTCGTGAAGAGCAGGCCTTGGCCGTCTGGCGTGAACGCCGGTTGGTTGTCGTATCCCGCACGCCGCGTGACGTTGAGCGGCTGACCGAGCGTCACGCTGCCGGCCCGTTCAGTGAGGCGCAGCACCCAGATGTCCGTCCCGCCCTGCGCGCCCAACGAGGGGCCAGCGCAGGCCAACAGCATCGCCACCGCCCATCCGCGCATCAACACACCCTCCGCAGGGGACTCATCCGGCCGGGAGCAACTGCCCTCGGCATTCGCCAAAGCCGATGCGCACCGCGCCCGGCCTTTCACACCACCCGCGCAGGATCACTTCGTCGCCGTCGGCAAGGAAGCTACGCGTCTCGCCATTGGGCAGCGTGATCGGCTCGCTGCCGCGCCAAGTGAGCTCGAGCAGGCAGCCGCGCGAATCCTTGGTGGCGCCGCTCACCGTACCGCTCGCGAGCAAGTCGCCCGGCCGCAGGTTGCAGCCGTTGCTGGCGTGGTGCGTGAGCATCTGCGCCATCGTCCAATACATCCGCGTGAAGTCGCCGTGCGAGATGCGCACCGCCGCTTCGCCGGCCTCGCGCATCCGCGCGCTGCGCAGCCACACCTCGAGCGAGATGCCGAATCCGCCGGCCCGCTCGTTGCGTGCGTCCGTGAGATACGGCAGCGGCGCCGGATCGCCGGCGTCGCGCTCGCGGGCCGGCACGCGGAAGGGCTCCAGCGCGTCCAGGGTCACCACCCACGGCGAGACGGTCGTCGCGAAGTTCTTCGCGAGGAACGGACCCAGCGGCTGATACTCCCAGGCCTGCACGTCGCGCGCCGACCAATCGTTCACCAACACCAGACCGGCCACGTGACGCTCCGCCTCGGCAAGCGGAATCGCGTGTCCCATCGCGTTGCCGCCGGCGATGAACGCACCGACCTCAAGCTCGTAGTCCATCCGCGCGCTGGGCCCGAACGTCGGCGGCCCCTCCGGCTTGGCCGAGACCTGCCCCATCGGCCGCTTCACCGTGCCGCCGCTCACCACGACCGAGCTCGCGCGGCCGTGGTAGCCGATCGGCACGTGCTTGTAGTTGGGCAGCAGCGGATTGTCCGGCCGGAACATCGAGCCCACGTTCGTCGCGTGGTCGATGCTCGCGTAGAAGTCCGTGTAATCGCCGATGACCGCCGGCAACGCCATCCGCACGCTGTCCTGCGGCACGAGCAGACCGGGAACGGCACGGGCGCGCGTCGCGGCATCACCGCCGCTGGCGAGCAGCGCACTCGCGCGCTGGCGCAGGCTGCTGATGCCGCTGCGGCCCGTCGCGAACAGCGGCGTCAGCGATTCAGCGCCGCAGGCATCGACCACTTCTGCACGCAGGCCATCGAGCAATCCGGCCTCGCGCGCCGCCAGCAGGTCGAGGATCTGCGTGCCGATGGCGACGCCGCAGCGCGCCAGTTGGCCCTCTGCCGGGTGGAAGCAGCCGAAGGGCAGGTTCTGGATCGGGAAATCGGCGCCGGGAAGGTTCGCCGAGTCCACCCAGCTGCGGAGCGCCGGGTCGAGCGTCGCGTCGAACGTCAAGAGAGGAACGGCAGGAGCGTGAGATGCGAGAGCTCCCGCGACGGCTCCTCGAACGAACAGGAGCCGAACGAGCCCACGAAGTGCAGCCGCGTCTCGCGGATGGTGTCGGCGTCCAGACGCAGTCCGCGCCAGAGCACGTCGTCACCGATGGTGAAGAACGCGTCCGGATCACGCTCGTCAAGCAACGGACGCACCGCCTCAGCGGAGTATCCGGCGTAGAGAAACAGCGCCGCGAAGTACACGTTGAGGAAGCCGTACATCGTGCCGGACGCGCAGTTCGGTTGATACGTCAACGGAAACTCGCCACGCAGCGGGTGGTGCAATCCGGCGGTCGCCTTGAAGGGAACGCGGTGCTTTTCGCAGGTCGCGAGGAAGCGCAGCACGGCGTCAGGCGCCGGGAACGACTCCGCGACGATGCCGCCCATCCGCAGCTTCGCGCGCAGCCCGTGCCGCGCCAGCTCGCGGATCAGCGGCTCCGGATCGCTCGCGGACGCAATCTCCACGTACACCGGATGCTCCGGGTACGTGGACGCCAGCGCGGCGATGGTCATCGGATCGTCGGCCTTGGCTTCGATGGTGTCCACGCGCAGCGTCGCCCCGTGCACGGCGTCGAAACTCGCGATGGCTTGGGCATCGGCGGCGCTGGCCAGGACGGCCAGGGGCCAGGGCCCGACGTCGCAGGGCTCGCGGGTGATGCCGCTGCGGGCCAGCGCCAGTGCGCCCAAGCCCTCGACGGGCACGACGAATCGCCCGAGCATCTCGCGGTCCGGGCCCCCGCGGTACGCGGCGTACCGCGCCACCGCCTCGCTGATCGGCAGCGAGGCTGGTGGGAAGACGCCCGCATAGTCCACCAAGCCGTCCACTAACGGCGCCAACGCAGTCACGCAGTGCCTCCTCGAATCGTCACGGTCCAGCGGCGCGGTTCGCCCGGCACCAGCCAGGTCATCGACTGCCACGCGCCGAGCGCTTCAAAATATGTATCGGGCGCCCCCAGCGACGGCGCAATGCACAGCGTCGGCGTCCCGACCTTGCCCAGCCCGCGGGAGCGCGCGTGCTGCATCCCGCTGCGGTCAATGAACACCCCGCAGTACGGCACGCCCGCGCCGTCACAGCTGATGGTCAGCCGCGCCTCCTCCTCCCACACCTGGATCATCGAGCGTCCGCCGCCGAGGTCGAGCCACGCACCGATCTGCGCCTTGCGCGGGATGCTCCACGGCGTCGAGAGGTCGCGCGACTTCTCGTCCAGAATGAGGCGCGGCCACTTGCCGTCGCCCTCCATCACGCCGCCGGTCATCGTGGCGCCGCTCAACGACGCCACGCGAAAGCGGCCCCCGTCAGGCAGACGCAGTCGCGTGAGCTTCGTCAGCGGGAGCGTCATCCACGCACTCCAGAGGAACGGCAGACGCTCGCGGCCGGTGGTCAGCGCCTCGTAGCGGGCCTCGACTGCGCCGTCTGGCCGCACCAGCACGGTGCGCGTCAGCACCCAGGGCATCCGCTCGCCACGCCACACGCAGGTCACCTTGTGCCCGTCGGCGTCGGTCAGCAGTGTCGTCTCGGGATGCTGCGTCCGCGCTTCGCCGCCGATCGGGATCGGCCGTCCGCCGACGCCCTTCACCCACTCCGGCACGCTGCCGCCGCCGGCGCTGGGCGCGCATTCGTCCCAGCCCGCGCCCGCCGTCGCCGCGAGGTTCACGCGCGGCAGCTCCGCCGCGCCGCCTTGATGCAGCCACTCGCGCCCGAACAGATCCAGCGAGCGGATCCTGCCGCCCAGCGAAGGCACCACCTCAATCCGCGAGTCGCCCCCTTCGAGGGCGATGAAGCCTGGCTCCGCGGCGGCCAACGCAGGCACGGCGCTCAGACGACGGTCGCCAGGTCCACGCCGCGCGTCTGCAGCACGCGCGACACCGTCTCGCCGATCTTGTTGTTCGGCGTGCTCGCCCCGGCCGTCAGCCCCACGCGCACCGCCCCCGCCGCAGGCAACCACGCGGCCTCCGACACTTCCTTGCCCGTGGCGAGGTCGCGGTGTCGAATCGCACCCGCCGCCGGGTCCAAGCAAGCGGCGTCCTCGATGTGATACGTGCGCACCTTCTCGGCGCACAGCGCCGCCAGCGAGATGGTGTTCGACGAGTTGTAGCCGCCGACCACCAGCATCACGTCCAACGGCTCGGTCAGCAGCGCGTTCACCGCATCCTGCCGGTCCTGCGTCGCCGAGCAGATGGTGTCGAAGGTGCGGAAGTGCTCGGCCCGATGCGCCTCGCCGTGCACCCGCGCCATCGCCTGCCCCACCGCCTCGCCGATGGCCAGCGACTCGCGTGCCAACATCGTCGTCTGGTTGGCCACGCCGATGCGCTGCAGGTGCAGGTCCGGGTCGAAGTGCGGACTCGCCGCGTGTGCGTACTTGGCGAGGAAGGCCTCGCGCCCGCCCGCGAACGTACCCGCGATGTAGGCCATCACATCCTCGGCCTGCGCCATATCGCGCACCACCAGGTAGGTCCCGCCCGGATACTTCTCCACCTGCGACGCCGTCGCCCGCGTCTCCTCGTGGTAGTACTTGCCGTGGATGAGGGCGGTGAAGCGGTCGCGGGCATAGGCATCCACCCGCTTCCAGACGTTCAGCACCGAGCCGCAGGTCGTGTCCACCATCACGCAGCCGAGGCCGCGCAGCGTCTCAAAGTCCTGGATCGTCACGCCGAACGCCGGCAGGATCACCACGTCCTGCGGCTCGACGCCGGTGTAGTCGAAGCCCTTGTCGCTGGGCTTGAGGAACACGATGCCCATCTCCCGCAGCTTGGCGTTGACGTGCGGGTTGTGGATGATCTCGCCGGCGAGGAAGATCCGCTTGTCCGGGAACTTGAGCCGCGTCTGGTACGCGTACTCCACCGCCCGCTCCACGCCGTAGCAGAAGCCGAACTCCTTGGCCAGGCGGATGGTGACGTCGCCGGCCACCAGCGTGTGCTCGCGGGCCAGCAGCAGGTCCACCAGCTGGCCGTCGTAATCGGCGGTCAGCGTCTCCTGGACCTCGGCCTTCAGGCCGAAGCCCTTCCGGACGTACGTGGCATCGTGGGACATACGGGAAATCTAAGGGGCGGGAGGGGCGGTCGTCGGGCCTGCCGTGCCGTGGACCCCGGCTCGCGGAGCGCCTCGACGGGCGGTAGCTTGGCGCAATGGCCGAGCACTACGACCTGTGCGTCATCGGGAGCGGACCCGCCGGGGAGAAGGGCGCCGCGCAGGCCGCCTATTTCGGCAAGTCCGTCTGCCTCATTGAACGCGCACCCAAGCCCGGTGGTGCCGCCGTCAATACCGGGACGATTCCCAGCAAGACGCTCCGCGAGACGGCCCTCTACTTGAGCGGCCTGCGCCAACGCGGCCTCTACGGCGTGGACTACCGCGTGAAGAGCGACATCACGATCGGCGATTTTATGCACCGCGAGCGTGCCGTCGTCGAGAACGCCTGGCAGGCCATCGACGCCAACCTCGAGAAGCATCGCGTCACCCGGGTGTTGGGCGCGGCGCGGTTCGCCGATGCGCACACGGTCGAGGTGGCCCGCTACGGGCAGGCGGCGCGCCGTATCGCTGCCGACGTCTTCTTGCTCGCCACCGGCTCACGGCCCTCGCACCCGAAGGACATTCCCTTCGACGGCCGCATCGTGCTCAACAGCGACGACATCCTCACGCTGGGGCAGATCCCGCGGCGCCTCGTCGTCATCGGCGGCGGCGTCATCGGCTGCGAGTACGCCGGCATCTTCGGCGCCCTCGGCGTGCGCGTGACGCTCATCAACTCGCGCGACCGCCTGCTGATGCAGCTCGACGCGGACCTCTCCGAAGCCCTGCGCACCGAGCTCACGCGGCGCCTCGGCGTGCAGGTCGTGCTCGATGCCGCCGTCACCGGCGTGCGCGTCGAGGGCGACCTCGCCACCGTCACGCTCGGCGACGGACAGGAACTCGCCGCCGACTGCGTGCTCTACTGCGCCGGCCGCGAGGGCAACGTCGAGTCCCTGCAGCTCGGGGCGGCCGGCGTCCGCACCAACGACCGGGGCTTCGTGCCCGTGGATGCCACCTACCGCACCAACGTCCCGCACATCTTCGCCGCCGGCGACCTCGTGGGCTTTCCCGCGCTCGCCTCCACCGCGATGGAGCAGGCCCGCGTCGCGATGTGCCACGCCTTCGACCTCAAGTACAAGCTGGCGATGGGGACCGTGCTGCCCTACGGCGTGTGGACGGTGCCGGAGATCGCCACCGTCGGCGTCGGCGAGGACGAGGCCCGCGCCAAGGGGATTCCCTGCGAGATCGGCAAGGCCTCGTTCCGCGGCAACCCGCGCGGGCAGATCATCGGCGACACCGAAGGCTTCGTGAAGCTCGTCTTCCGCAGCGACGACAAGCGCCTGCTCGGCGCCAGCGTCGTCGGCGAAGGGGCCTGCGAACTGATCCACGTCCCGGCGGCGGCGCTGCACTTCGGCGCCACGCTCGACTACTTCATCGAAGCCGTCTTCAACTATCCCACGCTCGGCGACGCCTTCAAGTACGCCGCCTACGACGGCCTGCAGCGGCTGCAGCGTCGCGTCTCGCGCGCGATGGAAGCCAACGCGCGCACGCCCGCCATCGGGACGCCGGTCACGCCACCACGTACGGCGTGAGCGCCTCGCGCAGCCAGTCGGGCAGCGGGCGCTTCTCCATCGTCTCCTTCACCACGCTCACCACCGTCAGCGTCGCGCTCGCGCGGTGCGCGCGGTCCGAGGACCGGTAGACCTCGAAGCGTAGCGTGAGGCTGGTCGTGCCCAGCTTGGCCACGCCGACTTCGACATCGAGCAGCTCGTCCATCTGCGCCGGCGAGTGGAACTCCACCTGGAATGCCTTGCGCGGAATCTGCACCTTGCGCTCCAGGCGCAGCGTCTCGAAGGGCAACCCCGCCGCCCGCATCATCTCGTGCTCGGCCGCCTCGAAGTACTTGAGGTACGCGCCATACCAGATGATGCCGAGCGGATCGCAGTCGCTCCAGCGCACGCGCGTCTGGATGCGGAAGGGCAAGCTGTGCGGTGTCGTCACGATTTCGCTGACAGAGGTTCGGGGAAGGACCTACGCCATCCCACGGTGTAGAATGGTAGCATCCAGCAGCGCCCCGCGACCGGGGCGCCGGAAGATGCTCCCCTCAGGCCCGGAGGCCTTATGCTCCGCTCGATCCTCGTGCCCCTGGATGGATCCGCGCTCGCCGAACGCGCGTTGCCCATCGCGCTCGATATCGCCCGCCGCGCCGGCGGCGAAGTCCACCTCGTCCGCGCCCACGTGCCGCTGGCCATCGTCGGCGCGACGGCCGAGGGCGTGTTCACGCAGGATATGCTGGCTGCGGATGACGCCCTGCGGGACCGCGCGAAGCGCTACGTGGAAACGAAAGCCCACGACCTCGCGAAGGAATGGGGCGTGAAGGTCTCCGCGCGCGTCGAGGACGGCACGCCGGGCGCCTGCATCACCCAGGCCGCCGACGACGTCGGCGCCGGCCTCATCGTGATGACCACCCACGGGGCCGGCGGCTTCGCGCCCGGCTGGCTGGGCTCCGTCTGCGATGCGGTCATTCGCCACTCGAACCGCGCCGTGCTCGCCCTACCCGAAAATGACGCGCACAAGGGCGAGTCGTTCGTGCCCAAGAACATCGTGATGGCCCTCGACGGCTCCTCGCGCGCCGACGGAATCATTCCCGCCGCGCGCGATCTCGCGCTGCTCTTCGGCGCCACGATCGAAGTCGTACGGATGGTCGCGCCGTTCATCCCCAACGACGTCGCCAGCATCCTCACCTCGTCCGACCGGCCGGATCCCTACGGTATCGACGCCGAGACGCAGGCCGCCAAGGATGCCATCGACAACGTCGTGAAGGGCCTCACCGACGCCGGCGTCAAGGCCCGTGCCGTCGTGCGCGTGGAACTCTCGCCCGTGAAGGCCCTGCTGGCGCACGTCGAGGAGACCGAGCCCGACCTGCTCGCGCTCGCGACGCAGGGTCGCGGGGTCTCGCGCCTGTTCGTCGGGTCGGTGGCGGACAAGCTAATTCGCGGGGCGAAGCGGCCGGTATTGGTGTTGCGGCCGATGAAGGATTGAGGGGGGCGCAGCGAGAGAGGGGAGGCGGAGAGAAGGGTGACGGCAGGGAGGTGGCAGACGGCAGACGGTGGGGAGAGGAAGCCAACCCATCGGGCGGCACATCCTCTCCCGGCCATTTGCCTTCTCTCACCCCTCTCCCATCTCCCCTCTCCCCGCCGTCACCCTCCTCCCCTTCTCCCGTCTCCCGGCATCCGCTCAAACAACTCCGCACTCACGAACGGCACCACCGCATACGCCACCAGCACCTCATACGCCGCCTGCCGGTCAATGCGGCCCGCAGTAAGAATCCCCACGGCCCCCTTCCCGTGCTTCGTGCCCCGCTCGTTCGCGAAGCGGTCCATCGCGTAGCCGAGTTCCTCTCCGCCTCGAATCATCTCGGCCACGGCGTCCGGCAACGGCATCGCCAGCGAGCCGCCGATGCCTTCGCGGCCGTCGCGGTGCACCACCACGCACCAGGCGCAGGTGCGCATTCCGGCCGGGCCGTCCACGACGCCGCCCTCGAGGCCCACGCCGAGGTCGGCGTCGGCCGCCTCGCGGGCACCGCGGGCGCGCGCACGCGCACCGGCGATGGTCTGCTCGTCGCCGAACGGCTGGTCCGGCACACCACTCGGCACCGGCCGCGCCTCGACGATGGCTTCGGGGACGTACCCACGGATCACCGCCGAGGCGGCGGCGAGCTTCACGGGATTCGCTGAGCCCACGGCGACACGCGTGATCGAGGACGGCATCCCCCGAATCTAGGCGCGGCGCCTATCTTCGTGGTAATGCCGTCCGCGCCCGCCGCCCCTCCGGTGTTCATCGCCGGTCGTCTCTGGCTCGACTTCGTCAACACCGACGATGCGAGGCTCGGCCAACGTGTCGACGGCCTCGCGTCCTTCGAGGCATTCGTGGACTGGCTCGCCGCCGCCGACGTCGTCGACGCTGAGCGCGCCGCACTCCTGCGACGCCGAGCCACCGAGCAGCCCTCCGGGGCTGCGGCCGCCCTTGTCGAGGCCCGTCGCGTACGCGCCACCCTGCGGCAGCTCGCCGAGCACGGCCGCGGCGCCGAGTCGGCGCGCGCGCGGCATCAGGCGGTGGAGGAGATCAACCGGATCCTGGGCCGCAGCGTCGGCACGCGGAAGGTGGAGGAGACCGCCGCCGGCTACGCGAGGACCTTTGTCCCCGTCGGCGACGCCTTCGGCGGCCTGGTGATCCCGATCGTGGAGAGTGCGGTCGATTCACTCCTGCGCGCCGAACTCCCGCGCATCCGTCGCTGCGCCGACCGCCGCTGCCCGCGCCACTTCGCGGACGATACGAAGAGCAAGACGCGGAAGTGGTGCGAGATGACGACCTGCGGCAACCGGGCGAAGGCGCGGAAACACCGCGCACAAGCGACCCGCAAGAAGACCGCAGCAGACTAAGGCCCTGCCCCGTCTCCCAACCCTCTCCCAATTCCCATCTCCCCGCCGTCACCCCCCTCCCGTCTCCCCTCTCACGCCTTCAGGTACCCCATTTCCGTCGCATACCCCCGCAGCTTGTCCTGAAGCAGACGCCGCCCGCGGAACAACCGGCTCTTGATCGTCCCCTCCGGCACGCCCAGCGCCTGCGCAATCTCCCCATAGCGCAGCCCGTGCAGGTCGCTCATCACCACCGCCGCGCGATACTCCTCCGGCAGCGCGTGGATCGCATCGACGATCTCCTGGTCCACGAACGAGTCGTAGAACGTTCCCTCGGGATCGGCCTCACCCACCGGCTCGAACACTTCGCGCCCGTCCTCGTCCTCGAGCGGCTGCACCTCGCGCGCATCAATGCGCCGCTTGCGGCTCACGAAGGCGTGGTAGAGAATCGTGAAGAGCCAGGCCCGGATGTTCGTCCCCAAGCGGTACTGCTCCCAGCGCTGGAAGGCGCGCAGCAGCGTATCCGAGACCAGGTCCTCGGCCTCGTCGCGCGCCCGCGTCAGCTTCAGCGCAAAGGAGTACAGCGCGTCGAGTTGTCCCAGGACCTCGGCGTCGAAGCGCGCACGGCGCTCCGCCCGATCGCGCTCGCCCGTGCGCTCGTCCATTCCGAAGATCCCCAGCCCTGCCGCCATCGTCGCCATTCGGATTCCTCCAGGAATCGCCGAGTCCTACGCCGTTGCGTCGCGCTTCACGTGGCCCGACACGAACCGCTTCAGGTCCGTCGCCACGCCGTGCATCAGGCTGACATCCCGCTTCATCCGCGCCATCGTGGTCGCGCCCTCGAGCGTCGCCACCACGAAGCGCGCCAGGCGCAGCGGATCCGCGTCGTCCTCGAGCCGATCCTTCACCTGCATCAGCAGGCCCGCGATCTCGTCGGTCCACGAGCGGAACACGCGCGCGATGCGCACGCGGAAGCCCTCGTCCATCGCGGCCATCTCCGTCGCCAGCGCGCCAAAGGGCGAGGCCGATCGACCGCCGCGCTCGGCCTGCAGCGCCACCACCGAGTCGATGAAGACGTGCAAGCGCTCGATCGGCTCCAGCGTCGGCTCGCGCAGGATCGCGAGGCCGCGTTCGGCCAGCACGTCGAACTGCCGTGCCAGCACTTCGTGGCCGAGCGATTCCTTGGACTTGAAGTAGTGGTAGAAGTGCGACTTGCCGCTGAGGCCCGCGCGCGAGATGACGTCGTCCACCGACGTCTGCACGAAGCCCTTCTCGGCGATCAGCTCCGCCGCGGCATCGAGGATTTGGATACGCTTCTGCGTCACGGCGTCAAACTTAGGACCGAAAGTCCTATCGACAACAGCGAGAGTGCCGTTCAATCTAAGTCAATGCTATGAAATGACTTAGTTGTTGGACAGGAGTTTGGACCGGGCGCAATAGCAGCGCGGTGTTGGTCAGACTAGTACTGGCTGGTCGCAGTGAGGCGGCGCGCTGAGCGACCTGGGAGCGGCCGTCAGCGGCGGCGGCGGCCACCACGAGGGATCGGCGGACGCCCGCCCCGGCGGTCATCTCGGCCATCGCGCCCGCGCCCGTTTCCGCGGCCGTCACCGCGCCCATCGCGGCGCCCTGGCCGACGCTCGGCTTCCTCACGCATCCACGGACGCGCCAGCTCCTCCTGCGCATCCTCGAGCGTGTCGGACTTGATCGTGCCGCGCTGCCCGCGCCCGATCGCAAACCGCAACGGCCGGTCCAGCGTCGGCAACTCCTCGGCCACCAGCGTGCGCGCGATCTTCTCGGGCAGGTGCAGGCGCACCACGCCGCGCGGCCCTTCGGGCGTCTCCTCGACCTCATAGTGCAGCGGCACCTCGCGCTCGCGCAGCTGCACGTGCGAGGGCAGCTGCAGCCACTTGGCACGCTCGGCGCCCGACACGAACACGTCCGGGTCGAACTTCAGCGGCGCCGCGCGAAATGCCGCGAGACTCGCCACACCCTCGAGCTGCGATTCGTACCACGCCGCGAGCTCCGCCTGACCCAGCCGCGGGGTGCGGCCGCCACTGCGACGCCACACCTCGCGCAGCTCGGCGATGCGCGGCTGGTTGTAGGGCATCGCCGCGTGACGGGCCTCGCCGCGCGCCAGCGCCTCGGCCAACACGCGCCGCGCCTGGGCCTCCAGGCCCGGCGGAAAGTCCTGCACCGTCTCACGCTCGCGTTCCAGCTCGAAGCCGAAGTACGTGAGGCGCCGCTCCAGGGCCAGCGGGCGGTCGCGTTGCTGCGCGTCGTACACCAGCTGCGGCGTGTGCCCGATGGCGTGCTGCCGGATGAGGTCGCGCCCGAGCTGCGTACCCTCGATGCCGGCGCGCGCCACGCCGAACTTGTCGGCGAAGTAGCGCAGCGTGCCGGCGATCGGGCCCCAGCTCCCGCAGACACTGGTCTTCGAGACGCGCGCCTCGTCGCCCGAGGCCGTCTGCTCGTCGATTACCAACGCGAACGGCATAATCCGCGCCAGCAGCTCCACCCAGCGGCGTTCGACTGCCTGCGTCGTCCTCGGCATCTGCGTCGGCAGCGGCAGGCCCACCGAGCGATAGATGCTCGCCATCGCCAAGGCCGAGTCTTCTACCGACTTCACCAACACGCCCCGGCCCTCGGCCCAGCGCTCGATGCTCGCGTCGAACATCTGCCGCGGCAGCCCGTACACCTCGCCCAGGTAGCCGCACTTCGTGAACGCCTCGGCGTACACGTTGTACGTCGTGAGGTGGTCGCTGCCCGGCACGATGAGGCCCGCCAGATCGCGGTCTTCGCGCGTCATCCGATGCAACGACTCCACGCTGGCCATCACCGCCACGTACGGCAGCAGCTCGTCGTCGCAGTGCACCAGGAGCTCGGCCCAGGCGCGGTCCACCGGCATCGCTTCGACGGCCTTGCCGTACTCCGTGAGCCGGCCGGCCTCGATGATGCCGCGCGACTCGAGGAATTCCAGACTCAGCTTGTAACTGAGCTTGTCCAGCGGCACCGGGAGGACGAGTTCGTCGGCGCGCACGCCCAGCGCCGCGCAGGTCAGGGCCACGCGCTCGCTGTCGCCCGCCAGCTGGAACTCCGGCGACGTCGGCTCCAGCCGGTCGAAGCGGATGTCACGGTCGCTGAGGATGAACACGCGTCCGCCGGCCACGCGACCGTGCACGCGGCCCGCCATCTGCAGGATCTCGTTGGCACCGAGGTGGAGGCGCGTCAGCACGTTGCGCCCCTGCTCGACGATGTTCGTGAAGCGCGTGTCGTCGATGACGACCGTGTCGAGCCCCTGCACGTTGAGCGCGCTCTGCCCGGCCGCCGTCATCGCCAGCAGGAAGGGCTTCTCGACCTCGCCTTCGAGGAAGGGCCGGATGACGCGGATGGGTTCGCCGCCGTGGTAGAACGCCACCTGCATCCGCGGATACCGCGCGCCCACGTCGCTGGCCACTTCCTCCACCGCGGCGCGCGTCGGAAGGAACACGCCGATGCCGCGCCGCTCCTTGATCGCGCGCTGCACGAAGCGGTCGTCGAGGAAGCTCGCCGGCTTCTTGCGCTCGACTTCCACCTTGGCCGCCTTCTTCGGATCAAACGCGCTCGACTCCACCACCGCCGCCGCGTTCAGGTAGCGCTTGTAGAACGACGGATCCACCGTCGCCGACAGCCAGACGAAGCGGCAGCCGGTACGCTTGCCCAGTGCCAGGCACAGCTCCAGCTCGGCGCTGGTCTGGTGGATCTCGTCGACCACCAGCGTGTCGTGCGGCCGGATGTCGCCGTCCTGGAACCAGCGCCGCGCGATGCCGGTGGTCACGATGACGACGTTCCAGCTCGGCGTCTCCGGCGTCGCCTCGCGCTCGCGGTTCACCACGCCGACGCGCAGGTCCTCGGTGCCGAGCAGCAGCTTGGCGATCGGCTTCACGGCCAGCGTCTTGCCCGTGCCCGTGCCGGCCACGATGCCGAAGCCGCGGCGCGGGCGCTCCTCGCTCTCGGCAAGCTCGGCGGCCAAGCGGCTCAGCTCGGCGCCGCGCGACGTCCACAGCACCGTCTCGATGTCCAGAGTGAACGCGAGCTCAATGGTCTCGCAGGCGGCGCGCGTGGGCGCGATGACGATGATGCGGCCGCGCGGACCGCCGGCGCGGAGAAACGCCTCGCGGTCCGGCGGCAGGTAGGCGTCGCGGACCGGGCGAGTGGGACCGAACTCGTCTACGACGTGCGCTCCAGCGCCTGTGGCGCTGGCGGCGAGTCATCGGGGCGCCGACCCGAGTCGGGACGGGGACGGGCCGGAGCCCTCGAGCCGGCGCCCGAGCCGGGCGCCGGCCGCGCCGACGAGTCGGGACGTCCCCGCGAGGGCGTCGTCTGGGGGCGTCCACGCTCCGGCGTCGTATCCTGACGCCCGCGCGTCGGCCGCGCATTGCCCCGCCCCGACGTGTCGCGCGAGGCCGGCGTCGCCGGCCGGAAGGCGTTGCTCGGCTCGTCCCGCGTGCTCGGGCCGAAGACCACCGTGCCGTTGGCCGGCTTCTGTCGCAGGGCCGTCTGGCAATCCGTCGGTGCCGGCTGCTGGGCCGCGGGCACGCCGTCCATCCAGATGCGGCACTTGCCCGCCGGCGGCATCAGGTGCGCCGGCAGCCGCGGCTGCTCCTGCGGTCGCGTACGCGACTGCGCCCCGGCCAGGGCCGGAAACACGGCGAACAGCACGAGGGCGAGGAAGGCGCGGGTCACTGGGACGGAATATCGCTGCATAGGGAGAGAATTCTACCCTGCAGGCTCCTCAGCGGTCCCCGAAGCTGATTCCCATCCGCCGGGCGGTCGCGACGATATCGTGGCTCGGATCCACCCGCTTCGGCACCTGGATGGCCTCGCGAATCGGCACGGTCACGATGTGTGGCGTCTGCAGGGCCACCATATGCCCCCACTTGGCATCGGCCACCGCCTGCGCCGCCGCGCCGCCGAAGCGCGTCGCCAGCAGACGGTCGTAGCCCGTGGGCATCCCGCCGCGCTGCAAGTGCCCCAGCACCATCGCCCGGCACTCCTTGCCCGTCTTTGCCTGGATCGCCTTGGCCAGATGGTGCGCGATGCCGCCGATCCGCGGCGCCTGCCCCGGCATCGATTCGCCGATCAGCGACACCTGGCCGCTCTCGTCCTGCGCGCCCTCGGCCACCACCACGATCGCGAACTTCCGGCCGCTGCGGTCGCGCTGCATCACCGCCTCGCAGACGTGCTCCAGCTTCCAGCCGATCTCGGGGATCAGCACGATGTCGGCCGCCGCCGCCACGCCCGAGTGCAGCGCGATGAAGCCCGCCTCGCGCCCCATCACCTCGAGCACCAGCACACGGTCGTGCGACTCCGCCGTCGTCTGCAGCTTGTCGATGGCCTCGATCGCCGTCTGCACGGCGGTGTCGAAGCCGAAGGTATACACCGTGCCCGCGACGTCGTTGTCGATGGTCTTCGGTACGCCGACGATGCGCATTCCCTTGTCCACCAACTGCTGCGCGATCGCCAGCGAGCCGTCGCCGCCGATGGCGATCATCGCCTCGATGCCCAGGTTGCGTGCGTTGGCGATGAGTTCGTCCGAGCGGTCCGCCTCCACGAAGCTGCCGTCCGGCTGCTGCACCGGAAACGCGAACGGGTTGCCGCGGTTGGTAGTGCGCAGGATCGTCCCGCCGAGATGCGCGATGCCGCGCACGGAGTCGCGCGTGAGCGGAACGACTTCGTCCTCGCCCAAGAGGCCGGCGTAGCCACGCTTGATGCCGAGCACCTGCCAGCCGCGCTCGATGGCGGAGAGCGTGGCGGCGCGGATCACGGCGTTGAGGCCGGGGGCGTCGCCGCCGCCGGTGGAGATGGCGATGCGCATTCGGACAGGGGGAGAGGGGAGGAGGGAGGGGGGTGACGGCGGGGAGATGGGAGAGGGGAGGAGGCTGGGAGAGGGAAGACGAAGGGCAACGTAGCGATTCGTCCGCTCTCTTCTCTCCTCTATCTCACGTACGGCACACCCGTGATGTTCGCCATCCGGTAGATCGCAGTGTCCTGCTTCGCGATGACGCCGCGCAGGGAATCCACCTTCGCCTGCAAGTCTGCCAGCTGGAGGCCGATGTCGTTCACGGCGTCGCTCATATCCAGCATCATCTGCTGCTGGGCGATCTGCTGTTCGGGGTCTTGGTAGCAGGCGCCGAGCGCGGTGGCGGCGGCGGCGAAGATGGCAAGGCGGGCGAGGCGCGACACGGCGGGCTCCGGGGCGAACGGGTGATGGCGGCGATGGGACGATGCGGCCTTACGCGACGAATCTATGCATCCTCGCCCTGTGACGCGCCCTGCCTTCACCCTGCTCGAGCTCGTGCTCGTCTGCGCCTTCGTCGGCATCCTCGCCGGCGTGGCACTGCCGCGCGGCAAGTACCTGCTCGACGGGCTGCGCATCCGCCAGGCCGCGCACGAGGTCAGCGGTGCCGTCACGCTCACCCGGGCCGCCGCCATCCGCCGTGGCAGCCAGGCCCGCTTGGTCGTCGATCGTCCCGCCGGCTCCATCCGCGTCGAATCCGGCAGCGACACGCTTTGGCGCCGCGACCTCGCGCGCCAGCATCGCGTCCGCCTCCACGCCACGCGCGACACCGTCACCTTCGGCGCCAACGGACTCGGCTACGGCGTCGCCAACTCGACCATCGTCGTCAGCATCGGCGCGCGGGCGGAGACCGTGGTGGTGTCGCGACTCGGACGGGCGAGGGTGAGTTATTAGGACGGATGACGGATGACGGAAGCTTGCGGGGCGCTCTGATCTGCAATCGGCGCGCCATTCTCGCATCCGTCATCCGTCATCCGTCCTCGACTCACGTCCCGAAGTCAAACCCCGCCACCGAGATCCGCGGGATCTCCTGGCCGATCACCCGCTCGATCGTCCGCACCATCCCGATCTCGTCGGTGCTCATAAACGTGAACGCATCGCCTTCCTTGGCGGCGCGGCCGGTGCGGCCGATGCGGTGCACGTAATCCTCGGCCTGCTGCGGCACGTCGTAGTTGATCACGTGCGAGATGCCCGAGATGTCGAGGCCGCGCTGGGCGATGTCGGTGGCCACGAGCACGCGCGTCTTACCGTCCTTGAAGCGCTGCAGCGCCTGTTCGCGCTGCCCCTGGCTCTTGTCGGCGTGCAGTGCGTCGGCCTTCACGCCCTCGTCCTCGAGATGCCGCACGACGCGATCAGCGCCGGACTTGGTGCGCGTGAAGACGAGGATCGAGTCGTCGGCGGCCATTTCACGCAGCAGGTGCGCGAGCAGGGTGATCTTCCGGTGCCCCGGCACCGGGTAGACGAAGTGCCGCACCGTCGCCGCCGCCTGCGAGCGGCGTCCCACCTGCACCACCACCGGCTTGCGCAGGTACTTCCGCGCCAGCGCCTCAACTTCAGGCGGCATCGTCGCCGAGAAGAGCAGCGTCTGCCGGTACGGATGGATCTGCGCGACGATGCGGTTGATCTGCGGCGCGAAGCCCATATCGAGCATCCGGTCGGCCTCGTCGAGCACCAGCACCTCGAGATCGTCGAACACCACGTTCTGCTTCTCGAGGTGGTCGATCAGCCGCCCCGGCGTCGCGACGACGACGTCCACGCCGGCACGCAACGCGTCCGTCTGCGGCTCGTAACCCACGCCGCCGTACACGGAGATGACCTCGAGCCCCGCGCCCTCGCCGTACTTGCGCACGCTGGCCTCCACCTGCTGGCAGAGTTCGCGCGTCGGCGTCAGCACCAGCGCACGCGTGCGCTTGGGGCCGTCCATCAGCCGCTCGATGATCGGGATCGTGAAGGCCGCCGTCTTGCCGGTGCCCGTCTGCGCGAGCCCCATCAGGTCGCGCCCCTTGAGCGCCAGCGGCACCGCCTGCTGCTGGATCGGCGTCGGCCGCGCATACCCGCTCCGCTCGAGCGACGCCAACATCGCCTCGCTCAGCCCGAGGTCGGCGAAGGTGACGTCCACCGTCGCGGCCTCGCGCTCCGCCAGCGACTTGGCCAGCTCCGGCGAGACGACGTCCGGAGCACTGTGCGGGAGGAGCGTGCCCGTCGCGAGCACGGTCGCGTCGGTTGCGGTTGGAGTTGGAGTTGCGGCTGCGGTTACGGTTGCCGTTGCGGTTGAGGTTGCAGTTGCCTCCCCCTCTCCCGACTTCCGTCTCCCGCCCGTCTTCCCCGCCGTCTTCCGTGCCCCCGCCGTCTTCCGTGCCCCCGCCGTCTTCCGTGCCGAAGGCGCCTTCTCCCCGCCTTCACCCGCCTCCCCTTCTCTCTCTTGCCGTTTAGTCATCGTAAACAAAACCTAGTCACCCACCCCGCAGCTCGCCGAGCAAGAGCTCGTTGACGCGCCCCGCCACCTCCTCCATCACCACGTGCCCGCCATCCTCGATCCACGTCAGCCGCCCGTTCGGCAGCTCGCGCGCCAACTCCTCGGCCGTCCTCGGCCGCACCGTGCGGTCGCGCGTGCCGAAGACTACGTGTGTCGGCTGGTGCAGGGCGTGCAGCGTGGCGGCGTCCCAGAGTCCCCAGCGGAATTCCTGCAGCATCTGGAACTGCGCGCGCACCACCGCCGGGAACTGCGTCGGCGCCCAGTACT
Organism: Gemmatimonadaceae bacterium; assembly: GCA_019637355.1. Lineage (NCBI taxonomy): Bacteria > Pseudomonadati > Gemmatimonadota > Gemmatimonadia > Gemmatimonadales > Gemmatimonadaceae > Gemmatimonadaceae bacterium. Next base: position 710,456 of record JAHBVT010000001.1, on the reverse strand, counting down.
CATCGACGTCGCGCTCGGTGAAGAAGCCCAACTTGCCGTACACGCGCTGCTGCACGAACGCGATCACCTCGCGCGGGATGAACTTCGCGATGAGCTCGCCCGGCGGCGTCGGAATCAGCGGTGACAGCGCCTGCCAGGGCGGGATGAGCCCGAATCCGACTGGGCCAAACAAGACGAGCCGCGAGATCCGCGCCGGGGCATCGAGCGCCGCGCGCACCACCACCTTGCCGCCCATACTCTGGCCGGCGACGACGGCGCGCTCCACCTCGCAGGCGTCGAGCAACTCGATCACGCTGCGCGCGAAGGCCTCTTCGGTGTAGCTGCCTGCGGCGGACGGCGCATCACTGAGTCCGTGGCCCGGCAGGTCTGGCGCGATCACGCGATACCCTGCGGCCGCCAACGGCAGGATGTTGTGCCGCCACAGGTAGGCGCTCACCGCCCAACCGTGCACCAACAGCACGGCCGGGCCCGTCGGGGGCCCGGCCTCGAGGACGCGCAACGTCAGGCCCCCCGCCAGCGGGACGCGACGCACCGTGATGCCTTCGACGCCCGCCGGAAACCACTCGGCCGGCGGCAGCCGCGTGCCGCTGGGACTCACACGAGCGCGATCGGTCGCCCCGCCGCGCGCGCGATGAGCCCGATGCGGAACGTCACGTCGCACCACCGCTCCTCGCCGCCGTGCGGCTCCACCAGCGGGAACATCGGCCACACATAGGGATCCGTGCTCTTCGGCATCGCCAAGCCCTTGTGCGGATGCCAGACGCCGTCGCGGCCGCAGTCGTCCACGAAGCGCTCGTACATCTTCGTCCACGTCTCGTTGCGCCGCAGGAAGCCGAAGCGCGCCATCAGCTCCAGCCAGGCCAGCGCCTTCGGCACGTCCGCCTCCACCGCATTGCGGTGCGGCAGCGGGTCGCCGAGGACGGCGTAGGGCATCGGCATCAGCGTCGTGCCGACCTGCTGCACCGACTCCTGGCGCGGCATCGGCCGCGCGAGGTAGGCGTTCAGCAGCTCCATCGCCTCGTAGTGCTCGCTCTGGAACAGCGGCATATGCGCGATCAGGTGCAGCGCGTAGATGCTCGGCGGCGCCGCGTCCGGATCCAGCACCTGCTTGTTGCCGACGCGGATCCACGGCTTCTCGGCCAGCGGCGAGCGCAGGTACTCAGCGATGCGGTCGATCGTGCGCCGCGCCAGCCCGCGCAGCCGCGGGTCAGCCTCGAAGCCAGCCGTCGCCAGCGCCGCGCCGGCCGCTTCGCGCAGCAGTTGCCGATGCGCGGCCAGGACTTCTTCCTCCACCTTGCCGCGCGTAGGACGCAACTCGTAGAGCTGTGCCGGATCAGCGTCCTCGGCCAGGAGCCGGAACAGCACGCGCTTCGTGTGGACGAGCGGCGGCGAGTCCTTGTCCCAGCCGTACTCGAGCAGGCGCCGCATCGCCGGAATCGTGCCGACGCCTTCGAAGTGCATCGCCCGTTGCGACGGCAGCGCGAGCATCGCGTCGTTCCAGACGCCGTGCACGTCGGCCTGCACCGCGAGCTCCAATGCCGGCCGGTGGGCCATCGGCAGGATTCCGGGCTCGAACGCCGTGCCATCGGTCGGCTTCACAACATCGTTAATGGCTCGATACTGAATCGGTGCTGGCGAGTTGTCGAGGAGCCAAGTCACCGGAAATGTCACTTCTGCTTCCGGGGGCGGGGGCGGCGCGAAGATCGATGCGGGAGAAATTATCGGAGTCGTCAAACGGGGGCCGTGGCTAACGCCTTACGAGAAAACAACTTGACTCACCTAGCCTGCCGTAAATCCTCGGCACGCCTGTCCCCATACCCTGAGGAAGCGTAAAGGATACCATTTCCTGCGGATTCCGCCAGATTCACTTGATGCGCGGTGAATTCGTGGATGTGGGGGGATCGAGGCTGTACTACTACGCCGCGGGCACCCGCGGGGCCGGCGATCCGGTCGTCTTGATCCACGGATTCCCCTTGGCCTCGCGCCTCTGGAGCGCGATGGCGCCCGAGTTCGCACCGGGGCACCGCCTCATCATCGTGGACCTCCCAGGCTTCGGCCGTAGCGACCCGCTCGGCCGCGGGGTCGTCGGCTGTGACACCCACGCCGATGCGATTCGCCGCCTACTCGACGACCTGACTATCCAACGCGCCTTCATCGTGGGGCACGGCCTTGGCGGCGGCGTCGCGCAGGCCTTCGCCGTGCAATGGCCCGAGCGCGTGAGCGGCCTGGCGCTGGTCAGCAGTGCGGGGTTCGGCATCAAGCCGCGGCGCCTCGCCCGCCTCGCGCGGGCCCTCGGTCCCTTGGCGCGTCACACGCCGCCCGCGCTGCTCGCCGGGCTCGTACACGGCTCGGTGCGCCGCGGCTTCGCCGACGCCCAGCGCTCGCACCTCACGCTCGACGCCTGCCTGCAGCACTTCACCACCGCCGCCGGCCGCGACGCCCTCGCCTCGCACCTAGCGGTGATGCGGCACTGCGACACCAGCGCCTGGTCGGCACGGCTCGGCGAGCTGGACCTCCCTGCCGTCGTCGTCTGGGGCGAGGACGATCCGTTCTATCCAGTGCAGCTCGGCGAGCGGCTGCATCGCGCGCTCCGGGGCTCCACGTTCACGGTCATCCCGGGGGCGGCGCACTTCGTGCCCGAGGACGCACCCGCCGCCCTGCGGATTGCGCTCGAGCCGCTATTTGCCGGGACGGCGGTCTAGCCGCGACTCATCCACAGCCTCGGCCACGCGCTCGATGTCGCGGGCGATGGCGCGCATCTCCTCGGTGAGTGGCCCTTGGTCGGCCACGCGCGATGCCATCCCGGAACTGCGCAGCTTCGCGAGGTCGAGCTGCATCGTCTCCAGCACCAGCACGGCCTGCTCCAGTTGCGCCGCGAGGCTACCGCGGCGCTCAGCGAGGTCAATGAGCGTCGCACGCTGCCGCTGCAGCAGCTCCAGGCGCCGTTCGCGCTCCGGGCCCTCCGGCATCTGCTCAGCCTGAGCGATGCGCGTCTCGAGGCGCACCATCGCGTCCGGATTGGCCTCGGTGTCGAGCGCGTGCAGCGCAATGGCCAGCGTACGCACACGCTCCACCAGCGCATCCACCGTGGGCTCGATCTCCGGCAACAGCGTGCGCTCCTCTTCCGGCAGGCGCGCCAGCACGCCGCGGATCTTGCTGCGCGCACTGAAGGCATCGCGCACGGCCTGCCCCTGCGCGCTGGCGAGCACGTCGGCCGGCACGGCGTCGAGCACGGCCTGCGCCGCCGTCGCGGCGGGCGGCGCCGGGAGCTTGGGTTCGAGCCGCCGCAGCGGCGACTCGTCGCCGCGCACGGCTGCCGGCCTCGCCTTGCGGAACACTGCACGGATCGGGATACCGTCGGACCAAAGATCCGCGAGGCGCTTCACCACGCCGAAGCCGATGCCAATCGCCGGAAACAGCACCCACGGGAAGCCCGGCGTCACGATCGCGTTGATCAGCGCCAGCATCCCGACCGTCACCACTCCGGCCGCCATTCGCCGCCGCACTGCGGTGATGCGCTGCTCCGGCGTCTTCTGCTGCAGCTCGAAGGCGCTCATCCGCTGCGCGGCCACGCGCAGGTCCTCGCGCTGCGCGCGCGGCTGGTGGCGCACCTGCTCGCGCCAACGCCGCGCCTCCTCGCGCCAGCGCCGCAGCGCCTCGGCGCCTTCGTCGCGCTTCTCCGGGTCGGCGATCCAGTCCGGCGGGAGCTTCGGAAACTCCGGTCCCGGCACGGGCGTGCGCGCCTTCAGGTCGTCGAGCGGGTCGGCGGCCGGCAGCGGCTCGCTCGCGCCGCTTGCTGCGGCGCCCGTGCTGGGGCGCCCCACGACCGCCTGCGACGCCCCCGTCGAGCGGCGGCGCACGCTGGGCGGTTCGGCGTCCTCGGCCAGCGCCGCCCGGAACTCGTCGGCCGTGCGCCAGCGGTCGTCGCGGCCCTTCGTGAGCGCGCGATCGATCGCATAGATGAGATTGTCCGGCAGGTCGGCGCGCACATCGCGCAGTGGCCGCGGCCGCTCGCTCAGGTGCTTCATCAGCATCGTCGGCGTGTTGGCCGCCTGGAACGGCAGCTCACCCGCGAGCATCTGGTAGCCGACCACGCCGAGGGCGTAGAGATCGGCGCGCCCGTCCACCTCGCGCTCGCCCATCGCTTGCTCCGGGCTCATATATGCCGGCGTGCCCACCGCGATGCCGGTGGCCGTGAGGCGCTGGTCGCCTTCGGCGGCCCGCGCGATCCCGAAGTCCGTGACCAGCACCCGCCCCGTCTCGCGTTCGATCAGCAGGTTGTCCGGCTTGATGTCACGGTGCACCACGCCCTCGCGATGCGCGTAGGCCAGTGCTTCGCAGACCTCGCGCAGCACGCGGCGCACCACGTCCACGGGCGGGCGCGGCTCACCGTGCAGGCGTTCGGCCAGCGACTCGCCGTCCACCAGGCCCATCGCCATCCACACGAGGCCATCGTTCTCGTCCACCGTGTAGATCGGCACGATATGCGGATGCGCGAGTCCGGCGGCCATCTCCGCCTCGCGCAGGAAGCGGCGCTTCACCTCGTCGCGGAAGGCCAGCTCCGGCGGCAGCACCTTGAGCGCCACCTTCCGGCGCAGGCGCACGTCGCGGGCACGGTAGACGACGGCCATTCCGCCGCGCCCTACCTCCGCCTCGATCTCATAATGGCCCGCGACCGCGGCGGCACAGCGTTGGCGCAGCGCGTCGTCAGCCACGGGGCTTGCTGCGATCCAAGCGGGCCATCTGGTCGCCCACATACACCGCGCTGTCCACCTCGCGCGCGAGCGCCATCGCCTGCTCGGCGATCGTCGTCACGTGCTGCCAGCTCTGGTTGCCTGCCTTCAGGCGCAGGACGTCGAACTTCAGGTTCTGCAGCGTCAGCGCCACGTTCTCCAGCTTGGCCTGCAGGTCGCTGCGGCGCTGCTCCAGCTCCGCGGTGGCGCGCCGCGAGCGCTTGAGCAGGGCCAGCCGGCGCACGCGCGCCTCGCTGGCCTGCACGTCGAGCGGGTTGGCCTGCGCCTCCAGCGCGAGGATCTCCTTCTCCATCGCCGCGGCACTGCTGCCGTTGAGGTCGCGCTCCACACCGCCCAGCGCCGAGGCCAGGCCCATCACGCTCTCGGCCAACTGCCGCGCCGTCGGGACGACTTCGGGAATCCGCGCCTTCTCCGACTGCGGCAACGACTCCACCAGCCGTAGCACTTCCTCGCGGTCGAGCAGCGCCTGCCGCGCCGTGGCCGCGTGCGGACCCGAGCCCAGCGCCGCCGCATCGGCCGACGACAGCGCGCGCATCCCGCCTTCCGGCGAGGCGTTGCCCACCGACAGCCGGCGACGGCGCGCCTTCTCGCGCACCTCCGCCCGCTTCTCGCGGTCGAAAATCGCCTTGGCGCTGTCCACCGTGTCAGCGGCCACGTCCACGATCATCTTGTCGCGCGGCTGCTTGAACACATCGCGCCAGTCAAAACCGTCGCTCCAGAGCCGCGCGTACTTGTACGCCACGCTGATGCCCCAGAACGCCGAGACGAACAGCAGGTTGGGACCGCCGACGAAGTTGACCACGACGAAGGCCGTCGTCACGAAGAGGAACGGCGCAATCGCCTTGCGGAACGACACCACCGCCGGATCGTGCCAGCGCACCAGTTCTTCAGGCGTGGGCGCATCGGGGTCGAAGTCCGCCGGCGGCGACCAGGTCGGCGCGGCCTGCGGATACGCATTGCCCATCCGCGCCGGCAGTTGCGGCACGTTGCCCGTCTCCAGCGCCTGCACGAAGGCCCGCGCGTCCGGGAACCGGTCGTCGGGGTTCTTCTCGAGGCAGAGCATCACCGCGCGCGCCAGGTCCGACGGCACGTGGGCGCGCTGCTCGATCGGTACCGGCTTCTCGCTCAGGTGCTTCACCAGCAGCGCCGGCGCACTCGTGGCGTTGAACGGCAGGTCGCCGCAGAGCATCTGGTACGCCACAATGCCAAGCGCGTACAGGTCCGTGCGTCCGTCGATGTCGCGGTCGCCGGCCGATTGCTCGGGGCTCATATACGCCGGCGTGCCGATGGCGATGCCGGTGGCCGTGAGTTTCGACTCGCTGCCTTCGCTCACCGCCCGGGCGATGCCGAAGTCCGTCACCATCGTGCGGCCGGTCGCGCCGTCAATCAGGATGTTGTCCGGCTTGATGTCGCGGTGCACCGTGTTCTGCGAGTGCGCGTACGCCAGCGCGTCGCCCACCTCACGCAGGATACGCCGCGCTTCTTCCGGCGCCACGGCACCCTTGCGCGCGATGCGGCTACCGAGGTTCTCGCCCTCCACCAGCGCCATCACGAAGTACACCAGCCCTTCGCGCTCATCGACGCTGTAGATCGGCACGATGTGCGGGTGCGAGAGCTGCGCCGCCATCTCGGCCTCACGCAGGAAGCGCGACCGGATCTCCGAGCGGAAGGCCAGCTCCGGCGGCAGCAGCTTGATGGCGACGGGGCGCTTGAGACGCTTGTCGCGCCCGCGGTAGACGATGCCCATCCCGCCGCGGCCGATTTCCTGCTCCACGTCGTATTGCGCCTCAAGCACCCGCACGATGTGCGATTGCAGTTCGGCGTCGGATTGGGAGAGGCGCGACTCGCTCACGAAGGCGTCGTGATGTGGGGGGACAGCTGGAGCGGCAAAGATACGGCCCGAAGGGTCCGGATACCAAACGCCAGACCCGGTCTCACGAGCGTGGCAGTCCGTACGTCAGGACGGCACGTGAAAGTTGCAATCCCCGCCAAAAGGTCGTAAGTCAGAGCGGAACGGTCCTTGCGCCTGCGGGTTACTTCACGCATTGCACCCGATTCCCCTTCAGGACTCCGTTTGATGAGCACCCGCCAGACCCTTCCCGTCCTGCCCCTGCGCGGCACGGTCATCTTCCCGGGGCTGACCGCCCCGATCGCGGCGGGTCGCCCCGGCACCCTGCGCGCCATCGAGAGCGCCCTCAAGGGCGACCGACTGGTCTTCGCCGTCGCGCAGAAGGACAACACCGAGGAGCCGGCGCCCGAGATCCTCTACTCGATGGGCGTCATCGCCCGCATCGGCCAGGTGCAGCGCGGCCTGGGCGGCGTGCAGTTGCTGCTCCACGGCGAGCAGCGCGCCACCTCGCTGCAGTACCAGACCACCGAAGGCTACCTCGCGGCCGTGGTCACCCAGACGGAGGAGATGGGGCCGCTCGACGACAAGGACGCCGCCTTCGAGGCCCTCCACAAGGAGATCCGCGAGCGCGCCGCCGAGCTCGGCGAACGTCGCGGCCTGCCCGAGGAAGTCGTCCACCAGGTGCTTGATTCGGTCACCGAGCCCGGCAAGTTCGCCGACCTCGTGGCCGGCTACATCGAACTCACCGTGGCCGAGAAGCAGGGCCTGCTCGAGACCCTCTCAGTCGAGGACCGCCTCCGCAAGGTGCTGGTGATGGTCCAGCGCCAGATCTCCCTCCTCGAGGCGCAGGAGGAGATCAAGTCGCAGGTGCAGGAAGAGCTGGGCGAACGCCAGCGCGAGATGTTCCTGCGCGAGCAGATGAAGGCGATCCAAAAGGAGCTCGGCGACGACGACCAGTCCAAGGAGATCGAGGAGCTGCGCGAGAAGCTCAGCAAGCTCGAGCTGCCCAAGGAGGCGCGCACCGAAGTCGAGCGTGAGCTCGGACGCCTCGAGCGCTCCGGCCGCGAGTCGATGGAAGCGCAGGTCATCCGCACGTACCTGGAGTGGATCGCCGAGCTGCCCTGGAACACGCGCTCCGACGACCAGCTCGACCTCCGGCACGCGCACACCGTGCTCGAGGAGGACCACTACGGCCTGCAGGACGTGAAGGACCGCGTGCTGGAGTTCCTCGCCGTGCGCCAGCTGCGCGCGCAGCAGCTCTCGGAGGAGATGGACCGTACCGGTGAGTTCCCGGCCGCCAAGCTCAAGACGACGGCCGAGGAGGCGCCGAGCGCGTCCATTCCCAAGAAGACCAACCACGAGGACAAGGACCGGCAGATCACGGACAAGCGCGAGGCCAAGGCCCGCGCGATGGCCAAGGGCCCGATCCTGCTCTTCTCCGGCCCGCCGGGCGTGGGCAAGACCAGCATCGCCAAGAGCATCGCACGCGCGCTGGGGCGCGAGTACGTGCGCGTGGCGCTGGGCGGCGCGCGCGACGAAGCCGACATCCGCGGCCATCGGCGCACCTACGTCGGCGCGATGCCCGGCCGCATCGTCCAGGGGATGAAGCAGGCCGGCACCAAGAACCCCGTCTTCCTGCTCGACGAAGTCGACAAGCTCGGCCAGTCCTTCCAGGGCGACCCGTCGTCGGCGCTGCTCGAAGTGCTGGATCCGGCGCAGAACGACTCGTTCACCGACCACTACCTCGGCATCCCCTTCGACCTCTCCGAGGTGCTGTTCATCGCGACGGCGAACTTCATCCAGAACATCCCGGGGCCGCTGCTGGACCGGATGGAAGTCGTGGACTTCGCCGGCTACACCGAGCGCGAGAAGCAGGAGATCGCCAAGAAGTACCTGATCCCGCGCCAGCTCGAGGAGAACGGCCTCTCGGACAAGAAGCTCACGTTCGAGGACGCCGCGATCGCCTCGCTGGTGAGCCAGTACACGCGCGAGAGCGGCGTGCGCCAGCTCGAGCGCGAGATCGGCAAGGTCGCGCGCAAGGTCGCGCGGCGCATCGCCACCAAGGAAGGCAGCGATCCCACGGTGGACGGCGTGCTCACTGCCGAGGAAGTGCGCGAGCTGCTCGGCCGGCCGAAGGTGCACCCGGAAAAGGCGAACGTCGCGCACGAAGTCGGCATCGCCACCGGGATGTATTACACGCCGATGGGCGGCGACATTATGTTCGTCGAGGCCTCGGTGCGCGCGCTCGCCGCGCCCAGCGCCGAAGGTGGCGCGCCGGTGAGCCTGATCCTCACCGGACAGCTCGGCGACGTGATGAAGGAATCTGCCCGCGCCGCGTTCACCTACGTCACCAAGAACGCCGAGAAGCTCGGCATCCCGAAGGGCAAGCTCGGCGCGGTGGAGACGCACATCCACGTGCCCGCCGGAGCGATCCCCAAGGACGGCCCGTCCGCCGGCGTCGCCATTTCCACGGCGCTGGCCAGCGAGCTCAGCGGCCGTCCGGTGCGCAAGGACATCGCGATGACCGGCGAGATCACGCTGCGCGGCCGCGTGCTGCCGATCGGCGGCGTCAAGGAGAAGGTGCTCGGCGCACTGCGTGCCGGCATCACCGACGTGATCCTGCCGAAGGCCAATGAAGCCGACGTGGAGGACGTGCCGGACGAGGCGCGCGGCCAACTGCGCTTCCACTTCGTGGAGACGCTGGAAGACGTGCTGGCGCTGGCGTTGCTGCCCGAACCCGGCAAGGGCGCGGGCGAGCCGCTGGTGGCCGTCGCCTAAGGCTTAGCGGGGACGCACCGGGCGCATCCCACCGCGCCCGTCGAGTTGCCAGCGCGGCAGCATCGGCTCCGGGAAGGTCACCAGGCTCGGAGCCGCTTCGCTCGCCATCAGCGCCGCACCGGGCAGCGTGTACGGGTCCGCTACGTCCAACGTCACCTGGTAGCCCAAGTCGGCCAGGGAGCGGATCGTCGTGGCCGAGTACGGCGTCGCCCCGGCGCTGAGGAACGGCGTCATCAGCTCGTTCCCGAAGGTGGACTCGCGCCAGTGCGAGAACCGCGAGCCCTCGCCGTCGGCGCTGTGAACGGGCACCGTCGCCGCACATTGCGTCGCGCCGCCGTTGGTGAGGGCGCAGGCAGCACGCGCGTTCTCGCCGAGGAACCGCGCGTCGGACGCGTTGGTGACCGTGTCGATCAGCACCTGGTCGAACCACACCGTGCCGAAGCCCAGCACGTGCAGCATCTCGTGCAGCACGACGCGCGTCAGGCGTCCGCTGGATTGCAGCGCGGCGACGTCCCACGAGTCGAAGCGCATAATCCCGAGCGCGGGAATGTCGTTGGCCCGGATCAGGCAGGGGCCGGCCTGGCCCAGCGTGCCGCCGACGGAATCGATCGGCTCGATCACCGCGTAGATGCGCAGCCCGCGGATGTTGTCGCGCGCGATGTCGGGGTGCCCGTTCAGCCCGCACTGGCTGAGGTTCGTGAACGTCGGCGGGATCGCCACCGTCGTCAGCGGCGCCGTGATCGTCGCGCGGATCGTATTGCCCGCCGCGTCAAACGACGAGCGTGTAGAGGCATTGGGCAGCGTGCCCAGCCAGATCAGCTCGAGCGTGAAGGGAGAATCCTCGGACGGACCGGGATCCTTGCCACAGCTGCCCACGAGCGCCACGGCGGCGAAGGGGAGGACCAACCGACGGAATGACGGACGCATAGAGGACGAAATATCGTAGGGGGACCGGCGCAATACGGAGGACCTGCATCACACAACTGGACTCAGAACACCGGCAACGGTCCGAAGGTCAGGATGAAGCGCCGGGCGTCCACCCGCAGCGCGCCCGGTTCCGTCCCCGCGACGAAGCTCTCCACGTACCGACGCTCCGTCGGCGTCCACGGTTCCGCGAGGTCGCCGGTCTCGCGGTCCATCTCCGCGAGCACTACGCCCTCCGGCTGCGGCCATCCGCCCGGAACCGCACCACCCCAGCGCGCCAGCATCGTGCCGAACACCGGTGCCGCCAATCCGCCACCGCCCGCACCCGGCGTGATGGTCCGCGGACGGTCGAACCCGAGCCATACCCCCGCGACCAGGTTCGGCGTCATTCCCACGAACCACACGTCCGTGTTGTCGTCGGTGGTACCGGTCTTGCCGGCAACCTGCACCTCCTCGGCGACGCCGCGCCGCGCCGCCCCGCCGGTGCCGTTGTCCACGGCCTCGCGCATCAACTGCACGGCCACATAGGCCACTGCCGAATCCATCGCCGGCGGCAGGACGCGCGTGCCTTCGCCCCACACCGTGCGCCCCACGGCGTCCTGCACGCGCAGGACGAAGCGTGGCTCCACCGCGCTGCCGAGGTTGGCGAAGGCGGTGAACGCCGCCACCAGTTCGATCGGGCGCAGCGCCGATGCGCCGATGGCGCTGGACGGGTACGGCGCGATCGGCGACGTGATGCCCATCGCCCGTGCCAAGGCAATCACCGAGTCGGCGCCCTCGCGCTGCCAGAGCGTGACCGCCACCGGATTGCGCGAACGCGCCAGCGCCGTGCGCAGCGTGATCGGCCCGAGGAACTCTCCGTCGGCATTCTTGGGCGAGTACAGCTCGGCGTCGTACGCGATGGCGATCGCCGTGTCCGGCACGATGGCCGTGGGCGGGATGGAATCCATCAGCGCCCGCGCGTAGACGATCGGCTTGAACGTCGAGCCGGGCTGCCGCACGCCGTTGGTCGCGCGGTTGAACGGCGCCGTCGCGTGGTCGCGCCCGCCCACCAGCGCACGCACGTCGCCGGTGGCGGGATCGATCGCGACCACCGCGCCCTGCAGATGCTCCGCCGCCGCCCGCGGCGCCGAGGCCGGGGTCGGGTGGCGATATCCGCTCTGCGCTTCGATGCCCTGGATGCCCTCCACCAGCGCGCTCGCGGCGGCGCGCTGCAGCGCCGGATCGAGCGTCGTCTGGATGCGATACCCGCCGCTGCCGACGGCCACTCCGGCGCGCTCGAGCTGCTGCCGCACGGCGTCCACGAAGTACGGCGCCGCCACCGACATCCCGGCAGTGGGCGCGGTGCGCAGCGGCTCCGCGCGCGCCGCCGTCATCTGCGCGCGCGTGATGTACCCTTGCTCGGCCATCAAGCCGAGGATCGCGTCGCGCCGGTTCCTGTTGCGGTCGGGATAGCGAATCGGGTCGTAGATCGCCGGCCCCTTCGGCAGCGCCGCCAGCGACGCGGCCTCGGCGATGTTCAGCTCGGCGGCCGCCTTGCCGAAGTAGTGCCGCGCCGCCGACTCGATGCCATACCAGTTCCGCCCGAAATGGATCTGGTTGAGGTAGGCCTCGAGGATCTGCTGCTTGTTGTAGTGCCGCTCCATCTCGCGCGCGGCGCGCTGCTCGCGGACTTTGCGCGAGAGCGACCGGTCGGTCCGGTCGATGATGGTCGGATGCATATTGCCGACCAGTTGCTGCGTGATCGTGCTTGCCCCGCGGCTCGCGCCCAGCAGGTTGTCGCGCAACGCCGAGGCGATCCCCACGACATCCACGCCATCGTGCTGGTAGAAGCGCCGGTCCTCGACCGCCACGAAGGCCGCCGGCACATACGCCGGCAACGAGGACAGCGAGACGTTCGTGCGCCACTCCCGCCCGATATGCCCGATCAAGGACCCGTCGCGGGCGAGCACCACCGAGCTCTGCGGCGGCGTGACGATACGCGACGCCTCCCCCTGCGCCTCCAGGCGGGACCCCAGCGCCAACAGCAGCGCGGTAAAGGAAAGTCGGAGGAGGGTACGCACGGACTGCATTCTACCCCAGAGGGAGCCACCCAGCCTACTAGAGGTTGGCGGTGCGCCGTTTGCCTTCTCCCGACCCTCTGCCTCCTCCCGTCTCCCCGCCGTCACCCCCCTCCCCCCTCCCTTCTCCCTCGTAGATTTCCAGAGTGCCAGCTCTCACCCTAGCCCTCCCCCAGTTCCGCCCCGCCAAGGCCGCCCTCTCCGCGAACCTCGACCGGATCGCCGCCTTGGTCGCCCAGGCCGCCGGCCTCGACCCGCAGCCGCAGCTGGTGGTGTTCGCCGAGACGGTGACGACGGGCTACTTCGTGGAAGGCGGGGTGCGCGAGCTGGCGTTGAGCGCGGAGCAGCTGGTGGCGGAGCTCGACGGCCGCCTGGCCAGTCTCGCGCCGAGCCTGCCGGCGATGGACGTGGTGCTCGGATTCTACGAGGTGGCCGCGGACGGCACGCTACACAACAGCGCGGCCTGCATCGCCGTCGAGGGCGGCAAGCCGTCGCGACTGCGGCACCTGCATCGCAAGAACTTCCTGCCGACGTATGGCCTGTTCGACGAAGAGCGCTTCGTCGAGCGCGGCTACGGCGTGCAGGCCTTTGATACCTCGTGGGGACGCCTCGCCATCCTGATCTGCGAGGATGCCTGGCATTCGCTCACCGGCACCATCGCCGCGCTCGACGGCGCGCAGGTGGTTTGCGTGGTCGCCGCCGCCCCGGCGCGCGGCGTCACGCCCCGCGACGAGGGCTCGCAGCCCGGCAGCGTCGCGCGCTGGGAGCGGCTCATCCGCGACATCGCCGACGAGCACGGCGTCTACGCCGCGCTCGTGAACCTCGTCGGCAGCGAAGGCGGCCGGATGTTCCAGGGCGGGTCGATGGTCGTCGGGCCGCGCGGCGACGTGCGCGTGCGCGCGCCGATTTTCGAGGAGGCGATGGTTACCGCGACGGTGAATCTGGCCGACATCGCGCGGGTGCGGGCGGAGTTGCCGTTACTGAGCGACTTGAAGGCGCAGTTGCCGTCGTTGCGTGCGGAGCTGGACCGGGTGTTGGGATCAGACGGAAGACGGAAGACGGAAGGCTCCGGCACCCCCCATCCGGCTTCCGACTTCCGTCCCGCAGCGCCGAGGGACGTGCCGCTCGCAGCCGTCAACCATCTGCCGCTGGTCGTCGGCGCGGCGCACGCGCCGCCTTCGCTGGACATCGACGCGCGGTTGGTGGAGCAGTGGCTGGTGGCCTTCCTGCGCGACGAGTTCCAGCGCCGCGGCTTCAGCAAGGCGGTCGTCGGCGTGTCCGGCGGCGTGGACTCGGCGGTCGTGGCGGCGCTGGCGGCGCGGGCGCTGGGCAAGGAGAACGTCATCGGCGTGCGGCTGCCCTACCGCACGTCGAGCGCCGACTCGCTGGCGCACGCACAGCTGCTGATGGACCGGCTTGGCATCGAGCAGCGCACGCTCGACATTTCCGCCGCGGTGGACGGCTACCTGGCGCAGGAGCCTGAGGCCGACGCCGCCCGCCGCGGCAACGTGATGGCGCGGGTGCGGATGATCGCGCTCTTCGATCTCTCGGCCAAGCACCGCGCGCTGCCGCTCGGCACCGGCAACAAGAGCGAGCGCCTGCTCGGCTACTTCACTTGGCACGCCGACGACTCACCGCCGGTGAACGCCATCGGCGACCTGTTCAAGACGCAGGTCTGGCAGCTCGCGACCTACCTCGGCGTGCCCGATGAGATCGTGAAGAAGCCCGCCAGCGCCGATCTCATCGCCGGCCAGACCGACGAGAGCGACTTCGGCGTGAGCTACGCCGTCGCCGACGAGATCCTCAACTGGCTGCTGCACGGCTGGACGCGCGAGGAACTGCTGGCCAAGGGCGTGGACCCCGAAGCCCTGCGGCTCGTGACGAAGCGGCTCGACTCCACGCACTGGAAGCGCAAGCTGCCGACGGTGGCGATGGTGAGTGGCGCGGCGATCGGGGAGAGCTATTTGCGGCCAGTCGACTATTGACGGAAGACGGAAGACGGAGGACGGATGACGGAAGCAGTGAGCATCCGTCCTCCGTCGCTAACTCACCGCAAGTTTCGGGTCGCCCCCCCACCCCGCCCCCGCGACATTCCGTCAGACCTCACTGGAGTTCGCGATGGACGCTGCAACCGACTACGCCCGCATCGAGCGGGCCATCCGCTTCCTCGACCGCGAGCGTGCGGCGGCGCCGTCGCTGGCCGCGGTGGCGGCGCACGTAGGGCTGAGCGAGTCGCACTTCCAGCGGATGTTCACGCGCTGGGCGGGCATCTCGCCCAAGCGCTTCGTGCAGCATCGCACGGCCGAGGTGGTGAAGCGCCTGCTGCGTGAGCGACGGCCGGTGCTCGAGGCGACGTACGAAGCCGGGCTCTCCGGGCCGGGGCGCCTGCACGATTTGATCGTGAACGCCGAGGCGGTGACGCCGGGCGAGCTGCAGCGCGGAGGGTTGGGCGTGACCGTGCGCTACGGCTTCCATCCCACGCCATTCGGCGAGTGCCTGCTGGCGCTTACGTCGCGCGGCATCTGTCATTTGGCCTTCGTGGCGCCGGTGTCGCGCGAGGATGCGCTGGCGCGACTCGCGCACGACTGGCCCTTGGCGCAGCTCGTGCCGGATCAGAACGCGACGCGTGCCGCGGCGGCGAAAGCGTTCCCACCGCCCGGCAGCGCTGCCGTCCCGTCACTCGCGCTGCACGTGAAGGGCACGAACTTCCAGCTCAAGGTGTGGGGCGCGCTGCTGACGATTCCGCAGGGGGAGGTTACAACCTACGGCGCGATTGCGGCGCGGCTTGGGGATCGCAATGCGTCGCGGGCAGTCGGCTCGGCGGTGGGGGCGAATCCGGTGTCGTATCTCATTCCGTGTCACCGGGTGATTCGGGCGAGCGGGGAGCTGGGTGGGTATGCGTGGGGGGTGGAGAGGAAGAAGGTGATGTTGGCGAGGGAGGTGCTGACACGGGAGATGGGAGGGGGGAGGGGGGTGATGGCGGGGAGAGGGGAGACGGGAGAGGGTTGAGAGACGGGAGAGGGTTGGGAGACGGGAGAGGGTTGGGAGACGGGAGAGGGTTGGGAGACGGAAGAGGGTTGGGAGACGGGAGAGGGTTGGGAGACGGGAGAGGGTTGGGAGACGGGAAGAGGGAGACGAGAAGGGCGCGCCGAGAATCTCGGCGCGCCCTTCCGTCTTCAGTCTTCCGTCCCCTGTCTCTTACGCGGCCTGTGCGTAGTACAAGCTCACCGCCCGCCTCGCACCGCGCTTCAGCTGCCGGTGCACCGCTCGCGCGTACCGCATGAAGTTCTGCCCGGCCACAGGATACCGGGCGAAGAATTCTGTGGGTAGCAGCGAGCCTTTCCGCTGGTTGCAGGCTTGGCAGGCCGAGACGAGGTTGCCGGGTTGGTGCGAGCCGCCGCGCGAGAGCGGGATCACGTGATCCAGTGTGGCGTTCTCGAGGCCGAGACCGGTCCCGCAATAGACACAGCGACGTCCACAATCCCGGAAGGTCGCACGCTTGACCTGACGCTTGTGCTGCTGGTGGAGCAGGCGGCGAGCGTTACGGGATAGCCCGCGCGGGGCGCGGGCGAGAGCGATATGGTGGACGCCCCTGTGTGACATCGAACCTCGCCGGAAATGACGACACCCCGCGACAGGCCATCTGGCCCGGGCGGGGTGCGTTCAGTGTGGGGGAGGCTCCAGCTCGCGATCGCGGTGAGCGACCGTGGCCACTGCGGCTGGAACGGCTGTCCGTACGTTACGGTCACAGGCCTCCCGTCGCGGAGCGCAGCGGCTAGTGATTCCGAGCCACGCTCCTGTGTGGGTTTGACGAGCCTATGATTGCGAGGTCACGTGAGTGTACGCAAGGGAAAGCGGGAAGGTCGTATATTTGTGATATTGCGCGTCATTACTGCCTGTTGCCGCTCCAGATTGCAACAATCGTACAGGCGCTGTTGCCCGCCGCGCGCTGTAGCTCCACCGGCGCGCCCGCTGCCGTCGGGTAGATCTCGATGCCGGCCACCGACAGCGCCGAGATGAGGTCATCGACCGACTGCCGGCCCGCCAGGAAGCGCGCCGTGCCATTCAGACGGCCGCCGAGCCGCTGGATTTCATCCTGACCTTCGCGGGTGTAAATCTCCTCGACCATATTCGTCATCTTCATCCCGTCGAGCAGGACGGTGACGGCGCAACCAGCCCCGCGGCCTGAGAGGATGGGACGGCGGTCGTAGCGCTGGATCACGAGGTACTGCTCGCCGGCCAGGATCGACGAGACCTGCGTGACGTGCCGCTGGTCCAGCTCCTCTGGGGTGATGAATCGGCCGAGGTTGGCGCCCGTGCGCACGCGCTCCATCCGCTCGTAGAAGCCGCGGCGCGCCAGCGGCGTGTCGCGCCGCTCGGTGATGGTCCGCGGGTTCAGCGCCCGCGGCAGGGGGTCGAGCGTGACCACGAAGCGACCGTCTTCAATCACGCTCGCGTACTCCCCGAACGGTCGGTAGCCGATGCGCCGCACCACGATCTGCACCGAGTCCGCCGTCACCGCCGAGGGCAGCTCGGCGATGCCCATAATGTCCGCCACGCGCGGGGCGCCCGCGCCCATCGAGACGACGGCGTAGGGAATCGGCTGGCCCGTGCGGTCACGGATCTCGACGGCCTTGATGGGTTCGCGGACCTGCGGCTCGGCGTCCTGCGCCACGGCGGACGCGGGGGCAGCGATGCTGGCCGCGAACGTCAGGGCCAGCGCGGAGAGTCGGATCGAGGGAAGTCGGGACATACGCGTGCAGGGTCAGGGTCAACCGAATACTACCCTCGTGGGAGCCTCAGGGTCGAGATGCACGGCCCTCCGCTTCCGTCCTCCGTCATCCGTCCCAAACCCCCCGCCACATAGTAAATTGCGGAGTCTCAACGGCTTCCCTTAAACCCAGCGTCCAATGGCCACCTCCGCCAAGGCCCGTCGCGCCACCCACGGCCTCACGAAGGACCAACTCCTCGCCGCCTACCGCACGATGCTCCTGTCGCGTCGCATCGACGACAAGGAGATCCAGCTCAAGCGGCAGAACAAGATCTTCTTCCAGATCTCCGGCGCCGGCCACGAGGCCGTGCTCACGGCCGCGGGAATGGTCTTCAAGCCCGGCTACGACTGGTTCTATATGTACTACCGGGACCGGGCTCTCTGCCTCCAGCTGGGAATGACGGCCGCCGAGATGCTGTACTCGGCCGTCGGCGCAGCGGTTGACCCCAACTCGGGCGGCCGCCAGATGCCCTCGCACTGGGGGCACAAGAAGCTCAACATCGTCTCCACCTCCTCGCCCACCGGGACGCAGTTCCTGCAGGCCGTCGGCTCGGCCGAAGCCTCCGTGCGCGCCAAGGCGCTGGGCATCAAGGAGGGCTTCGACAAGGACGAAGTGGTCTTCGTCTCCACCGGCGACGGCACCACGTCCCAGGGCGAGTTCTGGGAGTCACTCAACACGGCCTCCAACCTCAAGCTGCCGGTCGTCTACCTCGTCGAGGACAACGGCTACGCCATCTCGGTGCCTGTGGAAGTGAACACCGCGGGCGGCTCGATCTCCAAGCTCGTGGCGTCGTTCCCGGACCTCTACATCCAGGAAGTGGACGGCTGCGACCTGCTGGCCTCCTACGAGGTGATGCAGAAGGCCGTGGACTATGCCCGCAAGCGCAAGGGACCGGCGCTGGTGCACGCCAAGGTGATCCGCCCGTACTCGCACTCGCTCTCCGACGACGAGGTGATGTACCGCCCCGACGCCGAGCGCGAAGCGGATGCCGCGCGCGACCCGATCACGACCTTCCCCAAGTGGCTGGTGGACGAGGGCTACTGCACCGAAGCCGACATCAAGGCGATCCAGGAGTCAGTGGACGCCGACGTGCTGGCCGCGACGGACGACGCGCTCGCGCAGCCGCAGCCGGACGGGAGCACGGTGCCCTTCGCCGTGTACTCGCCGGACGTAGACCCGACCAGCGAGCAGTTCGACACCGAGGACGACCCGCAGTTCTCCGGCGAGCCGACCACGATGGTGGACCTGCTCAACGCCTGTATGAAAGACGAGATGCGGCGCGACGAGCGCATCGTGATGTTCGGCGAGGACGTGGCCGACGTCTCACGCGAGGAATACCTCGGCAAGGTCAAGGGCAAGGGCGGCGTCTTCAAGGTCACGTGGGGACTGCAGAAGGAGTTCGGCGGCACCCGCGTGTTCAACTCGCCGCTGGCCGAAGCGAACATCATCGGGCGCGCGATCGGAATGGCGATCCGCGGCTTCAAGCCGGTGGTCGAGATCCAGTTCTTCGACTACATCTGGACCGCCTATATGCAGCTGCGCGACGAGCTCGCGACGATGCGCTGGCGCTCCAACAACGAGTTCGCCGCGCCAATGGTGGTGCGCACCACCTACGGCGGCTACATCCGCGGCGCCATCTACCACTCGCAGACCGGTGCCTCGCTGTTCACGCACTGCCCGGGCCTGCGCGTGGTCTGCCCGAGCAACGCGCTCGACGCCAACGGCCTGCTGCGCACCGCCATCCGCTCGGACGATCCGGTGATCTTCCTCGAGCACAAGCATCTCTACCGCCAGACGTACAACAAGGCGGCGTATCCCGGCCCGAACTTTATGATTCCGTTCGGGAAGGCCAAGACGGTCAAGGAAGGCACGGACGTCACGGTCGTGACCTACGGTGCGACGGTGCAGCGCGCGCTGGTCGCGGCCAAGCAGGTCGAGGAGGAGAGCGGACTTTCAGTGGAAGTCATCGACCTGCGCACGCTCTCGCCCTGGGACCAAGAGGCGGTCTACGCCTCGGCGCGTAAGACCGGGCGCGTCATCGTGGCCTATGAGGATTCGCTCTCGTGGGGCTACGGCGCGGAGATCGCGGCGCGCATCGCCGACGATTGCTTCGCTTGGCTGGACGCGCCGGTGAAGCGCGTGGCGTCGACGGATACGTTCGTGGGCTACGCGCCGAGCCTGGAGGACGCGACGCTGCCACAGGTGAGCACGTTCAAGGCGGCCTACGAGGAGATCGCGCGGTTCTAGCGCGTCTCGCTCCGAGCGCGCGCACGGTGGCTCGTCGGTTCCGGCTCCTGCGCGCGGCGGCACTCGCCGCAGTGGTGGTCGCCGTGCTCGGTTGCCGCGAGACCACGCCGTCGATCGAGCCGGTCGTGCGCGCACACTTGGAGCGCTACCCGCTCGCCGGGCTCGAAGACCTCTACAGCGCGCTGCTCCACGGCGCGCTTGGCCCTGCGCACGGCACCGGTGACTCTGCCGGCGCGGCCAACTGGCTGCAGCGCGAACTGGCCACGCTGCCAGCCGGGCCGGCGGAACCCATCGCCGAAGCCATCGCTGGCGATACGAGCGTGGTGCGTCTCAACCTGCGACCGTTCCTCGCCGCCGGCGGCGCGCCGGACTCGCTGCTCGTGGCTTTCCTGCGCTCGGGCCGGTCGGTGACGCCGCGTCCGTTCCGCCTGGCGCACGGGCTGCGCGAGCTTGCCGAGCTCGCCGATGCCGGCACCCTGCCCTGGAATGGCGACTCCGTGCGAAGCTTCTTGCGCCGCGTGACGGATCGAGACCACGAACTCCTCGGTCACTCCTCGGCGTACCTCGAGGCATACCGACCAGCGTATCGCGTGGTGAGCCGTCCGGAGCTCGCCCGGCTCTTTCCCGAGAAGGCGGACGACGAGCTCTTTGTGCCGACAGCGCCGCCGTTCCCCACCGGGAGCTTCGTAGACGACTACGGTGCCGCACACGAGATCAGCGCCACCGAGTGGCGGCACGGGTACTCAACGCCCAGCGCGATTCGCGCCTGGCATCCGAGCCGCCGCTATCTCCTCGCCGAAACAGTGCCGGCGGCCGACACGAGCCGCGGCACCTGGATGCGCATTGACTGGGTACCCCTCGACGGCGCGCCGTGGGAGTGGGCGTACTGCATCATCGCCTACGATAAGGTGTCGGCGGCGATGGCGGAGGCGGACACCAGCGCCCGCCCCGCCACTCCGCGCACCGGCTGCGGCCGGTTTCCCTTCACGCGGCTGCGGCGCGCTGAGGCGGCGTCGCGCTAGCCGACGCGCCCCAGCGCAATCCCGCTAGCGCACCTCGACGGTGACCACCTGCTCGGCGGGATCGCCTTCGTAGAAGTAGCGCCCACGCAAGACGATGGTCGCGGTCCCCGGCGTGTCGAACTGCAGCGTCACCTGACGCTCGAGGAAGGTGAGGTCGCTCGTGCACATCTCAACGTCCTGCGGCGCATCGTGGGGCACCACGATGAGCGTGCGGCCCGCATCGGCAACGCTGAGGTCAGTGCGGGCGGCGCTGCGGCAGCTGGAGCCGGCCGTGCGGACCGTCACCGTGAACGGCCGGCCGGCGACCACGGACTCTGGCCAGTCGAGCCAGCGGGCCCGCGGGTCCGTGCCCGGCGGCGTGCCAAAGGGACCGTCAACGAACCCGACCTCGAGCGCGACCGGGTCCTCGTCGGCGACGAGGAGCTGCAGCGTGGATGTGGGAGCGGTGGCCTCGCAGGCCGTCAGCGAGGCAAGTGCGATGGTGGCGAGAGCGAGAATGCGGCGCATCTGGTTGCTGTCCTCAAAGCGGAGTGGAGTGTGTCGTACCAGCCCTTCGACACGTCCTACCCGCCCAAGATCACCCGTGTTACGCGTCTTGCCCGACCAAGTGACGAGCCGTTTCTGCCGCGGGGCGAACGGCGCGCTGTTGCGCGCGTTCGCACCCGCTTCTGTAGCCTGCAGTATGTATGCCTCGCCGAGTCTCGCGGACTAGCGAAAGCTCGCGCGGCGCACCAACACCGCGGCCTGCCCCACCGTCGGCAGGCCCATCACCGCGGCGGGATCCCGCATATCGGGGCGCGCAGCCTCTTCGTGCGCGTGATGCTCGTCCGACTTCTGCGTCCACGCGACGGTTGCGCGGCTCGGGGACAGCCCGACGACCGGAAAGCTCGCGGCCTGACCAACCTCGCTGAGCGCGACGGCCGGCGTGAACGTTGCACCAGCGTCGTATGACAGGCGCGCGAACACCCGCATCCCGTTGCCGACATCATCATCCCAGGCTGCAAGCACGGTGTCGCCACGCACGTCCAGCTGCACGTGCACAGGGCGCGGGGTCCCGATGGCACTCAGGGCCTGGGGCGCACCGAAGTTCACGCCGTCATCCGCGCGCGCGTACCACGCGGCGGCGCGCCCCTCCTTGCCCGTCCACCACGCGATGTGCAGGCGTCCTCGCGCGTCGGCGACGATCGACGGACCCGCGTGCGGACAGCCGGGGAACACCCAGCCATCGGCGTGCACCCGGGTCGCCTCGCCGAAGGTCCGGCCGCCGTCGCGCGAACGCGCGACGACGATGTCACGCACGTCGCCCTCGAGCACCGTGCGCCACGCCACCCACACCGAGCCGTCGGGCGCCGAGGCGATCGCCGTCCGGCAGCAGGGACAGGCCTCGCCCATCGAGATGCGGACGTTCTTGCCCCAGGTCCGTCCCCCGTCGTCGCTGCGCGCGAGAAAGGCCGCGCTCCGACCCTCGCGACCATCCAACCACGCCGCGATGATGCCGCCGTCGGCCGCGGTGTGCAGCGCGTGGAAGTTGTGCGACCCGAACACCAGCGTGTCGTCGGTGACAGTCACCGGGGCATCCCAGGTCGCGCCACCGTCGGTTGACCGCGCGTGCCGCAGCGCGCTCACCGGAAACCGGCGGCCGGGCACCAGCTTCCCGACGACCCACAACGCGTGCAGTGAACCGTCCGGCGCCCACGCGAGTTTCGGCGGCGCCTCGCCGTGGGGCTCGATCGGACCCAACGTGTCCCGCAGGTCCGTCACGCGGTCACCGACGCGCACGTGGAGCACGCCGTCGGTGCCGCCGTCGGCCGCACTCACCCACGCGATGGCCTCTCGCCCATCGGCCGAGACGGCAAACATCGGGGCGGCGCCGACGCCGGTGGACGCGCTGACCACCTCGGACTCACCGAAGCGCGGTCGCTCAGGAGCGCAGGCGACGACGGATGCCAAGAACACTGCGAACGCGATACGCATCAGCGCGTCCCTCCAGCACTCCAGCCGTAGCGCATCCCCGCGAAGACCGTCCGCGGCGCGCCCGGTGTGTACAGCACCCCTTGGAACTGATCGTAGCTCGCCAGCTCGGCGAACCCGCGGTCACCGAGGTTGGTGACGCGCGCAAAGAGCTCAACCGACGGCATCACGAAGGCATTGGCGTGCAGATGCACGACCTGGTGTCCGCCGTAGGTTCGGGCGTTGGCCGGATCCATCGCGTAGCGCCCCGTGTGCGACCACTCCACGGCGAGCCGGCCACCCTTCAGCGCGGCGGGCGTCCAAGTCAGCAACGCATTCGCGAGATCCTGCGGTGCCTGCTCCATCAAGTTGCCGGAGTAGTTCACCTCGGGCACGGCCGGCGTCGGCGGATTCGCCGGTCGCGCCGCCTGCGGAATCCAGCGCACGTAGCGCTGCGAGGCGTTGCTATAGCTCGCGTCAAGCCGCAGCCGCGACGACAGCATCGCCGTGACGCCCACTTCGACGCCCTTGGCGCGGGTCTCGCCGGCATTCGTGGCCTCGCGCGTGTTGCTCGCGGTCACGAACGTGAGAATGTCGTTGCTGATCGTCATATCGTAGACGCTGGCCTGGAAGGCGATCCGCGCGCCCAGCTGCCCGCGAAGCCCGGTCTCCACGCTCTGCACGGTGACCGGCTTGAGGTCGACGGTGTTGGCCGCCGAGTTCTGCTGGAAAAGCTGTCCCTGCGACGGAGCGCGGAAGCCCTGGCGATACGACCCGTACCACGCGAGACGCGGCGTGAACTCGTAGACCGCGCCGAGCTTGGGACTGACGCGGGCGTAGCGCACGTCGGTGTCCTCGGGCCGGCGGAACGGCCCGGTCGCCAGCGGAGCGAGCCGGGTCCGGTAGTCGTAACCGCTCAGGTCGCCGCGCAGGCCGACGTCCACCCGCAGCTTGGTGAGTGGCGAGGTCTCGACGTGCAGGTACGGCGACGCCTGCAAGTACGTGACGTCGTAGTCGTACTGCATCTCGGCCAAGGTGTAGGTCGCGTAGACATTGTCTGGCCCGGTCGGGCTGACGGTGATGCGCTGCACCGAGAAGGAGCCCGGCGAGTAGTCGACGTCCACGCCGCCGACCACGCGGGTATTCCAGGGCTGCAGGTCGCGTCGCAGCTTCGCGAGCACGCCGAGCGAACGGTTGCGCGTGTCCCAGATCTGCGGCGCGAACGTCAACTGCCAGCTGGGCAACAGCTCCATCACGTTGTCGCGCACGAACGGCGTGATGCTCAGCAGCGTGGCACCCAACTCCTTCTCCATTGCGACCGATGCGCGCAGCGCCTGGGCCGAGCGGAAGGCGATCGGGGCCCGATTGAGCGCCCGGTTGCCCTCGAACTGCGTGAGGTTGATGGCCGGCACGTCCTGCTGGTTGACCTTGGTAAACGCCGCCACGGAGCGAAACGTCCAGCCGCCGCGCGTGGCGAGATCGTGCCGCAGCGTCGCGCTCGTGCGATCGAAGGGCGCCGCATCCTTCCAGTTGTCGGAGCGCGTCAGGTTGAGGTCGAGCCGCAGGCCCTGCGTGCCACGCGACCAGCCGGCCGAGCCGAGGGCGCGCGAGTAGCCGAAGCCACCGCCTTCCAACGCGAGTTCTGCCTCTGGGGTGGCCGGCGCGGGACGCGTGAGGACGTTCACCACACCGCCGATGGCGTCCGATCCATAGAGCGCCGTCGCCGGGCCCTTGAGGATCTCGACGCCGCCCGACTGCGGGATGTTCACTTCGTAGAGCGCGTTGTGGTTGAAGAAGCCCGTCGGGCGCGTCGGGATGCCGTCCTCCAAGTAGAGGAACAGCGGTTTGGTCGAGATCGGCGAGCGCATCGCCAGCGAGTGCCCCTCGCCGGAGAGTTCGCTCACCCGCACGCCGGCCACGCGGTTCAGCAGGCCCGAGGGATGGGCGGCCCGCGTGCGGCGCACTTCGAGTCCGTCGAGCACGTCGATGGTGACGGTGCTGTTCTGCGCACGCGTCAATTCGCGCGTGGTCGAGACCACGACCGGCGCCACGACCGCGGCGCTGCGGCGCATCGTGAGATCGAGCGTCGCCGGCACCCCGTCGACCACGCGGATGGCCTGACGGGCCTCCTCGTAGCCAAGCAGGCGGGCGACAACGACGTACTCGCCGGCAGGCACCGACGGAATGCGATAGCGCCCGTCAGCGCCGGTGGTGGCGCCGCGCGGCGTGCCGTCGAGCCGGACGATGACATCGGCCAGCGGACGGTTGCCGTCGACAGAGAGGATGCGACCCGTGAGGGCCGCGTTGCCCTGCGCGGCGAGCGTGGCCGGCAGGATGACGACGAGGAGCGCGCGCGCGACGAACCGCCGCGCGGCGCGGATGAGGGACGACATTGTGTGTGGCTCCAGCAGCCAAGAGGTGACGACGCGCCGCGCGACGACAGTGCCGCGGGCGAACGACTCAGGTCGTCAGGGCTGCGGGCGGTGCGTTCGCGAACGGAAGCTGGAGGTCCGGCGCACGCGGAACGGCGCGGGTGGCGGCACTGCGGCGTGGCGCCGGTGCGTCGACTGGCACCGCGACGGGTATCGCCGGGGTAGCGGCCAGCGCCGCGACGGCTGCCGCGCAGCACTCACCAAGGCACTGGCAGGCGGAGCCGGCCCCATCATCGGGCGTGGGAGGAACCGAATCCTCATCAAGCGACTCGGCGTGATGCCCGTGGTGCGCGTGTTCGTCGTGTGTTGCGTCAGCGCGCTCCGCTGCGGCTGCGAAGGCTGGGCCCGTGTGTGCTGCGTGCCCGCCCGCGTGCATATCGCAGGCGTGCAGGTTCGCTGGCTCGGCGATCAACAGCGCGAGCCACAGTGCCTGCAAGACAGCGAACGTGCGACGCATCACGAGCAATCTACTCGGAATGCCGAAGGGAGTTCAACGCCGCTCCACCGCATCCCGCACGTCCAGCAGGATCTCGAAGTACAACTGTTCGCGCCGGTACGCGAAGTCCAGCGACGCCATCTGCGCCTCGTCGCCGCTCTCCTTCGCCCGCTTGAAGGCCTCGGTGTACATCTCCTCGAGGTTGGCGAGGATGCGGTCGCGGGAACGGGACATCGAAATCTCCTTCAGGGCAGTAAAGGTGAGCCGAGGCGGCACGAAGGGCGCCGGTTCCGGCGCGGCCTTCTTAGGCGTCTCGAGCAGGTATTTGGAAGCGACGTCGAGGAACTTCCGGCGCGCGTCAAAGTCGTTGGCCATCGTGCGTGCAACCTAGCCACGGTCAGTGCGCCAAACAAAGGGGACGCACGCGGAACGCGCGCCGTGACGGCGAAGGAGCAAGGAGTTGCGAGCTACCTGTGCAGCCCGAATTGGAACGCCGCCGAGGGGGCAGACTGCTCGTAACCCTTTAGCGGACTGCGAGATGAACAACGGAAAGTCTTCAATTGGGATGCCGAGCACGAGACCGAGCCGGGCGCTCACTTGCTGATTGAAGCACTCGCTCGTTAGGGAAACCGAAGTGGCGGTCGCGGCGTAGCGTGAATATGTCACTCGTCCTTGGGCTGACCTTCGCCTTTCAGGTGGCGTCTGTCGCGGTCGCGGACTCCGCCGAGACATCGCAGTTGCTGGTCCGAGCGCGAGCGCAGCGGTACCAGCAGGACTCAGCGCTCGCGTCATACACGGCCGTGGCGCGGCAGCGTTGGTCGGCCGGCATCGGACTCGCCGGACTGGACGGGTACGGCCCGGCCGGACGCACTCGCCTTGCGGCGCGGTTCGAGAGCGTCGCACGCGTCCGATGGGGCCGCGGCATCGAGGCCACGGCAGAACTGCTCGCCGGGCGCGGCGTCGCGCCGATCGACGGCGAAATGGAACCTACTCCCGCGACGGCAGGCATCGTCTTCACGTTGCCCTACGCGCCGAACCGCGACCAACTCTGGCCGATGAGCGAAGTCGCCGACGCACGGCGGTCGGCTGCTGAGTGGGTCAGCCACCCGCTCGCTCCGGGCTCCGATTCACTGTATCAGTTCTCGCTCGGCGGACGACTGACCCTGACGCTACCGAGCGGCACCACCGTGCCGCTGCGTGAGATGTTCGTAACTCCGCGCTATCCTGCGCCGCACTTGATCGTCGGCTCACTCTGGCTCGACGAGCGCACGGGAGCGCTGGTGCGCGCCGCATACCGCCCGAGCCACACGTTTGACTTGCTCCCGTTCCTACGCCCCGAGATCACGAGAGACGACGAGCGGATCGCTGCGGCCTTGGGGCCGCTACGGGGTCGCGTGGAAGAGATCGTGGTGGAGCACGGACTCTACGGGGAGCGGTTCTGGCTGCCGCGCGCGCGCGCCCTGCGCGCCGAAGGCACCGCGAAGGTCGGACGCGTGACGATTTCGATCGAGCAGACGTTCACGTACGAATCGGTGGCGCAGGGTGGGACGGTCAGCGCGCCCGTTGCGCCAGGCACACCGGCAATCCGACGCACCCGTGAGCGCGTGTCCGGCACACGCGTGACAGTGTTCATTCCGAATGACCAATCGTCGCTCCTAAAGAACGAGTACTTGCCACCGAGCATCTTTGACTCGTCTGAGGAGTTCTTTACCGAGACGAACTTTGACCGCCTGCGGCGCGAGGTGTCCGGCGCGACCGCAATGCAGCGCCAAGCCGAGTGGTCGCCGCAGCAGACCGAGTGGACCTGGGGGATGAGCGACGGGATGCTGCGATTCAACCGGGTGGAGGGCGTTTCGCTTGGTGTGCGCGGCGACCGTCCGCTCGGACGCGGCTTTGCGGTAACGGGCAGCGCGCGCATCGGCAGCGGGGACTGGGAGCCGGGCGCCGAACTGAGCGTCCGACGCACCGGCAGCGCAACGATACGGCGCGCAGGCGTCTATCGCCGCCTGGCTGCAGCCAATGACTGGGGACACCCGCTCGGCCTTATGGCCTCCGCGGGCGCGTTGTTCGTCGGCAACGATTACGGCATCTACTATCGTGCCCACGGGACGGAAATCGGCAGTCGGCGCATCCCGGTCGCGTCGGGCAGCGCGTTCGAGTGGCGGGCCTTCGTCGAGCGGCAGGAACCGGCACGGACTGGGGGCGACCAATCGTTGGCGCACTGGCTGGGCGGCGGCCGCTTCCCGCCGAATCCACCCGCGTCAGCAGGCACGTATGCCGGCGCGGAATCGAAGGTCCTCGCGGTGCTCGGTGTGAATCCGCGGACGCTGCAACTTTCAGGTGAACTATCGGCGGAGGCAGCGAATGGGCCGCTCCCCTATGCACGCGTGCGCGGCGAGTCGCGGCTCGCGCGTGGTTTGATGAGCCGAGGACATCTGAGCGTGGTGGCGGCGGCCGGTACATCGTCCGGTGCGTTGCCGGTCCAGCGGCGGTTCTACCTCGGCGGCCCGGCGAGCCTGCACGCGCACCGCGCCGGCGAGGTCCAGGGCGAGAGCTTCTGGCTGGCGCGCGGCGAAGTCGGTTGGCAGGGCGAGATGCTGCGCCGCAGCATCTTCGTCGAGCAGGGCTGGGCCGGCGCACGAAGCGAATTCGCACACGCGGCGAACCGCGCGTCGGCGGCGGGCGTGAGCCTGTCCGCGCTCGACGGCCTGTTGCGCCTCGACGCCGCCGCGCGCCTCGAGGGTCGACCGCGTTGGACGCTGGACGTTGCGGTGGACGTGCGCTGAAATTCGCACCAGCGACCGAGCGACGCGAGCAAACCCTGGCGTCGGCGCACACCCCCTACAGACTTCGTGGCGATCCCGAGAGACTTCCGCTTCGAGTACAGGGTATTGGTGCGCGCAGGACGCTGGTTCGCCGCGAACTGGCACGGGGGTTGCGGGGTTATATACCCAGATTCTCGGGACTGCTGCCGCCTTGGCAGACTGCCCGTAACCCTTTGGTGGAGTTCGAGATGAACAACGTGAAGGTCTTCGCTTTGATGGCGGCTATGACCGCGCTCCTCGGCGCGGTGGGTGGTGTCGTCGGGGGCCAGAGCGGGCTGGTGGTGGCGCTGCTGTTCGCCGGCGTGATGAACGTCTTTATGTACTGGAGCAGCTCGAAGATGGTGCTCCGGATGTACAAGGCGCAGGTGGTGACTGCCGCGCAGGCACCGGAGCTGTACGAGATGACCGACCGCCTGCGCCAGCGCGCCGGACTGCCGATGCCGACGCTGGCCATCGCGCCGCACGAGCAGCCCAACGCCTTCGCGACGGGCCGCAACGCGGAGCACGCGGTGGTCTGCGTGACCGCCGGCCTGCTCAAGCTCGTGAACCGCGACGAACTCGAAGGCGTGATCGCGCACGAGCTGGCGCACATCAAGAACCGCGATATGCTGCTGCAGACGATCACCGCGACGATGGCGGGCGCGATTTCGATGCTCGGCCAGATGGCGCTGTGGTTCGGCGGCCGCGACGAGAACGGGAACCGCAATATGGTCGGCGCGCTGGTGATGTTCTTCGTCGCGCCGCTGGCGGCCGCGCTCATCCAGTCGGCCATCTCGCGGCAGCGCGAGTTCAAGGCGGACAAGGTCGGCGCCGAGATCAGCGGCAAGCCCCTGGCGCTGGCGAGCTCGCTGCAGAAGCTCGAGGCCTACGCCAAGCGGATTCCGATGGACGTGGCGCCGGCTGCGGCGGCGCTGGCGATCTCCAACCCGCTCTCGGCGCTGGGCGGCGGGATGATGTCGCTGTTCTCCACGCACCCGGCCACGGCCGACCGCGTGGCCAAGCTGCAGGCGATGGCGGCCTAGCGTTACCTGATGCCGCGAGTGGCGAGCAGGCGCGCCACCGCCGAGTCATCATCGGCGAAGGGGAGTAGCGAGGCGACGACTGCGTCCTCGCTCTCCCCTTCGACGGCCATCAGGGCCGGTGGAATCCCGCCCTCGGCCTCGCGCGGCGTACCGGCGCGGCGGTCCACCTCGATCACCGCAGCCACGGCGCCGGTCGTGGCGGCCGGCACGCGGCGAATCCGGACGAGCGGGCCGTGGGGCATCTTGCGCTCGTAGAGCACGCTGGTGAGATCAGGATTCATCTGCGGAAATGTCGCGCCCGCGGGGCGCGGCGTCCACTGGGCTGGGACCGGGCGATGCGAACACGGCCCAGGCCGCTGCGTCACTGCGCCGGGCCGTAGCGGTGAAAGACCGCCTCGGCGACCTCGCGCCCGCCCTTCAGGTGCTCGACGACGATGCGCTCGAGCAGTGCCGGCGTGACGTCGGCGTACCAGGTGCCCTCGGGATACACCACGACGATCGGCCCGCCGGTGCAGACACCGAGGCAAGGGGCCTCACTGCGCTTCACGCGCGTGGGACCGAAGAGCAGGCCCTCGCGCTCGAGCAGGCGCGCGAGAAGCGAGTAGATGGCGCGGCCGCCGCGGTCGGCGGTGCAGTAGCCGCCTGTGCACACGAGCACGTGTCGCGTGTACGGCTCCATCAGGCCCTCGAGCGGGTGACGCGCCGGCATCAGGTGCCCGGCAGCTTGTTGTCGCCCGGCGGCGCGATGTAGCGGTACTCCTCCACCGGCGTGCCCCCGACGAGGTGCTCGGTGAAGATCCGCTGGGCCCTCTCGACGGTGATGCCGTGGTACCAGACGTCCTCGGGATACACGACGACCATCGGCCCGTGGCCGCACTGCGCGAAGCAGCCGGCGTGGTTCACGCGCACGGACTGCGCGATGCCGGCGTCGCGGCAGGCGTGCTTGAGGGCCTCGAAGGTGGCGGCGGAATCGGCGGCTTTGCAGGTCTTGCCGGAGGTGCAGACGAAGATGTGGCGGGGGTATTGGGACATTCCTTGCTTGGACTCGGGTCGGGAGATGGGAGGGGGGAGGGGGGTGACGGCGGGGAGGCGGGAGAGGGGAGAGGGCTGGGAGAGGGCAGACGGCCGGGAGAAGGGAGACGGTTGGGAGAGGGAAGAAGCAAACTGCACCTACCTTCCGTCTTCAGTCTTCAGTCTTCCGTCTTCAGTCTTCGCCCCAATACCTTAACACGTGGCCACCCCTGAACAGTTCGCCGAGCTGGATCTGCGCGTGGGAACGGTGCTCGCAGCGGAGCCGTTCCTTGAGGCACGCAAGCCGTCGCTCAAGCTAACCATCGACTTTGGGCCGGGGCTGGGGCTGCGGCGCTCGTCGGCGCAGCTCACCGAACGTTACTCGCCTGAGTCGCTGGTCGGACGGCAGGTGATCGCTGCCGTGAACCTCGGAGAGAGGCGCATCGCCGGCTTCAAGAGCGAAGTGCTGGTGCTCGGTGCGATGCCCTCGCCCACCGACGTCGTGCTGCTCCAAGTGGACCAGCCGGTGGAAAACGGAACCCGAATCGGATGACTTCGATGCGCAGACTTGCCTTGCTCGCCGCCCTGCTGCTTGCCGCGCCGCTTTCCGCGCAGTTGCCGCAGGAACTCATCGCCATCACGCGCGCCAACGTCGTGGACGGCGTCTCGGATACGCGACTGCGCAACGTGACCATCGTACTGCGCGGCGGGCGCATCGAGAGCATCCGCGTGAATGGGCCGGTGCCCGCTGGCGCGCGCGTGCTCGACGCCGCCGACCGATGGGTGGCGCCGGGGATGATCGACGTGCACACGCACATCCGCACGGTGGCCGATGCGCGGCGTGCGCTGCACAGCGGCGTGACGACGGTGCGCTCCGCCAGCGTGCCGAACTACCAGGACGTTGCGCTGCGCGACATCGCGCGGGCGGGGCACCTGGTGCTGCCGGATATGGTCGCGACGGGCGTGTTCGTGACGCCCCAGCTCGGCGAGACGATCCTCGCAGACGCGCGGCTTGGCCCCTTGGCCGGCGGCGTGCAGACGCCGGAACAACTGCGGCTCGTCGTGCAGGTGAACGCCGCGCGAGGCGTAGACTGGATCAAGACGCGTGGCACCGAGCGCGCCGGCCTGCCCGACACCGATCCGCGCCAGCAGACCTACACCGAGGCGCAGTTGCGCGTGATCGTCGAGGAGGCAAGCAAGGCCAACCTCCCGGTGATGGCGCACGCGCACGGCGACGAAGGCGCCTACGCGGCGGTGCGCGCGGGCGTGAAGAGCATCGAGCACGGCACTTACCTCTCGGACTCCACGCTGCGCCTGATGAAGGATCGCAACGTCTGGCTGGTGCCGACGCTTTCCACCGTGGTGGACCTCACCACGCCCGGCGGCGACTACTCGGACCCGGTACTGGAACTGCGCGGCCAGCATATGCAGCCGCGCTTGGAGGACGTGATTCGCCGCGCCCACGCACTGGGCGTGCGCATCGCCGCCGGGGCCGACACCGACTACGGCCGCGAGAGCACGACGCGTATTGCGCACGAGGTGATGCGCTTCACGGCACTCGGGCTGTCGCCGAAGGATGCGCTGGCGACGGCGACCAGCGGCGCCGCCGAGTTGCTCGGGAGTGGAAATCGCATCGGACGGATTGCTGAGGGATACGAGGCGGATCTCATCATTCTCGAGCACGACCCCCTGAGCGATCCGGGGACGCTGCGGGATCCGCTGTTGGTGATCACGAATGGGCGCATCGCGCTCGACCGGCTCCGGATGGGGCTGGGCAACTGACTGTGGAGCGAGTGAATGGCTGAAGGGACGCAGGGCAAGCCGCCGACGAAGACGGTCATCACCTGGACGGGCGATCAGCAGTTTGACGCTGGCCGTGCAAGCGGCGGCCCGACGATCCATATGGACGGGCGCGGCGTCGCCGGACCGAGCCCAGTGGACACCCTGATGATCGCGTTGGCCGGCTGCACGGGCGTGGACGTCACCGAGATCCTCGCCAAGCGGCGGACCCCGGTGGAATCGCTGCGCATCGAGGTCACCGGCGAGCGCGCCAACGGCGTACCGTCGCGCGTGGTGGCGGTGGATATCGCCTACTACATCAAGGGCGCGGGTGTCGAGCGCGTGCACGCGGAGCGGGCGATCGAGCTAGCGATCACCAAGTACTGCTCGGTGCGCGACACGTTGGATCCGAACCTGCCGATTCGCTGGACGCTGGAGCTCCAGAGCTGAACGTCGCCGCACGGGGGCTCGGGCCCTCGTGCGCTACTTGAGCGTGACGCTCACCGGACAGTGATCGCTGCCCATCACGTCCGTGTGGATCTGCGCCGCCTTCACCTGCTTGGCCAGCGCCGTGGACACCATCACGTAATCGATCCGCCAACCGATGTTCCGCGCACGGCAGTTGGCGCGCTGACTCCACCACGAATAGTGGCCGTTGCCCTGCGTGAAGAGGCGGAAGCTGTCCACGAAGCCCGCGTCGACGAAGGCCTGGAAGCCGGCGCGCTCCTCATCGGTGAAGCCCTTGTTGCCCACGTTCGGCTTGGGATTGGCGAGGTCGAGCTCGGTGTGCGCGACGTTAAGGTCGCCGCAGAAGATCACCGGCTTCTTCTTCTCCAGCGCCTTGCAGTGCGCGAGGAAGGCCGGGTCCCAAGCCTTCTCGCGCAGCGGCAACCGGCTGAGGTCATCCTTGGCGTTGGGCGTGTACACGCTCACCACGTAGAACTTCGCGAACTCCGCCGTGACGACGCGACCTTCGTCGTTGCTGTCGCGGCCCTCGCCGTCCACCAGCCGGTACTGCTTGGCGATTGCCTTGGAAAAGCCGAAGCTGACCGACAGCGGCTTCACGCGCGAGAAGATCGCCGTGCCCGAATAGCCCTTGGTGGACGCCGAGTTCCAGTACTCCTCGTACTGCGGCAGGTCCACCTCCGCCTGGCCCTGCTCGGCCTTGGTCTCCTGCAGGCAGAGGATGTCCGGCTTGTGCTTGGCGATGAACTTCTGGAAATCACCCTTGCGGATGACGGCCCGCAGCCCGTTCACGTTCCACGAGTAGATTTTCATTCCGCAATGTAGTTGCAGGTCTCATCCGTCATCCGTCATCCGCCATCCGTCATCCGTCATCCACCATCCGTCCGCTACTTGCCGATCTCCCGCAACAAATGCCGCAGTTCCGGAATCAACACTCGACTCAGCCCGAGCTCAACGGCCTTGCTTGACCCCGGCAGCGACACGATCACCGCGCCCTTGGCGCTGCCGGCCGCAGCCCGGCTCAGGATCGCCGTGGTACCAATCTGCTCCTGGTAGCTCAGGAGCCGGAACAGCTCACCGAAGCCGGGAATCTCCTTCTCGAACAGCGGCGTGACCGCCTCGATCGTGCGGTCCTTGCTGCCGAGGCCGGTACCGCCGGTGATGACGATGGCGTGGAGGTCGCCGCGGGCGAGCCAGTCCTGCACCAACGCACGCACGCGGGGTTCATCGTTGGGGAGCAGGTCGTGGAGGGTGATCTCGTGGCCGGCGTGCTCAAGGAGGCGGCGGGCCAGGGGGCCGGACTCATCGGTGGCTGCCGTACGGGAATCGCTGACGGTGAGCACGGCGCAGCGCAGGGCGCCCAGGCCTGCGGCCTCGCTGCGATGTGCGGCGGTACCCGCCGGCGCCTGGGAAGAATCGGGCGAAGCGGGCGTCACTCGGCGCTCAACGCGTCAGGCCTTCGGCGCGCAGCGCGTTCATCAGCTTGTCGCGCAGCGACCCCGGTGCGCAGCTGGCGGACTTGGCGGCGTGCAACGCCGCGAGAAAGCGCTGCTCGAAGTCGTGGTGCGTGAAGCAATCGGGGCAGGACGTGATGTGCCGGCGGAGTTCGCGCTCGCGCGAGTCGGTGAGTTCACCGTCGAGCAAGTCGAACAGCTTGTCCATCGCGTTGCGGCAATCCTTGATCGGTGCGCCGTCGTCGTGGGACGTCATCAGTGGCTCCCGTCTGGGCCGGGTGTGGGGACTATGCCAAGGTCTTGGGCGTGGAGCAGGAGCTGCTCCTGGAGCAGCTTGCGGCCGCGGAAGAGCCGCGAGCGCACCGTACCGACGGGCACGCCGAGCACGGCGGCGGCGTCCTCGTAGGACTGGTCTTCGAGGTCCACGAGCACCACCGCCGAGCGGAAGGTCTCGGGGATGGCGTTAAGCGCGTCGTTGATGGCGGGCGCGAGATCGGCGCGCGCGAGCAGCGGATCGAGCCCGCGGCGCAGCCAGGCGGTGCGCGCCTGCGCCGCATCCACGGCCTCGGCGCCGTCGTCGTCGAGCGTCACCTCACGCTGCCCGCGCTCGCGCGAGCGCAGGAACACGTTGCGGGCGATGGTGAAGAGCCAGCGGCGCACGTCGGTGCCCATCTGGAAGGTCTGCCAGCTGCGGAAGGCGCGCAGGTAGGTCTCCTGCACGACGTCCTCGGCGTCGGCCTCGTCGCGGGTCAGCGAGCGGGCAAAGCGATAGACGTCGTCGAGCGCCGTCAGCGCGAGGGCGCTGAAGGCGTCGTGCGCCTCGGTGGATTGGGCAAGTTCTTCGGTCACCATAGGGAACTTGGCATAAATCGGTGGTGGGGGGTACCGGTTCCGGGGGATGGGAATTGTGTGGGCTTCCAGTGGGAGGAGGGAGAGGGGGAGGGGGGTGACGGCGGGGAGAGGGGGAGATGGGAGAGGGTTGGGAGGTGGGAGAGGGTTGGGAGACGGGGTGGGTACCATCGTCCCTCGGCCGCCTTCCCTTATCTTCCTCCTTGTCCCCTCGCCCTACCTTCACCCCCCTCCCACCTCCCTCCTCCCTCCTCTAGATGGACCTCACTCACCTCCGGCAGGAGTACCGCCACGCCAGCCTCGGCCGCGACGATGTTGACGCGGATCCGTTGCTGCAGTTTCGGCGTTGGTTCCGCGAGGCGCAGGAGGCCAGGGTGCACGAGCCCAATGCGATGGCGCTGGCGACGGCCGACGCCGATGGGGCGCCGAATGTGCGGATGGTGTTGCTGAAAGAAGCCAATGAACGGGGCTTCGTCTTCTTCACCGACTATCGCTCGATGAAGGGGCTGGAACTGGGCGCGAATGCTCGGGCGGCGCTGTGCTTTTGGTGGGCGCCGCTGGAGCGGCAAGTGCGCATCCGCGGGCCGATCGCCAAGGTCAGCGCCGAGGAGTCGGCGGCGTACTACGTGCAGCGGCCGCGCGGATCGCAGCTGGGGGCGTGGGCGTCGGCGCAGAGCTCGGTGATCGAGAGTCGCGATGCGCTCGAACGGCGGCACGCCGAGTTGGCGGCGCAGTATCCTGATGCCGTGCCGACGCCGCCGCACTGGGGTGGGTATCGTCTCACGCCCGAGTCCTACGAGTTCTGGCAAGGCCGCGAGAGCCGGCTGCACGACCGGCTGCGGTACCGGCAGACGGGCAAGGGCTGGGAGATCGAGCGGCTGAGTCCCTAGCTTCGCGGCGAGCGGGGATCCACTGACCGCGAAGTCCACGCGAATCTCACGTCAGCCGCGTTTGCGGGACGATCAGTTGAGCGCGCGCAGCCCGTCCTTGGCGAGCTGCAAGTTTGCGTCGAGCCCCAGCGCAGTGTTGTACGCCGCCCGCGCTTCGTCACGCTTCCCCTGCCGCCGCAGCACATCGCCGAGTCGCGCGTGGGCGGCGGCCTTGCTGGGCGAGAAGTTGTTTGGCGGCCACTCCTCCACCGCCAGAATACCGCGCAGATGCCGCTCGGCGGTGGTCAGATTCTCGCCGGTCAGCGCCGCGAGGCGCCCATACTGGTAGCGCACTGGGATGTTCTGCGGATGCCGCCGCAGGAATCCCTCGTACGTGGCAAAGGCGTCTGCCGGTCGGCCCCAGTTGTACTGGCGTGCGCCGAGGCTCAAGACCGGCGCGGCAGAGTCGGGCGCCGCGGCCACGGCGGCGCGGAGGGCGCGTTCGGTGGCCACGGTGTCGCGTCCGTGCCAGGCGATGTTCGCGGCGGCGATGTGGCCACGCACGACGTCGCGCTTGGCGATCTCGGCCTGCTGCTCACGTGCCTTGTTAACGTCGCCACCCATCACCGACGGCGCGGCGAGGTAGAACTGAATCAGACCGTCGCGCGCGTCGAGGAGGTTGGGGTCCAACGCCACCGCACGCTCGAAAGAGTTCCGAATGCGCCGCGCCATAAACGGCTGCCGCACGACGCTGGCGTTCTGGGCCTGCTGGCCGACGGCGTTACCGAGCCAAAGATGGTAGGTGCCGTTGCGCGGCTCTTTCTCGATGGCGCGCTCAAAGCTTCGCTCGGCGCGGTCGGGGTTGCCGGCGCGCATATGGGCCATCCCGGCGTTGAAGTCGGCGGCGCCGGGGGAAGCAGGCGCTTGGGACGGAAGACTGAAGACGGAAGGGGACAGCAACTGCAACAACAGCAACATCAGCAGCGAGCGCAGCGACGGCGGGATGCGCAACAGCGACTTGCGGCACATTGGGCGAGGCGAGAAGGGGGTCAGTTGGGAAGAGCGACGCTCTAGCGTACTCGTTCCGACAGCTTGAGTTCCCCCAAGAGTTTGACATAGCTCTCGTAACGGCCGGCATCCACCGCGCCGGCGTCCACGGCGGCGCGGACGGCGCAGCTGGGTTCCACCTCGTGCGAGCAGTCCTGGAAGCGACACTCGCCGAGGTAAGGGCGGAACTCGGGGAAGCACTGGTCCAGGGACTCCGAGGGCAGGCCCCACATCGCGATCTCGCGCAGGCCGGGGGTGTCCACGAGGTAACCGTCGTCGCCGTCGGGCAACGGGATGAGCTTCGCGCCGACGGTGGTGTGGCGCCCCTTGTTGACGCTCTGCGAGATCTCGCCGATGCGCAGCGCGATGCCGGGATGCAGGGTGTTGAGCAGCGAGGACTTGCCCACGCCGCTGGGGCCGGTGACGGCGGTGACCTTGCCGTGCAGCACGCCGCGCAGCTCGTCGAGACCCACGTTCCGCTTCACGCTGGTGCGATGCACGGCGTAGCCGGCGCGTTCGTAGGGACGCGCGAGCGCGTCCACCTCCGCATCGTCGCTGGCGAGGTCCACCTTGTTGAAGACCACGTGCGCCTCGAGGTCGTTGGCCTCGCTGGTCACGAGGAAGCGATCGATCATCCGCGGATGCGGCTCGGGATTCGCGACGGAGAACACCACGCAGACCTGGTCCACGTTGGCGGCGAGCACGCGTTCGCCGTAGCGGCCGCCAGGTTCGCGGCGCGCCAATACGCCGCGTCGCGGCCCGATGGCCACGATGCGCCATCCCCGATCGCTCTCCTCAGGCTCGACGCTGACGTGGTCGCCGACGGCGAGCTTCACGTGGTCGCGGTCCTCCTGCTTGAGCCGTCCGGCCAACGCCGCCGGCAGCAACTCGCCGTCGCGCGTGCGCACCTGCCACACGCCGCCCGTGCCCTCGATCACGATGCCCTCGCGCGCGCTCACGGCAGGAGCTCGTCGAGAAGCGCCTGCGCGCGCGCAATCCGCCAGGCCCCGAGGGCGTCAAGCGCCGCCTCACGCGTCGCGCCGAATTCGAGGTAGGCAGTCTCGAGGTGTCCCTCGACGCCTTCCTCGCCGATGCGCCGCCAACGCAGGAACATCAGGTACGCACCGCAGGCGCCACGCGGATCATCGCCCAGCAGGTCCGCCATCCGCGCGATGCTGTACGAGAATCCGTCCCGCGCATCCAGCGCCGCCGGCCGCGCGTGCACGGCTTCGTAGCCGCCGACGGTGGTCTCGTCGCCCTTGGCGTGGTCCGCGGGAAGGAATCGGCTCAACGGCGCTTCACCATTTCCTTCATCACGTTGCCGGTGATGAAGGCCAGGTTGGCGGGGCGCTCGGCGAGGCGTCGCATCAGGTACGGATACCACTGCGTGCCGAAGGGCACGTACACGCGCATCCGCCAGCCGTCGCGCACGAGCTGCTCCTGCAGGTCGCGGCGCACGCCGTAGAGCATCTGGAACTCGAAGCGCTCCGGCGCGATGCCCTTGGCCTTCGCGAACCGCACGGCCTCGGCGATGATCGCCTCGTCGTGCGTCGCGAGGCCCGGATAGTTGCCGTGCTCCATCAGGCGATGCATCGCCATCACGTAGTTGGCGTCCACGTCCTTCTTGGCAGGAAACGCCACCGTCGCCGGCTCGAGATACGCACCCTTGCAGATGCGCACGCGGCACTGCCGCTCGATGCTCCACTGCACATCATCCAGCGTACGGCGCAGCGCGCTCTGCAGCACGACGCCCACGGTGTCCGGGAAGCCGGGACGCAACTTCTGCTCGAAGAAGTCGAGCGTGCGTTGCGTGTACGGCGAGCCTTCCATATCGAGGCGCACGAAGCCGCCCTGCGCCCCGGCCTTGGCGAGGATCGCGCGGATGTTCTCTTCGCAGAGCGCGTCGTCGATGTCCTGCCCGAGCGCCGTGAGCTTCACGGAGACGTTCAGCTCAAGGCCGCGGCGCTGCATCTCGTCCAGCAGCTCGAGGTACTGCCGCGCGGTCTCGCGGGCCTCGGCGGCGTTGGTGACCGACTCACCGAGCAGGTCGAGCGAGGCGGCGATACCCCTGGCCTTGAGCTCGGCGACGGCATCGCAGGCGGTGGCGATGGTCTCACCGGCCACGAAGCGCGAGGCGAACCTCTTGGCCAGGCCGTTGTTGCGGACGAAACGGAAGATCTGCGGCTGGTGCGACAGGTACAGCAGTGACTTACGGAGCATTGGGAAGGTGTAGGGTCAGCGCAGCGTGCGCGGCAGCGGTCCGATGATACGCATCACCGGGTGCGGCGCGCCGACGCGGAGCGCGGCGTCAAGGAAGTTCCAGGTCGTGAGCCCGTCATCGCTCTCGGGCTCGAGCAGGATGGCGGCGAGCAGCGCCTGCCGCGGCGTGGCACGCACCAGCCAGAAACGGCCGCGCAGGTCCACGCGCGTCGGCTCCCATCGGCCTTCAAGGCGCACTTCGTTGTGCCCCTGGAAGTTGCGCGGCGAGCGAATGATCGAGTCCACGATGAAACGCTCGGCGTTCACCGTGCCCGCCGAGCCGCCCTGCGAGCTGATCTCGGTGAGCTCGAGGCCGTGCAGGCCCAGACGCGCCACGAAGGCCGTGTCGTCGCCGGGCACCAGCCACGCGGTGGGCAGCGTGCGCGTGCGGGTGGCCTCGAAACGGTCGTACACCGGCATCTCGACGGCCGTGAACACGTTCGACCGCCGGAAGCCGCGGCGCAGCCCGGGCTCGTAGCGGATCGAGTCGCCCGTCGGGATCAGCGTCTCGACGAGAATCGGCGCCGTGAACGGCGTCGTGGTCATCCGCGCGCGAATCGGCACCGCTGTGGACGCCGGCAGCGCCGCGGGCATCCCCGTGCGCCGTGTGCGCGCCAAAACCACGTCACGATGCTCGGCCACCGCGCTCAGCGTCTCACGCACATAGTGGTAAGTCGCAAGCACGCGGCGCTCGAAGGGATCGTGCGAGTACGCCTCGCTGAGGATCGAGATGCGGTTGCGCAGGCCGTAGTAGTTGGTGCCGAAGCGCGGCACGTGCTCATACGTGGCCCAGCCGGACTTCTGCGCATTGGTGACGTCGTCGCGGCCGGTGAAGTTGCCGTAGTCGAAGGTCTCGATGCGGTGCCGCGCCTGCATCCGCTGGCGGATCAGCGGCAGCAGCGTATCGCGCGTGAACGGACCGGCCGGCGCCAGCACCGGATCCATCGCACCCGGATGCAACGACGGCGAGTAGGTGAGCGCGTAGCCGTGATACGACCCGTTGGTCGTGTGCAGGTCCATAAACACGTGCGGATCGAACAGCGCGAACATCCGCATCGATGCCGCCGTCTCCGGCGCCTCGACCTTGATGTAGTCGCGGTTCAGGTCCAGCGTCTGCGCGTTGGGCCGGTTGCCGACGAGCTGCGGCCCGTTCTGCGAGCCCCGCATCCGCTCCTGCGGCCCGAAGGCGTCGTTGCCGTCGGCGTTGTAGATCGGCACCGCGACGAGCACGATGGAATCCAGCACGTTGGGCCGCGCGTCGCGCAGCAGGTCACGGACCAGCGCCAGCAGGGCTTCCTTCCCCTCCACCTCGCCGCCGTGGATGTTGCCTTGCACGTACACGATCGGCTTGCCGCTGCGCCGCGCCTCGGCCGCATCGCGCACTAGCGGCCGCGAGATCAGGAGGTACGGCAGCGCACGCCCCTGCCCTGACGTTCCGATCTCCCCGCGCACGAAGGCATCCGGATGCGCGCGCTGCAGCGAGTCGAGGAAGCCGAGCACGTCAGCGTGGCTCGAGGTCGCGGTGTAGGCGCTGGACTCGGCGCGGGTTTGTTGGGCGTGTAGGGGACGGATGACGGAGGACGGATGCAAGACAAGTACGGCAGCCGTTACCACGAGGAATAGTCGGTTCATTTCACGCTGAATTGATGAGTTCCGCGGGCAAGCCCGCCTGTTCCGCCAAAGAAGCATCCGTCATCCGTCCCTTGTCATCCGTCATCCGTCATCAGTCATCCGTCATCCGTCATCCGTCATCCGTCATCCGTCATTAACTCAAACCCGCTTCCCCTCAGCCGGATAGAACGTCCGCCCCTCCCGTGCCATCTCCACGAGCAGCTTCGCCGGCGTGAACCGGCCCGACGCCTTCGCATCCAGCGCCTCGAGCTGCTTCACCACCTCCGCCACGCCCACCGCGTCGATGTGCCGGAACGGCCCGCCACGGAACGGCGGGAACCCGATGCCGAACACCGCGCCGATGTCGCCGTCGCGGGCGGAGCGGATGATGCCTTCCTCGAGGCAGCGTGCGGCCTCGTTCACCATCGCGAGGCTGAGGCGGCGTTGGATCTCTTCCTTGGGCACCTGCGTGCGCTTCGCGCCGCCGGGATAGATCTGGTAGACGCTCTCATCCACGTCGCCTCGCTTGCCCTTCTCGTCGTACACGTAGAAGCCGCTCTTGCCCTTGCGGCCCAGCCGGCCGGCGCCGAGCACCTGGCGCAGCGCCACGCTCGGCGTCATCCGGCCGCCGAAGGCCTCGGCCATAATCGCGCCGCTCTTGCCGGCGATGTCGAGACCGACTTCGTCGATGAGGTTGATCGGCCCCACCGGAAAGCCGAACTGCGCCATCGCCTTGTCGATCGCGTCCACCGCCACGCCCTCGTCGAGCAGCAGGCCCGCCTCGTTCACGTAGGGTGCGAGGATGCGGTTCACGTAGAAGCCCGGCGCATCGTTCACGATGATCACCGTCTTGCCGATGCGGCGACCGAAGTCCACGACCGTCGCCGCAACCTCCGCCGCCGTGCGCGGCGTGACGATCACCTCGAGCAGCGGCATCTTGTGCACCGGCGAGAAGAAGTGCATCCCGATCACCTGCTCGGGGCGCTTGCTCGCCGCCGCGATCTTCGTAATCGGGATCGTGCTGGTGTTAGTCGCGAAGATGGCGTCCGGCGGCAGCACCGTCTCGGTCTCGGCGAGCACCTTGTGCTTCACCGACAACTCCTCGAATACCGCCTCGATCACCAGCGGCACACGGCCGAAGCCGGTGTAGTCGGTGGTGCCGGCCACCAACGACATCTGGTCGTCGAACTGCTGCCGCGTGATCTGGCGCTTGGTGAGCCGGTCCTTGATCACGTCGCGCACCGCCGCCACGCCCTTGGCCACCTGCGCCGGCGACGTGTCCTTGAAGCGCACCGGTACGCCCTGCGCCACGCTGATGCTGGCGATGCCGGCGCCCATAAAGCCTGTGCCGAGCACGGCGATGCGGTCGACCGGCTTGCCCTTCACGTCAACGCCGAGTCCGGCGTCCTTCTTCAGCGACGTGGTCGCGTAGAAGAGGAACATCAGTTGCTTACACACCGGCGTCATCGCCATCTCGCCGAAGAGCCGCGCCTCCTCGGCGAAGCCCTCGGCTTCGCTGCCGGAGTAGCCGGCCTGGATGGCGTCGATGGCGGCGAACAGCGCCGGGTAGTGGCCCTTGGACTTCTTCTGCGTCATCTCGCGCGCCTGCCG
This sequence comes from Gemmatimonadaceae bacterium, assembly GCA_019637355.1. Taxonomy (NCBI): domain Bacteria; kingdom Pseudomonadati; phylum Gemmatimonadota; class Gemmatimonadia; order Gemmatimonadales; family Gemmatimonadaceae; species Gemmatimonadaceae bacterium. The sequence goes on along the minus strand of JAHBVT010000001.1, from coordinate 668,430 downwards.
GAATACCACCGCGCGGCCGAGGCGATTGTCGTCCAGCAACATCTCCTTGGCGCCGTGCTTGCGGTCGTCGCGCTGGCGCGCGATGGTGCCGGCCGCGAGCTCCTTGGCGCGCTCGATGGCGAGGCTGCGCAGGATGCTCGGGTGCACCAGCTCGTCCACGAGGCCTGTCTGCAGGGCCTTCTTGGCACGCACGTTCTTGCCGGTCAGGATCATATCCAGCGCCACCTGCAGGCCGACGCGGCGCGGCAGGCGCTGCGTGCCACCGGCGCCGGGGATCAAGCCGAGCTGCACTTCCGGCAGCGCGAGCACCATCTTCGGCGTGTCCGCCGCGATGCGATACGCGCAGGCCAGCGCGAACTCCAGGCCACCGCCGAGGCAGGCGCCTTCGATCGCGGCGACCACTGGCACGCGGCCCTTCTCGATGCGCGACATCATCGTGTGGCCGAACGCGCTGGCCGTCTGCGCGTCCTTGGCCGTCTTGAACTCGAGGAACTGGTCGATGTCGGCGCCGGCGATGAACGTGCCCGGCTTGCCGGAGATCAGCACGGCGGCCTTCACCGACGCGTCCTTGTCGAGGCGCTCGATCATCGCCGTGAACTCGTCGATCACGGCTGGCGAGAACTTGTTGATGCTCTCGTCCTTGAGGTCGAAGGTGATGACGGCGACGCCGTCCACCATCTCCAGGCTGAGTGCGTTGGGCATCAGGCGCGCTCCACCACCATCGCGTGGCCGAGCCCGCCGGCCGCGCAGACGGTCATCAGGCCGAACTGTCCGCCGCGGCGGCCCAGCTCGTTCACCAGCGTCGTGAGGATGCGCGCGCCCGTGGCGCCGAACGGGTGCCCGATGCTCACCGAGCCGCCCATCACGTTCAGCTTGCTGCGGTCCACCGTGCCGGTGGCCTCGCTCGCGCCGGCGCGCTGCGCCCACTCCTTGCTCTCGAAGCCCTTCAGGTTGCTGAGCACCTGCGCCGCGAAGGCCTCGTGCATCTCGACGAGATCCATCTGCGCGAGCGTGAGACCGGCGCGCTTGAGCGCCTTGGGTGCGGCCAGCACCGGCGCCTGCAGCAACTGCTCGCCCGGATCCAGCGCCGCGTAGGCGTAACTGCGGATGTACGCCTTGGGCGTGAAGCCCAGCGACTTGGCGACGTCCTCGCGCATCAGGAGCACCGCTGCCGCACCGTCGGTGAGCGGCGACGCATTTCCCGCGGTGATGCTGCCGTAGCGCTTGTCGAACACCGGCTTGAGCGCCGAGAGCGCCTCGAAAGTGGTGTCGGCGCGCACGATGTTGTCGTCGGTCACCGCCTCGTACTTGGGACCGGCGATTACCGGCGCGATCTCGGCCCTGAGGCGGCCGTCCTTGATGCCGGCGGCCGCGTTCAGGTGCGAGGCCAGCGCGAAGCGGTCCTGCTCCTCGCGCGTGATGCCGTTGAGCTTGGCCATCTTCTCGGCGCTCTGGCCCATCGTCTCACCGGTGGTCGGCTCGGCGATGGCCGGCGTGATTGGGATGAAGTCCTTGCCGCGGATCTTCGAGAAGGCCTGTACGCGCTGCCCCAGGGTCTTGGCCTTGCTCGCCGCGACCAGCGCGTCGGAGAAGCCGCGCGAGTGCAGGATCGGCACGTTCGACAGCGACTCGGCGCCGCCGGCAATGGCGATGCTGGCGTGGCCCAGCGCAATCTGGTCGGCGGCGTCGGTGATCGCCTGGTTCGCCGAGGCGCAGGCGCGCGAGACGCTGAAGGCATCCACGCCCTTGGGCAGCAGCGGCAGCAGTGCGATCTCACGCGCGATGTTCGGCGCCGTGACGTTGGGAATGACCGTGCCGAAGGTGAGCAGGTCGAGGCTCTTGGGGTCCAACTCGGTCCGATGCACCAATTCGCTGACGGCGATCTTGCCAAGCTCGATCGCGCTGAGCGCCCTGAGGGTGGTGCCGGCCTTGGCGAATGGGGTCCGCACGCCCGCGATGATCGCGATGCGCCGCCCCGGCTCATAGATAGGCATACCATAAAGGTAGCTGCCGCCTATCCCCGTGGGGGCGGCGGGGCTATCGTCCAAGCGATGTCCGCTTCCCCGCCCTCCCCCCGGGCCGCGCGCCTCGCGGCGCTGGCCGCCGACCGCTTCGACCTCGTCGTCGTGGGCGGGGGAATCACCGGTGCCGGCGTGGCCCGCGACGCCGCCCGCCGCGGCCTGCGCGTGGCGCTGGTGGAAGCCGAGGACTTCGCCGCCGGGACCTCCAGCCGCTCCTCGCGCCTCATCCACGGCGGCGTACGCTACCTCGAGCACGGCTACCTGCACCTGGTGTGGGAGTCCAGCCAGGAGCGCCGGCGCCTGCTCCAGAACGCGCCGCACCTCGTCCGGCCGCTGCGGTTCACCTGGCCGGTGTACCGCGGCGCGCGGGTGAAGCGCTGGCAGCTGGGCGCGGCGCTCACGATGTACGACGCGCTGGCCACGTTCCGGAACGTCGGGCGGCACCGGCGGCTGGGCGCGGCACAGGTGCTGGAGTCCGAGCCGATGCTCGCGCGCGACCAACTGCTTGGCGGCGCCACCTACTGGGATGCCGGCACCGACGATTCGCGCCTGACGCTGGCCAACGTGCTCGATGCCGTCGCCCACGGCGCTGTGGTAATGAATCACGCACCGGTGCACCGCCTTACCTACGCCAACGCAAACGGCTCCTGCGACGGAGTCGAGGTGCAGGACCTCATCGGCGGGCACAGCGTGCACGTGCGCGCGCGCCTCGTCGTGAACTGCACCGGTCCCTGGACGGACGAGATCGCGCGGATGGAGGATCCGCAGGCCGGCCCGGCCGTGCGCGGCACCAAGGGCGTGCACATCGCCGTGCCGGCGGCGCGCGTGGGCAATGTGTCGGCCGTGACGATGCTCTCGCCGGACGACGGGCGCGTGCTGTTCACGCTGCCGGCCAGCGGAGGGCACACGATCATCGGCACGACGGACACGCCGACCGACGAGCATCCGCGGCGCGTGCGCGCCTCGCGCGCCGATGTGCGCTACCTCCTCAACGCCTGCAATCGGTTCTTCCCCGATGCGCGGCTGGGCGAGGACGACATCGTCTCCGCCTGGGCGGGCATCCGGCCGTTGGTGGCCGCGGGCAACACCGGCAATCCGTCGAGCGCCTCGCGCGAGCACGCGGTGCACGTCACGCGCCGTGGCGTGCTCACCGCCACCGGCGGCAAGCTCACGACGTACCGCCCGCAGGCCGCGCAGATCGTGGACGCCGCGCTCGAACGTCTCGGGATGGGCCGTCGCCGCTGCGACACCGCCGAGGCGCCGTTGCCCGGCGCGCGCGCCCCCGAGAGCGGCAGCGACGTGCGCATCGTGCCCGAGCTCGCCTGGCGCGAGGTGGACGTCGACCGCGCCGTCACGCAGGAGTTCGCGGAGTCGTTGGCCGACGTGATGATCCGGCGTACCTTCCTTGCGTTCGAGTTGCGCGACCAAGGCCGCAGCGTGGCCCCGCGCATTGCCAAGCGGATGGCCGCGACGCTGGGCTGGACCGATGCCGGGATCCAGCACGCGGTGCAGGAGTATGAACGCAGTATCGCCGACATCTTCACCATCACGCCCTGATATGCACGCCGCACGCCGCTGGACGCCCTTCATTGTATTTGCCGCGCTCGCCTGCACGCCCGATGCACCTGACGCGCCGCTGCACCGCTATGCGCTGACGGCGATCGACGCGCCATCGGGCGCCGGCGCCGGCGAGCCCAATCTGCACACGGCGCCCGATGGCCGCGTGGTGATGAGCTGGCTGGAACCGGTGACCGGTGAAGGCCACGCGCTGCGCCTCAGCGTGCGCGGTGACGATGGCCAGTGGAGCGAGCCGCGCGAAGTGCTGCGCCGCCGCGACCTGTTCGTGAACTGGGCCGACTTCCCCTCCGTGACCGCGCTGGCCGATGGCCGGCTCCTGGCGCATTGGCTGCAGCGCAACGGCACGGCGCGCTACGCCTACGAGGTGCGGATGGCCGAGTCGCGCGACGACGGGGCGACGTGGTCCGCGTCGGTGACGCCGCATCGCGCGGGCATCGAGGCCGAGCACGGCTTTGTGTCCGTGCTGCCCACCGCCGACGGCGCGCAGGTGTTCTTCCTTGACGGCGGCCACAACCTCGGCGGCGGGCACGCGCACGGAGGCGGCGGGCACGGCACGCCGATGACGCTGGCGAGTAATTCGTGGAGCGCCACGATGCGCCCGCAGACGAAGACCGTGATCGATACACGCGTCTGCGACTGCTGCCAGACCAGCGCCGCGATGACCACGCGCGGGCCCGTGGTGGCGTTCCGCGATCGCACCGAGGGCACGCCGGAGATCCGCGACATCGCCGTGAGCCGATTCGTGGATGGTGCCTGGACCCCCGCCACGCGCGTGCACGCCGACAACTGGGAAGTGAACTTCTGCCCGGTGAACGGCCCGATGGTGCAGGCCTATGGCGACACCGTCGCCGTGGCCTGGTTCACCGGCGCCCGCGACAGCGCCAAGGTGCAGGTCGCGTTCTCGTACGACGCCGGTGCGAGCTTCGGCGCGCCCCTGCGCGTGGACGACGGCAGGCCCGCCGGCCGCGTGGCACTGCAACTCTTTGATGGCGCGGCGTACGTGAGCTGGCTCGAAATTGGCAGCGGCGATTCTGCGAGTGTGCGCCTGCGCCGCGTTGCACGCGACGGCACGCGCGGCGAGTCCGTGGTCGTGAGCCAGTCCAGCGCGGCGCGGTCCAGCGGATTCCCGCGGATGACCCGCATCGCCGACGGGCTGCTGCTCGCGTGGACGGAACCGGGTACGCCGAGCGCGATCAAGGCCGCGACGTACCGCCGGAGCGAGTGATGGCTTGGGGTTGGCGTGGGACGCGCGGCGCGCGCGGCGCTGTCGCGGCGGCGGCTTCGGTGGCGGCTTCGGTGGCGGTCGCCGTAGCGGTCGCGGCCCTCACCTCCTGCGGCGATGCGCCCGCCCGCGGCGGAGTCGTCGCCGTCGGCCAGCCGGCGCCGGCCTACGCCGCGCAGCGCCTCGACGGCACGCCGGTCACGCTCGCCGAGCAGCGCGACAACGTCGTGATGCTCAATGTCTGGGCCACCTGGTGCAAGCCCTGCCGCGAGGAGATTCCCGCCCTCGACTCCCTGCACCGCGAGTTCGGCGCGCGTGGCCTACGCATCGTGGGCGTCAGCATTGACGTCAGTTCCGACACCGCGATGATCGCCGGCTTCGCGCGCGAACTCGGCGCGAGCTACGAACTCTGGCTCGATCCCGACGACCGCGCGTCCTTCACGTTCCGGGCGCTCGGCGTGCCGAGCACGCATCTCGTAGACCGCGCCGGCACGCTGCGCTGGCGGCATATGGGGCCCGTGCGCGCCAGCGACGCCGGACTGCGCGCCCTCCTCGACTCCGTGCTGAGCGAGCCTAGCGGACGCTAGATGTCCTCGTGAATCGTCACGAGCTTCACGACCTTCAGCTTACGCGTGCGCGCCGGCAGCTTGAGCAGTGCCACCTCGCCCACCTTCTTGCCGAGAAGCGCGCGGCCGATTGGCGACGACATCGTCACCTGCCCGTCCTCGAAGTCCTCGGCGTCGCCGAAGATCAGGTGGTACTCCTCGCGCTCCTTGGAGTCCTGGTCCTCGACGGTCACCTTGGAGCCCATCCCGACGGCGTCGCTGGCGATCTGCGACTCGTCGATGCTGGAGAGCTTGGACAGGCGCTGCGTGAGCTGCCCGAGCCGCGCCTGCACGAACTGCTGGCGTTCGAGGGCGGCCTTGTACTCCGAGTTCTCGCGCAGGTCGCCGAGTTCGACGGCTTTGCGGATCTCGTTGGGGAGCGTGACGTTCAGTTCGATGCGGAGCTTCTCCGCCTCGTCGGTGAGCTTCTGCTTGAGCGCCTCGATCACGGGGCTACCCTCGGAAAGGGATGTCGCGGGGGGCGAAAAAAAGACCCGACGCCCGACCTGATGGCCGGGCGCCGGTCACTTGCCTCAACGCCTGAAATGTACTCTCCGACGCGGTCCCCGGCAATCGTCGCGCCCGGCGCCGCTGGGTGTGCGCTGAGACTCGGCTCCGCGGGTATCGTTCAGCGAGTATGCTAGTCCTCTCGCACGGCGACGTCACCGAACTGCGATTCTCCTCCTGGCGCAGCCGCCTTGTCGGCTACGCGGTGAGTGCCTTCGTCACGCGCGAAGTGCTCGTGGACGCGGCCTTCCCCAACGCCGCACCGGCCCTCGGCGCCTGGCTCGACGCGCATCCGGTGCGCGGCGCGATCCTCACGCACGCGCACGAGGATCACGCGGGCGGCCTGCCCGCGCTGATCGCCCGCGGCATCGGCGTGCAACGCGCGGCGCTCACGGAGCGGCGTCTCCGCGCTGCCGAACGCGTGGGATTCTACCGGCGCTTCACCTGGGGCCGGCGACGGCAGCTCACGCAGCCGCTCGCGGATTTCGCCGATGACGCGCTCACGCTTCGCCCAACCCCGGGCCACTCCGACGACCACCACGTGGTCTGGGACGCCGAGCGCGGCACGGTCTTCGGCGGCGACCTGTTCATCGGCGTGAAGGTGCGCATCGCGCATCACGACGAGGACCTGCGCGCGCAGGTGCTGGCCCTCCGCGAAGTGGCCAGCTGGCACCCGGAGCGCTTCTTCGACGCCCACCGCGGGCGCCTGGACGACCCGGTCGCGCAATTGCGGGCCAAGGCCGACTGGATCGAGGAGACCATCGGCCAGATCGAAACCCTCATCCGCCTGGGCTGGGTGGACCGCGCCATCCGCGACCAGGTCTTCGGCGGCGAGGATCTGACGGGCCGATGGAGCTTCGGGGACTATTCGCGCCTCGGCTTCGTCCAGAGCGTGCGCCGGACGATGCCGCCGCTCTAGGCAACGAAGGGGGGCCCTGTGGCGTAGAATTCTTACTATGCGACTCCTCCTGCTTGCCCTCGTGGCCACGGCCCCAGCGGCCCTCGGCGCCCAGGCGCGCCCCGATACGTCCACGCTCACCGCCCGTCTCGGCGTCGACACGATTTCCGTCGAGCGGATCATCCGCACCGGCAACGTCATCGAAGCAGAAGTCGTCACGCGATCCCCGCGCACCACGCTGCAACGCCAGCGCGCGCAGTTCGACGCCCGCGGCAACCTGACCTCGCTCACGGTCGTGGACCTGAACCCCACCACCGGCGCCGAGACGCGCACGGTGCGATATATGAAGCACGGCGATTCGCTGCACATCACCACGCAGGCCGCCGAGCGCACGGAGCGGATGGTCGCCGCGCCCGCCGAGTGGCTGCCGTTCATTGACCTCGTGCATTGGCCCTTCGACGTGGCGCTGCGCCGCCTGCGCAGCAGCGGTGCCAGCACCGTCGGCGCACCGATGCTCAGCGGCCAGCGCGTGAGCCCTTTCCCGCTGGCGCTCATCGGCCGCGACTCGGCCACCGTCACGCACCCCACGCGCGGCACGATGCGCCTCACCGTGCTGCCCGACGGCTCCATCCGCACGCTCGACGCCGGCGCGACCACGCGCGCGCTGATCGTCACGCGCAGCGGCAACTCCGATGTGGTCGCGCTCGCGCGCGACTTCGCCAACCGTGACGCCACCGGCCGCGGTGTCGGCGAGCTCTCCGGGCGCGGCGGCGGCGAGACCCGCGTGCTCGGCGCCACGTTCACGCTGGACTACGGCGTGCCGATGAAGCGCGGCCGCGACATCTGGGGCGCGCTGGTGCGCTACGGCCAGCTCTGGCGCACCGGCGCCAACCGCGCCACGCACTTCAAGACCGACACCGAGCTGCGCTTCGGCGAGCTCGTCGTGCCGCCGGGCGAGTACACGCTGTACTCGATCCCCGAGGCCACGGGCGGCATCCTGATCATCAATCGCCAGACCGGCCAGAACGGCCAGCAGTACGACCAGGCGCGTGACCTTGGCCGCATCCCGCTGCGCGCGCGGCCGCTGGCCAATGAAGTCGAGGCCTTCACGATCAGCGTGCGCGAGGAGAACGGCCGCGGCCTGCTCGCGCTGCAGTGGGACCGCACCGAGATGGTGGCGGAGTTCGCGGTGACGCGCCGATGATGCGACGCGTCGCGTTCGTCCTCGCCTGCGCCTCAGCCGCGAGCCTTCCGCTCACCTCGGCGGCGCAGACCCGCGCGCCGGCCCCGGCACCAGCCTCGGCGCCCGCCAGTGCGGTGCAGAGCGCCGTACCCGTCGATTGGCGCCTGCTCGGCCAGCTCGACTACGAAAAGGGCACCGCGCCCGACACGCTCAGGCGCCTCGACGGCCAGCGCGTGCGGGTCCCCGGCTTCATCGTGCCGCTCGACGACGCGATGGAGGAAGGCGCCGAGTTCCTGCTCGTGCCGTACTACGGCGCCTGCGTGCACACCCCGCCGCCGCCGCCCAACCAGATGGCCTTCGTCACGATGACCGGCGGCCGCTCGGTGAAGCTCGCGCTCTTCGATGCCGTGTGGATGGAAGGCACGCTGCGCATCGTCAACTACGATTCGCCCTACGGGTCCGTCGGCTTCACGATCGAAGGGCTCTCGATGCGCCCGTACACAGGCCGGTGACCGACCCCGCGATCGCCTTGCACGAGGTGCGCTTCGCGTACCGCGGCAGTGCGCCCGTGCTCGACATCGCCGCCCTGCACGTCGCCCGCGGTGAACGCGTGTTCCTGCACGGCCCCAGCGGCAGCGGCAAGACCACCCTGCTCGGCCTCGTCGCCGGCGTGCTCGCGCCCGTCACTGGCAGCGTGCAGGTGCTTGGCAGCGACCTCGGCGCGATGGGTTCCGCCGGACGCGACCGCTTTCGCGCCGCGCACATCGGCTACGTGTTCCAGATGTTCAACCTGATCCCGTACCTCTCGGTGCGTGACAACATCCTGCTGCCGCTGCGGCTCTCGGCGGCACGGCGCGCACGCCTCGGCGGCGCCAATCCGCTCGCCGAAGCCGACCGCCTGGCCGGCAGCCTCGAACTGACGGCCTTAATCGACAAGCCCGTGACCGCACTCTCCGTTGGCCAGCAGCAGCGCGTGGCCGTCGCACGCGCACTCATCGGCGCGCCGGAGCTCATCGTCTGCGACGAACCCACCTCGGCGCTGGACGCCGACCGCCGCGACCGCTTCCTCGAGTTGCTCTTCGCCTCGGTGGCCGCGGCCAACAGCACGCTGCTTTTCGTGAGCCACGACCTCGCGCTGGCCGAGCGCTTCGGGCGCACGCTGGCCTTGGCGACGCTCAACCGGGCGTCCACGGAGCTGGCGGCGTGATGTTCTTGCTCGGGCTCGCCGCGCGGTCCCTGCGCGCCCGCGTCGCCATCTCGGCGCTCACCGTCGCCAGCATCGCGCTCAGCGTCGCGCTGCTGGTGGGCATCGAGCACCTGCGCAGCGGCGTGCGTGACTCGTTCGCCGGCACCATCCGCGGCACCGATCTCATCGTCGGCGCGCGTGGCGGCACCACACAGGTCCTGCTCAGCACTGTCTTCGGGATGGCCACGCCCTCCGGCAGCGTGCAGTGGGCCACCTACCAACGCTACAGTGCGCATCCCGCCGTGGCGTGGACGATTCCCTACTCGCTCGGCGATTCGCATAAAGGCTTCCGCGTCATCGGCACGACGGGCGCGTTCTTCGAGCGCTACCGCTTCCGCGACCAGGGTGTGACCTTCGCCGAGGGCCGCGCACCCAGCGGCAACGACGAAGTCGCCATCGGCCACGAGGTGGCGCGGCGGCTCGGCTACACGCTGGGCAGCGAGGTCGTGCTCGCCCACGGCATCGCCGACGTCAGTTTCGCCGAGCACGACGTGCATCCGTTCAAGGTCGTCGGCATCATCAATCGCACCGTGACGCCCATCGACCGCGCGCTGTACGTGACGCTCGAGGGGCTGGAGGCGATGCACGAGGCCGAGGCGCATCGCGGCGGCTTGCCGATGGGTCCGCCGGACGACCACCTGCACGACGCCGAGCCGCCGATCACCGCCTTCCTCGTCGGCACCAAGAACCGCTTCGAGACGCTGCGCCTGCAGCGCGAGATGAACGAGGACATCGTCGACCCGCTCACTGCCATCGTGCCTGGCGTAGCCTTGGCGCAGCTCTGGGACGTCGTCGGCAACGCCGAGGCCGCGCTGCGGCTGGTGAGCCTGTTCACGCTGCTCGTCGGCTTGATCGGGATGTGCGTGGCCCTGTATGCCTCGCTCGAGAGCCGACGCCGCGAGATGGCCGTGCTGCGCGCCGTCGGCGCCGGACCCCGCACCATCTCCGCCCTGCTCGTGAGCGAGTCGGCGCTGCTCGCGCTCAGCGGCGCGGTGGCCGGCGTCCTGTTGGTGTACCTTGGTTTGGCGCTGGCGTCCGGCGCGATCGAGTCGCGCTACGGACTCGCGCTCGCGATGGCGCCACTCAGCGCCACCGCGTGGGGATTCCTTGGATTGGTTGTCGTCGCCGGCACGCTCGTGGGAATGCTGCCGGCCTGGAAGGCGTATCGTAGTTCGTTGGCGGATGGACTCAGCGTCAAGGTTTGAGGGAACCGTTCCACCACACTTGCAAGGAGAAGTCCGTGTTCGTCAGAGCATTGCTAGCGGTCGCGCTCGTCGCGCCGCTGCTCGCCGCGCAGCAGCCGGCCGGCCAGGCCCGTCCCCCGATGGGGGCGCGCAATCCGATGGCCGATCCCATCGACGTCAACAGCGTCCCCACGTACATCCGTCGCTCGCCGTCCTCCGATCCCATCATCCAGCGGATGTGGGACGAGGGGATGAACCGTTCGCAGGCGATGAGCCTCGCGCAGCAGTTGATGGACTCGCTCGGGCAGCGGATGACCGCGTCCCCGCATATGGATGCGGCGCAGAACTGGGCCGTGAGCACCTTCCAGCGCTGGGGCGTGACCGCGCGCAAGGAGCAGTACGGCACCTGGCTCGGCTGGAAGCGTGGCGTCACCCACATCGACCTGCTCACCCCGCGCGTGCGTTCGCTCGAGGCCTACGCGCTCACCTACAGCCCCGGGATGCGCCGTCCTGTCGAGGGCCAGGTCATCGCGTATCCTGAGGGCATCAGCACGCCTGAGGCCTTTGATGCTTGGTTGCCCAACGTGCGCGGCAAGTTCTTCCTGATGAGCGTACCGCGGCTCAGTTGCCGTTCGCCCGGCCAGTGGGCCGAGTTCGCGACGCCTGAGGAGCGCGACCGCGTGACTGCGGCGCAGGCAGCGATGCAGCAGGAGTGGAACCAGCTCAACGTCGCGATGAGCGGCGGCCGCAACGTGTGGCAGAAGCTCAAGGATGCCGGCGCGCTCGGCGTCTTCACCCACCAGTTCAGCAACTATCCCGGCATCCAGAAGGTGTTCGGGTCGCCGCAGCAGACCCTGCCCGCGTTCGCCGTCGGCTGCGAGGACTACGGGCTGCTGTTCCGTCTCGCGCGCAACAACCAGGGCCCGCGCGTGCGGGCCTTCACCGACAGCGAGATCGTCGGCGAGCGTCCCGTGTTCAACGTCGTCGCCGAGATCCGCGGCAGCGAGAAGCCAGACGAGTACGTGCTCCTCTCGGCGCACTTCGACTCGTGGTCTTCGTCGTCTGGCGCGACCGACAACGGCACCGGCTCCATCACGATGATGGAGGCGCTGCGCATCTTGCGTCAGGTGTATCCCAATCCCAAGCGCACCATTCTCGTCGGCTTGTGGAGCGGCGAGGAGCAGGGCCTCAACGGTTCGCGCGCGTTCAGCGAGGATCATCCGGAAGTCGTGCGTGGCCTGCAGGCGCTGTGGAATCAGGACAACGGCACCGGCCGCGTCGTCAATCTCAGCGCCGGTCCGTTCCCTGGCGCGGCGCAGCGGATCGAGCGGTATCTCGGGCAGGTGCCCAGCGAGATCACCCAGTGGATCCGCTTCAACCCCACTGGTGGGCAGGCCACCGGCGGCACCGACCACGCCAGCTTCGTGTGTCACAAGGCGCCCGCGTTCAACCTTGGCGCGCTCAGCTGGGATTACAGCTTCACCACCTGGCACACCGACCGCGACACGTACGATAAGGTTGTGGAGTACGACCTGAAGAACAACGCGACGCTCGTGGCGATGCTGGCGTACCTGGCCAGCGAGGACCCGGAGCGGATGCCGCGTGACATTATGGATCCGTTGCCTGCTGGTCCGGGTGGGCAGCCGGGGCAGTGGCGGGATTGTAATCCGGCGACGCGGCGGACGCCGCAGGCTACGCGGTAGGGTTTTTCGGCTGGGCTGAAAAGATATGGAAGGGCGAGAAGGGGCGCGGACCGATGGTCCGTGCCCCTTTTCTGGCTTGGTGAGGTCGAAGGATGTGGATGGAATAGTGCGAGTTGCCTGCAGCATAGCGCGGTAAGATAGCCGGGTACGAAATGGCCTAGGCGTGCGGCACAAATCGTGCTTGCGCAGGGGGTTAGCGTGGAGTGAGGTTTGGGATAGTGTGAGTTCCCTGCAAGGATAGTCGGGGGAATAAGCAGGGGAGTTTGTGTTCGTTTTTCGGATAATCCACGTTATAGCGACCGAGAGAGTCATGGCGCAGCGAAGAGCTTTCATCATTCTAGAGGGTGGTCGATGGGAAGCGGTTCCCGATCATCTCATCGGCCAGGAAGTCATCACTTGGCCACCCGTTCTCCCCGTGACCAATCCGGGAGAGGCCGCCAAGATGCTCAGCAACGCAGATTTCTACCGACGGCACGTGGTCGGTGAGGGCGAGTTCTACGTCTTCGCGAAGGACTCGACGCTGCACCCTCCGGAAGGTTGAAGCTCTGGAGTACGCACGCGTTAGTCTGGTTCGGTATGCAATCCAATGATTGCAGCTAACGGGACTTCGGCCTATATTCGGCCGTACTTCTCTCAGGCTTCTTCCGCCCTCCGCCGCATTCATATGCCCGAACCCACGTTCACATTTCTGGAGTTCTTCGCCGGTGCGGGAATGGCGCGCCTTGGGCTCGGAGCGGATTGGAAGTGCTTGCTCGCCAACGACATAGATCGGACGAAGGCGGCGGCGTACAGCTCGAACTTCAGCCCGGCCGATGAGCTCGTTCTCGGTGACGTTGGCAAGCTGAGCGCGAACTCGATCACTGAAGACGCAGACTTGGCATGGGCCTCGTTCCCGTGCCAGGACTTGTCGCTTGCAGGGAACGGAGCCGGCCTCAAGGGCGGGCGGTCAGGGACGTTTTGGTCCTTCTGGCGCATCATCGCACAACTGAACGAACAGGAGCGCGCTCCGAGCGTCGTCGCTCTCGAGAACGTCTATGGCACGCTCACCTCGAATCGTGGGCGCGACTTTGCCTCCATCGTTGGGGCACTCGTGGAAGAGGGTTACAGTGTCGGGGCAATGGTCATCGATGCCGTGCACTTCTTGCCACAGTCTCGGCCGAGGCTCTTCATCGTTGGCGTTCACGAGTCTGCCAATGTGCCGGAAGAGCTTGTGTCTGCCGCTCCTGTGAACGCTTGGCATTCACAGGCCGTCGTCGCCGCATTCGAGTCGCTACCGTCCAACCTGAAACAGAAGTGGATTTGGTGGAAGGTCCCGATGCCACGAGGCGCTCGAAAGAGTCTCTCTGAGATCATTGAGGAAAACCCGAGCGGCGTGGAGTGGAATTCAGAAGAGAAGACCGCTCAGCTGCTCGCAATGATGTCGCCGCTCAACGCGGCGAAAGTGAAGGACGCGATGAAATCCGGGCAACGTCAAGTCGGCACGATCTACCGTCGGACTCGAGTCGCTCCGACCGGAGAGAAAATTCAGCGTGCCGAAGTGCGATTTGACGGTATCGCAGGCTGCCTGCGCACGCCTGGCGGTGGGTCGAGCAGGCAAACCCTACTGGTTGTCGAAGGCAGGTCGGTTCGCAGTCGACTTTTGTCGCCGCGTGAAGTAGCCCGGCTGATGGGACTACCGGACAAGTACAAGCTTCCGAGCAACTACAACGCCGCGTATCACCTCGCCGGTGACGGCGTTGCGGTCCCGGTGGTTCGTCACCTAGCACGGAATCTCTTCAAGCCGTTGTTGACTCGTTCTCTCATGGCGGTGGGGTGAGATGGGAAGCAAGAGCAAGCAGCCCGTTCAGAACAGCGCTCCGATCAGCGACAGTGTCTCGCATCCGCCACTGGATACAGCAGAGCTTCGCAAAGCCCTCAAGGCGTTTCTTGACCAACAGGTCAAGGATCCAATCTCAGGCAAGCAGGTTCGACTGGGTTCCTACACGTTTGGCGTCTACGTGTTCTACGACTACGACGGCGAGCCCATTTACGTCGGACAGACACGCGAGAAGCTCAGCGGGCGCGTCGGCAGGCACCTAACGAATCAGCGAACTGACGCTGTGGCGATGAGTGTGCTCGATCCTTTCGAAGTGTACGAGGTTGAGCTCTATCCCCTTCCGGATCTCGAAGGCAAGAAGACCAACGACCCAGCGGTGAAGGAGTTGCTCGACCGACTCGAAGCTACCGTGTACATCAAGGTCCTCGAGAACTCCGAGTTCAGCGCGGTGCTCAACGAAAAGGTCCCTGCAGCGCAAAAGAAGGCGAAGTTGCCAGCGTCGTTCCGCGGACGAATCGTAAGCGACAGCGTCATCGCACTTCGCAGCCATCCAGACGTCCGCATCGCTCGTCGAGCCGCTACGCTCGCCCGTCTCGCGCAGATCATCAGCGAGAGAAAGGTAGCACCTGGCTTGCGTCGAGTTCTTCTTGTGCAGAGTGAGCGCCTACAGTCACTCGCGAAGAGACGCTTCGCACACTTTGAGGGACTCCCCGATGATGGAGACGATGATGACTCCGCCGAATCGTGATGCGCTCGGACGCGCTGACTTCGCGTTTGCACATTGAACGTCAGGAAACATTGGCGCGTGCGCTATAACGAAGCTTGCTGCCGACGAGCGCGGCTAGTGTAGCGGTTGTGGGGCCTCGGCTTCATCTTTTGTAAGGTTTGCCGAGGCCCCACAACCGCATTTTATGGGAGCGCTCGCAGCAGAAGCACACGTTATCGCGACCGCGACGCATTGACGCATGACCAAGCCACGCTCGACGACACATCCGAACGAAGAGGCATTCCCCCACGGGGTCGGTGGGCCGGTCCTGCGGGCGCTGCACCATGCCGGCATCCGCACCATGACCCAGCTCGCGCGCTGGTCCGAGCCTGAGCTCGCCGCGCTCCACGGCGTCGGGCCCAAGGGCATCCGGCTCCTCCGAGAAGGCCTGCGACGCCAACGCCTCCGGTTTCGGATCGACTGACGAACGCGGCAAGCGCGATAACGACGCTTGCTGCCGACGGCCACGGTATGGATGGCGCGGGCTGCGCCCGCGCGTTCTATTGGAGTGTCCGCAGCAGAAGCTCACGTTAGGCCGACCCCGCCGTTGAGGAGCGAGAGCACAGTATGCCCGCCAAGAAGACAGGCAGGAGCGCCGCAGTCTCCGCCCCGAAGGCGGCCAAGCGCAAGACGGCATCTGGTAAATCGCCCTCGTTGAAGAAATCCATGCTCACCGGCAAGGCCAGCCCCGCGAAGGCGGCGGACGGTGACGCGCCGGTCTTAGCGTACATCGCCAGCTTGCCGCAGCCGCAACGCGACATCGCGGAGCGAGTCGACGCGCTGGCGGCTAAGACGCTCCCGGGCCTGCAACGCGCAGTGAAGTGGGGCATGGCGTACTATGGCGTTGGGGACGGTTGGTGCTTTTGTTGCGGAGGATTTGTCAATCATGTCAAGCTCATGTTCGTGAACGGCGTCTCTCTCAAGCCCGTACCGCCAGTGACCCCGGTGGCGATGGGCAAGGCAACGCGTGGTGTAGAGCTCAGGTCCGAGAAGGAACTCGACGCACGCCAGATCGCCGCGTGGATGCGGCAGATCACGGCGGCGCCTGGTGTCGGCGGGAAGAAGCGATAGACCCAAGTGGCGCTGCGCAGAGAAGGTCGCGCGCGGCCTAACGACGCTTGCTGCCGTCAAGCGCGGGTGCGGTAGCGGTTGTGGGGCCGCTGCTTCACTTTATGGAAGGATTGCAGCGGCCCCACAACCGCATTTTACGGGAGCGCTTGCAGCAGAAGCACACGTTAGCCGGACACGCGCGGAGGATGGAACGCATGGCTCGTCGCACTGCCGCGATTCTTACCTGGCTCGCCGGGCTTGCGTGCACCCCGTCGCCCGACCCCGCCGCGAGCGCGGAAGAGTTGACTGAGCAGCGCGTCGCGGAAGGCTGCCTGGCGCTCCTCGACGACACGACGCGCGTGGCTGTCGAGACCTACTCGCTCGAAGGGATGTCTGCGGAGGGCGCCTCGCTCGAGTTTGACCGGATGGCCTCAGGCATCGAGCGCTACCGCGTCACGTTCTACGGCGAGACCGGTCGACTCCGGCAGCACTTCGCGTTCCGCGACGACACCCTCCGCTGCGCCGAAGAGCGCACGGAGCACTACGCCGCGCCGCTGAGCGGCGTGGTCTCCAGCTCGCGGGGCGCGGCCGTAAGCTTTGAGGGCGATTCGATCGCCTGGCTCCGACCGCTGTCGCCCGCGGATTCGCTCGCGGGCGCGCAGGACTCGCTGGCCTCAACCGCCACTCGGCTCGCCGCCGACGCCGACTCGGTGCGGCGCTGGATCCGCGAACGACGGGCGGCGCGGCGGACGGGTGCCGGCTAACGACGCTTGCTGCTGATGGCCACGGTATGGATGGCGCGGGCTGCGCCCGCGCGTTCTATTGGAGTGTCCACAGCAGAAGCACACGTTATCGCGACAACCGACTATCTCGTCGCAATGAAGATTTGGGATGTTTCCGACCTCAGCTTCGAGGTGCCAAACGGTTTGGGCGGCCGCCTCGCTGCGTGCCGCGTGCCTTCCCAGTTGGCCGGCGCCTCCCTCACGCGTCGGTATCGCCCGTTCCGCCCTTCGCCCGATGACTTCTGCGAGTTCCGCTACCGCGATACAGACTTCATCATTCTTGAGATGTTCGGCGACAACAGCCGCTTCCTTGTTGCTGCGACTGACTCTCCCAGCGCGCGCGCCGCAGTCGCCGACGTGCGAACAGCCTTTGCCGCCGCCACATGGCTGGGATCGATTCGCGACGCGGCGCGATAACGACGCTTGCTGCCGATGAACGCGGTGCGGTTTGGGTTTGGCGGGGCGCCCGTGATGGCCTAGGCCGGTTGCGGACGCCCCGCCAAACCCTTCTTATTGGAGCGTTCACAGCAGAAGCATACGTTATAGCGACCACCTGTTCGACAAGAGGACTCCATGGTTACGCGACTCTCTGAACGCACAGCACTCGGTATGTGGATCTTCTGCGTCGCGCTTTGCCTCGCGGCCTTGGGAAATGTCGCGCTCGACCCCACGCCAGGCGGGTGGCGAACGCTCGGTGTCGCCCTTCTGCCGATGGGCGGCTGGTTCTGGATCTGGCGCCAACGGCGCCGGTCACTCGACGGAACGCTCGACCGGCGTTCAAGGTAGCCGCAGGCTGTCGCGCGCTCCGACCGACCGCGCGCCGCCGATGACTCGCGCTATAACGCCGCTTGCTGCCGATGAACGCGGTGCGGAGTGGGTTGGGCGGGGCCTCCGGGATGCCCTAGGATGGTTGCGGAGGCCCCGCCCAACCCCTCTTATTGGAGCGTTCACAGCAGAAGCTCACGTTATGCGCACTAGACACATCCTAGCAGTCTACAGCTTCGTACTGCTCGGCATTCCGAGTTGCGTACGCACGCCCGGATTCGATCCAATGCTTGATATGCCGCCGCAGTGTCTCGCGGAGCCTATCCCGTCCGCGCCGGCGGTACTGCCAGCGGCCGCACCACTTGCGTCCGGCTTGGCTCGATTGCTCGGCACCGTGACCGACGCGCGATCGAACGGCGCGGTGACGATGGCGCAAGCATCCGTCATCGCACCGTATGAGCGGCATGCATGGGGCGACTCGACTGGCGGGTTCCTGCTCGATTCCCTGCCCGCCGGAAGCGTCACAGTGCGCATCCGCCGCCTCGGCTACGAGCCCGTCGTGCGCACGCTCACGTTGCAGCCCAATCGTTCTGACACGCTTCGCATCGCACTCCAGCCAGGCAGCGAGTGCCCGCGTCGCTAGCGTGCGCGGCGCATAACGACGCTTGCTGCTGATGAACGCGGTGCGGATGCAGTTGTGGGGCGGCCGGTTGTTGAAGCATGGGACGGCCTAGCGGCCGCCCCACAACTGCTTCTTATTGAAGCGTTCACAGCAGAAGCACACGTTATACGCACGCCGCGGGTTCACCGCAGACACAGGGCAATAGCACGAACGCTGTGCCGTTCACAAATATGGCCTTCAGCTGACTCAGGTCGCACCCGCGAGCACGGCCTCTCGTCGGGCCGCAGTTCCTCTCGTCTACTCGACCCATCGTGTGTGTATCATCGTGCGTTCGGCGCACAGGTGCCAGTGACTTGGTGCAGACGCAAGTCGTAGCGCCACCACTTGTGACAATTGGGCCCCAGACGCTTCTGGCCGCTCAACTTGTTGCACGATTAGACGCCAGCACCTCGATTGACGCGACAGCGCCGTCCCTACGCCGCGCCCTTGACGGTCCCGCTTGCATTCGGCAGCGCCGCTCTCGCCTTCGCAGTATTGACCTAGGCTACTTGCGCCTTCCGCGCCCGTCATTCATCCTCGTGATGCAAGGCGACAAGATCTTGGCGGAGAAGGCATAATCTGACTTAAGGCGGACATCTGCCGTCTCGCTCGCGCGTCACTCTGTCAGAAGCAGACGTCATTCTTGTTCATGCGGCCTTGCAAACTCTCTACCCTATTGGAGGCGCTATGACGTTGAGTCGACGACACGCTACCGCCGTGGTTGCGTTACAGCTCGCGGGAGTACTCGCGTGCGCAGACGCGAAGCTTCCCACGGCGGCCACGGAGAGTGAATTGCGTGCCGCTCTTACTGTCGAGGCACAGAGCCAGTTAGATGCAGAGGGACGATTCGTGCTCGCCCTGCAGGCACCGGGCGAGATCTCCGAGTCTGATGCGAAGCAGCTCGCCATAGCCTGGTGGCGGAGCACTGTCGGCTTCGTTCGCCCAGTCGCAGAGCGCGATCGTGGCGCGAAGATTCACGCTGACGACCTGCAACCATGCCCGCGAGCGTACTACGCGGTGAGCGCGTACGAGCCGACCGCGGAACACATTGATCCACTGATTCAGAAGATGACCGCTTCGCGTTGGCTCGTCGGGCTTTGCTACGGCGGCACGCAGGAGGTCCTGGTGGCAGTGTCTGCTCTCGCTGGAGACGCACGCACACATGAAGGACGCATCTCTGCTCCCGGGCTTCACAACTTCTTCTTCTTCGGCGTGCCAGTTGGCGGTCGCATTCCCGTCGCGCCGGAAGACGCTGCGGTGACCGCATCGATGAGAACCGGCACGCTTGTCGCTGCAGCTCCACGACTACTGCTTCGCTCTCGGCCCTTCTCGGCGGCGAACGCCGTCTGGGATGTTTCGCTCGCGAACGACGTTCTCCTTCGCACCGCGCAAGGAAGTGCTTCTCGACGGGCCACGTCCGTCCTCGTTGGGCACTTTCAAGGATGGCGCCAGCCCGCGGTTGGACTCCGGCGCGACACTCGCGGACCGAACGATGGGCGCGAGACTGTTCGCCTTGCCCCACTACGAAGAGCAAGCGCCTCAGAGCGATCGGCCGCACTCAGTAGACGGCCTGATTTCGTTTCGGACGTTGATCCCGTGACGAAGGAGAACTGATCATGCGGCTCACTCCTGCTCACCTATTCGTTGTTCCCGCAATGGCGTTCCTCTCGGCATGCGCAGGCGGAGGCGGCTACAACTCTGTCTATCAGGAAGCATGCGCAGTCAATCGATCTACTGGCTGGCGCACAGAGGTGCACCAGTACGATTTGCCAACGATGCTCAAGTCATGTCCAATGGTCGTGAGTCAGATGTATCGGACGCTCACTGGCGCGGTAACGCTAGACGTTCCACAGTCAAAGAATCCGTGGATCTACGCCTCTCCGGGAGAGGCAGAAATTTGGATCAAGAATGCGACGGGCCCCGCGGGGGTTCCGCTCGAGACTTTCCTCTTTGTAAGCGCGGAGTTTGCGTTCGACATGATCGCGGACTATCCGGATCCCGGAGGCAATCCGCTCCACAATGTCTACCGTGCGTCCGCAACTTTGACGTGGGGAGCCGGCAACTCGTGGAGTAGCCAGGTGCAGGAGCAGGACAGCTTGCACGTCCGGTACTTCTCCGGAATCCTGCACCCGAGCGGCCATGGATTTCCGCAGCAGCAGTACTCTGAGGCTTTCGTCCGCACGCCGGTTGTGATATCAAGCTCGCCTGGCACCATCACGGGCTACAACATTATCGCGCCGAACGCATCGAGCACCTGGCGCGTGATTCCTGATTGGGACACCACTGGCTATCGCTTTCGCTGGTTCGTCGACGGAGTGCAGCAGACCGCGGACACAGGAGCGACGCTTACGCGAACATTCTCAACGGTGGGCACTCACACTATCCGGAATGACCAGCTAACTGCTGACGGAATCGCGCTGACAAGCACGATGGTTGTGAACGTACCCGTGCCCGTCACCATCTCAGGCCCATCCTACGTTTATCCGTGGGTGACTAACTCGTGGGATGCTACAGCCACAGCGGGCACCCCCCCTTTCACCTTCTCGTGGTACCTCGACGGAGAGTACGCTGGATCGGGCAGTTCGTTTCAGCACAGCTTTGACACGCCCGCGTCGTTTCGGAGCCTCGGAGTATCGGTCGTCGACGCGCAAGGGGTGACGGGCTCAGCAGACCTGATGATTCATGTGAACACCGGCTCTTGTCAGCCAAATGATCCAAACTGCATGGAGTCGTTGCGCTCTGGAACCCCTCCGACATCGCCCAGTCCGAGACGACCCGCGCGCCGACCACCCGCACTTCCGCAGCGTGTACCCTAGTCGGAAGGCAGACGTAGTGGGGATATGCATACTGAATCGGCCCGGGATTCCCGGAGACTCGGTTAGTTGAGTCCCACGGCCGCGGATGCGGCGTGGGCGTGATAATACTGCGCTTCGTACTCCGCCGGGGGGATGTCCCCGAGCGGCTGCATCAGGCGCTGGCTGTTGTACCAGGCCACCCACTCGAGCGTCGCGTACTCCACGTCCTCCAGGCCCTTCCACGGTCCGAGATGATGGATGACCTCCGCCTTGTACAGCGCGTTGATCGACTCGGCGAGCGCATTGTCGTAGGCGTCACCGCGGCTGCCGACGGAGGATTCGATGCCGGCCTCGAGCAGCCGGTCCGTGTAGCGGATGGCCAGGTACTGCGACCCGCGGTCACTGTGATGCACGAGCGGGCCGTCGAGCGCGCGGTCGTAGAGTGCCTGCTCCAGCGCGTCGAGCGCGAGGTCCGTCCGCAGGGTCGTCGTCGCGCGCCAGCCGACGATGCGGCGCGAGTACGCATCGGTCACGAACGCGACGTACACGAAGCCGCGCCACGTCGGCACGTACGTCAGGTCGGAGACCCAGAGCGCGTTCGGGCGCGTCGCCGTGAAGTTCCGCTGCACGAGATCCTGCGGCCGGTGCGCCGCCGGCTCGGGCACGGTCGTCGTCGCCCGGCGCCCGCGCACCACCCCGCGCAGGCCCATCGCCTTGAAGACGCGCGCCACCGTGCAGCGCGCCACCACGCGGCCCTCCCGGCGGAGCTGCTTCCAGGCCTTGCGCGCCCCGTAGCGCCCGCGCGTCGCCGCCCACACGCGCTGGAGCGCCGGCCGGAGCGCCGCATCCGCGCGGCTGCGGGCCGGCAGGCGCGACGGGTCGCGCGCGCGCGCCTTCGCCTCGTAGTAGGTCGACGGAGCGATCGGCAGCACTGCGCAGATCGGCTCGACTCCGTACGCCGCGCGGTGCGCGTCGATGAAGGCCACCATCAGTTGGGTCGGCGGTCGAGCTCCGCCAAGGCGAAATACGCCGACGCCTTCTTCAGGATCTCATTGGCGCGCTTCAGCTCGCGGTTCTCGCGCTCGAGCTCCTTGAGGCGCGCGAGGTCGTCCGTGGTCGGGCCGGGTCGCACGCCCGTGTTCCGCTCGTGCTCGCGGACCCAGTTCCGGAGGGTCTCCTGGTGACAGCCGACCTTCTCGGCGATCGAGCGGATCGCGGCCCACTGGGAGCCGTGCTGCGGGGCCTGGTCCAGCACCATCCGGATGGCGCGTTCGCGGAACTCAGGCGAAAATGGGGAACGTCTGGGCATGGCTCCAACCTCTCACGATGTGGAGCCTCCGGCAAACCCGGGCCGATTCATACCCCCACTACGTCTTCTTGCCGACCAGAGGTCGCTAGAAGAGAACTCGAGTGAATCGGGTCGGTAGATTCAGCTGGACAAGGACGCTATCCAATTGACTTCCTACAAGTCGATAGCTCCAGAACGTCGTCGGCTGGGAATCTCGCTCGACAAATACAGCAATCTGATCTGAGATGCACGAAGGATGGCGGCGGAGATAGAAGGCGTCGCGGGTCACACTTCCGCCGTCGGCAACGGAAACATCAAGCGAAGTCTCGATGACAAACCTCCAACTACCGCAGTGTGCCGAACGGGCGATGTTCGTCTCTTCGTATTGGCTGACAAGGTCAGGGCCGCGAATTATTCGCGTCCCCAACTGCATATATAGGAACTTAGCTGCTTCTTCAGGAGATAGAGGAAGTCCGCTTGGATAAGTCGGACGCATTCCAGTCAGCCGGAAAGCGCCGGACGCTGATTCTTCGCTATCCCACGTGATGCCTTCCTCCGATATCTGTCCACTGAACGGAGCGTCTGCGATAGAAACTGAAATGATAGCGTCACCTCGTGAACTACAGAGTGGCACCGCCCATTGACTCGCAAGCGATCTGCGCTGATACAATGACAATCCTGGTGTTTCGGCATTGGCGGGTGAGATCGTATAGGTCAGGCGCCGACACGGAGTCAGATCGTTGAATGAAATTTGACCGCCACGATCAGCTTCGAGCGTCTCGCGTATGTTGCCTACGATCGCGTCGGCGGCAAGCATCGCGGACAATGCAGTCGCGATTGACTCAGCTCGGGCAATCGGCAAAGTTGCCATCACGTTGCCAGGCAGGATGAACTGGCGCGTGCTCCAGTCGACGCGCGAACTCGACTCGCCGCCGACCCACGTAGGATCCAGCTGCACCACGAGTTCGCGATCAACCCCGGTGGGCGAATCGCAACTGATCGCGACGGAAGCAAGCGACACGAGCAAAATGCTCAGTTTTGACATCGAAGTATCGAGTCCTCGCTACAAGAGTTGCCGCACACACTTCGACGCACGCTTCCGTCTGTGTCTACACACGAGTGGCAGTACGTCATTTTGGCACAAAGGTTTCCGGTCGACTTTGTTACCCCCCGTGCAATTACTTGTTGCGTTGGCCTGCGCCAAGCACTCCACCCAAGCTCACCCTCGGATACAGACCGTGTCAACTTGGGTACTCAGGGCCGGGCTGGAACCGCGAAAGCGAGTGCGCTGTTGCAACCCGAGCATATCGTTCCTCACTCGGATCAGCTGCGCAGTCTGCGATGCTCTTGCGTCAGCCTTCGCTCTTCATGTGGGTAGCCTGAGGGCGCTAGCTCCCTAGACGGTCCCGATTCACGGATGTCTCACGCGAGTTCGTGGAGGGCGTATAGCGGCGCTTGCTGCCGATGAACGCGGTGCGGTTGGGTTTGGCGGGGCGTTCGTGATTGCTCTAGGTCGGTTGCGAACGCCCCGCCAAACCCTTCTTATTGAAGCGTTCACAGCAGAAGCACACGTTATGCGCACCAGCCAGCTCCTAACCTGAGTCAGACTCCTCGTGCCAGTAACGCAAGCTCAGCTCACTGCCGCCAAGGCGGTCCAAGACGCCGCAGCACACGACACCAGCAATCAGGTTCGACTCGTTGCAGGGCCCGGATCCGGAAAGTCGTTCTCGATCGCAGAACGAATTCGGTGGCTCGTGGCCAGTGGGACGCCGCCCGAGGCAATCTGGGCGGTGTCCTTCACTAACGCTGCGACCGAGGATCTTCGTGATGGCATCCGGAAGAGATGCGCGACGGTTCCTGGCATTGAGAAGGCACGAATTACGACGCTGCATTCTCTGGCACTGACGATCCTGTCGGCCGGCAAGAAGCTGTCGTACTACCCCGTGCGGCCGCGCGTGCTTTGATGAATGGGAGCAGCGGTTCGTGTTCGACGAGGAGTTGGCGAAGTCAATCGGCTGCACGCTTACCCGAGCGCGCGAGCTACGCGCTTACTTTGAGTCGGAATGGAGTACGGGACAGCCTCCTGCTCCTCACATATCATTGCCCAAAGTTCCGATTACTCCCGGCGAACTGGCCGCGTTTACCGCCTTCTACCGGCGAGCCACGCAGACGTATGCTTTCATCCTGCCCGGTGAGCCGGTCAGACTATGCGTGGACGAAATCAAAGCCGGTACACTTGATCCTGTTGTACTCACAGGACTGAAGCATCTGATCGTCGACGAGTATCAGGACCTGAATCGCGCAGATATCGAACTCATTGACCTGCTTGCGGCTATGGGAGTGGTGGTTTTTGCGCTCGGGGACGACGACCAGAGCATCTACTCGTTCCGCCACGCTTACCCAGAGGGCATTCAGGACTTTCTGCTACGCCACAAGAGTGCCGGCTCACACGTCTTACAGCACTGTTTCCGGTGCAGCGAGAAGATTCTTGCCGCAGCGACCTCCGTCCTAGCGTCCTTCCCCCCACCGAAGCGCATTCCCAAAGTTCAAGAGTCTGTTTACAAGGCTAGCACCCCACCGGTGCCGGGTCAGGCCCTCGGTTGGGCGTTTCAGAACGTGACTGCGGAGGCAAAGGCCGTCGCGGCGTCCGTTAAGGCCTTGCTTACTCAAGGAACCGCGCCTGAGGATATCCTAGTCCTCATCTCGAGCCGAGATGCACAAGCGGGTCCGCTGCTCACGGCTTTGGTGGAAGCTGGCGTCAAGGCGGAGGTGCAATCGAGCAGTGGATATGCGGATGAGGACGGTACACGTTTCGTGTACGCTCTCCTGCGCACAATGAGCGATTCTGAGGACTACGTGGCTCTCCGCACTCTGTTGGGGATTCGCGCAGGCGTTGGCATGAAGATCTGCTCTGACATCACGGACGCGTGTCACACTCATCACTTGAACTTCGCGGATCAGTTCACGCCCACTCGCACTGCCTCTGCGTTCAGCACACGCCAGCTCAAGGCGTTGGATGGTGTTGTTGCCGTTCGCGCATCTGTCGCCGGATGGACGCTCGCGGATACGCTTGGTGCCAGGAAGGCAGAGATCGAGGCACTGGTAAGCGCTCACCTACCTGCTCCGGCGCTCAAGGAGTGGCGATCATTCACGGATGCGTTGCCAGACGCTTTCACGCTCGAAGAGGTCAGGGACGTCCTTGGAGCACGTGGTCCGAAACACGTGCGAGAAGTGCTTCGAGACGCCTTTGCTCGCATCGGCTCTGAGCTACCTCCTGAGTATGACCCGGCTGGGCGGGTGAGAATTATGACGCTTCACTCCTCCAAAGGGCTCAGTGCGAAAGCTGTGTTCCTCCCGGGACTCGAGGACGAGATCCTTCCGGGACCGTACCGAGCAAAGTACTCTGGACAGGTTTCCGAGGCCGCGCGCCTTCTCTACGTTGGCATCACGCGAGCGCGGGCCCTATGTGTCTTGAGTTACTCAAAGAAGCGCCCCATGAACGGGAGTACGAAGGTGCACGGACCATCGCGCTTCGTGCCTTCTCTTGGCATACCATTTGCTGCCTCCAGCGGCCTCGGGCCAGCGGAACTGCAGGCGTACAGCGCGCATGTTGCAGACCTTTAGGGCGGGCGGCGCATAACGACGCTTGCTGCCGACGAGCGCAGCTAGTGTAGCGGTTGTGGGGCCTCGGCTCCATCTTGTTGAAAAGTTTGCCGAGGCCCCGCAACCGCATCTTTCTGTGAAGCGGCGGCCCGCGTCAAGCCCCAGGTGCGTTGACGCTGTTGCAGTTCTCCGTTGTGCCTGCGCTGCTCGAGGTGCTGCTCATCCTTCTGTTCGCGCTCGCTCGTGAGGCCCGTGGCCTCGGCGCATTGGGGTCTGCGAAGGAGGGGCGGCGCCAACTATGGGTCGGCTCTCACCAGCGGCCATAAAATGCGTCGCGCTCGCCACTCCCGATTCAGTCATCTCGATCCCACGCAGGTCCTGCACTTACCCATCGATCATGCGGCGGACGCCGGCACGGGCTGCGGCATCCGCAGGTGGCTCGCGTCGTACGCCCGCTGGTCCCGCCACATCGCATAGAGGATGCCCGCGAGCCGCCGCGCCAGCGCGACCGCCGCGATCTTCGTGCCGCGGCGGAGCAGGATGCGCTGCGCCCACGCCCGCAACACCGCGGTGTCGCTTGACTTGGAGCGGAGGATGCGCCACGCCGCCTCGACCAGGAGATAGCGCGCGCGCCGGTTGCCCGCCTTCGTGATGTGGCCGAGTCGCCGCTTCTCGCCCGAGCTCCGCTCCCCGGGCACCAACCCGAGGAAGGCCTCGAACTGGTGCGCCGACGGGAACCGGCCGATGTCCTCCGCGATCGCGACGATGCCGCTGGACGTCACCGGCCCGACGGCGGGGGCCGTCTGCAGCAGCGCGACGATCGGGTCCGTCCGCCCGAGCGCCGCGATGCGCGCGTCGGCGGCCGCGATCTGCACGTTCAGCGGCGCGAGGATCGCGACCAGCGGCGCCAGCTCGGCCGCCAGCACCGGCGAGAGCGGGAGCGCGGTGAGTCGTTCGACAAACCACGCGGCCGTGCTGTTCGGCACGCGCAGGCCGTCGCGGCGCACGAGGGCCTTGGCGAGCGCGATGCATCGCGTGCGTGTGCGGACCAAGGCCTCGCGCACCGCCAACTCGGCGCGCACATGCCGCCGCGCCGCCGAGACGCGGTGCGCCGGACGATAGGCGCCGAGCCGGAGCGCGTCAGCCAGGGTCCGCGCATCGCGCTTGTCCGTCTTCACCCGCCGGCTGCGCGTGGCGTACATCGGCGCGAAGTTCGGGTCGGCGACGACCACCTCGTGGCCCAGCGCCTCCAGGTGGCACGCGACCCACTCGCTCTCGGTCGACGCCTCGACGAGGATGCGTGCGGGCGGACGCGCGCCCAGCACCGCGGTGAAGCGGTCGCGGCTCGTGACGATGCGTCGTTCGGTGACGCCGCCCTGCCCGTCGAGGATGCAGAGCTGGCTCTCGCGCTTGTGGAGATCGATGCCTATCATATCCATGGCGGCTGGCCTCCGCAGTGTGCCCCGTCGCGAGACGGCGAGCACGGTAGATGGTATGGGGCAGAACCTTGCACCCGTGGATGGGCGGAGGTCCAGCCGCCGCTTCATACCAACTATGGGAGCGCTTGCAGCAGAAGCACACGTTATACCGATTCGTAGAGCTCAGTGTAGTTCACGCTCTACTACTGAGTCCGCCTCAAGTCGAATGCTGGCCATGCGGGCACGCAGTGCTGCGGCTGCACTCCCACCGGCGGCCGAAGCGCAGCTCGTGATATGGTAGCTGAGCAAAGGCACAGGACTTCCGCTCGCAGCACACCGTCGCCGTCGCTCAGTCGCGGACTCATCTCACCTCGTCAGGGAGCGCGACTCGTCGGGAGCCAACTGTCGAGCATCACGGCGCCAAAGCGACCCGCCTCGCCATAGAGTTCGCGCGCGGCGAACGGACGGATGAATCGGATCTCAAGCGAGCCGTCTCGCTCCTGAGCTTGAGAGCAAGATGGGAACCGACGGACCGGCCCGAGGCGCTGCTCCCCGACGAGCAGCAGCGGAGGACGGGCCGAGTCCAGCGCTTGTTTCACAATGGGTAGGCTAGCAGCGGCGCAGTGGGCCCGCCGAATCGCGCTGCTGTCCGGAGGCAGCCGATCCTGCGCCGACATCGGCGTCGGTCCGACCAGCGCGAATACCAGCAAGCACAGCGGAATCCGGATTGGACTGCTCATCGCTTCACACCTCCCGTCAGTGGGACGTCTCCCTGAAGTGGTGTCCACGAGCACTCGCTTGTATCCAGTCGGTATGCTCGCACCATCAGTCGCGGCCTGGGGGCGTCGTCGTCCACCACGTGGTCAAGTACAAACAGCAAGTCATCTTGCATCGCCGTCCAAGGAATGGCGTCCGAAGAGACCGGAATCTCGGCATCCATACACGCGCGCGAGCGGTCAGGGGCGATCACTCCGGCGAACACTCGCGCGGAGAGCAGTCGACCGGCGATCTCGGTGTCGTGATGGATTGTGACCACGGAACCGTCGGAGCGACGATGCAATCGCATCAGACCGGACGCTGCACGGTACATCTCAGTCAGCGGGAGACTGACGTCGCTCAGGATGGCCGCAAGATTGGGAGGAACACCACGCCTCGTTCGGGCCGGCAGTGGCACCGTGTCCACGACGGCGCCATCGGCGGTCACAAGCAAGAGAAAAGGGGACGCGGCGAACCCCACGAAAGCCGTGTCTCCCCACGCGACCACACTCGCGAAGCCGTATATGCCGTTCAGCGACTCAACTGTCAGATACTCCTTGGGAATCGCGACCAAGCTCGCTTGAATGGGCGTCGTGTCCGTCGTGACCAATCCCGCGAACTGCTCCACGGCAACGGCTCGCGCGTTGACCGGATCGAAGATTCCGTACCAGATCCTTCCGTCGGCACCCGCGAGGCTGCCCAATTTTCCATCAAAAGCGCGCGTGCCCAGCAATCGGCCGTCGTCCCGGTGAAACGTGGTCACCCGACGCAGGGAGTAGTCAGTAAGTGTGAGCTGCCCGTCCGCTCGAGAAAGAATCGCATCGCCGATGCCGCGAAACTCGCCCGGACCTCGACCCGCGGCCCCATAGCGTCGGCCGAAACGCCCTGTCGAGTCGAACTCGAGCAAAGCGTTCGCTACCGCGTCGGCCACGAGGATTCGTCGACGATCATCGACAGCGAGTCCGCCGGTTCGACCGACGAACACGGAGTCGGTCTCTTCAAGCATCAGCGAGTCGACCAACACTGCCTGAATTGTCCCGCTCGCCTCAGGGCCGACTCGGCAGCCCAGCGAGGCAAGGACCAGCAATGCGCCAAGCACGTAGGCCGACAATGCCAGGCGCGGCTGGCAGAACGCATGAGCGAGTACGCGCAAATGCCACTCCTGCTGGGGAAGAGTTTCTCGGCCCTGGTCGGCCTCACGATTGCTGTCCACAGCGGGCGCCACGGACCTTTCGAGAACCTATCACGACGACATCGACGCGAACAAGCACCGATTCAACCCGGGCTTTGCTGCCGAGGTTGGCCCACTTGGTATCGGCGCGCACGGTATAACGACGCTTGCTGCCGACGGCCGCAGGTGCGGATTGGGTTGGGCGGGGCGTCCGCCGGTGGCCTAGGATTGCTTGCGGACGCCCCGCCAAACCCTTCTTTTTGGAGCGTTCACAGCAGAGCACACGTTAGGCCGCAGCAACCATCTTCTGAGGAGGGGACAGCGATGCAGATCGGTTCCGGATGCTGGTCGGCTCGCCTCGCAGGACTTGTCGGCGCTTGCCTAGCTGCGAGTGCTCTCGAAGCCAGCGCGCAAACCGTTCCGCGCCTCGAGAAGACTCTCGGTGCCGATGACCGTGTCACGGGTGCCGTGCGCGCCATGTCGGTCTCGAACGGCGTCGTAGCTATCGTGACACCACCAGACTCAGCGATCCATATATTCGAAGCGACACGCTCGGCGCACTTCGGCCGCGAAGGCGACGGTCCGGGCGAGGTCCGGGCTCCATCGGACGTGATCCTCGATCATGAGACCGTGGCTGTCCTCGACTACGGCGCCGGCCGCCTCACCACGTACGACTTCGCCGGTCGCGTCATTCGCACCCGCATGGTTCCGGCGCTGACCAGTCGGCGGATCTTCGTGACGGGCGCCGACACGCTGCTGGAGTACAGGGTTCCATTCTCGAGCACGCGAGCGCTTGTCCGCATCGCGGGCACACGGACAGACACCGTGTACGCTTGGGAGAGTGCGCCACGTGCGCTTCGCCTTGAGGCCAGCGGTGCGCCGATTATGGTAATTCCGGCGCCCTACGTCGCCGAGCCGCAGTGGGCCGTCGCGGCATCGGGTGTCATCGCGGTGTGGACGCCCGAGACCAATCAGGTGGAGCTCCGCACTCTCAGCGGCCGAAGCGTCGGAAGTTTCGCTGGCCCCACCGCGCCCCATCAGGTGTCGGGTGCCGATCGAGAGGCGTGGCTTGAAAGCGCAGTTCCTGACGGTGCCGTCTTCGCCCCACTGCGCGCACGGGCGCGCGTACTTGCCACGTTCCCGCGCACACTGCCACCCGTGCTGAGCATGCTCGGCGATCCTCGCGGCGGCGTGTGGCTCCAGCGCACTACGTCTGCAGAAGGCGAGACCTGGGAGCATCGCAGCGCCACCGGTGCGCTGCTGGGCAGCGTTCGACTTCCCGAGGGACGTCGCCTACGGGCCATCGGCCCGTCGCGAATCGCCGCGCTCGCCGAGACGCCAGACGGTGATCAGGTAGTCGAAATTTACTCCAGGACGCAATAGCAGCCGACGGTTTCGCGGCGAGGCTCGGCTAACGAGAGTTGGTGCTGACGGTCGGCTATGGTAGCGGCGCCTTCGGCACCGCATCTTTTTGATCGCCTGCAGCACAACTTGACGCTATGGCGACCCTGCAGGCTCGCGGCAACCGGAGGGAACCATACAGCCAGCAGATTGTGTCCAACCGAGAGCCACTTCGGAGTCATTTGCGCGCGCTCAGCGGCGCAGGCGTTGCTCCGTGTGACGGTGTCCCCATCGTCGACGCAGGACGCTCAACCGCCTGCCGTCCTGCCCCCCGGAGCACGTATGCTGCATTTCCGACTGTTTCTCATCTTGGCGCTGCCGCCTATCGCCTCTGCATCGCCCCAGCGTCGGCTGGACCTCACGGTCCGCCCCGATGCAACGATTGAAGAGCCGTTCACGATGATCGCTGGCGTGCGCGAGCTTCCGGGTCAGCGCGCGCTCGTCACCGATCAGATGGACCGCAGCATTGTGCTGGTCGACTTCACCGCAGGCACGCGACGCGCTGTAGGTCGCCAAGGAGAAGGGCCAGGCGAGTACCGATTTCCCACGGCGCCACTGCGTGGCATCGCAGAGACCACGTGGGTCGTGGACCCGGTGCTTCGTCGCATTCTCGGGGTGTCAGCCGACGGACGGATTGCGGCAACGTCGCTCCCGATGCCCACCGGCGGAGTGCCGGGCGGACTGGCTCGTGCGCGGGGAACCGACCGGCAAGGCCGATTTTACTTCGAGGGTAGCGGGTTCGACCAAGAGCGTGGCGCGTTCATCGATTCGGTCGCGGTCGTCCGCTGGAATCCCGCGGATGGTCGTTCCGAGGCGATCACGCGCATATCAAATGGCGGACGCGTGCGGCTCACCCTCCCGAGCGGTGTCGCCTCGCTCGCCAGGTCCGTCACGCCGTTCCCGCATCTCGACGCCTGGACGGTGCTTCCCGAGGGACAGGTTGTCGTCGTGCATCACGATCCGTTCCGCGTCGACATCATCGACGCAGCGGGTAACGTGCGACGTGGTACAGACATCGCATTCACTCCGATTGCCGTGTCGGCAGAAGAGCGGGCTGCGTATCGAAGGCGCATCGAAGGCGCCCGGGTCGGCGCCCTCCGCGAAGGCGGCGGCAGCGGACCGCAGAGGCAAGCACCGGAGCTTCCCGACGAGGCGTTCCCGAGAATGATGCCACCGTTCATCGCCGCCACCGTCCTGTCCACACCTGAAGGTGAAATCTGGATTGGCCGCAGTCACGCAGCGACTGATCGCACGTGGCAGTACGACATCTTTGACGCTGCAGGCCGATTGATTGGCACAGCCACCCTACGTGCTGGTGCGGTGGTCGTTGGGTTCGGCGCCGGAACGGTGTACGTGGCCCGCACCGATTCGGAGGACGACCTAGTGTACCTGGAGCGCTACGGCGGTAGGTGAGACCAGCATCTGTTTGGCACGAACTCAGGTTCAAGCGCGCGGCGCCATAACGACGCTCGCTGCCGGCGAGGGATCCTGCCCCAGTTCACTTGACACTTCCACCTAACGAGACGCCCTGAATGCCCGAAGCCGCAGGTCGCTCCGCCCACATTCTCGCGTGAACAGGCATCCCACCGTGTTACGGGCGCGGTCTATCTGCCTTGCCCTCGTCGCAACTTGCCTCGCGTGCGTCAGCGTGCAATCCGGACCGCATCACCTCGCGAGTTCCCCGGCGAATGGTTGGGTGCTGCGCTCCGATTCGTTCCCGTCGGCTGTTCGCGACCTCGCGCTTGAAGCGGCGAATGACCTCGGTGGAGTCCTGGTGCTGCTGCGTCCCTTGCCGCGTCGCATTACGGTCCGCCTGGAGCGATGCGGGGAGTCCGCAGAGGCCGTATGGCTGGAGCAAACCGCGGAGATCCTGCTGTGCGACGAGATGCTGGGCTACGCCGTGCAGTTCTCGGACGCGCCGCGCAGCATCGCCCGCTTCATCTTGGCGCACGAACTCGGCCACGCCGTCGCCGACGAGCTAGGCGAAGTCGCGTCAGGGAGCGGCGAAGCGGACGCCGATCAGTTCGCCGCAGTCTTCCTCCTCGCGACAGGGCGGTTTGGACCCGACGTACGGGCAGCCGCACAACTGATGCGCCAGCTCGGTGAGCATCCCGAGCTCCTCGACGCCACGCGCGCTGAGCGCCTGGAACGCGCCGCGGCGCTCGACTGCCTGGTCGCAGGCTGGCAGGACTCCACGGCGACCGCCTGCGCACAGGTCTATGCGCTGGCGCGCGACCGCTGGTCACGTCGTGTGCTGCAGCCGGAACGGCGCCGAAAGCCTGCCACCGATGCACCCCAAGCCATCTCGGTGCATACTAGTGCCTATGTGCCGCTTCACACTCTACCTCGGCCCCACCGTCCGGCTCTCGACGCTCGTCACCGAGCCCGAACACTCGCTGATCCACCAGAGCGCGCACGCCACTGAGCGCGCCGAGCCGCTGAACGGCGACGGCTTCGGGATCGGATGGTATGCGCCGCGCCTCCACAGCCAGCCGGCGACCTTCCACCAGATCACGCCGGCCTGGAGTGACCGCAACCTGCAGAGCATCTCGAAGGTCGTCACCAGCGCCTGCGTAATGGCCCACGTGCGCGCCGCGACGCCCGGCAGCGGCGTGGACCTCGCGAACTGCCATCCCTTCGCGTACGACAACTACCTGTTGATGCACAACGGGATGATCGGGGGGTTCCGCCAACTGCGCCGGCGCCTGCTGGAGGACCTGACGGACGAAGCCTTCGGCATCGTGCGCGGAAATACCGATACCGAGCATCTCTTCGCCGTGTTCGTCGACGAGATCGTGCGGCACGGCTGCCCGGTCGATGCCGCGGGCGCAGAGGGACGCGACGGGAGCGCGGCGCTCGAACTGGCGCAGCGGCTCTCGGCGGCGATCGCGCGGGTGGTGGACATCGCCGCGCGATACGGCCGCGGTGACCCGAGCTTTCTCAACGTCGCCGTGACGGACGGGAATCACATCGCGGTCAGCCGCTTTGCCACAGGCGCGGGAGCCGTGCCGGAGACGCTCTACCTGTTGCACGGCGAACTGTATGAGCCGGCCGGGCTGTCGTTCCCGCAACGGCGGCCGACCGACGAGGGCGAGGCGACGGTCGTTTCATCAGAGCGCCTGACGAACGATCCCCGATGGACGCCGGTGCCAGTGAACCATATGGTGGTGCTCGATCGCTGGGTGCCTCCACGCGTGCTGCCGATGGATGCGGAGGGGCGCATTGCGTAGCCGCGGCGCGCCGGGCATCCCCCGACACACCCTGGTGGCAGCGGACGGTCCCGCGCCTCCCGCCAAGGCATCGGGCGAAGTCGCGGAACTGAGGTAGTCCGTGCAGTTTAGGGAAGACTGTCACCTACGCGCGTCCGACCGACGAACCGACGGCTCCCCCGCGCACTCCCTCACGTCCTTCAATCACCAGTTGAGGCCTTTCGATGTCGCTGCCACGGATCCTCGGCGTCGTGCTCGTCTGCCTCGGGGTCGTTATGGCCGTCTTCCCCGGTTGGTTTGGCAGCCTCACAGGCGGTGCCGAGCCTGCCACTGATACGTTCCAGGCAATCGAACGACGCATTCGCGGCGGGATGGTTCTCGGCGTTGGCCTCGTCTTCCTCGCACGCACGTCACTGCGGCCTTGGTCTACCTTCGTTCCGACCGTCGCTGTGTACTTCGTCGCGGGCGCCCTTGTCGTACGCCTGATGGGCTTGATGGTCGACGGGCACGACGCGCGTCAGTGGATGTGGGTCGCCGGCGAAGCCCTCGTGGTGGGAGTCGCGGCAGTCTGGCTGTGGCGTGTGGGTGTGGTGGCCTGAAGTATCGCGACGCTTGCTGCCGACGAGCGCAGAGGCAGTTGCTGCAGAAACCGATGACACGGCCGGTCCTCGCGGCCGCCCACCCCGGAGGCCGCAAGACAATGTCGCACTGGCGGTCGGACTTGAGCGCAATTCTCGCAGGTGCGGTCGCTGGCCTCGGCGTACTTGGCGTCGGCGGGCGGCTGGCTATGGCAGCGCTGCCCTTCATTACCGGAGCACCGACGCGCTTCTCTTGGGGCGGATCGCTCGAGGTAGTCTTGCTCGGCACGATCTATGGCGCGATCGGGGGCATCGCACTCGCCCTCTTGCGTCGGACTCGCGTGATGGCCGTTCCAGGCGCCAGCACAGGCTTTGGGCTGCTGATGTTCGGTGTCGCGTGGTTGACATCGCCTGTTGGCCGCGCGACCGCCCCGACTGCCCCTGTGGCCATTCCGATCGTGCTCGCGTTCTCCGCAGGCGTGTTCGTGGCGTACGGGATGCTCGCAAGCTCGCTGGCGCGGCAGTGGAGCGGGTCCGCGAAGGCCACGGCCGCATAGCGAAGCTTGCTGCCGGCATCCGCAGGGGCGGTAGCGGTCGTGGCGCCTGAGCCTCATCTTGATGAAGGCCTGCCGAGGCCCCACCACCGCGTTCTCTGGGAAGCGCTCACGGCAGCTTCACACCTTAGCTTGACCGGAGCGAGCGTATGTTCTTCTGGAATGTATCCGCGTTGAAGCAGCAGCTCGCCGCAGGCCCCCTGCCGCCTCGCGCCGCGCTGAAGTATGTGCTCGCGTTCTTGGTTGTCGTTTCGCTCATCGTCGAGTTTGGGTTGCAGTATGCCCTCCCGGCGACCGCGATGGACCACGTCGCCGCGGTCGCGAACGTCATCATCCTTGTCTTCGGCACCCTGCTGGCCTACGCCGCGAACGGTGGGGACCCGGGGATGGATTTCCTCGGCAGGTACGTCGCGCTGTCGTGGGTGTTGGGGATTCGCGTGTTCGTCGGGATGGTCGCGCTGCTGGCGGTCGCCCTGGCTTACTTCGAAGCGACCGCTCCTGGAAGTACGGACGGACCGGGACCGTTCGACACCATAAGTGCAATCATCGCCGTGCTCGCCAACGGAATCCTGTACTGGCGGCTGGCGGTGCATATCCGTCAGGTCGCATCCACGGCTCCCGACGACAGCAGCACGCGGTAGCAGAACGAGACTCGCTCCTCGAGGAGGCACCCTATGACCAAGCGCCTGCAGATCTACGAGGTCCCTGGCCTCACCGTAACCTTCGACCCCAACGTCTGCACCCACTCCGGGCGCTGCGTGCGCGGGCTCCCGCGCGTGTTCGACGTAAAGCGGAAACGCTGGATCCAGCTGGAGCACGAATCCGCCGACGCAATCGCCGAACAGGTCGCTCGCTGCCCCTCGGGGGCGCTCCAAGCCACACGGACGCCCGAGTAGGTCGCGTTCCATCACGGCACGCGAGCCCAGCTCTCGGCTCGAGCGCTCATTGCGACCGGGCGGCGGGCGCGCGTTCCATATGAAGCATCCAGACACGTGGAGATCTCGTGCGACTCTTAGCCGGCGCCGTCGCTGGCGCGCTCTTCCTGCTCGCCGCGCTCCACGTCGCGTGGGTGCTGCGCGGTCGCGCGCCGAGCGTCGCGATCCCGTCGCGGGCCGACGGCAGTCCGCTCTTCCGACCGGGGCGCGGTGTCACCCTCGTCGTTGCCTGCGGGCTCACGCTCGCTGGGTTGCTCGTCCTCGCGCGACTCGCGGCGAACGCGGCGGCGGTGTCCGTGCTCGCTGCCTCGTAGCCCCAGTCGGAGGATGCCTTGATGCCCTCACGACCAGGCGCTGACGCCTCAGGCGGGTACGAGGCGGCAGCCGAAGCGTACCAAGCGCTGCGCGAAGGCGCAGGGATCGGCGCCGACGCGGTGTCCTCGTGGGCGCGATCGCTTCGTCCCGGCGCCGAGGTGCTTGAGCTCGGTTGCGGCGCTGGCGTGCCGGTCACGGAGCAGTTGGCGCGCGAAGGCTGCACCGTGTGGGGCATCGACGCGTCGCCGACGCTGCTGGCCCGCTTCCGAGAGCGCTTTCCGCAGTTCCAAAGCGAGTGCGAGGATCTTACGGCATCAGCGATGTTCGGTCGCCGTTTTGACGCCGTGATTGCCATCGGCGTGATCTTCCTGCTGCCACCCGATGCGCAGCGCGATCTCATTCAACGCGTGGGCGCCTGCCTCGCGCCGGGCGGTGAGTTCCTGTTTACGGCGCCGGCGGTCCCCGCTAGGTGGAACGATGTCCTCACCGGCAAGGCGTCCCACGGGCTCGGCGCGGCTGCGTACGCCACCGCACTGGACGCCGCTGGCCTCGCGTTGCTGCGCGAGTTCGCGGACGAAGGAGAGAACCACTACTACCTCGCAGGGACGGGCAGACCTACCCCCGCGCGCCCTTGAGCGGCGGCCGCCGATACACCGACACCACCGTCTCGCCGAAGTCCAGCCGCTTGCCTCCCGGCGGCAGCGAGTGCGCACGCTCGTGCTCGGCGACGAGAATCTTGCTGAAGCGCTTGCGCAGCCACGAGTCGATCACGTGGTCCAGCATCTTTGAGCCGTAGGGCGGATCCACGAACACGATGTCGTAGGCACCCTCGTCCAGCGCGGCAGCAAAGGGCACGGCGTCCTTCTTGAAGACGCGCGTGCGCTCGCGGAGGCGCAGCGCGGCGATGTTGGCCTTGAGCGCGTGCAGGCTGGCCGGGCGCGTCTCGACGAAGTCGCAGCGCGTGGCGCCGCGGGAGATGGCCTCGAGTCCGAGGGCACCGGTGCCGGCGAAGAGATCCAGGCAGGAGGCGTCGGCGAGGTCGGGCGTGAGGTGGTCCAGCGTCCCCGCCCGCACGTGCTCGGCGGTGGGCCGCACACGGAAGTCCAGCGGCGACGTGAGGTCGCGGTTGGCGAACTTCCCTCCGACGATGCGCATCAGGCGGTCTCGCGCGGTTGCGCCGCGTCCCTCAGCCCTGCCTGCGGCGGGTTCAGCGCACCGGCCAGGGCGGCCCCTGATCGCGCTGCGTCACCGCCCGCACGCCGCGATACACGAAGCGCTGCACGCGCTTGCCCTCGTAGGTCTCGGTGGTGAAGATGTTGCCGCGCGAGTCGGTGGCGATGGAGTGCACCGCGAAGAACTGTCCCGGCTGCCGGCCCCCGCCGCCGAAGCTGGTGAGCACCGTGAGCGAGCGCCGGTCCATCACGTAGACCTTCTCGTTCTTGCCGTCGGCGAGGTACAGGTAGCGCTGCTCGGCGTCGCGCGAGAAGGCGATGTCCCACACGGCACCGTCGCCCAGCGTGCGCGGCGCGATGCGCACCTCGTTCACGAAGGAGCCGTCGCGGCGGAAGACCTGGATGCGGTTGTTGGGCCGGTCGCAGACGTACACGAGCCCATCCACCGACGGCTCGGCGCAGTGCACGGGATTGCGGAACTGCGGCGCGAGCGGCGCGTCGGGGTCGTAGGGCCCCATATTCGTGTCGAGCGGCGCGTTGCCGTAGGCGCCCCAGAAGCGCTTGATGGCGCCGGTGGTCATATCCAGCACGGCGACGCGCTTGTGGCCGTAGCCGTCGGCGACGAAGGCCTCGTTGGCGGCGGGATCGAACGAGATCTTGGCCACGCGGCCGAACCACTCGGTGCTGCGGCTGTTCACGGGGCGACCGGGCTCGCCGAGTTGGCGCACGAAGCGGCCGTCACGCGTGAACTGCAGGATGTGCGAGTCGCCCTGGCCGTTGCCGCCGATCCACACGTTGTCGCGGTGGTCGATGGCGATGCCGTGGTTGGAGTTGGGCCAGGTGAAGCCCTCGCCGGGGCCGCCCCAGGCGCGCACGAGGTTGCCCTCGGGGTCGAACTCCAGCACCGGCGGCGCGGGGCTGCAGCAGTCGCCGGTCGGCGGATCCTGCGCGGCGCCGATCTCGGTGCGCGCGTTGAGCGACTGATGGCGGTGCACGATGTACACGTGGTCGCGCGAGTCCACGCCGACGCCGATGACCGAGCCGATCACCCAGCCGTTGGGCAGGGGCTTGGGCCAGAAGGGGTCCACTTCGAAGACGGGCGCCTGTACGGGCTGCCGCTCGAGCGAGGCACTGAGCCGCGCCTGGCCGATGGCCAGCGTGAGGATGACGGCGCCCAACACGGCGGCGAGGATGGACGTTCTCTTGCGGGACATCCGGGCTCCGAGGACGTGGTCTGGATCCAGCGCGACGCGTGAATCCGCGCGTGCCATATGCTATATCTCCTCGCGACGATGCACCAGAGACGCTTGCTGCTCCTCGCCAGCCTGCTGCTGGCCACCACGATGCCCCGCGCACTGGACTCGCACGAGATTCCGGAGCGCGTGGCCCTGCGTGCGTGGGTGGTCCCGCGCGACACCACGCTTACGCTGCTGCTGCGCGTACCGCTGGAGGCGATGCGGGACCTGGACTTCCCGGAGCGGGCGGACGGCAGGTTGGATATGGTCCGCGTGCGCGCCCTGCTCCCCGAGGCGGCGCGGCTGTGGCTGGCTGAGGCGGTGGAGCTCAGCGCCGATGGCGTGCCCACGCCCGCGGCCCGTGTGCGCGCGACGCGCCTCGCCTTGCCCGATGACCGCAGCTTCGAATCCCTCGCTTCCGCCGAGGCGAGTTTCGCCGCCCCGGAGCTGGGCGATACGCTGGCGATCCCGTGGCGGCAGGCGCACTTCGACGTGCGGCTGGAGTTCAGCATTCCGCGCGAAGATGCGCGGCTTGCGCTGCGGCCTGCGCTGGCGCGGCTGGGCGTCCGGACCTCGAGCGTGCTCCACCTGGTGCTGCCGGACGGCCGCGTGCGCACGCTGCGCTACACCGGCGACCCAGGCGTCGTCACGCTGGACCCGCGCTGGTGGCAGAGCGCGGGCCAGTTCCTCGCCGAAGGCTTCTGGCACATCCTCGGCGGGCTGGATCATCTGCTGTTCGTCATCTGCCTCGTGCTGCCGGTGCGGCGCTGGCGTCCCTTGGTGGCGGTGGTGACGGCGTTCACGGTGGCGCACTCGATCACGCTGGGCGCGGCCGCGCTGGGGGCGATTCCCACGGCGCTGTGGTTCCCGCCGCTGGTGGAGACGGCGATCGCGGCGTCGATTCTCTGGCTCTGCGTGGAGAACGTGCTGCTCGACGAAGCGCGACTCGAACGCCGGTGGCGGATGGCCTTCGGCTTCGGACTCATCCACGGCTTCGGATTCTCGTTCGCGCTGCAGGAGCAGTTGCAGTACGCGGGTGGCAACCTGCTCACGGCGCTGGCGGCGTTCAACATCGGCGTGGAGCTGGGGCAGGTGTTGGTGCTGAGCGTGGCACTGGTGGCGCTCACGGCGCTGCGACGGAAGTTGCCGGTGGAGCGCGGGCACCTCGTCACCTGGGTGGGCTCGGCCCTCGTGGCGCACAGCGCCTGGCACTGGATGGCCGAGCGCTGGGAGGAGCTGGCGGCGCACGAGCTGACCCTTGCCCTTCCGGCGCTGGATGCGAGCTTCCTCCTGTACGCGATGCGCGTGGCCCTGCTGGGCGCCGTCGCGCTGGCCGCGGCACTGGCGCTGCGGCCGTTGATCCTGCGATTGACGAGGCCCTGACCGTCGTGCCATTGCTCGTTGCCCTGTTGCTGGCCGCCGTCGTGGCGGTCGTCGTGCCGGATGATCCGCGCCACACCGCCGACGGCGTGTACACGCGCGCCCAGGCCGACGCCGGCCGCGACGTCTTCCTAATGGCCTGCGTGTCCTGCCACACGCCCACGCAGCACGCGGGCGGAGAGTTCATCGCCAAGTGGCACGGCAGGTCGTTGGGCGCCCTCTTCGACTATCTCAAGCAGGAGATGCCGAAGACGGACCCGGGCACGATGAGCGACGAGGAGTACGTGCAGGTCACGGCCTACCTGCTGCGCATCAACCGGATGCCCACCGGCGCGCGCCCCCTCGCGGTGGACGCCGCGGCGCTGCATCGTATCCGCATTGACTCCGTCCCCTCTGCGCCGGCCCGCTAGCCGCCGGAGGGGGCGGCCCGCCCCGCCCCACCACGGAGTTGCAATGATTCGCCGAGTCCCCTGCGTCGCGCTGGCTGCCGCCCTCCTCGCCCTCGGCGCCGCAGCGCCACTCACCGCGCAGCACGTGCGGCCGACGACGGCCCCTGGCGGCGTGGGCCGCGTGGCCCTGCCCGACGCCCGCGGCAACGTGGCCGGCGAGTGGCGCGTCTGGGCCGCCGATGCCTGGAGCTCGCGCTATTCGCCGCTGGAGCAGATCAACGCGCAGAACTTCAACCGACTCGAGGTCGCCTGGCAGTGGAACGCCTCGGCGTTCGGCAGCGACGAGTACTACCGTACGACGCCGCTGTACGCCAACGGGCGGCTCTTCACCGTGGCGACGACGCGGCGCATCGCGGCGGCGCTGGATCCCGAGACGGGCGAGACGCTGTGGTCGTATCGCCTTGAAGAAGGCATTCGCTGGCAGAAGGCGCCGCGACAGTTCGCGGGACGCGGCCTCACCTATTGGACCGACGGCACGATCGAGCGGATCATCCTCGTGACGCCGGGCTACCATATGGTTTCGCTGGACGCGCGCACGGGGATTCCCGACCCGAACTTCGGGCGCAACGGCGTGGTGGACTTGCAGGCGGGACTGGGCTTCGAGTTGGTGCCGCTGGCGGTGGACGACACGGGCTCGCTGATCATCTCCGACGCGGCGCCGGCACGGCGCGCGCGGCCGGGCGAAGGCTGGGACCCAGTGACGCGCACCGGCGCCGACGGCACGGTGGGCATCGACCCGGTGCACGGACAGATCGCCAACAGCTCGCCGGCGATTATGGTCAACGACGTCATCGTCGTGGGCAACTCGAGCATCCACGGCTACTACCCGATCCGCGTGCGCAACCTGCCCGGCTACATCCGCGGCTTCGACGTGCGCACGGGTCGGCAGCTCTGGCTGTTCAACCTCGTGCCGCAGCCGGGCGAGTTCGGCGCCGAGACCTGGGAGCGCGGCTCGCGCGTGGGCGACGAGGGCGTGGGCAAGAACGACGCCTGGGCCACCTACTCGGCCGACCCGGCGCTGAATATGGTCTACATCCCGGTGGGGATGCCGCTGATGGACGAGTACGGCGGCCATCGCCCCGGCGACAATCTCTATGGCAACTCGCTGGTGGCGTTGGATGCGCGCACCGGCCAGCGAAAGTGGCACTTCCAGATGGTGCACCACGACATCTGGGACTACGACACGCCGCAGGCGCCGAACCTCTACGACGCGGTGATCGACGGGCGGCCGCGGAAGGTGATTGCACAGACGACGAAGCAGGGCTGGATCTACACCTTCGACCGCGTGACCGGCGAACCGATCTGGCCGATCGTGGAGCGACCGGTGCCGCAGAGCGACGTGCCGGGCGAGCGCGCGTCCCCGACGCAGCCGATCCCCACCAAACCCGAGCCCTACGCGCAGCAGGGCCTGCTCGAGAGCGACGTCATCGACTACACGCCGGCCATCCGCGACTCGGCCCTGGCGATGGCGCGGCGCTGCCGGATGGGACCGTACTTCATTCCGGCGGTGCTGGCCGACGGCAGCGGTCCGACGGGCCTGCGCTGCTCCTGGTACGCGCCGGGTGCGTCGGGCGGCGTGAACATCGACGGCGGTGCGGCGATGGACCTCGAGACCGGGATGCTCTACGTGGCGGCGCTCAGCGGCCTCTCGACGATCTCGCTGCAGAAGGATCCCTGCTCGGAGTTCAACTACAGCTCGCCGCGCGACAATTGCGGCTTGATCGGCGCGCTGCCTCCGCCGCCGGGCTACGTGGCGCCGGAATCGCGCGGCGGCGGCTTCGGCGGCCGCGCGGCCGCGTCGATGCTGCACGGCGTGTCGATCCTCAAGCCGAAGGAACTCGGCGGGATCACGGCCTACGATATGCGCGCCGGGGAGAAGCGTTTCTGGCTGCCGAACGGCGGCTGGATCCCGGTGACCAGCAACGACCCGCTGTTCCGCGGCGTGACGCTGCCGCCGCGTCCGGCAGGCGGACAGGCGCAGATCATCGTCACCAAGACGCTGATGATCTACGGCACCGGACGTTCGGGCGGCGTGCCGAACACGCCGCCGCGGATCTTCGCGGTGGACAAGGCCACGGGCCGCGAAGTCGGTGCGGTGGAGATTCCCTCACGCACCACCGCGATGCCGATGACCTTTATGCATCGCGGAAAGCAGTACATCGTCTTCGCTACCGGGGCCGGCGCCAACACCTCGTTGGTGGCCCTGCGCCTTCCTGACTAAGGAACGCGTTCGTAGCGCTTGAGGGCGCGTGGACCGACTTCGGCACCGTAGATGACGCCGTTGCGGTCCACCGCCACGCCCTCGGCGGCGCTGGTGTTGCGGGTCTGCTCCACCGGGTCCGGGATGAATGCCGTGACCTCACCCGTCCGCGCGTTGCCGATGCGGATGCCGCGCTTCCACTCCGGACGCGTCGGCGCGATCGAGCCGGACTCGGAATCCGCCGCGTAGAGCACGTCGTTGGCGTCGATGAACAGTCCGCTGATGCGCGAGAACTGGTACCAGGTGTCGAGCAGCACGCCCTGCTGGTTGTAGATCAGCAGGCGATTGTTGCTGCGGTCGGCGATGAACAGCCGCCCCTGCGAATCCATCGCGAGCGCGTGCGGCTGGTCGAACTGCCCCTCGCCCTTGCCGACGGTGGAGCCGAGGCTGAGCAGCAGGCGGCCCGTGCGATCGAACTTGAGCACGCGCGCGCTGGAGCCGGGCTGCGACGAATGCCCCTCGGCCACCCAGATGTCGCCGTTGGGCGCGATGAGCACGGCGTTGGGCTGCCAGAAGTATCCGGGCTCACGCGCGCCGCCGCGGCTGCCGAGGGTCATCAGCAGCACGCCTTCGGGCGAGAACTTGAGGATCTGGTGGCCGTATAGGCGCGTGGAATCGATCTGCCCGCCCTCGCCCGCTTCGGCGCGCAGCGCGGCGAGATTGTCGCGGGCATCGGTGACCCAGATGTTGCCTTCGTGATCCACGGTCATCCCGTGGGGCCAGGCGACCTGCCCGCGGCCGAAGGCGCGCACAAGGTTGCCGTTGGCGTCGAACTTGAGGATGGGGTCGAGGTCCGAGCCCACGCAGTTGTTGGCCGCGCAGCGCTCGGCCACCCACACGCTCACGCCGTCGCGGTCGATGGCTACGGCGCTGGTGGAACCCCAGCTGCGGCCCTGGGGCATCTTCGCCCAGCCTTCGACGGTGCGGTACGGATTCGGGCGGTCGTTCACCGGCGCCTGCGCGGCAAGTGGCGCCGCGAGCACGATGGCGAGGGCGCCGAGCATCACACGTGAGGTCATTCGTCGTCTCCGGAAGGGGCGGCGGTGTACGATTGCGTCGGGAACTTGAAGGCGTCGTCGAGCGCGGCGTCGGTAGATTCGCCGAGGATGCGCTTGGCGCCGTACTCGCCGAGCAGGGGCGCGAACTTGAAGCCCTCGGCTTGGCCGGCGCCGGTGATCCAGGCGTTGGAGGCCTGGGGGTGGCGGTCGACGATGAAGTTGCGGTTGGCCGTGCTCTCGTAGTGGCAGCTGCGCGTCTCGAGCAGCGGCGCCTCGGCGAGCAGCGGGAAGACGCGCTCGAGCACGCGGCGCGAGCCGGCGATGCGATCCTCGCTGGACCAGCGCGAGCTGCGGTCGGCGTCCTGCGCGGTGGGGTCTGGCGCCGGGCGCGGCGGTGGCGGCGCCTCGGGCTCGCCCTCGCGGCGTGGCGGCGGCGGGGCGGCGAAGGCCCCGCGTACACGGAAGCCGCGCGAGTCGATCGGCAGCGCGCCCCAACCCGTCACGCCGGGGACGTTCCAGCTCGGGATGTTGGGCGCGAAGAAGCGCTCGTCGGCCACCGGCGTGCCGAAGTAGCAGACGTGGCCCAGCGGCGTACGCATCCGGTCCTCGAGCAGGTCCGGGAACACCTTGCGCAGCCAGGGACCGCAGGCGAACACGTACGCGTCGGCGCCGATGGTGCTGCCGTCGTCGAGGCGCAGCGACTGCATCGTACCGCTGCGGATCTCACCGGGCGTGACGCGCCCCGTCCGATAGGTGACGCCAGCATCGCGGGCGAGGGCCACGAGCGCCTGCGTGGACGCACGCGCACGTGCGACGCCCGCGTCCGGTTCGTAGAGGAT
The DNA here is from genome assembly GCA_019637355.1 of Gemmatimonadaceae bacterium. Taxonomy (NCBI): domain Bacteria; kingdom Pseudomonadati; phylum Gemmatimonadota; class Gemmatimonadia; order Gemmatimonadales; family Gemmatimonadaceae; species Gemmatimonadaceae bacterium. Next base: position 624,087 of record JAHBVT010000001.1, on the reverse strand, counting down.
GACGGAGTACGGCTTGCTGTTGATCGTCGGCCAGCGGCGCGTGGCTTCGGCGGCTGTCAGGCGCTCGTAGCGCACGCCGAGTTCGTCCCAAAGCTCGGCGGTGCGCGTCGCGAAGGGCTCCACGCGTTCGCGGAGGATGACGTCGCCGGTGCGGATGAAGAAGCGCGTGCCGAAGCGCGGGCCGTGCTCGGCGTCAAAGGCCTGCCAGCGGGCGATAGCCTCGCGGGCCCAGCGGGTCCACAGCACGCCCGTCTCACCGGCGCGGTCGCCGTAGCTGGAGCGGATGCCGCGGGTTTCGTCGCCGCTGGTGCTGCGCGAATTGGCGGGGCCGTACTGGTCAACCAGCGTGACCTGCGCGCCTTTGCGGGCGAGCTCGAGCGCCGTGCTCGCGCCCCAGACGCCGGCGCCAACGACGACCACGCGCGAGGAGGCAGCGGCGCGGCGCGTGGCGCTGGCCTGAGCCACGATTGGCGCGGGAATCGCCGCACCGGTGGCGAGGGCGCCAGCACCGAGGCCGGCGAGGCGGAGGAATTCGCGGCGCTTCAGCTCCGCGCGGGTTTCGTCAGGACCGTCAGTCATTGCGAGATGGAGAAGTTGGCCAGCGGCGAAGATGGTCTCTGGGCGCCCGTGGCGCAAACGGCGAGAGGGTTGCTTCGCCCCTGCGATGACGCCAGCTTCCGCCCCGATGCCTACGTCCCGACTCTTCATCCCGTTGGTGGCCGCGGCGGCGCTCGCGCCGTTCGCAATCGGCGGCGCCCAGCCCGAGCGCGCAGCGCGCCTGCTCCCCGCCATCCAGACCGACTCGCAGGTCGCCCGCGGCCGCGAGTGGTACGTGTCGCAGTGCCAGTCCTGCCATCCGTCCGAGGATATGTCCTCCGCGGACTTCAAGACGCGCTGGAGCGGCCAGCGGGCCTACGACTTGTTCGATATCATCAGCAGCACGATGCCGGAAGAAGAGCCCGGCACGTTGACGCGGCGCACCTACGTGGACATCGTCGCGTACCTGATGCGCCTGAACGGAATGCCCGCTACGCCTGCTCCGCTCGCCGACGACGACGCGTCGCTCAAAGCCGCGACGCTCGCCTTCTCCACTCCCTCGAACCCCACGAGATGACGATGCGCCGACTCCTTGCCCTCACCGCCCTCGCGTTGGCCGCGACTGCCCCCGCCCAGGCCCAGGCACCGGCCCCGGCGCGCGAAGCGCTCGGCAATCCCTCCGCCACGCTCACGCCGGCCATCCGCGTCGGGCATATGGTCTACGCCTCCGGCCAGCTCGGAATGCGCCGCGACGCCGAGGACCAGTCGATTGGCGCGCAAACGCGCCTCGCGTTGGAGAACACGAAGCGCGTGCTGGAGATGGCGGGCACGACGATGGAGAACGCCGTGCGCTGCACTGTGTTCCTCGTGGAGGCGGCGGACTTCCAGGGAATGAACGCGGCCTACCGCGAGTTCTGGCCGACCAGCCCGCCGGCACGCAGCACGGTGGTGGTCAAGGCGCTTGTGATCCCCGGCGCCCTCGTCGAGATCGAGTGTATGGCGGTGATGCCGGCGCGGTAATCCCGCGCCGGCATCGGCCGGCTTACGCCAGGTCGAAGCGGTCCAGTTCCATCACCTTGCTCCACGCAGCCACGAAGTCGCGCACGAACTTCTCCTTGGCATCGGCCTGGGCATAGACCTCGGCGATGGCGCGCAGTTGCGAGTTGGAGCCGAACACCAGATCCACCCGCGTGGCCGTCCACTTCACGTCGCCGCTGCGACGGTCACGCCCCTCGAAGGTGTCCTGCGACGCCGAGGTGGACTTCCACTCGGTGCCCATATCGAGGAGGTTCACGAAGAAGTCGTTCGTGAGCGTCTCCGGGCGGTCGGTGAACACGCCGTGCCTGGTGCCGGCGAAGTTCGCGCCCAGCGCCCGCATCCCGCCCACCAGCACGGTCATCTCGGGCGCGGTGAGCGTGAGCAACTGCGCCTTGTCCACCAGCAGCTCTTCGGCGGACACGGTGTACTGCGCCTTCTGGTAGTTGCGGAAGCCGTCAGCGATGGGCTCGAGCACAGAGAACGAATCCGCATCCGTCTGCTCCGCCGACGCGTCCGTCCGGCCCGGCGTGAACGGCACCGTGATGCCGATGCCCGCCTTCTTGGCGGCCGCTTCGACTGCCGCGCAGCCGCCGAGCACGATTAGATCGGCCAGCGACACGCGCTTGCCGCCCTTGGCCGCCGCGTTGAACTCCTGCTGGATGGTCTCGAAGATCTCCAGCGCGTGCTGCAGCTTGGCCGGCTGGTTCACTTCCCAGCCCTTCTGCGGCGCGAGGCGGATGCGCGCACCGTTGGCACCGCCGCGCTTGTCCGAGCCGCGGAACGTGGACGCCGAGGCCCAGGCCGTGTAGACGAGCTGCGAGATCGAGAGGCCAGCGCCGAGCAGCTTGGTCTTGAGCACCGCGATGTCCTTGTCGTCGATCAGTTTGTGATTCACGGCCGGAATCGGATCCTGCCAGATGAGCTCCTCGCTCGGCACTAGCGGCCCGAGGTAGCGTACGCGCGGACCCATATCGCGATGCGTGAGCTTGAACCACGCGCGCGCGAAGGCGTCAGCGAACTGGTCGGGGTTCTCGTGGAAGCGCTTGGAGATCTTGGCGTACGCCGGGTCCATCCGCATCGCCATATCGGCGGTGGACATCGCCGGCAGCACCTTCTTGCCGGGCACGTGCGCGTCGGGCACGGTGCGCGCCGCTTCCTTGTCAGTCGGCTCCCAGATCCACGCGCCGGCGGGGCTCTTCACCAGCTCCCACTCCCAGCCGAAGAGCGTGTCGAAGTAGCTGTTGTCCCACTTGGTGGGCGTGGGCGTCCAGGCGCCTTCGAGGCCCGACGTCGTGGTGTGCTCGCCCTTGCCGCTCTTGAAGGCGTTCTTCCAGCCGAGGCCTTGCTCCTCGATGGACGCGCCTTCGGGCTCCGGCCCCATCAGCGCCGGGTCGCCGGCGCCGTGCATCTTGCCGAAGGTGTGGCCGCCGGCGGTGAGCGCGACGGTCTCCTCGTCGTTCATCGCCATTCGCGCGAACGTCTCGCGGATGTCGCGGGCCGAGGCGAGTGGGTCGGGCTTGCCGTTGGGGCCTTCGGGATTCACGTAGATGAGGCCCATCTGCACCGCCGCCAGAGGATTCTCCAGCTCGCGGTCACCCTCGTAGCGCTTGTCGCCGAGCCACTCGGCTTCGGAGCCCCAGTAGATGTCTTCCTCGGGCTCCCAGATGTCGGCGCGGCCGAAGCCCATCCCGAAGGGCTTCAGACCCATCGACTCGATGGCGCAGTTGCCGGTAAACACGAAGAGGTCGGCCCAAGACAGCGCGTTGCCGTACTTCTGCTTGATCGGCCACAGCAGGCGGCGGGCTTTGTCGAGATTGCCGTTGTCGGGCCAGGAGTTGAGCGGGGCGAAGCGCTGCGTGCCGCCGGAGGCGCCGCCGCGGCCGTCGCCGGTGCGGTACGTACCCGCCGCGTGCCAGGCCATCCGGATGAAGAAGGGGCCGTAGTGGCCGTAGTCGGCCGGCCACCAGTCCTGCGAGTCGGTCATCAGCGCAATCAGATCCTTCCGCAGCGCCTCGACGTCGAGCTTCTTGAATTCTTCGGAGTAGTCGAAGGCGATGCCCATCGGGTTGGACAGCGCCGAGTGCTGGTGCAGGATGCCGAGGTTGAGTTGGTTGGGCCACCAGTCGCGGTTGCTGCGGGCGGCGGCGGGCTTGGCGATGCTGCCGCCGTGCATCACGGGGCACTTTCCGCCGGTCTTCGACTTCGCGTCGCTCATCAGGGGTCTCCAAGTCGTCCAGGTGGGGTGCTACGGCAACAGCCAGAAGAACCCGCGACCCCTGCGATTTGCTCCCGCTGGCGGCCCGCCGCCTGTTTGCCGGTCTCGGACGCCGTTTAGCTTTCCGCGATGCCGCAGCCCCTCCGCATCGCCCTGCTCAGCGAGCATCGCTACGTCGGCCGCGAGCCGGCCGCCGACGATTGGTACTTCCGCAACATCCTGCACGACGATGCCCTGCTGCAGGAGGGGCTCGCCGAACACGACATCGCCGCCGACCGCGTGGACTGGGCGGACCCGTCGGTGGATTGGGCGCAGTATCCCCTCGCGGTGTTCCGGACGACCTGGGATTACTTCGAGCGCATTGACGAGTTCACCGCCTGGCTGCGGCGCGTCGAGCGGATTGTGCGCTTGGTGAACTCCGCCAAGACCATCTGGTGGAACCTCGACAAGCACTACCTCGCCGACCTCGAGGGGCGCGGCATTCCGATCGTGCCGAGCGTGTATTTGGAGGCCGGTGATCCGCGTCCGTTGGGCGCCGTGCTCGCCGCGTCCGGCTGGGCCGAGGCCGTCATCAAGCCCTGCATCTCCGGCACGGCTCGGCACACCTACCGCGTCTCGGCGGCCGACGCCGACGCCGTGGACGCGCGCATCGCGGCGCTAAGGGCGACCGAGGCCTTTATGCTCCAGCCCTTCGTGCAGCAGATCACCGACGAGGGCGAGTACACGCTGGTGGTGATCGATGGGCAGGTGACGCACGGGGTGCGGAAGCTGCCCAAGGAAGGCGACTTCCGCGTGCAGGATGACCACGGCGGGCGCTGGGAGCCGATCGAGCCGTCGGCCGAGCTGGTGGCCTTCGCACAGCGCGCCATCGCCGCCTGCGAGCCCGCGCCGGCCTACGGGCGCGTGGACATCGTACGAGGCAACGACGGCGCGTGGCAGTTGATGGAACTGGAGCTGATCGAACCGGAGCTGTGGCTGCGGACGCATCCGGAGGCGGCGCGCCGCCTCGCGGATGTCATTGCGCGGCGGCTTAGGCCAGTTCCGTCACCGACTTGATGATCTTGCCGGCGATCCCGTACTCGATCGCCGTGTCGGCATCGAGCCAGAAGTTGCGGTTGGTGTCGTCCTCGATGCGCGCGAGCGACTGTCCGGTGGCCTCGGCAAAGATCTTGTTGAGGCGCTCGCGCATCTTGAGGATTTCCCGCGCCTCGATGGCGATGTCCGAGGCCGTGCCACCCGTGCCGCCGGCCGGCTGGTGCAGCAGGAAGCGCGTGTTCGGCAGGCAGAAGCGACGCTCGCGCGGCACCGACACGTAGATCAGCGCGCCGGCGCTGGCCACCCAGCCGGTGCCCACGATGCGCACCGGGGCGTCCACGAACTTGATCATATCGTGGATCGTGTCGCCGGCCTCGACGTGGCCGCCCTGCGAGTTGAGGTAGATCGTGATCGGCACCTTGGACTCGGCGCTCATCGCCAGGAGCTGGGCGGTGACGCGTTCGGCGAGTTCTTGGTCGATGCCGCCGCTGATGATGATGCTGCGCGCCTTGAAGAGGCGCTCGGCGTAGGGGTCGAAGGCGATCGGGGTGGTGCTGCTGCTCATCTGGGTCTCCGCGGTCCCGGGGGACGAAGGGGTCGGACGGAATCTAAGCGCGTGACGTGGGGCGTGGCGCGAGGGTAGGAGCTGGTATGCGACCCCGGTTCCTGCTCCTTGGCGCCCTGCTCGCCACGGCCGGCTGCGTCGGCCCGTTCGCGCCCGAGCGCGTGACGCTCGAAGGCGAGGTTGCGGACATCCAATATGACGGCGACAAGGTGTCGGATGTGATTATCGGCGGCACGCCTGAAGGTTCCATCTGGGTCCGCGCCAGCGACCGTGTCCCGGTCATCGTGCGCGACCGCACCAGCTTGGGCACCGTGCGCGGCTCCATCGCCATTCTCGAGCTCGGCGAACGGGTACAGCTGAATTACAACCCAAAGTTCGGCATCCGGCTGAGCAACCCCGCGCAGTACCCCGTCACCTCGATCGTCGTCCAGCGGTAGGCACTGCGGCGTAGGCGCGCTATCCTATTGGGATGCGCCTTCTCGCCCTCCTCCTGCTCCTCCCCGCCCTCCTCGTGGCCCAACCCGGCAGCGGCCAAGGCGGCGTCACCATCCAGGCCGGCGAGGAATGCCCGCCGGGGATGACCGAAATCCGGCCGCGCAACTGCCGCGCTCCGACGATGCCCGCCCCCAGCATCCTCGACTACCGGCCCCGCAACACGGTGGTCTCCGCCGCGCAGCCCGTGCCGCGCGCCAAGTACCCCGCGGTGGATTTCCACGGCCATCCGGCGGCCATCCGTAGCGCCGAGCAACTCGACGCGCTGCAGCGCGAGTTCGACGCGATGAACCTCGGCGTGATGGTCGCGGCCAACAACACGCGCGGCGAGTCGCTGCGCGCGCAGCTCGCCGTCGTCCGCGCGCATCCGGCGATGCGCGACCGCATCCGCTTCCTCACCGGCATCGACTTCAGCAACGTCGGCCCTGGCTGGGCCGAACGCGCGGTGGCCGCGCTCGAGGCCGACATCGCCGCCGGCGCCGTCGGGGTGGGCGAGATCGGCAAGGGCCTCGGCCTCAGCACCCGCAAGGCGGACGGCTCGCGCCTCGCCATCGACGACCCCGCCTTGGACCCGGTATGGCAGGCGGCGGCGCGGCTCAACATCCCGATCTTCATCCACACCGCGGACCCGGCCGAATTCTGGCAGCCGATCGACTTCAAGAACGAGCGTTGGCTCGAGCTGGCGCTGTTCCCCAATCGCCGCTACGGCGACGAGTTCCCGAGCTTCGAGCAGTTGGCGCAGGAGCGCGACCGGATGATCAAGCGCAATCCGCGCACGACCTTCGTGGTGGCGCATATGGCCTGGTACGCCAACGACCTGCCTCGGCTCTCGCGGATGATGGACGAGATGCCGAATATGCTGCTCGAGGTCGGCGCGGTGCTGTATGACATCGGCCGCCAGCCGCGCGCGATGCACGACTTCTTCGTGAAGTACCAGGACCGCATCCTCTTCGGCAAGGACTCGTACCAGCCCGAGGAGTACCCGTACTATTGGCGCGTGTTCGAGACGCGCGACGACTACTTCGAGTACTACCGCGGCTACCACGCGTTCTGGATGCTATACGGCATTGACCTGCCGGACGAGGTGCTGCGGAAGGTGTACTACGGCAATGCGGAGCGGATCCTGCCGGGCCTGCCGCGGGTCGGGCGGTGACGTTCGCGCTGGGCCGCCGCGCCGCGCTGTTGCTCTGTGTTGCAGGGCCACTCGCGGCCCAGCAGCCGCGCCAGGCGGCATCCGCCGACGTAGACCGCCGCGTGCAACAACTGCTCGCGCAGATGACCCGCGAGGAGAAGTTCTGGCAGCTCTTTATGATCCCCGGCGACCTCGCCACACCGGCACACGACTACTCGGCGGGAATCTTCGGCCTGCAGATCGGCGCGGCCGATGGCATCGCGCCGCGCGAGGCTGCCCGTGCCCACGCCGCCAAGGTGGACTCCATCCAGCGCTGGTTCACCACGCGCTCGCGGCACCGCATCCCGATCATCCCGTTCGACGAAGCCCTGCACGGACTGATGCGCGAGGGCGCGACGGTGTTTCCGCAGGCCATCGCGCTGGCCGCGACCTTCGACTCCACACTCGTCGGCCGCGTGCACCTCGCCGCCGCGCGCGAGACGCGCAGCCGTGGCATCCGGATGGTGCTCTCGCCGGTGGTGAATCTCGCCACCGACGTGCGCTGGGGCCGCGTCGAGGAGACCTTCGGCGAAGACGTGCACCTCACTGGCGTGATGGGACGCGCGCACGTGCGGGCCTTCGAGGGGCTGGGCATCATCACCACACCCAAACACTTCGTGGCGAACATCGGCGAAGGAGGGCGCGACAGCTACCCGATCGATGTCTCGCGCCGCGCGCTGGAAGAGAAGCACTTCCTGCCCTTCCGGTCGCTGATTGACCAAACGGGCGCGCGCTCGGTGATGACGGCGTACAACTCGGTGGACGGATCGCCGGCCACGCAGAGCCGCTACCTGCTCGGCGAGACGCTCAAGCGCGACTGGGGCTTCCGCGGCTTCATCATCTCGGACGCCGCGGCCACCGGCGGCGCGACGGTCCTGCACCGCACCGAAGCGTCCACGCGCACGGCTACGGCACACGCCTTTGCGTCGGGGCTGGACGTGGTATTCCAGTCCTCGTGGCCCGAGCACCGGCCGTATCTGCGTGCTTTCGCGGACGGCGCAGTGCCTGACGCGGTGATCGACAGCGCCGTCGCACGCGTGCTCCGGACCAAGTTCGCGCTCGGCTTGTTCGATGATACACGCATCTGGCCCGACAGCGCGCACTACTGGGCGAACCATCCGGAACACCGCGAGCTCGCGCGCGAAGCGGCGCAGGCCTCGCTGGTGTTGCTCGAGAACAAGCACGCGACGCTGCCGCTGCGCACTGGGCTGCGGCGCATCGCCGTCATCGGCGCCGAGGCGGATACCGTGCGGCTCGGCGGCTACTCCGGCCCCGGCATCGCACCGGTGACGATGCTGGAAGGCATCCGCGAGCGCGCGGGCTCGGCGGCCACGGTGCGCTATGCGCCCGGCGTGCCGCGGCTTTCACCGCGGCATCTCGTGGTGCCCGCGTCCGCGTTCGCGCACGACTCGGCGGGCCAGCGTCGCGTCGGCTTGCGCGCTGAGCTCTGGGACAACAATGCGCTCACCGGCGCGCCTCGCGTGATGCGCACTGACGCGCAGGTGAGCTTCGGCTGGACGCTCAACTCGCCTGCCCCCGGCATTCCCTACGACTGGTACTCGGGCCGCTGGACCGGCCGCGTCACCGTGCCGGAAGGCGGCGCGCGGCTCGGAGTGGAAGGCAACGACGGCTACCGCCTGTGGGTGGACGGCCGGCTCGTGGTGGACCGTTGGTTTAAGCGCTCGTACAGCGTGAGCTTCGCGGAAGCGGCGCTGGCGCCGGGTTCGCACGAGATTCGCCTCGAATACTTCGAGAGCACGGGCAACGCACGGCTCAAGCTCGTGTGGGATTACGGCGTGCAACGCGACGAGGCAGCGCGGATCGCCGAGGCCGTCGAGGCTGCGCGTGCGAGCGAGGTCGCGATCGTTGTCGTGGGCATCGAGGAAGGTGAGTTCCGCGATCGGGCGCGCCTCCGGCTGCCCGGCGCGCAGGAAACACTCATCCGCGCCGTGGCGGCCACGGGCACGCCGACGGTCGTCGTCATCGTCGGCGGGTCGGCGGTGACGATGTCCGACTGGCTCGGCGACGTCGGCGCGGTGCTCTTCGCGTGGTATCCGGGTGAAGAGGGCGGCCGGGCCGTGGCGGATGTGCTCTTCGGCGATGTCTCGCCGTCAGGGCGCCTGCCCATCACCTTCCCGCTCGCCGAAGGCCAGTTGCCGCTCACCTACGACCACAAGCCCACCGGTCGCGGCGACGACTATCTGGACCTCAGCGGCCAACCGCTGTTCCCCTTCGGGCACGGACTCTCGTACACGACATTCCGCTACGACAGCCTCGTGCTGACGCCGCGCCGCGTCGCGCCGCTGGATTCCGTGCAGGTCGACGTGCGCTTGCGCGTCACGAACACAGGCGCGCGCACCGGCGCCGAGGTCGTGCAGCTGTATGTGCGCGACGTGCTCACCAGCGTGGCGCAGCCGCTGATTGCACTCAAGGGCTTCACGCGCGTCACGCTCGCGCCCGGCGAATCGCGCACGCTGCAGTTCACGCTCGGCGCCGAGCACCTGCGCCTGCTCAACGAGGAGATGCAATGGGTCGTCGAGCCGGGCGTGTTCCGCGTGATGGTGGGAGCGTCGAGCAAGGACATCCGCCTGCGGCAGGAGATCACGCTGCCGTGAGCGTCTCGCGGCGCGGGTTCGTGGCGTCGCTGGCTGCGGCTGGCGCGGGGATTGCAGGAGCGCGCACGCTCCAAGCGGCAGAGGTCGATGCGGCTCTGCACGCGATGTCGCGCGGCGCCGGCGCAGTCAGCCCCCGCCCACGTCCGAGCCCCAGTCAGCTGCTTTGGCAGCAGGACGAGCTCGCGCTGTTCCTGCACTTCGGCGTGAACACGTTCACCAATCGCGAGTGGGGCGACGGCACGGAACGGCCGGAAATCTTCAACCCGGCCTTGCTCGACGCACGGCAGTGGGCGCGCGTCGCGCGCGAGACGGGCTTCAAGGCGATGATCCTCACCGCCAAGCACCACGACGGCTTCTGCCTCTGGCCCACCGCGACCACTCGGCACAGCGTGGTGAGCAGCCCGTGGCGTGGCGGCGAGGGCGACCTCGTGCGCGAGTTCGCCGACGCTTGCCGCGCCGAGGGCCTGCGCGTCGGCGTGTATCTCTCGCCCTGGGACCGCAACCATCCCACCTACGGCGATTCGCCCGCGTACAACGCCGTCTACGCCGCGCAACTCACCGAGCTGCTCACGCGCTACGGCCCTATCCACGAAGTCTGGCACGACGGTGCCAACGGCGAAGGCCCCAACGGCAAGCGCCAGCAGTACGATTGGCCGAGCGTGTGGGCGCTGGTGAAGCGCCTGCAGCCCGAGGCGGTGATCTTCTCCGACGCCGGGCCGGACCTGCGATGGATTGGCAACGAGATCGGCGTCGCCGGCGAGACCAACTGGTCCACGGTGCGGCCGGAGATCGTACCCGTGCCCGGGCTCGAGGGCGCCGAGGTGATACGCTCGCTGCAGGAAGGCGACCGCGACGGCACGGTGTGGCGGCCCGGCGAGACGGACGTGTCCATCCGGCCCGGCTGGTTCTACCATCCAGCCGAGGACGCCCGCGTGCGCTCCGGCGAGAACATCGAGCATCTCTACTTCAGCTCAGTGGGCCGGAACTCCAAGCTCCTGCTCAACGTGCCACCGGCGCCAGCCGGATTGCTGCACGAGACCGACGTCGCCAGCTTGCGCGCGATGCGGGCGCGGCTCGACGCCCGCTTCGCCGAGGAGCGCACGGCGGGCGCGAGCTCGCGCTTCACGCCGCAGGATGCGCGACGCGCCGAGGCGCTGCGCTACTTCGCGCGGCCGGCCAGCGTCCACACGCTGGACCTCGCCGAGGACATCCGCGAAGGCCAGCGCGTGGCGCGGCACGTGGTCGAAGGCTTTGATGGGCGCGAATGGCGAGTGCTGCACCGCGGCACGACCATCGGGTACCGGCGCCTGGTGCCGATTGTGCCGCAGGAGCTCTCGGCGCTGCGCGTGCGGATCGAGGACGCGGTGGAGCCGCCGATCCCGATCCGCGTACGCGCATTCGGATGACGGCTGCCGTCAGCCGGGGGCCCCGCCGACTGGCGAGCGTGCCGCGCCGGAGCGAAGCTTCCCCCTCACACATTTCGGTCAAGATGATCTCCGCCTCCGCTCAGCTTCGTCGTCTCGCTACCGCCGCGCTTGCCGCGACCCTGCTGCTGCCCTCCAGCGCGCAGGCGCAGGACGACGCCAAGGCCTTCGTAGACCGCTTCCTCGCGGTGTACCACTCGCAGTTTGAGCAGGAGGAAGAGCGCAGCGCCGAGTGGGATCCGGTGGCTGCCGTCGCCGCGTTCTTCACGCCGCAACTCGCCCGTGCGCTCGCCGAAGACCGCGCCGCCGCAGTGGCCAGCACCGAAGAGATCGTCGGGCTCGACTTCGACCCCTTCTCCAACAGCCAGGATCCCTGCGAGACCTACCGGACCGGCCGCAGCGCGCAGCGCGCGGACACCGTGATGGTCGAGATCCTCGGCGACTGCCACGGCCAGATCCCGCTCATCCCTGACGCCGTGTTCCTTCTGGTGCGGCGCGACGGCTCATTTGCCATCGCCGATATCGCGTACCCGCAGGGCGGATCGCTGCTCGGCATTCTGCGCCATCTCGCCGAGATGCGCCGGCAATCTCCACCCACGCTCGAGGCCCTCCGCTGATGCAACTCCCAGAACGCATTCCCGCCTCGTCCGTGATCCTGGCCCTTGGCATTGCGCTGGGTGGCTTCCTCGCCGGCCACGGCGTGGTGCGCGCGAAGGCCGCCGAGCGCTACGTGACCGTGAAGGGCGTGGCCGAGCGCGAAGCCGTCGCCGATCTCGCCATCTGGCCGCTTCGGCTGGTCTCGGCGGACAACGACCTCGCCCGCGCCAACGCCGAGCTGCAGACCAACGTCGCGCGCGTGCGGCGCTTTCTTGCGCGGCACGGCGTGGACACCACGCAGATCACCCTGCAGGACTTCGTCGTCCGCGACAAGCAGGCCAATGAGTACGGCGGGCAGATGGGCGGGCCGCGTTATTTGATCACGCAGACCGTGCTGGTGCGTTCGACGCAACCGGAGGTCGTGGCGGCCGCGAGCCAGCGTGTGGCCGAGCTGGTCAACGAGGGCGTGGTGCTCTCCAGCGGCGAGCAGTACGGCAATGGCGGCCCGACGTTCGTGTTCACCGGGCTCAACGCACTCAAGCCGGAGATGATCGCGCAGGCCACCGCGCGGGCACGCGAGGCGGCGCAGCAGTTCGCGGCTGATGCCGGCTCGTCGCTCGGTGGGATTCGTCAGGCGAATCAGGGCTACTTCGAGATCCTGCCGCGCGACCAGGCGCAAGGGATCGGCGAGGCGAGCCAGGTGAAGAAGACCATCCGCGTGGTGGCGACGGTGGAGTACCTGCTGAAGTGATGTCGCCGAGGACGCTTAGGATAAAACGGGATTTGAGACTCCCCGCGATCGCCGTGATTGCAGCCTTGGCCATCTCCTGTGAGGCACCGACTGAACGCCAGCCTTCAATTCGGGTTCGCACGGAAGCCGGCAGCTACGAGCTTCTGCGAATTCAGGTAGATACGGTTCCGCACACCTACCAAGTGAAACTCATCGTTCGTCTCTTCAACGACAGCGAGCACGAGGTGCGGACCACGGTGTGCGGAAGTGGACTGACTGCGCATCCGCTGGTCCGCGTCCAAAGCGAGGAACGACCACACATTGCCGGGTGGGGGGCGTTCAAAGACTGCGCAGACTCGACGCACGAGATTCTTGGCCCGAAATCCGTGCGCACGGACACGATTACACTTCACAGCATCGGCGCATTCCTCTACTTCACCAGTTCTACCGCGTGGCTGGAAGGCCCGCATTACATCCACTATCCCACCGACCACGGGACGCTCATCTCGAACCGCTTCCGCATTCGCTGACGGCGAAGCGCCTACTCGCCCTTCCCCGGCAGGTGCGGCACGCTCGTCCCGCCGCTCTTGAGCAGCCCGGTCTTCGTGTACATCGCAAGCTTCTCCCGCGTGTCCACGATGTCGAGGTTCCGCATCGTGAGCTGCCCGATGCGGTCCGCCGGCGAGAAGAACTCCTCACCGCGCTCCATCGTCAGCCGCTCGGGCTTGTAGGTGAGGTTCGGGCTGGTCGTGTCCATCACCGAGTAGTCGTTGCCGCGGCGCAGTTCCAGGGTGACCTCGCCGGTGACGGCGCGCGCCACCCAGCGCTGGGCGCTCTCGCGCAGCATCAGCGCCTGCGGGTCGAGCCAGCGGCCCTGATACAGCAGGCGGCCGAGCTTCTTGCCGTGGATGCGGTACTGCTCGATCGTGTCCTCGTTGTGGATGCCCGTCACGAGGCGCTCGTAGGCGATGAATAGCAGCGCCATTCCCGGCGCTTCATAGATGCCGCGGCTCTTGGCCTCGATGATGCGGTTCTCGATCTGGTCCGTCATCCCCAGGCCGTGCCGCCCGCCGATGGCGTTGGCCTCGTAGAACAGGTCGAGCAGCGACGGGAAGGTCTTGCCGTTGAGCGCCACCGGCACGCCTTCGTCGAAGCGCACGCTCACCGTCTCCTTCTTCACCGCGCAGTCGTCGCGCCAGAAGGGCACGCCCATAATGGGCTGCACGATGTGCATCCCCTTGTCGAGGAACTCCAGGTCCTTGGCCTCGTGCGTGGCTCCGAGGATGTTGCTGTCGGTGGAGTAGGCCTTCTCGGTGCTCATCTTGTACTCGAAGCCGTTGGCGACGAGGTACTCGCTCATCTCCTTGCGGCCGCCGAGCTGGTCGATGAAGGCCTGGTCCAGCCAGGGCTTGTAGACCTTGAGCGCCGGGTTGGTGAGCAGGCCGTAGCGGTAGAAGCGCTCGATGTCATTGCCCTTGAACGTCGAGCCGTCGCCCCAGATGTGGACGTCGTCCTCGCGCATCGCGGCCACGAGCATCGTGCCGGTGACGGCACGGCCCAGCGGCGTCGTGTTGAAGTAGGTCTGTCCGCCGGTGCTGACGTGGAAGGCGCCGCTCTGGATCGCGGCGATGCCCTCGGCCACGAGTTCGTGGCGGCACTCCACCAGCCGCGCCTTCTCGGCGCCGTAGGCCATCGCCTTGCGCGGGATCTCCTCGTAGTCGGACTCGTCCGGCTGCCCGAGGTTGGCCGTATAGGCGAACGGAATCGCGCCCTTGGCGCGCATCCAATGGAGGGCCGCGGAGGTATCGAGGCCGCCGGAGAAGGCGATGCCGACCTTCGCGCCGACGGGCAGGGACTGGAGGATCGTGGCCATTGCGAACGCTGCTGGAGTGACTCGGAGACGGACCGGGGAAAGATAGTCGGTTCGGGTCGACCGGCGACGCGTGCCCGAGCCGGCCGCCGGCGCGTAGCTTTCCTGCCTGTGACCACCTCCGCGCCCCGCAGCTTCGGCCTCCCCTCGGCCACCGCCGTGCTGATCTCCAATATGGTCGGCACCGGCGTGTTCACCTCGCTGGGATTCCAGGTGATGGACCTCTCCAGCGGCTTCGCGCTGCTGGCGCTCTGGGTGATCGGCGGCCTGCTCGCGCTGAGCGGCGCACTCTGCTACGCCGAGCTCGGCGCGATGTACCCGCGCAGCGGCGGCGAGTACGTGTACCTCACCGAAGCCTGGAGCCCGCGGCTGGGCTTCATCGGCGGCTTCGTCTCGATGACCGCCGGCTTCGCCGCGCCGATCGCCATCGCCGCCATCGCCTTCGGACGCTACGCGGCGCAGGTGGTCCCGGTCGCGCCGATGCTGGCCACGGTCAGCGTGCTGGCGGTCGTCGCACTGGTGCAGTGGACCGGCGTCTCGCTGGCCCGCAAGTTCCAGGTCGCGACCACCGGCAGCACACTGCTCATCATCGTCGCCTTCATCGTCGCCGGGCTGGCCATCGGTCCGCGCGAGCCGATCTCCTTCGCGCCAGACGCCGAGTCCCTGCGCCAGATGGCGACGGCGCCCTTCGCCATCTCGCTCATCTACGTGGTGTACGCCTACACCGGCTGGAACGCCATCGGCTACGTGGCCGGCGAAGTCACCGAACCGCAGCGCACGATTCCACGCGCCGTGGTCGGCGCGGTGCTCCTGGTAGCCCTGCTCTACCTGCTGTTGCATTGGGTGTTCCTGCGCACGGTGCCGCTCGACGCGCTGCGCGGCACGGTCGAGGTCGGTGCGCTCTCGGGTCAGCGCATCCTCGGCGACACGGGCGGCCGCTTGATGAGCGCCTTGATTGCGTTGGTGCTGGTGGCGACGATCAGCGGCTTCTTGCTGGCCGGCTCGCGCGTGACGCAGGCCGTCGGCGCGGGCTCGGCGCGCCTGGCCTGGCTCGGCGCGCGCAGCGGTGACGGCGTGCCGCGCCGCGCGGTGGCGCTGCAGCTCGGGCTCATCGCGCTGCTGATCGCCACGGCCAGCTTCGAGGCGGTGCTGGCCTACGCCGGCATCGTGCTCAACCTGATGAACCTGCTCGCCGTCGCCGGCCTGATGAAGCTGCGCCGCAGCCTCCCCGACCTCGCACGCCCGTTCCGCACGCCGCTGTATCCGCTCACGCCCGTGGTGTTCGCGGCGCTGAGCAGTTGGATGACGCTGTTCGTGATCTGGCAGCGCCCCAGCGTCATCCTCGCGGCCGTCGGCACCTTGCTCGTTGGCGGCGCGCTGCACGGCTGGGTGGAACGCAGCACGCGGTGAGCGCGGGGCGGCGGCTCAGCCGTCGCGCCCGCCCACGAACACCCAGCCGGCCCAGTGTACGGGGTTCTTGAACTCCTCGCGCCCGAGCACGTCGCCCTGCGCCTGACGCAGCGCCACCGGCGCGGCGTAGCCGTCGAGGTAGTAGATGTAGAAGCGTTCCATCAAGAAGGCCGTGCTCTCGTCCGGCACCTTCCAGAGGCTCATCAGCATCCCCCGCGTGCCGGCCGCGAGCAGCGACGCCTGCAAGCCGAGCACACCCTGCCCCGTGACTTCGGCGCCGCGGCCCGTCTCACAGGCGGAGAGCACCACGAGCTTGAGCCGGCGCAGGTCGAGCCCGAGGATCTGCTCGGCCGTGAGGTTCCCTGCCGCGTTCACGTTGGCGCCTGCGAGTGCGAGCCCACTCTCGGCCAGCGGATTGCGTGAGGCGGGCGCGGCGTTCAGACCCGCCGGCGCCACGCCCACCACGCCACGGCTGTTGTACACCGCCTCGCTTTCGCCAAAGAAGAAGCCGTGCGTGGCGAGGTGCGCCACGCGCGCACCCACCAAGGCCTGCGTCACCGCGCTCGGCGTGGCCGTCGCACCCGCCACGCGCCGCGTCGGCACCTTCGCGCTGTCGGCGATGGATGCAATGGCGCGCACCTCGGTCCCCGTGCCAGGCAACGGCGTCCAGCGCGTGCTCGGGCGCTGCGCGGCGCGCGGGCCCGCCTCAAAGTCCACGTCGCCCACCAGCACGAGGTCGCCGCCGTCTGCTAGCGTCGGCGCCGCCAACAACGACACCAGCGCCCGCGCCGACGGCACCTGTGCCGCCTGCGCGTCCTTGATCCGGTCGTTGTACGCGGCGAGCGTCGCCCACGGCACACGCGAGAGCTGCGCGTCGGGGCTGATCCACACGAAGGCGAGCTTCTCCGGCAGCGCCCGCGCGATCGGATCGATCGTCGCGCTCACCAAGGCCCAGAACTCGTCGATGGCAAAGCGATCGCCGGTCACGGCCGTGCGCCAGGCCGCCACGCGCTGCTCGATGCGCGCCGCCGGACCGAGGTCAACCTTGATTGGAGCACGGCGCGCGACTGTGATGATGGCGTCGTAGCGCGCCTGCGTGCCGGCCCCGGAGCGGAATACATCCACGAACGCCGTACCCAGTGGCAACTGCGCGCTCAGCGCGGCGCTGCCCCGCCAAGCATCCGGCGCCTCCGGCACGAGCTCGGCAAGCCTGCGCTCGAGGCGTTCCTTCTCGTTCGTGAGCCGCTCGAGATGCTGCCGGTACGCCGCCGGTTCCATCGACGATACGTTTTGCACGAGTGACGCTAGCTCGCCGCGCACGACCGACACGCGCTGCACGTCTTGCCGCGCGCGCGGATCGTCGGCCAGCCGCGCCACCGCCGCTTGCCGGTCGATGCCGCGCAGCAGCAGGCCCTTCCAGCCGGCCAAGCGGTCGTAGGCCGCGGGCACGAGATCCGGCGAGGCGTGCGCGCTCATCAACAGGAAGGCCGTCGCGTACGGAAGCGTCGTCTCAAGGAATGCCTGCTGCTCGGCCACCGAGAGCGTCGGCAGGATCTCGCGCGCGTAGCGGTCCACGAGCGTCGCCGACTCCAGCACGTAGCGTCCGCCCTCATCGAACTTGCGCTGCGTGAGCATCACGTCCGCCAGGTCGAAGCGCCGCGCGAAGCCCTGTGGATGCCCAGGCCCGAGCGTGCGGTCGTTGAGCGCGACCACCTGCCGCAGCAGGCGTTCGGCCTCCGGATAGTCCTTTCGCGCCGACGCGACGCTGGCGAGCATCGTCATCGCCACGGCGTACTCCGGCGACTCCACGCCGAAAGTGTTCGCCGCCGTCTCCATCCCGCGCCGCACGAGTCGCTCGGCGCCGGCGTAGTCCTCCAGCGCGATGAGGTCCCGCGCCAGCGCAAACTGCACCGTCGCCACGATGATGTGGCTCGGTCCAAACTGTGGCTCCAGCGTGCGCAGCGCGCCCTCGCGCAGCCGACGTGCCCCGGCGCGGTCGCCGCGCGATTCAAGCTCGGTCGCGCGCAGCACGTCGCGCAGCGCAGCCTCCGGGCTTCCAGCGCCGGCCGTCGCGGCCCCTTCGACGCGATCGGCCCGCGCGACCAGAGCCCGCTCTTGCTGCTGATCGCCGAGGTCGCCCATCAGGCCGGCGAGCGACCGCAGGAAAGGCGCGAGGCCGGCGGCGTCGCGGCCGAGCGCGCCTTCGGCGGTCGCCAGCGCACGTTCGAGCTGCGCGCGCGCCTCGGGCATCCGGCGTTCGGCGCGCAGGAGATCGCCGAGCCGGCGCTGGAGCTCTGCCACCGGCTCCGATGCGGCGCCGTCCGTGCGCGTGCGGATCGCCAAGGCGCGTTCGAGCGTGGTACGGGCCGCAGCGAACTCGCGCAGGTCGCCTTGCGCCACGCCGAGGCGCAGCAGCGCTTGCGCCGTCTCTCGCGTGTCGGGGCCGTAGGCCGATTCCGCGGCCGCTGCGGCCCGCGCCGCCGCATCGCGCGTGGCGCGTGGGTCGATCGACATCGCCGTTGCGCCTGTGCGCATCACTTCGAGGTCCGCGGCGATGCGGCGCACCCGCTGGTCATCCGCGCCGAACTCGCGCTGCAGCACGGCGAGGGCGCGCTCTCCCACGGCGACGGCACGCTGCGGCCCAACGGCCATCAGCACCTGCGAGTCTCCCGACCTGCCGATCGCGTCGAAAAGCTGCACGAGCCCGAGCAGTGCCTGCAGCGTCGGCTCGGCGTCCGGTCCGTCCGCCGCCTCGGAGAGCTTCATCGCGCGGTCATAGTCGTTCCAGGCATTCACGAGCGCGCCGGACTGTGCGGCGCGACGCGCCCGGTCGCGCAGGGAGGTCGCGAGCTGGCGCTGCGTCGTCTTCGTCAGCGCGTCGCCCGCCGGGAGCTCGCGCTCACGCACCGCCAGCGCACGCTCGCTGGCTACCAGCGCATCGTCCTGCCGCCCGGCCATCGAGCGCAGCACGCCCAGGTTGTGCCACTCCTGCGCCGTCGCCAAGGATTGTGGGCCGGCGACCGAGTCCATCAACGGGGCGAGGCGCTCCTGGTATGCCAGCGCCGCCGCCGTGTTGCGTTGGCGGAAGTGCAGGATCGACAGCCCGCGCAGTGCCTGCTCTATGGAACGTGCGTTCGGTGCGGGCGCGGCTTCGAGCCGCTGCAGTGCGCGCTCATACTGGGCGACCAACCCGACCGTATCACCCGCGACGCGGCGGGCGTCGGCAGCGGCGACCTCGGGATCCAGTGCATTCTGCGCCGACGTGGGCGCGGGGACGATGCTGAGCAGCAGCGCGGCGACGAGTGCGCGCGGGTCGACCAATCGGGACATAGCGTGGGCTGAGGAGTTTGGGATTCTACCCTCATCGCCGCGTGCTGGCTACGCGGGTTCCGCGTACATTTTCGCGATGGTCCAATCGCTCCTTCTCGGCGGACTCGGGTTCTGCGCGCTCGGCTTGATTCTGTTCCTCGCTCCGCCCGCTTTCTGGCAGGCACTGACGTCGCCCGGCAGCAAGCTACGCGAGCAGACCTCGGTTGCCGCAGCCGTGCTGTTCACGGGTTTGACAGTCGCGGGCATCGGAGTAGTGATGTGGAGCACAGGAGAGGTGCTCAGCGGGCGCGCATCGATGCATTGGGTCGCCGTGGATGCAGAAATTTTGAACACTTCCCTCACGCAAGGCGTCGAAGCGCGCACCGGCCGGAAGCAATGGCGTCCGAGGGTCCACTATCGTTACACCTGGGAAGGAGCGGCGTACGAGGGCCGGCGACTGTCGTTCGGCCTCAACACGTTCCCCGACGCGAGTGCGGGCGCCGAAACCCTGCAAGCACGCTACGCTCCGGGGAGCCGCCACCCGGTGTACGTGGACCCAGCGGACCCCGCCAACTCGGTACTCGTGCCGGGGATGGACGTGCTCGTGCTCTTCCTCGGCGGCATCGGACTGCTCTTTGCTATGGTCGGGCTGCTCCAGCTGCGGGGACTAGCCCGCGCGTGGGTCCCGGAGGCGGCGTAGACGTCGCACGAGTGCCTCGGCGCCGACCATCACCGCGCCGACCAGCACACCCACCAACGCGTCGAGCAACAACTTCACGAAGGCCCCGCCGAGCCCGCCACCGCCGTCGGTCACGTGATCCAGCAGGCCTGCAATCACCGGCAGCCCGTGCGCCACGATGCTCCCGCCCACGAGGAACATCGCACCGGTGCCCACCACCGAGAGCGTCCGCATCAGCCACGGCGCCATCCGCAGGATCGCCGCACCGAAGGCGCGGCTCGACGCCGCCACGCCGTGCCTGCCCTCTGCGCGCAGCAGCTGCGTGCCGAGGTCGTCGAGCTTGACGATGCCCGCCACGAGGCCGTAGACGAGCACGGTGATGCCGACGCCAATCAGGCTCAGGGCCACCACCTGCTGTCCGAGCGGCGCGTTGGCCATCGTCCCTAGCGCGATGACGACGATCTCCGCCGAGAGGATGAAGTCCGTGCGGATGGCGCCGCGGATGCGCGTGCGCTCGAGCGCGACGAGGTCCACCTCGGGGTGCGCCAGCGCCGCCACGCGCTCCAGCCGCCGCGCCTGCTCCTCGGCGTCGCGCCGATGCAGCAGCTTGTGCGCCACCTTCTCGAAGCCTTCGTAGCAGAGGTACACGCCACCGATCATCAGCAGCGGCACGATCAGCCGCGGCGCGAAGGCGCTGATCAGCAGCGCCGCCGGCACCAGGATCGCCTTGTTGACCAGCGACCCCTTGGCCACCGCCCACACCACCGGCAGCTCGCGGTCCGGCTTGAATCCCGTCACCTGCTCGGCGTTCAGCGCGAGGTCATCCCCGACCACGCCCGACGTCTTCTTGACCGCGACCTTGCTCAGGACGGCGACGTCGTCGAGCAACGTGGTGATGTCGTCCAGCAGGGCGAGCAGCGTCGAGGCCATAGGCTGAAAGCAACGCCCGGCTGGACGCGGGGCAAGGGGTGATGCACTTTCCCGCGACTCTTACCAGGACTCATCCCGTGCTGCTCGTCACCACGCCCGCCATCGAAGGCCGCCCCGTCAAGAAGACCCTTGGCATCGTCACCGGCGAAGCCATCCTCGGCGCCAACATCTTCCGCGACTTCCTCGCCGGGGTGCGTGACATCGTCGGCGGACGCTCCGGCGCCTATGAGGAGGAGCTGCGCAAGGCTCGCGACGTCGCGCTCCAGGAGATGGCCGAGGAAGCCGCAGCGATGGGGGGCAACGCCGTCGTCGGCGTGGACCTCGACTACGAGAACATCACCGTCGGCAAGTCGGGCGGGATGCTGATGGTCTGCGCCTCCGGCACCGCCGTGGTGCTCTAGCGTCTCAGGGCGGCGGTAGCGCCTGCTCCAGGCGGCTGCCGTCGGGCAAGAGCGCGCGCACGCGCAGCGGCAGGCGCAGCGCTCCGGGCGGCAGTTCCACCTCAAAGCGGTCACCCATCCAGCGCACGCGCCGGCCGTTCACGAACACCAGCGCATCGGGCGCCAGCTCCGGCGCGCGCCCGACCAGCGTGATGCGCTGTTCCACCGCCGTCACGGTGATCATCGGGCAGGATGCGCCGCAGGTGGTCCGCCACGGCGTCGTGTCCCGGATGGCCGCGGCATCGGCCAGCGCGGCCGGCTCGGCTCGCGCGCCGAGCACGAGGTCGCGGCCGGACTGATAGACCATCACCGGCGTGTCCATCCGCTCGAGCACGCGGGTGGCCAACGCCGACGCCAGCACCACCCGCGCGGCGCGCCGCTCGTCACCCAAGGCGCGCAGGAACTCGACGCCCAGTGCCGTCTGCTGCCGGCCGCGCAGGTCCGACACCATCACCGGCGCGCCCGGCACGCCAAACGCCGTGAGGTCACGGGCGGCACGCAGCGCCTCGCGCGGCGCCGTCAGCTTGGGGCGCATCGCGTGGATGAACCCCGCCGCATCCGCGGCGTCGAGCACCACCACCTGCGTTCGGCTGCGCAGCTTGGCCAGCCAGCCGCCGAGCTCGTTGGGCCGCAGCGTACCGCCATCTGCGAGGTGCAGGGCTGAGGCGCTACCGGCGCCCCGGAAGTACAGGAACAGTTGGTCGTCGGCGCGAATGTCCCGCGCGATGGTGCTCAAGAGAGCGTGGACGGCAGTCGCCGTGGCCCCCGCCCCGCTGAGCGCGTGCGTACGGACAGCATACACAGCGCCTGCGACCGCGCGCAGCGAGTCTCGCAGCGCGACCGCCGACTGCAGCGCGCCGGGCTGCCGCTCCAGCGGCGGCGCGTAGTCCTCGATCGCGATGGAGACGATGTGCAGCACCGGGCGCGCGTCGATCGCGCGCGCGCCCGGCGCAGCCCGCGTCGCCGGCGCGCAGGCGAGGGCAAGCGCGACCACGACACTCCACGTGCGGCGCAGGCCGCGGACCGCGCTCACTGCAACCGACGCGCCAACGGCGACCAGTCAAAGACGGACAGGGACAGATACAGCTCCGGGCGCCCGTACGAATCCGTCTGGCGCAGCTCCGAGGGATCCGCGAGCAACGTGCCAACTGGCGTACCGTTGAGCACGCGACGGCGAGTCCACATTCCACCGACGCCGAGGCGCAGCGTGTTCCAGCTATAGCCGACGCCCACGCCGAAGCCGGGATTCCGCACCGCCGTCACCGCGAACTCAGGGAACCAGATGGCCGTCCCGTTCTCCTCGCGCCGGTCCAACACGCCATAGGTGAAGCCCAACATCCCTGCGGCGCCGAAGCGCGCATCCACCGCGCCCGTTTCGACGACCTCGTACCCGCCGCCCACCGCCGACGTCCCGTAGATCGGGAACAGCGCCTGCGGCGACACCGCCCCGCCGATGCTCAGCGCCGTCCCCAGCATCACGCGGCGCTGCACCGTCACCGTCCAGCTGGCCGAGCCGAGGTCCGCCACACGGAGCAATTCGCTTTCGCTGCGCGGCGTCACTGTCACGGTGATCGTACTGCCGCTGGTCAGGCCAGGCGTCGCGCTGCCGACGTCGCGCACGGAGCACGCGCCCGCCACCACGCCAGCCAACCGCTCCAGGCGGTACGCGGTGCCCACCAGCGACTCAAACTCCGCCAGCGCGTCGTGCGCCCGCGCCTCCACCACCAACGCGGTGTCGTACGCGCTGCGCCACGCGAGCTGCCCCGGGTACGCCGGGCCGCCGATGGCATCGCTCAGCTCGGCCTGCGCGCGCGCCGCCGAAAACACGCCCGCCAGCAGCTCCTGCGCCGTGCGTAGCCGCACCGGGGCATCATCGCCGCAGGCCACGGGCTGTGGGAGCAGCGCCTGCAACTCCTCCGCCGCCGTCTCCGGCCGCTCACCGAGGCGCATCTGCTCCAGCGCATACAGCGTCGTCGTCAGGTACTGCTGCAGCCCGGCACGCCCGTATACGGCGCGGTCCACCCGCC
Organism: Gemmatimonadaceae bacterium; assembly: GCA_019637355.1. Lineage (NCBI taxonomy): Bacteria > Pseudomonadati > Gemmatimonadota > Gemmatimonadia > Gemmatimonadales > Gemmatimonadaceae > Gemmatimonadaceae bacterium. Next base: position 601,003 of record JAHBVT010000001.1, on the reverse strand, counting down.
CGAGTGCATTGCGTACCCCGAGCGTGGTCTCCTCCAGCAACCGTCGGTCGGCATCGGCCATCGCGGCTTCCGCCTCGGCGGCGTCCTCGCCCCCGCGCCCGCCGAGCGCGGAGGCCACCGTGCGCAGCTCGGGCATAAACGGCGCCGAGCGCAGCACCAACGACCGCACGGCGTCGAGGTCCGGCGCCGGCTGCACCTCCGCCTTGGTGCCGAAGCGATACAGCGCCGTGTTCGTCCCCACCACGCGCACCTGCACGGACACGCCGCGGGGCACGCGCACGGTGGGGTTCGCCCCCACCTCGCTCGTGTCCGCGCGCGTTCCGTCGATGTAGATGAACCGCGCGTTGCCGCTGCGGTGCTCGATCTCTACGATCCCCCGCCGCTCCTGCGCCGCGAGCGGCGAAGCCGCCGCGGCGAGGAGGACGAGTCCTGCAACTACTTCACGCATACTCAGTTTCGGCCAGCACCGACGGCGATAACGGCTCCGTTGTTCACGATGGTCAGGAGGTTCCAGCCGCCGCGATTCCAGCGGTACACCGTCCCCTGTTGCGCCTGCTGCTCCAGATCCGGCTGGCCCTGTGCGCGGGTGACCGCGTCGTATCGGTCGCCGACGGTCACGCCGCCGAGCGCTCCGCCGGCGCGGCTTTCGACGATGAACATCTTCGAACGGCCTTCTTCGTCGAGCAGTACGGTCAGGCCGCGGGCCGGATACCGCCACACCGTGCCCGCCGCGTCCTGGCCGCCGTCCGGCTCGCCCAGCGCTGCCACGAGGCGCGAGCGCGCGGCACCGAGCTCCGCGCCGTTGATGCTCGGCATCGGCGCCGTGCGCGCCGCGGGCGCGGCGCTGCCGGCGTTACCACCACCCGCGTTGCCACCGGCATTGCCGCCGCCAGTGCCGCCGAGTGTCTGCGCCTCGCGCGACCAGTTCGACCCGCGATCACGCTGCAGGTAGCGGCTGGCGTAGCGCGCGGCCGACGCGTTGTCACCCGTGGCCGCCGCGATGCGCGCGTTGTTGAACAGGATCTGCGGCGACGGATTGTTGCCCGCCGCCTGCTCCGCACGCTGGAAGGCGTCCTTGGCCTCGGCGTTGCGGTTGGCGAGGAACAAGACGATGCCGAGGTTGTTGAGCACCGCCGGGTCACGCGGCGCCTTCGATGCCGCGAGGTTCGCCTTCTCGATGGCCCCGTTGATGTCGCCGTCGTAGGCCTCGATCACCGCCAGGTTCGCCAGCGTGTACGGATGCGCGTCGCGGTGGAACAGCGCCGTGAACGCCTCGCGGGCAGGCGCTCGGGCCGCCCGACCCTGGTTCGGGTTCGAACCGCGGATCGAGCCCATAAAGCGGGCGTCGTAGGCCGGCAGCATCGGGCGCACGCGCAGCTCGCTCGGGTCCGCACCGGCCAGCCACTGCTGCGCCAGCACCACCGCGCGTGCGTGCCGCGCCGCCGCCAGGTTCGGGAAGGCCGCCAACACGCGGTCCAGCATCGCCAGCGCCGTGTCCGGCAGTTCCTCGGCCTGGATCAGCGCGATCGCGTCGTCGTAGTCGCGCTGCAGCAGCTTCAGCTCGCCACGCGCAATCTCCAGCATCGCCACGCGCTCGGCCGAGCGCGGGTGACCTCCGGTCCAGGTGATGCGGTTGCGCCACGCCGGGCTGTTGCGCTCGTCGCGGTCCATCGAGTCAAAGAGGTCGATCGCGTCCTGCACTTCGTAGCCCACACGCAGGATGTAGATTGCACCGGCGCGGTCCGCCTCCAGCTCCTGGTTCCGCTCAAAGCGCGTCGCCGCCATCAGCACCGAGTCACGCACCGCCTCGCTGAACTTCGAGGCCATTCGCAACCGTCGCTGCATCTCCTGCCGACGATTGATCGTCTGGCCGAGGTTCTCGGTGTGACCGAGCTCAAGGTGCCCGAATTCGTGGCCGATCACCGCCGCCAGGCATCCCATATAGATGCGCCGCTTACGCGTCGCGTCGTTACCCGATCGCGGGCCGGCGTACTGGTCGCAGTACAGCGCGAGGCCGACGTTGATCAGCATCCCGCCGCCTGGGATCGCCGAGGCGTTCAACGAGGAGTCCATCACGATCTCCCACTTCAGCGGGTGCGCGCTGTAACCCACCGTGCGCTGGATCGTGTTGATCAGCCCGCCGATATCCGCCCGACGCTGCGGGTCGGTGTCGCGCCCAAAGCGCTGCACGCGATCGCGGATCACCTGGTCTGCGATGCTCCGCAGCTCCTCGACCGTGTACATATTGTCGGCCGCACGGAGCGCTTGGGCGCCGAGGACCGGTGCGACCACGCCGGCCACCAGCAGCGCGGCGAGACTTCGAGCGATGAGCGAACGGAGCGAGTGCATTGGATTGGATGGTGTGAGGTGAGACAGTGGATGGAAATTCAACGGTCAATAGTACGGATAACAACGCGATCCAGCGACCAGCTCAGCGGCGCCTGGGTCACGGTGCCTCGGGTCCGGGTACCCGTGCCCCCAAGCAGATCCGACAGTGGACCGGAGCCGGCTCCGCGCGTCGCGCTCCGCACGCCGGACCACTCGAAGGCCCAGGGCTCGATGATCTCGTCCGAAGCCAGCAGCAGGAACGAGTCGACGCCAAACGGCGCCCCGATTCCAAACTGACTCTGCGGGCCCAGCGGGATGTTCGTCGGCCAGCGCCCGTCGGGTCCGCGGTCGAAGGGCACGCGGTTCTCGACGTTCGCCCCCTGCGGGTAGACCAATCCGGCGTTGCCGTGCGAGTCGATCGCGAACACATAGATGCGGCGGCGCTCGATGCGGTTCGTCACCGCCGCTGAATCGGCGACCAGTTCCACTTCATAGGTCTCGCCCGCACGGAACTCGCCCTCGGTACGCAGCGCGTTGTCCGAGAGGCGCCGGAATGCCAGGCGGTACGGGAAGCTCGCGCCCCCCGGCGGCGCCTCGAGCAGGAACCACGAGCGCACCCGCGCCAGCGTGAAGGCCTTGTCCGTCAGCTCACGCAAACCGCTCGCGTCGCCGTCACCGAGCTCGGTCCAGTCGGTGCGCAGCGGCAGCGGCGAGGTCTGCGCCAACGCCTGCGACGCCGTCGGTTGCACGAGCGCGTACTGAATGCCCGCACCGCCGATGCGGCCGACCAGCGCGTAGGTCGCCGTCGCCAGCTCCGTGCCCAGCACCACCGAGCTCCCGCTCGGGAACGCGGCGCGTAGTTGCGACGCCACTGCTGCCGTCGGAGGGAGGTTCAGGAAGAATCGCGCCGCCGGCGCATCGCCCTTGGCGCGCAGCAAGCGCTCACGCAGCACCGCGGCCGTGGGACGCCGCGGCAGCGCGATGGCCGCACCGCCGCTCTGACGCAGCTCCCAGCCCGCACCCGTCCATTGCATCACGAAGAACGGCAGTGAGTCGGCAGGGAGCTGCGCCAGGTCGTCCAGCCATTCGATGCCGTCCTCGCCCCGCAGTTCGCTGATCGAATCCGCCACCGCTTCGAGCGTCGCGCGGTCGGGCCCGCTTGGCGGCACATACAGCGTAATTCCCGCGCTGGGCGCCGACACCCAACGCTCCAGCACGAACAAGTCACCGACCTGCACGCGGTTCGCCGAGCCGGTGGTCACGCGGCCGCGCGTCCGGCTGATGCCGAGCACGCTGTCCACCGTGACGCGGATGCTCGAGTCGGCGCCCGTGGAGAGCTTGCGCAGCACCGCACCCGGCCGGATGCCCAACGCCGGCCCGCCCTGCAACTCTACGCCGCCCGACGAGACGCGCAGCACCGCGACCGAGGTGCTGCCGTCGCCCGCTGACGCGCCGCCGAAGACCGGGCGCTGCTGGCGCTGCATCGTCGCGTCGAGCACCGGCTCCTGCGGCACGCCGTCCATCTGCATCCGTGCGCGCAGGCGGCGGAACACGTTCACCGCCGACTCGCCGGGCGGCACGGTGTTGAGCGTCTCGATCAACGACACCGTGAAGATGCCGCGCGGATTGCCCGTCGCGTCCGGTCGCTCCAACGCGCTCTGATAGTCCTGCGCCGCCGAGATCACCAGCGCACCGCGGCGATCGGGTGACTCGTCGCGTGCCATCCCGGGGTCGGCGGCATCGCGCTCGTCGATTGCCGCCCAGCGCTCGACTGCCTGCGAGAGACCGCCGCGCGTGATCGAACCGGAATGGCAGCTGTCGAAGATCAGGATCAGCTCCACGCCCTTGTCGAGGAAGGGATTGAAGAGCCGTCCGAGTTCCTTGTCGCGGATGTCGTAGGCGCCGATGTTGGCATCGGCCGTCACGATCGTCTGGTCCAGCCGGCTCGGGCTCGGCGACAGCGTGTTGCGCCGCTGCGAGCCGTGCCCTGCATAGAAGAACACCACCACGTCGCCCGGCTGCGACTGCGCCAACGTCTCGTTCACGGCCGCGATGATCGCGTCACGCGTCGCCTCGCCGTCCGTCATCAACCGCGCGTTGGCGGCCGGAAACCCGAAGCGTCCGACCAAGAGGTCGCGCATCGCCGTCGCGTCGTTCAGCGCGCCGTTGAGGTTCGTGATGCGTCGCGTCGTCGCGGTGGCAGCGAGCTGCGATCCAGCCGGGGCGCTCACGGCGTCGTAGCGGTTGATGCCGACAAGCACGGCGCGTTTGGTCTGCGCCTCGGCGACGGTAGATGACGTGATGACGGCGAAGCTGGCGAGCCAGAGGCAGCGGGCGATCGGGCGATGCATTGCGTCGGGAACGAGGTGGGGAGTGGCGTGCAGTCGTTGAGGTCGCGGCCTGCTACACCGCGTGTTCCGCTTCGATTCCACGGTTCCGCACTCGAGCGTGCCCTCGTGATTCACGTCACCGAGATCGCGCGCGCCATCGCCGGAACCGATGGAACACATAGAAGAAGCGACGAATACCATCGTCGCGCAATCCGGTCCCGTCACAGCGATTGCAGACGGTGACACACGATGGTTGCGTCGCCGCCCACGCCCTATGCACTATGCGCGCTAGTGACTCGTCCTTCTCGTTTCCGCTGGAGCCCTTCCATATGATGCCGGTCCGTCCCCGTCGAGCTGTCCGTCACGCCGCCTGCGCATTCGCTGCCCTCATCACGCTGGCAGTCGCCGCAGCTCCGCTTGCAGGCCAGGGGAAGCCGGCCGGCAAGGCCCGCGATCGGGCGGCCACGGCACGTGGGACCAGCGATCCGGCACAGGATGAGAACATCCGCGCCATCAGCGGTGTCAACATTCGAGGCGAACCGGGCGAGCTGCCGCCGGATTCAAAGTTCAGTTCCGGCAATGCCGCGCGGAACAGCACCGCCTGCAAGGTGCACTACGACAACCGCACCAGCCTCTACATCGCCGTCTACGCCGAAGGCATCTTCCGCGGCGACGTCTCGCCCTGGGGCGATCTCTTCACCTTCGTGGTGGCCGGCCCCACGCGGCTCTACGCGCGTGCCGGCTTCACTGACGGCTCCGTATCCACGTGGGGTCCGCGGCTCGTGGAATGCCCGGCCGGGCGGGACTTCAAGTGGATGCTGCACCAGTAGCGCCGTCCGCCCATTGCCCCCCTCTGCAAGCCGTCGCAGGTTAGTGCGTCGGCCCTTCCCTACCGCCTTCGTCCGATGACCCCGCGCGCCGCGCTCCGCCTCATCCTCGTCCTCGCCCTCGCCGCGGGCCTCGATGCCGTCCCCGTCGCCGCCCAGGACCCGGGCACCCGCGGCGTCATCCCGCAACGCAGCACCCAGCAGCGCGTTACCGGGAAGCGACGCGCCCTCATCGTCGGGGTGGACCAGTACCAGGACCGGCGCATACCGCAGCTGCGCTACGCCTCCGTCGACGCGATGGCCTTCGTCGGCTGGCTCCGCTCGCCCGCCTCGGCCGCCAACGTGGACACGATGGTCATCCTGCTCAATCAGGATGCCACGCGCGAGAAGTTTCTCGACACCTACCGATCGCTCGTCGAGGCCACGCAGGAGAACGACGAGCTCATCGTGTACTTCGCCGGCCACGGTGGCGTGCGAGAGGTGCACAACAACGTCGAGGGCTACCTGATGCCCCACGACGCGGACAGCGCCAACATCGCGCGCCGCGGCATCTCGCTCGACGACATCAATAAGGAAGTGAGCTATCTGCCGGGCCAGAGCCCGGTGTTGCTGATCCTCGACGCCTGCCGCTCGGGCACGCTGTTCAATTCCAACCAGCTCAGCCGCGCTGCGCAGACGCTCGGTCCCAACATCCGACGCCTCGTCTCCAGCGAGGGCACGCAGGACTCACAGGAAGGCGACCAGTGGGAAGGGCACGGCGCCTTCACCTACTTCCTGCTCAACGGGCTCTACGGAATGGCCGATGCCAACGGCGACGGCAACGTCACCCTGGCCGAGCTCGGGATGTGGGTGGTGGACCGCGTCTCCACCGAGACCAACCAGGCGCAGGTCCCGCAGGTGCAGCCCTTCGACCACAAGTGGGGCATCACCGGTGTCGTGCCGTCACTCCGCGACTCCGTTGCGCGGCGCGTGGCCTCGCGCAGCAGCGTCGGCGGGGCGCGCCCCACCCGCGGCACCGGCGCGCCGGCTGGCGCGGCACCACCGCCACCGCCGCCGCCAGCCGGCGGACGCCCTCCCGCCGCCGCGCCCAGCTCGGCGGCGCCGGCACCCGGTTCCGCCGCGCCGCGCCCCACCCCCACGCGCCGACGCGGCGGCGAGATTCGCCTCAGCGAGACCATCACCGGTGCGCTCACGCTCGGCTCACCGGTCCTCGACGACAGCACGCGCTTCGACGCCTGGACCTTCCGCGGCACCCAAGGCCAGCGCGTCTCCATCACGATGCGCTCGTCGGCCTTCGACCCGTATCTGATCCTCACCCGCGCCGTCGACGGCCGCCAGCAGTCCGTGCGCCAGGATGACGACGGCGGCGGTGGCACCGATGCACGCATCAGCATCGAGCTTCCGGCCGACGGCAACTACACCATCGTCGCCAACGCCGTCCACAAGGCAGCGCTCGGCGACTACACGCTCGCCTTCGAGAGCATCGCGCGCGTGCAGGTCACCTTCGCCGAGGCTGTGCGGATGGCAGATCAGCATCCGCGCCTCGAAATCGGCGGAACCGTGCGCGGCTCGCTCACGGCAGAGAGCGCCCTGCTCACCGACGGATCCTCATTCGACGCCTACAGCTTCGAGGGACGCGCCGGCCAGGTCGTCGAGATCTCGATGGAGTCCACGGACTTCGACGCCTTCCTCGCCCTCGGTATGGCCGGCAGTGATTCCGTCGTCGCGCGCGATGACGACTCCGGCGCCAACAGCGACGCGCTGATCGTCGCGCGGCTGCCGCGCACCGGACGCTACGTCATCCTCGCCAACTCCTATGGTCGCGATGCAAGCGGATCCTACACGCTCGGCATCCGCACCGGGCTCCCGACCGTCGCCACCGCGAACGTCATCGGCCGCGCGCCGACCGATCGCCGCATCCGCATCGGCCAGTCGGTCGAGGGCAACCTCGCCGAGGCCACCGAGGCGATGGAAGACGCCTCGCCGTTCCAGGTGTGGTACTTCGAGGGCCGCGCCGGCCAGCGCGTGACCCTCAACCTGCGATCGGCGGAGTTCGACACCTACCTACACGTCGCCCAGGTGGGTGGCAAGCAGGTGCTCGCCACCGACGACGACTCCGGCGGCGGCACCAATGCGCGCATCACGCTCGCGCTCCCGGCCAACGGGATGTACGCCGTCGTCGCCAACGCGCTGCGGCCCAACGGACGCGGACGCTACACGCTCGAGATGCGCGACGGCAGCAGCATCGACTGGACCGCGATGACCGATCGCGACGTGCTCGCGGTGGCCGATTCGTTCCCCGCCCTCGCGGCCGGACAGCCCGTGCGTGGCACGCTCAGTGCGCGTAGCCCCGTGCGCACCGACAACACCCCCTTCAACGGCTACGTGCTCCAGGGCCGCGCCGGTGAGACCGTCCAGATTGATATGGAAGCCAGCGGCTTCGACGCCTACCTCAGCATCGGCATCGCCGGAACGGACAGCATCATCGGCAACGATGACGATGGCGGCGGCGGCACCAACGCCCGCCTCACCGTCACCTTCCCGCGCACCGGGCGCTACGTCGTGATGGCAAACGCCATCGGCAAGGACGCCCGCGGCGACTACACGCTGCGGGTCGGGGCCGGCCGCGCCCACGTCGAGATCGCCGAAGTGCTCGCCGCGCGCCCCGCCGCGCCGCAGATGCTGCGAATCGGCCAGACGGCCCGCGGACGGCTCGCCGAGTCGGACCCCGTGCTGCGCGACCGCACGGCCTTCGGGACCTGGTTCTACGAAGGACGCGCCGGCGAGCAGGTCACCATCACGATGAAGTCCGCCGACTTCGACGCCTTCCTGCACCTCGGCGTGCAGGGCGGCACGGCCACCCTGGCCACCGACGACGATGGCGCCGGCGGCACGGACGCGCGCATCACGCAGATCCTGCCGCGCGACGGCGTCTACGTGATCATCGCGAATATGCTGCGGCCCGGCAGCACGGGCGCCTACACGCTTGAGGTCACCAGCGGAGGTGCGCCGAGCGGCGGTGCTGCGAGCGGCGGGGGCGTCGCGGCAGCAACTCGCAGCGCGATGTCCAACGCCGCCGTGCTCGCGATGCCTGTCGATCCGGCCCGCCGAATCACCGTCGGTACGCCCGTCACCGGCAGCCTCGGCGCCGACTCGTGCACGCTCACCGACGACTCGCCTTTCGATGCCTGGTATCTCGAAGGGCGCGCCGGCGAGCGCGTGGTCATCACGCTGCGCTCGTCTGACTTCGACGCCTACGTGCACATCGGGCGGCACGGCGAACAGCGCCTCCTCGCCAACGACGACGACTCCGGCGGCAACACCGATTCCCAGCTCAGCTTCACGTTCCCGGCCAATGGGACGTACGTGATCCTCGCCAACACCTTCGCCGCCGGCGCCAGCGGGCGGTATCGCCTCGAAGTCAGCTGGGCCAGCGGCAGTGACGATGCCGCGGCCGGCACCAAGTAGTGCACCCCTCTCTCTCGCCAACAGGTCTCCTATGCGCTCTACCCGCTCGATCGCCACGCTGGCCCTCCTCGCGTCCGCGCTAGGCACCCCGCTCGCCCTTGCCGCGCAAGATTCCTGGAGCGCGCCCGTCAACCGCGATCGGATGATCCGCGTCGGCGACAGCAAGACCGCCGCCCTCGCCGCCAGCGACCCGACGCTCGATGACGGCTCGCACTACCACCTCTGGTACATCGAAGGTCGCCAAGGCGAGACCGCCATCATCACACTGCGCTCCTCCAACTTCGATGCCTATCTCGCGGTGGGCCGCCACGGCGGCGACCAGCTCGAGAGCAACGACGATGGCGCCGGCGGTTCGGACGCACGCATTCGCATCACCTGGCCGTCCAACGGCACCTACGTGATCCGCGCGAACTCCTTCGCCGAGGCCGAGACGGGCGAGTACACGCTGGCCGTTGCATCCCCGGCCCAGGGGCAAGGAATGTCCGTCGCCGACGTGCTCGCGCAGCCGGTCAACGCGCAACGTCGCCTCAGCGTCGGACGCACCGTGACCGCGGCGCTCGCCGCCGACGACCAGACCCTCGAGGACGGCGCGCACGTGCAGGCCTGGTATCTCGACCTCACCGCCGGCCAGCGCGTCACCGTCACGCAGCGCTCAGAGGACTTCGACAGCTTCCTGCGGATCGGGCTGCTCGGCGGCGACGATGCCCTCGATTCCAACGATGACTACAACGATGACGACCTCGACTCGCGCATCAGCTTCACGGCCGAGCGTGCGGGCACCTACGTCATCCTGGTGAGCTCGTTCGAAGGCGGCGAGACCGGCGAGTACTCGCTCGAGGTCAGCGCAGACGGCAGCGGTGGCGGGTCGGCGGCCGAGGTGCTCGGCGGCGGCGCGACGGCCAGCGGCGACGCACGGGCCACCCGCGACATCGCCTTCGGACAGACCGTCTCCGGCACCTTGCAGGAGGGCGATCGCGTGCTCGAGGACGACGGCACCTTTTACGACGCCTACACGTTCGAGGGCCGCGCCGGTGAGCGCATCATCATCACGATGCGCTCCTCCGACTTCGATGCCTACCTCAGCCTCCGGACCGCCGACGGCGCGCTCATCGAGAGCAACGACGACATCCCTGGCGCCGACACCACCGACGCGCAGATCGCGTTCACGCTGGAGCGGGCCGGCCGGTACAGCATCTACGCCAACTCGCTGAGCGAAGGCGAAACCGGACGCTACACGCTCACTCTGGAGCGCGCGGGCTGACCCACGACGCTGAAACCGACCGCCGCCGTCCGAGGTAGATTGGGAGCAACCCCGACCGCGTCTCGGGTGTCCAATCATTAGTATCCTCGGAATGCGATCTCTCCCCATCCTGTTGCTTCTGGCCGCCTCATTGGCGGCCTGTGCCCCCCGCGGCGGAGCCGGCGGCGCCCCCCAGGTCCGGTCCCTCGAGGACCAGATCCGAGCCGACTCCATCCGCCTGCCATACACCGAGGCCGACCTGCGCTTTATGACCGATATGATCGGCCATCACGCGCAGGCCATTCTCATCTCGCGGTGGGTGCCGACACACACCAGCGACCCCGAGCTGGCGACGCTGGCGGCGCGCATTATCAACGCCCAGACCGACGACATCACGCTGATGCAGCGCTGGCTGGCCGACCGCAGCCGCCCGTTCCCGCGTGTCAGCCGCGAGGGTGTCCTCACGCCGCCGCCCGCTGCCACCGCCGACGAACGCGCCGGCCACGGGATGCACCACGACCACGGCACGATGGCCGGGATGCTCTCCGAGGCCCAGTTGGCAGAGCTCGATGCCGCCCGCGGCGAGGCCTTCAACCTGCTCTTCCTCCAACGGATGATCTCGCACCACCGCGGCGCCGTGACGATGGTCCAGCAACTCATCCGCGATGGCGGTGCCATCGACGAGACCGTCTTCCGCTTTGCCGCCGACGTCGAGGTGGACCAGTCCACCGAGATCCGCCGGATGCTCCAGATGCTGCTCGAACGCGGCGGCGTGCCGCCGGAATGACCGTTGTTGTCCCCTAGCTCGACCACATTCAGCAGAGGGTTCCAATGAAGCATTCGTTCACCCGACTCGCGCTTGCCGTCGCGACGCTCGTCGTTGCTGCCTGCAGCCAGCGCAGCGTCGAGACCACGCCGACGGCCCAGCAGATGCGCGGCCCCACCGGCGAGGCCTTCCGCAATGACCGCCGCGTCGGCCTCGCCGCCGGCCTCTTCGATGCCGGCGTCGCCACGAGCAATATGCGCATCGTCGGCACGGCCCGGTCGCCCGAGGGCTTCCTCGGCATCACCAACTCCGACCTCGCCTTCACCGGCAACTACGCCATCCAAGGCAACTACAACGGTCCGGTGATCTGGGACATCTCCAACCCGGCCAACCCCACCGTCGTCGCCGCCGTCACCTGCCCCGCCTCGCAGAACGACGTCTCGGTCTACGGCAACCTGCTCTTCCTCTCGGCCGAGGCCTTCAACGGCCGCACCGACTGCGGCACGCAGGCGCCCACCGGCCAGTCCAACCCACTGCGCTTCCGCGGCGTGCGCGTCTTCGACATCAGCAACATCCGTGAGCCCCGCCTTGTCGCCGGCGTGCAGACCTGCCGCGGCTCGCACACGCACACCGTCGTCGAGAACCCGCGCGACCGCGAGAACATCTACATCTACGTCTCCGGCTCCGCACCCGTGCGGCAGAACTCCGAACTCGAGGGCTGCATCAACGAGACGCCGGACAAGAATCCGCGCTCGTCCCTGATGAAGATCGAGATCATCAAGGTCCCGCTGACCAACCCGGCCGCCGCGGCCATCGTCAACCGGGCCGACATCTTCACCGGCCTCAGCCAGCCGCACGAGCACGGACCCACCGCCGCGGAGCGGACCGTCGCTCTCAGCCGTGCGGATTCCGCACGCGCCGCCGGCGCCTTCGTCGTCAATAACTCCCAGACCGGCCTGCCGCTCGTCCTCGGCGCCGGCTTCATCCGCGCGCAGCTCGACTCCGTGGTCCGTGCCCGCGGCGGCTCCGGTGCCCCGACGGGCGCCGACTCCGCCGCACTGCGTGCCGGCATCCAAGGCGTGGTCGATCGCCTCATCGGCGGCGGCGCCCAGCCCGGTGGCCCGGTCTCGCCCACCTCGCAGTGCCACGACATCACCGTCTACCCGGCCCTCGGCCTCGCCGGCGGCGCCTGCGAAGGCCACGGCCTGCTGCTCGACATCAGCGATCCGGTGAACCCGGTGCGCATCGACGCCGTCGCCGACTCCAACTTCGCGTACTGGCACTCCGCCACATTCAGCAATGACGGCAGCAAGATCCTCTTCTCGGACGAGTGGGGCGGCGGCGGCGCGCCGAAGTGCCGCGCCACCGACAACTACGAGTGGGGCGCCAACGCCATCTTCCGCATCGAGAACCGCAAGATGGTGTTCGAGAGCTACTTCAAGATCCCGACCATCCAGACCGACCAGGAGAACTGCGTCGCGCACAACGGTTCGCTCGTGCCGGTGCCCGGCCGCGACATTATGGTGCAGTCCTGGTACCAGGGTGGCGTCTCCGTCTTCGACTGGACGGACGCGCGCAACCCGTACGAGATCGCGTTCTTTGACCGCGGTCCGGTGAACGCCAACCGGATGGAGATGGGCGGCGCCTGGTCCACCTACTGGTACAACGGCGTCATCGTCTCGTCCGAGATCGCCCGCGGCATCGACATTGCCGAGCTCACGCCGAGCCAGCACCTGACGCAGAACGAGATCGACGCGGCCAAGACGGTCCGCTTCGCCGAGTTCAACGCACAGGGTCAGCCGCGCCTCTCCTGGCCGCCGAGCTTCGCGCTGGCCAAGGCGTATCTCGACCAGGCCGAGCGCAACGGCTGCCTCACCGCCTCGCGCGTCACCGATATCCGGAACGCCATCAGCAACGCCGAGCGCGCCACAGGCAGCGAGCGGCAGCAGGCGCTGCAGCGCGTCGCCGGTACGCTCGATACCGAGGCCCGCAACGCCTGCGACCGCAACAAGATCCGCGACCTGCAGCAAGCACTGCAGAACCTCGCGCAGGTGACGATCTCGTAATCCGCACTCCGGCAGGCCGCGACGCCCCCGGCACCGTCAGGTGCCGGGGGCGTCGTCGTTTCGGATCCGCTTAGTGCCCGCCGCCCAGTAGCGTCGCGGCGGCCGAGAGGGCGAAGCCGGCGGCGCAGGCCATCACCTGCTGCCGCGGCAAGTCCCAGGTGCGCTGCGCCTTCAGCTGCGACGCCATCACGGCCCCGCCCACGAACAGGAACGACCCCGCCGCCACCGGCACCACCACCTCGGCCGCGTGCGCCGTCTCCTCACCCAGCCACAGCGTCAGCGCCGCGCCGACGAAGGCCAACAGACCGCTCAGCGCCGTGAACGCCACTGCCCGCCGCGGGCGCGTGCCGTAGTGCACGAATACGCCGAAGGTACCCACCTCGCGCGGCAGTTCGTGCGCCAGCATCGCCATCGCCGTCGCCACACCCGGCCCCGTGCCCGCGAGAAAGGCCGCCGCGATCAGCGCGCCGTCCACGAAGTTGTGCACCGCATCCGCACCGAAGCTCACCGCCACCATCGACGGGTCGTCGAAGGCGCTGAGCGACGCGTCTTGGGGCGGCGCCTCGTGCGCCGTGTGCTGGAAGCGGTGCAGCCAGCGCTCCACCGCGTACGACCCCACCAGGCCGGCCGCAACGCTCAGCGCCACGAAGCCCACCGCTGGATGCCGTTCGTAGGCCTCGGGCAGCAGGTGGAACACCGCCGCACCAATCAGCGCCCCCGCTCCGAAGCTCACGAGCACCGGCAACACGCGGCCCAAGCCCCGGCCCGAACCGGCCAGTAGCGCAATCACCGCGAGCGGCACGCCGGTCACCGCGAGCAGGCTCAGGAAGGTCGGGATCCAAGGCATCGTGAGGGGAACTTACCGACGGCGTAAAGGGGGCGCAGGGCGCGCGACGGGGCAAGAGACCGCCACGGGCAACAATCCGGGGACTGATGGAGTAGTTTCTTCGTAGCCGAAAGAACTCGCCCGCTCCCCCCGAGCTTCCCGATGCGCCTCGACCTCCGCTACGTCCTCCGCAGCCTCGCCAACGCCCGCGGCTTCGCCATCGCCGTCATCCTCACGCTCGGCCTCGGCATCGGCGCCAACACCGCCATCTTCTCCGTCGTGCGCGGCGTGCTGCTCAAGCCCCTGCCCCACCGCGACGGCGACCAGCTCGTCTACCTCCGCCACACCATCGCCGCCACCGGCGACGCCATCGCCTTCTCCGTACCGGAGATCAACGACTTCCGCCGCGACGCGAGCACGCTCGGGCAGATCGCCGAGTACTCGCCGCTCACGCTGAACTTCGTGGACGAGGACCGCGCCTCGCAGATCGACGTCGGCCTCGTCACCGGCAACTACCTCAGCGTGATGGGCCTCGCCCCCGTGATGGGACGGCCCTTCAACGCCGACGACGACGGCGCCGGCGCCGCGCCGGTCGTTATGCTCACGCACCAGTACTGGCAGACGTACTTCGGCGGCGCCGGAGACGTCGTGGGACGCACCCTGCGCATCGGCGGGCGCAACGTCGAGGTCATCGGCGTGCTGCAGTCGGCGCCGTTCTTCCCGGGACGCTTCGACGCCCTGATGAATATGAGCATCAGCGAGCACCACGTGAGCGCGCTGATGCAGGACGGCCGCACGCACCGGATGACCGAGGTCATCGCCCGCCTCTCGCCCGACGCCACGGTCGACCAAGCGCGGCAGGAAGTCGTCCTGGTCACCTCGCGCGCGCACGAGCAGTTCCCGGAGATGTACGACAAGGCCTCCGGCTACTCGGTCAGCGTCACGCCCTTCAAGGAAGTCCTGGCCGCCGATGCCCGCCTCACGCTGATCCTGCTGCTCGGCGTCGCCGCCTTCGTGCTCATCATCGCCTGCGCCAACGTCGCCAACCTCGCGCTGATGCGCGGCGTGCGCCGCGAGCACGAACTCACCCTGCGCGCCGCCCTCGGTGCCGGCAGCGAGCGCATCCGCCGCCTGCTCATCGCCGAGAACCTCGTGCTCGCGCTCGGAGGCGCCGCCCTCGGCATCGCCATCGCCTACGCTGGCGTCGGGATGCTCTCGGCCATCGCCGCCCGCGTCAGCCCCCGCGCCGACGAGATCGCGGTGGACGGCTGGGTGCTGCTCTTCACGCTCGGCCTCGCCGTGCTCGTCGCGCTCTTCCTCTCCTTCGTACCCAGCATCGGCGACGAGAACGCGCTGGCGCAGGGCCTGCAGGCCGGCACCGCCAAGTCCAGCGGCGGCCGCCGCCGTCGCCGCCTCCAGCAGGTCCTGGTCGTCACACAGGTCGCGGTCAGCGTCATCCTGCTCACCGGCACCGGCCTGCTCGTGCGCTCGATGCAGCGCCTCGCCGCCGTCGATCCGGGCCTCGACACGCACAACGTGCTGACGATGGAGGTCCCCTTCGACTTCACCGCCGACGATCCGGTCATCACCCGGCAGCGTCACGCGCAGATGGTGACCGAGCTCGACGCGCTGCCGCAGGTGGAGGTGGTCGGGATGGGCAGCACCACGCCGCTGCGACGCGCGGGGTTCCAGCTCGAGCTGAAGGTGGAGGGCCGCCCGCAGAACCCCGGCGAGCCGATTCCCACCGCGGAGTATCGCACCGCCGACCCGACCTACTTCCGCGCCGCGGGCATCAGGATCATCGAAGGGCGCGCGTTGCAGTCCACGGATGCCGCGCAATCGGAGAAGGTGGTCGTCATCAACCAGACGCTCGCGACGCGGCTCTGGCCGGACCAGAGCGCCGTCGGGCGCCGCTTGGCGTGGACGGGAGACGTCCTGCGGTTCATTGGGATGGCGGAGAATGAGTTCCGCACGGTGGTCGGCGTCGTCGCCGACACCAAGGACGGCGGACTCGATGCCGCGCCCATCGGCGCCGTGTTCCTGCCGACCGAGCAGTCCATCTTCCCGGCCGGGACCATCGTCCTGCGCGCCAACGTGGATCCCACCGCACTGGCTCCCGCTGCACGCGAGATCGTGCGGTCCATCGCTCCCGCCCAGCCCATCGAGAACGTCCTGCCGCTCGACGCCATCCGCGACGAGAGCATCGGCCCGCGTCGCCTCAACGCCCTGCTCGTCGGCAGCTTCGGCATCCTCGCCCTCGTCATCGCCACCATCGGCATCGCCGCCGTGCTCGCCTTCTCGGTGCAGGCGCGCACCACCGAGATCGGCATCCGCATCTCCCTCGGCGCCGAGCCGGGTCGCATCCAACGGATGATCCTCGGGGAGGGCGGGGCGCTGCTCGGCATCGGGCTCGCGCTCGGCGTGGCCGGGTCGCTCGCCCTCGCACGGCTCATCCAAGGCCTGCTCTTCGCCGTGCCGCCACACGACCCGGCCACGATGCTCTCGGTGGCCCTGGCCGTCACGCTCGTCGGCCTCGGCGCCTGCTGGTTGCCGGCGCTGCGCGCCAGCCGGATCGACCCGGGCGAGGCACTGCGTGCGGGGTAGCCCGCGTTTGTAGGACGTGCACACACTCCGCATCCTTCTCGCCCTCGGACCGCTGGTCCTCTCTGTGCTCCGGGACCAGCGCCGCTGGTTCTGGTTCGGCGCGCCGATGCCGCGCACGCCGGAGTTCCATCGCCGGCACGCGCAGATGGTGGTCGCGCGCATCGCCGCACTCGGTCCCACGTTCGTAAAGCTCGCGCAGGTCTTCTCCGCCCGCGCCGACCTCATTCCCGAACCGTACCTCGCCACGCTCGGCACGCTCACCGACCAGGTACCGCCGGTGCCGTGGACGGCCATCTCGCGCGAACTCACCGAGGCCTACGGCGCGCCTCCCGACGAGACCTTCGAGCACATCGATCGTGCGCCGCTGGCCGCCGCCTCGCTGGGTCAGGTGCACCGCGCCCGCTGGCGCGGGCAGGACGTGGCGGTGAAGGTGCTGCGGCCCGGGGTGGAGTCCACCGTCGCCCGCGACCTGCGCGCCGCGCGGCGCATCACCGCGTGGGCCGCACGCCGCTGGCCGGTGCCGCACGTGCTCGGCTTCCAGGCGCTGGTCGAGGAGTTCGCCACACGCATCGCCGAGGAGATGGACTTCCGTCTTGAGGCCGAATACGCCACCGAAGTGCGCGCCAACTTCCGCGGCAACCCGCGGGTCCTGGTGCCGGAAGTGATGCACGAGCTCACGCGCCGCCGAGTCATTGTCCTTGAGTACATCGACGGCCGCCGCGTGGATCGCCTCGAGGGCAGGTCGGTGGACGCCCAGCGCCTCGCCGCGCTGGTGATGGAGGTCTACGTGCAGATGATGCTCGTCGACGGTCTCTTCCACGCCGATCCGCACGCCGGCAACCTGCTCGTCACCGACGACGGTCGCCTCGTGCTGCTCGACTTCGGGATGATGGTGCGCGTGCCCAAGGAGCTGCGGCTCTCGCTGATCCGCACCGTCTTCGCCTCCATCCGCCGCGATCCGGTCGCCGTCGCCGAAGGCTTCACCGCGATGGGCCTGGTCACGCCAGGCGCCGACCCTGCCGAGATCCGTCGCCTCGCCGGCATCCTCGTCGAGCTCAGCGTCCGCCGCACCACCACGCAGCAGCGCCTCGAGACGATGCTCGCCGACCGCGTGATGGCCTCGCTGTACGACTTCCCCGTCATCCTGCCGCGGGACCTCGTCTACTTCGCGCGCACCGCGGCGCTCATCGAGGGCATCGGCACGCGCTACGACCCGTACTTCAATGCCATCCAGGTCGGCACGCCGCTGGTGATGCGGATGCGCAGCCGCATCCTGCGCTCACTCGGGCAGCAGGCCGCGCCGAGCGTGGAAGAATTCGCGGCAATCGCGGGATGGGCTGTCGGACGCGCGTGGCGACGCGTGCGCGAGGCGCTCGCCTGAGCTCCGCGCGCAGGGACGCCGACTACCGCGCTCCCTGCCCGCCGAAGTTCCACACGAAGTTGATCACCGGCAGGCAGCACGCCGATTCCACGCCCGTCATCCCGGCGAAGCCAAGATCCGCCGACAACCTGTCCCCGATGAAGCGGAAGCCGCCGCTGAACATTCCCGAGACGCCCGGGTTCACCGCGAGCCAGTTCTCCGTCACCAGCTTCACGCGCCGCGAGATGCGACGTTCGCCGCCGAGCATAAACACCGGCTCGTTGCTTGTGCCCGAGAAGTCGTCGGTGGCGGCGTAGAACCAGCCGGCGCCCAGCGTGATCGCGTTGTCCCGCGAGCCGTAGGTGCCCACGCCGTACAGGATGCCGGCATTCCCCTCGGCGATCTCCTTGGTGAGGAAGAACGACAGCGCCCCCACCGAGAGCGAGAGGTCGCCCGCGTCATAGAGCGTGAACTTCGGCGCAATGTAGAAGATCTCGCCCATCGCGCCCGGGATCACCGGCGTGCCGGCGGCAATCGTAAAGCGCTCTGTCACGCCGTAGCCCACGAAGGGGAAGAACAGCCAATAGCTCGAGACATAGCCCTCGCCCTTGGGCACGGGCCGTCCGGTCGAGCTGAAGAACAGCCGGCTCCCGTTCTCGTCGTCCGGCCACACTTCGCCGCCGGCACGCGCCACGGTCTCGCGCCGCGAGACGATCTGCGCGACCGGCACCTCGACGCGTGCACCCGAGCGCGTAAGCACCACGATAGTCGTTTCGGTTTCGCTCACCACTCGGCCGATGAGCACGGTGCCGTCACGGAGGCGGATCTCGCTGACGCTGTCGGGAGCCACGGCCTGGCCCTGCGCTTCCGCTGCCGAGGGAGCCGCCAGTGCCGCCGTCGCCACCATCAACGCACACGCAAACCATCGCAGACGCATCGGAGTCCTCTGTGTGGAGTTGGTTCTTGGCTGGATTCTACCCGCCCGCGGCCGTGTTGCCTCGCCCGCACCCAGCCGCGCCCTAGGGCTTGGGGACAGCGCCCGCTCAGTCGATCGCGAATCCGTTGAAGCGCGGCCAGCGCTCACCGGTGAGCTGTCCACCCACGATCGTCTCGTAGTGGTCGTACTGCGCCGCCGTCGCACAGGCGTGATTGGGCAGGATGCGCAGCCGCGTGCCCAGCGGCAGCGACGCGACGTCCCAGGCAGCGCCGTCGCGCCGCGCCAGCATCCCGTGCTCTTGGTTGGCCCCGACCATCACCACATCGCCCAGCGGTCGCCCGTCCACATCACACACGAGGCCATAGCCTTGGTCCGTCGCCTGCGCGCTGGTGCCGCGATCGCGCGAGAGCGCCATCCAGCCGCCGTCGGTAATCACCCACCCCTTCGAAGGTTGGTGACCGATCACCGTCACCAGCACCGAAAGCGCGATGTCGTCCACCGCGCAGACGCCGAGCCCGGCCATCACGAGGTCTTGGAACACGTACACGCCCGCGCGCACTTCGGTCACGCCGCTGAGGTCGTCCGTGAAGTGTGCCGTCGGCGTCGAGCCCACGCTCACCACCGGAGCCGCGTGCCCGTGCTCGCGCAGGCGTTCGGCCGCGCGCAGCACCGCGTCGCGCTCTTGCGCCGCCATCGCGCGCTTGGACTCCGCCGTGACGCAGTGATACGACTCGCCCGCGTGCGTCATCACGCCGCGCAGGTCGTTGCCGAGGATGCGCGCGATGTCCATCAGCAGCGGCGCCTCGGGCGCCACGCCGGCGCGGTGCCCGTCGCTGTCAATCTCGATCAGCGCCGGAATCCC
The DNA here is from genome assembly GCA_019637355.1 of Gemmatimonadaceae bacterium. Classification (NCBI taxonomy): domain Bacteria; kingdom Pseudomonadati; phylum Gemmatimonadota; class Gemmatimonadia; order Gemmatimonadales; family Gemmatimonadaceae; species Gemmatimonadaceae bacterium. The sequence continues at coordinate 581,389 of JAHBVT010000001.1, read as the reverse complement.
GCGGCCCCGTGAATCGCGGTGCGCCACCAGCGCCTGCGCCGCCGCGACTGAATCCAGGATTACCGTGATCGCGGCGCCACGCGACTGCAGTGCGGCGACGTCCGGCAGCTTCTGCGGCGCGATGCCGACGGCGTAGAGGATGTCCGTGAAGCCCGCGTCGAGGCAGGCAGCGGCCTCGCGCAGCGTCGATACCGTGACGGGGGCATCGCCCGGCCCGAGTAGCCGTCGCAGGACCGGTACGCTCTTGGCCGTCTTCACGTGCAGGCGTAGCGGGACGCCCAAGGATCGCAGGTGAGCGTCCAGCCGAGCGTGGTTTCGATCCACGCGGTCGAGGTCGAGCAGCAGCGCCGGGGTTCTGAGATCGTCGAGTGACGGCACGGAGGCAACATAGCGGCCCGGGGAATCCTGACCATTCTGTTCCCCTCTCTTGCGAGCCATAGAAGGGCTCGGTTAGACTCCAATACACCTCGATGAGAACTATTCTCATCTGCGGAACTACCTCCCCGACACGCGAATGCACGGCTCCGAGCGCACGCTTCCTGGTTGCAGCTGCCCGCTCCTCGATTCCGAGGCGGGGCGCCCCGCGACCGTGCTCGCCATTGCCTGCGCCGACGGCGATGCCTGCCGCCTCCGCGCGATGGGGGTCTACGAAGGCGCCACCGTCTCGGTAATCAACCGGCGCCATTGCCTGCTCGTCGACGTCCGCGGCACGCGCCTCGCGCTCGGCACCGATCTCGCCCAGGGCATCACCGTCCAGCCGCACGATCGCGCGGCGTCCTGACGTGGACGCTCCGCCGCGCCCCGCCGCGCCGGGCGCTTCCGACACCCTGCGCGTCGCCCTGATCGGCAATCCCAACACGGGCAAGACCACGCTCTTCAACGCGCTCACCGGGCTGCGGCAGCGCGTCGGAAACTTCGCTGGCGTCACGGTCGAACGCGTCGAAGGCAGCTCCCCGCTCCCTGACGGACGCCGCGCCACCATCCTCGACCTGCCCGGCTCGTACTCGCTCTCCGCCGGGTCGCCGGACGAACAGATTGCCCTCGAGGTCCTCCTCGGCCGCGACGACGCGCACTACCGGCCGCACGTCGTCTGCGTCGTCACCGATGCTTCGCACCTTGAGCGCAATCTCTATCTCGCCTCGCAGGTGCTCGAGCTCGGCCTTCCTGTGGTCATCGCATTGAACCAGTTCGATGTCGCCGAGCGACAGGGCATTCGCATCGATGTCCCCGCGCTGATCCACGAGCTCGGCGTGCCGGTCATCCCCACCGTGGCACATCGCGGCGAGGGCCTCGAGCCGCTGCGCCGCGCGCTGGTGACGGCGGCCGCGCTCCCCGCGCCGATGCGCCGCTTCGACCTGCCGCCCGACGTCGACGTCGTGCTCGCGCCCCTGCAGGGCCTGCTCGAGCGCGGCGGCATCAACTACGCCGCCGCGGGAATGGAAGCCCTGCGCCTGCTCGGTGTCAGCCGCGACGAACCGCATCTGGTGCACGTCCCCGGACTCACCGAGCGTCTTGAGGCGGCGCGCGCCGCACTCAAGGCCGCCGGGTACGTCCCGCACCGCCTCGAATCGGAGCTGCGCTACACCTGGATCGGCGGCGTGCTCTCGCGCTGCGTCGAGCGCGTCGTCCGCACCGGCGATTCGCTCAGCGACCGCATCGACGCCGTGTTGCTGCACCGCATCGGCGGGCCGCTGCTGTTCCTGGCCATTATGGCGATGGTCTTCCAGTCCGTGTTCAGTTGGGCCGCGCCGGTGCAGGATCTCTTCGAGAGTGCCGCGGTCGCGATGGGTGGCTGGGCCGGCGGCCTGCTCCCCGAGGGCGACCTGCGCTCGTTGGTGGAGGACGGCGTCTTCGCCGGCGTCGGCAGCGTGATCGTCTTCCTTCCGCAGATCGCCATCCTCTTCGCCTTCATCGGCCTGCTTGAGCAGACCGGCTATATGGCGCGTGCCGCGTACCTGATGGACCGCGTGATGCGCCGCGTCGGGCTGCACGGCAAGAGCTTCATCCCGATGCTCTCGGGTTACGCCTGCGCCGTGCCCGGCATTATGGCCACGCGCACCATCGACGACCCGAAGGACCGCCTCGCCACCATTATGGTGGTGCCGCTGATGTCCTGCTCGGCGCGCCTGCCGGTGTACACGCTGCTCATCGGCGCCTTCGTGCCCGCCCTGCCGTTGCTCCCCGGCCTCAACCTGCAGGGCGTCACGATGCTCGTGATGTACCTGCTCGGCACGCTCACCGCGCTGGTCATCGCCTTCGCGTTCCGCCGCACGCTGCTCAAGGGGCCCGTGCGCCCGATGCTGCTCGAGCTGCCGTCGTACCGCCTGCCCTCGCCCGGCTCGTTGGCCGTGTCCGTCTGGCAGCGCTGCGCCGTCTTCCTCCGTCGCGCCGGCACGGTCATTTTCGCCCTCAGCATCGTCCTCTGGGCCCTGGCCACGTACCCCAAGGCCCAACTCGACGACACGCTTCCCGAGACCGCGCAGCAGGAGCAGCAGCTCGCCCACTCGGTGCTGGGCCGCTTCGGCCACGCCGTGGAGCCCGTCGTCGCACCGCTCGGCTACGATTGGAAGATCGGCGTCAGCATCGTCGCCAGCTTCGCCGCGCGTGAGGTGTTCGTCTCGACGATGGGCACCATCTACGGCGTCGGCGGCGAGGACGAGGCCGCGCTCAGCGAGCGCCTGCGCGCGCAGGTGAAGCCGGACGGCACGCCGCTGTACACGCCGCTCATCGCCGTCGGGTTGATGGTCTTCTATGTGTATGCGCTGATGTGCATCAGCACCGTCGCCGTCACCGTGCGCGAGTCCGGCGGCGGCAAGACCGGACGCCGCTGGGCGGCGATCCAGTTCGGCTATATGCTCGTGCTCGCCTACGTGATGGCGTGGCTGGTGATCGTGGTCGGCCGCGCGATGGGCTTCGCCGGATGAGCGCGGACACGCTGGTTGTCGCGGCGATCGTCATCGGTGCCGTCGCGTACCTCGTGCGGCACTTCGTGCGCGCGCGGCGGGCCGCCAAGAGTGGCCCCGACTGCGACAACTGCGGGCACTGAGGGCGTCGGCGGGATCCCCGGGCCGCTGAGCCCGTGGCCATTGAACTTCGCTGACCCCGCGCGTGTCTTTAGCGGCGATGGCATCCACCGAGCGCACGTCTCCGCAGTCGGCTCCAAACCCGGACAGCGTTCGGCAAGTCCTGATCGTGCTCCGCGCACAGGCCGGGGACGAGCGCGCGTTTGCAGACTTGATGCAGCGCCACGGCGAGGCGCTGCTGCGCTATCTCACCGGACTCGTCGGGGACGACGCTGACGACCTGTTCCAGGAGACTTGGCTCGCGGTGTATCGCCATCTTGCGACCCTGCACGACCCAGCCGCGTTCCAGGTCTGGCTCTTCCGCAGCGCGCGGCATCGTGCCCTCAACTGGCTGCGCCGCCACCGCCGCGAACGCGAACTCGTCGTCGATGCTCCGCTCGACGCCATCGCGACGGATGACGAGTCCGACGATACGCCCACCGCGCTGGACCACCTCGATGCCGGGCGGATTGACGCCGCGATGCACGAAATGCCGCCGCCCCAACGCGAAGTGCTCATCCTGCGCTTCCGTGACGACCTCAGTTACGCGCAGATCGCCAACGTCACCGCCGTGCCCATCAACACCGTGCGCACCCGCCTGCACCACGCCAAGAAGCGCCTCGCCCACCTTCTCTCTCTCGGAGCACCTGATGCACGCCACTCCTGAATCCCCCATCGCGCGCGCCTGGAGCCGCATCGAGGCCGAGCAGCGCAGCGATCGGCTCTTCCGCCGCCTCACGATCGTCGGCTGGATCGCCACCGGCCTCGTTGTCGTGCTGCTCATCGCCTTCGGCGTTGCCCAGTTCCGCTGGGCGCTGCAGCTCTCCGCCGGCGGTGCTGCACCCCTCGGCGCCCTGCTCGCCGCGCTCGTGCCGGTCATCCTCGCCGTCGGTGCCTTCTGCGCCCTCGGTGCCACCCTCGCCACCATCGGCCTCTTCCTGCGGATGCGCTCGGCGCCACTGCACGAGATCCAGCTCCGCCTGGCCGCGCTCGAAGATCTGCTCACCCAGACTGCCTCGGCGAGGGAGTCGAGGTAGATTCCCTGTATGACCAAGATCTTCGCCGAAGACCTCGCCCAGCGCGTCGGCACCCGCGCCATCCACGCCGGCCAGCGCCCCGATCCCACCTGCGGCGCGATTATGCCGCCGATCTACCAGACCTCCACCTATGCGCAGGAGGCGCTGGGGGTCAACAAGGGCTATGAGTACGCCCGCGGCAAGAACCCCACGCGCGAGGCGCTGGAACGCAACGTCGCCGCGCTCGAAGGCGCGCAGCACGGCTTCGCCTTCAGCTCAGGGATGGGCTGCCTCACGAGCATTATGCTGATGCTCAAGGCCGGCGACCACATCATCGTCGGGAGCAACGTCTACGGCGGCACCTACCGCCAGCTCGACAAGCTCTTCACGAACTTCGGCATCGAGATCTCGTGGATCGATATGCGCGACGTCCAGAAGGTGCAGGACGCCGTGAAGAAGAACACCGCCGCGATCTTCATCGAGACGCCGACCAATCCGTTGATGCAGCTCGCGGACATCAAGGCCATCTCGGAGGTCGCCCACAAGGCCGGCGCCACCTCGATCGTCGACAACACTTTCGCGTCGCCGATCCTCCAGGCCCCACTCACGCTCGGCGCCGACATCGTCTGGCACTCGAGCACCAAGTACCTCAACGGCCACTCCGACCTGCTCGGCGGCGTCGCCGTCACCAACTCCGACGAGCTGGCGGCCAAGCTGCAGTTCAACGCCAACTCGGCCGGCGCCGTCCCCGGCCCGATGGATGCTTGGCTCACCCTGCGCGGCACCAAGACCCTGGCCCTGCGCGTGAAGGCCCACGACAGCAACGGCCGCGCCGTCGCCGCCTGGCTGGCCAAGCGCCTCGGCGACGAGCGCGTCTTCTACCCGGGTCTCGCCAGCCACCCGCAGCACGAGCTGGCCGAGCGCCAGATGAGCGGCTTCGGCGGGATGGTGTCCGTCGAGACGGGATCCAAGGCCAATGCCAACACCGTCGTCACCCGCCTGAAGCTGTTTACGCTGGCTGAATCCCTCGGCGGCGTGGAGTCGTTGGTATGTCAGCCGGCGGGGATGACGCACGCCTCGGTGGAACCGGCACGACGCGCGGAGATCGGCATCACCGATGGCCTGCTCCGCTTCTCCGTGGGCGTCGAAGACGTGGAAGACCTGCTCGCCGACCTCGAGCAGGCGTTCAAGGGGCTCTGAGCCCCAAGGAGTACACGATGGCGCGCACCGTCCTGACCGATATCGCGTCCCAGACTTGGGAGCATCCCGCCGACCGCGCCGCCCTCGCGGCGATGCGCGCGCTGCCGGGCTTCGACACCGCGATCAACGCCTTCGCCAAGGCCTTCGGCGAGCGCGGCGTGCGCCATCTCTTCCTCGCGTCGGCCGTGCGCGTCGGCCCCACGCAGCGCCCGCAGCTCGACGCGCTCTGGACCGAGGTCCTGCAGACGCTCGACTGGCCCACGCGCCCACAGCTCTACGTCACGCAGACGCCGACCATCAACGCCGGCGCCGTCGGCTTCGGCGAGCCCTTCGTCGTCATCAACTCGGCCGCCATCGAGCACCTCACGCGCGAGGAACTGCGCGTGATTCTCGCGCACGAACTCGGCCACGTGATGAGCGGGCACGTCACCTACCGCACTATCGCCCAGATCATCCTGATGCTCGGGATGGGCAACCTGCCCTTCCTCGCCGGCATCGCCATCCTGCCCTTCCAGCTCGCGCTGCTCGAGTGGTACCGCAAGAGCGAACTCTCCTGCGATCGCGCCGCGCTGCTCGGCACCCAGGATCCGGACGTCGTGCTGATGAGCTTTATGAAGATGGCCGGCGGCCGTGAGTTCGGGGACACGCTCGACCTCGAGGCCTTCAAGGCCCAGTCCCGCGAGTACGAGGTGGACGATTCCGCCTGGGACACCGTGCTCAAGGCCATCAACACCGCGTTCCGCACGCATCCGTTCTTCACCGTGCGCGCGGGCGAGCTGCAGCGCTGGATGGCCAGCGGCGACTACGCCAAGGTCATCGCCGGCGAGTACGTGAAGCGCGCTGACGTCAAGCCTGGCGACGGACTCGGCGAAGACATCACTCGCGGCGCCTCGTACTACGGCGACCAGGCCAAGGCCGCCGTGGACAAGCTCGCCGACACGGCGAAGCGCGCCAAGGACGCCTTCACCGACGCGATGAAGGGCGGAGCGCGGTGAAGATCCTGATCGTCGGCGGGGGCGGGCGCGAACACGCGCTCGCGTGGAAGCTCAAGCAGGACCACCCCGCCGCCGAGATCCTCGCGGCCCCCGGCAATCCCGGCATCGCCGAGCTCGGCCGCTGCATCAACGTGCAGGCGACTGACGTGGACGGCCTGCTCGCGCTCGCCGAGCGTGAGCAGGTCACGTTCACCGTCGTCGGGCCCGAGGCTCCGCTTTCGCTCGGCATCGTCGACCGCTTCCGCGCCGCCGGCCGCGCGATCTTCGGCCCCACCGCCGCCGCCGCACGCGTCGAGACCTCCAAGCGCTTCGCCAAGGAGCTGATGCTCAAGCACGGCATCCCCACGGCCAGCGCGCGTACGTTCACGACCATTCCCGAAGCCAAGGCCGAGATCCGCCGACTCGGCGCTCCCGTGGTCGTGAAGGCCAGCGGCATTGCCGCCGGCAAGGGCGTGATCGTCGCGATGAGCGTCGCCGATGCCGAGGCCGCCGTGGACGATATGCTCGACGCCAAGGTCTTCGGCGACGCCGGCGCCGAGGTGTTGATCGAAGAGTATATGGAAGGCGAGGAACTCTCCCTCTTCGCCCTCACCGATGGCACACAGGCCCTCACGATGCTCGGCGCACAGGACCACAAGCGCATCGGCGAAGGCGACACCGGGCCCAACACCGGCGGGATGGGTGCGTACTTGCCCGTTTCCACCTGCACGCCAGAGCTCGTCGAGCGCGTGCGCCAGACGATCATCCTGCCGATGCTCGCCGCGATGCGCGCCGAGGGCTGTCCGTTCACCGGCCTGCTCTACGCCGGCCTGATGCTGACGAAGGACGGCCCCAAGGTCGTGGAGTTCAACTGCCGCTTCGGCGATCCCGAGACGCAGGCCGTGCTCCCGATGATGGCCTCGTCGCTACTCGAGCCGATGCAGGCGATTGCCGAAGGGCGGTCGCTCGCGGCGATGCCGCCGCTGGAGTGGAAGAGCGGTGCGGCGATCACGACGGTGGTGGCGGCCGAGGGCTATCCCGGCACGGCCCGCAGCGGCGATGTCATCGCGCTGCCCGCCACCGAACCTGGCGTCACCGTGTTCCACGCGGGCACGGCGCGTAACGCGGCTGGCGAGTTGGTGACGGCTGGCGGTCGCGTGCTCGCGGTCACGGCTGTCGCTCCGACGCTTGCCGAAGCGCAGGCGAAGAGTCGCGAATACGCCGAGCGCGTGCAGTTCACGGGGCGGCAGCTCCGCCGCGACATCGGCTGGCGCGAACTCGCGCGCTGACCGCAGGTCGAGCGCAGCGATTCGCTGGGCGCGACGCCTGAGGACGCCCGATGCCTGAACTTCCCGAAACCGAAACGATTGCCCGCGACCTCGACGCCGCGTTGCGCGGCGCGCGGATCCGTACGATCACCGTCCTCCGCGGCGATGTCGTCCGCGGCCTGCGACCGATCACCCCGGACGCGATGCGCCGCATCACGCGCCCGATACTCGGCGTGTCGCGGCGGGCCAAGTCCATCGTGATCGCACTCGATGGCGCTGCTCGCATCGTTGTGACGCCGCGCTTCACGGGCGCACTGCTCCTGCGCGGCGCAGGGGATGCCGCGGACACCGCACGGGCGACATCGGGGCCCGAGAGTGCGATCAACGTGGCGTCGACGCCGCAGCGACCCGCGAACGCCCCGCCCCCGCCTCTGCCCTACTGCTGCGTCCAGTTCCGTCTCTCGGACGCGCGCCTGCTCGAGTACGTGGACGTGCGTCGCCTGGGGACGCTCGAACTGATGCCCGACGGGCGCTACGCCGCCTGGGACGCGAGCCTCGGACCCGAGCCGCTTGACCCAGCCCTCACCCCGGAGCGATTTTCGGGAATCCTTCGGGGGTCGAGCCGCGCCGTGAAATCCGTGTTGATGGACCAGAAGCGATTGGCCGGCGTGGGCAACATCTACGCCAACGAGGCCCTGTGGCGCGCCGGCATCCGCCCGTCGCGGCGCGCCAGTGCCATCACGCGCGCCGCGGCCGCCGGGCTGCTCGAATCCCTGCGCGAGATCCTCAGGGCGAGCATAGCACTTCGCGGCACGACCTTCCGCGACTTCCAGGACGCCTACGGCGGACGCGGCGGCTACGCCAAGGAGCTCAAGGTGTACGGCCGCGGCGGCGAGGCCTGCGTGCGCTGCGGTGCCACCCTACAAGAGACGCACAAGCTCGAGGGACGCTCGACCGTCTGGTGCCGGAGTTGCCAGAAGTGAGTCGCCGTCGCCGCCGCGGCCCGCTCGCGCCGCCCAAGGACGTCGAGATGCGGATCGACAATATGCTCGCGCTCGTGAAGGACACCGCGCGCGACGTCCCCGGGGTGTACCGGATGACCTCGACCGAGGGCGAAGTCATCTACGTCGGCAAGTCCAAGGCGCTGCGCACCCGCCTGCTCAGCTACTTCCGCGCCAAGTTCCCGCGTGACAAAGGCGCGCGCATCCTGCGCGAAGCCGCCACGCTGGAGTGGGAGCCGCTGCCCAGCGAGTTCGCGGCGCTGTTGCGCGAGCTGCGGCTCATCAAGCAACTGCGCCCGCGTTACAACGTCGCGATGAAGCGCGACGCGCGGTACCACGCCTTCGTGCGCATCTCGCGTGGCCCCGCCCCGCGCCTGCACGTCGTGCGCGGAGCCGGCACCGACGAGCACGGCACCTACTTCGGCCCCTTCCGCGGCGCCGTGCAGCTCGCCGAGGCCATCCGCGAACTCAACGACGCACTCGGCCTGCGCGACTGTGCGCTCGATACGCCGATGGTCTTCGCGGACCAACCCGACCTTCTCGACCTCCCCTCGCGCACACCGGGCTGCATCCGCTACGAGATCGGCCGCTGCCTCGGCCCTTGCGTTGGCGCCGTGCGCGTCGCCGACTACGACGCCGCCTTCGCCGCCGCACGCGGATTCCTTGAGGGCCGCGAGGATGCGCCGGTCACCCTCCTGCGCGGCCGGATGGAACAGGCCAGCGATGCGCTCGATTTCGAACGCGCCGCCTTCTGGCGCGACAAGCTCCAGCGCCTCGAGTCGCTTCGCGAGCAGTTCGCGCGCCTGCGCTTCGCGCTCGAGTCGCTGAGCTTCACCTACGTGGTGCCCGGGGTGAAGGGCGACGATCGTGCATACGTGATCAAGCGCGGGGTCGTGCGCGCCGAAGGCCCGGCGCCGCGCACGCCAGCCGAGCAGGCCGCGCTCGAGGCGAAGGCGCTCGAAGTGCCCGGGGCACGCAGCCAACGGCAGGCGCAGACCGTGCCGGGCCACGAAGTCGACGAAGTGTTGCTCGTCGCCGGGTGGTTCCGGAAGTATGCCGCGGAGTTCGAGCGCACACTGCCGCTGGGCGCGATCACCGCAGCCGCGGCGCGGAGCGCCTGATGGCGTCGCAGCGCTACGAGGAGTTTCCTGTCGCGCCCGCCCTGCGGACGTGGGTCCTCAACTACTGGCGGTTCTCGGTGGACGACATCGCCGCGGACGCCGCGCCCTTCACCGTATGGCCGGACGGTTGCACCTCCATCGCAGTGCTTGCCACGCCGTTGCCCGGGCCGCGCATTCTCTGGACCGGCCCGCGCGTGACCGCGATGCAACCGCCGCTGCGTCCGCACAGCGAGATGTGGGGGTTTCGCCTCTGGCCCGACTCCAGCGCCACCGTGCTCGGCTTCACCGCGCCGGCCCTGCGTGACCGCGTGGGGCCCGCCGATCCAGCCATCGTCGCCTGGGCCGCGTCGTTGCTCGATGCGGTTGCACTGCTCGAGCCTGGGCGAGTGACCGCCGCGCTCGATGCCGCCCTCCTCGCGCGACAGCCGCAGTGGACCACGCCGGATGCCGGCGTGCGCCGTGCCCTGCTGAGCATCGTCCGGAGCCGCGGCGACGTCACGATGGCCGACGTGGCCGCAGAAGCCGGCCTCGGACTGCGACAACTGCAGCGGCGCTTCGTGGCTGCGACCGGCCTGACACTCCGCGAGTGGGCGCGCATCCGCCGCTTGCGTGAGTCCATCGCCCTGCGGATGGGCAACGACGCTGGATGGTCCGCCATCGCGGCGGAGTCCGGATACGCCGACCACGCGCATCTCGCACGCGAGTTCCGCGCGATGGTGGGTCTCGCGCCCACCGACGTCGCCGAGCGCCTCCACGCCATCGAGCATCGCAACGTGCGACCGTGAGCGCGATGTCGCGTTCGTTCAAGCGTCGACGCGTACCGGCGCACAGATTCTGGCGACCATCACGATGACTCTTGCCTCGGAGTGCTGCCGTGCCGTACCGCCTCGCAATCCTGCTCGTCGTCGCTGCTGCCCCGCTCCACGCACAGGCCCCTGACTCCGCCGCGCTCACGCGCCGCTCACAGGAGGCGCTCGCGCCCATCCAGCGCATCGTCGGGCAGTGGATAGGTGACGCCCGCGCCTGGGAGGGCCCCGGCGAGCCGATTTCCGTGCGCCAACACGAAGATATCGTCTTCGGCGCGCGCGGCAGCATCATCCAGATCCGCGGCACCGGTCGCGATCCGCGCAGCGATGCCATCGTCTTCGAAGCGGCGGCGACGATTTGGTTCGACCCCCAAGCCGGCAAGGTGCGGATGCGTACGCATCGGGATGGCAACTCCCTCGAGCCAGACATCGAGCTGAAGCCGGACACCGTAATCTGGGGCTTCCCCGTGGCCGGCGGGCGCGTGCGGTACGTGATTGCGCTCACCGATTCGACCTGGCACGAGGTCGGCTACTACGAACGCGCGGGGGCTCCGCCGCAGCGGACCCTTGAGATGCACCTGCGCCGCAGCGGCCCGCCGCGCTGATCCGTGCGGCTTGCGGCCTGCGCTCCGCAGGCCGAACTTCCCCGGATGCGCATCCTTGTCGCCGACGACGACCGGCAGTTTTCCCAGCTCGCCTGCCAGATGCTGATGGCTGCGGGCCATCAGGCCTTCCCCGCCTACGACGGCGCCAGCGCCCTGATGGCCGCGATGCGCGCGCCCGCGCCTGACCTCATCGTGCTCGACTTGCAGATGCCCGCCGGCGACGGTGCGACCACGCTCGCCAAGCTCAAGCAGTCGGCCAAGTCCGCACTGATTCCAGTGCTCATCGTCAGCGCCACCACCGATGCGGCGATGCAGAACCGCGTGCGGATGCTCGGCGCCGCAGCCTTCCTCGCCAAGCCGATCAACCCCGACACGTTCATTGATGCGGTCGAGGCCTTCGGCCCGCCGCCGAAGGCGCGCTAGCCCTCGAGCTCGACCAGCGTCGCGTCGGCGACGCCGTCCGCAATTGTCAGGATCGCCACGCAAGGCCTCAAATCGAAGCGCCGCGGCCCCGCGGCACCGGGATTCACGATGAGGCGCCCGTCCACGCGCTCGATCACCTGCTGGTGCGTGTGTCCATACACGCAGACGTCGGCATCGTAGGCGGCCGCCACCCGCGCCGGCTTCGGCCGCCCCAACTCGTGCCCGTGCTGCACGTGAATGCGCAGGCCGCCGACGTCCACGTCCAGCGCCTCGCGCAACGACGGATCCCAAGGGTCGTCGCAGTTGCCGAACACGGCCTGCGTCGGCGCGATCAAGCCGAGTTCGGTCAGGATCGTGTCGCTGCACACGTCGCCGGCGTGGAGGATGCGATCGACGCCGGCGAAAACCTCGTGCACCTGCGGGCGCAGCAGGCCGTGCGTATCGGAAATCAGCCCGATGCGAATCGCGTCGGCCACCGCCTCAGCCTCAGTCGCCGGCGGGTTCGCCCCACCGCGGGGCCAGCGTGTTCGGCACGCCAAGATGGTCCAGCACCCGCGCCACGATGAAATCCACCATCTCGTCAATCGTCGTCGGTCGATTGTAGAACCCCGGCGCCGCCGGCATCACCGTCGCCCCCGCCAGCGTCACGCGCCGCATATTCTCGATGTGGATCAGCGACAGCGGCGTCTCGCGTGTCACCATCAACAACGGCCGCCGCTCCTTAAGCGCCACATCCGCCGCGCGCTCCACCAGCGAGCGCGACGTCCCCGCCGCGATGCTTGCCAACGTCCCCATCGAGCAGGGGCAGATCACCATCCCGCCCGCGAGCGACGAACCCGACGCCGGCGCCGCACCGCGATCGCCATCGTCATACACGGTGACGAGCTTGTCGAATCGAGACGCGCCCACCGCCGCACGCAGGCCAGCCAAGTCGCCGACTTCGCTCTCCGTGCGCAACAAACGGAACCCGTGCGAACTCACGATGAGACTCACCCGCCGCTCGGCGACGAGCAACTGCTCGAGCAGCCGGATGCCGTACGGCGCCCCGCTCGCGCCGGTAATCGCCATCACCAACGGCGCGTCGCTCACGAGTGGCCGCGTCATCGCAGGAACATCCGGTCCGCCAGCACGAACGCAAAGAAGCTCATCGAGATCACGCCGTTCATCGTGAAGAACGCGGCGTCGAGCTTGCTGAGGTCGTCGCTGTGCACCAGTGAGTGCTCGTAGGCGAGCAACACGCCGACCACCGAGACACCGGCCCACGCCAACCAGCCCAGCCCGGAGGCCCACACCGTGGCACCCAGCGCCAGCACGGTGACGGCGTGCATCGCCCGGGCGATCTGAAGGGCCCGAGGCACCCCGACGGCCGACGGAATCGAATGCAGCCCCTGCGCGCGGTCGAACTCCACATCGGGCAATGCATACAGCACGTCAAACCCGGCGCTCCAGGTCATCACGGCCACCGTGATGGCGATGAGCAACCACCAGGGCTCGCTCCACACGCCCGTGATGGCGAGGTAGCCGCCCACGGGCGCAATCGCGAGACCCAAGCCGAGCACGAGGTGTGCGTAACGCGTGAAGCGCTTGGTGAACGAGTAGAAGCACACCCAGGCCAAGGCCAGCGGTGAGAGGTACAGGCACAGCGGATTGAGCTGCGCCGACGCCCACACGAACAGCGCCGCGGCCACCGCCACCGTAATCCAGGCGTCGCGCACGTGGATAGCGCCCCGCGGGATCTCGCGCTGCGCGGTGCGGGGGTTCCGCGCGTCGAACTCGCGGTCCACGATGCGATTCACCGCCATCGCCACCCATCGCGCCGCCGTAAACGCCAGCACCACCCACCCAAGCATCGCCCAGGTGATCTCCCACTCCAGCGACGCGATCGTCACGCCCACCAGCGCGAACGGCAGCGCGAACACGGTGTGCGGCAGCTTCACGAAGCTCATCCAGCGCGCGATGCGCCCCTCGCCCGCGAAGGTTTGCCCCTCGCGGCCGCCGCCTGGATGCGTGGCCGTCGTGCTCACGGCTTCTCGATCCCCAACGACGCCCAGTAGCCGTCCACCTTGGCCTTGGTTTCGGCGTCCATCTCGATCACCGTCGGCCAGTTCCGCGTGAAGCCTTCCTCGGGCCACTTCTTGGTGCCGTCGATGCCCATCTTCGAGCCATAGGTGAACGCGCGACTCGCGTGGTCGAGCACGTCCACCGGCCCCATCGTGAAGCGCGTGTCGCGCTCGGGGTCGATGTTGTTGAGCGCCACCCACCAGGCCTCCTGCGGATTGCGCACATCCACCCAGTCGTCCACCACGACGATCACCTTGGCCAGCGACATCAAGCCCGCGCCCCAGAGCGCGTTCATCGTCTTGTAGGCGTGGCCCGGGTACTGCTTCTTGATGCTCACCAGCACAAGGTTGTGGAACACTCCCTCGGCTGGCATATGGTAGTCCACGATTTCCGGCGTCGTGAGCTTGAGCAGCGGCAGGAAGATCCGCTCCGTGGCGTGCCCGAGGTAATAGTCCTCCATCGGTGGGCGCCCGACGATGGTCGCCGAGTACACCGCGTTCTTCCGCATCGTCACCGCGGTCACGTGCACACGCGGATACAGGTCCGCCTCGGAGTAGTAGCCCGTGTGGTCGCCGAAGGGCCCCTCCACCACCAGCTCCTCGCGCGGGTCGATGTAGCCCTCGATGACGATCTCTGCATCGGCCGGCACTTCGAGATCGCAGGTGAGCGCCTTCGTCAGCCTCACCGGCGCCTTGCGCAGGAAGCCCGCGAAGATGAACTCATCCACGTTGGGCGGCAGCGGCGCGCTGGCCGAGTACATCGACGCCGGGTCCGAGCCGATGATGATGCACACCGGCATCTTCTCGCCCTTCTCCGCCATCTGCCGCCAATGCTCGGCGCCAGTCTTGTGCCGCTGCCAATGCATCGCGACGTGCTGCTTGCCCATCTGCTGCACGCGGTACATCCCGACGTTGCGGATGCCGCGCTTCGGGTCCTTGCTCACAACCGCCGTCATCGTGAGGAAGGGGCCGCCGTCCTCCGGCCAGGTCGTCAGCACCGGCAACTTGTCGAGGTCGATGTCGTCACCCTTCCAGACGATTTCCTGGCAAGCCGGCGTGCCGGAGGCCATCCGCGGCGGGAACTTGGCAATCTCCAAGAGCCGCGGCAGCAACTGCAGCTTCCCGAGGAAGCCCTCGGGCACCTTCAGGTCCATCAGCTTGGTGATGCGGTCGCCGTGCTCGTCGAGCCGCTCCACACCCAAGGCAAGCGCCATCCGCGACATCGACCCGAACAGATTGATGGCCACCGGGAACTGCGAGGCCGATCCATCACGCAGGATGGGCTTCTCGAACAGCAGCGCCGGGCCGCCGCCGGGCAGCTTCATCGTGCGGTCGGCGATCTCGCACATCTCGAGGTGCACGCTCACCGGCCGCGTGATGCGCACGAGCTCGCCGCGGGCCTCGATGGCGGCGATGAACTCCTGCAGGGTATCGAGCGTCTGGGTCACGGCTGGGGGGCGGAAGGCTTACTTGGTGCCGACGTGCACGGCGGAGATGCCGAAGGTCAGCGTCTCGAAGCGCACGTCACGGAATCCGGCCTCGGTCATTCTCGCCGCCAGCGCCTTAGTCTCCGGAAAGTTGGCGACCGAGCGCGGCAGGTAGGTGTAGGCCGTGCGGTGACCGGAGATGAGGCGCCCGATCAACGGCAGGATGCGGTGGAAGTAGAACAGGTACAGCGCGCGCACCAACGGCACGCGCGGCGTCGAGAACTCGAGGATCACGAAGCGCGCGCCGGGCTTGAGCACCCGATGCACCTCGCGCAGGCCGGCGCCGAGATCGGCGACGTTGCGGATGCCGAACGCCACGATGCCGCCGTCGAACGCGTCGTTGCGAAACGGCAGCGCCATCGCGTCCGCCACGACTGGCACGAGCACGTCCGCCGGCGCCTTGCCCAGGCCGGCCGCAAGCATCGGCTGTGCGAAGTCCGCCCCGACGATCTTGCCCTCGAAGCCCTCGCGCTTGGACAATTCGGTGCCCACGTCCAGCGTTCCCGCACAGAGATCGAGATACACGCCCTGGGGAGACTGCGTCCACGACAGGCGCTTGAGCGCGACCTTCCGCCAGCGGCGGTCGATGCCCAACGAAAGCAGGCGGTTCAGCAGGTCATAGCGCGGCGCGATCTCGGAGAAGATCCGCTGCACATAGGTGCGCTTCCCCTGCACCGACGCGCCCTCGGCGGCGGCGTCAGCCTCGCGCGCCTCGTGGTCGAGCGCTGTCGTCATAGAGAGGAAAGTTGCCCGTTACGCTCACGCCGGGCAAGTTTCTGTCCAGAGAATGGCGCGCTCCCCCCTCGATCTTCCTAACCTTCCCGACGCGGACGTCGTCAGCCTCGCCCAGCGCGGCAACGAGAGCGCGTTCCGTGAGCTGATCCGGCGCTATGAGCGTCCGGTCTTTTCGCTCATCTACCGGATGGTGCGCGACAGCGCCGCCGCCGAGGACCTCGCGCAAGATTCGTTCATCAAGGTCCTCAACCACCTCGACAAATATCGGCCCGAGTTCAAGTTCTCGAGCTGGCTGTTCAAGATCGCCAACAACGTCGCGATCGACGCGCTGCGCAAGCGGCAGCTCGACACCATCTCGATGGACGGCTCGCCGCACGCCAGCACCGCCTCGGAGATCGAAGCCAGCTCCTTCGAGCTCGCCGACCAAGGCGAATCCCCCCTCGATGAACTCGCCTCCCGCGAACTGGGAACCATCATCGAACGGGCCATCGCGAAGCTCAGGCCGGAGTACCGAAACTGCATCATGCTCCGGCACGTCGAGGGGCGGAGTTACGAGGAAATCGCCGCCACGCTCGACCTGCCTCTCGGGACGGTGAAGACGTACATCCACCGGGCACGACATCAGTTGAGGGATGAGTTGGAGCATCTTCGGGAATAGCGCGAGATGGGAGAGGGGGAGGAGGGTGACGGCAGGGAGAGGGGAGAAGGGAGACGGTTGGGAGAGGGGATATGGTTGGGAGATGATACCGAACAGAGTCCGAACCGCCATCTCGCTCCTCCCAGCCGCCTCACACCTCCCGCCTCCCCGCCCTCACCCCCCTCCCCACCTCCCCCCTCCCACCCGCAAGGCTGAAACCGATTCCATCCGCCCCGCGTACACGCCTCAGGAGACCCAATGCACCACCGCCACCTGCTTCCCCAAGAACTCGACCTGTTGGTAGACAGCGACGCCGGCTTCGGCCTGGCGCCGCTGAAGGCGCACGTCGAGACCTGCCCCGAGTGCAGCGCGCAACTCGCGACGCTCCAGGGCATCGCGGGACAGCTGGATGCCCTGCCCCACTTCGCACCGCGGCACGGCTTTGCCGATCGCGTGATGACGCAGGTGCAGGTCATTGAACCGTGGCACGTGGCGCTGGCGGATTCAGCGCGGCGCCTCATTCCCGAGACCACGGGAATGCGGGTGCTGGCGGCGGCCGCGGCGGGCATCGCGGCCACGACGGTGTCGGGAACGGCGCTGTGGCTGGCGTTCCGGATGGATCTCCTGGGCTGGAGCGCCGGCGCGGCGCTCGAGCAGGGTGGACGCGGGGCTTGGGGCGCCATCGGCGCCACGGTCCGCGCGGCGGTCGGGGCGCTCGGCGACGGCACGACCGTCGCGGCTGGAGCCACTGCCCTGGCCGGTACCGCGATCTTCGCGGTGCTCGCCTTCCGCCGGCTGGCTGCGGCGGCTCGCGCCAACCGGGGCTGAGCCAATGCGACTCCTGCTCCGCCTCAGTGCCGCCGCCGTCCTCGGCGTCGCGGCCTTCGTTCCGGCTACCGCGCAAACCAGCGTCGGCGCCCTGGATGACTCCACCACCTCTGCCCTGCGCGCGCTCGGACTGAGCGGCGAGTTCCGGGGCTTCTATAAAGTCGGCGAGACCGGCCTCGTGGCCGCGGGCGATACCGTCCGCGGCCCTGTCGTTGTCCTGCGTGGCGATGCGGACATCCGGGGCACGGTGCTCGGCAGTGTCAGCGCCATCTTCGGTGACGTGACGGTCCGCGACGGTGCCGACGTGCACGGCTCGGCCAGCGCCTGGCGCGGCCGTGTGATCGTCGAGGGCGGCCGCGTGCGCGGGGCGATTGGCGCGAAGCCCGTGGCCGCCGCGCGCGTGGCGCCGCCGCCGCGCAGCACGGCCGAGGCACTGACGCTGGCCGGCGGATGGGGTGTGATGGTGCTGACACTGGCCCTGATTGCGCTTGTGCTGTCGGGCCGGCAGCTCGACGCCGTGGCAGGCGTGTTGGAGCAGGACTTTGGCAAGGCCTTCCTCGTAGGCGTGGCCGGCCAGCTCGGCTTCCTCCCGATTGTCTTGCTCGCGGCCGCGGCCCTCGCGGTGACCTTGGTCGGCATCCTGCTGATTCCCTTCGTGCTGGTGGCGGCTCCGATCGCGATGGTCGGCCTCGTGACCTTGGGCTGGCTGTCGGTGGCCCTGCTGCTCGGCCGCGCGGCCTTCCGGCACTCCAGCGGCAACGACCGCGCCGCCCTGCTGCGCGCGCTGGTGCCGGGGACCGTGGTGCTCTTCGCCCCGTGGATCCTCGCGGCGGCGCTGCAGTCCGCCGGTGGCGCGGCGATCCTGGCGCGCGCGTTCGCGCTCGGTGTCACCTGGGTGGCGGCAACGGCTGGCCTCGGTGCCATCGTGTTGCTACGGCTCTCGCAGCGCCGCCCGGCCGCTCCCGTGGCTACGGCTGGCGGGTGGCAGACGCCTACGCCGATTGGCGGCATCGCCGCAGCGCGCCGACCGGTTCCTGCCCGCCCCGAGGCGAGCGCGAAGTAAGGCTTACCAGCGTGGCACGGCGGCCCGATCGGCCGGCGTGGCCACCTGTGGGTTCAGCCACTCAATGACTGCAGCCCAGCCCAGCGACTCCGGATCGAACTTGAGATAGCCCGGGACCACCGCGAGCACGTGGAATCCCCGGTTGATCTGGAAGGACAGCGTGGGGTCGCGCAACGACTTACGGGTGACGCGGCGCACATACTCTTCCGCACTCATCTTGGCGGCGTGCTTGTGGAAGCCACGCAGACGCGCGCCGGCACGGATGCGTAGCAGGCCGAGTCGCTCGGCCAACGCCCGGCGGGCCTCATAGAGCTTGCCGCCAATGCCGCTGCCGCGAATCTCCGGATGCACCATCACCTCGGCGCCGTACAGCGTGCGCCCTTGGGCCGGGTCGTGATTGGTGAACATCCCGCTGTCGGTGAACTCCTTCCAGGGCGAATGCATCTCGTAGTCGTCCCAGAAGACGATGAGGCTGGCGGCGTAGCCCACGACTTCCGATCCGCGGTCCACCGCGACGAGCTGGCCCTCGGGAAAGATCTCGAGGTGCCGCGAAAGCTGCGTTTCGCTCCACGGCGGAGAGTTCGGGTAGGTGCGGTTGCAGAGCGCTGTGATGCCGGGAAAGTCGCGCGACTCCACCTGGCGCACCTTCACATAGCGCCGTCGCGGCGGGGTGTCCGGCGAAATCACAGCGACTCCTCGTCGACCTCGGCGACCAGGCTCGCAGTGCGCTCGGAGTCGAGCAGCGGCAACACCGTTCCCGAGGAGCGCGCGCGCTGGATGGCGCCCATCTCCAGCTCAGCGATGACCATCGTCTCCTGGTTGGGGATGCCCTCGGCGAGGATGCCGTCGCGCGCGAAGGGGAAGTCGCTGGGCGTGAGGATGGCCGCCTGCCCGTAGTTGAGCGACACCGCCGGCACCATCGGCAGCGAACCCACCGTGTGCGAGGTGATGACGAACATCTGGTTCTCGATGGCGCGGGCCTGCGCGCAGTAGCGCACGCGCAGCATTCCCTGGCGGTCGTCGGTGCAACTGGGCACGAGCAGGATCTTGGCGCCACGCCGCGCGGCGGCGCGCGCGATCTCGGGGAACTGCACGTCGTAGCAGATGGCAATGGCGACCTTGCCAAGCGCGGTGTCGAAGAGCTTGAGGCGGCTCCGCGGCTTGACGATCCACTCCTCGTTCTCGAAGCGCGTCATATGCAGCTTGGGCTGCACGCGGTGCGAGCCGTCGGGGCCGAAGAAGAAGCTCTCGTTGTAGATGTCGTCGTCCTCGGCGACCGGGATGGTGCCGGCGCAGACGTAGAGCTTGTGCTTCTTCGTGAGCGCGCTGAACAGTTCCACGTAGCGCTCGACGTAGCCGGCAAGACGGCGCACCTGCTGCTTGATGTCGGAGCGGACGTCACCGAGCGTGAGCAACTGCAGCGTGAAGTACTCAGGGAAGAGCACCAGCTTGCACTTGTAGTCGGCGGCCGTCTCGACGAGGCCCGTGACCTGGGCGGCGAACTGGTCGAAGGTCTCGACCTGGCGGATGTGGTACTGCAGCGTGGCGACGCGGATCCGTTCGTCCATCCTGACTCCGGGTTGAGGTCAGGCCGGCGCACCCACCCCCAGTGCGGAGACGATGCGACCGGCGATCTCGGTGAGCTTTCGGGCGGCCGTCGACTCGGGCCCACTGACCACGATGGGCGCGCCGCGGTCCGCGCCTTCGAGCACGGGCGGGTATAGCGGCACTTCGCCGAGCAGCGGCACCTCCAGTTCGTCGGCGAGGCGCTTGCCACCGCCCGTCCCGAAGATGGCCATCGGCTTCCCCGTCTCCGGGGATTCGAAGTAACTCATATTCTCGACGACGCCGAGCACCGGCACGCCGACACGCTGGAACATCTTGGCGCCGCGGAGCGCGTCGCCGACGGCGACTTCCTGCGGCGTGGTGACGATGATCGCCCCCGCCACCTGCGTGGCCTGCACCAGCGAGAGCTGCGCGTCACCCGTGCCCGGGGGCATATCGACGAACAGGAAATCCAAGCGGCCCCAGTTCACATCGCGCAGGAACTGGGTGATGATCTTCATCACGATTGGGCCGCGCCAGATGGCGGGCTGGTCACGCTCAATGAGGAAACCGAGCGAGATGACCTTGACGCCGTGGGCCACCAGCGGCTGGATCTTGTCGTCCACCACCGGCGGCGCTTCGTCCACGCCCATCATCCGCGGGATGTTCGGGCCGTAGATGTCGGCGTCCATCAGCCCTACGTGATACCCCTGTTTGGCCAAAGAGATCGCGAGGTTGGTCGTGACGGTGCTCTTGCCCACGCCACCCTTACCGGAGGACACGGCGATGATGCGACCGAGTTGTGGGTAGGCGACCGGCTGCGGAGTCGCGGGTGTGCGGGGCGGGGCCTGTTCGCCCATCACGGGGAGGGCACGCGCCTTGGCGACGTGGTTGGGCTTGCCCTCGGGCGCGTACTGGCCGCCCGGGGCCGGCTCGGCGCTGTCCTTCACGTCCACGCGGACCTCGGCGACGCCGTCGACGCGCTCGAGGGCTTGGCGCACCTGGCGCGCCAGCGTGGGGTCGTCGTTGGCAGCGAGCAGCAGGGTCACGCGGACCTTGCCGTCGCGGGTGACGGCGATGTCGCGCACCTGCTGCGTCTGGTATAGCGAGGCGCCGGTGCGGGGATTGGCGAGCGGGGCGAGCGCCTCGGCGAGGCGGGCCTGGAGGGTGTCAGACATAATGACGAGCGAACTCCATTGGTGGTAGATTCCCTTCAATATAGTTGTGGGCCGTCCCGGACCCGCGCCGTCGCCCGCGTACGGTGGGCCCCGTGGCTACCACGATGTGATAGTTTCGCGTTGCCCGCCCGGTGGCTGGCGCGTAGTATGCCCAGTGGGACGGGAGTGCTTCGGCGGCAGGCTTGCCGTGTGCCACCGGTTCACCCGGGCGCTCCCGCTCTTCGGTAGAGGAGGTTTGCGATGCTTCAATCACGACGTCACGGATTCACGCTTGCCGAACTCGCGATGGTGCTCGTGATGGTAGGGGTACTCGTGATGATTGCCCTGCCGCGCATCGACATTGCCGGCGCGCGGGTGAACACCGCGATTCAACTCGTGGGCACGACGGTGTTGACCGCCCAGCGTCAGGCCCTGACGCAGCAGCACGATGTGATCGTGACGTTTGACACGACGGCGCGCCACGTCCGCGTGCACGAGGACCGCAACAATAACGGCAGCATCGACGTGGGCGAGCACACGCGGGTGGTACCGCTGGGCGAGTCGGTGGTGTTCGGGATTGGCAACGCGCCACCTCGCGGCAGTCTCACCAGCGCAATCACGTTCACGCGGGTGGTGAACGGCAGCGCGGCGGTGGTGTTTCGGCGCGACGGCTCGGCCAGCGAAGCCGGGGGCGTGTACCTCACCTCCTCGCGGGCGATGACGCCGGGCGGGAATTTTCCGCAGCATTCACGACTCGTGGTCGTCGAGCGTTCCACCGGGCGGGCATCTGCCTACTCGTACGCGATTGGCTCCTGGAACAAGATCTTCTGATGCGCCGATCCGGATTCTCCTTGGTCGAGGTCGTGGTCGCGCTGACCATCTTGACAGTCGTGCTTCTGTCACTGATCACACTGACGGGTCGGACGATGCATACGGCCGCGCGGGCGGACCTTGAGCAGGCCGCGCTGCAGCTCGTGACCGACCGGACGGACGAGATCCTGTCGGACCCACGCTACGGTGCGTTGGACTCCCTTTACGCGGGGACGGAGACGGACTTCGCAACGATGCTGGACCTGACGCGCACGACGGCCATCCTGCACATCCAGGACTCGGTGCAGAACTACAAGAAGGTCACGGTGACGGTCACGGGCGCGGTGCTCCGTGCCCCGATCGCGCGGACCATCACGGTGGCGGCACCGTGAGGGCCCGTGGGGCGCGCGCGCGGCGCGGAATGACGCTCGTCGAGATGATGATCGCCATTATGATCTTCAGCTTTATGATGGCCGGTGCACTTTCGATGCTGCGCAGCGAGAGCCGGCGGTTCCGGCTCGGCGGCGAACGGGCGGCGATGTACCAGAACGGTCGCTTCGCGCTCAACGAGATGGAGAAGGACCTGCGCACGTCGGGCGCAGGGGCGCCGGACATCCAGCCGCAGTTGGTGTACATCGCTGACAGCGTGCTGGTCTTCAACGCCAACTATTGGACCAACACCCCGGGCGACGTGGAGGCGGTGTACTTCTCCGCGGATGCGCCGGACAGCGCGGTCTCGGCGATGCGCACCACGTCGAAGATCACCATCCCGTTCTCGGGCGGCGTGCAGTATCCGGATACGAACTACACCGTCGGCGGCGTGAACTCGGCGGCAGAGACCATCACCTTCTACTTCGGCCGCGATTCATCGACGGCGCGCACAGACGACTACATCCTCTGGCGGCGCATCAACAACCTCGCGCCGGAGGTGGTGTCGACGAACATCCTGCGTACGCCCGGAGAGCCGTTCTTCCGGTATTTCCGTGCGTTCGCCACGGCAGCCAGTACGTGGATCGACACCGTGCCCCGGGCGTCGCTCCCGTGGCGACACCAGCGCCCCATTCACCTGTCCAACAGCGATACGGGCTCCTTCGCGCGGATCGACAGCGTGCGCGCGATCCGGGTCAGCTTCACGGTGACGAATGGCCGCGCTGGCACGGCCGCGGGGGAACAGACCCGGGCTCTGACCCGCCTGATTCGGCTCCCGAATGTGGGGCTGTCCTCCACGCGCACCTGCGGTGACGAGCCCCTCTTCACGTCGGCGATCACCGCGGTGGCCGGCATCAGCCCCGACAGCACTCGCTACGCCCGCCTCACGTTCGCCCCTTCCGTCGACGAGAACTCCGGTGAACGCGACGTCGAGCGTTATCTGATTTGGCGCCGCTTCGGCAGCATCGCTGACTGGGGCGAGCCGATCTTCGCGCTCCCTGGTGGCGACACCCTGCTGATCTTCAACGACCCGAACGTCATTCCGGACAGCACGTACCGCTACGCGGTCGCGGCGCAGGATTGCACGCCGACACTCTCGCAGCAACGCATCAGCAATCAGGTGACGATCCCATGACGAAGACCCGTATCCACGCGATTCGCCGACGCCTGCGGGCGCGTCCGGGCATCGCGCTCGCTATCGTGATGATGGTCTTTATGGCGGTGGCTGCCATCGCGGCCGGCGCCTCGTTCCTCGGCCTCAACACCGCGCTCGTGTCGAAGTATCACGACCGGCTATCGCTACTGGAGAGCGTCGCGGACGCCGGGCTCGAGCAGGCCCGCTCGGCGGTGAACGGCAACAAGGCCCTCTACCCTGATAGCGGATTCGTCGTGTACGAGAACGGCGTGACCGTCACCGACGCGGCCGGCAGCACCATTCCGGGCGTCACGCGGACCACGTACATCGGCCCCAGCGGCATCTCGACAGGCCAGTACGGCGTGTTCGGGAGCATCGTGGCGATCGCGCAGGATGCGCACGGCAACCGCGTCGTGCGCCGCCTCGAGGTGCGGCAGGAAAGCTTCGCGAAGTACTCGTACTTCACGGACTTCGAAGGCGTCATCGTGTTCGGCGCGAACGACGTGTTGTACGGCCCCGTGCACTCGAACGACAACATCATTCTGCAGAACGTGGCCCCTGGCGCGACCTTCTGGGGCCCGCTCAAGACCGCCGGTACGATTACGAACCGAAACCGCGGCAACTATATGGCCGGCTACGAAGAGAACGCTGCGGAGATCCCGTTCCCGGAGACGGCGGAACTGGCGCGACTACAAACGCAGGCCGCCGCCGGCGGGACCGCCTTCACGAGCTCGACGGCCGGCGGGGCGGGCCAGGCGACGATGCGCATCGAGTTCGTCGCCGTCGACCTCAATGGCGACGGCGACTCGACCGGCGTCGACGAGGGCTTCTTCAAGGTGTATCGCGTGTTCAACAATTCGGACGCGTGGTTCGTGGTGGCCGATACCACGGGCAACTGGGGCACCAACGGCTTGCGCAGCTCGCGCAACTGCGGGCACACGCTCGCGAGCGGTACGGGGTCGCACTCCCACTTCAAGACCTTCGGGCGCCATACCGGCACCAGCAACTCGTCTGACCAGCGGCCGTGGGCACCGAACAACGGGCAGAATCGCTTCTGCTTCCTCGGGGGCGACGACCGCCTGAACGACAACGTGAACACGGGGGCCAACCCCTACGGGACGTTCCGTGTCGCGAATGGCGGCATCATCGCCGGACGCGATGATTGGGGGATGGGCGAGTGGGTGCAGTGGACGGGGGCGGTCGATTCCCGTGTCACGGCGGCCCGCCCGCGCGACGCCGCGTTCCTCTGGCCGCTTTCGCGCGCCCTGAACCCGAACTTCAAGGGCGTCATCCACGTCACGGGCAAGGTCGCCATCAGCGGAAAGCTCCGCGGCTCGGTCACGCTCGCCGCGACCGGCAACATCATCATCGCCGACAACATCACCTACGTCACGAATCCCGGCAGCGGCGTGCCGTGCAACTCGCCCGCCCGCGACCTCCTGGGACTCATCAGCGGCCAGAACGTGGTGATGGCACACAACCTACTCAACTCTCCGTGGCGACCAGGACCAGGGACCACCGGGTCGTACCGGACCTGGAACAACCGCGGCGGCGACGAGGTCGTGCACGCCGTCGTCATCGCCCTGAACCAATTCACCGCGAATCAGTACGACCGGGGCCCGACGGACGTGGAGGATTGCCAAGGTGCGAACAACGAGCGTGGATGCCTGTTCCTGACCGGCGGCATCATCCAGCAATCGCGCGGCCCGGTCGGCATCACCGACGGTCGCGGGTACATCAAGCGCTACCAGTATGACGCCTGCGCCGGCGTGAATCCGCCTCCGTACTTCCCCACGACCGGGCACTTCATCAAGGGGCACTACTACGAAGTCGACCCCATCAACTTCAACATCAATACCTACTGGCAGGGTCTGATCCCCAGCCCGTAGTGCTGCGACACATCAGGCGCCTGAGGTCTGACGGCGAGCAGCGGCGAGGACCCGCGCCGTCACCTCCTCCAAGGTGCCCGCAATCAACGCACCTGAGGCGCGGGCGTGCCCGCCGCCGCCCAGCGACTGCGCGAGTTGGTGAACGTCCACGCCCGCCGTGCTGCGAAACGACACCTTCACCCGGCCGTGACCGAGATCGCGGAACAGCATCGCCAGGCGCACGCCAGCGATACTGCGCGGATACTCGGAGATGCCATCAAGGTCTTCGGTACCGATGCGATACGTCTCAAGCGCACCCGCCCGTATCGAAACCCACGCCAATCCGTTCACGAGATCGACCTCCAGCGTATCGAGCGCATCCCGTAACAGCAGCAGGCGCCCGAGCGGAACGCTGCCATAGATGCTTGCGTACATCTGCTCGGGGTCCACGCCGTGAGTGAGCAGGTCGGCGGCTACAGCGAGGCAGCGGGGTGAGGTGTTGCCAAAACGGAAACCGCCGGTATCGGTGACCAAGGCCGTGTAGAGCGACTTGGCGATGGGCGTGGTGATGCTGAGGCCGCGTTCGCGCGCGAAGTCGTAGACGAGCTCCGCCGTCGCGCAAGCGGCAGTGTCGCTCAGCATCACAGCACCCGGCGGCTCGGCGCCCGGCAGGTGATGGTCAATGACCAGCGCGTCTTGCGGTTTCGAGCGCACGGCGTCAGCCAAACCGCCGAGACGCCCCAAGTCGGAGATGTCGAGTACGACCACGCGATCCACGCGAGCAATCGCCTCGACGCCTTCGGCCGTTCGATCCTCCACGTCCTCGCCAAGCAGCCAGCGGAACAGCTCCGGGTAGGGCGTCGGGTTCACGATGATGGCGCGGATGCCCATCTGGCCGAGGAGTCGGGCGAAAGCCGTCTGCGACCCGCAGCCGTCGCCGTCGGCGTTGATATGCGTAGACAGCGCCACGGTCATCCCGGGATGCAACTCCCCCGCCAAGCGGGCAATGGCCTCGCGACGGACGAGGGAAACAGTCAGCAGGTCGTGCACGCGTGCGACCTCTACACGGAGTAGTTGGGCGCTTCGCGCGTGATGGTCACGTCGTGCGGGTGCGACTCGCGCAGGCCGGCCGGCGTGATGCGCACGAACTCAGCCTGCGTGCGCAGTTCGTCGATGCTGCCGCAGCCGGCATAGCCCATTCCGCTGCGGAGGCCGCCGACCATCTGGTAGAGCACGTCGCCGACGGGACCCTTGTAGGGCACGCGTCCCTCGATGCCCTCGGGCACGTACTTCTTGGCGCTCATCTCGCCGTCCTGGAAGTACCGGTCGGCGCTGCCGTCCTGCATCGCGGACAGCGAGCCCATCCCGCGGATCATCTTGAAGCGGCGGCCCTCGGCGAGGATGCTCTCACCCGGGGACTCTTCGGTACCAGCCAGCATCGAGCCCATCATCACGGTGGACGCGCCGGCGCCGATGGCCTTCACGATGTCGCCCGAATACTTGATGCCACCGTCAGCGATGATGGGGACGTCACCGGCGCCGGCGACCGCGTCCATCACCGCCGTGAGCTGCGGGACGCCGATGCCCGTGACCACACGCGTGGTGCAGATGGAGCCCGGACCGACGCCGACCTTGATGGCGTCCACGCCGCGCTCGACCAGCGCCTTGGCGGCGGCCGTGGTGGCAATGTTGCCGGCCACGAGCTGCACGCTGGGGAATGCCTCGCGCACCTTGGCGGTGGCGTCGAGCACGCCCTGCGAGTGCCCGTGGGCGGTGTCGACAATCAGCGCGTCGACGCCGGCATCGATGAGGGCCTTGGCGCGCGCCAGGTAGTCGCCGCCGGCACCGATGGCCGCCGCGACGAGCAGGCGCCCTTCGCCGTCCTTGGCGGCGTTGGGGTACTGGCGGCGCTTGTGGATGTCCTTGACGGTGATCAGCCCGATGAGGCGACCGTCCTTCTCGACGACGGGCAGCTTCTCGATGCGGTGCTTGCCCATAATCTGCTCGGCTTCGTCCAGCGAGGTGCCGTGCGGCGCCGTGATGAGGCCGTCCTTGGTCATCGCGTCGCTAAGCGGGCGGTCGAGCTGGCGCTCGAACTGCAGGTCACGGTTGGTGATGATGCCCACCAGCTTGCCGTTGCCGTCCACCACCGGCACGCCGCTGATGCGGAAGCGGGCCATCAGGCCCACCGCTTCGCGCAGCGTGGCGCTGGGCTGCAGCGTGATCGGGTTGCGGATCATCCCGCTTTCCGAGCGCTTCACGCGGTCCACCTCGGCCGCCTGGCGGTCGATGGCCATATTCTTGTGCAGCACGCCGATGCCGCCGGCCCGAGCCATCGCGATGGCCATCTCGGATTCGGTGACGGTGTCCATCGCCGCCGCGACGAGCGGGACGTGGAGCGTGATGCCGCGCGTGAAGCGCGTGGTGGTGGAGACGTCCTTCGGGTGGACGAGCGAGTGCCGCGGGACGAGGAGTACGTCGTCGAAAGTCAGCGCGGCGTCGGCGCGAATGCGGTCAGATGGGTGGCCCATCTATCAAGATAAACCGGAGCGGTCCTTCTCATCTAGCGAGGGAGGGGCCTCTGGTGAGGTCGGCTTCGGCGGCGCCGCGGCCGGCGGCGCGCCCGGCTTGGCCTGCGCAGTGCCGACGATGTCACCGGCCATCGACGCGCCGGCGGCGGCCACGCCGCTGAGCACCCCCATTGCCTTGCTCATAAAGCCCATCGCCTCGGCCACCGTCGAGGCCGAAAGATTGCCGGCGCGGAGGGTGTCCTCGACGCCCTCGGCGAAGCGCTGCAGCACGTTGGGCGCCGGGGCCTGGCGCTGGGCGTACTTGGACTCGAGGAACTCGACGTAATCGAGCACCTGGTAGAGTCGATCCTCGGGCAGGGCCTCGAGGCGGCGCAGGATGCGGTCGCGCAGGATCTCGTGCATTCCTGAAGCTACTGCAATCCCCAGCGCGCGCGCTCCCCCCGGGTGTCCACGTGGAGGAAGTGTCCGTTGCCACCGTCCCGGCGGTAGACACCGATGCCGCCGACCAGGTCGGGGTGCTCCGCCTCGATGGCGCGGATGACCCGGACCAGCCAGCGGGCATCGCCGAGGTCGCGGCGACCGTCGCGGTCGAGGTCGTCGAGGCGGCCGTCGCCGTCAGCGTCCACGATGAAGTCTGCCGCGTCCCCGTACTGGTGGCGGGAATCGGGCGACAAGGCCGTGCGGGCGCCGCCCAGCGTCACGTTCGGGGTGCGGAACGCCGACATCATCCGGAGGCGCGGTGCGGCGATGCCTGAGTCCCGGAGCGCGGTCAGAATGAGCTCGAGCTTGTCGACCAACCGAAGTTCCAAGACCAAGGGCTTGGGCCAAACTTCGGCCTGCGCATCGCGTTCGGGGAGGAAGTCGCCGAGCGTGAAGTGCGTGGAAATCATCAGGGACTGCATCTCCGGCGTCACGGCGATGAAGCCCGCCGGGAGTGCGTCCTGCGGCGATCGGGCCGGGCGGCGCTCGGCGGGCCAGCGGCCGACGCGATAGGCGCCGACGCGGCCGTCCCGCTTGCGGTCGAAGGGGAGCAGCGTGATGAAGTGAAAGACGCCACCCCCGGCAGAGTCGCGGAAGGTGTAGACCGGCGGGATGAGTGTGGGGGGCTCGGAGGGCCCGGCGGCGATGGTGCGGGCGGTGTCTGCCGCGGGGGCGGCGACGTAGGCGCGGAGCTGCCCGCTATGGCCGCGGAGGGATTCTGGGATCGCTGGTGCGGCGTCTCGGGCCTGATGCTGCGGGGATGCGGCGGCCTGGCCGGCTGCGGAGCCCGAGAGGGCGGCAGCGAACAACAGGGCGATAGGAACGGATCGTCGTCGTCGGTCGAGCATAGCAAATCGTACACTTGCTCGGACACACGGGGAATACCCGTCAAAACTGTCTAAATGGTCAGCTCGGGTCACTGACCGAATGAACAGGATTACTTTCGTACGATGGAGATGAGTTCCAGGATGGGCGCACCGGTGGGGTTTGAACGCCCCGTGCGCACGCGTGCGGTCAGCAGCACGTTGGCCAGGGGCTGGAGCGCCCGTGCCTCGTCGAGCATCCGCGCGGGCACCGTGATGTAGAGGATCGCGTCCTCGCCGGTGGGGCCCATCGCGAGGAGGAAGGGTTCATCCCGTTCCATATCGCGTCGGAGGGGATCGGCGGTCTGCATCCCCACCACCTGGACCTCCCAACGGACAATCTTGCCCCGATGACCGTCGGGGTTGGCTCGCAGGTCCGCGGCGGTGAGCGCGGAACCGAATGCCGTGTCCGCGGGGACGAACAGCGACTCCGGCACCCAAGCCTCAAGCTGAATCTTGACCCAACCGCGGTCGCGGGTCTGCGGGGTCACAACGGCACCCGCTTCCAGTTGCCCAAGTAGTGGACCATTGGGCCCCTGACGAAGCTGAGCTGACCGTTCGGACCGGAGCGATCCGGCGGGTCCGGTGGCTCTCGGCGCCGCTCCAGCGGCTGGCGCGGCAGAGGCAGGGGTCGTCGACTGGCTGGCCGCTCCCGGCTGGCCCCCTGTGGTCGTCTGGCCTGTGGTAGCAGGCGGATTGGCGCCAGCACCCGCGCTCGGTGCGGCTGGCTGGGCTCCCGGCCGAGCGGTGGGAGCTGGGGCGCCGGTGATCGGCGGCGGCGTCGGCGGCCGGTTTGGGGTCGTGGTGGCGCCGCTCGGGGCGGACGCAGCCTGCACCACAATCGACCCCGACGGCACCCAGACCTCGCGGCGGATCCGAGCCCAGGTCTCGCGGCGTTCGAGGATGCGGACTCCGGCCCCGGCCCGGAAGCTCCCGAGGATGGCCCCTTGGAGCGATGGCTGCTGCCGAATCCGGAGGTTGGCCGTCCCGCCGATGGTCACCGGGAAGGAGTCGCGGGGTCCGGCGAAGCGCGAAGCGTCGATCCAGGCCTCGATCGTCACCGACGTGAAGCCGTTGCGCGTGGCTCCGGTGGGCCAGGTGGTGCCGCTGCGCAGTGTGGCGACGATGCCACCACCGGGCGACGACGAGACGTCCACGTCGGCGGTGAGGCGTCCCTGCTGCGCCGAGAGCGGCGAAGCGAGGAGCAGGGCAACGGCAAGTTGGCGGCGCAGCAGGTGCATCGCTGGTAGGGGGGCGTGGGCGAGAATAGATTGCGCGGGTGGTCGTGCCACTCGTCGCGCGACGCTATGCGAAGTTATACCCCCTTACTGGCACTGGCCAACTATGGCATCCCGGGTGGACCGCCCCGTCGTGCTCGTCGTTCTCGACGGCTGGGGCTTCCGCGACTCGTCCGAAGGCAACGCCATCCACGCGGCGCACACCCCGACTTGGGACCGCCTGTGGGCGCGCGCGCCGCGCACGCTGCTCGACGCCAGCGGTCTCGCGGTGGGCCTGCCCGAGAGCCAGATGGGTAACTCGGAGGTCGGCCACCTCAACCTCGGCGCCGGCCGCGTGGTGATGCAGGACTTGGTGCGCATCGGCGAGAGCATCCGCCAGCGGACGTTCTTCGAGATCGACGCCCTGCGGGCGGCCTGCGCGCAGGTGCGGAAGTCCGGCGGCACCCTGCATCTGCTGGGCCTGGTGGGCGACGGTGGCGTGCACGGCCACGACGACCACCTGCTGGCGCTCGTGGAATTGGCCGCGCGCGAGCGCGTGCCACGCGTGGCGCTGCACCTGCTGCTCGACGGCCGTGACACCCTGCCCCGCTCCGGCCTCGGCTACGTCCGCGAACTCCTCACGCGCGTACAGGGCCGCGCCGAGGTGGCGAGCATCGGCGGGCGCTACTTCGGGATGGACCGCGACCGGCGCTGGGCGCGCACGCAGAAGTGCTACGATGCGGCGGTGCGCGGCAGCGGGCCCACCGCCCGCGATCCGCTTGCATTCATCACGGGCAACTACGAGCGCGACGTCACCGACGAGTTTATGGAGCCGGCGGTGATCGTCCGCGACGGCGCGCCGCTGGCCCCGATGCGCGACGGTGACGCGGTGATCACGTGGAACTTCCGCTCCGACCGGATGCGGCAGATCGTGCGGGCGCTCACCGACCGGGAGTTCGACGGCTTCGACGTGGACGACCGCCCGCGCCTGCACGTGGCGACGATGACCCAGTACGACCAGACCTTCGGGCTTCCGGTGGCCTTCGAACCGTTCTCGATGGCCAAGATCGTGGCCGAGGTGCTGGAAGACGCCGGGATGAGCACGCTGCGCACGGCGGAAACGGAGAAGTACCCGCACGTGACATACTTCTTCAACGGCGGCAACGAAGTGCCGTACCGGGGCGAGGAGCGCATCCTCGTGCCGAGCCAGCAGGTGGCGACCTACGACCTGATGCCGGAAATGAGCGCGCCGGGTATCACCGATGTGCTCTGCAAGGCGATCGAGTCGAAGTCCCACGAGTTCACTTTGTGCAACTATGCCAACGGCGATATGGTCGGGCATAGCGGCAACTTTGCGGCAACGGTGCGTGCCTGCGAGGTGGTGGATGAGCAGTTGGCGCGCATCGTCGCGTCGGTTGGCAAGAGCGGCGCGCGGTTGTTGATCACGGCCGACCACGGCAACTGCGAGATGATGCTGGACCCTGCAACCGGTGGGCCGCACACGGCCCACACCACGAATCCTGTTCCCTTCCTCATCGTCGAGGATGGCGAGGCGGTGCCCCTGCGGAGCGGCGGTGCGCTCTGCGACGTCGGCCCCACCGTGCTCTCGCTGCTCGGCGTCGACCGGCCGTCGGAGATGACGGGCCGCGACCTGCGACTGATTGGAGTCCCTGCGTGACCTACCGTATTCGCGCGTTCGCCGCGCTCCTGGTTTCCTTCGCCGCCACGCCTGCGTCCGCGCAGGTCGTGGGTCACCTGCCCGAGAAGAGTCCCTACGTGGACGCGCCGGGGCGGCATATCCTGACCACGTACCTCGGCTACCTCGCGAGCGTGAGCGAGCCGGCGGACGTGGGGCCCAAGGGCAGCCTCGTCCTGGCGGCGGCGTACGACTATGACTTTCCCAGCGCGTTCTTCCTGACGATGCGCGCCGGACTCGCGCCGACGGCGGAGCGCAACATCCGCGACCCGCTCTTCAGCGGGCCGCAGAGCTACGTGGGGACGCGGCGCGACCCGCTGATGTTCTTCGATATGGGCCTCGCGGCGTCACTCACCGGCGAGAAGGCCTGGAACGGGATCGCCCCGCGGCTGTTCCTGAACACGGGGTTCATCGGCTCGTGGAACGACAGCTACGACATCGGCGAGTACCGCTTCGGCCCCAAGCTGCACGTCTCGTACGGACTCAACCTCCGTGGCGTCACCGGCCGCGACTGGGAGTGGCGCGCCGAGCTCACGCGGATGCTCTACCGGATGAACTACCCGAACAGCTTCACCGAGGATGGCTCGACGATCGACGAATCGATCCTGGGCTCCAACCGCAAGAATCCCTGGGTGGGCCAGACGACGTTGATGCTGGGCATCGCGCGGGTGTGGGGCCGCTGAGCCGATGCGCGCTACGCTGACGCGCCGCGTCGTCTTCTCTGCGGCGCACCGCTACCGCCGCCCGGAATGGGACGAAGCGAAGAACGCCGAGGTCTTCGGCGTCTGCGCGCATCCCAACTGGCACGGCCACACCTACACGGTGGACGTCACCATCGGCGGTGAGATCGACCCGCTGACGGGGTTTTGCGCCGACCTGATGGCCTTCGACCGCGCGATGCAGCGTGAAGTGTTCCAGGCCCTCGACCACAAGAACCTCGTGCTCGATGTGCCTGAGTTCGCGGAAGGCAGGGAGATTCCGTCCAGCGAGAACGTGGCCTGGTGGATCGCGCGCAAGGTGCAGGCGGCGCTGGGCGACGCGACGCGGGTGCTGCGTGTGCGGATATCCGAGGAGCCCAACCTCTGGGCCGAGGTCGAACCGGGATGACGGCGCTGCCGGACGGCGCGCCCCGCCTCGATGCGGTGGACGAGACTCCCGTCTGGCTCGAGGTCAATGGCGAGCCGGCCGTCACGTGGATGTGCACGCCAGAGCAGCTGCCGGAACTCGTCGTGGGCTGGTGCTTCGGCGAGGGCTACATCGACGCCAAGGCCGACCTGCTCTCGATGCGCCCCTGCGCCAAGGAGCCCGGGTTCTGGGTGACCGTGCCAGAAGACCGGTACCGGACGGTGGAGGGGCAGGAGCGCCGCCGCGTGTTGGCCTCGGGCTGCGGCGCGGTCACGACGATCCTGGGCTCGCTCTCCAACGTGCCGCGGCGCAGCAGCCTGCCTGCGATTCCTGACCTCGCGCAGACGCGGGCGCTGTTCAAGGAGCTGTTCGCGCGCGGCGAGCGCTACAAGGACACGGGCGGCATCCACGCCGCCGCGCTCACGGACGGCCAGACGCTGCTCACGCACGCCGAGGACATCGGCCGCCACAACGCGGTGGACAAAGCCCTCGGCGCACACATCCTCGCGGGCGCGCGGCCCGACGACCTGATGCTGCTGGTGACCGGACGCATCTCCGGCGAGCTGGCCTTCAAAGCAGCGCGCGCGCGCATCGCGGTGGTGGCGACGCCCAGCGTGCCGAGCTCGATGGCCGTGGAAATCGCGAAGGCGGCGGGGATGGTGTTGCTCGGACGCGCCGTGAGTGGCCAGCCGCAGGTGTGGCGCCCGTGAGCTGCACGGGGGTGATCCTTGCGGGCGGCGCGGCATCGCGATTCGGCGGGGCGCCCAAGGGCCTCGAGCGCGTGGAGGGCCGCCGCATCATCGACCGCGTGGCGTCGGCGCTGCGTGAGGTCACGGACGAGCTCCTGCTCGTGGCGAACGCCGACGGGGCCGCGGAGTGGATTCCGGGCCTGCGCACGGTGGCGGATCTGCGCCAGGGGCTCGGCGCGCTGGGCGGGTTGCACGCGGCGTTGGCGCAGGCCGACGACGACATCCTGCTCGTGGCTTGGGATATGCCCTTCGTCTCAGCCGCGCTGTTGGGCGAGATGCGGCGACTCGGCGAGGATGGTGATGAAGCAGTGGACGTGGTGATTCCCGAAAGCGATGGCTCGCGACGCGGCGTGGAGCCGCTCTGCGCCTGGTATTCTCAGCGCTGCTTGAATGCCGTCTCGCAGACGCTGGACGCCGGCGACCTGCGCGTGATCGGCTTCCACGAGCAGGTGCGCGTGCGGCGATTGCCGGTGACGCGGGTGAGGGACTTCGGCGATCCGCTGCGTCTGTTCAGCAACGTGAACACGCCGGACGACCTTTCCGCGCTCGCGGGGCAGGCCCGTGACTGAGCGCCTTCCGCCGATGCTTGGCATCGTCGGCCGCAAGCACGCGGGCAAGACGACGCTGGTCGTGCGCCTCTGCGCCGAGCTCACGCGGCGCGGGCACCGCGTGATGACGCTCAAGCACGGTTCGCACACGTTCAACATCGATCCGGCCACCACGGATACGTACCGGCACTATCACGAGGGCGGGGCCGCGCGCGTGGCGATGGCGTCGCCGGACAAGTTCGCCGTGGTGGAGCGGTGGGCGGAGGAACTCGCACCGGAGGAGATCGTGCGGCGGCATCTCGCCGACGCGGACCTCGTGCTCTGCGAGGGCTTCAAGCGCTCGCCGATGCCGAAGGTGGAAGTGCACCGACGCGCGGCGCATCCGGCGCCGCTGTGGCCGGCGGAAGCCGCCGTTCCGGACGCGTGGCGCGCAATGCTCACCGATGCGCCGCCGGACGGGTTCCCGGGTACGATCTTTCACCTGGATGATTCGCACTGGCTGGCGGCGCTGGCAACCTGGATCGAGACTGAGGTGATGCAATGACGCAAGGACAGCGCGCCCTGTTGCTCGCATCGCTGGCGGCATTCGTCGCGGCGGGATGCCAGGCGTCGCGCTCGGCGCCAGCGAGCGATCCGGCGCCGGCGGACACGGCCGTGCTGCGGCCGCGGATCTTGACGGAGTCGCTGCCGCCGGTGGACACGGCGGTGCCGGGCGGCATCATCATCACCGAGACCACGGAGATGACGCGGCCGCCGCGGCGGGCGACGCGACTTGGGCTGGTGGCGTATGCCGACTCGCTCATCGACGATCCGATGTTCCGTTCGGCGCACTGGGGCGTGCTGATCGTGGACCCTGAGCGCGGCGACACGCTGTACTCGCGGAACGCGGGCAAGCTCTTCGTACCAGCATCGAACACCAAGCTCGTCACCGGCGCGGTGGCGTTGGCGCAGCTTGGCGCGGACTACCGCTATAGCACGCGCGTGCTCGGCCGCACGCCGCGACAGGGCGTCCTGAGCGGCGACCTCGTCGTCGTGGGCCGCGGCGACCCGTCCGTGAGTGACTCGCTCAGCGGCGACGCGATGGCACCGCTGCGCGCGCTGGCCGATTCGCTCCGCGCGCGGGGCATCACGCGGGTGACGGGCCGACTCATCTCCGGCGCCAACACCTTCCCCGGCGACACGCTGGGCCGTGGTTGGGCTTGGGACGATCTCAACGCCGGCTACGCCGCCCCGGTGGACGAACTGCTCTTCAACGAGGGATTCGCGCGAGTGACCGTGTACGGCGGGGCGCGGCCCGGCACGCCGGTGCGTGTGCTCACCGCGCCCACTACGACGCTGCCTCGGCTCGGCCGCGTCAGCGTCCAGACGGTGCAGAACTGCTGTATGCAGCGCTCGCGCGTGGTGACAAGCTACGACTTGCGCGGCGCGCATCCGCTGCTGCAGCTCGACGGCACGGTGCGGGCCAACGACTCGGTCGTGGTGAACGTGGCCCTGCGGAACCCGAACGCCGCATTCCTCGAGGCGTTCGCCGAGGCGCTGCGCGAACGCGGGATCACGGTCGCCGGCGGCGTGGTGAGCGACACCATCGCCGATACGACAGGCCTCGCCACGCTGGCCACGCACCGCTCGCCGCCCCTGCCTGCGATCCTTGCGGCGTTCCAGAAGCCCTCGCAGAACCAAATCGGCGAGATTCTGCTGCGCACTCTCGGCCTCGAGCGCAGCGGGGTCGGCACCGCCGACAGCGGGCTTGCGGTGGTGCGCCGGCAGCTCGCGGACTGGGGCATCGACTCGTCGATGGCCGTGCTGCGCGACGGCAGCGGGCTCTCGCGACACAACTTCCTCTCGCCCGAGGCCATCGTGCGCCTGCTCGACCGAATGCGGCAGCGCGAGGACTTCGACGGCTGGTTCCAGTCGCTGCCCGTCGGCGGCGTGGACGGCACCATCCGCGAGCGCACCCGCGGCACCCTGGCCGCCGCCAACGTGCGCGCCAAGACCGGCACGCTCGACCGCGTGCGTTCGCTCTCCGGGTACGTCACCACCGCCGACGGACGCGTGCTGCTCTTCTCGATGCTGGCGAACAACCACACCGTCCCGACGCGGGAGGTCGAGCGCGTGCAAGACGCACTGCTCGACTGGCTCTCGCAGATGACCCTGCTCTACCGCTGATGCTCACCGTCCCCGAGGCCGCGACGCGCATTGTCGCGTCGGTCCAGCCGTTGCCGTCCGTCTCAGTGCCGCTGGCCGAGGCGGTGGGCTGCGTCCTCGCCGCCGACGCCGTCTCGCCGATCACGCTCCCACACTGGGACAACTCGGCGATGGACGGCTATGCCGTCCACGGCGCCGACGTCGCCGGCGCCAGCGAGCAGTCGCCGCGGACGCTGCCGGTGGTGGGCAGCATCGCGGCCGGCGCCGCCGTCCCGCGGGCGCTGGCGCGCGGCGAGGCGATGCAGATAATGACCGGCGCGCCGATGCCGCCCGGTGCCGACTCGGTCGTGCGCGTCGAGGACACCGACGCCGGCACGGCCACGGTGCAGGTCCGCAAGGACCGCGACATCGGCAAGAACATCCGCCGCGCTGGTGAAGACGTGCGCAGCGGTCAGGTCGCCATTCCGGCCGGCACGCCGATCGGCGCGGCGCAGGTGGGCGTGTTGGCGAGCATCGGCTTCGCCGCCGT
Source organism: Gemmatimonadaceae bacterium (assembly GCA_019637355.1). NCBI lineage: Bacteria > Pseudomonadati > Gemmatimonadota > Gemmatimonadia > Gemmatimonadales > Gemmatimonadaceae > Gemmatimonadaceae bacterium. The sequence goes on along the minus strand of JAHBVT010000001.1, from coordinate 544,276 downwards.
GCCGGTGCATCGCCGCCCGCGCGTGGCCATCCTCGGCTCCGGTGACGAGCTCGTGGAACTCGATGGTTTCGCCGAGGTGTTGGCGGGACGTCGCATCGTCAGCAGCAACCGGTACACGCTGGAATCGCTGGTGCGGCTCAACGGCGGCGAGCCGATCGCGCTTGGGCACGCGCCGGACTCGCTCGAGGCCGTGCGTGCGCTGCTGCAGCGCGCCGTGGATGCCGCGCCGGACTTGATCGTGACCTCCGCCGGCGTGTCGGTGGGCGAGCACGACCACACGCGCACGGCAATCGAGTCGATGGGAACGGCACTGGACTTCTGGCGCGTACGGATGCGTCCCGGCGCGCCGCTGGGCTTCGGTCGCGTCGCCGGCATCCCGTGGGTGGGGCTGCCGGGCAATCCGGTGAGCGCGATGGTGACCTTCGAACTCTTCGTGCGCCCGGCGCTGCGCCGGATGCTCGGGCACACTCGCGTGCATCGCCGCCCGGTGCCGGTGACGCTGGAGGAGCCTGTGAGCATCGGCGCCAAGCTCACGCATTTCTACCGCGCCATCGTCGCGCCGCGGGCGGACGGCCGGCTCGGTGCGCGGCTGACGGGACCGCAGGGTTCCGGTATCCTCACGTCGATGTCCCTCGCCAACGCGCTGCTCATCGTCCCTGAAGACGCCACGACCGTCGCCGCAGGCGAAACGCTGCACGCCTTCCTCCTCGGCGACGATGCCGGGCTCGGCGAGCAGTGCACGCTGTGAGTGCGCCGCGCGACGTTCCCGAGGCGATTCATCGACGGTTCGTGCTGGCGGAGCAGGTCGTGTCGCTGCCAGGCCTGGACGTGCAGGTGCTCAAGCCACGCAACTCGGACGACCTCATCTCCGAGGCCGACTACGTGCGCGACGAGCGGCTGCCGTACTGGGCCGACCTGTGGGCGTCGTCGGACGTGCTCGCGGCGTACCTGCTGACCAATCGTGAGGCGCTGTGGGCGATGCCGGCGGTGCAGGAGTCCGTCTCGCGCGGCGCGGCGCCGGCGGCAATCGAACTTGGCTGCGGGCTCGGCGTACCGAGCATCGCCGCGAGCCACGTGGGCTTCGACGTGCTCGCGACCGATTACTACGAGGACGCGCTGCTGTTCGCGGCACACAACGCTGAGCGCACGTTGGGACGCGCGGTCCGCACGCGGATGGTGGACTGGAACGCGATGCCGGCGGACCTCGGGCAGTTCGCGTTGGTGTTCGCCGCCGATGTGCTCTACGAGCTGCGCTATGCGCCGCTGCTGCTCGATGCGGTGACGCGGACGCTGGCGCCCGGCGGTCTGTTTGTGCTGGCGGACCAAGGACGCGTGGCACTGTCGTCGTTTCTTGAGCTGGCCACGGCGCGTGGCTTCGATTGGCGCGCGACGCTGCGCGTAGACCCGCAGCCGCACGAGAAGAAGCCGAGCATTACGATCTACGAGCTGCGGCACAAACGCCTTTGAGTTAAGTGGGCGGAGCCTCCCACGACAACCAAAGTGCTCAGCGGACTTTGACGCGCGTGACACTACGCTTCGCGACGAACAGGCAAATGTCGCAGTACAACTCGACGATAATCACGAACTGCGTTGGCTAACCGCCGAGCGTTGCCCTTGAATCCCGTCGGCTACCGAGTCGCCCGAAACGGAAGCCTCCTCCGCCGTTCCAACCGACATCGACTGAGATTCCTCCCGATTCACCGCGAATCACCTCCCGCAGTCTCTTCACCGCGTGTGATACGACATGCTCACCTCTCTCGATGCCAATGAACTGTCGATTGGTCTTGAGCGCCACCGCTGCGGTCGTGCCAGAACCGAGGTACGGATCAAGAACCAAGTCGCCTGGGTCCGTGGCGATCTCCACAATTCGCCGCAGAAGCCCCTCAGGCTTTGGTGTATCAAACGCTTCAATCGAGGGCAGCAATGCCATCTGATGGCGCTTCGCCTGCGAGGTCGTGCTCACCTCCGCAGCCCGCCATAGAGTCTGAGGGACTAACCCACGCACCTTGTCTCGAAGGAATCTCTTGATTCGTGGCACAGCATTGCCGTCGTAGCCAAACCATACCTGTTTTGAGTCGATCAGTTCCCGCATCCTGTCCTCTGAATATACCCAACACCTTCCCTTCGGAGGTCGATGAAGTCGGCCGTTCGGCGCACGCAAGGCATAGAACTGCGACTTGGTTGCGTGCCCCGCCTGCACATTCGCGGAAACCGACTGCCATGGGCCTCGAGGATCGCCGTCCGGATTTGAATACCGGCGGAAGACCTCGGGGGTCAATGGCAACAGATTTCTCGTGCGCGCGAAGGCACGTGCATCCTTCGCATACACAAGCACGTACTCATGATTGGGTGAAAATGCGCGCCGATTCTCCCTAGTCGTTCGGTGCTCCCAAACCACGGTAGATATGAAGTTTTGCCGTCCGAACACTGCATCAGCCTCTACCTTCAAGTAGTGGAGCTCATTGTCATCAATTGATATCCACAGACTGCCGTCCTCTGAAAGAAGCTCTCGCACAAGAGCCAATCGCGTGCGCATGTCTCGCAGCCACGTAACGTGCGAGACATCATCAGAATAGTGCAGGTAGTTCTCACCGTTGTTGTACGGCGGGTCCAGATATGCACAGCGCACACTTCGTGGCTGACTCTCCACTAGCGCACGAAGGACTTCGCTATTCTCACCCTGCACCACCCAAGACCGAGTCTCGCGCTCGCCGAATGAATGCTTGCGCACCTCTAAGAACGGCGTGCGATTCGAAAGGTCGCCACGGCCAAGTGCCTCAACCTTGCCAAGCCCAGTCCTCGTCATGTCCGATAATGTAAATTGAAGTTGCTCCACAAGCGAACACTGGACGCTCCCTGGTACGGCACCTGTACCTCAATACTCCCGCATGGACCGGAAATACGCACTCTCGCCGTCGGAGCACCTGCCCTTCCGGCCGATACACTACCTCGGATCAAAGCTTCGGATCCTGGACGCGGTGATCGGCAGCATTCGAGATGCCGCACCCAAAGGTCGCGCGGTCGATCTCTTCTCAGGATCAGGAACCGTCGCGCATTCCTTGTCTCGCGAACGTCCAGTGATAGCCGTAGACATCCAGGAGTACGCCAGGGTACTAGCCAACGCTCTGTTTATCGGCGGAGCGGCCGGCCTGACCACACCAAGTCGGGATCAGCTACTGCGCTCGAGTCCCGAGTTGCAGGTCGTACTGGACTGCATCAAGCCGCTAATCAAGTACGAAGCATCGCTCGAGCAAGCCGCCGCTACAGGATCGTTCGAACGCTTGGCGGACTTCCTAGCCGAATGCCCCCTGCTGACACTGCCTGCCCAGGGGGTGCGCACGCCCGCCTCCGTCGAGGTGCTTCATGACACCGTTCGCCGTTTGAGGGAGGCGGACCTTTGGGGCGCACCTCAAACGCTCGCGCTACGGCATTTTGGTGGTGTGTACTTCTCCTTCGCGCAAGCGTTTGAGATTGACCTCTTGTTGAACTTCGCCCACCGCAAGTCCGGATCTGCCAGGGACGTGGCGGTGGGTGCAGTGCTGTCGTCAGCTAGCCACGCAGTCAGCTCGATTGGCAAGCAGTTCGCGCAGCCGATCAGCCTCCGGACAAGAGCTGGCCAATACAAGCCCCACGTCGTTGAAAAGCTTCTGCAGGAACGCAACAAAAGCGTACACGCACACTTCGCGGCCGCGGTTGAACGGTTCAATGCAAGTGAGGGGCGTCCGACTAGCCGAGCGGAACGAGCGGACTACCGGGAGTTTCTAGCACGACGCGACGAGGAGTACTCGGTCATCTATGCGGACCCTCCGTATACTCGAGACCACTACAGTCGATACTACCACGTCCTGGAGACGCTCGCATTGAGAGACGAACCGATGATTACGCAATCGAACTTAGGCGACGCGCGTCCGAGCCGCGGAGTCTACCGTGCGAATCGACACCAGTCACCGTTTTCGATTCGCTCGCAGGCACCCGACGCGTTTAGGCAACTGTTTGCTCTCGCTCGCCGCCACGACTGTCCGCTTGTGCTGTCGTACTCTCCGTTTGACAAGGCCGCGGGGTCGCATCCACGCACTATCGACCTCTCCACGCTTGCCGATCTCGCGCACGGGCAATTCGCGAGCGTGCGAATTGTGTCGGCCGGGGCTTTCCGCCACAGCAAGCTGAATTCGCGATCGCGCGCCCTAAGAGCATCCAGTGAGGCAGAACAGATATTCATCTGCTCGCCGTAGGCTAGTCCTCGACACTGGATACGGAGAGGATTGGCAGACTTGGCACTGCCACTTGGAGTTGCGCCAATCCAATGGTCACCCGGCGCATTCTTCCGGGTGTCACACCCGCAAGGCTATTGAGGAGCTCCTGAAGGTCGTCGTAGCGCGCATCGTCAGGCATGACAAGCGAGTACAAGATGGTTCCGAACTGAGTCTTGATGAACACTGCAGTCGGCCGACCAACAGCCGGATAGTTCAATCCCGACGCGGCACCAAGCTCGAATCGGAAGTTGTGACTTGCGACGTCGACGCTCGGCCGGCTCTCGACTGCGTCAACGCTTCCGTCAGCATTCACGTGCTGAAGCACAATCCTTCGTCGTGACCCGACCTTCGCGCCAAAGTAGCCTGTGTAGACGTCTCGGCTGAAGTTCGCCTGGTTCCACCGCGTTGAACCCTTCGGAATTTCGGCCAACAGTACCGAGTCCACCTCGTCGCCAAGATGCGTCGACGAGTCAAGGTGACCTGACTCAGCCTCGAGAATGGGCTTGGCTGCAAATGACGACTTGTTCGACGCGACGGCCGCAGCCACCAGAGGGTCCGTGAGATCTCGCAGGAAGCTCTTGTGAGCAAGGACCCAAGAATCCCAGCTCTTGCGAACTGACTTTAGCTGTGACTTGTCGAGTCGTACCTGCGCAAAGGCTTCCCAGTTCGCGCGAAGGCCCGCTACAGTCAGGTTTCCGGATCCTGCCAGGAGAGCCCCTCCTGAACTGCCGGCAAACCAGCTAACCTTCGGGTGAAATATCGAGCCTTTGCGCTCGTGCACAAATGCCTTGACTCGAAGGCCCGCGTGAACCTTCATCAACTCCGCAAGAAGCGAGATCGCCTTCGGCGTGGTAATTGCATCGACACCGACCACCATCTCGAAAGAACTGGAGTCGAGGAAAGACTTGAACTCCTTGTCCTGCAGGAGCAAGCGAACGCCCTGAGGAGTTGCCCAAGCAAACGCTGCTGCTCCTGCAGTTCGGCCCGCGGAAGCGTCGAGGAGCTGCTCAAGGAGTGTCGGGATCTCTGGCGTAACTGGACTTTGCATCGTTAGCATTGCGATCCTCAACCCTGTTAATTGGAAGTCACATCCAGCGTCGCACCTGCGTGAGGTAGCGCTCGTAGGGCGCACCGAACTTGCGTGACAGGTAGGCTTCCTCCCGCGCGATCACCCAGTTGTTGGTCGCGGCGACGGCAGGCACCGCCATCAGCACCACCGCCAGCGTGTCCGTCCACAGACCGATACCCACCTGCAGCAGCGCAAAGGCGAGGTATATCGGGTTTCGCGTGAGCGCGTAGGGCCCGTCGGTGACGATGGCCGTGGTGGGCTTCCACGGACGCACATCCGTGTGGTGGCGCTTGAGGGCCAACCACGCCCAGGCGCCGAGCGCGACGGCAATGCCGGTGAAGATGATGCCGAGCCCGCCCCAGCGTTCCGGGCGCGCCGACATCGGCTTGAGCCAGTGCACACCGAAGCCGATGAGCATCGCCACGATGAACACCACCGGCGGCTTCACCGGCAGGTTCGGGTGGTCCGGCGGCAGTTCGACGAGCGAGGGCGTCCCAGAGTCGGACATCAGCGCAGTTGCTGCGCCACGACTTCGGCGATGTCGTACACGGGCACCTCGGCGCCCTTGGCCTTCACGCCATCGGCCATCATCGTCATACAGAACGGACAGGCCACCGCGACCGCGTCGGCCTTCGTCGCCAGCGCTTCCTCGGCGCGCTCCACGTTGATGCGCTTGCCGACGGTCTCCTCCATCCACATCCGGCCGCCGCCGGCGCCGCAGCAGAGGCCCTTGTCCTTGCTGCGCGGCATCTCGACGAGGTTCATCACCGGCAGGGCGCGCTTGAGCGTCTCGCGCGGCGCATCGTACACGTCGTTATAGCGGCCGAGGTAGCAGGAGTCGTGGTAGGTGAACGAGCGCACCGGGCCGTGCAGCTCCTCGCGGATCGGCACGCGGCCTTCGGCCATCAAGTGCTCGATGTACGTGGAGTGGTGGATGACGTCGTACTCACCGCCGAACTGCGGATACTCGTTGCCCAGCTGGTGGAAGCAGTGTGGGCAGGCCGTGACCACCGTCTTCACGCCGTACTTGCCCAGCGTCTCGACGTTGTCCTTGGCGAGCATCTGGTAGAGGTACTCGTTGCCCATCCGGCGCGCCGGGTCGCCGTTGCACTTCTCCTCCTGCCCGAGGATCGCGAACTTCACGCCCGCGGCCTGCAGGATCTGCGCGAAGGCGACGGTGGTCTTCTTGGCGCGGTCGTCGAAGGAGCCCATACAGCCCACCCAGTACAGCACCTCGGGCGACTCGCCGCGCGCGGCCATCTCGGCCATCGTCGGGATGTGCATCCCCTCCGCCCACTTGGCGCGGTCGCCGGGATCGAACGCCCAAGGCGAGCCGCTGGTCTCCAGCGACTCGAAGGCCGGCATCATCTCTTCGGGGAAGCGCGACTCGGCGAGGACGAGATTGCGGCGCAGCTCGTTGATGACGCTGAGTTGGTCGATGCTCACCGGACATTCGTAGACGCAGGCGCGGCAGGAGGTGCAGGCCCAGAGCTCCTCGTCGGTGATGTACCCGCCGAGCAGCGGCTTGTCGGCGAGCCCGGCCGGCGCGTCGGCGCGCAGGGTGGCGACGCCGCCGGCGCCCTGCTCCATCCACGGCAGCTTGGCCTCGAGCCGCTCGCGCACGTTGATCATGATCTTGCGCGGCGAGAGCAGCTTGCCCGTGGTGTTGGCCGGGCAGACGCTGGTGCAGCGCCCGCACTCGGTGCAGGCAAAGCCGTCGAGCAGCGACTTCCAGCTCAGGTGCTCCACGTCCGACGCGCCGAACTGCTCGGCGTCGGCGCCTTCGAAGTCCAGCGGGCGCATCGTGCCGACGGCACCCGGCCCGCTGGTGTTCGAGAGGAAGGTGTTCGGCAGCGAGGCGACGACGTGCAGGTGCTTGGAGTACGGCAGGTAGTTCAGGAAGCCGAGCACGAGCAGCGCGTGTGCCCACCAGAACAGCGCGTGCATCAGTTGCGGCGCGGGCATCCCCTCGCGGAATCCGACGAGGAGCAGCGTCTTGGCGATCGGATAGCTGACCGGGAAGGCGCTGGCCATCTCGTCCGGCGAGGCAATGAAGTGGAAGGCCTCGGCCAAGAACATCGTGATCATCAGCGCCGCGATCCAACTGAGGATCAGCAGCGGGTCGTTCGGATGCGTCTCGGCGCCCTCGAGGCGCGGCACGCGGCGCGTCAGGCGGCGCCAGAGCGCGAAGGAGACCATCGCCAGCACGATGGCGGCGAAGCCCTCCTGGCTGAGCACGTAGAGCCGGTACGCCGCTTCAGGCAGGAAGTTGGCGTAGCTGAAGCTCGGGAGGACCCCCGCGATGAGGAACTCGGTGGTGCTGGCGCCGAGCACGCAGAAGCCCCAGAAGATGAGGGCGTGCATCGGGCCCGCGATCGAGTCGCGGAAGATCTTCTCCTGGAAAATGCCGATGCGCAGGAAGTTGCCGACGCGCGTAGGGATGGCATTCCAACGGATGTCGTCGAGGCGTCCGAGGCGCAGGTAGCCGACCAGACGCTGGGCGTTGTAGGCGAAGAAGCCCAGCGCGAGGGCGATGATCGCGAGGAAGAGTCCGTTGACGGGGGGCATAGCGAAAAAGCTACTGCGCGCGACGGACGCGCACCAATGGGAACGACTTCGTCGGAGAATGACGAAGGGGACCCCTGAGGGTCCCCTTCGGACTCGTTCACCTTCCGTGGCTGACTCAGGCCTTCGCCTTCTTCACCGCCTCCGTCAGCACCGGCAGGATCGTCAGTACATCTCCCACGATGCCATAGTCGGCGATCTTGAAGATCGGCGCGTCCTTGTCCTTGTTGATCGCGACGATGGTCTTGGACGTGCGCATCCCCGCGAGGTGCTGGATCGCGCCCGAGATGCCGCAGGCCACGTACAGATCGGGCGACACCAACCGACCCGTCTGGCCGATCTGGTCCGAGTGCGGACGCCAGCCGTCGTCAGTGACGGCGCGCGTGGCACCGACCGCCGCGTTGCCGAACGCCGCCGCGAGGTCCTCGACGAGCTTGAAGTTCGCCGCTTCCTTGAGTCCGCGGCCGCCGGAGATGATCACCGGCGCCTCTCCGAGGTCGAGTTTGGCGGCGTTGCCGGCTGCCGTCTCGGTGACCTTCACGCGCGTGGCGCTGGGGTCGCCGGAGGGCGCGAGCGTCTCGACGGTTCCGGCCTTGGCGTTCTCCTTGGGGAGGAATGCGCCCGGCCGTACGCTGACCACGGCCGGCGTGGCCGTGAGCGTCAGCGTCTGGATCACCTTGCCCGTGTAGCCCGGGTGCGTGACCGTGATGCCATTGCCACCGACGGCGAGCGTCGTGACATCGGAGGCCATCGGCACGCCGAGCTTGGCGGCGACGCGCGGCGCGACGTCTTTGCCGGTCGCGGAGGCCGGCAACACCACACCGGCGTAGCCGCCCTTCGCCTTGTCGGCGAGCGTGGCGCTCACCGCTTCGGGGTTGTTGTGCGTGAAGCCGGCGTGCTCGACGACGAGCACGACGTCGGCGCCGTGTGCGCCCAGCGCGGCGGCGTGCTTAGCGATGCCAGCCGCTCCGAAGAGCACGGCGTGCACTTGGCCGCCCTTGGCGTCAGCGATGACACGAGCCGCGGCCACGGCCTCGAGGCCGGCGCGACGCAGCTCTCCGCCGCGCGTCTCGGCGAATGCGAGGATGTTCGACATTAGAGAACCTTCGCCTCTTCCTTGAGGAGACGGACGAGCTCAGGCACCGCATCCGGGCCCTCGCCGATGATCTTGCCGGCCGCGCGCTCCGGCGGCAGCGCCATCGCGTCGAGCGCGAGGCGCTCGGCGGGCAACTGCGCGGGCTTCACGTCCAGCGGCTTCTTCTTGGCGGCCATAATCCCCTTGAGCGACGGGTAGCGCGGCCGCGCGATGCCTTCGTCGATGGTCACCACGGCCGGCAGTGCGCACTCGACCAGTTCGTAGGCGCCTTCGAGCTCGCGGCGCATCTTCGCGGTCGTGCCCTCGAGCTCCAGCTTGGAAATCGCCGTCACGCAGGGCAGGCCGAGCAGCTCGGCGGCGATCGCACCCACAGCGCCGTGCGCCGTGTCGATGCTCATCCGGCCGAACATAATGAGGTCGTAGCCGCCGTCCTTGAGTTCGGCCGCCAGCGCCGTCGCGACGGCGAAGGAATCGACGGACGCTCCGTCGTGCTTGAGCTGCACCGCGCGGTGCGCCCCCATCGACATCGCCTTGCGCAGGGTCTCCTGCACGACGTCGCCACCCAGCGAAATTACGGTCACTTCACCAGCGCCGGCCTTCTCAGTGATCTGGATGGCGGCTTCCACGGCGTAGCCGTCAAAGTCGGACATATCGAACTTCAGCCCCGTCTCATCTACGGCCTTGCCGGAGGGGGCGATCTTGAAGCGGACGTCCATATCGGGGACGCGCTTGAGGCAGACGGCAATCTTCACTGGGAATCTCGGCTGAGAGTGCAGCGGGAAAGATAATCGGGGGAGCGGGCGTGGGCGGAGGCCGTGCGCTGGCTCCGGGGCGCTGGGACAGATCCCGCATCAGGTCCAAGGCGGCCTCGTGCACGAAGGAGGAGCGGTCGGCGGTGCGCATCAGGGCGATGGTGCGCGCGCCGACCCCGCGCTGGTAGAAGGCGTTGGGGCGCGACGAGCGGAAGGTGCGTGTATCGCGCTGCGCCAGAGGACTGACAGTCAGCGCCGCGTCCACCATCTTCTTTCCGAGGCTCGCTGCGGGCTGGGGTTCAGACTGACGGGCGCCGAACGAGGCATCCGATTCCCCGGAGATACCAGCGGGCCTCTCGCTTTCCAGCGACGACAGTTCGTGGTCGTAGAACCGGCGCTCGCCCACCGTAATCCGCCCGGCGTAGGTCGGGATTTCGGGGTCGCCTCGATGCGCTGCAGCAGCCGCGCGGCGCTGGCGTCCTGCCCGCCCCCCCCCTGCGCCCGTTCGAGGAGTCGGTCCGCTCCTGCGCCGTCACGGGCTCGCCGTTGACGTGCGAAATCGTCACCAGGTCCGCGTCGAACATCACTGAGGTTGCGCGTGCCGTCCCGGTCTGCATAGATCAGGCCCGGAATCCCCGCCTCTCGCCAGATGTGAGCACTGCCTCGTCACCGTGCCCCACGGCCTTGTAGATGGCCTGCCCCGTCACCTGAGGCCACGCGCCATTGGCCTCCCACTTCTCCAGAAGGCCGGCGGTCGCTTCGCTTTCACCGAAACCACGGTGCCCAGAATCTCTGTTGCCTGTGCCGTTCTGTCCGCTGACAGCGACAGGTAGATGCCCCACCCGCGCATTCTGCCGGCACCCGTACCGACATTCGCCGTGCTCAGTCGGTCGAACGTGTGCGGGCTCCCGCGGAACGCCGCCTGGAACGCCAGGTCGTCCACGGCGACGTTGGCCCCGAAATCGAAGGAGGCGTCCCCCAGCAGGTCGCGCTCGTCCGCATAGGCGTCGGGGTTGGCGATGCCGCGCTTCTCCAGCTCCCGCCCCATCCGCGCCACCCCGCGCTCCAGCCGGTCCGCCGCGCGCCGCATCCCCGCCAGCAGCGCCGTCAGGTTCTGGCGGTTCTCCCCCTCGTCCCCGAGGACGCGCATCGCGCCGGGGAACGCCTCCTCCAGGCGCACGCTGGCCTCCTCGACCGTCGACGAGGCCTCCAGCGCCGGACGCTCCGCTGCGGCGGCTTCAATGGAGCCGTGCTCATCAGAGCACGGAAACTACACCGGCGGTGACAACTGGCGACTCGACGCCTTGGGCTTCAATGGAGCCGTGCTCATCAGAGCACGGAAACTGGATATGCCGATGCGTTCCGCGCGCGCTATTCAACGCCGCTTCAATGGAGCCGTGCTCATCAGAGCACGGAAACTCCCGTTCCGGGACGATCGTGTACGGCAGCCGACCGCTTCAATGGAGCCGTGCTCATCAGAGCACGGAAACCCTCAACTTCGTGGCGACGGCGGACCTCACGATGGTCGCTTCAATGGAGCCGTGCTCATCAGAGCACGGAAACCGTGGGCATCGCGTGGCACGTGCGCACGGGTTCAATGCTTCAATGGAGCCGTGCTCATCAGAGCACGGAAACGTGGCGATTATCGAGCAATATAACCAACCCGACAAGGCTTCAATGGAGCCGTGCTCATCAGAGCACGGAAACGGCGAAGATCGAGTCGCGCCTCGTCTATAAGGGCGAGCTTCAATGGAGCCGTGCTCATCAGAGCACGGAAACGAGGGTTGGGCGCCATATCCCCGGCCTTCTTCTCGTGGCTTCAATGGAGCCGTGCTCATCAGAGCACGGAAACCGGGTTTTCCGCTTCCACGGACTTCGCATAGGCGCGGCTTCAATGGAGCCGTGCTCATCAGAGCACGGAAACGGTCGCGGCTCGCGGCGCAGGGGGCGGAAGATGTGCACGCTTCAATGGAGCCGTGCTCATCAGAGCACGGAAACGGGCGGTGGGCCTAGACCTGTGGTGCGGACGCGCAAGCTTCAATGGAGCCGTGCTCATCAGAGCACGGAAACGCGACCCCCGGCACGACCGAGGTGTGTTTTCGCGGCGCTTCAATGGAGCCGTGCTCATCAGAGCACGGAAACCGCCTCACGGGCCGACAGCGGAAGCCTAGGCATCGGGCTTCAATGGAGCCGTGCTCATCAGAGCACGGAAACGACATCGCTCACGTAAATCGTGCGGTCCTCCTCATCGCTTCAATGGAGCCGTGCTCATCAGAGCACGGAAACATCACCTACGGCGAGGGGTTCGAGGTGGTCGAGGTGCGCTTCAATGGAGCCGTGCTCATCAGAGCACGGAAACGTCGCGTCACGTCCCCCCCTCCCCGCGAGCGGCGCGGCTTCAATGGAGCCGTGCTCATCAGAGCACGGAAACGATGTCGGGCGCGTGATGGGTAGCGTCAAGCGCACCGCGCTTCAATGGAGCCGTGCTCATCAGAGCACGGAAACGTCACATCCCGAACTTCGCTTTTGATTCCCGCGACGCTTCAATGGAGCCGTGCTCATCAGAGCACGGAAACAACGTCGTCGCCGACGGAAGCACCGCGATGGCCGTGGGCTTCAATGGAGCCGTGCTCATCAGAGCACGGAAACCTGACCACGTTGCGACATTTCTCGTTGTGTTTTACGGCTTCAATGGAGCCGTGCTCATCAGAGCACGGAAACAAGATGAGACGCTGAACGATCAACGTTGCTTCGTTGCTTCAATGGAGCCGTGCTCATCAGAGCACGGAAACGAGGCTGGAGCCGCTGGAGTTGCGCGTCGAGCAGCGCTTCAATGGAGCCGTGCTCATCAGAGCACGGAAACGAGGCCGCGTAACGATGACCAGCACCGCCATCCAGAAGGCTTCAATGGAGCCGTGCTCATCAGAGCACGGAAACCCGCCGCTCGCGGCTGCCATCGTGCGGGCGAACGTGGCTTCAATGGAGCCGTGCTCATCAGAGCACGGAAACGCCGCGTCAGGTCGCCTACGCAAAGGCGATGCTCGGGCTTCAATGGAGCCGTGCTCATCAGAGCACGGAAACCTGGCTTACCGCGCCGAAGCCGGTTTCAGCCCCTTTGCTTCAATGGAGCCGTGCTCATCAGAGCACGGAAACCCTCGCCATTTAGGGGGGGGGGTTTGTAGCAGTCCTGCGCTTCAATGGAGCCGTGCTCATCAGAGCACGGAAACTCGGAAGTCGGCAGCATCGAAGAAAGCGCCCGCGCGGCTTCAATGGAGCCGTGCTCATCAGAGCACGGAAACACGCCTGCGGTACACCAACAGCGGGTCGGATACCGACGTGCTTCAATGGAGCCGTGCTCATCAGAGCACGGAAACTGGTGCGGCGCAGCGACAGCATGGTGATGGACCACGTGCTTCAATGGAGCCGTGCTCATCAGAGCACGGAAACCCTGCAGCAGGTCGAGGTCGTCGTCGCGCGTGAACAGCGCTTCAATGGAGCCGTGCTCATCAGAGCACGGAAACCGCGACGCTGGCGGACAACGTGACCACGGCGCTCACGCTTCAATGGAGCCGTGCTCATCAGAGCACGGAAACATTGTAGTCGATTCGTTCGCAGGTGGCGGGGGCGCGTCGGCTTCAATGGAGCCGTGCTCATCAGAGCACGGAAACAGGAGCTGGTCCGCGACGACCTGTTGCAGCGGGCCAAGCTTCAATGGAGCCGTGCTCATCAGAGCACGGAAACCGCGTAGAAGTTTGGGCTGCTTACCCCGCCTGCATAGCTTCAATGGAGCCGTGCTCATCAGAGCACGGAAACGCCTTCCCCGCCCGCCAGTCCGCGATGTCCGGCAGGGCTTCAATGGAGCCGTGCTCATCAGAGCACGGAAACGGTCCTCGAACCACGCCTCCATCAGGTTCAGGTCCAGGCTTCAATGGAGCCGTGCTCATCAGAGCACGGAAACTCGCGTACCGAAGCAGCATCGACGAAATCTTCCTGAGGGCTTCAATGGAGCCGTGCTCATCAGAGCACGGAAACAACGACAAGCCGCTCACGCGGCAGGAGGACACGCAAGGCTTCAATGGAGCCGTGCTCATCAGAGCACGGAAACGTAGAGCGTTGCGTCCACCGCCTGACGGGGGATCGGGCTTCAATGGAGCCGTGCTCATCAGAGCACGGAAACCCGGTGCCATCATCGAAGGCATCGACGGTATGGAGGTGCTTCAATGGAGCCGTGCTCATCAGAGCACGGAAACAGGTCTAGGCGCACGCCGATGGGGTGGACACTCAGGCGGCTTCAATGGAGCCGTGCTCATCAGAGCACGGAAACGGGCGTGGCGTGGTCGGCTGCAGGCTACCGCGTCGAGCTTCAATGGAGCCGTGCTCATCAGAGCACGGAAACGCTCACGTGGTCGCGCGGGCTGCGCACGGCCTGCGGCCTGCTTCAATGGAGCCGTGCTCATCAGAGCACGGAAACGGCAACCCGGCCGGCGCGCCGCGCCAGGTGAAGTACGTGCTTCAATGGAGCCGTGCTCATCAGAGCACGGAAACAGCTCCTCGCCGCTGCCGACGTGTCCGCAGTGCGCCGCTTCAATGGAGCCGTGCTCATCAGAGCACGGAAACCGAGCACGTCTGAGTCAGCGACACATAGCGAGACAGCTTCAATGGAGCCGTGCTCATCAGAGCACGGAAACTCTGCCAGCGCGGCGCGGACGTAGGTGCGGCAGGCGTCGCTTCAATGGAGCCGTGCTCATCAGAGCACGGAAACCAAGCGTACGCTCGCGGCTGCCCGCTGCCCCGAAGGGCTTCAATGGAGCCGTGCTCATCAGAGCACGGAAACAATGGGGAGGCAGGCGAATGCTTCCGGCACAACCTGGCTTCAATGGAGCCGTGCTCATCAGAGCACGGAAACCCTCATCGACATCCCGTGGTGGGCGCTGTGGATGTTGGTGCTTCAATGGAGCCGTGCTCATCAGAGCACGGAAACCACCCGTTCATCCTCGAGGACCCCCGGGGGGACGGGCAGGCTTCAATGGAGCCGTGCTCATCAGAGCACGGAAACCAAAGAGTCGGAAGCGGGCTTGATGTCGAGGGGTACGCTTCAATGGAGCCGTGCTCATCAGAGCACGGAAACCCGAGATCTCTGCCACGCGGAAGCGCCGCATATTGTTGCTTCAATGGAGCCGTGCTCATCAGAGCACGGAAACCGAGCCTAGGCGGCGCCGCTTCGGGCGGGGGGCACGATGCTTCAATGGAGCCGTGCTCATCAGAGCACGGAAACGCCGGTGTCGTGATGCACCGCAGCAAGGATGGCGTCAGGCTTCAATGGAGCCGTGCTCATCAGAGCACGGAAACTCTCCGGCTGCGCGCCATCGTCCGGCGTCCCAGCGTCCGCTTCAATGGAGCCGTGCTCATCAGAGCACGGAAACGCCATCAGCGCCCGGATAATCTCGCCAGAACTCAGCTGCTTCAATGGAGCCGTGCTCATCAGAGCACGGAAACTCGCGCAGAACCAGTAAAATCCTCACGCGCGAACGCCTGCTTCAATGGAGCCGTGCTCATCAGAGCACGGAAACGACGATGCGGCGGTCCACCTCGCGCAACAGCTTGTCGGCGCTTCAATGGAGCCGTGCTCATCAGAGCACGGAAACCGAGCCTTGGGCCTTGCCGTAGCCGTGATCCGTCACGGCTTCAATGGAGCCGTGCTCATCAGAGCACGGAAACTCTGCACGTCGCGCCTTGTCCTCAGCACTCGCGCCAGCTTCAATGGAGCCGTGCTCATCAGAGCACGGAAACGGTGGCGGCATGACGACAGCGACGAAGGGTCGGCGGCTTCAATGGAGCCGTGCTCATCAGAGCACGGAAACCACGGTGACGCTGACGCTGGGCGACGTCACGGTGACGCGGCTTCAATGGAGCCGTGCTCATCAGAGCACGGAAACGATAGATGCCTCCGAAAGCCCGGGCATCAGGACGGAGGAGCTTCAATGGAGCCGTGCTCATCAGAGCACGGAAACGCCGGCGAGCGCGCCGCCGATGACCGGGATGTCCTTGCTTCAATGGAGCCGTGCTCATCAGAGCACGGAAACACAGCACGCCACGGGTGGCGCCGATGTTCCACAGGACGGGCTTCAATGGAGCCGTGCTCATCAGAGCACGGAAACCGCCCGGGTCCCAACCCCTTGGCGGGCAACACTTTCCAACCCACACCGCGAGCGGGTCGGTCTTTCAATTGTCAAAAAGCATACAGATCGCAACGTCACATTACAAGTGCCTACCGGAGCGTCACTTAGCGCACGCGAGCAGGTATGCGCGGCATCACGCCACTTCACCGCTCGCGTAGCCTCAGACAATGACCGCATCGCGCTCCGCTTCCCCCTCCGGCTGTACCCCGAGATAATCGAACGCCATACGGGCGCGGCCGTCCACGGGCCCGACATCCACGATCATCACGCGGTCCTCGTCGTGCTTGATGATTCCGCTCAAAGCCTCGACCATCTTCATCCGCTCCACATCCGACAGGTTGCACTGGAACACGGAGTACTGCAGGGCATCGCCGAAACCGCGCATCTTCCGATAGGTGCGACGCAGGCGCTTGTCCTCGCTGACATCGTATGCCACCAAATAGATGTGCCGCATCGGATCACCGGGTGGTGAAAGGACGGTACGCGGGAACCTCACCGAGCACCGTCGCCCTCAGCAAGCGCGCCTGAACTTCGACCACCCGCCGATAGCTGATCGTGTAACCGAAGACGGGATGCGTAACCAACTGGTTCATCCGGCGCTCGTACCCAGCAATCACGGCGCGGCGACCAGCGGGGGTCAGGGCAACTCCCCGCGCCCGCTTCACGAAATCTTTCGCCGTCACCTCACCTTGATTGAAGAGCGTGATGCAGGTCGAATCCGCAACCAACGAGCGAAACTCCTCGCACAGATCGAGGGCAAGCGCCGGCCGACCGTACTTCGGCGCGTGATAGAATCCGCGGTACCCATCGAACCCCACCAAGTGCACCGCAAGCGTACAGTCCTTCGTCAGCATCGCGTAGAGGAACGACAGCACGGCATTCACCTCGTCGCGCGGTGGACGGCGGTTTCGCCCTGCGGCCGCGAACACGGAGCCCGCCCACGCCCCTGCCCCACGGAATAACCGGGAGAACCCTTCGAAATAGAGTTTCGCAGCCATCCCTTCGACGCCCAGCAGGCTTGCGACTTCCGGGATATGCCGCGCCTGCCGAGCATAGACGGCGAGGCGGCCGACGAGCTTGACGTCACGCTCGGGCAGGTTGCGCCGCAGCAGCGTACGCTGGTTCAGGATCTTTCCCGACACGAAGGCCCGCGCAATCGCCAAGTTCTCACCTGACTCGACGGTCCTGTGTTGCGCGATCCGTAGCTCCACGTTCTTATGCCCGAGCCCCGTGGTCATTCCATAGAACCAACCGCCATAGCTCAGATAGGCAATGGCCGTGTCCTGGTCGCAGAGAGCGCGTAAGGCCTGGGTCGTCACCTGCACATTGCCAAACACCGCCACGTGCGAGAGTTCCATCAGCCGCACTTCCTCCGTGGGCTGGCCCTTCACATAGATGTTCAACCGCTCGTCGCGCTTGCCGATGGTGCCGCCCTGCGCCTGCACGTAGAGCGGGATCCGGTCATCGCGTGCCGGGACCAAGCGCCGCGTCTCGGCCGGGAGTTCGGGGTGCGCCAGCCGATTCACCTCGTCGGGCAGGCAGATGCCCGCCAAGGAACAGCGCACGCACTTCGCGCTGTCCACGAGCGGCGGAGGCATCCGTCCGCCTTCGCCGAGTTTCCGCAGCCCTTCCACGGACTCGCGCGTCAGGCGGACCAGCTCGTCGTCGAACGGAATCTCGACGCGCGTCTTAGACGCGGCGAAGTAGAGCACGCCACTGTCGCATTCGTAACCGTTGTCCCGCAGGATTAAGCCTTGCAGGCAGAGCTGGACGCGCTCGGGATCATAGGCGCCCTGCGGTAGGTCCGGCGCCACACCGCGCTTGTAGTCCACGGGCGTCGCGCGCTTGCCCGCGACTTCCATCAGATCCATTCTGGCGATTGCGCCAAGCTCGGGCGACGAGAGCATCACCGAGCGCGCCGCCTGCGGACATTCCGGATCCGCTTCCTCCGGTGCCGGGACATCGGTGGCGGGCTCGTCATCCACGCGCCGATGCACGAACCGGCCTTGGATGGTGTCAAGGTTGTCGTCCCACTCGCCCTGCACCCATTCGAGGTATGCGAGTCGCGGGCAATAGACGAACTCGTTGACCATCCGGGCGGGGACGAGGTCGGGTGACAGGGTTGCGGGAGATTCTGCCATCTAGCGCATTCCAGTGATACGGTATATACTGGTATATATCACGTACTATAATTCGAGGTTTTTGATGGTCGACTCCGAGCAGCGAAGCAAACTCGCTCGAGCCAAGCTCTTCTGGAACGGACGGTCGCAGGCCGTGCGGTTACCCAAGGAATTCCGATTCGAGGGGGACGAGGTGGAGATTCGCCGAGAAGGGAACGCCGTGATTCTTGAGCCGGTCCAGCGGCGCAAGTGGCCCGAGGGCTTCATTGAAGGGCTACTCACCGATGCACACCTGTTTGCCGACTTTGAAGTGCCGCCTCCCCTCCCACCTGGCGGGACGGATGTGAACTTCGAGGACGAATGAGGTATCTCCTCGACACGAGCGTCTGCGTGCATATCCTGCGCGGTCACCTTCCGACGGTGCGTCGCTTCGCAGACCTCGGACCAGACACCGTCACGCTGGCCTCGATGACACTGGCCGAACTCCGGTATGGCGAGATCAGGGGGCATACCCCAGCGGTCGCACGCGCACGACTCGCGACATTCCTTGCCGCCTGCGAAATCCTGCCATTCGACGAGCAGGCTGCCGAACATCACGCGCACGCACGACTCGCGCTGGCGCACGTCGGTACGCCGATCGGTGAGCGGGATCTCGTCATCGCGGCAACGGCGTTGGCGCACGGGCTGGTGGTGGCGACGGGGAACGTGAGGGAGTTCCGGCGGGTGCCGGGGTTGGGGGTGGAGGGGTGGGGGTGAGAGGAGTCACGTAGCCACCGTCGCGAACAAACCCAATCCCGAGAACCGGCCTCGCCCGATACAGAGCGGACCCGCCACCTTCACAGGCCAAGTCAGCTTGACGTGGAGCCGTGGCGATGCCGTGAGATGGCTCGGTACGGCGTAACGCGAAGCCTTCTCAACACCCGCGAGAAAACCCGTTTCTCTTGTCTCGATGCTCGCCGAGAAGGCCAGTTCATCTCCAAGACCGGCGTGAAGGAGAGCCTTGCGCACCAACGCCTCACGCCGCTTCCTGAGGCGTTCGAGCAACGCGCGCTGCTCTTCGCTGTCCCTTGTCTTGCGCAACTTGTCTCGCAGCCCTCCTGGGTCGTCGTGTCCGGGCAGCACGACGGGGGTCACGGTAGTCCAAGTCGTGGCTTCAGCCACGTAACGCCTTAGCACGCGATCATTTGGCGACGTCGCCGCGAGTACGGCCAGTACCTCACCGGTTTCCTCGTCGATGAGATCCATACCACCCAGTGCTCGCTCGGACCACATTGTGTCTGAGCTGTCCGTGTCGGTGGAAAACACCATCACGCGCCTCACGGCTCCCAGCGTCTCAGCGTTGGCGCCTCGCGGTTCAATACTCGGGACAGGCACAAGCACTAGGCGAGCCTCATCGCCATCTCCGTGGCCCAGCACGGATTTATGCACGCGTGCTTCATCCCAGCCGGCGCGCTCGGCAGCCCTCCGCACCGCGTGGCGCAGCAGTCCAGCCACGACCTTACCCCGACGAACAGTGTCGAAGGCACGGAAGGTATCCGACTCGGGACGCATCAACGAGAAGACCGCGACGTCTGCCAACGACCTGTGGTCACTCCGCGCGTAACGCGTGATGGCGAATACGGACAGCGCTGGCGGCGGACGCAGCGTCGAGTCCGTAAGGCTGGTACGAGACAGAAACGCCATATGCCGCTTCTCGAGATCGTCGAGGGTTCCTTTCACCGGTACGCGCAGATTGTGGCGTCCGTCGCGGCGTGGCTCCCAGACCTTCAACGACGCAGACATCGCGACAAGCCGCGTATCATCGACGACGGCTCCATCGCCCGCGACAAGGTCGACGCCCCATCCGAGCGCCACAACGCCGCGAATGGCAGCAATCAGGGCAGGTACGGCGGTCACGTCGTCCCCAAGCTGCCACGTAAAATGCACGACGGCTTCGTCCGGCAGGCTGTGCGGTCGCACGTTCTTCATTGCCCGGTGCTCGGCCGCGTTGCCTTCGTCGCCCCTGTTCCACTGCTTGCCCACGATGTCCATCGCGTTGTGCGGCACCGAGAGCCGATAGCCCACAGCACTCTCAACGGCTTCGGGAGCAAGAATGAGCGGCGCCGTACGCTGCTCCAACCAAGCCAGCGCACCGCGGGTCGACTCTAAGGTGCCAGCGCGCGCCGCAGCCGCTACCACTGCCTGAAACGCGCGCAGCGGGGAAGGTGGCCACTCGGGTGCGCCTTCATCTCCCCGCCCGTGGAACCACGGCGAGAGGAAACGGAAAGACAGCACGAGGTGACGACTCATCCGGCCTTCGCCTTCTCGATCTTCTTACCCTTCTTTCCCCTCTTGCCTTCGCCGGTCGTCTCGTCTTTCGCGAGCTTCGTATCGAACTTGACCATCTTGCTTTCGCCCACACCGAAAGCTGCAGCCGCTTTCTTTGCAAATGCCAGTGCCGCATGGTGTGTAAGCCCCGAGCTCTCGCGTCGACCGTCGGCGAAAACCACCGTTGATTCCGGCACCCTGTCTCCGTCCAGCACCAAGTTGCAGCCCTGGCGCAAGAACCCCACCGCTGGCTTCGTGAAGGCAACCAGCGCCAACCCCAGCAGGTAGGCGCGCAGCTTCTTCGTCTCATCGTCAGTCGTACCGCGGAGGAGCCGCAGCGCCGCAATCTGAAGTGTTACTTCGCGTCGGATGTCGCCCCTCGCGATGACACCCCCGTGCGTGTTTGACGCCGGCACGTGACGGAAGCCACGCTCCGAGTAGGCCTTGAGCGCTTCCTTGTTCTCCGTCTCGTCGAGCAACCCTTCTTCGACGTACTCGACGGCAGGGTTGTACTGCGCCGAGCGAGTCAGCTTCCCGACGTTGAAGGCACGGATAGTGGCGGCGAGCAAGCGAGGGGCCTTTGCCTGCGTATCGCGCGAATCCCACACACCGAAGACGAGCGAAGTGGGGGCGAGCTTCGCCAACGGCACGGCGTCGCCTCTCTTCAGCGATTGGAACGCCTTCTGCAGCGCGTCTTGCAGCTCGGTGCAGCGCACGATCGCGTCCCCTGCACGGTGACCTGCATCGAGGATGCTGACCTGCTTCTCTCCAGCCTCGACGACGAGTTGCGGCACAAGCGCCGCGTAGTCGCCAGTCGCGAACATCGGCTCGATACGGTTGGCTTGCGAGCCGACCGTATCGACGAGGCAGACATTCTCGCCGTTGGCCAGTTCGTTGATATTGTACCCGCCGGGAAACTCCTTGGAGTTCTCGGCTGCCGCGAACGTCGGCGGAAAGAAGACGCCGTCCTTGCCCTCTACCGGCGTCAGGTACTCGCGCAGCACGATGGCCGCAGGCGCGTCAGCAGAGTCTTCGAGCCACGTCTCAATCTTCGTTTCACTCATATCCGTCTCCATGTACGGGAATCGCGGGTGAGAATGCCTTGTGCTTACGCTGATCAGTGCGGAATGCGCTCTCGAACTGGAACAACGACCCACCGTCGGGCAGTGCGTTCGCCGCCGCCAGCGCCGCAAGCGTGACGGGGAACGACGCGCGCCATGCACGATACTGGTAGACGCGCAGTTTCACATCAACAGGACGGAAACGTTGGAGTCCGACCAATGTGAAGAACTCCGTGGCGCTGAAGGCCACCGTTTCCATCGAGAGCGCGTCCGACGAGAATCCGACGTCGAGCGGCAGCGCGGTCGCTCCTCGTCTTCCGTCGAAATAGTACGGTTCAACCTTCTTGCCGTCGGCACCCAAGACGACGTGACCATCATCGAAAAAACCGTTGCCCAGCGTGTTCGGGAGATCTCGCTGAAGGCTCATCGCGATGCGGTCGACCGACATACGCCCGGCCCAAGTCTTCAGGCCGCGTTCGACTTTCCACCAATCGAGTCGCAGGTCGAATGGCTCAGCCAGTCGTAATGCTGACGAGGTCTGATTGGCGGGCTCCAACGCTTCGATCGACGCCTTGGCCGTTTCCTCAACAAGATCCTTCAAGTCACCGTGAGACACCACGAAGTGCGTATCATCAAAGTGCGCCGTCGCTCCCGGCCAAAGCCGCTGCGCCAGCTCAAATACACCACAACAACCGAAGAACTGGCCTGGGTTAGTGAGGTCGACCTTGATGCGGATCATTCGGCCACCTCGTCGTCTTCCGAACCCAGCACATCAGCGGCCCGCAGAATCGATTCGAGCCACGCCAGCCCCCAGCGACCGTAGTGGCGTTGCAGCCGGTCAAATCGCAACGGCACCTCGCGCACTAGTCCAGCCGTATCCGTGTCGCTGACCTCCGGATCGTAGCTTTCGATAACGGGGAAGTGTGGCCGCGCACGACCGTGGTGCGTGGCGACGATATGCATAGCGAGGTCCGTGGCGTCTTCGCTCAGGCTGCTGAAATCAGCATCGTGCAACGAACCCAGTTCGTGACGAAAGTGAGCGAGCAACAACGGTTGCATACGACCCTTAGCGAGCGGCGGCTCTTTGAAGCGTTGGATGGAACGTTGCCACACGCGGCGGCCTTTTCCGAGGTCGTGCGCGCGTCCCGCCTGCGCCAGCGCCATACACTGCATTTCTGGCAGGCCAAGGCGTTGGGCGATGCGCGCAGCCCACTTCCCAGTGCGCTGCAGGTGGGTGTCGAGCAGCAACTCCTTCGAGCTGGTACGTGAGCCTTCATCGTCAGCACGCCGTGATGCCGTGTAGAGATGCCACCACTCCACGTCGTCATCATCGTCGGTCGTGCGCTTGACCGCGCGCACCAGGCGCATACCCTCTGGCGGGTCGCTGGCGGCCTCCCGCTCACGGACGATGCGCTCGTCAGTCTTGGAGCCGAGATCGTAGTTGGTGGCCTGGTCGAACTCCGCAGCGCCATCGAGCAATCCCCCGTCGAGGCCACCGACCTCCGGCGCCAGTACGACCGTCGCGTTGTCGAGCGTCGGGTTCTTCTTTGAGTCGTAGCGATCAACGAGCTCGCCGAGCTTCACGATCTCGGCCGGTCGGTCATAGCGGACGAGCCAAGCGAGACGCGAATCGTCCTTGTCTCGCACGGCCAACTTCTCGAGATGACTCACCACGCGTCTGGTGGCGTCACTCAACGTCTCGCGACTCCGCAACGGGTAGTCGGCGAGGAAGTCGTCGAGTGAGTCGCCATTGAGGTGCTCAGCCCCGAGCCACGCTACCTCGCGGCGCCACGCGACAGTGGTACGAGGCGCTTCCCATTCGGCTTTACCGCGAAGGTACTCCGCGACTGGAGGACGGCCCGGTAGCGGGCCAGAAATGGTGGTGTACGACCAACGGTCGAACAGCAGTGCGTCGACGTGGTGGATGTCGGGCTGGGGCGTTGCGGCATTGAGACGCTTGTCACGAGAGAGCGCGCGCAGCGCAGCGGGAGATGAGTCATAGTGCCCATCACCGCGCACAGGCAATTCTTCCAAGAGCGCCCTCGTGAAGTACCGTGCACGCCCGTAGTCATCCTTACGATTGCCGAGCTTCTCTTCGTCTTCGTCGTCCCCTTCACCGTCGGCCTTCACCTCCGGAGGCGCCTCCAACGGCTCGCAGAACACGTGCACCTCGGCGTCACCTTCTCCGTAGCGGTTGACACGACCCAGCCGCTGCGCGAGTGCATCGAACGGCGGGAGGTCGGTGACGAGATGGTCAGCCGACAGGTCGATGCCCACCTCGCCCGCCGACGTCGCGACGAGGAACACGGTGCCTTCCTGTAACTGCACGCTTGCATCAAGTCGCGGAAGGAAACGTGCGAACACCGGATGCTTCACGAGTTCGTCCCGCTCCGCGCCGCGCATAGTGCCAGTCAACGTGGCGACGTTTCTCTTCGCCTTTCGCAGGGCTCGCGCGCACTTTTCGACATGCTCCACTGACGAGAGAAAGACTATGACCTTTCCTTCGAGCGACCCAGCCTTTGCGGCGACAGTATCCGGCAGATCCTTTCGATCGTCGATAGAATGGAGTTGCAGACCTTTCTTTGCGTGGATCCGTTGATTCACCACTGCGTTGCGGAGATCCGCCTCGTCGAGCGTGAAGTCCGACTCCGTGCGACTCGTAGCCGAGAGCGCGAGCACCTTGATCGGACGGGGGTCTCGGCCGCGCTGTTGCTCGTTGGCGATGGCAGTGAGAAGCGACTGGAAAGCGGGTTCGAGATGCGCTTCGTCGTGCACAAGCAGCGCATCTTGCCCGAGGAAACCCGCGTGCAATGGCTTGCTGCGGAAACCACAGCCGTAACCACTAAACAACAGGCGACTGCCCACCATATCGACGGTGCCAACAATGACGGCGGGGCGTGATGGATCGCGCCGCCACTCCGCATTGTCAGCGAATTCACCACGCAACGTGCTGATCGCGAGCGGATACTCCGTATTCACGGCAGCCAGTGCGCTAAGTGCGTCACGCAGGTGCTGTGCACCCGCCGCGACGAGCTGTTCCCGGATTCGTTCGGCCTCGGCGGTGGCCTGGTCAACCACTGTGCGCCGGTTGACAACGTAGACGAGGCGGCGGGGCAGCTTGGGGGTTTTTACAAGCGCCAGCAGCCACAGTGCGATGACGCTCGTCTTCCCGAGACCGGTCGGCAGGTCGCAAGCTTTCGGAAAGTCACCGGAGACAAAGCGCGTATACAGTGCGCGCTGCCAAGGGAAGGGCTGATTCCCTGTGAGCAGCCTGAAGTCTTCGTCGAAAGTGGACAACCCTACGCCACTGTTCATTTGAGTCCTGTCGGAAAACCCAACGTGAATGCAACCATCGACTGTGACCTGCGCAACATCCTGGAGGTGCTCGCGAAAGAAATCACACACCAAATAGCTGCACGATGCGACAAAAGTCAACTATCAATCCGTATATTGACAACAAGAGTCTGATTTTATTATCATATGCTGCAACGATATATGCCCTCCCCAGAATCCCTGCTCGCCTCCCGCATCCGCACCGCCCGCGAATCCGCCAACCTCACCCAGGCGGACCTCGCGGAGGAGCTCGGCATCCCCCGCTCCGCCATTGTCCAGATCGAAGCCGGCAACCGCAAGGTCTCCAGCCTCGAACTCGAACGCATCGCCCGCCTCGTCGGCCGCGACCTGCGCGATTTCCTCCAGCCCACCTTCGACGAGGACGAAGCCCTCAGCGTACTCTTCCGCGCGACCGCACCCTTGGGCAGCGGCGTGCCGCCGCAGGTTCGCGATTGCCTGGCAATCGCCCGAGAACGCCGGAACCTCGAGCGGCTGGCAGGAATCGAACGGACGCGGCGCGGCGTGGCAAACTACGACTTAGGGCAACCGGGCACCCGCTGGGACGCAATCAGCCAAGGCGACCGCATCGCGGAGGAAGAGCGCCAACGGCTCGGCCTAGGTCGCGTACCGGTGCCCGACATCGCGCAGTTGATCGAATCGCAGGGCGTGCCCACGGCGCTGGTCGAACTCGACGATGACATTTCGGGCTTCACGCTGATCGGAAATGCCATCCTCCCGCTCGTCGCCGTCAACCGAGCACATCACGCCAACCGCCAGCGATTCTCCTTCGCCCACGAGTACGCGCACATCCTGCTCGACCACGACACGCCCGGACAGGTCAGCCGACACTCCGAACGCGACAACCTGCGCGAGATGCGCGCGAACGCCTTCGCGGGTGCGTTCTTGTTACCGGAAGAAGGCGTGCGCGAATCGGTCGCCGAGCTCGGCAAGGGCCAGCCCTCCCGCCTCTCGGCGGCGATCTTCGACGGCTCCGATGCATCGGACGCGCTGGTCGCGGAGAGTCGCTCCGAACCCGGCTCGCAAGACATCCAGCTCTACGACGTGATGCAGCTCGCCGAGCGCTTCGGCGTGAGCCCGCTCGCGATGATCTTCCGGCTGAAGCACCTGCGCCTGATCTCCGAACCGGAGATGCAGCGCCTGCGGCAGGAGGACGAGGAACGCCGCATCGAGGACCTACGCATCCTGCTCAAGCTGGAGGATCAGGGAGAGCAACCCGCCAATGCCCCGCCCCCGCCGAACCCACGCTTCGTCGGCCTCGCGCTTGAGGTGTATCGCCGCGAGAAAATCACCCGCCCAAAGCTCGTCGAGTTGCTGGGGATGGCAGGTGTCAGGGAACAGGACATAGACCGCGTAATCGCTACCGCTGGGGTGGAAGACGACGCTCCGCACGGCGTGTGAGTCGCGTGCCCCGCACCGTCGTCCTCTACACGGACGTCCTCACGAACCTCGTGCGCACGGGGCTTTACGCGGCATCCCCGCTCGTGACCGAGCTGAAGTTCGTACTTCCGGAAGCGGTGCTCCATACGATTCGCGATCGCAGCCACTGTGTGGCCATCGAAGGCGCCATTGCGGATGGCAGCTTGCGGCTCGTGCGGGTCGAGCAGCCGGATGCCTTCGCCACCTATGCAGAGCTCAAGGACGAGATGGGGAAGGGTGAAGCCGAGTGCCTGGCGCTTGCCGCAAACGACGCGGAATGGCTGCTCGGCTCCGATCAGCGCCGGCATTTCCGGCGGGTCGCCATCCAGAAGATCGGCACGAGCCGGATCGTGACTACCCCGGGGATTATCCTCCAGATAGTCAGGTGTGGTGTCTTGAGCATTGAGGAAGCTGACCAAGCCAAGGCGATCCTCGAAGCACATCACTTCCCGATGGCATTCGCCAGTTTCCGTGAACTGCTGGACGGGAAAGGTCCGTAAAACACCCTGCCTCACATCAACGGCGCCAACTCCAGCCTGGTCATCTCCCCGCGGTACCGCCGCAACACGGCCAGCGAGGCAACGGCAAACACCACTCCCAAGTACGCCGGCCAGAGTGGCCCGATGCCCAGCACGAGCACCGCGACCGACGCGGCCAGCATCGTCAGCAGCCGCGCCGTCTCCAGGGTCCCCGCCCATCGTGCCCGCTCGAACACGCCGCCGACACCGGTCAGCGTCACCGCCACGAAGAACGCCGCGACCGCCAGGATACCGAGCGGCACGAGCTCCGCGTGGCGCAATACCAGGATGGCGCCCAGCAGCCCGACCACGAACTGCGCAAAGGCGTACCACGCCAGCGGCGCGGGCACCGGCGGGTCGTATTTCACGAAGGTCTCTGTGCTGACCTCCCTTGGACGCTCGATCTCGCCCAGCTCGGGCGGGCGCCAGCCGGGCCGCCCGAACACGATCCGCAGCTTGTCGCGCCAGCGCGACGCCCTCCACGCGTCCTTGGCGATCTGCACGAAGACGTGGACGTTGGCCCAGAGCGGGTTCCAACTGCGCAGCGGCTTCGTGATGCCGTAGACTGGTTCCTCTTCCTCCACCTGGAAGGTCCCGAACCAGCGGTCGAAGGTGATGAAGACGCCAGCGTAGTTCTTGTCTTGGTACTTCGGGTTCACGCCGTGGTGCACGCGGTGGTGCGAGGGCGTGTTCAGGACGTACTCGCCCAGCGGCGACAGGCGCCCGACGGCGCGGGTGTGGATCCAGAACTGGTAGATGAGATTGAGCGCATTGCAGGCGACGAACATCCGCCACGGCACGCCGGCGAAGGCCAGCGGCATATAGAACACCCAGTTCATTAGGCCGTGCAGCGCGCTCTGCCGCAGCGCCACCGGCAGGTTGTACTCCTCGCTGGAGTGGTGCACGACGTGGCCGGCCCAGAGGATGTTGATCTCGTGGGCGAAGCGATGACTCCAGTAGTAGCAGAAGTCCACCAGCACGAACACCGCGGCCCAGCTGAGCAGCGCTGCGGCGTCCACGCCGAACCAGGGAAATGCCTCGGCGGCCGTGATCGGCGCGCGTTCTGGCCATTCGGGGATCGCCGGCAGCCAGCGCTGCACCGCCCAGCGATCGGCGACCCAGATGAAGATTCCGATCGTGAACAGCTTGGTGAAGATGCCCGAGAGTTGACTCAGGATCCCGCAGCTGAGGTCACTGAGGGAGTCGTTCAGGCGCATCACGCGCCGGCCCGACGCCCGGCTCCACAGGAGCTCGGCGGCGATCAGCAGGAAGAACAGGGGGATTGACGCCTTGATGATGCCCATCGCCCGAGAATGATAGATTAGGCCCGTGACCAATACCAATCAGGCTTTCTCCCGCCCCCTCGCCTGCGTCACCGGCGCCTCCGCCGGACTTGGCCGCGAGTTCGCCCTGCAGCTCGCGCAGCGCGGCTTCGACCTGCTCCTCGTCGCGCGCGACCTCGACCGCCTCACGGCGCTGGCCGAGGAACTCTCGCAGCAGCACGGCATCACGGCCACGGCGCACCAAGCCGACCTCTCGCGCGACGAGCCGATGCGCACGCTGGCCGAGAAGCTCAGCAAGGAAGAGCGGCTGATGGTGCTGGTGAACAACGCCGGCTTCGGCACCAAGGGCAAGCTCGCGACGCGCCCGGTGGGCGAGCAGGCGACGATGCTCGAGCTGCACGTGATGGCGCCGATGCTGCTGACGCGCGCCGTCATCCCCAAGATGATCGAACGCCGCGAGGGCTTCGTCATCACCGTGGCGTCGGTGGCGTCGTTCACCGCCAGCCAGGGCAACGTGAACTACTGCGCCACCAAGGCGTATCAGCGCGTGTTTATGGAGGGCCTCGCCCAGGAACTCGCGGGCACCGGCGTGCGCGTGCAGGCGCTGTGCCCGGGCTTCACGCACACCGAGTTCCACGACCGGATGCAGATCGATAAGACCAAGGGCATCCCCAGCTGGGCGTGGCTGAACGCGGATCGCGTCGTGCGTGAGTCGCTGGAGCAGGCCTTTGGTGGCGGGCCGACGGTGGTGATTCCTGGCAAGCGCTACCGCACCGTGGTGTTCGCGCTGCGCCATATGCCGATGTGGCTGCGCGGGCTGATGCAGGAGCGCTACGGGCGGGCGCGGGTGTAGGTCCGCTCGGCAGCGTCAGCGCCAAGCGCACTGTGGCGCGCCTTCCCCCCAGCCGCGCGGCGGCGCGATCCCGATGTACAGCCCGCAGCTGTACCCCGTGGCTGCCACCGTCCCCACGCCCCGCCACGAGCGCGCGTCCGCCTCGATGATGCGCAGCGTCGCGCCCGGCGGCATCTCCAGCATCAGGGAGTCCGTCCGCATCGTATACCGCGCGTGCTGCGCATAGTGCACTTCCTGCGCGACCACCGCGTTGCGCATCGCAGCCGTCAGCGTCGCGCGCTGGCCTGAGTCCGCCGGCGGCGTGGCCACAGCGCCGCGCACAGGCACGATGCCCGCAGGCCGCGCAAAGCCGTACACCATCACGCGCTCGAGGCCGATCGAATCGGCTTGGATGCCGACCACGCGATCGGCGCGGAACTGCGTCGGGCGGAAGCCCGCAGGCAGGTTGAGCGCGCCGACGGCCGTGATGCCATCGTAAGCCCGCCAAGCACGGCGTCCGGCATCCGTGTTCACCCACAGCAGCGAGGTCTCGTCCAGGAACGCGAGGCGCATCGCCGGCAGCGAATCGGCGAGCGTGCGGAGCAACGATGGCGCCCACTCGGGCACGTGGCCCTCACCGAGCACGACGACTCCGGCGTGCGCCCACGCGGCATCGCCGAGCGAATCCGGCAGCGACTCCACGCTCGCGCGACCGACCCGCACCTCCGACCAGCGCCGCTGCGAGGGATCCCACACGGCGACGGCATCGTCGCTGCGGCGCGCCAGGGAGATCTGTCCGGCGAACTCCCCCGGCCCGCGACCGCGGCGTCCGAGCTTCGCCGTCCGCACTCCCTGCGCATCGAAGAGCAGCACCGCCGACGCGCCCGCGTCGGCCACGGCGAGCGTGCCGCTGGGGAGCAGTCGCACGTCGGTGATGCGGCTGAACACCGCCGAGTCGCTGTCCTCCGTGTCGCCGACGGCGAGGAGGGGCGCCTGCGCCAACGCCCACTCCGGTGGGCCGCCGGGAGCACGGTCGCTGACGCTGCAGGCGGCGAGGGCGAGCAGCGTGACAATCAACAGCGCTGGCGCGGACGGGATTCGGACGTGGGGGCGCATATTTCTAGTGTGTTGGTGTTCTGGTACACTACGCAACCACCTGGCTTTCGGCAAGGGAGGGGGTTCCCTCACGTCACGCTGGCGTCCCACCCGACAGCATCGGCGTGGCGACGTCCCCATCGTGTCCGTACCACTGCCCCGAGAGCCCCGTGTCCTACCGCCGCCTCCTCGCCGCCTGGCTCCTCCTCGCCGTGCTGATGCCCCTCAACGGCATCGCGCGGGAACTGGGCCTCAAGCGCCTCCTCGACCACGGCCTCGCCGACGTCCTGAGCGCCATCCTCGGCGTGCTCATCATCCTTATCGTCACCCGAACGATCTTCCGCATCGCGCCAGGCACGCGGCTGCGCCGCTTGTTGGGAATGGGCGCGCTGCTTGCTGCAATGACGATTGCCTTCGAGACGACGATCGGTCGTCTCGAAGGCAAGTCGTGGGAACAGCTGCTCACGAACTACGCGTTCTGGCGCGGGCGGCTGTGGCCTTTCGTGCTGCTCACGCTGGCCGCCACGCCGCTGGTCTGGGGCCTCAGCCCCCGAACGCGTTCATCCCCGTCACCGCCTGACCCAGGATGAGCGAGTGGATGTCGTGCGTGCCCTCGTACGTGTAGACGCTCTCGAGGTTGGCCATATGGCGCATCGACGCGTACTCGGCGACGATGCCGTTGCCGCCGAGCAGACGGCGCGCCTCGCGGGCGATGTCGGTCGCGATGTTCACGTTGTTGCGCTTGGCCAGTGAGACCTGCTGCGGCGTGAACGTCCCGGCGTCCTTCATCCGGCCGAGGTGCAGCGAGACGAGTTGCGCCTTCACGATCTCGGTGAGCATATCGGCCAGGCGCACCTGCTGGATCTGGAAGCCGCCGATCGGCCGGCCGAACATCACGCGCTCCTTGGAGTAGCTGAGCGCCTCCTCGTAGCAGGCGATGGCCGCACCGATCGCGCCCCAGCTGATGCCGAAGCGCGCTTGCGTCAGACACATCAGCGGGCTCTTGAGGCCGCCGCTCTTCGGCAGGATGGCGTCGGACGGCAGGTGCAGGTTGTCGAACACCAACTCGCTGGTGTCGGAGGCGCGCAGCGAGAGCTTGCCCTTCTGACCGTTGGCCTTGAAGCCCTTGCTGTCGGTGGGGACGACGAAGCCGCGGATGCTCTTGCCGGCCTCGTCGCCATCCTCGGTCTTGGCCCACACGATCGCCACGTGCGCCGTGGAGCCGTTGGTGATCCACATCTTGGCGCCGTTGAGGATCCACGAACCGTCCTTCTGCTCCTTGGCGCGCGTGATCATCCCGGCGGGATTCGATCCGTAATCGGGCTCGGTGAGGCCGAAGCAGCCGATCTTCGTGCCCTTGGCCAGTTGGGGCAGCCAGTGCGTCTTCTGCGCCTCGGAGCCGAAGGCATAGATGGGGTACATCACCAGCGAGCTCTGCACCGACGCGAAGGACCGGATGCCGGAATCGCCGCGCTCGAGCTCCTGGTTGATGAGGCCGTAGGCGACGTTGTTGAGTCCGGCGCAGCCGTACTGCTCCGGCAGGTTGGCACCGAGGTAGCCGTTCTCGCCCATCTCGGCGATGAGCTCCTTCGGGAAGCGGCCGTCCACGTAGCACTGCCCGATGATCGGCAGGACCTTCTCGTCCACGAAGGCGCGGACGGAGTCGCGGATGGCGCGCTCTTCTTCGGTCAGCGCGGCATCGATGTTGAACAGGTCGCCGTCGCGGGGCTTGAGCTGGGGCGAGGCGAGGAAGGACTGGGTATCGAGATCGGAGGCCATCGGCGGTCGGGATGAAGGACTCCGAAATCTAACGCCCGGGCACAGGCCGGCGGGCCGCGAGCGCCGCGCCGGCGGAGTCAGCGAAGAGCGTGACGCCGTCCTCGTAGACCCCGAACACGGTCAGGCCCTGGGCGAAGAGGTTGATTCCACCGCGCAGGTTCGGCATCCGGACGACCCACTCACGCAGCAGCCAGTGCCCGCTTGGCAGCACGGCATACTCCAGATGCCCACCGAGCCCGTTCGCCCGATGGTGCGCGGGCACGTTGAGGTAGCTGTACTCGACCGTGCGCAGCAAGAGCTGGTCGCGGTCCACCCAGAAGGTGCCGGTGATGTCGGCGATGCCCGGGCCGGGCCGTCGCTGCGGCACGAAGCGCACGCCGTGCAGGCCCTCGGGCGCGGAATCCGCCGGCACCATCGCGAAGCAGTAGCCGTTCGCGAAGCGCGCGTCGGCGAGGACGTCCGGCGTGGGCGCCTCGTAGTACGAGGTGTCGCGGGTGCGGCGCACGTAGCCGAAACGGAAGATCGAATCCAGCGCCGCCGGCCTCCGCTGCACGCTGCCCGGACTGAGGCGCAGGCTCGAATCGCGGACGACCAGCGCGCCCGACGCTGTCGCCTCCCCCTCGTACTCCACCGCCTCGATGCGCAGCATTGGGTCGCGCTCGGCGAGACTGGCCGACTGAATCGCGACGCGCACCTGTTCAAAGAGCGTCACCCCCGCACCGTCCGCGCGACCGGTGCAGGCCCCACGGGCGTCCACGCGCACCGTCGCGAGCACGACGGTCTGGTCCTGCAGCACGAGGCGCGGCTCAAGCGTGGCCGTGGCCCCCACGAACAGCGCAGGCCATTGCTGCGCACGAAAGCCCGGCCGCAGCACGCGCAGCGTCACGCTGTCCGGCGCGCTCAGGACGATCGCAAAGCGCCCGCGACTGTCCGTGAGGACGCGCTGCGGCGCCCCGCGACCCACGCGCCACTCCACGAGCACCTGCGGTGCCGGCGTCGTCGAGTCTGGCCTCAGCACCGTACCGAGCACGCGCTGTGCAGTGAGCGGCAGCGGCAGGGTGAGGCTCACCAGCAGCACCAACGCGCGTCGCAGCGCGGTCGGCATCAGACGGCCCGCCTGGCCCTCGGCAGCGCCCCGACCTCGCGGCACTTGCGCCGAAAGTCCAGCCCGTGGTCGATGGGCATTCCATTCTCGTGCTGCCACTGATGTACCATCTCGTGCAGCAACGTCTCCACGGCGCTGGCGAAGCCATCGCGCCGGAGGTGCCGCGCGCTGATCGCGATCTCCGGCCCCCCGCCCTGCACGCTCGGCGCGTAATGCCCGAGCCGCCGCAGCATCCGCCGCGACACGCGGATCGGAATGCTCTGGAGCTTGGCGCCGAAGCGTTCGCCGTTGAGCCGCGTGTGCCACTCGGCCAAGCGCTCGGCCGTCGGCTCGTCCTCGGGGTGCGTGCGCTCCGGCGCGCGAGGCGGCTTGGTGTGCAGCGGCAGCGGATGCGCGAGAATGGCCTGTCGCGCGGTCTGGCGCTCCCAAGGCTTCTTGGCCATCACGAAGCGCACGATCTGCGCGTGCAGTTCCGTGGGCGCCGCGCAGAAGCCCTCGTGCAGGCGCAGCTCGTAGCCCTTCAGCGACACGACGACGCTGCGATTGCGCGTGAGCACCAGCGACTTCACGTGGGCCAGGCCCAGTCCGCGCAGGCGGCCGAGCAGGGCGTCAGCGGCTTGCGCCGCCGCTTCGGCGTCCTCGGCGTCCTGCTCGTCGCGTTCGTCGCGCTCGTCGGGATCCGGGACGGACCGCGGCGTGTCCGTCGCATCCGGCGCCGCAGGCGCCGCCACGGCGTCGAGCAAGAAGCCGAGCTGTTCGCTCACCGCGGGAAGACCCGGTCGTTGCGTGGCGTGAACTCACGCATCTCGTCGC
This sequence comes from Gemmatimonadaceae bacterium, assembly GCA_019637355.1. Classification (NCBI taxonomy): domain Bacteria; kingdom Pseudomonadati; phylum Gemmatimonadota; class Gemmatimonadia; order Gemmatimonadales; family Gemmatimonadaceae; species Gemmatimonadaceae bacterium. The sequence goes on along the minus strand of JAHBVT010000001.1, from coordinate 510,679 downwards.
TCCAGACGCAGGCGCGCACGACGAGGCGCTTGGGCTCGACCTCGATTTCCTGGAAGGCCGCCGGCAGGCCGCCGCGGGTGCGCTCGCAGAAGCTGGTGCTGTGCGAGACGACCATCTTGCGGCCCATCAGCTCGATGGCCTCGATGCGCGTCTGGTGGTCGTGGCCGTTGAGCACGAGGTCGGCGCCGGTCTCCAGCGCCTCGCCGATGCCGTCGGCCTTGTTGACCAGGCCCCAGCGTCGCGAGAGGTCACCGCGCAGGAGGTTGTGGTGGAACACCAGCACCTTGAGGTCGCCGGCGGGCGCGGCGTCGAACGCAGCCTTGGCCTTGGCCCACTGCGCCGGACGGATGGCACCGACGACGGAGAGGTCGCGCGCGCGCGCCGTGAGCGTGTAGGTGCGCACGCCGTGGCAGGAGTTGAGCCCGACGATGGTCACGCCGGGCAGATGCAGCGTGGGTTCGAGCTCCGGATCGATCCACTTGCGATATCCCGCCAGCAGCGGAGCCTCGACGCCCACGCCCACCGGCTTCCACCACCAGGCCACGTCGTGGTTGCCGGGCACCGTCAGCACCGGCACTTCGGCGCGCATCGCGTCCAGCCACTGCTTGGCGGCGCGGAACTGGCCGCGGAAGTTGCGCTGCGTCAGGTCTCCGGCGACGACGACGGCGTCGTAGCGCCGCCCGGCCACGCGCCGCTGCACGGCGTCCGTGTACGCCTCGACGGCGTGGCGCCCGAAATGGACGTCGGAGACTTGGAGCAGTCGCACCGCGCGCTCAGGCCTTGGCGAGGCGCGCGATCACAGCGTCGGTGTACTCGTCGGTGCTGGCCAAGCCGCCGACGTCGCGCGTGACCGTCTTGCGTTCGCGCAGCACGGCCTCGATGGCCGCGCGGATGCGGTTGGCGCGTGCCCCGTCGCCGACGTGGTCGAGCAACTGGCAGGCGGCGAGCATCACCGCCGTCGGGTTGGCGATGCCCTGCCCCGCGATGTCCGGCGCGGTACCGTGCACGGCCTCGAAGATGCCGCAGTCGTAGCCGATGTTGGCGCCGGGCGTGAGCCCGAGGCCGCCGACGAGGCCGCTGGTGAGATCCGAGAGAATGTCGCCGAAGAGGTTCGTCGTGACGATCACGTCGAACTTCTCGGGGCGCATCACCAGCTCCATCGCGCAGGCGTCGACGATCTTGTCGTCGCAGGCCACGCGGCCCTCGTACTCCTTGGCCACCTCGCGGCCCACCTCGAGGAACAGGCCCTGCGAGTACTTGAGGATGTTGGCCTTGTGCACGATGGTGACCTTCTTGCGCCCGTGCTTCAGCGCGTACTCGAAGGCGTAGCGCACGATGCGCTCGGCGCCGACGCGCGAGATGATGGCCACCGACTGCGCCACCGCGTGCGGGTCGCTGCCGATCTTCACGTAGTTCTCGACGCCGACGTACAGCCCTTCGGTGTTCTCGCGCACGAGGATCACGTCCACGTTGTCGAAGCGCCCGCCGGGCAGCACCGTCTTGGCCGGCCGCAGGTTGGCGTAGAGGTCGAACTCCTTGCGCAGCGCGACGTTGATCGAGCGGAAGCCCTTGCCCACCGGCGTCTCGAGCGGACCCTTGAGCGCGAGCTTGCTGCGCTTGATCGACTCCAGCGTGGCCTCGGGGATCGGATCGCCGTGTTCCTTCACGGCGGCCATCCCGGCGAGTTGCCGGTCCCAGGTGATGTCGGCGCCAGCGGCGGCGAGCAGGCGAACGGTGGCGTCGGTGATGGCGGGACCGATGCCGTCGCCGGGAATGAGCGTGACGTTCAGGGACTTGGACATTGCGAGGGGGGAGGTTTACGGATCGACGACGAGGTCGGCCAGCGACGCGGCCAGTCCGGCCGCGACGTCGCGCGAGGCGTCGGTGAGAAGGTCAGCGGTCCACACGGCGACGCGCATCCGCGTGTCCACGAGCACGAGCCGCAGCACGGCGAAGTCGCCCTCGCCACGCAGCTCGATGGGAATCAGCGCATAGCGCGTATCGCCCAGCGCCGAGACGATGCGAAGATTGTCGGCCACCAGCGGCGGGACGGCCTCGCCGGCGGCCGGTGGCGCGCCACGCCAGCGTCCCGCGCCCAGGGAAGAAGGATCGCTGCGAATGGTCGGGTTTCGCCGCGCGCTGCGCACCACGTCCGCGGCGAAGGCCCATCGATTGCCCATCCCACGCTCCGCGAACACGCGGGCGATGGCCGAATCCACCGCCGCGCGCTGCGCGTCGCCAACGGCGGCGACGCTCCAGCCGATGCTATCGGCGCGCCAGAACTGCACCGGCGTCACCGCCACCCGCTCGGCCGCGAAGGCCTCCAGCGGCCGCGCGCGCGGCGCAGGCGTCTGGGCCCCCAGCAGGACCGGGAGCAGCAGTGAGGCGACGGGGAGGGCGAGCCGCATAGACCGTCAATCTAACGGAAGCGCACCTGCTCCCCAACGCTCAGGCCTCCCCGTGGGCGGTGAAATCCGGTAGGATTGGCGGACCTCGCGACTCGCTCGGGCCTTCCCCCTTCCGTCCCTCCCGATGCCCCGCTGGCTTTCCGCACTCGTCTGGGCCACCGTCTCGCTCGTCGGCGCCGCCGCCTTCGCCTACCTCGGCCTGCGCCGCGGCGAGACCATCTCCGCCGCCTGGCTGCTCACCGCCGCGATCTGCACCTACGCGGTGGGCTACCGCTTCTACTCGAAGATCATCGCCGCGAACATCTTCGCGTTGGACGCTACGCGCGCCACGCCGGCCGAGCGTCTGGCGGACGGCCGCGACTATGTGCCGACCAACCGCTGGATCGTGTTCGGGCATCACTTCGCGGCCATCTCGGGACCGGGGCCGCTGGTGGGGCCCACGCTGGCCGCGCAGTTCGGCTTCCTGCCCGGCGCGCTGTGGATCATCGTCGGCGTGGCCATCGGCGGCGCGGTGCAGGACTTCGTGATCCTCTGCGCGTCGGTGCGCCGCGACGGCAAGTCGCTGGGGCAGATGGCCAAGGAAGAGATCGGCCCGATTGCCGGCTACACGGCCTTGGTGGCGGTGATGGGGATCATGATCATCCTCATCTCCGTGCTGGCGCTGGTGGTGGTCAACGCGCTGCGCGACTCCGCGTGGGCCACAGTGACGGTGGGGCTCACGATTCCCATCGCAATGCTGATGGGCGTGTATATGCGCTACCTGCGTCCCGGTGCCGTGCTGGAGACCAGCATCATCGGCCTCGTGCTGCTCGCGGTGGCGCTGTACGCCGGGCAGTGGGCGGCCGCGCACCCAACCCTGGGCCCGTTGTTCACGCTCGATGCGCGCACGCTGGCCTGGGCGGTGATGGTCTATGGCTTCGCCGCGTCGGTGATGCCGGTGTGGCTGCTCCTCGCCCCGCGCGACTATCTCTCGGCCTTCGTGAAGATCGGCGTCGTGCTCGCGCTCGCGGTGGGCATCCTGCTCGTGCTGCCGCCGCTGCAGATGCCGGCCGTGACGCAGTTCATCGACGGCACCGGTCCGGTGTTCGCCGGCAAGCTCTTCCCCTTCGTGTTCATCACCATCGCCTGCGGTGCGATCTCCGGCTTCCACGCGCTGATCGCCAGCGGCACGACGCCCAAGCTCCTGGAGAACGAGGCCGACGCGCGGATGGTGGGCTACGGCGGGATGCTCACCGAATCGCTGGTCGCGGTGATGGCGCTGATCGCCGCCTGCGTGCTGACGCCGGGCGTGTACTTCGCGATCAACGCGCCGGCCGGCATCATCGGGACGACGGTCGAGGGCGCGGCTGAAGTGATCCGCACCTGGGGCTTCGTGCTCGACCAAGCCGAGTTGACGATGCTCGCCGCGCAGGTGGAAGAAAGTTCTCTGCTCTCCCGCACCGGCGGCGCGCCGTCGCTGGCGGTGGGAATGGCGAAGATCTTCGCTTCCGTGCTCGGCGGCGACACGTCAATGGCGCTGTGGTACCACTTCGCGCTGATGTTCGAGGCGCTGTTCATCCTCACCACGGTGGACGCCGGCACGCGCGTGGGCCGCTTTATGCTGCAGGACCTCGGCAAGCACCTGTGGGAGCCGTTCGGTCGCGTGAGCTGGTATCCCGCGGTGGTGCTCGCCTCGGCGATGGTCTGCGGGATGTGGGGCTGGTTCCTGTATCAGGGCGTCACCGATCCGCTCGGCGGCATCAACTCGCTGTGGCCGCTGTTCGGCATCAGCAACCAGCTGTTGGCGACCGTCGCGCTCTGCGTGGGCACGACGATCATCATCCGGATGGGCAAGGTGCGCTACGTGTTCGTGACGCTCATCCCGATGGTGTGGTTGGTGATCGTGACCGGCACCGCCAGCCTGACGAAGATCTTCGATCCCAATCCGCGCATCGGCTTCCTGAGCCACGCCCAGTGGGTGCGCGACCAGGTGGCGGCGGGCGCCGTGGTGCCCGGGGTGGCTGACGCCGCCGGTGCGGCACGGCTGATCCTCAACGACAACGTCAACACCGCGGTGGCGGCGTTCTTCCTCCTCGCGACCTTCGTGATCATCGCCGACTCCGTGCGCACTTGGTATGGCGTGCTCAGCGGACGCCGGCCCGCCGGGTCGACGGAGACGCCATACGTGCGCTCAGCACGCGTGGTGGCCGGTGCGTAAGCCCTGATGACCTCGCCGCGAATGCACGCCGCGTGACGGCGTGGAGTCGCAGCGAACCGCAGTTCAATCCCTGAATCGGATACCCGAAATGCGTCGTGCTCTCGCCCTTGCACTTGCCCTTGTCCTCGCCGCGCCGCTTGCCGCGCAGCAGCAGTCCGCCTTCGACCTCTCGGTCGCGAACATTATGCGCGGGCCGGAGCTGTACGGCCGCGAACCGGCGCAGGTGCGATGGACGGCCGACGGGCAGTGGGTGTACTTCCGCTGGCTGGAGCCCGGCGCCGCCTGGCACGAGTCGCTGAAGCCCTACCGCATCGCACCGCGCGCCGGCGCCACGCCCGAACTCGTGACCGATGCGCATATGGACTCCGTGCTGCCGCAGCTCGTGACCGGCCCGCGCTCGCGCGACGGCCGCCTCGAGGCCCTCGCCGCCAACGGCGACATCTGGCTGCGCGAGCGCGTGCAGCAGCGCGTCACGCTGCGCCGCGTCACGCAGACGGCGGCCAACGAGAGCGCCCCGCGCATCGCGCCGGATGGCCGCACGCTGTACTTCGTGCGCGAGAACAACGCCTACGCCTTCGACGTCGGCACCGGCCTGACGCGCCAGCTCACCGACCTGCGCGTCGGCAACGCGCCGCGCGACCCCGAGGCCCCGCGCGGGCAGCGGGCGGCGGTGGCCGAGCAGCAGAAGGTGTTGCTCGAGTATGTACGCGACGAGCTGCGCGCGGACTCGCTGCGCCGCGCCGCACAGCGCGAGGCCGAGGGCCGTGCGCTGCCGGTGGTGTGGATTCCGCAGGGCGACCGCATCACGGGTCTGTCGGTGTCGCCGGACGGCCGCAGCGCGTTGGTCTCGACCATCACGCCGGCGCAGGGCACCAAGGGCTCGGACGTCCCCGACTACATCACCGTGGACGGGTATCCGCGAATGATTCCCGGCCGCAGCAAGGTCGGCGACGCGCAGGGCACGCAGAAGGTGGGTCACCTCGACCTCGCTTCCGGCACGATGACCTGGCTCAAGCTCGCGCCGGACACCAGCGCCAAAGTCGGCGGCGTGAACGTCGGCGATTGGAGCGCCGACGGCCGCTTCGCCGTCGTGGCCGTCACCAGTGCCGACTTCAAGCACCGCTGGCTGTACAGCGTCGCCTCCGCCGGCGGCGCGCTGGTGATGGTCGACAACCTGCGCGACGAGGCCTGGGTCAACGGCCCCTGCTTCAACTGCAACGGCTTCACGCCCGACGGCCGCATCTGGTTCGTCTCCGAGCGCACGGGTTACGCGCACCTCTACACCGTGCGGCCCGACGCCAGCGACAAGTCCGCCATCACCAGCGGCCGCTGGGAAGTGCTCAGCGTGGACATCTCCGCCGACGGCCGCAGCTTCGAACTCAGCACCAGCGAGCCGTCGCCGTTCACGCGGCAGGCTTACCGCGTCAGCATCAACGGCGGCGCGCGCACGCGCGTCACCGCCGGCGACGGCGGCCACAGCGTCGTCTACGCACCGGACGGCCAGCGCTACGTGACCGTGTACTCCGATGCCAACACCCCGCCCGAGCTCTACCTCGGCCGCGTCGGCCAGGCCGCGACGACGCGCCTGACCACCAGCACCACCGAGGAGTTCCGTCGCCACGCCTGGATCAAGCCCGAGATCGTGATGGTCCCCGGCGAGGACGGCACGCCAGTGCCGGCGCGCATCTACCGCCCGAGCGACGTCGGCGCGCAGGCCAACGGCGCCGGCGTGATCTTCGTCCACGGCGCGGGCTACCTGCACAACGTGCACAATTGGTGGAGCACGTATTCCCGCGAATATATGTTCCACCACCTGCTCGCCTCGCGCGGCTACACGGTGCTGGACATCGATTACCGCGGCTCGGCGGGCTACGGCCGCGACTGGCGTACCGCGATCTATCGCCATATGGGTGGGTGGGACCTGAACGACCACGTGAGTGGGTCCAAGTACCTCACCGCCAACTTCGGGATCAACCCCGAGCGCATCGGCATCTACGGCGGTTCGTATGGCGGCTTCATCACGCTGATGGCCCTGTTCAACAAGGGCGAGTACTTCGGTGCCGGCGCCGCGCTGCGTTCGGTCACCGACTGGGCGCACTACAACCACGGCTACACCGGGCGCATCCTCAACCTCCCGCAGGACGACACGCTCTCCTACCGCCGCTCGTCGCCGATCTTCTTCGCCGAAGGCCTCAATGACCCGCTGCTGATCGCGCACGGAATGGTCGACACCAACGTGCAGTTCCAGGACGTGGTGCAGCTCGCGCAGCGACTTATCGAGCTGGGCAAAGAAGGCTGGGAGATGGCCGTGTATCCGGTGGAGAACCACGGCTTCGTGCGCCCGAGTTCGTGGACGGACGAGTACCGTCGCATCCTTGAGCTCTTCGAGCGCACGATCGGCCCGAACGGGAGCAAGGCGCGGCCGTGACGGCCCCGTCCCACCCGTCGACGCCGCAGGGCGCTGGGTCCACGTGGATCCAGCGCGCCGCGGCGTTGTTGCGTCGGATCATCGGTGCGCCGGACTACGCGGCCTACGTCGCGCACGTCCGCGCGCATCACCCGGGGCGGGAGCCGCTCTGCGAGCGGGACTTCCTCAGCGAACGGCTCAACGCCAGGTACGAGAAGCCCGGCGCGCGCTGCTGCTAGGCGCGTCTTAGCTCAGCCAGCGGACGCCGTCCGCCGGAGACAGTTGCAGCCAGTCGCTCTTGGCCGCGCGCGCAGGGAACGCCCGCGTGTACGCCTCGCGCCAACGCGCGCGCACGTCGTCGGCCTTGCGCGCATCGCAGATCGCCCACACCGCACCGCCGAAGCCCGCGCCGAACCCCGACGACGCGTGCGCGCCGCTGGCCATCGCGGCGCGCGCCAGGAACGACGTCTCCGGCACCTGGTTGCGCAGCGCCGACTCCGCACCCTGCATCGACTCCACCGCCCAGCGGCCCAGCGCCAGACCATCGGCGGCACTCAGCGCAGCCAGTGCACCCGGCACCACGTGCTCGCTCTCGCGGCGGAACTGTGCGAGGCGCGCCAGCAGCAACGGAGCGTCGCCGCTGCGGTTGGCCAGACGCTCCAGCGCCTCGGCCGCCGTCGGCGACGACGCCAGCGCCGCCGCCAGCGAGCGGTCGCTGCGGCCGGTGGCGCCGTTCCAGGCCTTGAGCAAGCCGTGGATGAGGTCGGCCGCGCGGTTGTAGTCCGCTTGCGCCGCGCCGGTCTTGGTCGCCCGCACGCCGCTCACCGCCACGAGCAGCGCCCACGACGGCGGAAACGTCGCCTCGCCGATGAGCGTGGCGGGGAGATACCCGAACGCACCGACGCGCCCCGCGCGGTTGCAGAGGATCGCCACGTGGTCCTGCGCGCCGCCGCGCGTGCCCACGCCGCGCTCCCCCGCCCACGGCCCAAACGCGCCGCCGGTCTCCACCGCCCCGCAGTACTCCGCCAAGGCGAGGCGGTCCGAGAGATGCTCCACCCACTCCGCGCGTTCGGTGAGCCCGTTCGCCTCAGCCACGGCGAGCGTGAGCATCGTGACGAAGGCGCTGGAACTCGACAGACCCGCCGAGCGCGGGAGGCTGCTCTGCGAAACCACGCGCACACCGCGATGCAGCGGCCCGAAGTCGCGCGCCAGCCGCCGCGCCACCGCGGCGATGTAGGTGCCCCCGTGTGCACCGCCGGGCCGTGCGTCGCGTCGCAAGGGCACGCGGGCGCGGCGGCCGGTCTTCTGGTCCTCGAGGTCGATCACCGGCACGTCCACCGGCTCGACCTCCGCCGTGATGCCCTCGTCGATGGCGCAGGTCATCGACACGCCGCCGCCGTAGTCCACGTGCTTGCCGAAGAGCTCGATGCGCCCCGGCACGAAGAGCCGGCGCATCACGGGCGCGGATGCACGCCGGCGAGGCGCGCCTCCAACGTGGCGACGTCGCGACGCTGCGTGAGGTCCAGCACCGCCTCGGCCCGTTCAATCGCGGCGTAGCGTTCGCCCGCCTGCATCGACGCCCGCACTGCGTCCGCCAACTCGAACTCGCCACGCGGCGACTGCTCGAGGCCGCGGCAGGCGTCGAAGATGCGGTCCGTGAAGCGCCAGAGATTCATCGATACGCGCGGCGAGGCGGCGGCAAGCAGCGGATGTCCAGCGTCCGGCTTCTCGACGATCTCCCGCAGCAACCCCGCGGCATCGCTGTCCACGAGCGCGAAGCGTCGCACGCGTTCCGCCTCGATGCCGCTCTCGCGCACCAGGGCCTCGGCGTCATAGGCCACCAGCGCCGGCCCGTCAGCGTTCACCAGCGCGCGCAGCGCGTCCGCGGAGTAGAGGTTGTCGCCGTTGCACATCAGGAAGTGTCGCCGGCCGTCGGCGTCGGCCGGGGCGCCCAGCGGCGCGCAGACGGCATCGCGTGCGGCAAGCAGCGCGTGGGCCGTACCCAGCGGCTCGTTCTGCACCGCGAAGCGCACACGCAGGCGCGTGGGCGGCAGGTCCACATCATAGCGCTGCCGCAACGGCGAGTCGCCGGGCGGCACGACGAGTACGATGTCGCGCACTCCGGACTCGGTCAAGTTGTGCAGCAGATAGTCCAATAACGGGCGTCCGCCCAGCGGCATCAGCGCCTTATGGCCAGCCTCCGCCGCCTGCGCCTGCTCGGTACTCATCGTCGCGCCATCATCGCGGCGCAGCCGTGTACCGAGCCCGCGGGCCAGAATGACCGCCAACGTCGCGTGCATCAGCCGCTGCGCCGGAACCCCATCACGATCCGCCACGCACAGCTGCCGCAGACGACGAACACCGCCGCCCACAGCGCCGCCAGCGTCGTGTTGCCCGCCAGGAAGGCCCCGACGCCGAACAGCGCGGCGTACACGAAGAGGACGCCGCAGACCCAGCCGCCGAGTGCCTGCGCGAAGGAATCCGGCGACGCCGCCACGCCGACGCGCTCGCGCACCTCGCGCCAGCCCGGGCCCGCCGGCCGCACCAGCAGGTAGAAGCGGTCGAGCACCCCGGCGTCCGTGCGCGGCCCGAAGAACGCCGCGCCCGTCCAGATCACCGTCGTCGCGGCCACCGTGATGAGCAGCACGATGTGCGTCGGCACCTCGAAGCCGAGGCGCCGTGCCACCTCGAAGCCCACCGCGATGCTGAACGACCCCGCCATCGCCGCGACTTCCGCCGCCGCGTTCACGCGCCACCAGTACCAGCGCAGCAGGTACAGCAGGCCCGTGCCCGCGCCGATCGAGAGCAGCAGCGTGAAGCCCGCCCGCGCCGTCTCCAGATAGAACGTCAGCGCCGCCGCCAGCAGCATCAGCGCCGCCGTGACCAGGCGCCCGACTAACACGTAATGCGTCTCGCTGGCGTCGGGCTGCACGAAGCGGCGGTAGAGGTCGTGCACGAGGTAGCTCGTGCCCCAGTTGAGGTGCGTGACGATGGTCGAGACGTAGGCCGAGAGCAGGCCGGCCACCATCAGGCCCAGCCAGCCCACCGGCAGGAAGGTCAGCATCGCCGGGTAGGCGATGTCGTTGCCGATCATCCCGCGGGGTACGTCCGGGAAGGCGCGCGCGATGTCGTCCAGGGACGGGAACACCAGCAGCGAGCTCAGCGCGACGATGATCCAGGGCCAGGTGCGCATCCCGTAATGCGCCACGTTGAAGAACAGCGTGCCGAAGAGCGCATCCTGCTCGCTGCGCGCCGCGAGCATCCGCTGCGCGATGTAGCTGCCGCCGCCCGGCTCGGCGCCCGGGTACCACACCGACCACCACTGCACCGTCAGCGGCAGGATGAACACCGTGAGCGCGACCGTCCAGTCGGAGAAGTCCGGCAGGAACTGCACCGTCTGGGCGGGCAGCTGTGCGAAGAGTCCGGCGAGACCGCCGACCTCTGGCCGCTGCAGCGCGAAGTACGCCGCCGCCACCGAGCCGGCCATCGCGATGCCGAACTGGATGAAGTCCGCGACGAGCACGCCCCAGAGTCCGCTGACCACCGCGAAGGCCACGTTGAGCAGGGCGCAGACCGCCAGGGTCTGCCACATCGGCCAACCGAGGAGGATGGACGCGATCTTGGCCGCCGCGAGGTTCACCGTGGCCATAATGACCACGTTGAAGATCAGGCCGAGGTAGACGGCGCGGAATCCGCGCACGAAGCTCGCGGCGCGGCCCGAGTAGCGGATCTCATAGAACTCGAGGTCCGTCAGCACGCCCGAGCGCCGCCACATCCGCGCGTAGAAGAACACCGTGGCCATTCCGGTGAGCAGGAAGGCCCACCACACCCAGTTGCCGGCGACGCCACCGCCACGGACGAGGTCTGTGACCAGGTTCGGTGTGTCGGTCGAGAATGTCGTCGCGACCATCGAGACGCCGATCAGCCACCACGGCGCCGCGCGCCCGCTGGTGAAGAACTCGCTGGTGCTGCTCCCGGCGCGGCGGGCCAACAGCAGCGCCGGCACGAAGGCGACGGTCAGGGAAAGGGCGACGATCGTCCAGTCCAGGGAAGTCAGGCGCATTTGTGAAGGGACGGATGACGGATGACGGATGCCTCGTGGACTACGCCCTGCCCTTCTCCCATTCGCCACGCGTGAAGTCCGGGAACTTCATCGGCTGGGAGCCCTGCGCCACGCTCATCTGCGAGAGCGGCAGCGGCGCGCTCCAGGCGGCCGCGTCATACACATCGAAGTCCGGCACCAGGCCCTCGCGCAAGCATTGGACGAGCCGCCACATCATCACGAAGTCCATCCCGCCGTGGCCGCCCTTGTTGCGAGCCATCTCGCCGATGTTCGTCCACAACGGGTCTTCGTGCGTGCGCTTGTATTCGTCGATCGCCGCCCAGCGATGGGACTGGCCGCGCCCTTCTATATAGATGCGCGCCGGGTAGTCCTCGAAGCAGCCCTTGGTGCCGGCCACGTGGTTGAGCCGCGAATAGGGCCGCGGGCTGGAGACATCGTGCTGCAGCAGGATCGTGCGGCCGCGCTTGGTGCGGATCAGCGAGGTGTTGAGGTCGCCCGTAACGTAGCGCTCGCGCCACTTGGGATCGCTACGGTCGCTGACCGTCGCCTCGCGGTGCAGCGTGAGGCCGCGCTCCTCCGTGCTCATCGAGACCAGGTAGTCGAAGGCATCGCCGCGATGGATGTCCATATACCAGGCCACCGGCCCCAGCCCGTGCGTCGGGTAGAGGTTGCCGTCGATCTTCGTGTGCCAGTCGCGGCGCCAGAGGCCCTCGTCGCGGGTCTCGAAGAGGATCGTGCGCAGGTCGTGGATGTAGGCCGCCGCGCCGTGCTGGATCTCGCCGAACACGCCGTCGTGCACGAGGCGGTTCACCAGCATCTCGTTGTAGCCGTAGTTGCAGTTCTCCAACTGCAGGCAGTGGCGCCGCGAGCGCTCGCTCTCGTCCACCAGCGACCACAGGTCCTGCAGCGTGATTCCGGTGGGGCACTCGGTCCCGCAGTGCTTGCCGGCGCGCATCGCGGCCAGCATCACCGGCGTGTGCCATTCCCAGGGCGTGGCCGTGTAGACGAAGTCGATGTCGTCGCGCTGCACGAGGCGTTCGTAATCGCGCTCGCCATTCGTGTACATCGCTGGCTCCGGACGTCCGGCGTCGGTACACATCTTCACGGCGCGTGCGGCCTTCTCGGGCACGATATCGGCGAGAGCAACGACCTGCACGCCGTCGATCGCCAGTAGTTCGGAGAGGATCGAGCGCCCGCGCAGCCCCGTGCCCACGATCGCGAAGCGCACCGTGGCGCGCGGCTCGAAGGGCACGCCTTTCATCGTCGCCACGCCACGCGCCCGCGGCGGCGCGGACTGCGGGGCGCGGACCGCGTCAATCGACTCGGCGATCGCCGGGAGCGGAGTGAGGGCGGATGCGGCGGCGAGTCCTGCGCCTGCAGCCAGCGCCTGCTTCAGCAGGTCGCGGCGATCCATCGCGTCGGTCACGTGCGCTCCGGAGATTTCGGTGGGGTCCTGACCCGGTGAATCTGGTACCGACGGAGGTCGAGGGGAACCCGACCCGTCAGCCCTGCCGGGCGTCGCGTTCGATCATCGCGCGGATAACGGCCGCATCGTCCTGATCCTTGGGACGGTTCGCCGCTTCCTTCATCTTGAGCAGTGCAGGCAGCGATGCCGCCCAGAGCGTGGTGCCGTAGGCCGGATACTCGATGGCATCCTCCATCAGGCCGGCGTAGCCGGAGCTCCCGACAGGCTTGAACAGCACATCCACGCGACCGGCGTCTGTGGTCAGGTTCCACACCTCAGCCCGCGCGAGCATCGGCGCGGAGCAATCGAAGGGAAGCCCCTCTGGCAGGTCCTGCGTGTACACCTTCGCATTGAGCTCGCGGAGGGCGGCGGCGAGGCGCTCTAGGTTGGGACGATCCAGCGCGGGGGTGATATCTGCATCCGCCGTGAGTCGTGGCAGTCCAGCCAAGCGACCCGCCAGGGCCCCAACCAAGACATAGTCCACTTGATGGCGAGTCAGCGCCTCGGCCAACACCCCTGGCCTGAACCGACGGAAGACCGGCGGCTCAAACACGTCGCGTCTCCGCCAAGAACGCCGAGAGCTCAGCGGCCTCTTCGAGGCGGTCCTCTGGCGTGAGGCGACGCACGCGTTCGATCTCGGCGATCCAGTCAGGGGGCAGTGTATTGCCCCACGCGGGCCGGCGCTCCGCGACCTTTCGCAGCGGAACTCGCGACACGTACGTCTCGTCAGCATCGAGCAGCGGAACCGCACCGTCCGTGAATTTCGCAGTCACCTCGAGCGTCCCGCCGAGCGCCGCGATATAGTCGCGCAACGCTCGCACCGACACGTCCGCGCGGCGCTCGAGCTTTGACACGGCGGGCTGGGTCAACCGCATCGCAGCGGCTACGCTGGCCTGTGTCACGGCGCGCGCTTCACGGAGCAATTGAAGTGGCTTGAGCGACATAACTGATTGGAATATAACCCATAGTCATATTTCATCAAGCCCCACCTTTCGACGGCGAGTTCTTCCCCGTCCCGCTAGCCTCTCGGTTTGCGCGTCCCGCGCCGCGGGGCTGCGCCGACGCCGAGCGGGCTCACCATCTTCTCGTAGAAGCCCAGCAGGTACTCCGCGCGTTCGCGGTCGGTCTTGAACGGTGCCTTGCGGTAGAGCCGCTCGACCGCGCGGTCGAGGGCCTGGTGCGCCCTGCGGAGCGCGGACGGCATCGTGTCGGGGTCGTAGAGGTCGGCGAGGGTGGCCTCCCGGTGCTCGGCGCGGGCATCGAGCACGGCCTGCGCCATCGGTTCAATCTGGGCGAGCACGGCGGTACCACCGGCCGGTAGCGGGAACGTGTTGTACACGAGCCCGATGGCGTAGCGATAATCGCTCTTGAGCCGGCCACCGATGTGACGCATCCAGCTCATATGCATCGCTGACGTGAGGAGCCCGAACTGGCCCAGGGTGGCCTGTTCCATCACGCGCACAAGGTTGCTCGGTATCACCGGCGGCTCGAGCCAGCCAATGGGGATATACTCGCGACGCTCCGAGCTCACCTCGGGCACGACCAGGAACGTCGAGTCTGGAATCACGTTGACCTGGAATAGGGTCGGCGTGTCCGCCAGCTGCTGCGTGCCCTCTCGCTTACTGGTTCGACGAAACGTCCGTACCGCCGCAACGCGTTCCCTGACCATCGGAAGCCGCTTCAGCGTCTCGGGCGAAGCATCGCGCGCGAACAGGAGATAGCGCTCGCCTCCGTTCAGGAACTCTTCCGCGCCCACGAACGGCCGGAAGAGCGGCCGAGCCTCGGGTTCAAGCCTCAGGAATGCCCTGCGCTCATCGGGAGTGAAGACGTAGTGACCGCCATCAATGGGCTGCGATCCGCTCAGCAGACGCGGCAAGCCGTTGACTGGCCGCGAAACCTCCGCCACCACCACGTGCGGATTCGCCAACTGCGACGCATCGAACAGATATGGACTCAACACCGAATGCACGCTCTCAAACGGCTCCCCGTTGATGTCCTCATACGAGTACAGCCGGCGCGCCGGCGGCGCGTGCTCGGCGCGCGCGAGCCCGATAATCACCACGTGCACGTGCGCCTTCCCCCGCGCATCGCTGCCCCACGCGAAGGTCCGGTGCGCGAAGGCAATCTCCAGCTTGCTCTGCTCGAACAGCAGCGGCCACAGCTGCGCCACCTGCTCGCCCTGCGTGATGCTGTTCGTCGCCACGAATCCAATGCCAATCGGCCTCGCCCCCACATAGCGACCCGCGAGAATAAACCACGCGGCCACATAGTCCAACGACCCGCCGCTGCCGCCGAGGTTTGCCACGCGCCGCACCTGCGCACGCTGCTCCGGACTCTGGAACTTGCTCCCGATGAAGGGCGGATTGCCGAGTACATAGCTGCAGCGCTCCGGCGACAACACCTCCGCCCAGTCCATTTCGAGCGCATCCCCGTGCTTGATCGTCGGCGACTTCCGCAGCGGGATACGCGCATACGACTGCCCGAACTCCAACGACAGCCGATTGTTCATAATGTGGTCCATCATCCACATCGCCGTCTCGGCGATGCGCGCCGGGAACTCGCTGAACTCGATGCCGAAGAACTGGTCCACGTCCACCACGGACAGCACCGCGGTGTCAGCTTCGAGCTGATCCGACTTGCCGCGCAACGCGCGCAAGACCTCGATCTCGAGCGTGCGCAGCTCACGGTAGGCGATGATGAGGAAGTTGCCGCAGCCGCAGGCCGGGTCGAGGAAGCGCAGCGTGCCGAGCTTCTGCTGGAACTCGAGCAGCCGCTTGCGCCGATCCGACCTGAGTGCGTCGAGCCGGCGGAACTCCGCCCACAGCGCATCGAGGAACAGCGGCTTGATGACCTTGAGGATGTTCTTCTCGGTGGTGTAATGCGCTCCCTGCGCACGGCGCTCCTTGGCGTCCATTACCGACTGGAACAGCGAGCCGAATATGGCCGGTGAGATGCCGGCCCAGTCGAACTCACAGGCCTCGAGGAGCAGCTTCCGCGTCGGTGCATCGAACGACGGGATCGAGATCGCATCGCTGAACAGCTGGCCGTTCACGTAGGGGAACCGCGCCAAGTCCTCGTCGAGCGTGCTGTTGCGCCGGTCCTCAGGCGTGTTGAGCGTCTGGAACAGCAGCGCGAGCTTCGGCCCGAGGTCCGACCCGTCGTCCTGCGTCCGGTGCTGCAGGTAGTCGAGGAAGCTCTCGCGGGGCTCGAAGATACCCGTGTCGTCCGCGAACAGGCAGAAGACCAGGCGCACGAGAAAGACCTCGAGGTCGTGCCCCGTGTAGCCGGACTCCTCAAGGCGGTCGTGGATCTTCCCGACCAGCTCTGCGGCCTTGATGTTGACCGGATCCTGGTCGTCGAAGGCCCGCTTCTCCACGCCGAGGATGAATCCGAACTTCTCGACGTGCTTGGGGAGCTCCGCCAGCGCAAAGCTCACCGAAGCATCGGTGACCAGGTCCTTGAGTTCAAAGTTCTGGAAGTCGCTCACGAGCAGGAACCGCGGCAGCTCGCTGTCCTTGAGCCCCGGGAAGTAGTCGAGCGCCTGCTCGCGCGCCGACGCCAGGTCACGGCCCTTGCTCTTCTGCTCCACGAGCAGCACGCCCTTCCAGAAGAGGTCGATGAACCCCGACTTCCCGGCATCGAGCGCCTTGACCGGTCGCTCGAACTGTGCCACGCGCTGCACCGGGACCCCGAAGACGTCGAAGAAATCTCGGTAGAAGAGCTGGGTCTCGCCCTTCTCGTAGCCCTTACCCGCCCACTTCTTCGCGAAGGCCGCGGCGCGCGGCCGAATCTCGTTCCACGGGAGTCGCATTGGGGCGGAATATGGGCGGCGACGCCAGCGATAGCCATAGGACGAAAGCTTCTCCGCGGCCTGCACCTCCGCCGTACTCAGTCCATTGCCCCTCCCATCACCACCGCGCACCAGAAACGACGAGGGCCCGCACCAATCCCTCGGTGCGGACCCCCCAAGCACTTGCTGTTGCCGTTCGCTGCGCCCTCTGCGTCTCTGCGTTGAAAAGTAGCTCGCAGTCCTCTGTGCCCTCTGTGGTGAACCGCCGTTACCGCTTCACCTCAGCATTATCCCCGAGCGTCACCGCCCCCGTGACCCCCTCGAGCACTACCGAGTCCCCGATCATCGAATCGTGCAGCGTGCAGCCATCCAGCGTCGAGCGATCCCCCACGATCGTATCCCGCAGGGTGCAGCCCCTCACCGACGTCCCCGCCCCGATCACGACGTTCGGCCCCACCGTCGAGCCCTCGACCACTGCGCCTGCCTCGATCCGCACCGGCTCGATGATCTTCGAGTCCTTCACCGTGCCCATCTGCGCCGCGCGGCCCTTCTCGAGCATCGTGCGGTTCGTCTCGAGCAGCGTGTCGAGCTTGCCGGCGTCGTACCAGCCGCCCACGTCAATCACGCGGATCTTGGCCCCGTGGTCGATCATATACTGGAACGCGTCGGTGAGATACCACTCCCCCTTGTTCGCCGGCTGCTGCAGCGTGTGGGCGATGCCCTCGTACAGCAGCTTCCAGTTCTTGATGTAGTAGAGCCCGATGTTCGCCCGCTTGCTGATCGGCGTGCTCGGCTTCTCGACGATCTTCGTCATATGGCCGTTGGCGTCGGTGACCACGACGCCGAAACGCTGATAGTCCTCGACCTCCTTCGTCCAGATGATGCCGTCATCGTCGCTGGTCTCCACCACCGACAGGTCGGCGTCGAAGATGGTATCGACGAAGATGATCAGCACCGGCTGGTCCACGTACGGCCGCGCGAGTTCCACCGCGCCGGCGGTGCCGTCCTGCACCTTCTGCTCCACGTACACACCCGGAATCGAGTACGTCGCCTTGGCGTGCGCCTCGACCTTCTCCTTCAGGTGCCCGGTGATGTAGACGACCTGTTCGACGCCCGTGAGCTTGGCGACGTCGTCCATCACGTAGTCCATCACCGGCTTGCCGGCCACCTTGAGCATCGGCTTGGGCACGGTGTGCGTGTGCGGCCTCAGGCGCGTGCCCTTGCCGGCCAACGGGATGATCACTTTCACGGTGCGCTCGTCCCCTCTCGTCCGTAGCGGTCGGTGAGCCGCACCACGTCGTCCAGGTGCGGCGTGGAGGCCTCGAGGACCTCGCAGTCGGTGATGGCTTCCATCTGGTGGATCTGCCCCGGCGTGTTCCGGAAGCTCTCGCCGGCGCGCAGCGGGTACTCCTCCAGCCCGTTGCCGCGGTCGATGCGATACGTCATCTCGCCGCGCAGCAGGTGCAGGGTCTCGTCCTTCGTGTTGTGGTACTGCACGGACAGCGCGTGCCCGGCCTTCACGTACAGCAGCTTGCCCACGTACTGGTCCGTGTGCGCCCAGATCACCTCGTGCCCCCACGGCTTGGGCACCACGCGCACCGGTTGAGGGCCAGACCCTGGCTTCATCAGAGCATCTCCAAGGGCCGCGCACTCAGGCTTGTCGGCGTCGTCACGCACGCGTTCAAGCACTGCCCGCAGCCGGTACAGGCCGCCCCGATCACCGGGCGACCACGGTCGTCCATCTTCAGCGCGTCCTCGCCCACCGGGCAGACCCGCGCACAAATCCCGCATTCCACGTCGCGGTACGTGATACACCGCCCCGTGTCGATCTCCACCTGCGCCATCTTCACATCGCGCCAGCCCCAGGGCGGCACGTCCAGCGCCGGCGTCGGACAGACTGCGGCGCAGGGCATCGTCTCGCACATCAGGCAGGCCGTCAGGCCCACGTCCAGCGTCGGCGTCCCGGCCGCCAAGCCCGCCTTCGGTGGCAGCTTGGTGATGGCGTGCACCGGGCACACGTCCGCGCAGGCCCCGCAGCGCGTGCAGGCCGCGAGGAACGCCGCCTCCGGCAAGGCGCCCGGGGGCCGCAGGTACTGCGACTGCACGACCTTGTGCTCAACCGCACCCACGAGCTCGCGCAGGGCCCGGGTGAGGCCCTGCGAGAAGAACGAGCGGCGGTCGAGCGGTCCCGAGCTATCCGTCACGGCAATCCCGGCTGCGAAAGCACCGTGAAAGCTAACCACGCAACCGCCTAATCTCCTC
The DNA here is from genome assembly GCA_019637355.1 of Gemmatimonadaceae bacterium. Classification (NCBI taxonomy): domain Bacteria; kingdom Pseudomonadati; phylum Gemmatimonadota; class Gemmatimonadia; order Gemmatimonadales; family Gemmatimonadaceae; species Gemmatimonadaceae bacterium. The sequence continues at coordinate 492,087 of JAHBVT010000001.1, read as the reverse complement.
CAGCACCACGAGGTCTGCGTCATCCTGCGGACGCCCCGTGCGCTTGGATGCCATCAGGTCCTCGAGCGACAGCGTGGGAATCTCGACCCCCTCCAGCTCGAAATGCTCGGCGCTGCGTACCGCGTCGCGGTAACGGACGCTCCAGGCCACGGTGAGGATGTCCACGCGCGGGTCATCCCCGATGATGGTCACGAACTTCCTCGCCACCTCGGCTGCCGCCCACTCCTTGGCGAAGCCGTACCCCATCGTCGACAGCGCATCGAGCACGCGCCGAGCGTTGGCCTCGGTGGGCTCGATCAGGATGTCGATGTCGCGCGTGGCGCGGGCACTGCCCCAGAGCTGCAGCGCGCGCGCCCCCGCCACGAGATAGCGGGCACCGGTCGCATTGAGCCGCCAGCAGACCTCGGCGAGTTCCGTACGGAACGGCGGGCCTACAGGAGGCCGGTCGCTTCCAAGCGCTTCCATTCCAGATAGTCCTCGAAGCGATCGAAGCCCGCGTACAGCGCAGCAAAGCGTCGCCGCGGTACCTCGCGTGCCGTCCGCTCCGCGGCGAGGACGCGCTCGAGCGGCGTGAGCGCGAGGTCCGCACGCAGCTGCGCACGACGCGAGGCGTCGAGACGTGGCGGGATGGACGCGGGGGCCCTCGATGGTGATGGAGCTGGCGCCTCCTCCGACAGCTCCAAGCGCCGCACCGCCTCGGCCAGCACCCAACTGCGCGAGCGGCCGGCCTGCTTCGCGAGTCGGTCGGCCCGCCGGAGCGCGTCCGGCGGAATCGTCATACTGATGCGGGCAAGCGGGGAGGCGTCGGCCATAGGAGTAATACTCGGTATTATCACTGACCTGTCAAGCGGGGAGCCCCCATATACGAAAAGGCCACCCTTCGCGGATGGCCTTCCGATTGCACTTCGGGGCGGGGGGTCGCCTAGCGCGCGCCCACCAACGCCGTGCGCAGCTTGCCGAGCTTCCGCCGCATCGACCCGTCCATCACCTGGTCGCCGACGCGCACCACCACGCCGCCGATGATGCGCTCGTCCACCGTCACGTGCGGCACCACGGTCTTGCCGATCGCCGCGCTCAGCGCCTTGGCCAGCGACGCCGTCGCCGCGGCGTCATAGCTGCGCGCCACGGTCACGCGCGCGTGCACGCGGCCTTCGGCGGCATCGAGCAGGTCGTGGTACTCGGTGGCGATCGCCGGGATCAGCATCTGCCGGCGGTTGGTGATCAGCTTCTGCACGAAGAGCACGAAGCTGCGCGGCGCCTTGTCGGCCAGCGCCTTGCCCAGCACCGCGCCCTTCTGCGCGGCGCTGATCCGCGGCGCCTCGAGGAAGTGCTGCAGCTGCGCGTCACCGCTCACCGCGTCGCCCAGCGCGCCGATGAGCGCGCCGAAGCCGGCCGTGTCCTTCGCCTTGCCGGCAAGGGTCAGCAGGGCTTCGGCGTAGTTCCGCGCGATCGAGGACTCGCGCATTTACTTCTTCCCGAGCGAGGCGAGGTACTGCTCGACCATCTGGCGGTCGGTGGCGGCGTCGAGCTTCTGCCCGACGAGCTTGCCGGCGCCGGCGAGGGCTAGGTCCACCGCCTCGCGCCGGAGCTCGTCGATGGCCTTGGACTTCTCGGACTCGATCTCCTTGCGGGCGCGCTCGAGCAGCTCGGCCTGCTGCTGCCGCGTCTGCTCCAGCATCTCGGCGCGCATCGACTCGGCCGTCGCGCGGCCCTCGGCGATGTAGCGCTGCGCCTCGGTGCGCGCGGCTTCGATCGCAGCCTTCTGCTCGGCGACCATCTTGGCCGCCTCGTTGCGGTCACGCTCGGCCGAGGCCATCGCGTCGAGGATCGCCTGCTCGCGGCCCTGCACGGCGGCGAGGATCGGGCCCCAGGCGAACTTGTAGAGCAGGAAGAACGTCACGAAGAAGACGACGATCGTCCAGAAGATCAGCCCGGTGTGCGGCAGGAGCAGGTTGACCTTGCCGCCTTCGGCCGCGGCGGACGCCGGCGAGGCAGTCAGGAGGAGCAGGGCAACGGCGGAGAGGAGCGTGCGCATCGGAGTATCCGAGAGGAAATCGGCGCGAGGCCGAGGGAGGATCGGGAGCTGCGTCGGGTGATGGTCGACGTCGCCGGGCCAGCGCGACGTCACGGGTGCGCCGGCCTGCGCGGCACCCGGGTGGCGCGCCGGAGCACCGAGCGGTGCTCCGGCACACCGGTCCAGCTTAGAACTTGCCCTGGATCGAGAACGCGACGACGATGCCGAACAGCGCGGCGCCTTCGATGAAAGCGGCGAGGATCAGCGCAGCCGTCTGGATCTTGCCAGCCGCTTCCGGCTGACGGGCCATCCCTTCGACGGCCGAGCCGCCGATGCGGCCGATGCCCATACCGGCACCGACGACGGCGAGACCGGCGCCGACGGCGGCACCGAGCATCGCGAGACCCGAGTTGTTACCGGCCGCAACCGCGGCCTCCTGCAGCATCGGAACGAGCGAGATCATTGAAGAAACCCTTGAGGTGTGTGGTGCAGCGTGGTCCAGCGCGCGTCTTACTGCGCTGCTCGCCGGCGAGTCCGAGGACTCAGCGAGCTTCACCCGGCACTCGCCGAGTTACGGACGTGAGACTTGGGACTTGAGACGTGAGGGACGCGCCCCCAAGTCTCCCGTCTCAACTCTCACGTCTTCTAGTGGTGCGCCTCCCGGATCAGCCCGATGAACACGCTCGACAGCAGCGTGAACACGAAGGCCTGGAGGAACGCCACGAAAATCTCGAGGAACATAATGGCCACGGCCATTCCCAGCGGCGCGACGCCGATCGGGAGGCCGAAGCTGAAGAACAGGCCCATCATCGCGAGCAGCACGATGTGGCCGGCGGTCATATTGGCGAAGAGACGAATCGCCAGCGCGAACGGCTTGGTGAACTTCCCGAGCAGTTCCACCGGCGAGATGATGATGAACATCAGCGGCCGCATCACGACCGGCAGGTCCTTGTTCCAGTAGAAGATCGTGCTCAGGTAGCCCCAGCCATTGGCGCGGATACCGGCGATCTCGACCGTCAGGAAGGTCAGCAGGGCCAGCGTGGCCGTCACCGAGATGTTGCCGGTGGCGGTGGCGCCGTAGGGCACCAGGCCGAGCAGGTTCAGCGTGAGGATGAAGAAGAACACCGTCAGCAGGTAGGGCACGAAGCCCTCGCCGTGGTGGCCGACGTTGGGCAGGATCACCTCGTTGCGGATGTAGAGGATGATCGCCTCGAAGGCATTGGCCGCGCCCTTGGGCGCCGTGCCCGCCGCGCGGGCCCGCGTGAGCGAGCGCGAGATCGACGTCATCAGCAGCACCAGCAGCGTCGCGCCGATCAGCAGGAAGTACACGTGCTTGGTCGGCGAGAGGTCAACCAGCACGCCACCGACGTGGAACTGCAGCGCCTCGTACTTCGGGAGATGGATCTCCTTGAAGAACGGGGGCAGGATCCAGGGGATCTCCATATGATCCCCGTCCGTGATGTGCGGCGTGATGATGTCGACCTTCTCGCCCTGCGCGGGCTCGGACGCGCGCAGCGGCGCGGCGGACGCGAACAGCGCAAGGGCAAGGGCGACCAGCGTACGGATCTTGATCATTTCAGGAAGAATGGCTCGACCAGCATCGTGACGAACAGGAATCCCACCAGGCTCATCAGCGCGGGCCCGAACGGCAGCCCCAGCGCCTTCGCTCCCACCACGGCGTGAATGCCCACCGCCGCAAACCGCAGCAGGGCCCCGAGGCCCCAGCCGGCGATCGGGTTCGTCCGCACGAAGGGACGCGCCACCGAGAACGCCAGCACCTGCACCAGCATCGCAATCCCCGCGCTGACCCAGAACGCCCGCGCCAGCTCCGGCTTGAGCGCCGCGAGGCCCCAGGCGCCGCCGAGGACCAGCAACGCCGCCACGGCCACGAATCCGGCCGTCTGCCTCACTTGCCCTTCCGCGCCCGCTCGGCCGCCTCTTCGCGGGCCTGGTCTGCCATCAGGCTCTTATACATCGAGTAGAAGGAGGCCCCCGCCCCGACAAAGACGCCCAGCAGCATAAACAGGCCCTTGGTACCGGCCCAGCGATCCACCCACTGCCCCACCCACAGGAACAGCAGGATGGACAACATCATCTGGAACCCGAGGCCCACGTACTTGCCCGCGGCCCCCAGCGAACCCGCTCCCCAAGCCCCTCCTCGGACCCGGGCTAACGGGTCGTCGTCTCGACGGGGTTCCTGTTCCATTTCAGCCACGAAAAATAGGGGCTTGTGAAATTTTTCGCAAGCAAAAAACACCCACCTTGCGTGCGCGGCCGTGACCTCCACTCACCGCAGTGCGTCCACGCGGCGAGGGACCATTCACGAAACCCGAACAGACACAGAAGACTGGTTTTCCACGGCCCGCGAAATCTGGACGAATTTTCGTGACTAGCAGGCAAGTGGCCGTGGCGTATTCAGTTAGCCGTGACCTAGGCATTTGACGAATCGTCCAACTGTTGATAAGTTAGCCACCACTCCCCACCGGTGCGGTCCAAATGCGTGAAAAGGTTCCATTCACCCTCGTGTGCATTGCAGTGCTCGCATTCGCGTGCGGGCCTCGTCCACGAAGTGAAGGAACCACTGAGCGCACGGTGAAGCGCAACGCTGCGATCGATTCCCGCGCGCCGCTCGCGCCTTCGCTCGACGTCGCCGTCAACGACGGCGTGCAGTTCAGCTTCGACGTCACCAACGCCAGCGCGCGCAAGCTCGAGCTGCTCTTCAACGACGGACGCACGCACGACATCGTCGTGCTCGACACGCTCGGCCGCGAAGTGTGGCGCTGGAGCGAAGGCCGGATGTTCACGCAGGCGGTGCAGATGCGCGTGCTGCGCGCCAGCGACACGCTACGCTTCGCCGAGTCCTGGCGCGATCCGCAGCCCGGACACTACGTGGCCGTCGCCACGATGCCGGCGCGCAACCATCCCGTCGAGCAGCGCGTCGCCTTCGTCGTCCAGTAGGAGCCGCTCCGCCGCAGTGAATGACAGCGCCGCGCCCTCGGGTGCGGCGTTCGTGCATTCAGCCTTCGCTGGGCTCCTCGCCGGCAGCGGTGAAGCGGTAGCCCACGCCGCGCACCGTATGGAAATGCCGCGGCCGCTCCGGCTCGCGCTCGAAGCGCTTCCGCAACTTCACGATGAAGTTGTCGATCGTGCGTGAACTCGGCAGCACCTCCCCGCCCCACACGCGCTCCAGCAGGTCCTCGCGCCACACCACGCGCCCGTCGCGCTTGGCCAGCTCGGCGAGGATCAGCGCTTCCTTGGGCGTGAGCTGCTGCTCCTGGCCGTCCCAGTTGCGGCCGCGGAAGCTGGTGAAGTCAAACTCGTTTCCGCCGAAGCGCAGCAGCTCGCGGCTGCCGAGCAGCGCATCGAAGCGCGTGCGCCGCCGGACGATGGCTGCCACTCGCAGCAGCAGCTCCTTCAGGTGGAAGGGCTTGGGCAGATAGTCGTCGCCGCCGGCCTCGAGCCCGCGGATGCGGTCGTGCGCACCGCCCTTGGCCGTCAGGAACAGCACCGGCGTGTCGTTGCCCTCCCGACGCAGCGTCTCGCACACGGTGAAGCCGTCCATCCCCGGCAGCATCACGTCGAGCACGACGACGGCGTAGTCGTGCGCGCGCACCTGCGCCAGGGCACTGGGCCCGTCGCTGACGAAGTCCACCGCGTAGCCCTCGTGCACGAGGTTCTCGCGGATGCCGCGCGCGAGATTCGGCTCGTCCTCCACGAGGAGCACACGGGCACCGCCGGGCGCGCTCACGAGCGTTCCTCGGCCGGACGCGGCCAGCGCACCGTGAAGACCGCGCCAAGCCCGTGCCCGGCACTCTGGGCGCGCACGCGGCCGCCCGCGTGCGTCACCAGGCGTTCGACGAGATACAATCCCAGGCCCGTGCCCTGCATCCGTCCGCGACCGTCGCCTTCCAGGCGATAGAACTGCTCGAACAACCGCGCTGCCTCCCTCGGGGGGAACCCGACACCGTCGTCACTGACCTCGAGCACCACGTCGTGGCCCTCGGCCTGCGCCTGCACCTGCACCACGCCGCCGCGCGGACTCGCCTTGATCGCGTTGTGCAGGAGGTTGCGCACCACCGTGCGCAGGCCATCCCGGTCGGCGTGCACCACCAAGCGGTGCGACACCGCCGTCTCCACGCGCACCTCGCACTCGTCGGCGAACGCCGCGAGCTCTTCGTTCATCTCCGCGACCACCTCGTCCAACGCGACCTGCTCGGGGTGCGCCTCGCCGCCGCTGGCCAGGCGCGAGGTGTCCAGCGTGTTGGCGACCATCCGTTCCAGCCGTCCCAGCTCCACGACGATGCGCCGCATCAACTCCGCGCGCTCGGCGGCGGCGGGCTCACGCAGCGCGAGCGTCTCCACGGAGAGGCGCAGGCTGGCGAGCGGACTCTTGAACTCGTGCGAGACGGCGGCGAGGAAACGCTCCTGCCGGCGGCGCAGCTCGGCCTCTTCGCGCAGCGCCTTCAGTACCACGGCCATCGCGGCCAGGAGCACGGCGAGGAAGAACGCACCCTCCCAGGCGTAGCGGTTGAGGCGTTGCGCGCGTTCGCGGCCCAGCTGGGCGATCTGCTCGGCGCCCGCCCCGGTGGCGGTGAGCGCCTCAGCCAGACGCTCCGTCATCACCTGCGTGTAGCGCCACTCGTCCCACATCCAGAACGCGAGCTGGGCGGCGCAGACCAGCAGCAACAGGAAGAACCCGACTTGGACGCTGCGGGTGGACGGCGCGCGGTTGGGGCCACTGTGGGATGGCAACGGACTCACGCCGGCTCCGCGATGGCGTCGGCGGCGGGCTTCGGCAGAACGGGAAGTGGCATCCTTCTCAATGTGGTCGATTGTCGCGGCTTCTGCCTCCCCAATCCCGATGGGTTGAGCGACTTGCGGGCGTCGCGCGTTAGATTGCCGGACCCCCCGCCGGACCCATTCCGAGAGAGCCCGTGAGCCAGACTGCAGTGCGCGACGCCGCCGCGGACGCGCGAGACTTGGAGCTGTTGGCACGCCTCGCCGAGGCCCGTCGCGAGATGGGGCGGCAGATTGCGCAGCGCATCGTCGGCCAGGGCGAGATCGTCGATATGCTTACGTCGGCAGTGCTCGCCGGGGGCCACGTGCTGCTGGTCGGCGTGCCGGGGCTCGCCAAGACGCTGCTGATCCAGACGCTGAGTCAGGCGCTCGACCTCGAGTTCAGCCGCATCCAGTTCACACCCGACCTGATGCCCAGCGACATCACCGGGACCGAGCTGCTCGAGGAGGACCACGGCACCGGCAAGCGGGCGTTCACGTTCGCGCGCGGTCCCGTGTTCGGCAACATCGTGCTGGCCGACGAGATCAACCGTGCGCCGCCGAAGACGCAGGCCGCGCTGCTGCAGGCGATGCAGGAGCACACGGTGACCGTGGCGGGCAAGACCTACACCTTGCCCGAGCCCTTCTTTGTGCTCGCGACGCAGAACCCCATCGAGCAGGAGGGCACCTACCACCTGCCCGAAGCGCAGCTCGACCGTTTTATGTACGAGTTGCGGATGGGCTACCCCAGCGTCGGTGAGGAAGAGGACATCGTCTCCACCACCACCGGCGTGCAGAAGGGCGTCGTGAAGCCGGTGCTGACGGCCGCCGAGGTCTTGGAGATGCAGCAGTTGGTGCGTCGTCTGCCTGCACCGCCGTCGTTGGTGCAGTATGCCGTCGGACTCGCGCGCGCGACGCGGCCTGGCGAGCCCGAGGCCACGCCGGCGGTGAAGAAGTACGTGAGCTTCGGCGCCGGTCCGCGCGCTGGGCAGAACCTCGTGCTGGGGGCCAAGGCGCGTGCCGCGATGGACGGCCGCGCGGTCCCTGACCTCGAGGACGTCGACGCCGTGGCCTTCAGCGTGCTCAGGCACCGTGTGGTGCTCAACTTCCAGGCCGAGGCCGAGGGTGTGGGGATCGAGCAGATCCTCGGGCTCGGCGGGCGTTCCGGGCGGTAGATCCCGCGTCTCACGGCAGTCACGCGCGCCGTCGGTCCTCAGGACCGGCGGCGCGTTTCGCATCCCTAGCGGACTGCTGCCCCCAGGCGCAGAATCCGCCGAGTGACGGGCGGGTGACGGGGGGTGCGAGGATATGGTGCTATGGCGAAGAAACCGGTGAAGCCGGACCTCGTGCGGGTCCGCGTGCTGGGGAAGGCCGAGATCCACGTCGGGTCGCGGAAGATCGGGATGAACACCGAGGCGATGTTCGCCTTGGCGTTGTACCTGACCACGCGAGCCGGGGAGCGCATTCCTCGCGAGGAGCTGCTGGAGGTCTTCTGGCCCACGGGTGAGGAGGACGCGCGGCGGCACGCGATGCGGCAGATGCTGTATCGGCTCCGGCAGAAGGGGTTGGTGTTTGACGAGGAGGGGGAGTTCCTGCGGCTGGATCCGTCGCGGGTGGATAGTGATTTGCGGGAGTGTTTGGCGGCGGAGTGGGCGGAGTCGGCGCCAGCGGAGGTGGTGGAGGCGTCGTTGGCGTTGGGGCCGACGTTTAGTGGGCGGATGCCGGAGAAGGTGCTGGAGTGGTTTGACGGGGTGCGGAGCGAGGTGGAGGCGCAGCAGCGGCGGGCGGCGCAGCGGCAGGTGGTTCAGGCGCGTCGGGAGGGGCGGTGGGCGGATCTGGATCGGTGGGCGAAGGTGATTTTGCGATCGGATCCGTTGAATGAGGAGGCGACGTTGGCGCGCGCTGAGGCGACTGCTATGGAAGGGTCGAAGGTGGCAGCGCTGGGGATTCTCGATGAGTACCTGACGGAGGTCGGCCACATCTCATCGGAACTGGGCAAGCCAGCTCTCTCGATGCGCCGTCGCATTGCTGAAAGGCGAGCGGACTGGTCCGCACCTTCAGCGCGAGATACACGGCTGATTGGTCGCGAGTCCACCATGCAGATCGTCACTGCCTGCATCGAGGGCGCCATCGCCGGAAAAAGCACGCACTCACACCTTATCGGTGGGCCTGGCATCGGCAAGTCGAGGCTACTTGCCGAGGCCCGAGAGTTCGGGAGGGTGCGAGGAACGCGAACGATTGCAGTCAGTGCCGAACCAATCATGACCACTTTGCCGCTCGCGCTCTTCCAAGGCCTACTTAGACAGCTGCTGGATGTTCCAGGTGCCGCGGCCGCCCCACCGAATGACATCAACCTTCTTCGCAAGCTCGTATATCATGATGGATCGTTTGACCCGGGCGCTGTTGCAGGTCCGGTGGCGCAGACTCGAGACCACATTGCCGCTGCAGCAAGCCGTCTCATCCGTGCGATTGCGGAGGAGGGGAAGCTGCTTGTAACAATTGACGACCTGCACTGGGCAGATGAATTCTCAGCGGTGCTCATCGGCACACTTGAACTCGCTGCGATTTCTACGAACTGTGCAATGATATGTGCGTACCGACCGGAAGCGCTCGCTCGTCTCAGCGCACCTCTATCGCAGTCTGCACACACCACCGTTCGCATCCACACCCTCTCCCGGGCGGAGTCGCGCACTCTTGCTCATGAGACTCTTGCGCAGCTTCATCTCACTTCAAGCGGGCACTCGCTGGACCGCGTTGTAGAGGCTGCTGGCGGCAATCCGCTCTTCCTTCGTGAACTGTCGCTGTCCCAGTCACTTGCCGTGGCGGCGAAGCTCCTACCGGACACACTTCAGAAAGTAATCAGCTCTCGCCTGGCATCCCTGTCCGAGCTCGGAGTACGGACGCTGCGACTTATCACTCTTCTAGGGGACACAGCTACCCTGGCGCGTCTGCGCCGACTGTGCGCTACTAGCCACGAATCACTTCAACACACCATAGAAACTCTCGAACTCGATGGGATGATTTCCGCTCGCGACACTGGCGTCTTACAGCTGCACGACTGCTGGAAGGAAGCTGTCGTGTCAAGTACTCCTGCCACCCTTACGATGGCACTCGCGCTCGAGTGCGCCGAAGACCTAGAGCGGGAAGCGCACGTTGATGACATCTCCCTCTCACGTCGCGTTGCCCACTTGCTAAACCTTGCCGGCGAGAAGGAGCGCGCACTTGAGCATCTCATTGGCGCATCAGACACTCTATACGCACTAGGACTGGTCGCAGAGACGCTCTCGAGCCTCGACAGCCTCGCGGAGCTTGCGAGCTCGCCTGCGCCTCACGCGCGAATCGCTGCTCGCCGCGCTCGCGCCCACCTACTCGACGGCGATCCTGCCACGGCGCTTGAGGTGGCGAAACAATGCCTCCAGTCCTCAGCTCTACGTGATCCTAGGTTGGCGCCTGAGCGTCTCTCGGCTCTAGTGACGGTCGGCGAGGCAGAACTGCGACTTGATATGTTGAGCGATGGACCGGTGGCGGAGATCGCTTCTCTAGCAAGAAGCGGACAGCTCGGGCTAGAGTCTAGACTGCGCGCATGTCTTGTCGGAGCTCGCCTTGCCGTGAACAGACACAACCGCTCTCTTCTTGTGGAACTTGTTGAGGAATCACGAAGGCTGGAGGATAAGCTGGACGCTCCAAGCGTTGCCGCTTGGCTGACCCGAGTGATTGGCGCATCCGAACTGGGGTGCGCAACGGATATTGTTGCTGCTGTGTCTGAGTCGCCAGCTCAGTGGCCCGATTCCGCAGATGTGGCCGAGCGCTGTCACATCGAGCGAGTTGCGTGCAATGCTCTTCGACACGCTGGCGACCTCGAGGGCGCTGCTCGTCGAGGTGAAGCGGCCTTCGCGATCGCAATTGAACACGGGCTTCCGCACTTAGCTCGGGTCGCTGCAGACGCGCTTTCGTTTCTGTTTCTCGACTACTGTGACACAGGCCGGGCCGAGCAGTGGATAGACAAGGGGATGAAACTTGATTCAGTAGCAGCCTTTGGTACAACACGAACATCTGCGGTGCACGCGCAGGATCGACTCTGGATGCAGATGGGATTGTTCGAGAAGGTCGCAGTTCGCATCGGCGAGCGACTGCCTATAGCACGGAGGTTTGGCGACGTACCGAGCAAACTCGGCGAGCTATCGCTCGCGTGCTACTGCTTCGCGAAATCGGGGATGTCGCGACAAGCCGCAGCGCTTTCTGATGAGTTGCTTGAGCTTGCGCCGAAATCGTACGGCATGATTGGAAGCCACTTTGCCGTGGAACTTACCGTGCGAGGACTCAAGACTCTCGGCGACGACTCGAAAGCGTACCAAGTTGCCTCTGCCCACATGCGCCGATTCAGGGAGTCCAGTCGCCCTCCCGTGCCCCCGTTCTACATCGAACTCGCCGCCTTAAGCTGAGACTAACGCCGAAACGAACTCTCCCGTGTTGCCGTTCGTTCCCTGCCCCTCTACACCGGACTCATTGGCCGGAAACTCCGCCTGAGCCGATGTGATCGTCTGCTCGAGACGAGTCCAGTTCGCGGGAGCCAGCAATGCAGCGCAGATGCGTGGGTCGAACTGCCTCCCACTCTCAGCTGCGAGTTCCTCTCGCACCCGAGCAGGTGTCATTCCGGCCCTGTACGGACGAGATGTCGTCATCGCATCGACAGTGTCAGCTATCGCGATGATTCGTGAGTGATGTGGTATCGCGTCGCCATGAAGCTGATCGGGATATCCGGTGCCATTCCAGGCCTCATGGTGAGCGCGCACTACCGCCACTAGGTCTCGGAAGTGAGATACCTTTGCCACGAGGTCGGCGCTCCTGACGGGGTGCAGCTTCATGCGAGCAAACTCCTCGACTGTCAGCCTGCCGGGCTTTCTTAGTATCGTGGCAAACTCCTCATGGATCTTGCCGACGTCGTGAAGGAGCGCCGCCATCTCGACACGCTCAATGCCCTTGGCACTCAACCCAGCTGAACGGGCAATTTCGCGCGCGTATCGCGCCACACGCTGCGAATGACCAGACGTGTAGGGATCCCTCGCTTCGATTGAGGCCACCATTAGCTGCAACAGCTCTTCGTTGATCTTCTCAAGTGCGAAGACCATGCGATAGAGCTGACGAATGCCCAGCATCGGTAGCGCTGCAACCGCTGTCCAGGCTGCCCCTTTCGAAACGAACACCAACGAGAGAACGACGACCAGCGGCAGAGAGAGTGCGTCGTAAAGGCTAGACCCTCGCACACTCTTCAGCCAGTGAAGAAGGACACTATCACCGGCGGTCTTAGCGACTACGGTGCTTACCGCAAGCTTGTTGAGCGCAAAGTATGTCGCAGCGAGACCAAGAAACGGCCAGACTCGCGGACCGCCAGCGATGACCGACGTGCCCCCCAGCGAGTGGTATACCCAGATCCCACAGGCGATAGCAAACGTGTGCTGACCGATGTTGAAGGCAGCTTTCTGCCGTGCGCGCTTCTGAATGAGTTCCGCAAATGCCGTACTGATCGCAACAGAGAGAACCGCCGCGAGATTTGGCGCGATGATGGATATGCTTAGGTAGGGCAGAAAGCCTATGGTTCCTGACGTCGCGCGCCCTACGGGGTACGACAGAGCAGCCGCGAGAATCCCAAGTCCTGTGAAGAAACCTGCGGCCTGCCAGTCGTAAGCGCTCGGAGCGTCACCCAAAGCAAAAAAAGCCGCGATGGACACCATGGCCCCCGCGACGACAACCTCGACAATCCGCTCCACCCCAGAGGACCTCATGCGTCTCCTTTGATGCTAACCGGAGGACCCCTCGCCCTCGCACCTTCTTATGCCCAGCTCTGCGAATCACCCATCACAAACGCCGCCAGCGCGGCACAGAGTGAACAGATGTACGTCATCGAGAATCACCTCCCGTCAATGAGATCACCCGTCTCCAGGTGCCCATCACATCAGGTCGGCTCCGCTCGTCGCGCCGTCAGGCGCACCGCTTGTGTCCTCTCCTCTCAGAGAGAACGAGGGGTACCTCTTTCGTCGGTTCGCTTCCCTTCTGACCGCTCGTCCTTCCGTTCCCTACACCTACTCATCCCTACCGCAGACCGCGACGCTCCTCAATCACCGGCATCGTCTCGCCGGCCGCCAACGTCGCCATCCATCGATTCGTCGCATCGAGCACGGCCAGCACGGCCGCGGTCTCGGCGCTATCGCGGACCTCCGCGCTCCCGGTCAGCAACACCTGCTCCCGACCGCTGCGCGCCATCACCGCCGCAAACACGAACTCCCGCTCGAACGCGGTGATCAGCTTCGCGCCCTCGAGCGAAAAAATCCCGCCCGTCGGACCGGCCAGGCTGAGCGCCATCAGCGCCGCGCGCGCGCTGACATCCACGCGGCTGCGGTCGCTCTGCACGGTCTCCTCGGCTTCGCCCGCAAACTGCTCGGCCCCAATCCGCAGCGTCACCTTGCAGGTCACGCCGCGCGCGCGGGAACCGCGAAGCTCCACATCCTCGAAGTACACGGGGCGCCCAATGCCCGCTCGCGGCGCCGAGGGCGCCTCGACGATCGGCTGTTCGCCCGTCACCGGCCGGCGCGTCGTCGCCGCCACCGAAATCTTTCGATGATCCACCTTGAGCCCCAGCTGCGCCATCAGCGCGCTCTCGATGTTCCGCACCACGGCCTTCGCCGGAGTGTCGCCCGTCACGAGCACGTGGATCGCATCCACTGACCCGTTCTCGGTCGCGGTGATCCGCGCGGACACCACGTCCTTCAACGTCGCGATCAACTCCTCCGCACGCTGGAGCGGGAGCACGCTGCCTGCAATCAGCGGGCTGACCTCGCTTGAAGCGGGCTGATGCGAACGAGTCACGGATTCCTGGGGCGAGACGGTGGGAGTCGGCCTAGGCTGCACGGCGGACAAGTCCACCGCGCACCCTTCAACCTGTGCAATATCTAGTCACTTGGGAAGGGGCTGCAGGCGAAAAACGCCCCATTCACTCCCCAAACTGTTCAGGAACTTGATACTCCTTGAGCTTTCGGTAGAGAGTTCGCTCCCCGATATCAAGGATTTCAGCAGCCTTACGACGATTCCCCTTCGTCTCACGCAACGCGGCTAGGATCGCCGCCTTCTCGATCTCGGCCATCGTCATCCCGGGGGTAATCGTCACGGCCGTCGGCGGCGTCGCGCCCGGCGGCTCGACCCCCCCTGCCAACGCGCCGAAGGGCGCCGCCGGCACGACCCCGTGCCCAATCCCCCCGTGACCGAGTCCCGGCAACACGCCGAGTCCGGGACCACCCCCCGCCCCCGCCAGACCAACCCCCGCACCTGAAGCCATCGCCGCCCACTGGTCCCGCTCGGCCCGCACCTCATCGACCCGGCGGCGCAGCTCCTCGAGCTGCAGCTTCACCTCAACCAAGCTCCGGACGATGAACTCCAGTTCCCGCCCCTCGGCCCGGCTCTCCTCCCGGAGGATGGCGCCGACGGGCACAGGCAGCAGGCGGTCGCCCCCGCCCTCGCGAATCGCGGCCGGAATGTCGGCAAGCCCGATCTCCCGCCCCGTCGCGAGCACGACCATCGACTCAATCAAGTTCCGCAGCTCGCGGACGTTGCCCGGCCACGCATAGTTGACCAGCGCCTGCATCGCCTCGGCCGAAATGCCGTGGAACTCGCGGCCGTGCTCCTGCGCGAACTCCTGCACGAAGCGACGCACCAACAGCGGGATGTCCTCGCGGCGCTCCCGCAGCGGCGGCAAGTAGATGCGCAGGACGTTGAGGCGGTAGAACAGGTCCGAGCGGAAGCCGCCCATCGCCACGGACTCGCGCAGCGGACGGTTCGTCGCCGCGACGACGCGCACATCGACCGGAATCACCTGCGTACCGCCGACGCGGGTGACCTCGCGCTCCTCGAGCACGCGCAGCAACTTCACCTGCACGTTGCCGGGGATCTCGCCGATCTCGTCGAGGAACAGCGTGCCGCCGTTGGCCAGCTCGAAGCGCCCGATGCGCCGCTCGGCGGCCCCGGTGAAGGCCCCCTTCTCGTGGCCGAAGAGCTCACTCTCAAGCAAGGTCTCGGGCAGCGCGCCCACGTTCACGGCGATGAACGGCTTGCTGCGCCGCGACGACATCTTATGGATGGCGCGCGCTACCAGTTCCTTGCCGGTGCCGCTCTCGCCTTCGATGAGCACGGTGCTCGAAACCGGCGCCATCTGCCCGACAGCCACCAGCACCTGGCGCACTGCCTCGCTCTCGCCCCAGAGTCCGGTCTCGCGCGTGATGCGCGCGCGCTCCAGCAACTCCTCCACGCTCTGCCGCAGGGCTTCCGGCGTCACCGGCTTGGCGAGCACGTCGGCGAAGCCCACGTTGCGCAGCTTGGCCTCGAGCTGCGGGTCGCCGACATCGGCGAGTCCGATGACCGCCGCGCCGCCCCACATCTGGTCGCGCGCGATGGCCAGCGTCTGCGGGTCGAGCAGGCTGCCGGTGAAGACGATCACCTCCGGGCGCGCCTTCCGGATCTCGCTCGGCAGGTCGTCGAGCGGCGAGACCATCGTCGTCTTCAGCCCGTCGGCCTCGAGGAGGGCGTTGAGGCGGACGGCGGGCTCGACATCTGTGAGGGTGATGAGGACGCTCATTGCTTAACCCAGAGATGGACGGATGACGGATGACGGATGCTGACGGCGTCCGTCATCCGTCATCCGTCCGAGTTCAACGCTTCACCGTCCCCTGCTTCCAGAACGGGAACCCGACAATCGTCCCCACCACGCGCTTGCCGCGGATCTCGACTTCGAGCGTGTTGCCTTCCTTGGCGTGCGCGGTGGGCACATAGGCGGTGCCGAGTCCGCAGCCGACGCTGGGACTCATAATGCCGCTCATCACCACGCCGCTGGGCTCGCCGCCCACGAACACCGGGTAGCCGTGGCGCGGGATGGCCTTCTCTTCGAAGGTGAAGCCGACGAGCTTGCGCGGGACGCCAACGGCCTTCTGCGCCTCGAGCGCGGCGCGACCGACGAAGTCGCCCTTCTTCATCTTGACGAGCCAGCCGAGTCCGGCTTCAAGCGGGGTGTAGCTGTCGTCGATGTCATTGCCGTAGAGCGCCATCCCCATCTCGAGGCGCAGCGAGTCGCGACAGCCGAGTCCGGTCGGCGTGATGCGGCCCGTGGCCATCAGCGCCGCCCAGAGCTTCTCGGAGTCCTTGGCACCGTGGTACAGTTCGAAGCCGTCCTCGCCGGTGTACCCCGTGCGCGAGAGCGTCATCGGCACGCCGGCGACGGTGGTTTCGGTGAACCAGTAGTACTTGATGTCGTCGAGCGCGGCAGGCGTCAGCGCCTGGAGGATCTCCTGCGCCTGCGGGCCCTGCACGGCGAGCAGGCCGATGTCGTCGCTCACGTCCTCGAGCGTGCAGTCGAACTTGCCCTTGTACTGCTGGATGTGGGCGAGGTCCTTGTCCTTGTTGGAGCCGTTCACGACCATCATCAGGTGGTCGGCGGCGTAGCGGTAGACGAGGCAGTCGTCCACGAAGGTGCCGCGTTCCGTGAGGATCCCCGAGTAGTGCACCTGGCCGTCCTTGAGCGCCGCGACGTCATTGCTGGTGACGTACGTGACGAAGTCGATGGCCTGCGGGCCGCGCACGATGAACTCGCCCATATGCGACACGTCGAACACACCGCAGCTCTTGCGCACGGCGTTGTGCTCGGCGGTGATGCCGCTCGGATACTGGATTGGCATCTCGAAGCCGGCGAAGGGCACCATCTTGGCGCCGGCGGCAAGGTGCAGGGCGTGGAAGGGCGTGCGCTTGAGGCTCGTGCTCGCGGTCATTGCTCAGGACTCGTTGGGTGGCGAACTGGGGAGCCTTCAATATGCCGGAACGGCAGGCGTCAGTCTACTTCGCGGCACTGTTCGCTTGCTTTGCACTGGCAAGAATATGACTCGGAATTCGTCTTGAAACGTGACGGCCGATACCGCAGTCTTTCCGAGGTTGCCCTAGGTTACTTCTCCGGGCAAGGCAGACTTCCTCTCGACCGATACCTCCACTGATGCTGGTTCTTGCCCTCTCAATCGCGCTCGCTGCAACCGGGGCTTTGAGCGCGTGGCTTTACCTCCGGCTCCGAGCCACCGAGCGCCTCGCACAACAAGTGGTTCCCTCGCAGGCCGACCTCGACGCGGCCCTGCGCCGACCGACGCGCACCAGCGCCGAGTGGCTGCTGCTCCCGGCGCGCAGTGCCCACGAGGCACTGTGGGATTGGGATCTGGCCGACGATCACATCCGCTTCTCCCCACGCTGGCGGGAGATGCTCGGGCTCACCGCCGATGAGGTCCTGGCCTCCACGGAAGAGTGGCTGGGCCGCGTGCATCCCTCCGACCGCGCCCAGGTGCAGGTGGACATCGCCGCGCAGACCTCCGGCACGGGGGTGCGCTTCAGCAGCGAACACCGCCTGCGGCACGAGAACGGCCACTGGATGACGGTGCAGTGGACGGGCATCATCGTCCGCGACGCGACCGGGCGTGCGCTGCGCGTGGCGGGCTCCGTCCGCGACGCCACGGCGCAACGCAGCGTCGAGGAGCAGGTGCGCCGCGAGGCGTTCTACGACACGCTCACGGGCCTCCCCAACCGCGCCCTCGCGCTCGACCTGCTGCGCCGCGCCATCTCGCGTACGCGGCGCCAGGGCGAGCGCCGCTTCGCCGCGCTGATGGTGAACATCGACCGGTTCACCGGCCATAACGACGCGCTGGGCCACGGCGCTGGCGACGAACTGCTCCGCACCTTCGCCCGTCGGCTCGCGACGGCCGTCCGCCCGGGCGACGTCATCTCCCGGCTCGGCAGCGACGTCTTCCTGCTGATCCTCGACGCCGTCCACGAACCGGAAGAAGTCGAGCGCGTCGCCGATCGCGTGGCACTGGTGCTGCAGGAGCCGCTGCACGTACTCACCCACGACGTGCCGGTCACGGCAAGCATCGGCATCGCGCTCCACGAGCCGGGCGTGGAATCAGCCACGGACTACCTGCGCAACGCCGAACTCGCGATGACCGAAGCCAAGGGACTCGGCGGCGCTCGCCACACGCACTACCGGCCGGAAATGCGCGAGGGCGTGCGGCACCGCGCCTCGCTGGAGCACGACCTGCGCACGGCGATCGCGCGCGGCGAGATGATGGTCTGGTACCAGCCGGTGTTCACCGCGCGCGAGGGCAGCCCCACGCGGATGGCGGGCTTCGAAGCGCTGCTGCGCTGGGCGCACCCCACGCGCGGCCTACTCGGCCCGGGCGAGTTCGTGCCGGTGGCCGAGGAGACGGGGATGATCGTGCCGCTGGGCACCTGGGCGATCGGCGAAGCCTGCCGCCACCTCGCCGAACTCGCGCCCAACGGCCCCGATGCGCCCTGGGTGAGCGTGAACCTGGCGGCCAAGCAGTTGGCGGATCCCGCGCTCGTGGAGATCGTCGAGCGCGCCCTCGCGACCACCGGACTCGACGCGCGCCGCCTGCGGCTCGAGGTGACCGAGAATGTCATCCTGCACGACGAGGACACGGCACGGACGGTGCTGCAGGCGCTGCGCGCACGCGGCATCGCCATCCTGATGGACGACTTCGGTACCGGTCACGCGTCGCTGAGCTACCTACACCGCTTGCCCATCGCGAGCATCAAGATCGATCGCTACTTCGTCGGACGGATGGACGTGAGCACAGAGTGTCTGGAGATCGTCCGCTCGGTAGTCGCGTTGGCCAAGAGCCTGTCGATGGACGTGGTGGCCGAGGGCGTGGAGCAGGAAGCACAGCTGGCGCAGCTTCGCGCGATGGGCTGCGAGCACGTGCAGGGCTTCCTGCTCTCGCATCCGCTTCGGCCCGAGGAAACGATCCCTCTCTTCGGCGCGCGGGCCCTACCAGTGAGCGCCTAAGGCCTCGCGGAACTCGCCGGCGTCGGCGAATCGCTGGTCGGGGTCCTTCGCCATTCCGCGCTCGAACAACCGCGCCACCGGCTCCGGGACCTCGGCGTTCACCTCGTGCGCGGGGCGCGGCATCTCGGTGAAATGCGCCACCATCAACCGCGCCCCACGGTACTCGGCGAAGGGCGCGCGACCGGTGAGGATTTCATAACCGAGCATCGCCAACGAGTACACATCGGCGCGGGCGTCGGCGGGGTCGTCGCCGTGGAACTGCTCCGGCGCCATATAGCCCGGCGTCCCGACGGCAAAGCCTTTGTCGGTGAGTCGGCCGCCGCTGGCGGCCAGGCTCTTGCGCACCGTGCCCAGCGGCACGCCACTGGACTCGCGCATCATCTCCAGCCGCGCGTGCGCGACGCCGAAGTCGGCCAGCACGGCGTGCCCGGACTGGAAGAGCACGTTGGCCGGCTTGAGGTCGCGATGCACCACGCCGATCTCGTGCGCGTGCGCCAGCGCATCGGCCACCTCGTGCAGCACGTGCAACCCCTCGCGCAGCGGCAGCGGGCCGGGCCGGAGGCGCTCCTCGAGCGATTCGCCGGGGATGTACGGCATCACGTACCAGATGATGTCGTCGGTGGCGCCCATCCCGATGATCGGCACGATGTGCGGATGCTGCAGCTTGACGAGCACGGCAATCTCGCGCTTGAAGCGCTTGAGCGCGACCTCGCCCGCGAGCTCCGGCGGCAGCAGCTTGATGACGACCTTGCGCGGCAACTCGGCGTCGCTGGCGAGGAACAAGCGGCTCTGCCCGCCAGCCGTGAGTTCCCGCTCGACGACATACTCGTCGCCGAGGGCGGCTTGGAGGGTGGACAGGAAGGCGTCCGACATCGCCTCCAACCTACGACTATTTCTTCTTGGCCGCTCGCCCGACCTGGGACGCCCGGACCGGCGGCGGCGCCCCTCGTAGGAACGCGTCCACCTCCGTGGCGTGGCCCTCGTGCTCCACGTGCTCCCAGACGGCTTCCACTCGGCCGTCCGTCCCGATCACATACGTCGTCCGCATCACCCCCATATACCGGTGCCCGAAGAGCAGCTTCTCCCGCCACACACCGTAGGCCTCGGCGGCCTGCTGTTCGGCGTCGTTGAGCAGGGGGAAGTTCAGACCCTGCGCCGCCTTGAAGCGCGCCTTCGAGCGCACGGTGCCCGGTGCGATGCCCAGCACCGCCACACCGCGTCGCTTGAAGCGCGGCACCAGGTCGCGGAAGCCGCAGGCCTCGATCGTGCAGCCCGGCGACGAGTCCTTGGGATAGAAGAACAGGACGACGCGCTTGCCGCGCAGCGACGAGAGCGTGAGCGGCTCGCCGGCGTCGGTCGGCAAGGTGAAATCGGGCGCGATGTCGCCCACCCGGACAGTCGAGTATTCAGTGCCCAGCTTCATCTTCCCGCCCATTCATCGATGCCGCTGTGCCTGCGCCCACACGGTGAACGCTTCTCCCGACGTCTTCGCCGGCCGGTAGCCGAACACGTCCTTGAGCCGCCGGTTGCTCAGCACCGGCCTGTAGCGCAGGAAGTCCAACTGCTCCGGGCCGTAGCGACTGAGATGGAAGAACTGCCCGATCTCGAGCGCCTGTTGGAGCACGAAGGCCGGCAACACCAGCGTCCGTTTGCCGAGCTGCGCCGCGATCTCGTGGATGGTCAGCGCGCCGTCGCCCGCGACGTTGTAGATGCCGGTGCGGTCGCCCGCGACGCCGTGCGCGACGGCGCCCGCGACGTCCTCGTCCCAGATGAACACGAAGCGCGAGTCGCTGCCACGCACGGCGAGGATGCGACGCTTCTGGAACAGCGCCGTGATCTGGTTCTGGGTGCCAGCGCCGAGCACCGTGCCGATGCGCAGCACCAATTGCGCGAGCTCCGGGTGCGTCGCACGATACCCCGCCAGCAGCTCCTCGACGAGGCGCTTGTGGTGGGCATACGCAAACGCGAAGCCCGCGCGCAGCGGAAAGTCCTCGTCGATCCAGTCGGGGTTGTCGGCGAAGTAGCCATAGGCCGCGCCGGAGCTGGCCACGGTGAGGTGCCGCACGCCCGCCGCGAGGGCGGAGTCGACCACGTTCTTCGTCCCCTGTACGTCGATGTCGTAGGCGACCGCACGGTCGCCGCGCCCTTCGAGCACGGACGCGAGATGCACGACGTGCGTAATGCCGCGGTCCGTGAGCAGCGTGGCGAGCGCGGGATCGCGCACGTCCATCGCGAGCGTCTCGAAGCCGAGGTCGCTGACGACGCGCAGGTCCGTGCCGACGACGTGATGCTCCTGCGCCAGCCGCGCGCCCACGATGCGCCCCACGTAGCCCGTGGCGCCGGTGATGAGGATGCGCTTGGCCGTCACGCGGCCGCCGGGAGCGGAGGCCGCCGGCCCCAGTAACCGCTGAGCAGCAGGCCGCTCACCAAGTGCCACACGCCCCAGAACGCCGTGATCAGCATCATCGAGCCGGCCGTCGGGAAGAACGTGAAGAGGATCGCCAAGCCGAGGCCGGAGTTGTGGATGCCCACCTCCAGCGTGACGGCGCGGCTATCCGCCTCGTTCAGGCGCGCGAGCCGCGCCACCCAAGCGCCGAGCCCGAGCGCCATCGCGTTCTGCAGCACCACCAGCCAGAAGAAGTCGCCGAAGCGCGCCACGAACAGCGTGCGGTTCTCCCAGAACGCACCCGCGATGAACGCAATCAAGATGACAAACGAAAGCTGCCGCAGCGGCCGCTCAAGCCGCTCGGCCACCGCCGGCAACTTCACGCCCACAAGCATCCCGAGCAGCACGGGCAACGCCAGCACCAGCGCCACCTGCGCGAGAATGCCACCCACGGGCAACGAGACCTCCTGCAGCAGCTCGCGCGTGCGCGGATTCAGCCAGCCGTAGAGCGCGAAGTTCAGCGGCGTGAGTACGGTCGCCGCGAGGCTGGATACGGTCGTCAGCCCCACCGAGAGCGCGACGTTGCCGCGCGAGCGCCAGGTGAGCACGTTCGAGAGCGCGCCGCTGGGGCAGGCCGCGACGAGGATCATTCCCAGCGCCAGGGCCGGATCCACGCGGAACACCCAGGTGAGCAGACAGGTGAGCCCCGGCGTGAGCAGCGCCTGCGCCGAGAGTCCGGCGAGCACGCCCTTGGGCCGCTGCGCCACGCGACGCAGGTCCGCCATCCGCAGGTCCAGCGACGCGCCGAAGACCATCAGCGCGACGATGGCGTTGAGCACCATCAGCCCCGAGGGATCGAACTTGAGCGGGATCGCGTCGTCCACGATCGGCTAGCGCGAGAGCGCGCGGATGTGCCGACGCAGCGCGCGCAGATAGCTGTCCTTGTGCACGTAGTAGGCCATCCGGTCGAGCTTGAGGTAGCGGAACCCGCCGTCCACGCGCTCGGCGAACTTGCGGCGCTTCTCCGCTTGCAGCGCCCGCGCCGCCGGATGCCCCGCCGCGAGACCCTTCAGGTACAAGGCCACCAGCTCCGCCTGCTCGTAGCGTCCCTACCAGCCGAGTCCGCTGGCCTCCACCATCCCCATCAGGAAGATGCTGTCGTCGGTGGGATGCATCGCGTTCAAATAGAGCGCCGGTGCCGCGCCACCGCTGGCCCAGTTCAACTCTTCGCGCGCGACGAACGGATAGTGCAGCGCATAGCCCGTGGCCTGGAGAATGGTGTCGTACTCGCCCTCCGCGCCATCGGTGAAGCGGACGCGCCGTCCCTCCACCGCCGCCACGTCGCGCCGCGCCGTGATATCGCCGTGCGCGAGGTGATGCAGCACCAGGGAGTTCATCACCGGGTGCGACTCGTACAGGCGATAGTCGGGATCGGGCAGGCCGTAGTCGCTGGGCTTGCCTACGACCAGCCGCACCATCAGTCCGTCGAGTCGCTGCTTGAGCGGCCGCGGCAACTTGATGAGCCCACCCAAGGTGTCGATCGGGCGGCCTTTCAGGAACTTGGGCAGGAACCAATATCCGCGGCGCACCGAGAGATCCACCGACGCCGCGCTGCGCACCGCGTCCACCGCGATGTCGGCGCCGGAGTTGCCGCAGCCGATCACCAACACGCGCTGGCCTGCGAGCTGCGCCGGCGACTTGTACTGCGCCGAGTGCATCAGCGTGCCGGCAAAGTGGCCCGGCAGCGCCGGCTGGTAGGGATGGTGCAGCGTGCCGGTGGCGATCAGCACGCCGGCAAAGCGTCGCGTGCGTTGCGCGCCTGCGTGCTCGGTGGTGACGTCCCATCCGCCCTCGGCGGCGCGCACGCAGCGCACGACGCGCGTGGAGAACTCGTAGTGGCGCCGCAGGTCGAAGTGCGTGGCGAAGTCGGCGAAGTAGCGCCGGAGCTCATCGTGCCGCGGGTACGGCGCCACCTCGTCCCGCATCGGGAACTCGGCGAACTCCGTCATCCGCTTGGACGAGATCAAATGCGCGCTCTCGTACACCGTGCTCTGCGGATTGGCGATGTCCCAGAGTCCGCCCACGTCGGCGTGCAGCTCGAATCCCGTGAACGGCAGGCCGTGTTTCTGCAGGACGCGCGCGGTGGCGAGTCCCATCGGCCCCGCCCCGATCACGGCGTACACGCGGCGCTCAGCCCAGGGGCTCGCCGCCCATCAACACCGCCATCACGGCCTTCTGCGCGTGCAGGCGGTTCTCGGCTTCGTCCCACACGCGGCTCTGCGCGCCGTCGATCACCTCGGCGCTGACTTCCTCGCCGCGATGCGCGGGCAGGCAGTGCAGGAAGATGCCGTTTCGCTTCGCGCGGGCCATCAGCGCCGCATTCACCTGGAAGGGCGCGAAGGCCTTGGCGCGCGTGGCCTGCTCTTCCTCCTGCCCCATCGATGCCCACACATCCGTGGTGACGACATCGGCACCATCGGCGGCGGCCTGCGGGTCGCGCAGCAACTGCACGTTGCCGCCTGCCGTGGCGCGCGCAAGGATCGCCGGGTCCGGATCGTAGCCTTCCGGGCAGGCCAGGCGCAGCGTGAAGCCCAGCAACTGCGCGGCGTCGCACCAACTGTTGGCCATATTGTTGCCGTCGCCAATCCACGCGATCGTCTTGCCCTCGAAGCTGCCAAGGTGTTGCTGCACCGTGAGCAAGTCGGCGAGGATCTGGCAGGGATGCTGCAGGTCGGTGAGGCCGTTGATCACCGGCACCTGCGAGTGCCGCGCGTACTCTTCGACGTCGGCGTGGGCGAAGGTACGGATCATCATTCCCTGCACCATCCGGTCGAGCACGCGGGCGGTGTCGGCCACCGGTTCGCCGCGGCCCAGTTGCACGTCGCGCGGCGAGAGGAACAGCGCGTGCGCGCCAAGCTGCCAGGCCCCGACCTCGAACGACACGCGCGTGCGGGTGCTCGACTTCATAAACAGCATCGCCAGCGCCATTCCCTCGAGCGGGCGCTTGCGGTACGCGCCGGTGCGCATCTGGTCGGAGAGCGCAAAGAGCGCGCGCAGCTCCGCCGGCGAGAAGTCCGTGAGGGCGAGGAAGTCGCGGTGCGCGGTCATTGGCCGGGGCACTCGGTGCGGGTCCAGGTGGGCAGCGAATCCGGGTTGGCCCCACCCTGCTCCGGGAAGCGCTCCGTGAGCGAGAGCCTCCGCACGGCGACGGCGTGCCGCGCCGAGAGCGTCTGGCGGTTGGGCAGGCGCACCGACGGCGCGACTGACGCGGCGAGGCGCCACTGGCCGCCGCGGTCGAACTCCACGACGCGCAGCGAGAAGCCCGGCCCGCTGATGGTCAGGCAGTGCGGCGTCGCGCCGGTCGCGTTGCGGATGTCGCGCACCGTGCCTTCCCAGGTGGCCAGGGCGACGGAATCCGACGGCCACTCGCGCGTCGCCTCTACTTCAAGGATCTGCACGTCCTCGGCGGGATAGCTGCCGTCCGAGCCGTCGTACCCGCGCACGGCGTAGAGCACGTCCCAGGCCCCCACCTGCTCGCGATAGCCCTCGAGCGGGCTGCGCTCGGCGTTACGGCGGAAGGCGCGCACCTCACCGGCGCGCAGCGTCGCGACGTTGGTGCCGCGCAGCTCGTTGAAGGGCGCCTGCCCCGCCGCGAGGTCGGAGATGTCGCGCCGTTCGCCGCAGGCGGCGAGCGCGAGGGCAGCAAGCAACGGCAGGGCGTGGTGCAACGAGCGCATCGGCGTCCTCACAGGATGTACTTCCGCAGGTCTTCGTCCTCGGCGATGGCGCTGAGGCGCGCCTTCACCACCTTCGCGTCCACCAGTTCCGGCGCGGTGCCGCGGTCCGGCAGGTCGTAGAGCAGGTCTTCGAGCAGCGTCGTCATCACCGTATGCAGGCGCCGCGCGCCGATGTTCTCCATCTTCGCGTTCACCTGCGCCGCAATGCGGGCGATCGCCGCGATGCCGTCGGGCGTGAAGCTGAGTTCGCAGCCATCCGCCTGCACCAGCGCCGCGTACTGCTTGGTGAGCGCGTTCTCGGGCTCCGTCATAATGCGCACGAAGTCCGCCTCGGTGAGCGGCTTGAGCTCCACGCGGATCGGGAAGCGTCCCTGCAGCTCGGGAATCAGGTCGCTGGGCTTGGAGACGTGGAAGGCGCCGGCGGCGATGAACAGCACGTGGTCCGTCTTCACCATCCCGTGCCGCGTCTGCACGTTGCTGCCCTCGACGATCGGCAGCAGGTCGCGCTGGACGCCTTCGCGCGAGACGTCCGGTCCGCCGAAGTCACCCTTGCCGCCCGCGATCTTGTCGATCTCGTCGAGGAAGATGATGCCCAACGACTCCACGCGTTCGATCGCGTCCACGACCACGTCGTCGAGGTCGATGAGCTTGTCGAACTCCTGGTCCAGCAGGATGCGCCGCGCCTCGCTGACCTTCACCGTGCGTTTCTTGGTGCGCTTCGGCAGCAAGTCGGCGAGCATATCGGTGAAGTTCTGCATTCCTTCCGGCGCGCCGGGTTGCGAGAGCGCGTCCATCGCCGGGGGCTGCTGGGCGACCTCTACCTCCACCTCGCGCTGCTCCAACTGTCCGTCGCGCAGCAACTGCTTGAGCTTCTCGCGCGTGCGCTTGTGCCGCTCTTCGGCTAGCGTCTGCTCCTGCTGCACGTTGCCTTCGGGGCCGGCGACGAACACGCGCTCGGCCTCGCTGGCCGGGCGGGCCGGCGTCGCGATCGGCGGCGGCAGCAGTAGGTCCAGCAGGCGCTCGTCCACGCGGTCGTTGGCGAGGTCCTCGACCTCCGTCTCGCGCTCGGTGCGTACCATCTCGATCGCGCTGTCGACCAAATCGCGGACCATCCCTTCGACGTCGCGGCCCACATAGCCCACTTCGGTGAACTTGGAGGCCTCGACCTTCACGAAGGGCGCGCCGGAGAGCTTGGCCAGGCGCCGCGCGATCTCCGTCTTGCCCACGCCCGTGGGGCCGATGAGGATGATGTTGTTGGGCGCGATCTCTTGGCGGATGCCTTCCGGCGCGCGCTGGCGCCGCCAGCGGTTGCGCAGGGCGATGGCCACCGCCTTCTTGGCCTCCGCCTGGCCCACGATATAGCGGTCCAGTTCGGCGACGATGCGGCGTGGCGTGAGATCGGCGAGGCGGGCCAGCGCCTGTTCGGTGCGCGGTCCCGTCATCAGGCCGAGGGTTCCACCACGGTGATGTGCGTGTTGGTGTAGACGCAGATCTCGCCGGCGATGGTGAGCGCGCGCTTGACGATTTCGGTCGGCGGCAGCGTCGTCTCGCGCAGCAGGGCGCGCGCGGCGGCGAGGGCGTAGGAGCCGCCCGAGCCGATGGCGAGGAGGCCGTCGTCGGGCTCGATGAGCTCGCCGTTGCCGCTGATCACGAAGCCGTGCTGGGCGTCCACCACCACCAGCAGGGCCTCCAGGCGCCGCAGCACGCGGTCCGAACGCCATTCCTTGGCCAGCTCCACGGCGGCCTTGGGCAGGTTGCCCGGGTGGCGTTCGAGCTTCTCCTCGAACTTCTCGAAGAGCGTGAAGGCGTCGGCGGCGGCCCCGGCGAAGCCCGCCAGCACGCGGCCTCCCTTGAGGGCACGCACCTTCACGGCGCCGGCTTTCATCACCGTGTCGCCGACTGAGACCTGGCCGTCGCCGCCGATGGCGACCTTGCCGTCGCGGCGGACGGCGAGGATGGTCGTGGCGTGGAAGACGGGGAGTGGCATTGGGGGAATATACAGGTTTCGCCCCTCTGCATCTTCGCCTGTGGCCACCCGGGGACAGTGCCCTACGGGTTCCCGCGCCCCCCGGTCCAGATCGCGACGATGCCGCAGGAGCCGCGCTGGGTGACCCGTTGCAGTTCGACCGGCGCGTTCGCGACGCTCGGATAAATCTCGATTGCAAGTATCTCCGACCCGGGTAGGAGTTCGTCGATGTCTGGCAGGCGAGCCTCTTCGTAGGTCTGTCCAGTCTGCCGAGTCCCGCCCGGCGATATCGACGTCGGATCCCCCCGCGTGATGTCCTGGGTGCTCTGAGTTATCGGAAGACCGTCCACGAGAATCGACATTGAGCACCCGCCGCGTCCGGTGATGATCACCCGCCCGACACGCCCGCCGCCTACGGTTCTCGAGGCGGCATAGCGGGAGCCGCTGAGCGCGCGCGAGACCGTCATCGGGTTGCGCGCGTTCAACTCCTCGGGGCCGATGAAGTCCGCCGTCATTGCACCGCGCTGCACGCGCATCATCCGGTCGTAGAAGCCGCGCTGCGTGAGGACGTCCTCAGGCCGCGCCGAGACCGTCACCGCGTCGAGCGACCTCGCGATCGGCCGCATTCGCAGCGTCACCGTGTCTACGCTGCGACTGCTGAGCGTGGTATCCAGCGGATAGTAGCCCAGCCGCCGGACGTTGAAGCGCAGCTCGTTAAGGCGACGCGTGTCGAAGCTCACGCGGCCGCTGTCATCCGCCGTGTGCGACGACCGGCCGACCAGGGACACATAGGCGAATGGGACGGCGGCGCCTGTTTGGTCGACGATGGACACGGTGACGCTGGACTGTGCGTTGGCCGAGGTCGGCTGTGCGCAGAGCATCGCCAGTACAGCCGCGGCAACGGTGAGGCAGTGTCGTGCGCACGAACTCATTGCGGACCTCCGAGAGCATACACGAGGCGAAGGGCACGGACAGCGGTTCTCCGAATTGTTCCTACTGCCGTTCTCCCTCGCCGCCGACTAACCGCGCCAACTCTTCAAACGATGGCGGGCGGCCGAACATCGTAGCACCGACAACAACCGTGGGCGTTCCACGAACCCCAATCAGGTGAGCCACCTCGAGATGCCGGGCGACGGTCGCCTCGTACCGCCCAGACTCAATACAGCCTCGGAAACGTCCGCTGTCAATCGGCGTGCGATTAGCAAGGTGTGCCCAGGATAGCAGCCCTAGTGAGTCTTGGGTCGCGTATGCTGCGGTCAAGAACGCCTCGAGGTGGCCGAACTCGCGTGCACACTCGAGCGCGAGCGCACCAGACCGAGCGAAACGGTGCTGCGGAAGCGGGAAGTGCGCAATCTCGACGGAGACCCCGGGAAGCTCTCTCGAAATTCGATCCACAGTCTCGTGATAGCGCGCACAGTACGGGCACTCTACGTCAACGAAAACAACCATCCGAGTGCCGGCGCGAACGCTTGCCGGGAACAGGCCGTTGAGAGCCTCCGTTCCCGCGTCGGCGACAGGCACGTCCGCAGGCGGTCGCGACCCGCTAGGGGCGCGAGTTCTCGCGGGCTGCAACAGCAACAGGACAGCGACGGTCGCCGCTGACACTGCGAGCACGATATTCGCGGTCGTGTCCACCCACTTGGCCATCACGCGCCCCCTTGCTTGAATGCCTGATGGTGCATCCTCCCAAACGCCCGACCGATGTACGCCGGTGAGGTTGGGCCTAACCTCTCACTTGGACGTTACGAAGGTTGGTAGCACCAAATGGTTTCCTGCGGGCACGGCCCTACCAACGTGCATCCCCCCGCATATGAATGAATGCCACACACCCCCTTGCACTCCGCATCGTGATGATCTCGAATCACGCAGCTCGTATCGCCACCACAGATGTAGCAACCCTCGTCGTGTCCCTCAGCACCTGCATCAAGGGCACCCACACCAAGAATCAACAAGCCTACCGCCATCGCACGGAGAAGCGTCTTCATTTGCATTCCTCCTGAGAGTTGATCCACGTGCACGAGGACTCACTTGGTCCGGCCCGTTTCGACACGCTATGGGGGGGGGCTGTCAAGAGCAACCTTGCTCGCGCCCCCCAAGCGTGACCTAGGCCACGCAAACCGACCACCTCCTCAAGCCCGCGGATGCGCCCCGCGATACACCTGCTTCAGCCGCTCCACGCTGGTATGCGTGTAGATCTGCGTCGTGCTCACGCTGGCGTGCCCCAGCAACTCCTGCACCGCCCGCAGGTCCGCGCCGCCATCCAGCAGATGCGTGGCAAACGTATGCCGCAGCGCGTGGGCCGAAAGCCCCGCGCCCTCGTCCACCTCACCCAACGAGGCGGTGACGGCGTTGTGCAGCGCCTTGGCACTCAGGCGCGCGCCTCGCGAGCTCAGGAAGAACGCCACGCGATCGGCCTTGGCCCCGACCTTGGCGACGAGTTGGTCGCGAACGCGCTCGTACTCGTGCAGCGCCCGCTGCGCCGGCCCACCCACGGGGATGATGCGCTCCTTCCGCCCCTTGCCCCGCACCTTCACCGCACCGGCCAGCAGGTCGAGGTCGCGGCAATCGATGCCGCGCAGTTCGGAGAGCCGCAGGCCGGCGGAATAGAACAGCTCGAGAATCGCCACGTCGCGTACGGCGGTGAACGACCCCTCCTGCGCCCGCGTGGCCGCCGCCTGCAGCAGCGTCTCGACCTGCGCGCGGTCGAGGTGGCCGGGCAGGTGCTTGTCGAGCTTGGGCGAGTTCACCGCCCGCGCCGGATTGGCCTCGACGAGGTCGTTGCGATGCAACCAGCGGAAGAAACTGCGCGCCGCCGAGAGCGCCCGCGCGCTGGAACGCTTGGAGAGCCCGCGCCGCGAGAGATGCGCCAGCCAGGCCCGCAGCGCGAGCCGGTCTACGGTCGCCCAGTCCACCTCGTCCACGGCCAAGTGCCGCGCCAGCACAGCGGCCAGCTCGCCCAAGTCGCGCGCATACGCCGCCACGGTGTGCGGCGACACGTCGCGCTCCTTCTCGAGATGCGTCAGGAACTCGGCGACGAGCGCGTCACGCGGCGGCGCGCCGGCGGCGGCGTCCGCAGCCATCGCCTCAGCCGTGCCGCGGCGTGACGTGCTCGCCGAAATGCGCACCCAGCGAACGCAGGTAGGAGTCCACGGTGCGGTGCTTACCCCGCAGCTTCATCAGCGTCCGGAAGATCGGCGAGTCCACGAAGCCTTCCTCGGTGATCGTAACCTCGGTGCCGGCCGGCGTGTTGCGCACCTCGTAGTACCACACGCCGCCCCAGCCCTGCGCGTCGGCGTTGAGGATGGTCACGACCATCGAGGCGTTCGGGACGGCCCGCGTGATCTCGATCTCGATCTTCCCCGCCGCGCCCAGGTCCTCCACCCACGCCTCGCGCGGCGCCCCCTGGATCCTCGACACCGACTTCACGTCGCTCCACCAGCTCGGCGTGGCCTCGATGTTCCGGATGATCTTGTACACCGAATCCGCCGGCGCCACGAGCAGGACGTTGCTCGAGACGATGTGGTCGCGCGGCAGCCCGCGGCCGTACAGATAGGCGCCGCCCAGGACCAACACGGCGACGAGAATAACGAGTTTGAGCAGCGTCTTCATAGGGGGACTCCGGTGACGGCGGCGGGCACGATGCCATACTCCAGACGCCACGACCCCAGCGCCTGTAACGCGCGTTCGGCGTAGCGCTCGCGCTTGAGCGCCTTGTCCCGCGGCGGGTCGGCCAGCTCCTCGAGCAACCCGAAGTTGGCATTCATCGGCTGGAAGTGCGCCGCGTCGGCCTCGCGCAGATGGCGG
This sequence comes from Gemmatimonadaceae bacterium, assembly GCA_019637355.1. Classification (NCBI taxonomy): domain Bacteria; kingdom Pseudomonadati; phylum Gemmatimonadota; class Gemmatimonadia; order Gemmatimonadales; family Gemmatimonadaceae; species Gemmatimonadaceae bacterium. The sequence continues at coordinate 461,526 of JAHBVT010000001.1, read as the reverse complement.
TACAGCGCGCCCAGCATCGTGGTCGGCGGTGGCAGCACCGGCGCCTCGCCACGTAGCAAGCGGTCGAGGTTGATGCCCGCCAGCAATCCGGTGGCGGTGCTCTCGGTGTAGCCCTCCACGCCCGTGAGCTGACCGGCGAAGAGCGTGGTGGCCGAGTCCTTGAGCGAGAGCTGCGGCGTCAGCGCGCGCGGCGCATTCAGGTACGAGTTGCGATGGATGCTGCCGAAGCGCAGGAACTCGGCGTTGGCCAGCCCCGGCACCATCCGGAAGACCTTCGTCTGCTCGGGGTAGCGCATCCGCGTCTGGCAACCGACGAGATTCCACATCCGGCCGGCGCGGTCCTCCTGGCGCAGCTGCAGCACCGCCCAGGGCCGCTTGCCCGTGCGGGGATCGCGCAGGCCGACGGGGCGCATCGGACCGTGGCGCAACGTCTCCGGGCCGCGGCGCGCCATCTCCTCGACCGGCATACAGCCCTCGAAGTACGGGATGTCCTCGAACTCGTGCGAATGGTACAGGTCGGCCTCGACCATCGCGGCGATGAAGGCGTCGTACTCGTCCCTGTTCATCGCGCAGTTGAGATACGCTCCCTCTGCCCCCGCCTCGGCCATCGTCTCCTTGCCCCAGCGCGCCGCACGGAAGGCGATGGACGTGTCGATGGACTCGGCGGCGACCACCGGCGCGATGGCGTCATAGAACGCCAGCGAGCGCTCGCCCAGCCGCGCGGCGATCGCCGCAGCCAGCGCGTCGCTGGTGAGCGGGCCGGTGGCGATGATGCCCACGTCCGGCAGCGCCGTGACTTCGTCGCGGACGATGGTGATGTTCGGATGCGCCTCGATGCGGGCCTGCACCGCCGCCGCGAAAATCTCGCGGTCCACGGCCAGGGCCGTCCCCGCCGGAATCCGCGCCACATCCGCGCACTCGAGGATCAGCGAGCCCAGCGCGCGCATTTCCGCCTTCAGCAGGCCGTGGGCGTTGCTCACGTCCGTGCTCTTGAAGGTGTTGGAGCACACGAGCTCGGCGAGCCTCTCCGTGCGATGCGCCGGCGTGCCGCGGTTGCCGCTGGCACCGCGCATCTCGTGCAGCAGCACCTGGTGGCCGCGCTCCGCCAACTGAAAGGCGGCCTCGCTGCCAGCGAGGCCGCCTCCGACGACGTGGAGTTCGCGTCGCATCGTCACGCCGGCACGGCCTCCGCGCCTTCCGTGCCCTCGGCCACCTGCACGTCCCACTCATTCCCGCACTTGAGGCACTTCCGGAAATGCCCGCGGGTCTTGTTGCTCTTGGCCTCCGCGCCTTCGAAGCCGCACTCGGCACACTTCTCCAGCACCGGCTTGTCCCAACAGACGAAGTCGCAGTTGGGATAGTTCTCGCAGCCGTAGAAGGCCTTGCCGCGCTTCTTGGAGCGCCGCGCCGCGATGTCGCCGCCGTCCTTGGGGCAGAGCACGCCGGTGGGCATCGAGCGCGTGCCCTTGCACTTGGGGAAGGTGGAGCAGCCGAGGAACTCGCCCGAGCGTGAGCGCCGCACGACCATCGGCTGGCTGCAGAGCGGGCAGAGATACTTGGTGAGCACCGGCGGCTCCTTCTTGCCCTTGAGCGGCCGCGTGAACTTGCAGGTCTTGGGATGGTTCTCGCAGGCCACGAAGGGCCCGAAGAATCCGCCCTTGGGCAGCAGGCGGCCGCCGCAGTCGGGGCACTTCTCGTCGGCAAGCGCCGAGAGGTCGTGCGCCTCGCGGATCAACGCCTCGGCGTCCACCGACTCCAGCGAATGGGCGAAGGGGCCCCAGAACTCCTCGAGCACGTCCTTCCAGCCCATCTGCCCGTCCTCGACCTTGTCGAGCTCGGCTTCCATCTGCGCCGTGAAGCCGACGTCGAACTCGCGCGGGAACTGCTTCACCATCACCTTCTCCACGCTCTCGCCCAGCGGCGTGGGGAAGAAGCGCCGCTGCTGCAGCTCGGCGTAATGCCGCTCCGTCAGCGTGGAGATGATGCTCGCGTAGGTGGACGGCCGGCCGATGCCGCGCTTTTCGAGCTCCTTGACCAGCGAGGCCTCGGAGTAGCGCGGTGGCGGTTCGGTGAAGTGCTGCGTCGGGTCGATGCTGCGCACCGGCGCGTGCTCGCCGGGTTCGATAGCCGGCAGCGCCTGCTCGTCCTCAAGCGCCTTGGAGTCGCCCTCTTCGCGCGCTTCCTTGTACAGCGCGAGGAAGCCGTTGAATTTGATGACCGAGCCGGTGGCGCGGAACAAGTAGCGGCCGAGATCGAAGTCCACGGTCGTGGTATCGAACACCGCTGGCGCCATCTGCGAGGCCATAAAGCGCTGCCAGATGAGCGTGTAGAGCTTCAGCTGCTCCGGCGAGAGATACTTGGCCACACTTTCCGGAGAGCGCGAGGGATCGGTGGGCCGGATGCCTTCGTGCGCGCCCTGCGCCGCATCGTCCTTGCCGGCGGGGAAGAGCCGCGGCGCGTCGGCGAGATACTCCTTGGCGAAGTGCTGGCCGAGGTACTCGCGCGCCGCAGCGGCAGCCGAGTCGGCCACGCGCACGTGGTCGGTACGCATATACGTGATGAGACCGACCGCGCCTTCGCTCTTTCCGAGCTCCACGCCTTCGTAGAGGTTCTGCGCGAGACGCATCGTGCGCTTGGAGCCGAAGCCCAGCTTCTTGGCGGCCTCCTGCTGCAGCGTCGAGGTCTTGAACGGCGCCTCGGGATTCTTGCGGCGCTCGCGACGTTTGATGTCCGTGACGTCGAAGTGCGAACGGCCCGAGAGATCCTTGAGGATGGCGTCGGCCACGGCCTGGTTCGGGATGTCCGGCTTCTCGCCGTCCACGTGATGCAGCTTGGCCGTGAACTCCTGCCCGTCGTGCTCGAGGCGCGCGGCGATGCTCCAGTACTCGCGCGGCACGAAGGCGCGAATCTCGCGCTCGCGCTCCACCAGGAGGCGCAGCGCCACGGTCTGCACACGGCCGGCCGAGAGTCCCTTCTTGACGGTCTTCCAGAGCACCGGGCTGGCCTTGTAGCCCACGAGCCGGTCCAGCACGCGGCGCGCCTGCTGCGCGTCCACCTTCTTGCTGTCGATCGCGCGCGCCTCGCCCAGCGCCCTGCTCACTGCATCCTTGGTGATTTCGAAGAACAGCGCGCGCTTGATCGGCGGTGCGTGCTTGCCCTTCACCTGCTGCTCCACGTGCCAGGCAATCGCCTCGCCTTCGCGGTCAGGGTCGGTGGCGATGAACACGGCCTTGGCCGTCTTGGCCGCGCTCTTGAGCTCGGCGACGGTCTTCTCCTTACCCGGGATGGTGACGTACTCGGGCTCGAAGCCTCCGTCCGGATCGATGCCGATGCTCTTCACCGGCAGGTCGCGGATATGGCCAACGGTCGCCTTCACGGCGTAGCCGGAGCCCAGGTACTTGCCGATGGTCTTGGCCTTGGCCGGCGACTCGACGATCACCAGCGACTTGCCGGCGGCGGAACGGGCTGCTTCCTCGTCGTGCGGAAGCTCCGGCTCAGCAGCCCGCGCGCGGGTCTTGGGGGCGCCGCGCTTGGCGGCTGCCTTCTTCTTGGTCGCCTTCTTGGCGGCTGATTTCTTGGTCGTTGCCATTACTCGGGGATTGCGTACGGAACAGGGAGGTCATCCTAGTCCCCCGCATCCGCCGTCGCAAGCGCAACTATATAAGAGGCCACCTGTTCGGGTGACATCGAATCAACGCTAAGTGTATGCTGCGATTGCATATAGGCCGCCTCTCGGCGCCCCAGCAATTTTTCGAGCCGAATCTCGGGTTCGGGACCCGCCAGCAGGGGGCGTCCGCCCCCTTCAGCCCCAATTCTGGCCGCCGCGACCGCCGGGCTCACCCGGAGGTACACGAGCTCGGAATCCGCCAGAAACCGCCCCAGAACCTCCCCCAGCTCCACCCAGCCCCCGCCCGTGGCCAGCAGCAGGCGCTCCCGGGCGTGGAGCTCCTGCGACACGGCCCGTTCCAGCTTCCGAAAGGCCGCTTCGCCCTGCCGCGCGAAAATCTCCTCCACGCGCCGGCCCGCCCGTCGCTCGATCTCTTCGTCTAGGTCCACGAAACCCCAAGGCGTCCCGCGCGCGGCCAACTGCTCGGCGGCTAGTCGCCCCGCCGTGCTCTTCCCCGCCCCGCTGAGCCCCACCAGCACGATGCGCTTGGGCACCGTGCTCATCCGAGGCGCTCGGCCACCCGCGCCAGGTAGGCGTCGTGGTTGCGGCGGAACTCGCCTACCGAGTCCCCCCCGAACTTCTCCAGCGCCGCGTCGGCCAGCACCAGCGCCGCCATCGCCTCGGCAATCACGCCCATCGCCGGCACAGCCGTGACGTCGCTGCGTTCGGCGGCAGCCGCCGCCGGCTCACCGGTGCGCACGTCCACCGTCTGCAGCGGACGCATCAGCGTGGAGATCGGCTTCATCGCCACGCGAAGTACCAGCGGCTCACCGGTGGTCATCCCGCCCTCAAGCCCGCCTGCGCGGTTGGTCCGGCGACGCACGTTGCCCGTGCGCGGGCTGTTCGGCGCGGGCTCGATCTCATCGTGCACGTCGGCGCCGGTGCGCCGCGCTGCCTCGAAGCCCATTCCCATCTCCACGCCCTTCACCGCCGGGATGGAGCAGATGGCTGCGGCCAGGCGACCGTCGAGCTTGCGGTCCCAACTCACGTGCGCGCCCAGCCCTACCGGCAGTCCCGTCACGACAACTTCGCAAATGCCACCCAGTGTGTTGCCGTCAGCTTTGGCGGCGTCGATGCGCGCGATCATCTCGCGCTCGGCGTCGGCGTCGAGGCAGCGCAGCGGCGACGCGTCGGCTGCCGTGTTGATGTCCTCCGGCAGCGCCGCGGGCTTGGCGTCCACGCCGCCGAGGTGCACGAGGTGTGAGCCGATGCGCACGCCGAGCTCGGCGAGCAGCGCTTTCGCGACGGCCCCTGCGGCGACGCGCGCCGTGGTCTCGCGGGCGGAGGCGCGCTCGAGGATGTCGCGGGCGTCGTCGCGGTCGAACTTGAGCAGGCCGGTGAGGTCGGCGTGGCCAGGCCGCACGCGCGTGACCTGTCGCTTGCGCCCTTCCGGCGCCTCGTCCTCCGGCCGGGGCGCGGGATCCATAATCGCCTCCCAGTTCGCCCAGTCCTTGTTGCGGATCATCATCGCCACCGGCGCGCCGAGCGTCTCGCCTGCGCGGACGCCCGCCAGGAACTCCACGCGGTCCGTCTCGATTACCATCCGCCGCCCGCGGCCATAGCCCTGCTGCCGCCGCGCGAGCTCGTGGTCCACCTGTGCGGCGAGCAGCGGCAGTCCAGCCGGGACGCCCTCGACGAGTGCGATGAGGGCGGGACCGTGGGATTCGCCGGCGGTGCGGAAGGTGAGGTGGGGCATCGGGAATGGACGGAGGACGGAGGACGGATGCGTGCTGACGGTGCGCGCCGAACGCGCTGCCGTCATCCGTCATCCGTCCAACAGCAGAGAGGCCGCCCCGCAATATCGCGAAGCGGCCCCCTCACCTGCCATTGGCTATGGCCTACTCGCGCGGCCGCGCCGAGGTGGCGCGCACGGCTTCGCCTTCATCGACGATGTGCGGCGTAACGAGGATCAGCAGGTCCTGCTTGCGCTCGATGACGCGCGTCTCGCGGAAGAGTCGACCAACCCACGGCAGCTTCATCAGATACGGAATGCCGCTCTCCAAGCGCGTCACCTGCGTCTGCGTCAGGCCGGCAATGACGGCGGTCTCGCCGTCCCCGACAAGGACTTCATTGGTTGCCTGACGCTCGGAAATCTCGGGACCGGCAATCGTGATACCGATCAGGGACTGCTGGATGGCATTGATCTCCATCGAGATCTGTCGGTTGGCAGTAACGCGGGGGGTGACTTCGAGCGTGATGCCGACCTTCTGGCGCTGGATGACCGGCGCCACGGCCTGAATCTGCCCAGGAACCGTCGGGGGCGTGAGCAGGAAGGCGATCTCCGTGCCGGCAAAGAGCGTCGCCTGACGATTGTCGACGGTCGTCGTGCTGGGCTCCGCCTGCACATCGGAAAGGTTCTGCGTGCTCAAGGCATCGAGGAACGCAGTCAGGTTGTTGCCGCCAATCACCACGTTGTAGATGAGACTCAGTGCCCCGGTGCCCTGGAACGTGCGATTGGAGTTCGCCACGCCGATGAAGGCGTCGCCTCCGAGGCCAATCTGGAACTCTCCCGGAACACCGCGATTGATGAGCGCCTGGCTGAAATTGGTCGGCGAGCCGAAATCGTAGCTGATGCCGAGTTCTTCCGTGGCGGTGCGGTCCACGGCGATGATCTTGGCCCTGATGGCGACCTGCGGCGTCCGGAAGTCGAGGTCACGGACATAGCTGATGATCTCCGGCAGTCGCGAGACCGTCTCGGTGATGAGCAGGGTGTTCGTCTTCTCGTCGAAGGTAACGACGCCACGGCCACAGGTCTGCTGCGCGGATGCGTCCCCCGCAGCACGCGCTACCGGATCGGCGTCCGTGGTGCCACCGGTGGCGACGTCGATGGTCGCCGACTCGGAGCCCGCCGAGCCCGACGAACAGGCCGCAATGAGTTGGCGAATCGTGACCGCCAGTTGCGCTGCCTTGGCATAGTTCACCGGCACCAGTTGCGTGACCAAGGGCTCGGCGGCCACACGTCGCGCGAGATTGGCGTAGCTGTCGATCATGATGATGCCAGTCGAGTCCTCGACCGCCTGCAGCCCATTCGCCTGCAGCACCTTCGAAAGCGCCACGTCCCAGGGCTGGTTCACAATCTCGGTGAACCGCACGGTTCCGGTGACGCCTTGGCCCGTCACGAACGTGCGACCGGAAAATGCGGAGAAGTGCGCGAGCACGTCGAAGATGCTCTGGTTGGCGATCGTGATGGAGATGCGTGGCAGCTCGCTGCGCTGCGCACTTGGCAGCGGTTCGAACCGCGGCGCCTCGGCCGCGACTTCACGTACGGGGGCAACCGGCGTCTGGGGCACGTCGCGGGTGGCGACGGCGGCCGCCGACCACGGCGAGAAGTCATCGGCGCCAAAGACGCTCACGCGCACCTCGGTGGCCGTCCGCGTGACCTCATACCGCCGCGGCGAATCGACGTCGAGCACCAGCCGGACGACCTCGGTGTCGAACTGCCCGAGGCGCACGTTCCGAATGCCGGCGCGGTTGACGCGGTCGTAGCTCGGAGCGCGGGACTGCAGCGTCGCGCCGCGAAGGTCCACGACGATCCGGGCGGGTCCGTCGAGCACGAAGTCGGACACCTCGAGCTCCCCGGCGAACGACAGGATGACGTCCGCGCGCCCGGCGCCCGGAACCACACGCACGGCGGTCACCGTCGCGGTGCCCTCCGTGCGCGCGACAGGCACCGGACCCGGCGCAGCAGCGCCCGTCAAGAGTAGGCCGGCCACGACGGTGGCCAGCATCTGAATGCGCCTCATGGCGTCCTTCCTCCACCAGCGGGTACAGTGATCGACAGGGTCTCCTGCCGGGTATATCCGAATTCATCAATGGCGAGCACGACATCGCGCGCGCGGATTGCCACCACACGCAGGCGTCCAAACGTCGACCCCACCCGCACGCGGTACACCTCATTAGCCGACTTGTCGCGCAAGGTCGCGATGGCTTGCCGCTCGCTCTGCCCGACCGTGATGGCCACGATTTCGAGGTCCGCCACCATCGGACGGACGTCGCCGGTCTGGATCAGCGACGAGAAGGGGTCCCGCCGCCCCGTCCGCGGGTACGCATAGACTTCGCGATGAAAGATGACATTACCGGACGAGTCACGCTGGACGGCATCGGTACTGACGCGCGGACGTGCCGGCGCCGCCGGCGTCGGCCGCCGCTGCGCCTCGGCGACTCCCGGCCAGGCCAAGGCCGCGACGAGGCTAGCAATGAGCAGCAGGCGTGGGTTCATCGGGTCGGCCCCTCCTCACCGGGCGTGCTTCGGACGACGTAGGTCTGAATCTCGAAGTTCGCGGTCAGCAACTGCTCCCCGGGATTGGCGCGCAGGCGCGAGCGACCGTCCGGGGTCGGCGTCAGCGACAGGTTCACCGGGCTCATAATCCGTCGCAGTGAGCCAATGGAGGCCAGCAGTTCGCCAATCTGATGGTACGTGCCGTTGAACGACAGCCGATATCTGTAGGTGTCGAAAGCCTCGCCTTGCACGACGGAGCCCGGGACGAAGCTGTCCTGCTCGAGACCCACTCGACGCGCCGCGCCGAGAATCTGGTCCAGCAGCGCCGGCACCTCGTTGCTCGCGGGGATCAAGGTGCGCATCAGGGCCAGGTTGTCCTGCAGCACCTTGGCTTCCTCACGCATTTGCTCCACCGTACCGCGGGCCAGCAGTGCCTTCGCGCGTTGGTTCGAGGCGTCGAGGCGCTCCAAGCGCGTCTCCGTCGCGGCGAGCGCAGTCGCCTTCGTCTGGTACGGCATGTACCAGTAGGCACCGGCCCCGAGGATTCCCACCACCCCGAGCACGAGCAGCAACTGGTCGCGTTGGCTAGTCGGCATTCCGGCCATTGGCTACCTCACCGCGATCGAGAGGGGAACGGTACGGATCGCGGTCGAATCCGGCTTCTGGTACTGCATATCAAGCTGGAACTGGTGGACATCCTTGCCGTCCACCGTCGCCGACTCCGAGCTGGAGATGGTGACATTCCGGATGAACGGCGAGGCTTCCAGGTCCTTCATAAAGAGGGTCACGGCCTGCAGGTCCACGGTGTAGGCCATCAGCCGGATCCCGATGACGGGCGCACCCGTCGCGGCCAGCGCTTCCGGCGACACCGCCGGCGTCTGGTTGGATTGCTGCACGGTGCGCAGCCACGTATACGTCGGCAGGGCGCGGGCGATTTCGTCCATCAGGTGCGGCCAGATGAAGCGGTCGCCGTCGATGGCCGAGATGACCGCGATCTGCCGGAGGATGGAGTCGCGCTGTGCCTCGGCGGCCGTGCGCTGCGCCAGCACTGCCGCATAGCGCGTCGAGTCCTGCACCGCGATGCGTTCGCGTTCGGCCAGCTCCTTGCCCTTGCCGTCCTGCAGATACCACATCGCACCGATAATCGACACGCCGACGACGAGGCCGGCGATGGCGAACATCAGCCAAGGGTCCTTGAAGCGCCCACGCAGGTCCTCGAGGAGCGCGCCGAGATTCAGCGACGCGCCCCTGGAACTGCCCTTCTTCTTGCGGGCGCCAGGGAGGAGGTTGATTTCGATCATCGATCCGTCCGGACGGTCACGAAAGCTTCCGCAGGGCCAAGCCCAGCGGAAGCATCATCAGGGGAGCCACCTCGTCCGTGACGAGCGATCCGAAGGCACCGTCACGCACCACGAGATTGGCCAAGGGGTTGGCGGCCTGCGTGGGCAGGCGCAGCCGGTCGCCGAGGACGTCCAACAGCCCCGGCGTGCGCGACCCGCCGCCGCACACGTATACACCGGACACGGTGGTGCCCGCGCGCGACGACGAGGCGAGGAAAGCCACGGCACGCTCGATCCCCACCGCAATCTCCTCACCACGCAACTCGAGCACTGCATCGAGATGCTCTGAACGGTCGAAGCCCCGCAACAGCGCGTCGGCTTCATCCGAACCGAGCCCGCGCTCGCGCTGGAGGTCCTCCTTGATGCGACGCGTCCCGGTCGGCAGGTCGCGTGTGAGAATCGGCACGCCATCCTCGACGAGATTCACGTTCGTCACTTCGTTGCCGATGTTCACCAACGCGACCGTTCCGCTCATCGCGTCAGGGTAATTCAGCTCGAACGCGTTGTGCAGCGCGAACGCATCCACGTCCACCGCCACGGCGTTCAACCCCGTCTCCTGGAGCACGCGCACCTTGGCCTCGACCAGCTCGCGCTTGGCCGCCACCAGCAACACGCTCATCTCGGGGTCGGTCCCGTCGGGATCGAGAATCTGGAAGTCGAGCTCCACCGACTCCATATCGAACGGCACGTGTTGCTCCGCCTCCCAGCGCATCAACTCCCGCGCCTGGGCCTCCTTCACACGTTCGATCGGGATCTTCTTGATGATGACATCGCGCCCGCCGACGGCCGTGACAACATCCTTCGTGCTCACGTCGGCATCCTGCAGTGCCGCCGTGATGGCATCGGACACAATGCCCGGGTCCATAATCTCGCCTTCGACGATTGCATCCGCCAACAGCGGCGCAATCGCCGCCCGCACGAGCTCGGGCTGCGACTTGGAATGGTCAACGACTGCAACCTTGATGAGGCCGGAGCCGATATCGAGACCAACCGTTGTCTTCTTGCGACCGAAAAGCGCCATACGATTCCCGTGAGCGGCCTGCGGGGACAAAGAGTCTCGGGTCGCCTAAGTTGCGGGCGCGCCCGGTCAGGGTCAATGCGACACGGCTACTTCCTTGCGACAATACACGAGCGGGGTCTGCGCAAGGTAACGCCCTGCCGTGATTTGGCCCCGGAAGCCTATCCCTCGGGGTGGGCCGTGAGCCAGCCCGTGTCCGCCGGGAGGAGTCGGCTAGCCAGAGGGCAGCCTGGGCGCGGATCGTCCAGATCCACGCTGTCCGGACGTAGCCACGCCAGCCGACGGTGCCGCGCCCCCATTGGGCCGCTGGCCACCACCTCGGCGCGCACGACGCCGGGAGCCACGGTCACCCAATAGATGTCGGAGCGGCCACCACCCTCCACACGGACCTCGCGGCGAACAGATGCCGTAGGGGGCTGGAGACAGAGCCACGGTACGTCAGGCGGCTCGCGTACGGCTGCTACACCTCGCGACGCCGTCGCGCGGGCAACTGCGGCGTCCTCGGCCAGCGCCGCCATCCGCGCTGCGGCGAATGCATCGCCCAAGGCCAGCGACGACAGCATCGCCAAGGCGACGAGCACTAACAACACCGCCGGTAGCGCGATGCCACGTCGCCTCACCGCGGCACCTCGGTGCGCGCCCCGCGCCCACCAACACCCACGCTCTGCACCGCCCAGATGCCCGCCGCCTCGTCGCGCAGGATGCGGAACCCACCGGCGCTCGGGGCTCGAAGCGGCCCCGCCACCGGCTGGATGCTGCTGCAGGTCCCGCCATATGGATGGCAGCGTCGCCAGCCGAGCACCCACTCGCCCTTGCCTGCGTGATAGAGCGCGAAGCGCCCGCGTCGCAGTACGCGGATCTCGGCGCCGGGCTCGAGTTCCGCCGGGACCGTGTCGCCGACGACCAGGCGCAACAGCGGAGCATCGTCAGTCGCGTCCCGCCAGCCGTCTTCGGCGCGGCAGTGGACAGACAGCTTGCGTTCGGCGGCCGAGTCCACCAAGGCGGACCACCAGGCGCCTCCGGCCACGCTGCCGAACTGCCGGATCTCCACGATGTCATCCGGCGCCGGGAACAACGCAACGGCGGTCGGCACGCTGCCGGACTGCGGGCGCAAGGCGGGGAGCACCACGGCGCGCAGCTCGGTGGCGCAGACCACGCCGGTCGCGATGAGCACGTCCAGCTCCACCGCCGTGTCACCCAACTGTTCGAGGTGGGCGCCGGATGCGATGGCCTTGCCGACGATGCCCGCCGCCTCGCGTTCGGCGCGCCCGCCGAGCTCTCGGGCTTCGGCGCGTTCGAGCGCCGCTCGTGCCGATGTCAGCGCCAGCCCGGATGCTGCGGCCAGGACGCCGCCAAGCGCCAAGGCGCAGAGCGCTTCCACGAGGGTGTGACCGCGTCTCACTCGCATCGCGCCTCGGCGTGCAGGCGGATTGGCGCGCGCGGCGGCTTCAGGTCGGTGTGGACCTCGAGGAGCAGTCGACGCTCGACATCCGTCGCGCGGAGCTGCCAGCGCAGTTCAATGCCCGGGGCCTTGGGCTCGACGGCGGCCGTGTCGGCCTGGACGCAGGCCCGCGCCTCGAACCACGCGAGGCGGTCGAGCGCGTAGCCGGCGGCGGCCTCGCGGAGGTCGGCCGAGTGCCGTAACTGCGCGCTCAGCAACAATGACTGCAGCGTGCCACCGATGCCGACCGCGAGCAGGGTCGCGGCGACGAGGACTTCGACGAGGGAGACGCCGGGCCGGGTTCGCATTGGCCGAGACTAGCGTGGCCCGACGCCTGAGGCCCCATCGCCATATTGCGGATGGGGAGGAAAGCACGAGGGCCGGACGTTGGCGTCCGGCCCTCGTGGTCATACAGTGGAACGACTTAGCGGCAGGTCGGCTCGCCCTCGCCATCAGGCGAGGTCACGTTCGTGCCGACACCGATGCGGCAGGTCACCGTCGTCGCGGTGTGCGAGATGATCGCCGACCAGCCGAGGCCGGAGTTGGCAGCAATCGCCATCGACGACGTGCCGGTGGACGACGCGTAGTTGTTGCCCAGCGCGGCCAGCGAGGCGGCGTAGACAGCGCCATCCGAGAAGTACGCTTCCTGCGCCGTCACGAGGTTACGGAGGTCAGCCTTCATCGAGGCGATGTAGGCCTTCTCCTTCGTGTTGGCGAACTTCGGGATCGCGATCGCGGCAAGAATGCCGATGATGACGACCACGATCAGCAGCTCGATCAGGGTGAAGCCCTTCTTGTTCTGCAGCATCCTGGTGCTCCTAGGTGCGGGTGAGGGTCCTACGGGGACTGATCAGTGTCCGTCACAAACTTACGCAAGAGGCTTGCCATCCGTCCAGCTCGCTCTCAAACGTAAGTGGAACAACGTGTTACGCATCGTCTACCAGAAGCCCGAGCAGGGGCGACGTGGGCGAATTGCCCGAGCCGTTGCAGGCCCCGGAGCAGTCCCCGCTCCCCGAATCAGGCCCCGGGGCCCGGCGTTCGACCCGCCTGCTGCGCCTGCCGCCGGAGCCAGAAGTTGTTCCCACGTACGCTGTCGGTGGCCGCTAGGGCCGAGTCGGCCGCGTAGAGCACAATCCGGAACGCGGTCGCGCTTCGCGCTTTGGCCGCCCCCCGCAGCGATTCCATCCTCGCGTCAGTGAACCGCCCGAGGTTGAGCAGGCAGCCGGCGTAGCCGAAGTGCGCCGACGCGTTGGTAGGATCGAGGACGATGACCCGCTCGAACAGCGGCAGCGCGGCATCGCAGTGGCCGGTGGACTGATACGTCGCGGCAAGCGCGAGCGGAACGTTGGGATACTCCGGCCACAGGGCCATCGCACGGCGCAGGGCGACTTCGCCCGCGGCCAGCTCCTGTTGCTGAATCAGTTCGTCGGCGAGCCAGAACTGCGCGCGCGACGACTGGGGCGCGTCGGTCACCAGCGTGGTCACGAGGGTGAGGTTGTCCTTCCACGCGAGGCTGCGCTGCGCGCTGTGCGACGCGCCGAGCACGACGAGGCCCAGCGTGGCCACGAGCGTCACGCGCGGGACGCCCGGCGGCAGTGTGCCGAGGCGCGGCCAAAGCGCGGCTCCAGCCGCCGCCACGCTCAGCACCACGCCAACCGACGGCAGCAGCAGCGTGCGTTCCGCGAGCAGGATTCCGGTGGGCACGAGCACGTTGGCCACGAGGGCGAGTGAGATTGGCAACCAGACCAGCCCCAGCGCGACGACCGGCCAGCGGCGCCACGTCGCGATGAGGGCCGTGGCCCACCCGGCGACACCGAGCGCACCCCAAACGTGGGTCCCGGACGGCGTCGGCAATACGGGGACCAGTTGCGGCGCATAGTCCGCATAGAGCCGCGCCGGCCAGAGGAACAGGCGCGCGAACTCCGGGACGAGCGCGAGCATAATCCACGAGCGCTCGAGCATCCCGCGGCCGGCGAGCGCGGCGTGCGGGGAGCCGGCGTTCACGCCACCTACTTGCTCCATCTGCGTGACGAACCAGAGTACGGCCAGCGCTGCCAGGGCATAGTGCAGTGCACGAATGCGCCGCCAGCCGTCGGACGCCGGCGCGTGGCTGCGACGCAGCACCAGCAGTTCGAGTGCCAGTAGCAAGGCCGGCAGCACCAGCGCGTGTTCCTTGAAGCCGAGCGCGAGCGCGAAGCACAGCAGGATGCCCAGCATCGCGGGGAGGCCCAACGCGTCGCGCCGCCGTGCGCGCGCGTATAGCGCCAGCGCCGCGACCACGAACAGCGCCACCCAGAGTTCCGCCTGGCCGACCACGTTGGCGACGGCCTCGACGTGCACCGGATGCACGGCGAAGAGCAGCGCCCCGATCAGCGCCGCTCCGGTCGGCAGCAGCGCGCGCAAGAACGCCAGCACCGCCACCGCCACCGCCGCATTGAGCGCCACGCTGGTGACGTGGAAGGCCAGCGGGGTCCCGTCGCCGATGGCGTACTGCACGGCGAAGGCCAGCAAGGTGAGCGGGCGCCAGGCGGCGGCGCGCAGGCCGGGCGTGGTCCAGTAGGTGCCCTCGAAGAATCCCAGCGGATCGGCCAGCGAGCGGATGCGCGGGTTGTCCACGATCATCGGCAGGTCGTCGAGTGCGAAGCCGTTGCCCAGCGACGCCGCCGACGCCAGCAGCGCCGCGAGCACCACCAGGACGATCGCCAGCGGGAGCCGTGGCCCGGCGCCCGAAGGCGCGTCCGTGTTCATCGCGAGAGGTTGAATCGGAAGATGTGCCAGATGGCGGCGACGCCGTCGCGCCAGCCGATCTTCTTGCCTTCGGCGTAGGTGCGGCCCGAGTAGGAGATCGGCACTTCCCAGATGCGCGCGTTGGCCTGCGCCAAGCGCGCCGTGACCTCGGGCTCGAAACCGAAACGGTTGCTGGTCAGGTGCAGCGAACGCGCGAGGTCCCCACGAATCGCCTTGTAGCAAGTCTCCATATCCGTGAGGTTGAGGTTGGTCATCATATTGCTGAAGGTCGTCAGCACCTTGTTGCCCATCGAGTGCCAGTAGTACAGCACGCGGTGCGGGCCACCGAGGAAGCGTGAGCCGAAGACGGCGTCGGCCTTGCCCTCGCGGATGGGACCGAGGATGGTCGTCCAGTCAGCCGGGTCATACTCGAGGTCACCGTCCTGCACGATGACGACATTCCCCGTGCTGGCTGCCAGCGCCGTGCGGATGGCCGCGCCTTTGCCCCGGTTCACTTCGTGCGTGAGCAGCAGGTCGATGCGTCCCTGCGTGTGCAGGTCCGCCAAGATCTCCGCCGTCCCGTCGGTGGAGCAGTCGTTGACACAGATAACCTGCTTGTGCACCGGCACGGCGTGCACCGCATCGAGGATGCGGGCGATCGTATGCCGCTCGTTGTAGACGGGGATGAGGACGGACAGCACCAGGGCATCGGTCGCGACCGGTGTGAGGGCGCGGGGCGGAACGGAGGGACCTTCGCGCATCAGGGAGCCTCGAGCTCAAAGAGTTGGATCGCCGAGTCACCGGACGGAACCTCGACGAACGTACGACCATCCGCGAACGTGGCCAGCGGCATCACGCGCGCCATTCCCGGCCCGCGCAGGAACACGAACACCTCGGGACGATACCGCGCGTCGATGGCCACGAGCCGGTTCGCCGATTCCTGAACGTTCGCCCCGCGCACGTGGTCGGTCACCCGCAGGTCGCCGGTGGGTATGAGTTCGAGCCCCGAGTACAGCGACGCCATCGACGCGACGTCTGCCGAGACGACCTTGTCTCGGAAGTCCTCGCGGGAGTTGATGTAGCGCAGCATCGGCAGGTTGCGGTTGGTCATCACGCCGGGCGCCAAGGACACGTGTCCCTTGTTGAGGCCGTTCACGTTGTACGCGATGTTGCCCACGGCCAAGACGCCGCCCAGCGTGACAGCCGCGCCCATCGCGAGCCGCCGAGGCAGCGGCGCCAGCCTGCCACCCCAGGCCAACAGGGCGCGGATCCCAAGCGCGACCAAGATGATGAACGCGGGCCAGAGGCCCCAGTAGAAGCGCTCCACGTGAAATGGCCATACGATCACCGCCGCGATGTACCCGAGCGTCGCGAGCGCCAGCACGCGCTCGGCGGGACGCCACAGGCTTGCGATGCAACCGCCCAGCAGGGCCAGGACGGCCAATGCGCCCAGCGGGAACCGCCACGGCACACCACCGAAGGGTTGCAATGGCACGCCGATGAAGTCCCAGCTGTCCCGCAGGTTCTTCATCACCACCTCACTGACCACCGTCAACCCGCCTTCGACGTAGCCGCGCGTCACGAAACTGAGATAGTTGCCGTACGACCCGGCGATCTCGGGCGGGAATCCCGGCGCCACGCGCCAGACAAAGAGTTGCCAGGGCAGCAGCGTCAGTCCCAGTGCCGCCGCGAAGACCGCGCCGCCGCGCCACTGCCGATCCAGCACCGCCACGCTCAGGACCGCCAGCACGAGTGCGAAACCCAAGGTGCGCGTGAGCACCGCGCAGCCGACGGCCACGCCGAGCAAGGCCCAGTCCGTGGCCGTCCCGCGCGTACGCGCCCGCTCCGCCAGCAGCAGCGCCGCGAAGAACCACAACAGGAAAAACGGCTCCGAGAGGATCGTGTTCACCAAGAACTGCACCTGCACGCTGATGAAGCCGAGCAGCACGACGCCGAGCGCCGCACGCGGTCGGAAGCCGAGTACGCGAATGACGTAGAAGGTCGCGAGCGCCGCCGCGCCACCGATGATCACCGGGTTCATCAGGCGCAGCCAACCGGCGTTCTGCGGGAACTCCGGGCCGAGGATGAAGCCCAGCGAGAGCAGCAGCGGCCACAGCGGCGGGTAGTGGATGGCCGGCGGATGGCCCGGGAGGTGCATATATGTGAAGCCGTGCCCGTCGGCGATGGCCTGCGCCGTGAGCGCATAGATGGCATCGTCGAAGAAGAACCCGATCAGGTCGCTGGTCATCAGCAAGAGCGCAGCCGTCGTCGCGCCGATGGCCGCGAGCGCCGCCGCCCGCCAGAGATCCTTGTCCAGCGGCCCGCTCACGCGTCGCCTCCGTAGCGCGAGAGCTTGCGGTGCAGCGTCGACGGATCGATGCCCAGCACCTCGGCCGCGCGTGTCTTGTTGCCCTGTTCGCTCTGCAGCACCCACGTGATGTACGCGCGCTCAATCAGCTCGAGCGTCGGGTTGGCCGCGACGCGTTCAGTGATGAGCGGCTCACTGCGGCGCTCGGTGATGCGTTCGGGAAGCGCGCCGAGGCCGATCGTCGGGCCGGTGGTGAGGATGAGCGCTCGCTCCAACGCATTCTCGAGCTCGCGCACGTTGCCCGGCCAGTTATAGGCCAGCAACGCCTCGGCCGCCTCGGCCGAGAGTTGCTTCGGCGCCTCGTTGCGCTGCTCTCCGCCGCGCTGCAAGAAGGCCTCCGCGAGCAAGGGGATGTCCTCGCGGCGATCGCGCAGCGGCGGCAGGTGGATGGCGATGACGTTCAGACGGTAGAACAGGTCGCGCCGGAAGCCGCCGCGCTTGATCTCCTCCTCGAGGTCGCGATTGGTCGCGGCGATGATCCGCGTATCGATCGGTACCGCCTCGGTGGCGCCCACCGGAATCACCTCGCGGTGCTGCAGCACGCGGAGCAGCTTCACCTGCGTGGCCGGCGTGGTCTCACCGATCTCGTCGAGGAAGAAGGTGCCGCCGGCCGCGGCGCTAAAGAGGCCGTCTTTGTCCTTGACTGCACCGGTGAAAGAACCCTTCACGTGGCCGAAGAGCTCGCTCTCGAGCAGCCCTTCCGGCAACGCGCCGCAGTTGATGCTCAGGAACGACGCTTCGGCACGGGGCGAAAGCTCGTGGATGTAGCGTGCCACGACTTCCTTGCCCGTGCCCGACTCGCCGGTGATGAGTACCGTGCTCTCCGTGTGGGCCACGGCCTCGGCCAACGACAATGCGTCGATCCACGCCCGGTGCGTACCGACCGGAGCGCCCGCGCCCCGCCGTTCGCGGCGACGGATCTCGCGCTTGAGCGACTTGTTCTCCAACCGCAGCGCCCGATGCTCGGCCGCACGGCGCAGGATCGCCAGCAACTCGTCGTTGCGGAACGGTTTCTGGATGTAATAGAAGGCACCGGCGTTCACGGCCTGCATCGCCGTCTGCAGCGTGGCCTGCGCCGTCATCAGGATCACCGGCACCTCCGCATCGTGCTCGCGTGCCGCGTTGAGCACGTCCACGCCGGTGACACCGGGCATCCGCACGTCCGAGATGATGATGTCGGGCGTCAGTTGCGGAATGCGCTCGAGCGCGGCCTTGCCGCCGTGCGCCGGGTGTACCTCAAAGCCCTCGGCGCGCAGCAGGATCTCCAGGGTCTGGAGAATGCCCGATTCGTCGTCGACGACGAGCACGGTGGGACGGCGGGCGGGGTCGGTCATACCACGGCTCCGGAGGCCTGCGCCTCGGTCGGCAAGTAGATGGTGAAGCGCGTGCCGGCGCGATCGCTGTCCACCAGGATCACGCCGCGATGGGCTTCGATGGCGCGGTGCACGACGGCGAGGCCAAGCCCGCTGCCACCGACCTTGGTCGTCGCGAATGGTTCGAAGAGACGGTCCTGGATGTCGGCCGGGATGCCCTCGCCACGGTCCGTCACCTCGATGGCGTATGCGTCCGCGCTGAAGGGCAGGCCCGCCGGCTGTTGCGGCAACGGCACTCGGCGTAGCGCGACGTCGACGCGACCGCCGTCTCCACTGGCCTGGCAGGCATTCAGCACGAGGTTGAAGACGGCCCGATGCAGCAGGTCTTCGTCGCCATCCATCGGCGTCGCCTGCTCGGGCAACGAGAGCAGCAGCTCGACCGCGTCCGCACGGTCCGGGTGCGTCTTGGCCAGCGCCGTCGCGGCACGCACGACGTCGCGCAGGTCCAGCGGATCGCGGCGGGCCGCCTGCACGCGGGCGAAGTCCAGGAACTCGCTCAGCAGGCGCGAAAGCCGGTCCGACTCGCGCGTGATCAACCCCCCGAGCGTGCGCTCGTCGCCGGTGGCGTTGGGACGGCCGGCGATCTGCTCGACCGCCGAGCGGATGGCCGCCAGCGGATTCTTGATCTCGTGCGCCAGCGAGGCGCTGAGCTCGGCCACCGCCTCCAGCCGCTGCGCGCGGAGGCGCAATGCCTCAAGCCGCTTCTCGTCCGAGATGTCCTGCACGATGACCGTGGTCGCGCCGCCGACCGGTCGCAGGTCGCCGGTCACGGAGGTGGTGGTGATGCCGATCGGGACGTTGCCGCCGGCGCGCTCGAGTCGCGCTTCTGAGCGTCCGCTGGTGCGTCGGTCCTCGATCTGCGCCTGGATGGCGTCCGCCACGGGCGGCGCGACGCGGCGCAGCTCGGGCAGCATCGGCGTCCCGAGCGCATCTAGCGGTATGCCGAGCAACTGCGCCGCCGCCGGGTTCGCGTAGAGCAGGCGCCCGAGGTCGTCCACGGTAATGATGCCGGATCGAATGTTGGCGAGGATGTCCGCCGCACGGAGCTGCGCGCTCGCCAGCTCCGCCTGCAGTTGCGCGCGGCCCTGCCCCGCTTCCTGCAGGCGCCCGGCGATGTAACTCGTGCCCACGACGACCAGCACGAAGACCACCAGCTGCAACAGCAGGGGAATCGTGATCGCACCGCCGCTCACGAGAAAGGCGTCGCCCACATAGAGCACGGAGCCGAGCATCGCGAGCAGGAGCGAGCTGCCGATTGGCAACAGCAGCGCCGCCATCGCGTTGACGAGGATGTACAGCGCAGCAAACTGCGAATCGCCGCCGCCGGTCACGTGCACCACCGCCGTGATCAGCCACAGGTCGTGCGCGAACTGGGCGTAGAGGAACCCGGCGCCGGCGCGCTGCCGGTTGACCTCGGTGCGCACGTAGGACACCGCGGTCAGGCCCATCGCGGTGACGAAGGCCGAGGCGGCGATGAACGTGTTGATGGGGTCCGCGAAGAGCGCAAAGAGCAGCGCCCACGCGAAGTTGGCACTCGCGACGATCAGGCGCCCGACATATATCCCATTCAGCAGCCGGCGAGGCTCGAGCACCGCCAGCCGTCGCTCCGATGTCTCCTCGCTGATGGTCTTCATTGGGGGCTCCGGGTCTTGCAATTCACAACGGACCAAAGGTGACGAACTGTATGGCACTTTGCAACACCGGGGCGCCGTCGTGACTGCGCGGGAGCTCTGGGACGAGGAGGGTCGGCTCGTCGTGAACGGGCGGGTGCGAATCCCGGCCAGCGAGCTGACGATCCGCGCCACGCGCGCCGGCGGCCCTGGCGGCCAGCACGTGAACACCAGTTCGACGCGCGTCGAGGTGGTCTGGGTGATGCGCGAGTCCAATGCGCTCTCGGACGCCCAGCGCGCGCAACTGGAGTCGCGACTCGCCCCCAAGCTCGATGCGCGTGGGGCGATCCGCGTGGTCGCCGCCGACACCCGGAGCCAGACACAGAACCGCGCGCTGGCGCTCGCCCGGTTGGCGCGGGCCATTCGCGATGCGCTGGTCGTGCCGAAGACGCGCAAGGCGACGGCGCCGAGCCGCGGGCAGCGCCAGGCCCGCCTCGACGAAAAGAAGCGGCGGTCGCACGTGAAGCGCGACCGCCGCTGGTCCGGCGACGACTGAGGGGGTGCACGGCGCGGCGAACGAGACGGCGCGCCCCGCCCTCGCCGCGCCCTACTTCTGCCCCTGCCCGCCGAAGCGCACCGTCACGCCGATGGTGATCGTCAGCAGGTCGGCCCGCGTCTCGCTGGGATTCAGGATCAGCGAGTTCGTCGCGATGTCCTGCGTGATGCCGTCCTGCGTCAGGTAGCGCACGGACTCGCCGTTCCAGGTGTAGCGCACCCCGAGGTCGATCAGCGTGGAGCCGCGTGACGGGAAGTAGAAGCCAGCGAGCACGGTCTTGCTGAAGGCGTTGTCCGACTCGTTGGTGCTCGACGCGAACGTCTGGTCGCTGGAGTTGGAGCCAGCGGCGCGCGACGTGGTGTTGAAGTTGCTCAAGCCGAGCATCCCGCCGATGTAGGGCTTGGGCCGCTCGCTGGGCAGGCCGACCTGAAGGCCGATGTGGCCGCCGACGATGGCATTGGTGGTGGTGACGTCCACGTTGATGAGGCCCAGGGCCCCGCCGCCGAGCGGCACGCGACGCGTCTCGCTGCCGTACACCATGAAGTCGAGTCCGCCGCGAATGCCGAGTTCCGTGGCGATGGGGAAGATGCCGCCGAAGCCGATGCCGCCGGCGGCCTTCACGTTCTCCGCGAACTCACCCTGCGGCAGGCCCAGTTGGGCATTGATCGGAAGGCCGCCCTGCGCGCCCAGCGGCGCGACGGTCGAGGAGACGAGCAACGCGATGAACGCGGTCGCGAGGGCGGGGGGGAATCGGCGTGTCATACCGGAGGGGCGTCGAAGTGTGGGAAGAGCCCGCCCTACCAACCGCTGCGGGTCCGTGTTTCACCCGATGCAAACTGCGGGGTTCCGAGCGCCACCGCGAGGGACCCTAGGGCGACGGCGTGAACGGCAAGCCCGCCTGGATAGCCAGTTGGATGCGCTCGTGGTTGGTCACGCGCCCGCCGGTGATGACCACCGCGATGTTGTTGTTGGTGACGAACAGCATCGGGGGTGGAAAGGGGGTCACCGCACCGGGTGGGGCCGCGGTCGCCGGGTTGAGCGGGTCGGTGGCGGCCTTCCGTGCGACGGAGTCACTGTAGATCCAAGCGTAGACTTCCCCGCCCCCCGCGAGCAGCGCGATGGCGGGCTGCCCCATCCAGGGGGCGGCGGGTGCAGGCCGATCGCTGGCGCGGGGTGCGACGCCGGCCCGTAGCAGGCGGTCCAGCAGGTGCGCCTCGGTCCACTTGCCGTCCGAGGGGAGCGCGGCTGCCTGGCGCGCCGTGGTCTCGGCAGCGGCCATCGAACTCCGGACGGCCTGTTGCTCGGCCTCGGCCTTGGCGGCGCGGTCGACGCAGGCCGAGACGGCCGCGAGCAGCAGCGTTAGCTTCATCGAATGGCGGATCACGACGACCTCCCGGCGTTACGGACGGACCCCGTCCGCGTGGACAAGTGGCTGTGGGCGGCGCGGTTCTTCAAGACACGCTCGCTGGCTGTGGACGCGGTGGACGGAGGGAAGGTGTACGTGAACGGCGACCGCGCCAAGCCCGCGAAGGCCGTCCGTCCCGGCGACGAGCTGCGCATCAGGATGGGGCCGTACGAGCACGTGCTGGTCGTGCGCGGCACCTCCGAGCGGCGGGGCCCGGCACCGGAGGCGCAGCGGCTGTACGAAGAGACCGCCGCCTCGCGCGAGGCGCGCGAGAAGCTGCACTGGCAGCTGACCAAGGCCGCACCGGCGATGGAGCCGGCGCCGGGGCGGCCCACCAAGCAGGACCGCCGTGCGCTCAACCGCTTCCGCGGGCGCTGAGCGCCGCTCGCCAGTGGCGGGAACGACGGACAATCCGTTAGCATTCCATCCCTGACCCCGTTAGCGGAGATTCCGTGATGTCCAAGAGCGACACCTCGTACGATCCGAACAAGCTCGGGTGGGGCTTCGCCGCCGCCATCATCGTGCTGGCGATCGTCGCGAACCTGACGGCCTTCTCGATCCACAAGGCCACGTACCAGAAGCCCGACAAGCCGAAGGCCGCCGCCGCGCACTAAGCCGGTACCGCTCGGTCCGCATACGAAACGACGCGAGGGGCGCGAATCCGATGGATTCGCGCCCCTCGTCGTTTGACCGGCTCAGTTCTTGTGGCGGAAGGTGATGCGACCGCGGCTGAGGTCGTAGGGCGAGACCTCGACCGTCACGCGATCGCCCTGCAGCACCCGGATGCGGAAGCGCCGCATCTTGCCGGCCATCGTGGCCAGCACGTCGTGTCCGTTGGACAGCAGGACGCGGAACGTCGCGCTGGGGAGCACTTCGCTCACGGTGCCTTCGAGTTCGATCGCTTCTTCCTTCGCCATTGGGTCCGGGTGGGGGGTATCCCTGAATCTAGCGGGGGGCGCGGGCTGGATTCAACGCCGCAGGTATCCCCGTCTCCCTGACCCCACCTGCCCTGCCCGCGTCACAATCCCGCTTGTCCCCCGCCCCGGCCCCGGGTTAGCCTGCCTCCGTGGATCCACTCGAACTCATCGCCGTCGGCTTCGGCATCCTGAGCGTCTGGCTCAGCACGCGCGAGCACATCGCCGCTTGGCCGACCGCGCTAGTGAACACCGCGTTGTACTTTATCATCCTCGGGCGGGCCCAGCTCTACGCCAACGCCTGGCTGCAGGTCTTCTACTTCACGCTGTCGCTGTACGGCTGGTACCAGTGGAAGTACGGCGGATCCTCGCACAGCGGCGTACAGGTCTCGCGGGCCTCGCCGCGCTTGCTGCTGCTCCTCGCCGGCATCGCCGTGGCCGCGACGCTGCTCATCGGCGGCGGCCTGGCGCGGTTCACCGATGCCTCGCTGCCCTGGCCCGACGCCGCCACCACGGCAGTGAGCCTCGTCGCCCAGTGGATGCTGACCCGCAAGCTGCGCGAGAACTGGGCCATTTGGATCGGCGTGAACGTGGCCTACATCGCGATGTACCTGCACCAATCGATGTGGCCGACCGCCGGCCTGTACGTCGCCTTCCTCTTGCTGGCCATCCACGGCTGGCGGCAATGGGGCGCGACGCTGCGGGCGCGCGAGGCGACGTACCACGTCGTGCTGACTGGTCCCGAGAACAGCGGCAAGACCACGCTCGCACAGGCCATCGCCGAGCGGCACGGCGCGCCGTGGGTACCCGAGGGCGCGCGTCGCTTCGTCGAGACCGACCCGACGCCGCTCTCGGCCGAGACCGTCGAGCCGATCGCCAAGCTCGCGATGGGCCTCGACGATGCCGCACGCGTGGGCGCGCCGACGCTGCTGGTGCACGACACCGACCTCGTGAGCACGGTGGTGTATGCGCGCCACTACTACGGCCACTGCCCCGACTGGATCGTGTCCGAAGCCCGCGCGCGCCGCGCCGACCTCTACCTGCTCTGCCTGCCCGACCTGCCCTGGGAAGCCGACGGCGTGCGCGACCGCCCCACGAAGCGGGCGGAGCTCCTCGCGATGTTTCGCGACGAGCTCCGCGCGATGGATGCGGACGTGATCGAGATCGGCGGGCAGGGCGAGGCGCGTCTCGCCGCCGCCCTCAGCGCGCTGGCCAGCCGGCGACCGCCGCGTCCAGGCGCGTGACGAAGGCCGCGACGGTGCGGGCCGAGGCGTAGAACCAGGCCGGATTCACCTTCTCGGGATCGTCGCTGGGCTCGTGGTAGTCGGGGTGGTCCTCGACGCCGAAGTACACGAACGGAATCCCCTGTGCGTGGAACGCGCCTTGGTCGGACAGCGAGGTCCAGTTGTCGCGGCCGGTGCCGGTGTCGAAGCCCATCTTGAGCGTCACCGGTGCCAACGGGACCAGCGACTCCACGATGGGCTTCATCTGCGGCCACGGCGTCGTCCCGACGGCCCACAGGATGCCGTTATCGCCGCGCGCGACCATATCCATATTCACGTTGGCGGCGATCTGCGCCAGCGGCACGGGCGGGGTCGCGACGAAGGCGCGTGCGCCGAGCAGCCCCATCTCCTCGGCGTCGAAGAACGCGAAGATGAGCGTGTGCCGCGGCGCGTGGCGGCGGAAGTGCGCCGCGAGTTGCAGCAGCGTCGCGGTCCCCGACGCGTTGTCGTCGGCGCCGTTGTAGATCTGGCCGTTGCGCGGCGGGACGTGGTCGAAGTGCGCGCTGACGACAATCACGCGGTCGGGGAACTCGTTGCCCCGCACCATCCCCAGTACGTTGACGCCCTGCACGGAGTCGGGCCGATTACGCCGCGGCATCGCGAACGGATGCTCGTGGCGACCGTTCACGGGATCCACGCCGAGGCGGCGCAGCTCGCTGGCGAGGAAAGCGCGGGCCTTGGCGTTCTCGGCCGTCATCGCGGCGCGGCCGGCCATAGAGTCGTGCGAGAGGCGGAAGAGGTCGCTGATCAGGCGCGCGGAGTCGAGCGCGGGGATGGGCGAGGGGTCTGCGGCGGGCGCGGGTGTGGAGGCGGCGCCGGTGCAGGCGGAGAGGAGGAGGAGGAGGACGAGGAGTCGCATCGGCGGAAGATAGCGAGACGGGAGGTGGTGAGGGGGGTGATGGCGGGGAGAGGGGGAGAGGGGAGACGGTCGGGAGAGGGGAGACGGTCGGGAGAGGGGCGACGGTCGCGAGAGGGGCGACGGTCGCGAGACGCGCGAAGGGCGGCGGGAGCTATGCTCCCGCCGCCCTTCTCATCCGTCCTCCGTCATCCGTCCTGTTCAGAACGCCAGCACTGCCTCGATCATGAAACCGCTGAACTTGCCGCCGTTGCGGGTGTCGGCGGCGCCGGTGTAGCCCTTGTACTGCTGGTTCACCCACTCGGCCTTCATCAGGAGGCTCGGGGTGACGAACCAGCCGCCACCGAAGTTCGTGCGGGTCACGTCCGCGTCCGGTGCAGCGGCGCCGACATCGCCCGCCACGTTGTTCCAGCGCCCGACGAGGTAGAGGCTCTCGTTGCGGCCGAAGCGGTAGAGGCCTTCCGCCATCAGCTGCGTGACCTCGCGCAGGTCGGTCTCGGCGGCACTGCGGCCCTTGGCGACCTCATACATCCCGAAGAACTCGGCGCCACGGAACTTGACGAACGGGTTGATCATATAGCCCGTCTGTTCGTCCGAGAATCCCGGGTTGATGCGCCCCGAGGTGAACTGGGCCGATTCCGTCGCAGCGGTGTTCTCGAGGACGTAGTAGTAGCGCGAGCCGGCGCGATCGCCCGAGTAGATCGAGTTGCTGATCGACGAGGCGGTGGTGCGGTACGAGCCGCTGAGGCGCACGCGCAGGTCGTCATTGAGCTGGCGGTCGAAGCCCGCCTTCACCATATAGGCCGGCGCGCGGTCATCCGGCAGGTCCACGCGGCCCTTGATCTCACCGCCGGTCGCGGCGATCACGCCGAAGAGGCCGTTGCGCTGCACGATCGCCTCGACGCCCACTTCCGTCGTGAAGGCATCCATCAACGCGTTGCCCACCAGCGGGTTGTACATCGCGTTGCCGTTGTCCGTGCGGCGGAACTGGAAGTCGCCGTAGTTCACCTGGAAGTGCCCGATCTTCAGCGTGGTGAACTCCATCAGCTTGTGGAAGAGCGGCACGTCGAGCGGCGAGGCATCCACCTGCAGGAAGCCGTCCTTCACGTACGTCTCCGGGTGGTGGCGCGACGACAGGTAGGTCGTGAGCTGCACGCGGATGCCCGGGGCGACCTGGGCGTTCATATACAGGTTCGCGGTCGCGTTGTTGAAGCCGTTGCCGATCGGCTTGAGCGCGGTCGAGCCGCTGGTCTCGTGGTCGAGCCCCTGGAACTGCTGGGTGAAGGCGGCACCCCACTGCAGCGCGAAGCCGGTGTAGGGGACGTTCTCGACCTTCGGGGTCTCGAAGATGTTGATGCCGCGCTTGTCGTAGGGGCGCAGGTACTGCACGACGGTCGGCGGCTGGAACTTCGACTCGTCGTCCACCGCCGGCTGCTGCGCAGCGAGCGGGGCCGCGAACGCGAGCGCGGCGACGGCGAGGAGGGGGATACGGAGCGACGACATTGTTGGAATCCTCAGGGAGAGAGAATCGGCTGACCGCCGATCAGGGTTGGAGCAGGAGGTCGAAGTGCACGGTGACGGTGTCGCCCACCTTGAGCGTGCCCATCATCAACCGCGGGGGCTGGACGCCCCAATCGTTCATATTCAGGGGATAGCGGCCGGTCGCCCGCAGGGCGCCGCCGGCATCGGCGAACTGCGCCGGCACCGCAATCGGCCGCGTCTGGCCGTTGATCAGCAGCGTACCCTGCAGCGTGCCGGTCGTGTTGGCACCGCGCGTCAGCGCGTAGTCCGTCAGCGTGAACCGGATCTGCTGATGCCGCTCGGCGTTGAGCGCCGTGCGCATATGGTTGTTCATCGTCCGGTTCTCGCAGTCGAGCGCGGCCACCGGGAAGGTCAGCTGCACCGTGCGCACGGCCTTGGTGCCGGCGAGGACGGCCGCCGGCGCGCCGGCGTCGGCGGCGATGGCGGCATCGATCTGCGGCGCCTTGCAGTTCCAGTCGCGCACGGTCGAGGTGCCTTCAAACCAGAGCCTGCTCTCCGGCTTGAGGCGGAGCGCATCCTGGATCGGGCTCGCTGCGGCGGCGAGCGTCAGGATCGTGAGAACGAGGGCCCAGCGGGGAGGTGAGACACGCATCGGAACTGCTCCAGTAGGGGGACTGCGTGGCGAGCCGCGCCGACTGCGCGATTCGTGACTGGAGTATCCGCTCGGGGGCGTTCTCGGGCAGTAAGGCGGTGCCGGAACTTGGGTGAGGCCCCTGATGGCTAATTCCTAGGGGATTCCCCTACGCGTCGCAACTCATCGCGCCGGGGTACCGGGGCGGGCTGACCCAGCCAATCAGCAGGAGCGTCGTGGTGCCGAGTACCGGCATCCGGCTGACAATCCGCACCGGAACCCGACACTGGTCGGTGTCAATGTTCAACCGGATGGTCCCGGTGCCCCGGTAGCGCTTGGGGTCCCGCACGTCCATCTCCACGACCCGGGTGCGGAATATCCCGACCGGGGTTTCCACCAATTCCTCGCCAAGCACGCGGATGGTGGTGGGGTTGCGCGCGGCGTCGAAGTGCCGCGAGATCTGGAAGGTCGTATCGCGGTCCAGCGGGATGGTGCGCAGGAAGTACAGGAACGAGAGTTCGTCGAGGGGGTCGGCGTGCCCGAGGCGGTGGGTCGGGCCCTCGCCGTCGCGCCAGGTGCCGGCAGCGAGGTCAATGAGAACCTTCTCCTCGCTGCGGCTCAGCGGATGCCGCTCGGTCTTCTCGAAGCGCGCCGAACGGAAGCGGACCGGATCGAGCCACGAGACGGTGCGGTCCATCGCCCGGATGGGTCCGCGCCCGGCTTCCATCTCGAAGACCAGGCGCCAGGTGACCACGTCGCGCTCGGCCAGGGGTCCCTCCACGCGCATCTGCCCCTCACCGACGTTGCCCCCGACGGTGACGTGGACGCGGTAGCGCAGGGCCTCGCCGAGGGGGAACGGCGGGCGCGGTGGTGCCGTCGGCGCCTCCTCCTGCGCAGCGAGCGGCGACGCGAGGAGGGCGGCAAGGGCCCAGATGAGGAGCGGTCGTGGAGTCACGCCGTGTAGGCTCACACCTGGGGACGCAGGGCGATAGCCGGCGTTTCCCCCCACGGCTGTGGGGGGAAGGCCGACCGCTCGCTACTGCGCGGCGTTGATCATATCGAAGATCGGCAGGTACATCGCCACGACCATCCCGCCGACGACGACGCCGAGGAACACGATCATCATCGGTTCCATCAGGGCGAGCAGGCCGCCGACGGCGGCGTCCACTTCTTCGTCGTAGAAGTCGGCGATCTTCGAGAGCATCTCGTCGAGACCGCCGGTCTGCTCACCGACGGCGATCATCGAGATCACCATCGGCGGGAAGACGCCGGACTTCGCGAGCGGGGCGGAAATCGTGTCACCGCCGGCGATCGAGGCGCGGGAGGCCATAATGGCGTCCGAGATCACGCGATTGCCCGCGGTCTTGGCGGTGATCTCCAGCCCGTCCAGGATGCTGACGCCGGAGCTGATGAGCGTTCCCAGCGTGCGGGTGAAGCGCGAGACCGCAGACTTGCGGAGCACATCGCCGAGCACGGGCGCCCTCAACAGCAGGCGGTCAATCACCAGTTGGCCGTTGTTGGTCGCGTAGTACTTCTGCAGGGACTTGAAGACCGCGAAGCCGATTGCGAGGACGGCCCACCAGTATGACTGCAGGAACTCCGACAGCGCGATGACGATGCGAGTCGGTAGTGGGAGCGCGAGCCCCACTGACTCGAACATCGACTGGAAGGTCGGAATCACGAAGAGCAGGAGCACCGTGATGGCCGTCCCGGCCACACCCATAATGACGCCGGGGTAGATCATCGCACCCTTGACCTTGCGGACGAGCGCGTCGTTTTTCTCCATAAACGTCGCGAGGCGCAGGAGGATGGTATCGAGGATGCCGCCCGCCTCGCCCGCCGCCACCATATTCACGTAGAGTTCGGTGAAGGCGTTGGGATGCTTCCCGAGTGCATCTGCCACGGTGTGTCCGGACTCCACGTCGAACACGACCTGACGCGTGACCGCCTGCAGGACCGGGTTCTCGGACTGCTTGGACAGGATGTCGAGGGCCTGCACGAGCGGAAGGCCTGAGTTGATCATCGTGGAGAACTGGCGGGTAAAGATCACGATGTCGCGCATCGCGATCGAACCCTTGGTCTTGGGCGCCGTCTTGGCCTGCTCCTCGATCTTGACGACGTTCATCCGCAGCCGCTTGAGCTGGTTGACGCCTTCTTCCTTGCTCGCAGCCTCGATGGTCGCGGACTTCATCTCGCCCGTGGCGCTGCGTGCGGTATACACAAAGGTCGGCATATGGTCTCCTCTGGTGTCCTAGACGATTATCGACGCCCGCCCGCCACAGGCGCACCCTTGGACGGGCCGCCGCCGGTCGGTCCTTCGTCCACGAGGGACTTGCCGATCATTCGCAGGAACTCGGTGGGGTCACCGGACACGCGCAAGCACTCCTCTTCGCTGACTTCGCGCGCAGTATAGAGGGCGTAGAGCGCGTCGTTGAGGGTCTGCATCCCAAACTTCTTGCCCGACTGCATCATCGAATAGACCTGGTGGATCTTGTCGTCGCGGATCAGCGCGCGGATTGCCGGCGTGCACACCAGGATCTCAGCGGCCATCACGCGGCCCTTGCCGGCGCGCTTGGGTAGCAGCGTCTGCGTGATGATGCCCTCCAGCACGAAGGCGAGTTGGGCGCGCACCTGCGCCTGCTGGTGGCTCGGGAACACGTCGATGATGCGGTTGATGGCCTCGGCCGCCGAATTCGTGTGCAGCGTCGCGAAGGCCAAGTGGCCCGTCTCGGCGATCGTCAGGCCGGCGTGGATGGTCTCGTGGTCGCGCATTTCGCCCACCAGCACGACGTCCGGGTCTTCGCGCAGCGCGTACTTCAAGGCCGAGCCGAAGCTCTTGGTGTCGGAGCCCACCTCACGCTGGTTGACGATGCAGCCTTGATGCTTGTGAATGAACTCGATCGGGTCCTCGACCGTGAGGATGTGTCCCTTTCGCTCCTTGTTGATCTTGTCGATCATCGCGGCCAGCGTCGTGGACTTACCCGACCCGGTCGGGCCGGTGACCAGCACGAGGCCACGGGGCTTCTCGGCCAGCCGCGCGATCACCGGCGGGAGTCCGAGTTGGCTGAACGTCAGGATCTCGAAGGGGATGACGCGAAGCACGATCGAGACGCAGCCGCGCTGCTTGAAGCAGTTGCCGCGGAAGCGCGCCAGGTTCTGGATGCCGAACGAGAAGTCGAGCTCGTCCTCCATCTCGAAGCGCTTCTTCTGGTTCTCCGTCAGCACCGAGTAAGCCAGTTGCAGCGTGTCCTTGGGCTGCAGCACCACCTCCTGCCGCGACGGGACGATGTCGCCGTCGATGCGCAGCATCGGACGCGCCCCGGCCGTGATGTGCAGGTCGGAGGCGCCGCGCTCGAGGAGTTCCTCGAGGAGGACGCGCAGGTTGAGCTGGCTGGCGGGGGAGGCGGGGGCTTGGGGAGCGGTCATTACTTGGACGGAGGACGGAGGACGGAGGACGGAGGCTACGGGCGACAGCAACGGCAGACGATGGCGTGCAGGACGGAGGGTGGGGTGACGGAGGCAGCTTCTCTCATCCGTCCTCCGTCCCCTACGCGCTCGTCTCCGTAATCACCTGCTCCAGCGACGTGATGCCCTTCCACACCTTGACTAGGCCGTCCATCCGCAGGGTGAGCATCCCCTCTTCGATGGCGAAGTCCTTGATCTCGGCGGCGCCGACGTTCTGGAGGATCAGCTTGCGGAGCCCCGGGGTCATATTCAGCACCTCGTAGGCGCCCTGCCGGCCGCGGGAACCGGAGCCCTTGCACTTGTCGCAGCCCTTGCCGCGGAAGAACGGCATATCCATCACGCGCGTGTCGAGCGTGATGTTCGCGAGCAGCGGCTTCACGTCGTCCGGGGCGCGGGTCTTGAGGCCGTGGATGGCGTCCTCCTTGAACCGGAGGTCGCGCAGCGTCGTCTTCTCGGTCCACTTGGCGGCCGTGGCCTCCTCGGGCGAGATCCGATACTGCTCCTTGCAGGTGCTGCAGATGCGGCGCAGCAGGCGCTGCGCAAGCACGAGGTTGAGCGCCGAGCTGACGTTGAAGGGTTCGAGACCCATATCCAGCAGACGCGTGATCGTCTCGGCCGTGGAGTTGGTGTGGAGCGTCGAGAGCACCAGGTGACCGGTGAGTGCGGCCTTGATGGCGATGCCGCCGGTCTCGAGGTCACGGATCTCGCCGACCATGATGATGTTCGGGTCTTGCCGCAGGAACGCCTTCAGCGCGGCTGCGAAGGTCATCCCGATCTCGTTGCGCACCAACACCTGGTTGACCCCGTAGAGGTTGTACTCGACGGGGTCCTCCGCGGTCATAATGTTCGTCTCGACCTTGTTGATGAGCATAATGCTCGAGTACAGCGTGGTGGTCTTGCCCGAACCCGTGGGGCCCGTGACCAGCACCATCCCGTAGGGACTCCGCACCGCGTGCATCAGGTCGCGCTCGGCTTGCGGCTCGATGCCGAGCTTGTCGAGGTCCATCAGGTTGTTCTGCGCCAAGATGCGCAGCACGACCTTTTCGCCGAAGAGCGTGGGCAGCGTGGAGACGCGGAAGTCCACGACCTTGTTGGCGCTCAGCTTGAGCTTGATGCGGCCGTCCTGCGGCACGCGGCGCTCGGCGATGTTGAGCTGGCTCATAATCTTGAACCGCGAAATCAGCGCCGGCTGCATCTTCTTCGGCGGCTTCATCACTTCTTCGAGATGCCCGTCGATGCGATAGCGCACGCGCAGGTCCTTCTCGAAACACTCGAAGTGGATGTCCGAGGCACCCTGCTTCACGGCGTTGGTGAGGATCGCGTTGATCAGCTTCACGACCGGCGCGTCGTCGACGGCGGCGGCCAGCGCCGTCGCCGACATCTCCTCCTCCTTCTCCTCGACGACTTCGACCTCGCTGTCCTCGAGACCCTCGATTTCGTCCAGCAGCGCCGACATCTGCTGCTCGTTGGACTCGTAGTGCTTCTCGATGACGTTGCGCAGCGTGAACTCGCCCGCTATCACCGGGAAGATGTCGTAGCGGGTGATGAACTTGAGGTCCTCGATGACGCCGAGGTTCGTCGGATCCGCCATCGCCACGGTCAGCGTGCGACCGTCGCGCTTCAGCGGCAGCACCAGGTTCTTGGTGGCCAGGTCCGTCGGCACCAGCTTGATGATCTTGGTGTCCACCTCGAACTTCGAGAGGTCCACGGCCGGCATCTTGAACTGCCGCGCCAGCGTGCGCGTGAGCTCGTTCTCTTGGATGAAGCCGAGCTTCACGAGGTTGTAGCCCACACGGGTGCCCTGCTGCCGCTGCTCATCCAGGGCCTTCTGCAACTGCTCGCGCGTGATCAATCCCTCCTTGAGGAGGAGATCGCCAATCCGTTCACCGCCTGCGCTGGCCGCTGCCGTCATACCTGATGCACGGGATAGGGCGCGCTTGCCGGCTCCGGAGATGTCCAGGGCCGGTCTGCGCGTCGCGTGACAGCGTGAAGGTGGACGGGGGAACGCACAAGTGTCAAGGATGTAGACTGCGCGGTCCACTGGCCGCCGCCCGTGGAGGACGAGGCGGACCAGAGAATGTGACGCGCGGCGCCAATTTGGCGGCCAGGGCCGGCCCGATGCCTCGTACCTGCTGCAGACCCGACAAGCCCCCGAAGCTCCCGTGTTCGGCGCGGTCTTCGACGATGCGCCGCGCCAGCGCCGGCCCGATGCCTGGCAGAGTCTCGAGTTCGGCCGCGTCGGCACGGTCTACGTCCACAGGGGCGACCGGTGCAGCGTGCGCCGACGCTGCGACCGGCGCCTTGGTCACCCCGGCGGAACTCCGCTGGGTCGTGGACCTCGGTCGGCCGCCTGCCGTGACCGCAGACTCCACCGCCGCGAGCTGGGCGGCCAGGGCTGCCTGGGGCCCCGTCACAGCCGTGGCCGGGGGGCGCAGGGAGCGTGCACCGCGCACCCCCACGCCCAGGACCGCTACGGCAGCCACGAACAGGAGCGCGCGCCGCTCGGATGGGGTGGGCACGGCCGTAGCATCGCGCGGCAAGGCCCACCGCGCACCATCATCGCATCGCGCGCAACACCGCCATTGCGACGTCCCCGACCACCTGCAGCGTCCGCTCGGAGACCTTGTCCTCGGTGTCCTCCGGCGTGTGGTGGTAGGCGTAGTCGATGTCGATCACGTCGATCACCTTGAAGCCCTTCTCGATAAACGGCAGGTGGTCGTCGGTGATCGGGAACGACTCGCGGGTCGGGAAGTACGCTCCGTGCCCGAGCCGCTGGGCCGCGCCCCAGACCAGCTGGATGACGTCGGGGGCGGCGCGCATCGAGTGCGACTCGTAGAGGAAGCGCGCGTCCGGCTTGCCGACCATATCGAACAGCACGCCGAAGCGCGGCGCGAAGTTGCGCGGCAGGTTCGCGACGAAGTGGCGCGAGCCGATCAGCACGTCGGTATCGGTATCGAAGTCACCCCAGTCCTCGCCGTCCACGAAGAGCAGGTCCACGCCGATGCCCGCCGGCTGCGCCTTGAGCGCGTCGGCTACGCCGAGCAGCACGGCGACACCCGAGGCACCGTCGTTGGCGCCGGGCGTGGGGCCGCCGCGGTCCGCCGGGTTCGTGGCCTTTTCGGCCGTCGGACGCGAATCCCAGTGCGCGAGGTACAGCACGCGGTCGCTGGCCGCCGGATTGAAGCGCGCGAGCACGTTGCGCATCGGGAGGCGCTTGCCGTCGGCGGTCACGTGGGTCCAGGTCTGCACGAGGACGGTGTCGGCGCGCTCGCGCAGCTCGCTGACCAGCCAGTCGCCGGCGTTGCGGTGGGCCGCCGTGCCGGGCACCCGGGGCCCGAAGGCCATCTGGGCGCGCACATAGGCCATCGCCTTGGCCCCATCGAACTCGGGCGGGGTTCGGTCGGTCACGAGGGCGTCGGACTGGGCGGCCTCCCCGCCGCCGCAGGCGAGCAGCAGCAGGGCGATCGCGGGGGCGCAACGGAACGGGCGCAGGAGCCGGGACATCGGGACGGGGCGGAAGTGGTGGCGCGGCGAACACGGTGCTGTGGGGTATACACCGCCGCACCTTGCCCGGCCATCAATAGCTAGTGGAATATACGCAAGTGAAGATCGCCTCCCGCTACGTCCTCCGCGAGCACCTCGGGCCGTTGCTCTTCGCCGTCTCGGCGTTGACCTCGCTGCTCCTGCTCAACTTCATCGCCAAGAAGTTTCCCGAGCTCGTCGGGAAGGGCTTGCCGTGGTCGGTGATCGTGGAGTTCCTCGTGCTCTCGCTCCCGTTCACGGTGGCGATGACCCTGCCGATGGCCGTGCTGATGGCCACGCTGCACGCCTTCTCACGCTTCGCCGCCGAGAACGAGATCACGGCCTTCAAGGCCAGCGGCGTGAGTATGCAACTGTTGGTGCGGCCGGTGATCATCGCGTCCATCGGGCTGGCGCTGCTGATGGTCTGGTTCAACGACCAAGTGCTGCCGCGCGCCAACCATCGGCTGGCCACCCTGCAGGGAGACATCGCGCGGGTGAAGCCGACGCTGGCGCTCAGCGAGCAGGTCATCAACGAGGTCGTGCGCGGCTCGCTGTACCTGCGGGCGGCGCGCATCGAGCCGGGCACCAACCGGATGCGCGACGTCACCATCTACGACCTCAGCGACGCGGCCGCGCGACGCACGATCCGCGCCGACAGTGGCGGCCTGGCCTTCTCGGCCAGCGGCACCGACCTGGTGCTGACGCTCTATCACGGTCAGTCGGTGGAAAGCGCCGCCGACGCCCCACAGCGGCTGCAGCGCAGCTTCTTCACCGAGGATCGCATCGTCGTGCGCGGCATCGCCGCCGGGCTCGACCGCGGCACCACGAGGAACGCGGCCTACCGCTCCGATCGCGAGTACACCATCTGCGAGCTGCAGGAACGCGTCGAGTCCACGCGCAATTCCTGGACGGTCGTCTGGCGGCAGGTGCATCTGGCCGAGAACCCGGCGGATACGCTGGCCGTGCCGCCGCGTGAGCGCTGGCGCCTCGCTGCGTACTACTGCGGGGCGCTGGCCAAGTGGCGCGAGTGGACCAGCGTGAAGTCGGCCGAGGCGGCGCAGGAGCCTGTGCCCGCACCCCAGCGCGTCACGCCCCAGACACTCCCGGACTATGACGCCGTCATCCTCGAGGGCTACCGCTTCGAGATGCGCAGCGTGAAGGCACAGATGGACCGCTACCGCGTGGAAATCGAGAAGAAGTTCTCGATCGCCGCGGCCTGCGTGGTCTTCGTGCTGCTCGGCGCCCCCATCGCCCTGCGCTTCCCGCGCGGCGGCGTCGGCCTCACGCTGGGCGTGAGCCTCGGGGTCTTCGCGATCTACTACGTGGGCCTGCTGGCCGGCGAGGCGCTCTCCGACCGCGGGCTGCTCGACCCCGCCTTCGCGATGTGGGGCGCCAACGCCGTACTCGGCGCGGTCGGCATCGTGCTGACGGCGCGACTGGGCAGCGAGGGCTCGACGCACCGCGGCAGCGAGACCAGCGAGTGGTGGGGGCGGCTCGTCGACGCCGCGAAGGCCAAGTGGCGCCGGAGCCCCACGTGAGCCGCCGGCGCAGCTGGATCCACCCGCTGGACCGCTACGTGCTGAGCGAGTTCTGGAAGGTCCTCGCCGCCACCGCGCTGGGCTTCCCGATGCTCGTGATCATCATCGACATCTCGGAGAAGCTCGACAATTATCTCTCGCGCGAGCTCCCGCCCGCCGACATCGCGCTGGCGTACCTCTTCGGCATCCCGGAGACGATGTTCCTCGTGCTGCCGGCGGCCGTGCTCTTCGCGACGGTGTTCACGGTGGGCGGATTCACGCGGCACAGCGAGATCACCGCGGCCAAGGCCTCGGGCATCAGCTTCCACCGGTTCATCGCACCGATCGGCTTCGGCGCCGTCGTCGCGACGCTGCTCGGCCTCACGCTCTCGGAGCTGATCCCGCCGCTGAACGCGCGCCGGCTGGAGTTGCTGCAGGAGAAGTCGGTGCGCTTGGCGAACGAGCGCTCCAACTTCGCCTACGCCGCCGACGAGGGCCGCGTCTACAAGATCGGCTACGCCAACGTCGGCTCGGCGACGGCGCAACGCGTGGAGATCGAGCGACGCGGCGTCGGCCCCGAGTTCCCGAGCTTCGTGATCACCGCCGAGTCGGCGGACTGGGCGGACCGGAGGGGCTGGACGCTCAAGAACGGGTACCTGCACCTGATGCCCGATTCGCTGTCGTCGATGAGCGTCCAGTTCGACTCCCTGCGCGACCGCTACTTCACGGAACGGCCGCAGCACCTGATGGCCAACCCCAAGGCGCCGGCCGAGATGGGATTCCAGGACCTCGGGCGGTTCATCGCGGCGATGGAGCGCTCCGGTGCCGACGTGAAGAAGCTGCGCGTGGAACGGATGCTCAAGATCGCCATCCCGGTCACCTGCGTGATCATTATGCTCATCGGCGCGCCCTTGGCCACGAGCACCCAGCGCGGCGGAACCGCGTACGGCGTGGCCATCTCGCTCGCGGTGACGGTTATCTTCCTCGTGTTGCTCCAGCTGACGCAGGCCATCGGCGCCGGAGGCCTCGTGAAGCCCGAACTGGCCGCCTGGATGCCGGGCGCCCTGTTCACCGGCATCGGTACCTTCCTCCTCATCAAGGTCCGGACCTAACGTGGCTGGACGTCCCACCGAGACTTTCCCGATCGTGCCGCGCACCGGTCTCCGGTTCTTCCGGGGAATGGGGCGCAGCGCGATGGCGCTGTTCGGGGGCATCGGGGCGCGGGTGCTGTTCTTCCGCGAATTGGGCCGTGCGCTCAAGGAAGGCCGCACCTGGAGCCGCGAGGTCTTCCACCAGATGCGCACCATCGGCGTGGATTCCCTGCCCCTGGCGATTATGGTGGCCGCCTTCATCGGCGGCGTGATCACGATCCAGATCCGCTACCAGCTGTTTCCGGGCATCCAGCTCAGCATCGTGGGCCTCAGCTCGCGGCAGATCGTGATCCTCGAGACAGGGCCGTTGCTCACGGGCTTGGTGCTCGCGGGACGAGTCGGCGCGAAGATGACCGCCGAGATCGCGACGATGCGGGTCACCGAGCAGATCGATGCCTTGGAGACCCTGGCCTTCGACCCGGTGGCCTACCTGATTATCCCACGCATCATCGCGGCGGTGATTATGCTGCCGATCCTGACGGTGTTCGCCGACGTCTTCGGCGTGCTCAGCGGCCTGATGGCGGCGGTGACGATCACCGACGTGAAGTACGCGCAGTTTATGGAAGGGGTGCGCCTGGGCTACGACCAGTTCCAGGTGACGTACTCGTTGATCAAGGCGACGCTCTTCGGGGCTGCGATCGCCTTCCTCTGCACCTACGAGGGCTACACCACGCGGGGCGGCGCCGAGGGCGTCGGCCAGAGCACGGCCAAGGCCGTCGTGGTGTCGTCCATCGCCATCCTGATCCTGGACGCCATCACGGCCGTCCTCCTCGCCCCGTATCTTCAGGCCTAATGAAGCGTCGCGACGAAGTCCTCGTGGGAATCGTGGCCACCCTGGCGTTGGTGCTCGGGGTGCTCGGCTCCCTGTTGCTGGCCCGCGGCGGCATCGCGCCGGGTTATCCGGTGTACTCGGTGTTCGAGTGGGGCGCCGGACTACGGCCCGGCCAGCCCGTGCTGCTCTCGGGCGTGTCCGTGGGGTATGTGTCCGACGTGGCGTTCCGGCGCGAGGGCACGCTGCTCGTCACGATGCGCATCAACAAGCGCTACCAGGTGCCGCGCAACGCCATCGCGCGCATCGTCCCCAACGGCGTGTTCGGCGATATGATGGTGACCGTGAACCCCGAGGGACCGCTGACGCTGGAGGACTTCTCGCAGGGTGACACGATCCCGGCGGGCCCGCCGTCGGTGCAGATCGGCGACGTGCTGGCGCGCGTGGATTCCATCGGCAGCGACCTGCAGTCGCTGACGGCGGCGCTCAACCGGGACCTGGTGCAGGATGGCGGGCTGCGCGAGCTGCGGGCGACGGTGCAGAACGCGAATCGCTTCTTGGCCCAGCTGACGACCATCGCGGCGGTGCAGTCCGAGGAGCTGTCGCGCACGCAGGCGGCGGTGCGGCGCGTGGTGAGCGCGGTGGACTCCGCCAGCGTCGACAGTACCGTGAAGGCGCTGGCCGGCGCCGCGACGGCGATGGGGAGCTTGGCGGGTGACCTGCGGGCCACGACGGAGCAGCTCAACGGCGTGCTGGCGAAGCTCGAGGGCGGCGAGGGCTCGGCGGGCCTGCTGCTCAACGATGCGGGGCTCTACCGCGATACGCGGGCGCTGCTGACGCGGCTCGATTCGTTGACGGCGGACTTCCAGCGGAATCCGCGGAAGTACATCAAGCTGTCGATCTTCTGAGGGGGAGAGGGAACGGCTTTTCACCACAGAGGGCACAGAGAACCGCAACTGCCTTCAACGCAGAGGCGCAGAGATCGCAGAGCAGTGCAACTGCGAGTACTTGGGGGTCCGCGCGGATGCATCCGCGCGGACCCCCAAAGCTTTTGCAGTGGCAGTTGTAGTGCTCTGCGTCCTCTGCGCCTCTGCGTTGATTCGCGGTTGCCGTTCTCGCACCGCCAGCACCGCTCTCCGGCGCAGTTCTCTGTGCCCTCTGTGCCCTCTGTGGTGAATTGCCGTTCCCTCTCCCCCCGGAAACGAGACCGCCCCGGCAACCGTGACGGTTGACGGGGCGGTCTGCCGAGCGGGAACTGGGCTTAGTTGAACGTGTAGCGGAGGCCGAGCTGCATACGCCAGACGTCGTTGGTGTTCGCCGACTTCTGGAAGGTGCGGTTCTGCAACTGGCCGTTGATGACGCGCATCGTGTAGATCGCGGCACCGGTACCGTCGGCCGGTCCGTTACAGGGCGCGACGACCGTGCACGCCACACCGCCAACCGTTCCCGTGGTCTGGAACGAACGCGGAATCAGTGGCGCGTTGTTCACGGCAAACTGGGCAAGACCCCAGTCACTGTTGAGCATATTCGTGAAGTTCAGGATGTCCACACGGACCTGGAGCGAGTTCTTCTTTCCGCCGAACAGCGCGCTCAGGTCCTGCGAGGCGCTGAGGTCCATCCGCGTCACCTGCGGCAGCTTGAGGCCACCGCGGCGGGCGAACTGGCCGCGACGGGTGCGGAGGTGCGGGTCCTGTTCGATATAGGCATCCCAGGCCGCCGCCTGCTGAGCCGGCGTGAACGGCGTCGCACCGGTGATCGGCGCGAAGTTCATCTCCGACTGGTCGCGCGGCACGTAAATCAGGTCGTTCGAGGTGCCGCCGTCACCGTTGAGGTCTCCACCGAAGACGTAGCTGGTCTGGCCGACCTGGAAGTTCTCAAGGAAGGCCGAGATCGTGGTGTTGCCCCAGCCGAACCAATCCCGCGTGTAGGAGCTCACGATCCAGGAGCGGCGGCCCTGATATCCGGCACCGTCACCGAGGCCGGGGAGGTTGGGGTTGCCGGTGTGCTGGTTGTTGTTCCACGAACCGAAGGCGATGGATCCCGCGTCCACGGTGTTGGTGGCGGTGCCGTAGGCCGTGGCAAGCTTGGTGTAGAAGCCGTTGCGGTACGCGCGCTCAAGGGAGATGGCGGCGTTATACGTCTGGCCGACGTTCTGGTTCTTGAGGACGATTGCGCTGGTAATGTTGCAATTGATGCGGTTCGTTTCGCGCTCGTTCGTCGTGGCCGGGCACTTGTCTGACAACCAGCGCGGACGGGCACCCGGGCCCGTGAAGGCAGCATCCGGCGCTGGCAGGTTGGCGTTGATGTAATAGATGCCGTTCACGTCACGGCCCCAGATGAACTCGACCGTGGTGAGCCAGCCGTTCTCGAATCGATGGTCCATCGCGAGATTGGAGCGCCACACCTGCGGGAACTTGAAGTTCTTGTCGGTGAGGGCCAGTTCGTAGGACGCGGCCGGCGCACCCGTCACCGTAGCCGGCTTGTAGTGGTCGGGGTTCGGATGGAACGGACGAGTGGTCAGCTCGGACCCGCCCGGACCGTCCGCTTGGATGAAGCCGGTCAGGATGCCGTTGTTTCCGATCTGGTTGGAGATCCAGACGTAGGCCGGGCGGCCGGTGAAGATGCCGCTGCCGCCGCGCACGACGGAACGGCCGTTGCCGCGCATATCCCAGTTGAAGCCGAGGCGCGGCGAGAAGAGTGGCGTGGCATCCGGCAGCTTGGCCGTGCTGTACTGCACGTTGTTGCCGTTCTCGTCCCGGAACGTATACGAGTTGACCTGTGTGTTCTCCTCCGCCGTGTTGCCGAAGCTCACGACGTCCACACGCAGGCCGCCGGTGAGGGTGAGGCCGCGACCGACGCGGTACTCATCCTGCACGTAGGCGCCCATAAAGTTGACTTCCAGCGGCTGGACCGGCTTCTCCATCCCGGCGATGTTGGCGTAGCGCACCTGGAAGCGGCGCGGCCCGACACCGGCCGGCGATGCAGCGTAGGCCGAGCACGTCTGGGCTGCAGCTCCCGTTCCGCACGCATCCACGAATCCGCGAGCGTCATCGTAGAAGTCTTGCAGCGAGTTGTACACATACGCGCTCTGCTTGCCCGGGAAGAACACGTTCTCCGACTCATAGCCCTCGATGTTGAGGCCGAAGGTCAGGTCGTGGCGGTTCCCGTAGATCGTGAAGTTGTTCTGCAGCTGCCAGGTGCTGTAGCGCAGCTCGTTGTTCGGCGTGAAGGGCTCGGAACCGAACGAGATGTAGGTCTGCCCCCCGTCGAGGATGTCCACGAAGGGGAACAGGTTGCTGATGGCTCCACGCGACTCGTCCTGCTTGGTGTACGTGAAGATCATCTGGTTGCTCATCCGGTCCGTGATCAGCGAGTTCCACTCCGCGGCGTACGAGCGGATGTTCTCGAGAATCGTGTAGTTGGAACCGGTATAGCTCATCCCCTGGTTGCGCGTGCGGCCGAAGCCCAGGGAGCTGGAGGTCGAGACCAGCACGTCGGTCTCGGAGTCCAGCGAGGAGTAACGGAAGGAGAACTTGTTGCGGTCGCTCAGCGCGTAGTCGATGCGCGTGGTGAGGCGCGCCGACGGCGTGGCGCCCGGATAGCCTTCGAACTGGCCCGGGTTGTAGCCGAAGAGCGTAATCAGCGTGTCGCGCACGTTCTGCAGGTCGGATCGCAGCACACGCGTGATGTTGCCGGCGGCCGTCTGGCCCGCCTCGCGCGGCAGGAAGGTGTTGCCCGGCGCGGTGTTCTCGTCCGACTCGTACGAGACGAAGAAGAAGAGCTTGTCCTTGATGATCGGGCCGCCGAGGCGGAAGCCGATCTGGTCGAAGCTGAAGGTGCCGGGGTTGAAGGTGCTACGACCGGCGGTACGGCCCACATAGTCCTGGTCGCGCACGTTGTAGTACAGCGAGCCCGAGAACTCGTTCGTGCCGGAGCGGGTGACGGTGTTCACCGCGGCGCCGACGAAGCCGCCCTGGCGCACGTCGTAGGGCGCGATGTTCACCTGCACCGCCTCGATCGCGTCGAGCGAGATCGGCGAGACCTGCGTGCGGTCACCCGGCTGGCCGCCGAGGCCGAACGAGTTATTGAACGCCGCACCGTCAACCGTGATGTTGTTGAGGCGGTTGTCCTGGCCGGCGAAGTTGTTGCCGCTGGCCTGCGGCGTGAGGCGGGTGAAGTCCGCCAGGCGACGCGTGATCGTCGGCAACTGCTCCAGTGCCTCGCGACGCACGTTGGTGGCCGCGCCGGTGCGGGTCGAGCTGAGCTCGCCACCTTCCGAGGTCACGGTCACGGCGCTGAGCTGGGTGGCCACCGCGTCCATCTTGAAGATCAGGTCGGCCGAGGCACCGAGGACCACCTCGATGTCGTCGCGGCTCTGGCGTGCGAAGCCGATCATCGTCGCCGCGACGCTGTAGGGGCCGCCGACGCGCATACCGGGGATGTTGAAGCGTCCATCCGCCCGAGTGGCACCCACGTATTGGGTGCCGGAGGGCAGGTGCACTGCGGTGATGCGCGCGCCCTCGAGGGGGCGGTTCTCGCCGTCCGTCACGATGCCACGGATCTGGCCCGTGGTCACCTGCGCGGAGACGATGGTGGCAGACGCAGCGGCGGCCATCGCGGCCAGTGCAAACGTCAACCGGAGGATCCAACGCTTCATTGGGGTTTCCTCTGTGGGGTGGGAACCAGCGGTGCGCCTCCAGACCCGGGGGTCGGTCCGGCGCTGTAAAGCCGACGAAAATATAGTGCGAAGCTCGCCGCCCCGCCGCACCCCCGTCAACCGACGGAGGCCGGAGGCTACCGAACCGTTACCGGCGGCGGCCCACGGTCAACGAATACACCGGCAAACCGATCAAACAGGCGCCGAGAACACCCGCCGTCTGCCAGCGGCTGTCGGGGCTGATCAGCGCGTTGCCCAGTAGGTAGAGCACGGCGCACATGAACAGCGCCGGCACCAGCGGATACCACGGCACGCGGAACGACGGCTGGTAATCCGGCCGGCGGCGCAGGCGGAAGATCGAGGCCACCGCCAAGAAGTAGAACGGCAGGAATGCCGTCACGAAGGCGTCCGCCAATTGTTCAAAGGTCCGCAGCAGCACGAAGAGCGCACCCAGCGTCGCCGTCATCACGATGGCCACCCACGGCGTGCCCCAGCTACCGTGCACCGACGCCACCTGCTTGAAGAACAGCCCGTCCGCCGCCATCGCGAAGAAGATGCGCGGGCTGGTGAACAGCACGGCGTTCAGTGTCCCGAACGTCGAAATCATCACGGTCACGGACACGAACACCACGCCCGCCGAGCCGATGACCCGCTCGGCCACGTCG
This sequence comes from Gemmatimonadaceae bacterium, assembly GCA_019637355.1. NCBI lineage: Bacteria > Pseudomonadati > Gemmatimonadota > Gemmatimonadia > Gemmatimonadales > Gemmatimonadaceae > Gemmatimonadaceae bacterium. Next base: position 418,890 of record JAHBVT010000001.1, on the reverse strand, counting down.
GCCGCCACGAGCCGCGAGACGCGCATCTCCTCGATGCTCAGCACCGAGAGGTACGCGAGGTTGGCGGCCAGGTAGATCGCGATGACAAGGAGCGTCCCGCCGATGAGCGCCCGCGGCAGGTTCTTCTGCGGGTCCCGCACCTCGCCGCCGTTGTTGGACACGTCCGCCCAGCCGTCGAAGGCCCAGAGCGTGCTGACCAAGGCGAGGCCGAAGGCGCTGATGCTCAGGCTGCCCGGCGGGATGGCCGGCGTGAAGTTGCTGAGGCCGTTGGTCGGCAGGCCCACCGCGAAGGCCACGATCACGATGAACAGCAGGCCGCCGTACTTGGCCAGCACGGTGAAGTTGGTGAACGCCGCGCCAACCTTGGCCCCGCGGATATTGAAGCTGGCGGTGAGCAGGATGGCCGTGGCCGCGGCGTAGCGCACGGGCATCGCCTCGTCCAGGCTCCAGCCCATCACGCGGAAGAAGTACTCGGCGCAGGTGATGGCGATGGCGCCCAGCGACGCCGCGCGGATCATCACCAACTGCGCCCAGCCGAAGGTGAAGGCCGTGCGGTCACCCCAGCCTTCCTTGAGGAACACGTAGATGCCGCCCGTCTTCGGGAAGGCGCTGGCGAGCTCGGCGATCGTGAGCGCGCCGCACATCGCGAAGATGCCGCCGGCCACCCAGGCCAGCAGCATCGGCACGGGGCCGGGCAGTTTGTCGGCGATGCCGGCCGGGGAGCGGAAGATGCCGGAGCCAATCGTGGAGCCGATGACGACGGCCATCGCGCTCCAGAGGCCGATGCTGCGCGCAAGCGTGGGCTGTGCTTCGGGGGAGGTTGCCATAGGGCGAAGCTACGCAAGCCCACTCCCTGCGGGGAGGGGATGGGGCGATTATTCACCCAGACCAATGCCAGCCTCCCTCCCGACCCTGCTCTTCTGGGCGGCCGTCCTCGCGGTAATTGTCGCGCAGGTGGCCATCCTCCGCTCCACCGCCCGCGCCTGGGCGCTGGCCGGCACGCGCGTCCCGTTCGTCGAACGGGTGTTCGCGTGGGGGCCGGCCCTAGTGCTGGCGCTAGTGCTGTGGCTGAGTTGGCGCGCCGCGACCCGGCCGCCGATCGTCGAGGTGCAGTTCGACCCCGCCTCGCAGTCGATCACGCTATGACCGGACCCGCGAGCGCCGAGCTGCGGGCCGAGGCCCCGCTGGCGAAGGACCTGATCGCCCTCACCAAGCCGCGGATCATCTCGCTGCTGCTGGTGACCACCGTCGCCCCGATGTATGTGGCGGGCGTGCCGACGCTGTCCATCGTGATGCTCGTGATGATCGGCGGCTACCTGATGGCTGGCGGCGCGAACGCGGTGAATATGTACATCGACCGCGACATCGACGACGTGATGGCGCGGACGCGGCTGCGGCCGATCCCCAGCGGACGGATGCACCCGCTGGCGGTGCTGGCCTTCGGGGTGGGGCTCGCGACGGCGGCCACGTTCCTGCTTGCGCGCTTCGTGAACGTGCTGACCGCGGCGATGGCGCTGGCCGGCTTCTACTTCTATGTGTTCATCTACACGCGCTGGCTCAAGCGCAGCTCGCCGCAGAACATCGTCATCGGCGGCGCGGCGGGGGCCTTCCCGCCGCTGGTGGGCTGGGCGGCAGTGGCGGGTCGGCTCGACCTCACGGCCTGGATGCTGTTCCTGATCGTGTTCTACTGGACGCCGCCGCACTTCTGGGCCCTCGCCCTGAACAAGCAGGGCGACTACGGCAAGGCCGGCGTCCCGATGGCCCCGCTGGTGTGGGGCGAACGCGAGACGATCGACCAGATGTGGTGGTACAGCGTGCTCTTGGTGGCGCTGACGGTGCTGCCGGTGACGTGGGAGGCCTTCGGGTTGTTCTATCTCGTCTCGGCGCTGCTGCTGGGCGGGCTATTGCTCTGGGGGGTGTGGAAGGTGCGCGTCGCGGAGCCGAGCGCCCGTGCCAAGCCTTCGTGGTGGGTGTACGGGTACTCGCTGCTGTATCTCGCGCTGCTGTTCGTGGCGATGGCGGTGGATCGGCGGGTGCTGGGGTAACTGCGGTTCACCACAGAGAGCACAGAGTACACAGAGAACTGCAAGAGCAAGTACTTAGGGGGTTCGCACCGACGTATCGGTGCGCACCCCCTAGGTTTTGTAGTTCTCTGTGTCCTCTGTGTCCTCTGTGGTGAACCGCCCTTAAAGGACCACGAGCTCACGCTGATACTCCCCAGGCGTCACCACCAGCCCACTCGCCCCCACGTACGCATTCACCTCGGTCCTCATCCCGAACTCCCCCGGGATGTAGATACCGGGTTCGATCGAGAACCCCACGCCCGGCAGTAGCTGGCGCTCGTCGCGGGTCTCGAGGTCATCGAGGTTGGGCCCCATCCCGTGCAGGCCGCGCGCGTCGATGGAGTGGCCGGTGCGGTGCGTGAAGTACTTGCCGTAGCCGCGCGCCTCGATGACGGCACGTGCGGCCGCGTCGGCCTCGCGGCCCTGCACCGCCTCGCCAGTCGCGAGCTTGCGCATCAGCAGCGCGATGGCGGCGTCGCGCGCGTCGCGGATCGTCGCCCACACCTCCTGCTGCTTGGCGCTGGGCGTGCCCACGACGGCCATATAGGTCTGGTCCGCCCACATCGCGCCGGGCTGCTGCTTGGTGGCCCACAGGTCGATGAGCAGCACGTCGCCTTTCACGATGCGCCGCGGGTGCGCCGCGCTGGGCTCATAGTGCGGGTTGGCGGCGTTCTCGCTGGCTGAGACGTTGGGGCCGTGGTCGGTGAACAGGCCGTGGGCGGCAAACTGGCCCTGGATCCACTCCATCACCTCGTGCTCGTGGATCGGCGTGCCGGCACGGATGGTCTCGCCGACGCGCGCGAAGGCGGCGTGGGCGAAGCCGCGCAGCAGCTCGGCGTGCGCCCGGTGACTGGCGATCTCGGCGTCGGACCACACGGCGAAGAATCGCGTGACGAGTTCGCCGCTGGTGACGACATCGGCGCCGGCACTGCGTACCATCTCGATGACACCGGCTGGGACGCGGTCGACCACCGGCACGGCATCGCCGGCCGCGTACTCCATCGCGACGCGCTTGCCCTTCACCAGCGTGGGCAGCAGCGCCTCGAGCTCTCGCCAGGCGGAGTACACGTGCTTGGGCCACTCCGTGGGCCACGCAGCCCAGGGGCCGGGTTCGATGGCGTGCGTGATGGCCTGCGGCGTACCGACCGTGGGAATCCACGCGAAGATCCGGCGCGTGACCATCCCCTTGATGCCGAGCACCGAGGCGGCGACGGGATTGAGGCCGCGGAAGTCGTAGACGAGCCAGCCATCAAGGCCGGCCTCGGCGAGGGCGCGCTGCACGGCGGGAAGCATCTGGGGCGTCAGCATCGTCAGCGCACCGTCCGCCACTGGGCGCGCCATTCGCAACTGCCTTCGCTGCGCGAGGCGCAGCGCACGTGCTCCACCGAGCCCACGCCGTCCACCAACTGCTGCATCAGCTCGCGCAGGGCAGACTCATAGAAGCTGCAGCCGGCTTGGCGCGGCGCGGCGTCGAGCGTGACGGACTCGCGCACCTCGAGATGCACCGAGGCCCCCACGCGCCGCACATTGCCGGCGAGGTACCGCGCCCCGATGCGCCGGATCTGCCCCAGCGCCAGCGGCCGCGCGAACAGCGAGGGCAGCAGGTGCGTGAGGCGCTTGACCAGCGGCGAGACGCGGTCGTAGGTGCGGCGGGCGAGGTTGCGGCCGGCCTCGCGGAACACGGCCTCGGCGTCAGGCCGACGCCCGATGAGCCGCGCGATGCCCGCCGCCTCCTCGGCGCTGGGCCGCTGGTTGCGCTTGACGGCCTCGTGATAGCGCCGAATCTGCGCGTGGACCGTGTCGCTGAGCCCGAAGCGCTTGGTCCGGAGCTCCTCGACGAACTCGGTCTCGTACTCTGCGTCGGGGAGGTCCACGGTGCGGACGGCCTCGAGCAGGGCCAGGGGGAGCAGGGGGTCGACGGTAGCGGACACGGGGGGTGGGAGGCTGGTGGGAACCGTCGGGGAAGTTAATGGTTGAGTGGAGAAAGAATGAACGACACGCCTCCCCCGCACCACGACACCACGCCCTGCAGCGCTGTCCGGGCCGTCCTCGGCGACTTCGTCGCGGACGAGACGGATGCGTTGACGTCGGCGCGCGTCGAGGCGCACGCGGCCGCCTGCGTCGCCTGCGCGCTCGCGCTGGAATCGGCGCGGTCGTATCGCCGCCGGATGCGCCGCTTGGGCGACGCCGAGCCGGCGTCGGCGGCGCTGCGGGCGCAGGCGGCGCTGCTCGCGCAGCAGGCACGCGATGCCGGTTGATCCCGCGGAGTTCCGCGCCGCTCTCGGGCGCTTTGCCTCAGGCATCACCGTCGTGACCGCGCGCGACGACGACGGCCGCGACGTGGGGATGACCGTCAGCGCGTTCAGTTCGCTGTCGCTTGATCCGCCGATGATCCTCGTCTGCATCGATAACGGCGCGAGCGTGGCCCCGGTGCTCGAGCACTGCGAGACCTTCGCCGTCAACGTGCTGGCCGAGGGGCAGGAAGCGGTGTCGCGCCGCTTCGCCGAGCGCGAGGTGGACCGCTTCGACGGCGTGGCGCTGCGCCGTGGACTGCACGGCCTGGCTCTGCTGGACGACGCGCTCGCGCACCTGGAGTGCCGCGTAGTGGCGCGGCACCCGGCCGGCGACCACACGATCCTCGTCGGCGAAGTGCACGCGACCGCCCTGCGCGAGGGCCATCCGCTGGTGTACTACCGCGGCGGCTACCGCCATTTGGAACGCTGACGTCACTCTGGGGCCGCTGAACGCGTAGGTTTCGACCTATGACCCTCGAGCTCGAACGCGAAGACGTCGTCCAGAAGCTCTGCGCCGCGTACGCACGCGACCAACTGACCACCGGTGAGCTGGAGGCGCGCCTCGAGCGCGTGTACAAGTCCGCCGACCGCGCACAGCTCAATACGGTCCTCGACGGACTGCCGGCGATCCAGATCCAACGCCTCGGTGAGCCCGCGCCGCCGCCGGTACCGCTGAGCGCGCCCGTGCCGGCAGCACCCCGCAGTCCGCTGCCGCCCGAACGCCAGCGCGGCCGAGGGCTCGGCCCCGGCGAGAAGCGCTACGCCGCCGTGATGAGCGAAATCAAGAAAGAAGGCGCGTGGACGCCGACGCCGTTGATTCTCGCGAGCACGATTATGGGCAGCGTGCTGCTCGACTTCCGCGAGACGCCGATTCCGGCCGAAGGCGTGGACATCCAGGCCGACGTGTTTATGGGCGACCTCAAGATCATCCTGCCGCCTGGGCTACCGGCGGACGTGGACTGCTCGTCGTTTATGGGCTCGGTGGCGGACAAGTCCAAGGCCGGCGTGCCGGGTGCGCCGACCATCCGCGTCACCGGCAACACGATTATGGGCGGCATCACCGTGATCACGAAGGTGCCGCGGCGCGAAGGCGAGAGCGCGTTCCGCGAGCGGATGCGGAGCTGGCTCGGTAGCGGAGAGTAGACCGCGAGGGACCGCCGGGCCCGCTACGGTCCCTGCGAGAGGTAGGCCTCGGCGTAGCGCACGATGCTTTCGTCGATGATGCGCATCGCCTCGTCGCTCTTGCCCCATCCCACCACCTCGACGCGCTTGCCCTCGAGGTCCTTGTAGATCGCGAAGAAGTGCTCGATTTCCTTGAGCTGGTGCTGCGGCAGGTCGGCGATGTCGAAGTACTCGCCGTGCATCGGGTCATCCACGGGCACGGCCAGGATCTTGTCGTCAGGCTCGCCCTTGTCGAGCATCTTGAGCACGCCCACCGGCCGCACGTCGATCAAGCAGCCGGTGAATGTCGGCTCCTTGATCATCACGAGGACGTCGAGCGGGTCGTTGTCCTCGTGCAGCGTGCGCGGGATGAGCCCGTAGTCGCCGGGATAGTGCACGGCGGAGTACAGTACGCGGTCGAGGCGGAACAGGCCGGACTCTTTGTCCAACTCATACTTGTTGCGCGCGCCCTGCGGGATCTCGATGACGGCCGTGACGACTTCCGGCGGCGTGCGCCCGGGCGCGAGGTCCTTCCAGGGGTGGATCACCGCGGCCGCTCGTGCGCGGCGCGTTTGGCCGCCACGGCCCTGCGACGCAGGCGGATGGAGAGGCCGTAGCCCACGAACAGCGCGATGATCGCGCCGTAGGCAATCTGGTAGTAGATGGCGTTGTCAGGCATCGTCACTCCGCCGTCGAGGCGTCGAGGAGCGCATCGCGTTCGGCGGCCAGCGCCATCCGCTGCCGCACCAGCGCGAGATACAGCACGGTGAAGGCGCCGAGCGAGAGGAACAGCGTCGTGATCATCACCGGCGGCATCTGGATACCCGCGGTGTTGGCCACGATCGGCGTCGGGTGCTGCGTGCGGAACAGGTACACGCTGAGGTGGATGAATGGGATCAGCAGCGCGCCAAGGATGCCGACGACGGCCGAGTAGCGTGCCCGCGCCTCGCGGTCGTCCACGGCGCTGCGCAGCACGAGGTAGCCCAGGTAGAGGAACCACAGGAACAGCGTCAGCGTGAGCCGCGCGTCCCACACCCACCAGGCACCCCAGATCGGCTTGCCCCAGAGCGGCCCCGAAATGAGCACGCCGGTGGTGAAGATCACCCCGACCTCGGCCGAGGACTCGGCGAAGCGGTCGAGGCGCGCGTCCTTGATGAAGAGCCACACGCCGCCGGCGATCGCCGTGAGGCCGAAGGCGAGGAAGGCCACCCAGGCCGAGGGCAGGTGGATGTAGAAGATCTTCTGCGCGTAGCCCTGCAAGCGGTCCGGCGGCGTGAACCAAATGGCGCGGACGAGCGCGCCGGCCATCAGCGCGACGGCGGCAAGCATCAGCCAATCGAAGCCGGCGCGCGGGCGCGCCATCGAGGAGTGAGTCATCCGGTCAGTCTTCGAGCGTAAAGGGAAACGCGATGGTGCAGGCGTAGAGGAAGACGAGGTCGAACGCGAGCAGGATGCGCAGCCAGCCGATGGACTCGGCGAACGGCCGCCCCGCGAGGAGCTTGGCCGTCATCTGCGCCGCCGGCAAGACGATGGGCACGAAGAACGGCAGCGCGAGCACCGGCAGCAGCAACTCCGCCATCCGCGTGTTGGACGTGATGCCGGCGAACAACGTTCCCACGCAGGTCAAGCCGATGGCGCTGGCGACCATCACCAGCGCCAGCGGCCCCAGCGTGGTGCCAAGCGGCAGGTTGTAGAACAGCGCCAGCGCCGGCAGGGCCACCAACTGAACGCCCAGCACGAAGATGAGGTTCGCGAAGGCCTTGCCGAGGAAGAGGGACTCGCGGGCGATCGGCGCGACGAGCAGCGCGTCCATCGCGCGCTCCTGCGCCTCCACGCCGAACGAGCGGTGCAGGCCCAGCAGGCCGGAGAACGTGAACGTCACCCACAGGATCCCCGGCGCGACATCCACCGCGGCGACGGCCGTCGGGTCCCAGGCGAAGTAGAAGATCACCAACGAGAGCAGCGAGAGCACGAGCGCGGAGAGGAAGGCCGAGCGCGAGCGGAACTCGATCGCGAGGTCCTTGCGGGCCACGAGCCAGGCGGCAGCGAGGGCCGCGGGCGGCGCGCCGCGGCTCACGAGAACATTCCTCGGTACTCGGTGGCATAGCGTGCGGCGTCGAGTCCGGCGGTGGATTCGAGGCGCAGGAACTGGCCGGCGCGCATCACCGCCGCGTGCGACGCGACGGCGAGGCCTTCCTGCAACTGGTGCGTCACGACCACCAGCGCCGCACCGGCGCTGCGGCGTTCGCGCAAGAGTCCGGTGAGCGCGCCGGCGCCCTGCTCGTCGAGGCCCGTGTAGGGCTCGTCGGCGAGCAGGACATCCGGCTCGTGCACGATGGCCCGCGCGATGGCCACACGCTGTTGCAGACCGCGCGAGAGCGCCCGCACCGGCACTTCGGCGCGGTCAGCCACGCGCAGTTGGTCGAGGGCCTGCTGCGTAGCGGCATCCGGGTCGGCGAGGCCGTACAGCCGCGCCGCGAACAACACGTTCTCGCGCGCGGTGAGCGTGTCGTAGAGCATCGTGCGATGCGAGATGAGCCCGATGCGCGCACGGGCGGCAGTGGCGGGCAACAGCTCGCCCGCAATGCGTGCCTGCCCGGCATCGGGCTTGAGCAGTCCGGCGAGCAGCCGCAGCAGCGTGGTCTTGCCAGCGCCGTTGGGGCCAAAGAGCGCCAGCGCCTCTCCCCCAGCGAGGGCGAACCGTACGCCATCCACGGCGCGGCGCGTACCGAAGCTGCGCGCGAGGCCGGACGCGTCGAGCAACGCCGTCACGGCGTCGGGTCCTGGGTGTGAGGCATCGGGCGAAAGCTACCCGATGCCATCGTCGAACGGGGGCGTCGCTGCCCCGGGGCCTATCCGGTGCGGACGATGTCGAAGAGGGGAGCCATCTGCGTCTCCTTGAGGAGCTGCTCGACCACGCCGGGCACCTGCACGAGACGCGTGCGCATCCCCAGCTCACGGGCCCGCTTCTGCAGGAGAATCAAGACGCCGAGTCCGCTGGCGTCGATCTCCACGACCGCGCCGAGGTCCAGCGTGACCGCCCGTGCGCCGACTGCCAACGCGGCGTCGAGCGCGTGCAGCGCATCGCGGCGGAAATCCACCCGATGCTCAGTGGTGAGTCGGGGCGGACACACTAGGGGCACGAGGATGGGGTCCGGGCTGTGATAGGTCATAGTCGCGGCCACGAGGGCTCCTGATGGGCGGAGTGCATTTCTGCCCTCGCTACAATGGCGATACCCGTGCCACCAAGCTCGCGCCGTAACATCATATTCAACAAGCAGTTAGCAGTCTGTCACAGCGTGACTTCCCCCAATCAGCACCGCGGCTTGCGGTAAATCTGGCAAAAAATGCGTCAGTGTCGCATATGTTGACATATCCGGAATACGCCACCGCAGTCATTAGCATTTTGCCTATGCAAGAGATCCGCGACCTGCTCGTCGAGAATCGCTCCTTCCCGCCCGCGCCGGAGTTCAGCGCGCAGGCCCACGTCCACGACCGTAGCCGACACAAAGCGGCTGACCGGGACTTCATCCACTACTGGGCAGAGCAGGCAGCCACGCTGCGGTGGACCAAGCCCTGGGAACGCGTGCTCGACTGGCAACCACCACACGCCAAGTGGTTCATCGGCGGCCAACTCAACGTCAGCGAGAACTGCCTCGATCGGCATCTCGCCGGGGCGCTGCGCAACAAGGCGGCCATCATCTGGGAAGGCGAGCCCGGCGACCGGCGCACGCTCACCTACTGGGAGCTCGCGCGCGAGGTGCGCTGCTTCGCCAACGTGCTCAAGTCACTGGGCGTCACGAAAGGCGACCGCGTCGGCATCTATCTGCCGCTGATTCCCGAAGCGGCCGTGGCGATGCTGGCCTGTGCGCGCATCGGCGCCATCCACTCGGTGGTCTTTGGCGGCTTCTCGCCCGAGAGCCTGCGCGACCGGATGAACGACGCCGAGGCCAAGGTTGTGATTACCGCCGATGGCGGGTATCGTCGCGGGCAGGTCGTGCCGCTCAAGCGCAACACCGACAAGGCGCTCGAAGGATGCCCCAGCGTGCAGCACGTGGTCGTGGTGCAGCGCCGCGCGGGCGGGCCGATCGGCGAGGCGCACGTGGATATGCAGGAGGGCCGCGACCACTGGTACCACCGCCTGATGCAGCACGCCAACGATCAGTGCGCGCCGGAGCCGATGGACGCCGAGGACGTGCTGTTCATCCTCTACACCTCCGGTACGACGGGCAAGCCGAAGGGCATCGTGCACACCACCGGCGGTTACCTCACCGGCGTCGCCAGTTCGACGAAGATGGTGTTCGACCTCAAAGACGACGATGTGTTCTGGTGTACGGCCGACGTCGGCTGGATCACCGGCCACAGCTACCTCGTGTACGGACCCCTGGCCAACGGCGCCACCTGCGTGATGTACGAAGGCGCGCCCGACTGGCCGGAGCGCGACCGCTTCTGGAGCATCATCGCGCGCTACGGGGTGACCATCCTCTACACCGCGCCCACGGCCATCCGCGCCTTTATGAAGTGGGGCGTGGAGCACCCGCAGCGGCACGACCTCTCGACGCTGCGCCTGCTCGGCTCCGTCGGCGAACCGATCAATCCTGAAGCCTGGATGTGGTACCGCGAGCACATCGGCGGCGACCGCTGCCCGGTGGTGGACACCTGGTGGCAGACGGAGACGGGCTCAATCGTCATCTCGCCGCTGCCCGGGCTCACCGCCACTAAGCCCGGCTCGGCGACGCAGGCCCTCCCCGGCTACTCCGCCAAGCTGATGGATGCGGCGGCCAACGAACTCACGAGTGGCGGTGGCCTGTTGGTGCTCACCAAGCCGTGGCCGTCGATGCTGCGCACCATCTGGGGCGACGACGCCCGCTATGTGCAGACGTACTTCTCCAAGTGGCCGGGCCGCCCGGACCTCTACTTTGCCGGCGACGGCGCCAAGCTCGACGCCGACGGCTACTTCTGGCTGCTCGGGCGTGTGGACGACGTGCTCAACGTGGCCGGACACCGCATCGGCACGATGGAAGTGGAGTCGGCGCTGGTCGAACATCCGGCGGTGGCCGAAGCGGCGGTGGTCGGCAAGGCGCACGACCTCAAGGGCCAGGCCGTCTGCGCCTTCGTCACGCTGCGCGACGGTTTCCAGAAGAGTTCATCGCTGCGCGATGAGCTGCGTGAGTTCGTGGCCAAGAAGATCGGCGCGCTCGCGCGGCCGGACGACGTGCTCTTCTCGGCGGACCTGCCGAAGACGCGCTCGGGCAAGATTATGCGGCGGCTATTGCGAGACATCGCCGAGGGCCGTGCACTGGGTGATACGACAACGTTGGCGGATCCGAACGTGGTGGCGTCGCTGAAGGAGCAGTACGAGGCCGACGAGGGCTGAGCAGGCGCCGAAACGCTCCCTTGGTGCGTGGCCCTAGGGCGTGATGGCACCTCGGGCGCGACTCGGCATATCTCAGACATCCCTCACTGGAGTTGTCGATGGTCCGGTTCGCGCTGCGCCGCATTTCCCGCACGGCTGTCGCCCTGCTCCTCACGTTGCCGCTCATCGCCGGCTGCGAGACGGCGACGGCGCCGGCGCCGCGCGTGGCGGCGCTGGTCATCGCGAATGCGGGCGATTCTCTCGACCTCGGCGGCACGCGGCAGCTCGTCGCGACGGCCACGAGCGCCAGCGGCTCCACGATCAGCGGGGCCCCGGTGACGTGGACCACGTCGGCGTCGGCCGTCGCGACGGTGTCCGAGGGCGGACTCGTGACGGCGGTGGGCGTCGGATCCACGTTCATCACGGCGACGTCGGGCACGGCCACGCGTTCGGTGGCGGTCCACGTGCGCTATCCGCCCTGCGCGGCGAGCACACAGGCGGCATTGGCGATCGGCGGCTCACGCAACGGGAGCATCGGTGGGGCCGGCAGCTGCATCCTTTATGGTGCGTACCGCGCCTTCGGTTACCCCGTGACGTTTAGCGGGAGCGGCGGGGCGCGCTTCACGGTCTCGGCGACGGGCTTCGTGCCCCTGCTCTTCCTGCTCGACGCCGACGGCTGGGTCTTGGAGGGTGCGTTCAGCACCGACGGCGTCACCGCCACGATGCGGACCGTCCAGCACGCGGGGACCTACCATCTGTTCGTGGGCGCAGACGATGTGCCGGCCGTGACGAACAGCTTTGAACTCAGCAGCGCCGTGACCGGAGGCAACTGCGGCACCGGGATCACCGCGACGATCACGCTGGGCGGCGAGGCCAGCGCAGCCGTGGGCGATGCCTCCTGCACGCTGCTGGCCGGTCCGGCGGCCGAGGGCTGGCGCCTCACGTTAGCCGCGCCGCAGCGCGTGCGCGTCTCGGCCACGTCGGCCGACTTCGCGCCCGTCGTGGCCATCACCGGTCCGCTGCTGGAGTTCCTCGACGCCAACGTCGCGTTCCTTCCGGGAACTACCTCCGTCACGCGGATGCTGCAGGCGGGCGAGTACCTGCTGTGGGGAGGCACCTTCGCGGGAAACAGCGGCACCGTAACCCTCAGCGTGGAGGAGTCGGTACCCTGCCCGGCGGCCGGCGTGCTGGCGCTGCCCAGCACCGTCAACGGCGCGCTGGCGATTACCGACTGCCCGATGGAAGGCTACCCGAGCGCCTTCGGCGACCCGTGGACGCTGACGCTGGACGCTCCGACGATGGTGGAACTCAACCTGACGAGCGCTGGCTTCGACACCTATCTGGAACTGCGCACCGCGGACGACGAATTCCTCGACGCGGACGACGATGGAGGCGCGGGAACCGACTCACGCCTCGTGCGGATGCTGCCGGCGGGCACGTACCGCGTGTGGGCGACGAGCTTCCACGGCGGCGTGACGGGCTCGTACGCGCTCAGTGCCGCGGTGGCGGGCGCCGGGTTGATGGCGCCACCCGAGGGGACGAGCGCGCCGTCGGCGAAGCCGGGGCGGCCGCGTTCCGGGCCTACGGGCGCCGCTTGGGGCGGCGTCCGCCGCGCCCCGGACTAGGACCGCCCGATGCTCACCTGCCCGGCGGCTGCGCCATCGTGGTGGCCTGCGCGAGGGCCGCGTCCACGTAGCGCTTGAACTCGTCGTACGGGATCGATCCATCGACGACGGTGCCGCCGATGACGAACGTCGGGGTGTAGCGGGCGCGGAAGCGAGCCGACTCCTCGCGGTTCGCGGAGATCTGCGGCAGTTGCCGGCCGGAGTCCACGCACTCGCTCCACTGGTTCACGTCGAGCCCGATGCGCTCGGCATAGCGTTGCAGCACGCGCTTCGGGTTCCGGGTCGCCTGGGTGTTCCAGTCGAACTGGCCCGCGTAGATGAGGTCGTGCATCTCCCAGAACTTGCCCTGCTCGTTGGCGCAGTGCGCCGCATTGTGGGCGGGGATCGAATTGGTGTGCCCGGGCATATCGTAGAAGCGGAACGCCACCACGCCGGTCTCGACCAGGCGCTTCATCACGTCCGGCATCGTCACCATCGCGAAGTTGCCGCAGGCGGGACACTCGAAGTCCGCGAACTCGATCACCTGCACCGGCGCATCGGGATTGCCCTTGAGGATTCCCGCCGCCTCGACCTTGGGCATCGTGGCGAGGTCGATCTGCTGGACCTGGCGCGGACGCGACACGACGTACCCGAGGACGGCCACGCCGACCACCACGACGACGGCGACGATCGCGCCGAAGGACTTGTTTGAACCGGGAGACTTGCGGGCCACGGGCTGCTCCGAACGGGGTCACGATGTGAGGGTGAACCCTCGCAAACTATCTGCACACGTGGGGTAGGAGAATGGGCGCACCTCGATTAGCTTTCGCCCGTGGGCGGAACGAACCGTCCACTCTCACCTCAAAACGGACGAGATGAGCAGACCGAAAAATCGCGGTCCGGCACGGACCGCTGCGCCATCCCCGTTCGACGATGCGCGCAATGAGTTGTTCCAACACATTATGAGCTGTGGCGTGATCGGGTCCTTGCCCGAGCACCAGACGGAGTGGTTCAACGAGACGATGCAGTATCTCGCCGAACGCTACCACGAGCTCAGCAAGCAGCAGATCGCGGACCTGCGGGTGCTCGGTGAGCGCTTCGCGGCCCCGACGGTGAAGAAGGGCGCGACCGAAGACGCGGTCAGCGCCGCCTGATGCAGACGAAGCCCCGGCCACGCGCCGGGGCTTCGTCGTTTCAAGGCCTTGCGCTGGCGGCTAGCGGTAGCCGTCGCGGCGTGCGCTGCGCCGGGCCACGCCGATGCGCAGTCCGCCGCCGACACCGACCTCGAACGCCCAGGCACGGCCGGCAGACGGCTCGCCCTCGACGCCCACCAGCAGCATCAGACGCGGATCCTGCAATCCGTCTCCGCCGCCGACGTGCGCGGCGCTGAGCCCGCCACCCGCATAGAGTCCGCGCGGCCGGTCGGCAAACGGATCGAGGTGGAAGCGCAGCGTCGCGTCGAGCCGTGCTAGGCCGACTGCCCGACCAGATTCCGGGAAGGCCGCCCCAGCCGCAAGCAGCGCCCCCGCACGCACATACCAGCCCGCGCGCAGGTTGACCCCCGCGCCCACGACCGCGCTCGGCTGCTGCGCAGCCACCCCCTCCGCCCGGAGTTCCCACTGCGGCACCCGCGGCGCGTGGCGCAGTTCGTCGTGGACCTGGGCAGCCAGGGTCGCCGGCACGCCCCAGCACGCAAGCGTCGCCGCCACACGTGCCGCGCGGCGCGCGAAAGCCCCGCCGAGAAGCCCGATCCGTCGCATCCCCCAAGCTAAAACGGCAACCGGTTGCGGCACCACAGCTTGCCCTGCCCCGAGCCTCTGGGGTAGCTTCGCTAGGTCTCCTTCCCTGCACTACCCGAGGCTGCAATGTCGGATGTGGTCGAGCTCCTGCGCGGCGTGGCGATCTTCCAGAACCTGGATGACGGCGAGCTCGCGCGCGTCGCCGAGGTCTGCCGCACCAAGGAGTTCGTCTCGGGGGAGTACATCTTCAAGGAAGGCGAGGCCGGCAGCCGCCTCTACTTGATCGTCGAGGGCGACGTGCGCATCTCGCGCGTGGTGCCCGGCAGCGGCGAGGAAGCACTGGCCGTGCTCAAGCCCGGCGCCCTCTTCGGCGAGATGTCGGTGTTCGACCGCTCCGAGCGCTCCACCGACGCCATCTCCAACGGCGGCACCAAGGTGCTGACCATCTCGCGCAGCGACTTCGAGCTGCTACTCGACTTCAACCGCGAGATCGCGTACAAGGTGCTGTGGAGTTGCGTCCGCCTGCTCTCGGGCCGGTTGCGCGCGACGAATGATTCGCTGCGGTCGTTCTTGGCGATGTCGATGTTCTGAGACGGATGACGGATGACGGAAGACTGAAGACGGAAGGGAACGGCGTAGAGGGAGGCGCTTTCAGCACTTGAGAGCCTCCCTTCGTTGTTTCTCTGGCTGGCTCACTGCGGGTTCCTCTGAGTCTCTTCTTATGCGCACTTTGCTTCTTGCTTCCTTACTTCTTGCGTCCGGCTTGGGCGCACAGAATCCCTCCACGCTCGGCTTGCAGCGCGACGCCCGCATTTCGGCGGCGATGGCGGAGGTCTCGCCGGCACGGTTCCGCGCGATGGATTCGGTGCTCGTGTCCTTCGGCACGCGGCACACGATGAGCGACACGCTGTCCAGCACGCGAGGCGTCGGGGCGGCGCGGCGGTGGATCTACGCTGAGTTGCAGCGCGCGTCGCGGGACTGCGGGGGCTGCCTCCGCGTGGAGTACGACACGGGGACCGCGGTCATCACGCGCCACATCGAGCGTCCGCGCTGGCCGATCGTGAACGTCGTCGCCTGGCTGCCGGGGCGCGACCCCAACCGCGTGGTGGTGATCGGCGGGCACTTCGACTCCTGCGTCTGCTCGTCGCCCAACCCGATGGACGCCACCGGCGACGCGCCCGGCGCCGACGATGACGGCTCAGGCACGGTGGCGGTGATGGAGCTCGCGCGGGTGGTGGGCAAGCACTTCCCGCAGGGGCTGGACGCAACGATCGCCTTCGTGCTCTACACGGGCGAGGAGCAGGGCCTGCTGGGCTCGACGCAGTTCGCCGAACGGCTGCAGCGTGAGGGCAAGACGGTGACGGCGGCGTTCACCGACGACATTATCGGCAATGTGGTGGCCGACGACGGCCGCGTGGACTCGACTTCCGTCCGCGTGTTCGCGGTGGACTCGCTGGCGGTCGGCGGCGGCGAGCTGGCGCGCTACGTGTGGGCGATCGGTGCGCTCTACCAGCCGGACTTCGAGGTCCTGCCGGTGCTGCGCCTCGACCGCCTGGGCCGCGGCGGCGACCACGCACCGTTCCATCGGCAGGGCATTCCGGCGCTGCGCTTCTCGGAGCGGCTCGAGAACTACAAGCGGCAGCACCTCGTCACCGACACCTTCGAGCACGTCAACTTCGGCTACATCGCCAAGGTGGCGCGCCTGAATTTGGCGACCGTGGTCTCGCTGGCGGCGGCGCCATCGCGGCCGACGCGCACGGCCTACAGCCGGGACCGTGAATCCGGCGGGCAGAGCTTCAACATCCGCTGGGACAGCGTCCCCGGCGTCAGCGGCTACGAGCTGCTCGTGCGTCGCACGACGGCGCCGACGTATACGCGCATCGTGCCGGCAGGCCTGGCTACGAGCTTCCTGCTCGACGAGCAACTCGACGACGTGTGGGTGGGCGTGCGCACGGTGGGCGCGAACGGGCACCGCTCGCTGACGACGGTCGTGGGCGCGCCGAACGCCCCACGCCTGCCGAACCCACCGCGCACGACGCCGTGAGCGCGTTCGCCGGCTTCGCGCCGGAGTCGCTCAAGTTTCTCCGGGGCCTCAAGCGGCACAACGAGAAGCCGTGGTTCGAGGCCAACCGTGCCGTCTACGAGCGCGCGGTGAAGGAGCCGTTGCGGCGCCTCGCCGAGGAGCTGGACGTGCGCTTTGCGACGCTGGCGCCCGAGTTCGTCGCGCCGCCGAAGCGCGCGCTGTTCCGCATCCACCGCGACGTGCGCTTCAGCAAGGACAAGTCGCCGTACAAGACGCACGCGGCATTGTGGGTCTTCCACCGCGATGCCGGTCGGGGCGTGGGCCGCAGCGTGGGTGAGGCGCACGGCGGCGCGGGGTTCTACTTCCATCTCGAGCCCGGCGCCTCGATGGTCGCCGCCGGATACTGGATGCCGCCGCGTCCGGCGCTGAACCGCATCCGCGAGCGCCTGCTCGAGGATCACCGCCCCTTCGCGACGCTGCTCAAGGCCCCGGCCTTCGTACGGCGCTTCGGCGGACTCACCGACGACGAGCCGGGCGTGAAGCTGACGCGGGTGCCGCGCGGCGTGGCGCCGGATCATCCGGCGGCGGAGCTGCTGCGCTTCAACTCGTTCACGGCCTCGCGGATGCTCAGCGACGCCGAGGCGCTCTCGCCGCGGCTCGTGGACAACATCCTGAAGGACTACGCGGCATTGCTTCCGATGGTCCGCTGGCTCAACGCCGCGATGGGCCACGGCAGCGCGACGGCGCGCTAGGCGCGTCCGCGCACCACGCCTTCGACGCGCCGTGACGGATCGAACCAGCGTGCCGCGAGCGCCCGCATCCGCTCCGGCGTGACGGCCGCGAGATCCTGCGGGTAGCGCGTCAGGTCTTCCAGGCGCCCCCAGAGGAATGCATCGGCGAGCTCGCCGAGCACGGCGGCCCCGCTGGCCTGACGGATCTGCCAGGCACCGATGGCGTAGCGCCGCGCGCGTTCGAGCTCCTCCGGCGCCACGAGGTCCTCGCGAAACTTGGCGAACTCAGCGAGCAGGCCGGCGCGGGCAATCTCCTCCTTGGACGCCGACGTGGCGATGTACGCCGCGAAGGTCCCGCCCACGGCGCGGGCGTAGGGACGCGCCATCACGGTGTAGGCCAACGACTGGCGGTCGCGCAGCTCCTCGAAGAAGCGACCCCCGAGGCCGCTGGCGACGCCGCCGAGCATCTCGGCGTCGAAGCGCGCCGGGTTGTCGCGCGCCGGCCCGTCGAAGAACAGCGCCAGCGCCGTCTGCTTGCGGTCACGCTCATCGACGCGGATGGCGTGCGCGGCCGGCCACTCCGCACGCGGGATGTTCGGGCGAGGGGCGGCACGCAGCCCCGCGAACTGCGTCGCCAGCACGTCGGCGGCACGTTGCGGATCCACGTCGCCGACGACGGCGACTACCGCCGCGGACGAGAGCACCCGCGTCGTGTGCCAATCGCGGAGCTCGGCCGTCCCGAGCGCGCGCACGCTCTCCTCGCTGCCGAGGGTGGAGCGACCGTACGGATGATCCGGCCAGGCGACCTCTGCCGCCAAGCGCATCGGCTGGCGGTACATATCGTCCCGCAACGCCCCGAGCGAGGCCAGCGCAATCGTCCGCTCGGCCTCGAGCCCGTCCTCGGGGAAGGTCGGCGCCAGCACGAGCTCCGCGAGCAGGGTGGCGGCCTCGGCGAGCCGCTCGGTCGGGACGCCGAGCGTCCACTGCATCGCTTCCGTACCGACGCTGGTGGCGGGCGTGCCGCCGAGGCGCTCGGCCGCTTCCGCGAGCTGCGTGGCATCGCGGTGCACCGTGCCGCGCAGCATCGTGCGTGCCATCAAGGTCGAGAGTCCGCCGCGCTGCGGCACTTCGTCCACCACGCCGCCGGCGATGAAGCAGCCGACGTGGGCGAGCGCCGCACCGGGACGGGGCTTGACGAGGATCGGAATGCCCGCCGGCGTGCGGAACACGTGGATGCCGTCGACGACGCGCTCGTGCGTCGCGCGCGCGGCGGGCGGGGCCTTGGGCGTCGGCACCGCGGCCGTCGGCGGCAGCGCCGGGATGCCGGGTTCGGCGAGCAGCGCGCGTACGGCGGCCGCGTCAGCCGCCAACGGCTCCGCCGTTCTCGGGCGGTACGCGACCAGCGCCGCGCGGTCGAGGTCGAGCCAGCGGTTAGCGACCTCCGTCAACCGCGCGGCATCGGCGGCGAGCATCGCGTCGCGGTACGCGATGCCCTGCTGCCAACCGCCGACGAGTTCCCAGGAGCCGAGAAAGTTGGCCTGCCCCTCGGCGCTCTCGAGGCGCCGCAACCACTGCGCCTCTACGAGGCGGTGGGCGCGGTCGACCTCGCCTGCACTGAGGTCGCCGTCACGGACACGGCGTAGCTGGTCGGCGACCGTGCGGGCGGCCTCGCGCGCGCGCTCCGCCGCCGCGCTGGCGTGCACGACGAACACGCCGATCTCGGTGGGCGTGTAGTTGTACGCGCTGATGCTCGAGACCAAGCGCCGATCGCGCGTAGCGCGCGTGAGGCGCGCGGCGCGCCCGCCGGCGAGCACCGTGCCGAGCAAGTCGAGCACCGGCGCGTCGGGGTGGTCGCTGCCGGGCGTGCGCCAGCCGAAGACCAGCTCCGTCTGGGCGATGTCGCCGGCCCACTCGCGCACGCGGAAGCTGGCGGGCTCAGTCTCCTGCGGGCCCGGCTTCCGCGCGATGGGTGCGTCCGCTAGGTGCCCGTAGCACCGCACGGCTTCGGCCAGTGCGACATCGGGGTCCACGTCGCCGACAATCGCCAGCACCGTGTTGGAGGGCCGATAGTAGTTGCGATAGAAGGCCAGGAGGTCGTCGCGGGTGAGCGCGCGCAGCTCGGCTTCGCGACCCATTCGCCAGCGCCGAATGCGGTGCCGGTCGTGCAGCAACTCGAACATCGTTTCCAGCGCCAGCGGCGCTGGGGAGTCCGCCTTGCGCTTGGTCTCCTCGATGATGACTTCGAGTTCGCGGCGCAGCTCGCCGGCATCGATCACCGAGTTGGCGTAGGCGTCGGCCTGCACCTCGAGGCCAGCCACAAAGCCGCTCGCCGGCAGCACGGCGTAGTAGTGCGTGTGGTCGTAGATGGTGCCGGCGTTGAGGTAGCCCCCGGCGAGCTTGGTGGCCCGCGCGATCTCGCCCACGCCCCGCGTCGGCGTGCCCTTGAAATACATATGCTCGAACGCGTGGGCGATGCCGACGGTGGAGTCAGGCTCGTCGAAGTACCCTGCCTTCACCCAGGTGACGATCGCCACGACCGGGGCGGTGCTGTCGCGCCGGATGAGGACGGTGAGTCCGTTGGGGAGGCGCTCGCGACGGACGCTTTCGGCCGGCAGCAGGGACCTAGACGCAGACGTCACCGAATCACCGCACCAGCGGAGATCGGCGGACCACGAGCAGGCCCGCGGCCAGCAGTCCGAGCCCATAGCCGACCACGTGCACGACGTCCGTCCACTGGAAGGCGGCGGCGGTCAGGAAGGCACGTTGCAGCTCCGCCATCGTCTGGATTGGCGGCATCCCGCGCACGATCGGGTCCGCCCAGTCGGCCAGCACGTCGGCCTGCGACAGTTGCTGCAGCGTCCGTACGACGATGAACGTCAGGATGACCGCCAGCCCGTCGCGCCGCGTCAGCGAGCCGGCGAGCACCGTCAGCCCGCCGACGAGCACAAGCGCAATCACCAGCGCCCCGAAGGCACCGAGGACCGGGAGGTCGGGCAGCAACCATTGCATCACCAATGGCACCGGCGCGAAGCAGGCGACGAAGACCACCAGGCCGACGACGAAGCGTTGCAGGTAGAACGCGTCCGGCAGGACCTGATGCGCGAAGAAGAAGCGCGTGTGCTGGCGGTCGCGGTCGAGGGCGACGCTCTGCGTCATAAACAGGAAGGCGCCGAGCGTGATGGCCAGCGGCAGCACCTCGCGGAACATCGCCCGGACGAAGTCGGCCTGCGTGGCGTTGTTGGCGAGGTCAATGATCTCTTGGTTGCGCAGGTAGCCAAAGACGGGCAGCCCCCCCACGATCGCGAACACCGCCAAGGGGACCAGGGCGCGCGGAAGGACATCCCGCGCGTGCCAGGGAGCGTAGGCAAGTAGGGGGCGCAGCGTCATCGGGGCGTCACCTGGCCGTCACGGCAGAGCGGAAGGCTTCTTCCAGCGAGGACTCCGCCGGTGCCACCGCGAGGATGAGGGCCCCGCCGGCGATCGCGGCGGCGAGCCCGGCGTTCAGGCCGGCGACGTCGGCCGTGCACTCGAGATCGTGGCCGTTGACGGTCGCCCCCGGAAAGTGCGCCGCGACGGCGTCCGGCGCCTGCGCTACGCGGATGCGCCAGCGCCGCGGCGCACCCTGCCCCGCCGCCTCGCGGACAGAGACCACGCGCTGCACCTGGCCGTGGTCGATGATCGCCACGCGATCGCAGAGGCGCTCGAGTTCGTCGAGGTTGTGCGAGGCGATGAGCATCGCTCGACCCGGACGCCGTAGCCCCGCGACAATGTCACGGAAGCGTGCCGTCCACACGGGATCCAGCCCGTGCGTGGGTTCGTCGAAGACCACGAGGTCGCGGTCCGCGAGCAGGGCCTGCGCCAACCCGACGCGCTGCAGGTTGCCCTTGCTCAGCGCCTTCAGCTTCTTGCGCCGGTGCTCGGCGATGCCCACCGCCTCGATCACGCGCTCCACGGCTGCTACGCGCGCTGCCGGGGCAAGCCCAGCCAGCGCCGCCATCCGCGACAGCGTCTCCTCGGCGCGCCACTCCAGCGGGAAGGTCATCAGCTCGGGCAGGTAGGCGACGCCGTGCTGCTGCGCGAAGCGCCGCGGCGAGAGCCCGTCGATGCTCACCTCACCTTCGTCCACGGGCAACAGGCCGAGCAGAATGTTGATGAGCGTGCTCTTGCCCGCCCCGTTGGGTCCCGCGATGCCGACGATCTCGCCGCGCGCCACCTCGAGCGTCACCGACGTGACGGCCCGAACCTCGGCGCCGAAAAGCGATCGGTACGTCTTGCCGACGTTCCGGAGCGCGATCACGCGAGGATGCGCAAGAGGCCGGCGTCGGCGCTGGCACGGAGAAAGCTCTCCGCGTCGCGGGTCGGGATGAGGGTGCCCGTAAGAGCATAGCCGCGCCGCGCCTCGGACTGCATAAACTCCTCGACGCTGCGCCCGGCCTGTCCCGGCGTGGCGTCGCGCATCGCGGCCACGATCTCGTCCCAGTCGCCGTCGTAGGTCTGCCCGTCGCGGCCGATCACGCGGTGCCGCGCCGGCCCGCCCTTCTGCTCGGTGAGGTCGCTGAGCAATGCGCCGAACAGCTCGAGCTGCGCACGCGCGTCCTCCTGCTCCTGCTCCGCCGCCCGCTGCTCGATCTCGCCGAGCATCTCGTCCAACGCGTCCGGCGCCGGCGTGAGTTCGGTGAGGCGCTGCTCCCAGATGCGCAGCGAGGGGTCGTCGTCGCGCAGGCGCAGGTGCGACTTGCGCAGCTCCAGCAGCCGCCAGATGCCGAGTTCGTCCCAGTGCTCCTCGGGCTTGGTGCGGTCGAGGTGGTACAGCGCGGCCTCGTACTCGCCCTGGTCATAGAGGATGTTGCCGAGGTAGATGCGCGCCTCGCTGTGCTCGGGGTCGAGCTGCAGCGACTTGCGCAGCGTCTCGACGGCGGCCGCCTCGTCACCGAGCCGGTGCTGCGCATAGCCGACCATCGCGACGGCTTCGGCATTCTCCGGCGTCTGCTGCACCGCGACTTCGAAGAAGTCCTTGGCGTCTTCCATAAAGCCTTCGCGGAAGAGGGCGCGCCCCACCTGCAGCATCAGCTCGATGTCATCGTTGTAGCCGAGTTCGAGGATCCGCCGGAAGCTCTTCAGGCCGGCGTTGTGCTGGCCGAGCTTGAGCAGCACCTCGCCGAGCCCGGCGAGGGCGTCCTCGTGCTCCGGGTCGAGCACCAGCGCTTCCTCGAAGGACCGCCGCGCCCAGGCGAATTCGTCGCGCGCGAGGCGCGCGTAGCCCACGCCGACGTGCAGTTCCACCGCATTGGGATACAATCCGAGGCCCTCGCGCAGTAGCGCGAGCGCCTCGTCGTAGTTGCCTTCGTTGTACAGTTGGTGCGCGCGCTCGTCGTACTCCTCGGAACTCAGGAACGGAGAGGGCATCGTGCGGGTGACCTCCAGCGCGCTAGGGTTGTCCGACTAACCTATAATGCGGACCACGAAGTCAACAGACATCCTGACGCACGCCTAGGTCAGGGCCGCCAACGCCACTGCGACCTCCCCGGCGAGCGCGGCATTGGACTCGAGCAAGGCCAGGTTGGCCGACAGCGAGCGCCCCCCAGTGGCCTGTTGTACCCGCTGGAGCAGGAATGGCGTGACGGCGGCGCCCCGTACACCATCGCGGCGGGCGGCGGCCAGCGCCGAGTCCACCGCCGCCGCGACCTCCTCGGCGCCCAGCGCTGCCGCGGCGGGCGGCGGCTGCACCACCAGCACTGCGG
This sequence comes from Gemmatimonadaceae bacterium, assembly GCA_019637355.1. Taxonomy (NCBI): domain Bacteria; kingdom Pseudomonadati; phylum Gemmatimonadota; class Gemmatimonadia; order Gemmatimonadales; family Gemmatimonadaceae; species Gemmatimonadaceae bacterium. Next base: position 396,178 of record JAHBVT010000001.1, on the reverse strand, counting down.
CCGGGTGACCCAGTGACCAGCTTGCCTGCGCAATGCGGGCGACGGCGGCGGGTGAGTCGGCCCGGAGCGGCACGGTCAGTCCGGTCGACGCGGCGAAGAAGCCCGGAAACTCATCGGCCCCGTAGCCCAGCACCGTCACGCCGTAGCTCTCAAGCCGTTCCAGTGTGGCGGGCAGGTCGAGGATGGACTTGGCGCCGGCACAGACCACCACGGCCTGCGTCCGCGAGAGCTCGAGCAAGTCTGCCGACTCGTCGAAGGCGGGTTCGCGATGCACGCCGCCGATGCCGCCGGTGGCGAAGACCCGTACACCGGCTGCACGACAGATCGCCAGCGAGGCCGCTACCGTGGTCGCACCATCGGCGCCGTCGGCGACGCAGGCGCCGAGGTCCCGGGCCGAGACCTTGCGGACGCCGTCGCGCCGGAGGAAGCGCGCGAGCTCTTCCGGCGTAAGCCCGAGCGTGGCCTGCCCGCGCACGACGGCGGTGATGGCCGGGACGGCGCCCGCGGCGCGCACGGCCGCCAGCATTCGGCGCGAGGCATCTGCGTTCGCGGGAATCGGAAGCCCTTGCGCCAGCACGGAACTCTCGAGTGCAACAACCGCACCGTCCAGTCGCTCCACGCCTTGGACGCGCACAGCTTCCCTCACGAGGGCCTGCAGCGAGAAGACATCATCGGGACGAGTCTACGAGAGACTCCGAGCCCGAGCAACCGCGTCAGCTATCCCCTGATACTCGGCGTCTGTATACTTCCTGTACAGTCCTGTCCACGCTTCATAACAGCCGAACTCGGGAGCCAAAACGACGTTATGGATATACCCGACTTCGGCCTCAGCACCGACGACGAGTACTTCCGGCAAATCGTTCACGCAGCGTCCGACCTGATTCTTGTCATCGGGTCGCGGGGCCGCGTTGAGTACGCCAATCCGGCGTCGATGCGAATCCTCGGGTATGACCCGAGCGAAGTCATCGGGACGCATCTCCTCGACTGGGTCCACGAGGACGATCGCGATGCGTCGTCCCTGGCGATCGAGGCTGAGTACTCTGGCCGCAATCCACTGCCCGTCCTTGACGTCAAGGCACGCGCAGCCGACGGCACCTGGGTGCCGCTGGAGTGCAAGGTGTGGCTGATGCGGGACTCCGCGCTGCCGCGCCTCGCGCTCATCGCCCGCGATATGCGCACCCGCCCTGCCGCCGAGCAGATGATCCGGGACCGGGACGCGCGTGCGTACGCCGTCCTCGCATCAAGCCCGGTGGCAATCATCACGCTCGACGAACAGCTCGCGGTCACAGAATGGAACCGGATGGCGGAGCAGACCTACGGCTGGCTCGCGGAGGAGGTGCGCGGGGGCCACCTGCCCACCCTGCCACACGCCTGGGACGACGCCGCCTTGCTTCGTGAAGTCCTGCAGACGCGGCAGACTTTCGTCGATCAATCGGCGACTCGACGGCGCAAGGACGGCAGCTTGATCGAAACGGGCGTCGCCATCGCGCCGGTCATCAGTCTCGACGATCGCGTCGTCGGGCTGGTCGAGATCTCCACCGACGTCACGGCGCAGCGCGTGGTCGAGCGGCAGTTCGAGCGGGCGCAGCGTCTCGAGGCGATCGCGCGGATTGCGCGGGGCGTCTCGCGCGACCTTGGGCGGCAGACGCAGGCAATCATCCAGAACGCCACCGAGTTGTTGGAGACCTCGGACGTGCGGGTGGCGAATCGCGCGCATTCGATCCTGCAGGACGCGACGGCGGCCGCAGCGCTCGCATTCCAGCTCGCGATTCTGGGCGGTAACCAGCCGCTCGCCACCGGGGACGTGGTGCTGGACGGCGTGTTGCAGCATCTCGTCCTTCGCCTGAGGCGGGACTACCCGGCACTCCGCGTGCTCGCCGTGCTCGACGCCACCGGGGCAAAGGTCGGGCTGCCCGCCGAACACATACTCGACCTGGTCGGTGTACTGACGCGCAACGCCACCGAGGCCATCGGCGGGCGTGGCAGTGTCATCATCAGCACCAACGTTCGAACGCTTGACCTCGCGGCAGCCGACCGCTTCGGACTCGCGCCGGGGCAATATGTGGCGACGGTGGTCGAGGATTCCGGGCCGGGATTCGACCCGGAGGCCCTCGAGCGCGCAACAGAACCGTTCTACACCAACAAGGGAACCGCAGAGCACGGCGGCCTCGGCCTGCCGCGCGCACTGGCCGTGGCGCGTCGCGCGGGGGGCAACCTCTATCTGGAGAACGCGCCCGGCGCGGGTGCCCGGGTGACGATCTTCCTCCCGACGCGAGCGGCCACCGAGGAAGCGCCACCGCCGCCCGAACCGCTGACGGGCGGCCCCGTCGGCGTCGTCGTGGCACCCGACGCGGACATCCGGCAACTCGCACGCCGCGCGCTCGTCCGCCTCGGGCACCAAGTCCGGGAGTTCGCCGCGGCGGAAGACGTCCACACGCTGCGAGACGCGTCAGTCGCGCTCTTGATCACGCCGTTGGTCCTGCCGACGATGGCGGGCCGCGATCTCGCGCGGCTCCTTCGGACGCTCCATCCGAAACTTGCGGTGATCTATCTCGCGCACGACCACGGGAGTACCGGAGCGCTCGGTGCGCGCGATGCACTCGTCAACCTCCCTTGCACGGCCAGCCGGCTAGAGGCGGCCATTACGACCCTGCAGCTGCTCGCGCCCTAGGCGCGCTGGCAGGCCCCGCTCACGCGTCGTCGAAGTCGTCGGCGCGGCGCGTCTCCATCAAGTCGCGCTCGCGGGCGTCCGGATCGAACACCGCGAGCAGCTTGATGTTCTCGCCGGCGTAGCAATCGAAGGCCTTCCCGGTGCCGCGCTTGATCGAGATCTCGTGCCCATCCTCGAAGCGCAGGACGGCGGTCGGGAATTCGTTGTTGACGTACTGCTTGCGGAGCTTCTTCGGCGGCGTGGGCATCGGGGTGGGCTGGGCGTTCGGGTGGGGACCACGTCTCTAGCGAAGCTACCCCTCTGACGCAGCGAGCGAAAGGGTCAGGTGACGGTCGGGCGCGAGTGTGCGAAGCGCTTCCAGTCCGCCGTGGCCAGAATGTCGTCGATCTCACCGACGACGCGCTCCACCTCGTCGTCGCTGGAGTAGAAGTGCGGGGCCACGCGGATGCCGGCGCCGGGCCGGTAGTCGATGACGACGTCGCGCGCGAGCAGGGCCTGCGCGACCTCGGCGCCGTGCGGCACGTCGAAGGCCACCGTGCCGCCGCGGCGGGCGGCATCGCGCGGGGCGTGCACGCGATAGCCGCGGGCGTCAGCCAACTCCACCAAGCGCGCCGTTTGCCGCAGGCTCTTCTCGCGCACCGCGTGCATCCCGGCAGCCGCCACGATGCGCGGGCCCTCGGTGGCCGCATACAGCGATGGCACCGTCGGCGTGCCGCCCAGCCAGCGCCAGATGCCGTCGGCAGGATCCATTGCGGGCTCGAACGCGAACGGCCGGCGATGCGCTTGCCACCCCGTCAGCGCCGGCGCGAAGCGCGCGCTGGCCTCCGGACTTGCGTACACGAAGCAGCCGCCCGGACCGCCGCAGAGCCACTTGAGCACGCCGCCGGCGAGGAAGTCCACCCCGCTGCGCTTCACGTCCACCGGGATCACTCCGACGGCGTGATACGAGTCCAGCGAGACCACCGCGCCCTGCGCGTGCGCGTGCGCCACCAGCGCGTCGGCGTCGATGATGTAGGCCGAGCGGAAGAGCACGTGGCTGACGCACACCAAGGCCGTGCGCTCGGTGATGGCCGCGTGCAGCGCCGCTTGGTCGATCGAGATGCCATCCGCGCTCGACACCACCACCACGCGCGCGCCGAACTTCGGCGCCAGCTGCTCCACCGCGTAGCGCACGCTGGGGAAATCCAACTCCGTCATCACGACCGTGTCGCGGCCCTTCGTGAACGGGATGGCCGAGAGGATCGTGGCCTGCGCCATCGTCACCGTGGGGACGACGCCCACTTCCTGCGCCGCCGCGCCGATCAGCGGCGCGACCACATCCCCGACGGTGACCGGCATCTCCCACCAGCCCTTGGCCCAGGCGCGCACGCCCTGCGTGCGCCAGGCGTCGGCGTACTCCTGCAACCGCTCCGGCACCCGTCGCGGCATCGCGCCAAGGGAGTTGGAGACGAGGTAGGTGCAGGTGGAGAGGATGGGGAAGTCCTCTCGATACTTGAGGAGCGGGTCGGGCATTGGACTTCGGAGGGAGGACGGATGACGGAGGACGGATGCGAACGGCACGCAACGTCCTAAGCATACATCATCCGTCTTCCGTCATCCGTCCTTACGAGTCGCCTCCCAACGCGCCAGCGCCCGGTACAGCACCGGCAGTACGAACAGCGTCAGGAACGTGCTGGTCACAAGCCCGCCGATGACGACACTCGCGAGCGGCCGCTGCACCTCGGCGCCGGCGCTGGTGGCGAGGGCCATCGGGACGAAGCCTAGGCTGGCGACGAGCGCCGTCATCAGGACCGGCCGCAGGCGGTCCACGGCGCCGTGCAGCACGGCGTCCTCGAGGACGCGGCCTCGCGCGCGCAAGGCATTGATGTGCTCCATCATCACCACGCCGTTGAGCACGGCGATGCCGAAGAGCGCGATGAACCCGATGCTCGCCGAGAGTGAGAGGTTCAGCCCGCGCATCCAGAGCATCGCCACGCCGCCGACCAGCGCGAAGGGCACGTTCAGCAGCACGAGACCGGCCTGGGTCACGGAGCCGAAGGAGAGGAAGAGCAGCAGGAAGATGATCAGCACCACGGCCGGCACGACGAGCGCCAGGCGCCCCAGCGCACGCGTCTGGTTCTCGTACTGCCCGCCCCACTCGAGGAACACGCCCGGCGGCAGCGTGACCTCGGCGGCCACGCGCGCGCGCACCTCCTGCACGAAGCTGCCGAGGTCGCGGCCGCGCACGTTGCTCATCACCAGGGTGCGGCGCTGGGCGTCTTCGTGGGCGATGAGTTCGGGGCCCATCACCGTCTCGATCGTCGCCAACGAGCCGAGCGGGATGCGCGCGCCGCTGGCCGTGCGCACGGTGATGCGCCGGAGCGCCTCGAGGTCGCTGCGCGCGGACTCCGGCAGGCGCACGGCCACGCCGACGCGCCGCGGGCCGTCCACGAGCTCCGTGGCCACGGCGACGCCGGTGGCGAGATCCAGTGCCGCCTGCAGGTCCGCGACCTGCACGCCGTAGCGAGCCAAGGCGGTGCGATCTACCTGCACGCGGTACTGGCCGCTGCCGTCGGCGATCTCCACCGACACGTCCGCCGCGCCTCGCACGCCGGCGACGATGCGTTCGATGCGTGCACCCAGCGCCTCGTTCACCTCGCGGTCGGGCCCGACGATCTTGATGCCGAGGTCCGTGCGAATGCCGCTCTCGGCCTCGTCGAGACGCATCGCCAGCGGCTGCGTGAAGGCGATTTCCAGGCCCGGAATCGCGGCCAGTGCGGAATCGAGCCGCGCCACGAGCTCGTCGTTGGTCTTCGCCGAGGTCCACTCGTCGTGCGGCTTGAGGATCACGTAGGTGTCGCCCTCGTAGAGACCCATCGCCTCGGTGGCGAGGTCCGGGCGGCCTTCCTTGGTGACGACGGTGATGACCTCGGGAAAGCGGCGGATGATCCGCTCGGCTTCGGTCGAGAGCCGCGTCGCTTCCTCGAGCGAGATGCTGGGGAGCCGGCGCGAGGTGATGAGGATGTTCCCCTCGTCGAGTTTCGGCATAAACTCGGTGCCGATGAACGCGAGCGACACCAGCGCGACGACGACGGCCACGGCCGACACGCCGACGACGCGACGCGCGTGGACGATGGCGCGAGCGAGGCCGCGGGCGTAGGCCGCGCGCAGGGCGTCGAGCACCCGGTGCCGTTCCTCGTGGTCGTGCTTGAGTGCCAGCGAGGCGACGGCCGGCACGTAGGTGAGCGCCAGGAGCAGCGAGCCCAGCACCGCCGTCACCACCGTGAAGGCCATCGGCTTGAACATCCGGCCTTCCATCCCGTCGAGCGTGAAGATCGGGATGTACACGGCGACGATGATGGCGATGCCGAAGAGAATCGGCCGGCCGACCTCGACCGCGGCGGAGAGGAACACCGAGCGCCGGTCCTCCGGTGTGCCTTCCTCCAGCCGCCGCACGAAGTTCTCGACCATCACCACCGACGCGTCGACGATGAGGCCGAAGTCCAGCGCGCCCAGCGACATCAGGTTGGCGCCGTAGCCGAAGAGGTGCATCCCGCCGAAGGCGAAGAGCATCGAGAGCGGGATCACCGACGCGACGATGAGCGAGGCGCGCCAGTTCCGCAGGAACAGGAACAGCACGGCGATGACGAGCAGCCCGCCTTCGATGAGGTTCTTGGTGATCGTCTTCGTCGTGCGCTGGATCAGCTCCGTCTGGTCGTAGAACGGCGTGATCTGCACGTGGGCGGGCAGGCCGGCGCGGACCTCGTCGAGCCGCGCGCGCACGTCGCGGATGACGCGGCGGGAGTCGGCGCCCTTGAGCTTGAGCACCATTCCGGTGACGACCTCGCCCTCGCCGTCCTGGGTGACGGCACCCTGCCGCGGCAGCGCGCCGCGTTCGACCCGCGCGACGTCGCGCACGAGCACCGGCGCGCCGCCGCGCGTGGCGACGACCATCCGGCCGATCTCCTCGAGCGACTCGGCCCGCCCCATCCCGCGGATGGTGAAGCGCTCGCCGGCGGTCTCCACGTAGGCGCCGCCGAATGTGCGGTTATTGGCGTCGAGGGCGTCGTGCACCTCCTGCAGCGTGAGATCGCGCGCGGCGAGGCGCGCCGGCTCGGCGACGACGTGGATCTGCTCGATGAACCCGCCCCAGGAGTTCACTTCCGACACGCCGGGAATCACGCGCAGCCGCGGGCGGATCGTATAGTCGTGCAGCGTCTTCAAGTCGGTGAGCGACATCGAGTCGCTGGTCACCGTGTACTGGTAGAGCTCGCCCATCGGCGTGCTCACGGGCCCGAGCCCGGGCTCGATGCCGGCGGGCAGCGCGCCCACGGCATCGGCCACGCGTTGCTGCACCAAGGTGCGCGCGAAGTACACGTCGACCTTGTCAGGGAAGCTCACGGTGATCAGCGAGAGTCCCTGCTTGCTCACCGAGCGCACGTTCTCGGCGCCCTGGATGCCCATCAGCGTGGACTCGAGCGGATACGTGACGAGCCGTTCGACGTCCTCCGGCGGCATCCCCGGCGCGCTGGTGATGACCTCGACGCGCGTGCCGGTGAGGTCCGGGTACGCATCGAAGGGGATGTGCGTGAGCGCGTAGAAGCCGAAGGCGACGACCGTGAGGACGCCGCCGATGACGAAGAAGCGCTGGTGCAGCGCGAAGTCGACCAGGCGCTTGAGCACTAGTGGTGGTCTCCGCTGCCCGCGCCCTGGCGCTTGAGGATCTCGGCCTTGGCCAGTGCCGCGCCGCGCGTCACCATCGAATCGCCAGCCACAAGGCCCGCGAGGATCTCCGCGCGCTGCGAGTTGCGGCGCCCGACGCTGACGCGCACGGCTTCGAGAAGCATTCCTTCCCCGAGGCGCGTGCCCTTCACCACCACGGTGTCGCCTTCCATCAGCTGCACGGCCTCGGCCGGCACCGCGAGCACCGGCGCGCCGTCCGCGCCCAACAACTCCGCGTCAGCCGTCATCTCGGCGCGCAGCAAGGCCTGGGATCCCGCCGCGGCGCGCGCCCAGAGCTCGACCGCCCGGCTCGTGGAGTCCACCACCGGTGCGATGCGCGTGATGCGCGCGTCGAAGACGCGACCCGGATACGCCGGCACGGTGAAGCGCACCGGTTCCCCGACGGACACGGCGGCGATGGCTTCTTCGGGCAACTGCAGCACGAGGCCGAGTCCGGCGTCGCGTGCGACGGTGACCAGTGGCTGGCCCACGAGCACGACCTGGCCGGGCAATGCCTGCCGGCTCGTCACGACGCCGTCGAAGGGCGCGCGCACCAATGCCGCGTGCTCGTCGGCGTCGCCGGTGGGTCCGTCGCCCAAGAGGTGTTTCACATAGCCCTCGGCGCGATCCAACTCCGCGTACGCCGCGTCGCGCGTGGCGATCGCCGCGGTGTGCGCAGCGCGTGCGCGCTCCACGTCCGCCACCGCGATGGCCTTCGCCGCGAGCAGCCGCTCGCTGCGGCCGGCCGCCTGCACCGCGACCGCGAGGTTGGAGTCGGCGCTGACGGCCTGTCCGCGCGCGGCGATGAGCCGCTGGCGCGCGTCCATCATCTCGTGCGAGTGCACGACGACGAGCACGTCGCCCTCGCGCACGCGGTCGCCTGGATACGCGCGCACCTCGAGCACGCGGCCCTCGACCAGCGAGCCTAGGGGCTGTGCGTCGTTGGGATCGTACGACACGTGTGCCGGCAGCCGCCACGACTCGCGCCAGGGTTCGACGGCCGCGGCGCCGAGCGCGAAGCCGCCGATGCGCAGGGCCTCGGCGCTGATCAAGGCGGTATCAGCGGCCGCGGGTCCCTCGGTTGTCGTGGCGGACTCTTCGCCGCCGCAGGCGGCGAGGGCGGCGAGGGCGGCGAGGGCGACGGCGCGCATCACGGGGTCTCCAGGACCGGCGCACCCATCGCACGCCGAAGGTCGAGTCGGATCAGGTGGCGGTCCGCGGTGGCCTGCAGGGCCGCGGCGCGGAGGTCAGCAACGGCGCGCAGCGCCTCGAGCGTTTCGGTGAGTGTGGCGTGGCCCTCGCGATACGCCGCCTCGGCCGCGCTCGCGAGTTCGTCGGCACGCGCCGGACTGGCCGCGTCGGCGCGGACGGCGAGCGCGTCCATCGCACGCACCGCATCGTAGGCTGCCTGCACCTCGCCGCGGGCGCGAATCTCGATCGCGCGGCGCTCGGCATCGGCCAAGAGCCATTCGCCCGTCGCGCGTTCGCGGTTGCCGCCGTTGGCATTGAGCACCGGCGGCGTGACGAACAGGCCCACCACGCCAGTGGCATAGCCGCTGGTGCCCTTGTAACCCGCGGTGACGCCGACGTCTGCAAAGGACCCGCGGTCCTCGGCGGCGCGGCGGCGATCGGCCTCGCGCACGGCCGCCTGCGCGGCGCGCACATCCGGCCGCGACGCCAGCGCCTGTGCCACGGCCTCGTCGGACGTGAGCGTGAGCGGCGAGAGGTCCAGTTGCGGTGGGGCGGCGATGCGCAGCGTGCGCGGATCCTCGAGCCCGATACGCGCCGCCAGCGCGGCGCGCGCGCGCCCGGCGGCGGCGGTCGCCTGCACCGCGTGGTAGCCGGCGCGCTCGGCTTCGAGGCGCGTACGGATTGCGCTGGCCTCGGCGATGGCCCCCTCGGCCGCGCGCAGGGAATCGAAGCGTGCAAGCTCGGCGAAGCGCGTGGCCTGTGCCGCAGCGAAGTCGGCCATCGAACTCGCCGCCCAGACCGTCCACCACTCGCGCGCGGCGTCGAAGCCGGCCTCGCGCTGCACGAACAGCGAGTCGGCCGCACCGCGCTCGCGCGCGGCCCCCAGCGCATCGCGCAGGGCGAAGCGCCGGCCGGTGAACGAGACCGGTAGCGTGAACGTCGCGAAGTCATCGTACGGCAGCGGGGAGCCTTCGTTCTCGCGGCGGAGCTCGAAGGTGGGGTTCGCCCATTGCGCGTCGGCGCGCGCGCGCCCGACGACGACCTGGCGTGCCGCCGAGGAGGCTTGGGCGGCGGGGCCGTGCTGCATCGCGCGCGTGACAGCTTCTTCGAGCGTCAGCGGCGACAGCCCCGTCGCATCACGCGGTGCCGCCTGTGCCACGGCGGCCGGCGGGGTGGCCGCTTGCGCGACCAGCAGGATGGCGCCGAGGGCGCCGAAGCGGAATCGTGGCATCAACGGGCAAGCTAGGCCGCCCGGATGAACCCACGATGAACGCGCGCGGGATGCGCCGGCGTCAGCGCGCCGGTTCGAACACCCCGCGCTCGCGATTCTTGCGCACGTTGTCCCAGGGGAACACGCGGCCGTTCATCGCGACGTAGACGCCCGGCGGCAGCACCTGCGCGAAGCTCAGCGCCGAACCGAGGTTGAAGAGTCCATCCGAGGACCCAAAGGCATACGGGATCATCGCGCCGGTGAGAACGACGGTCTTGTCGAGATCCGCCGCGGCGAGGGCGCGGGCAGACTCGACCATCGTGTCGGTGCCGTGCGTGATCACGAGGCGCGACTCGGCGCTGGCGCGTGCGGCCGCCACGATGCGCGCGCGGTCTTCGTCGGTGAGGTCAAGCGAGTCCTTGAGCATCAGGACTTCCGCCACCAGCGGCACCAGGCAGCGGCCGCGGCGCAGCACGTCCTCGACGTGCGAGGTGCCGAAGGCGAGGGTGCCGTGGATCTCGTCGTACTGTTTGTCGAAGGTGCCGCCGGTCACCAGCAGGCGCAGAGTCGGGGACGTCATCGTTGAAAGGGAGGGAGGGCGGTCAAGCGCGGGGGAAGCGGACGCTGATGCGGGTGCCGCGCGGCGCGTGCTCGGCGATCTCGATCCGCGCGCCGTGGCGCTCGGCGACGGCGCGGGCGATCGGCAAGCCGAGCCCGGAACCGTCCGGCGCGAGTTCACGCGCGGCCGCGCCGCGGAAGAAGCGCTCGAAGAGCCGGTGGCGCTCCGCCGCCGGGATTCCGATGCCGCTGTCCTCGACGACGAGGGTGGAGGCGTCGGGACCCGCACTCACGGCGACGCGGACGGAGCCGCCGCGCAGCGTGTAGCGGATGGCGTTGTCCACGAGGATGCCGACCAACCGCGCGACCGACGCGGCGTCCATCCGCACCGGCGCTTCCTCCGGCACCTCCACGAGCAGCGCAACGCCGTTGCGGCGCGCGAGGCCGTCGAATCGCCCGACCACGTCGGTCACGACGTCGTCGAGGAAGCCGGGCTGCAGCGCCGCGCCGCGGCTTGCGTCGCTGCGCGCGAGTTCCAGCAGTTCGTCCACGAGACGCGACATCACCTCGAGCTCGCGCTGCGTGCGCTGCAGGGCATTGCGGTCCTCGGCGCCGGCCGGCTGCGACAACGCGAGGTCGCCGACCCCGCGGGCCCGTGCGATCGGCGTGCGCAGTTCGTGCGCGGCATCGGCGAGGAAGCGCCGTTGGGTGGCGATCGCCTGGTCGAGGCGGTCGAGCAGGGCGTTGAAGCGGATGCCAAGGCGCCCGAGTTCGTCGTCGGGCACGGCGACGGGGAGGCGCCCGTAGGCGTCGGCACTGATGCGGTCGGCGGCGTCCGCCATCGCCGCCACGGGCCGCAGCGTGCGGCCGGTGAGCACCCAGCCGAGGACGATGGCGAGCAGGACGGCGAGCGGGATCGCCAGCAGCGCCCCGCGGTCAACGGCGGCGAGCTGGCGGGCCAGCGGCGCTGCGGACGAGGTGAGCCGCACCTGCCAGCCGGGGGCGAGGTCGGGGTCCAAGGGGCGATGGACCGTGCGCAGCGGCGGGGCGAGCACCGGAAGCGGCATCACACGGACGCCTGGGGGCGGCAGGTAGTCGCTGCCGTCGGGCCGCACGAAGTGGATATGTCGGTCGGGAATCACCAGCTCGCCGACGATGTGCCCGAGCGTGCCTTCGATGTCGCGATACTCCGCGACTTCGACGCGGAAGAATCCGCTGACGAGCATCGCGGCAGCGTCCTGCGAGCGCGCGAACTCCTCCTCGATGGACTGCCGCACGTAGCTGCGGGCCGCCCAGGTCCCGGTGAGCAGGAGTAGCAGCACCGAGCCCGCGTACCACGCGGTGAGCCGCGCGCGGATGGAGTGCCGGATCACCGCGCCGCTCCGGGCGGGGCCAGCCGGTACCCGACCCCACGCATCGTCTCCAGCATCGGCGCCTCGCCCGGCGGGTCGACCTTGCGGCGCAAGCGGCCGATATAGACGTCGATGACGTTGCTGAGCGGATCGTAGTTGTCGTCCCAAGCGTGCTGGCTGATGTGCTCGCGCGTGAGCACCTGGCCGGGGTGGCGCATCAGGACTTCGAGGACCGCGTATTCCTTGGCGGTGAGCGGAATTTCGCGCGGGCCGCGGCGCGCGCTGCGATTGCCGGTGTCGAGTGCGAGGTCGCCCAGGTGAAGCACCGGCGGCAGCGCGTCGGCGGGGCGGCGGAGCAGCGCGCGCAGGCGCGCGACCAGCTCGCCGAGCGCGTATGGCTTCACGAGGTAGTCGTCGGCGCCGGTATCGAGGCCGGCGATGCGCGCGTCCACGGCGTCGCGGGCGGTGGCCATCAGGATGCGGAGCGAGGGCTGCGCCTGGCGCAGGCGCCGGCAGACGTCGAGACCGTCGAGGTCGGGAAGCCCGAGATCGAGCACGACGGCATCGTAGGGGTTGAGGGCGGCGAGGTCGAGCGCCGCACGGCCGGTGGCTGCGTGGTCCACGGCGAAACCGTGGTTGCGCAGGAACTGGCTGGCCGTCGCGGCCATCCGGGCGTCGTCTTCGACGAGGAGCAGGCGCATCTGCAGAAAGCTATGGGCCCGGGCTCGCGGTGCGCGGGCACACGCCCGGCAAGCTAGCGCGACGCGCCGGACCGCCTCGCTGGCGCCGCGCGGCCTTGAATTGACGCCTTCCGGTCACGCATCCGCTCGACGACCGCCAGCTTCTTGGCCACGCTCTGCTTCGCCGACGTCTGTCGTTGTGTCCGCTTGGACACGAGGGCGCGCTGCAGCGACTTCTTCACGTCGAATCCTCGATGAGCAGGAGAAACCTCTGCCAGCGATCGGTCAAACCGAACCGCTCCACCAGTGCGAGGAAACGCTCGCGATCGAGCAGCGACGATTCCCACATCTGCAGCAGGCGCAGGCGATCCTTGCCTCGACCGGTCTCGAGCGCGATGGCCGCCAAGTGCTCGAGACTGAGAACGCACACTGGCTGTCCCTCGACGGTCTCGCGCCGCGCGTGCCGCAGCCCGTCGTCAACGAGTGGCCCGGTGGACGGGAGAAGGTGCAAGGGCCAGCCAGCCACCACAAGGTGCTCGTCCTGCCAGCCGGCGCCTCGCTCACGAAACCATTGGTACACCGCGCCAAACGGATTCAGCAGGCTCCCGTGGTCGTCCGCGACCACGAAGACATCGACATCCTCGGTTTCCGTCGCCTCAAGATAGAACGTGACGGCAATCGCCCCACCCACGGCGTAGCGCGTGAGCGCGCCATCCGCGACGGCGGCCTCCAACTCAGCGAATATCGTCAGGAACGAACCGGGCATCGAGGAGTCAACGGGCGTTGCGCAGGGCGAGGTCCACAGCCCACACTTGGTGAACCCCGCCGCCGCCAACGCCGTTCCGCGGACGGGAGGTTGCACGGGCATCTTACTCTACTGACGACCCACGGCGAATCGCGACACCGATGCACGCGCACTCCCCCCAGTCCCTCAGCCTTCCCCCCAAGCTCGCCCTCGTCCTCGGCGGCGGGGGCCTCAAGGGCTTCGCGCACATCGGCGTGCTCAAGGCCTTCGAGGAACGCGGCATCTCGCCGACGGTCGTCGCCGGGACGAGCATCGGCTCGCTGATCGCCGCCGCGTACGCCGGTGGGATGCCCATCGCCGAGATGGTCGCGCGGGCCAAGGCGCTGACCAAGCACGATCTCTTCCGCATCAACCACGTGGGAATGGTGACCAAGCGGATGCTCTCGCCCTCGCTGTACCTGGCGCGGCCGCTGCAGGCGTTGATCGATGACATCGTGCCGGCGGGCACCTTCCGCGAGCTGCCGCGGCGCCTGCTGGTGAATACGGTGGACCTCGAGCGCGCGGCGCTGGTGCTCTGGGGACTGCCGGGCCTGGAGGACGTGTCGGTCCGCGAGGCGGTGTACGCCTCCTGTGCGCTGCCGGGCTTCTTTCCGCCGGGCAAGATCGGCGGCCGCACCTGCGCCGACGGGGGCATTGCCGACAACGTACCCGCCCTCGCCGCCAGTCACGGGATGGACGCCGTCGTCGCGGTGGACGTCGGCTCGAGCAACATCGCGCGCGCGCGGCGCATCGGCGAGAAGGGCTTCGCCGCCATCTATGTGCGCAGCGCGCAGGTGATGATGAAGTCGCTGCAGGCACTGCAGTTGGCCAACTGGGGCGGCCCGCCCCTGCTGCTCGTGCGGCCGGCAGTGTGGCACTACAACTGGTTCAGCTTCGGCCACGTCTCGCGCATCATCGACCTCGGCTACGAGGCGGCAGTGCAGGCGCTCGACCGCGTGGGCGCCTCGTTGCTGCTCGGCGGCGTCTGGCCGCGCCGGATGGTCGAGGTGCGCGTGGACCGGGACAAATGCACCGGCTGCACGCTCTGTGCGACCCTGGCGCCGCATATGATGGCGATGGACCAGAACGGCAAGGCGCAGGTGCTGCACAGCCCGACGGAATGGAGCCGCTCGGACGGGGACTTCGTGCACCAGTGCCACGCCGAGGCAATCCAGGTGGAGGCGATCGAGGACGGGGAGCGGCACGTGACGATGGAGATGCCAATCCTGGAGGAGCAGACGGAAGACGGATGACGGATGCCAACTACGGCGCCGACCGGCATCCGTCCTCCGTCATTGTCCGTCCTGCATTGGACCAGTTCGAGCCTTAGATTCCAGTCAGCCTGAGTCGAGCGCCGCTCCGATTCAGTGGCTCCGGCCGAACTCCCCCTGGGACTCCCGATGTCCGCCAAGAACAGCTTCAACAGCCGCTCCACCCTGACCGTCGACGGTCAGTCCTACATCTATTACAAGCTCGATGCCGTGGCCGGACTCAAGGGCGCCACGCTCGCAACGCTGCCCTTCTCGCTGCGCGTGCTGCTCGAGAACCTGCTCCGCAACGAGGACGGCGGCTTCGTGAAGAAGGCCGACATCGAGGCGATGGCCACCTGGAACGTGAAGGCACCGGTGGACAAGGAGATCGCCTTCCGCACGGCGCGCGTGCTGCTGCAGGACTTCACCGGCGTGCCTTGCGTGGTGGACCTCGCGGCGATGCGCGACGCCATCGCGACGCTCGGCGGCGACCCGGCCAAGATCAATCCGCTGCAGCCGGTGGACCTCGTCATCGACCATTCGGTGCAGGTGGACGAGTACGGCATCGAGGCGGCGGAGCTGATCAACACCAAGCTCGAATACGAGCGCAACGGCGAGCGCTATCAGTTCCTGCGCTGGGGCGGCACTGCGCTGCGCAACTTCCGCGTCGTCCCGCCGGGCACGGGCATCTGCCATCAGGTGAACCTCGAGTACCTCGGCCAGGTCGCCTTCGTGGGCGAGGAGAACGGCAAGAAGGCCGTGTACTGCGACTCGCTCGTGGGCACGGACTCGCACACCACGATGATCAACGGCCTCGGCGTGCTGGGCTGGGGCGTCGGCGGCATCGAGGCCGAGGCGGCGATGCTCGGCCAGCCGGTGTCGATGCTCATCCCCGAGGTGATCGGCTTCAAGCTCGTCGGCAAGCTGCCGCTGGGCGCGACGGCGACTGACCTGGTGCTCACCTGCACCGAGATGCTGCGCAAGAAGAAGGTCGTCGGGAAGTTCGTCGAGTACTACGGTCAGGGCCTGAGCTCGCTCTCGCTGGCCGACCGCGCGACGATCGCGAATATGGCGCCGGAGTACGGCGCGACGATGGGCTTCTTCCCGGTGGACGCCGAGACGCTCAAGTACCTGCGTCTCTCGGGCCGCAGCGAGCATCAGGTGAAGCTGGTGGAGGAGTACACGAAGGCGCAGGGGCTCTTCCGCACCGACGCGACGCCGGATCCGGTGTTCACGGACACGCTGGAGCTCGACCTCGCGACGGTGGTACCGTCGCTGGCGGGCCCGAAGCGTCCGCAGGACCGCATCGCGCTCACGGCGATGAAGGCCAACTACGCCGAGGCCTACAAGGCCGAACGCGAGCGCGTCGCGGCGGCCGCGGCCGTGAAGGCGGGCGCCGCCGGCAAGGGGCCAGGCTCGCCCGAAGCAGCGATGGTATCCGAGGGCGCGCCGGTGGACCTCACCGCGGCGGCGATGGACTGCGACCACCGCGGTGAACGCTTCCAGCTCAAGGACGGCGCGGTGGTCATCGCGGCGATCACGAGCTGCACCAACACCTCGAACCCGAGCGTGATGCTCGCCGCCGGCCTGCTCGCGCAGAAGGCCGTAGCCAAGGGCCTCAAGACCAAGCCCTGGGTGAAGACCTCGCTGGCGCCGGGCTCCAAGGTGGTGCGCGAGTACTTCGCCAAGGCCGGCGTGCAGCCCGCGCTCAACACGCTGGGCTTCCAGATCGTCGGCTACGGCTGCACGACCTGCATCGGCAACTCGGGTCCGCTGCCCGAAGCCATCAGCAAGGCGATCGACGACGGCAAGCTCACGGTGGCGGCGGTGCTCTCGGGCAACCGCAACTTCGAAGGCCGCGTGAATCCGCAGACGCGCTTCAACTACCTCGCGTCGCCGCCGTTGGTGGTGGCCTACGCGCTGGCCGGCCGCGTGGACATCGACCTCGACACCGAGCCGCTCGGCATCGGCAGCGACGGCCCCGTGTTCCTGCGCGACATCTGGCCGAGCCCCAAGGAAGTCGAAGACGTGGTGCTCAGCTCGGTGAAGCGCGAGCAGTTCGAGAAGGAATACAGTGACGTCTTCGGCGGCGACACCGAGTGGAAGGCCATTCCGGTGCCCACGGGCAACCGCTACGCCTGGGACGACAAGTCCACCTATGTGAAGCACCCGCCGTACTTCGAGGGAATGTCGAAGACCGCGCCGGGCGTGAAGCCGATCGCCAAGGCCCGCGTGCTGGGGATGTTCGGCGATTCCATCACCACCGACCACATCTCGCCCGCCGGCTCGATCGCCGAGAAGTCACCGGCCGGCCAGTGGCTCAAGTCGCTGGGCGTGGAGAAGAAGGACTTCAACTCCTACGGCGCCCGCCGCGGCAACCACGAGGTGATGATGCGCGGCACCTTCGCCAACATCCGCCTCAAGAACGACCTCACGCCGGGGATGGAAGGCTGGTGGACGCGCACCGCGCCGAACGCCGAGCCAACGAGCTTCTATGACGCGTCGATGGCCTACCAGGCCGCCGGTACGCCGCTGGTGATCATCGCCGGCAAGGAGTACGGCACGGGTTCGTCGCGCGACTGGGCGGCCAAGGGCACCGCGCTGCTCGGCGTGCGCGCCGTCATCGCCGAGAGCTTCGAGCGCATTCATCGCTCCAACCTCGTCGGGATGGGCGTGATCCCGCTGGAATTCGTGAACGGTGAGACGCGCCAGTCGCTGGGGCTCACGGGCTTCGAGGAGATCAGCATCGAGGGGATGAGCGATGCGATGGCCCCGCGGGCGACGCTGACGGTGAAGGCCGGCGACAAGAGCTTCCAGGTGCGCAGCCGCATCGACACGCCGGAAGAAATGAACTACTATCGCCACGGCGGCATCCTGCACTACGTGCTCCGGCAGCTGGCGCAGTAACCACCCGTCGGTCGGAGGTCCTTGGTGGCGCTCCCGTTTTCGCCCGATCGTCCGCTCCAGCTTCACCTCCTCGGCGGGGTGAAGCTGGTCGGGCATCCGGAGGCGGACGCGCTGCTCACGCAGACGAAGCGCGTGGCGCTGCTGGCGTACCTCGCCGTGGCGCGGCCGCGCGGCTACCATCGCCGCGACCTCATCGCCACGCTGTTTTGGCCCGAGGTGGACACCGAGTCGGCGCGCACGGCACTGCGCAAGGCGGTGCACGCGGTCCGTAAGGCGATCGGCGACGAGGTCATCCTCAGCCGCGGCGATGAAGAGCTGGCCCTCAACCGTGACCTTGTCTGGTGCGACGTGGATGCGCTCGAGGCGGCCGGCGAGGCCGGGCAGTTCCTGCGCGCGATCGAGCTGTACCCAGGCCCGCTGCTGCCGGGATTCTTCGCTGACGCCCCGGGCTTCGAGCAGTGGTTGGAGGAGGAGCGTGAGGCCGTTCGCCAGACGGCGCTCCAGCACGCGCTGCGCTACGTGGAGCAGCTCGAGCGCGAGGCCAACCTCACGATGGCCACGCAGTGGGTGCGCAAGGTGGCCCGGCTCGTGCGCTTTGAGGAGCGCGTGGTGCGCAAGCTGATGCAACTGCTGGCGCGCGCCGGCGCCCGCGCCGACGCCCTCAAGCTCTACGACGACTTCGCGCGCTCGATGCGGCAGGAGCTCGACGCCGCGCCGGACGCCGAGACCCGCGCGCTGGCCGACCAGCTGCGCTCCGGCTGACCCTGCGCACGCGGCTCATCTGGAACCCGGCCTCGGGTCGCGGCCGCGGCGCGCGGATGCACGCGCGCATCCGCGCCGCCTTCGCGCGGCAGGGCATCACCGACCTCGTCGCGACGACTGCGCCGGGGGACGAAGCGCGCCGTGTGCACGAGGCCCTCGATGATGGCATCGACACCATTGTCGTCGCCGGCGGGGACGGCACCTGGGGCAAGTGCGCCGTCGCGCTCGGCAAGCTCGGCTCGCCGGCGCGGATGGCCTTCGTCGCGGCAGGCACGGGGAACGACTTCGCCAAGAACCTCCGCGCGTCGGCGCGGGACGTGGACGCGATGGCCGCGCTGGTCGCCTCCGGCGGTGAAGAGCGCCGCGTCGATCTCGGCCGCGCCGGCGATGCCTGGTTCGCCAACGTCGCGGGGATGGGCTTCGATGTGGCCGTACTGCAGGCCACCAAGCGCATTCCGTTGCTGCGGGGGCCGGCGGTCTATGTGGCGGCGGCGTTGGGTGAGCTCTTCACCTATGCCGGGCTCGACGCGCAGGTCCGCGGCATCGCCGGAGTGGGCGCGTCGGCTTCCGCGCGGCGCCTGATGCTCGTCATCGCCAATGGCAAGGAGTTCGGCGGCACGTTCCGCATCGCACCCGGCGCGCGAGTGGACGACGGTCGCCTCGACGCCGTGCTCTTCGGCGACGGCATCCGGCTGGGACGCTTGCCCCTGCTCGTGCGCGCCCTGACCGGCACGCACCTGCATCATCCCGCCGTGCGGCACACGGCCGCGCCCGAGTTCACGGTGACCTGCCCCGCCCCGCCGTGGCTGGAGCTCGACGGCGAACTGCACCGCGCCGAGTCGGCCACGGTGACAATCGCCTGCGTGCCCGGCGCGCTGCGGGTGCTGGACGCCCCGAGCGCGCCGTAGCGCTCAGGCGGCCCGGGACGGGTGTTTGGAGGCTCCGCCGAGCTGCTCGTGACGCTGAGCTTCCTTGAGCAGCACGGCCGCCGCGGCGCGGGTGTGCACCCCGAGGCGCTTGAGCAGGGCCTCGACGTGGCGACGCACGGTGTGCAGCGAAATGCCGAGCCGGTCCGCGATCTCCTGGTTGCGCAGTCCTTCGGCGACGAGCTCGATGACCACCCGCTGGCGCGGCGTGAGGTCGAGGCCCTGCATTCGCGAGGCGCCGCGGGTCATCACGAGCTTGAAGGTCTGCCCGCAGATGCGGACCTCCACTCCGTCCCCCAGACTGCCGCCGCGCCAGGCGAGGTCGTGCGCGGCTTCCGGTGTGGCGGCGATCACGCGGCCGGCGCAGTCTGTCACGACGGCCGGCACGCCGATCGCACGGAGGAGGGTGGCCAGCTCGGTGCCGAGCGCACCGGGCGTGGACGGCAGCGGACGGCGGGCGACAGACAGCGACGGGCGGGGGTAGGCGGCGTTCAGCATCGGCGACTCCGGGTTGGTGTACGCCTCAACGCTAGGAGCGCCCAGTTCCCCGACTGTCCGGCCAGCGTCCGCAGGGCGTCCCGGGAGCGTCCGCCAGCGGCGGGGCCTCCGGACGCGACCTACGACTTGGCGCTGATGGACTCAATCAACGCCGAGGCAGCCTCGCGATCCGAGACGCCGAGCCGTCGGAAGACCTGCTCCATATGCCGCCGGACCGTGTGGACGCTGATGCCCAGCCGGTCGGCGATGTCCTGGTTCCGGAGCCCGTCCTTGAGGAGGGCGCCGACGGCCATCTGCCGCGGCGTGAGCACGGGGGTGGCGGCTGCGGCCTGCAGCAGCTCGACCCGGACGGCCACCCCAGCGACTCGTGCCGTGGCCACGCGGACGGCCCCGGGCGTGGCCGCGAGCAGGGCGCGCTCGGCGCCGGGGCTGGCTGCCAGGATATCGACAGTGTCCGGATCCCGGACCACGACGTCGAAGCCGAGCCGATGGAGCAGCGAGACCATCTCGCCACCGATGCTCTGCGCGGAGGGCGCTGGGTTGCTGGAGGTGTTCATTCCCTGAGAATGAAGAGTTGGACTGACATTGCGCCGGCCTCCGAGGGAGCCCAGACTACGGATATGCAGACTTCTCTCGTTCGTTCCATCACCGCGGCGGCCCTCATCCTGGCCGCCGGGCCCCTCGTCGCCCAACAGGCCCCGCAGGGGGGCACCCCGGGCGTTGGCGACCTCGCGCCAGACTTTTCGTTGCCTGCGGCAACGAAAGTGGGCGTGAGTCAAAACCCCGTCAAATTGTCCGACCTGCGCGGCCAAGTCGTTGTCATCGCGTTCTACCCGCGGGCCAGGACCCGAGGCTGCACGGTCCAGATGCAGACCTACCGCGACCAGTTCCCGAGCCTCTTTAGTGGTGGCGAGGGGGTCACGGTCCTGGCCGTGAGCACGGATCCGGTGGACACCATCGCCGCCTGGGCCAAGGACGAGAACTTCCCGATGACCTTCCTCAGCGACCGCGAGGCGACCGTCGGGCAGCTCTACGATGTGAAATATCCGGCGATGAACCTGCTTCGGCGAGTGCTCTACGTGGTGGGGCCGGACGGGCGGATCACCCACGTGATGCGGCCGTTTGCGGAGCTATCGGCGGACTCCTACACGGAGCTGGGCGAGGCGGTGCGGCGCGCGCGGAGCGGCAACTAGCCCCGCTGCTGCAATGACGCCGTCAGCGCGAGCGACGGCTAGCGCCCTATACGACGCCGCACTCGCCGCCGCCGACCCGTCCGCCACCGTGCGGCGCGGATTTGCCGCCAGCGAGGTCACGCTCGAGCTCGGCCGCGACCGCCCGCATTGGATCCTCGCCATCGGCAAGGCCGCGCACGCGATGGCAACCGCGACGGCACTGGAGTGCCGCGCGCGCAGGCTACACGTGGCCGGCGGGCTGGTGGTGGCTCAGGCACCGATTGACGGGCAGATGCGGCACGCAGACGCGGTGCTCGAGTACGTCCTCGGCGACCACCCGGTCCCAGGCGTCCGCTCCCTGGAGGCATCCGACCGCGTCAGCGCGCTGCTCGAGCGCATCGGTCGCGACGATGTCGTGATCATCTGCATCTCGGGCGGCAGCTCGAGCCTCATCGGCGCACCGATCGCCGGCGTACGCCCGGAGGATCTCGCGCAGCTGCACGCGCTGCTGCTCGGTGCGGGCGTCCCGATCTCACGGATCAACGCCGTGCGCAAGCGTTTCTCGCGCTGGGGCGCCGGCCGCCTTGCCGCCGCACTCGACTGCGCGCGCGTCATCCCGATCCTGCTCGCTGACGTGCCCAACGAAGATCCGTCGATGATCGGCTCGGGGCCCGTCTCGCCGGACCCGCTGAGTGCCTGGCACGTGGAGCGCATCCTGCGCGATGCGGGGCTCGCCAAGCAGGTTCCGCTCTCCATTGCCAGTACGCTGGGTGCGATGCGCGCCGGTGCGCTGCCGGAGACGCCGAAGCCGGGCAGCGAAGTCTTCGCCCGCATCGAGGAGCCCTTCGTGGTGGGCAACTCCTCGGCGCTCGAAGGCATCGCGGCCGAGGCGCAACGATTGGGATACGCACCCGTGTTGCTCTCACGTACGACGCTGACCGGCGACGCGACGGCGGCGGGGCACGTGATTGCGCATTCGCTCGCGCGCGCGACACCCGGGACCTGCCTCATCTGGGGCGGCGAGACCACGGTGCGCCTGCCGGAGGACCACGGATTGGGCGGGCGCTGCCAGCAGCTTGCGCTGGCCGCCGCCGAGTCGCTGGACGACCTCGCAGCGGAGGCCTGGGTGTTGGCGGCGGGAACCGATGGCCGGGACGGGCCCGCCCCGGCGGCCGGAGCACTCGTCGGGCGCGAGACCTGGCGCGCGAGCCAGCGGGCGGGCGCCGATCCAGCGCGCGCCCTTGCGCGCTGCGACGCCTACGGGGCGCTCTCTGCCGCCGACGCCATCCTGCCGGCGCGGCACACCGGCACCAACGTGATGGACATCGTGGTAGCGGTGCGCGGCCCGTAGGGCGAAATTCCGCGCTATGAGTCCCCGCCCTCCGTTTACCGTCGCCGCCATCCAGGACGGCGTCCTCGACACGCCGCAGCAGACCCTCGACGCGACCGTCACGCGCATCCGCGACGCCGCCAAGAAGGGCGCGCAGGTCATCTGCCTCAAGGAACTGTTCAACGCGCCCTACTTCTGCAAGAAGCTCGACGCCTCGCGCTTCGACCTGGCCGAACCGGTGGATGGTCCGACCGTGACGACGCTGGCGAGGGTCGCGAAGGAACTGCAGGTCGTGCTCGTCGTGCCCATCTATGAGAAGCAGGCGGCGGGCGTGTACCGCAACAGCGCCGTCGTGATCGACGCCGATGGCACGCCGCTGGGCGTGTACCGCAAGATGCACATCCCGCACGACCCGATGTTCGAGGAGAAGTACTACTTCGCCCCGGGCGAGAGCGACCATCCGGTGCAGCCCGCCGGGATGCGCGGCCCCAGCGGCGAGGCCGGCGGCTTTATGGTCTGGAAGACGCGCTACGCCACGATCGGCGTGCTCATCTGCTGGGACCAGTGGTATCCGGAGGGTGCGCGCATCACGTCGCTGCTCGGCGCGGACATCCTGTTCTATCCGACGGCGATCGGCTGGCATCCGGCCGAGAAGGCCGAGTGGGGTGCGGCGCAGACCGACGCCTGGCGCACCGCGCAGCGCGCGCACGCGATCGCCAACGGCGTGTTCGTCGCCGCACCCAACCGCGTGGGCCTCGAGCCCGAGGCCGGCACGGACGGCATCGAGTTCTTCGGGCACAGCTTCATCGTGGATCCCTACGGCCGCTATCTCGCGCAGGCGGGCACCGACGAGGACACGCTGATCGCCAGCTGCGACCCGGCGCTGATCGAGTACACGCGGCGCAACTGGCCCTTCCTGCGCGACCGCCGCGTGGACGCCTACGAACCGATCCTCTCGCGCTGGATCGGGCACTGATGGCCGCGCGGAAGGCGGCGCCGCGCGCGGCAGCGGGTGGCGTGCGCTGGCCCGCGGAGTGGGAGCGGCACGACGCGACCTGGATCGCGTGGCCGCACCACGAACCCGATTGGCCGGGCAAGTTCGGTCCGATCCCCTGGGTGTACGCCGAGATCGCGCGTGCGCTCGCCGAGCACGAGCGCGTGAACATCCTCGTGCACGACGAGAAGACGGAAGAAGCGGCCTGGCACTGCCTGCGGATGCACGAGGTGAAGCAGGGCCGGATCCACCTGATGCAGTGCCCGACGGACCGCGTGTGGCTGCGCGACTCGGCCCCGACCTTCGTGCACGACGCCGCCGGCGTCGTGCACGCGGTGAATTGGGATTTCAACGCCTGGGCCAAATACGAGAATTTCGAACGCGACAACAAGATCGGCGCGTTCATCGCCGACCACACCGGCCTCCCGCTCACGCAACCGCAGCGGCACGACGGCGAGGGCCGTGTGGTGCTGGAAGGCGGCGGCATCGAGACCGACGGCCGCGGCACGATGCTCGTGACCGAGGAGTGGCTGCTCAGCGACGTGCAGGTGCGGAACCCCGGCTTCACGCGCGCCGATTACGAGCGGATCTTCGCTGAGACGCTGGGCATCACCAAGACCATCTGGCTCGGCGAGGGCTGCGTCGGTGACGACACGCACGGCCACGTGGACGACATCGCGCGCTTCGTGGCGCCGGGCGTGATGGTGCTGGCGCACGAAGAGGACCCGTCCGACGAGAACCACGCGCGTTCGCTGGACAACCTCACGCGGCTCGAGGGCGCGACGGACGCCGAGGGCAATGCGATCCGCGTCGTGACCCTGCCGTACCCGCGACCCGTCGTGATGGACGGCACGCGGCTGCCGGCGAGCTACGCCAACTTCTACATCGCCAACGGCGTGGTACTGGTGCCGACGTTCAACGACGCCAACGACCGTGTGGCGCTCAACACGCTCGCCGAGCTGATGCCGTCGCGGCAGATTGTAGGCATCCACGCCGTGGACCTCGTCTGGGGTCTCGGCACCCTGCACTGCCTCACGCAGCAACAGCCGGCGGCGCGCCACGGCCGCGGCAAGGCGACCGGATGAACAGCGACGCACTGCGCAGCGCCCTCGAGGCCCGGCTCGGCTCGCAGTACGAGATCGAGTCCCTGCTCGGCCAAGGGGGGATGGGCAGCGTGTTCCGTGCGACCGATCGCACGCTGCACCGCGCCGTGGCAATCAAGGTCATCAGCGGCGACGTGGCGTTGAACCCCGAGCTGAAGGAGCGCTTCCTCCTTGAGGCGCGCACCGTCGCCAAGCTGCGCCACCCGAACATCGTGGCCGTGTACAGCGCGGGGGAAGCCGACGGGCTGCTGTACTTCGTGATGGAGCTCGTGCCGGGCGAGTCGCTGCGCGACCTGCTCGGCCGCGAGGGCAAGGTCTCGGCGGAGCACGGCGAGCGCATCCTGCACGAACTGGCGATGGCGCTGGACTATGCCCACGCCAACGGCATCGTGCACCGCGACGTGAAGCCGGAGAACATCCTGATCGACCGCGAGACCGGTCGCGCGATGCTCACCGACTTCGGCGTGGCACGCGCGCTCGAGGGCAGCGGCAATATGACCGGCACCGGGATGATCCTCGGCTCGCCGCGGTATATGAGCCCCGAGCAGGCCACCGGCGAGCAGACGATCGATGGTCGCAGCGACCTGTACGCGCTGGCCCTCGTCGGGTACGAGATGTTCACCGGCAAGCCCGTGGTCGAGAGCGGCAACGTGGCCGGGATGCTGGTGAAGCACCTCACGGAGACGCCGAAGCCGGTGGCCGAAGCGGCGGCGCAGGTGCCGGAGGGCGCGGCGGTGGCGATCGACCGCGCGCTGGCGAAGGACCGCACGCAGCGCTGGACTACCGGGCGCGAGATGGCGGAGATGATCGCCGCCTCGTGGACACCGACGCCAGGCTCGGGCGCGACGCGCGCGCTCGGTGCGCTCCGTCCCCCGGCGGGGCGCCGACGTCTCTGGGCCGCCATCAGCGTCGCGGTGCTGGCGCTGGGTTTCGGCGCCTACGCGGCCTTCGGCTCGCGCGACGGCGGCGGCGACCCGCGCAAGAGCTACGCCGTCGTGCCCTTCGAGATCCAGAGCGGCAACCCCGACGTGCAGTGGCTGCGGGACGGCGCCGTGAATATGCTCACGCTGGCACTGGCGCAGTGGACCGACCTGCAGGTGATGGATTACGAGCGCACGATGAAATACGTGCGCGAGGCCGGCGCCGAGGACCGACGCGTGGACCTCGACCGCGCGCAGGAGATGGCGCGGCGCGGCGGCGCCGGGACGCTGGTGATGGGCCAGGTGTCCACCACCGCCGATTCGTTGCTCGTCACGGCGCGGCTGTACGACGTGCGCGGCGGTCGCGCGCTCAACACGGTCACGCGCGCCGCAGCGCTCAGCGCCGATCCGCGGTCGCTGTTCGATGACCTCGCACGCTACCTGCTCAACGTCGCCGGCGGCGCGACCTCGGCCAGCGTGGACGTCGCTCGGCAGACCACCACCTCGCTGACGGCCTACCGCGCGTATCTCGACGGCGTCCGCTACCTCAACTCGTGGCGCCTGCAGCAAGCCGATTCCGCCTTCCAGGTCGCGATCGCCGCCGACTCCACCTTCGCACTGGCCTGGCACAGGCGCGCGCTGGCGCTGGGCTGGGGCGACGGCGCGTCGGCCGAGTATGTGAACTCTGCGCGGCGCGCCGCTGAGCTGGCGGACCGCCTGCCCCGCCGCCAGCAACTGCTGGTACAAGGCCATCTCGCGCTGGTCGAGGGCCTCTCGGCTGTACTCGCCGGCCAAGACGACTCCCGGAAACGCCTCCTCGACGCCCAGCGCATCTATGCTGAGTTGCTCTCGACGGACTCGCTGGTGGCCGAGGGGTGGTACGGCCTCGCCGACTCGTACTTCCACGACGTCGGGGCACCGAACGAGTCCGTCGCCCGCATCTCGGAGCGCGTAAACCGCAGCATCGCGGGTTTCCGGCGCGCCATCGAAATCGATTCGACCTTCCACCTCGCCTACAGCCATCTGGTGCAACAGTATCAGGGCCTCGCGAGCCCACAACGGCAGGCCGTGCTGGATGGCGATACGGTCCTCATTCTCGCCAGCCCCGAGCAGCTACAGGCCATCGGTGGGCCAGCCGGATATGAACGCCGACGGATGCAGGCGCAGGAGATCGGACTCGAGATGGCGCGCGGCTGGGTGCGTGCCGACCCCGACGCATCCACTCCGCACCTCTCGCTGGCCAACAGCTTCTTCGTGGCCGGAATGGTCGACTCCGCACTGCTCACGATGGAGCGAGCGATGCAGCGGCCCGGGCTCCGCACGCCCGGCATGCGAATGCAGCGTATCACGTTCCGCCTGCTCGCCGACCAACCGCTCGAGGCCTTCACCGAGATGCGGGATGTCCTCGGCGGCACGTCGCCGGCCGAGTTCCGGCGCGTGCCCGCCAACGAGCGCATCATCGCGATCGCGACGGCACTCAATGCCGCCGCCGCAGTCGGCAACGCGACGGAAGTCGCGCGCGTGCTGGCCTACGTCGAGGAGGTTGACCCGGTCTTTCCCTTCACCAGCACGCCGACGGGCCAGGTGCTCGGCTGGTACGCCGCCGGCCTGCGCGCCGGCATCACGGGCAGCGTGTCGGCCGCGGACCGCCGACTGCTCGCGGAGGGTACCCGCCGCGTCGCGGGCGGCGCGGAGGGCGTCCTCGCCCAGGTCGCGGCGACCTCCGGTGGCGTGATGTACGCCGCCTATCTCGCGACGCGCGACACGCTCTACTCCAACGCGATCCGCCGCCTGCCCGGCGGCGGGACGGTGCAGCACACCGACCTCGACGCGCTCGAGGCCCTCAGCCGCGGCGACACCGCCACGGCGCGCAACATCGCCCAGCGTTTCACGCCACCCGACAGCCTGCGTACCGCGCGCTTCGGCTTCGCCGGCCAGCGGGCCTACGGCCGCGCGGAGGTGCTGGCAGCGGTCGGCAACACGGACTGGGCGATCCGGTATCTCGAGGCGCTGGATCCCGGCCGTTTCAACGCACAGGCGCTCAGTGAGCCGGGATTCGTCGTCTACACGCGCTCCTTCCTCACGAGGGCCGCGCTCTACGAGCGCGTCGGGGACCGGCAGAAGGCGATGTCGGCGTACGAGGAGTTCCTCCGCCGCACTTCGCTCGGCGACCAAGCTATCGAACCACTCCGGCAGCTTGCCCGGCAGCGCCTCGCCGCCCTCCGCGACTCAGCAAGCTGAGCGCCCTCGGCCGTTCCGAATCGACTCGGAACTGTCCAGATTACTGACAGTCGCGGGAGCATAGATATAGATGTCTCGCAGACGGCTCCCCCTCCGTCTTCCGTCCCCCTGATGCGCAATCTCCGTCGCTACTTGTCGTTCCTCGCCCCCGCCGCAATGCTCCTGGCCTGCGGTGACTCCGCCGCCGAATATCGGCTCGGGATGGCCGGCCCCTTCGAGGAGGGTTTCGGCATCGCCAACAAGCGGGGCGCGGAGCTAGCGCTCGAGCAGATCAACGCCGGCGGCGGCATCGACGGCCAGCAGTTGGTCATCGAGTTCCGTGACGATGGCGGCGACGGCTCGCGAGCCGCGACGATCGCGCAGGAGTTCGTCGACGACGAGCGCATCGCTGCCGTGGTCGGGCACGTCACCTCCGGCGCGATGGTCGCGGCCTCCAAGGTGTACGACGGCCAGCTCACCGCCTTGGCGACGACGGCGTCCTCGGCGGAACTCACGGGCATCTCGCGCTGGGTGTTCCGCGTCATCTCCAGCGACTCGGCCAACGGTGCCGACCTGGCGCGCTTCGCCGACCGGATGGGCAAGCGGCGGGCGCTGGTGCTCTACGAGAATGACGCCTATGGCCGCGGGCTCGCCGACGCGTTCCGCAGCACCTTCCGCGGCGAGGTGCTGGGCTTCGATCCGATCGACGGCAGCGGCGGTGACGCCGAAGCCTTCGTCGCCTGGGCGCTGGCCCGCCGTGCAGACCTAGTCTTCGTCGCGGGCACCGAGCGCTCGGGGATGGCCTTGCTACGGCAGGCGCGGGCGCAAGGACTCACGGCGGACTTCCTCGGCGGTGACGGCTGGACCGGTGTCGTGGCCGATCGCGCGGCGTCGGAGGGTGCGCTCGTGGGCGCGCCGTTTACCTCACTGGATCCTCGCCCGGAGGCGCAACGCTTCGTCGAGGCCTTCCGCGCCAAGTACAACGAAGATCCTGACGGCAACGCCGCGCTCGCCTACGATGCCGTGCAGGTGATGGCGGCCGGCCTGCGCGCCGTGGGCCCGGACCGCGCCAAGCTGCGCGATTGGCTCGGAGCGCGCACCACGCGCGACCCCCTCCGCGGCGTCACCGGCGCCATCGCCTTCCAGCTCACCGGCGATCCCATCGGGAAGAGCTTGACGATGACCCGTGTGCGCGGCGGGGCCTTGGTGCCGGTGGAGGAGTCCCGATGATCCGCCTCGATACCATCCGCAGCCGGCTCACGCTCGGCCTGACCATCGTCGTCGGCCTGCTCGTGCTGGCCGGAGCCGTGGGCCGTGCCGCCATCGGGAGTCTCAGCGAGGAGATGGGCCGCACCCTCGGCTCGGTACGCCGCGAGTCCACACTCAGCGCCACGCTCTCCACCAACATCGCGCTGCAGATCACGGCCGGGCGGCGCTACCTCGAACGCGGCGACGCGGCCGACCTCCGCGCCTTCCGCGACGCCGGGTGGAGCGCGCACGCCGCGCAACGCGCCTTGAACGCCAGCAGCGGGCTCAGCTCGCACGAAGTCGTGCTCGTGGCGACCATCGATGAGCGCCTCTCCGCCCTCGAGACGGCCTTCGCCGCGGCGCACCGCCTCGCCGACCTCGGACGCACGACGGCCGCCCAGGCGCGCATCGCCGAGACGCGGGAGCTCGAGACCGCCTTGGCCTCGGATATCGAACGCCTCGACGCACAGCGCGCCACCAGCCTCGAGCGCACCACCGCCGCGCTGCAAGAGTCGGCGGCGCGGCAACAGCGCTTCCTGCTCTTCGTGGTCCTCGGGGCCATCGCGTTGGGCTTGGGCATCGTGACGACCGTCGGCCGGTCGATCGGCACGCCACTCAGCCAACTCGTGGCACACGCCCGCGCACTCAGCCGCGGCGAGCTCGACGTCCGCACCGACACCGACCTGCCGGGCGAGTTCCGCGAACTCGCCGAGGCGATGAACACCTCGGCGGCCAACCTCGCCCGCGTAGCCGAGGTGGCCAGCGCGACCTCCGACGAAGTCGCGACCTCCGCCCACCAGCTCACCTCGGCCGCCGAGCAGGTATCGCTCGCCGCGACGCAGACGGCCACCGCGATGTCCGAAGTGACCGAGGGCGCCGAGGTCCAGGTCTCGGCCCTGCGCGACGCCGACAGCGCGCTCGGCGGCGTGCGGCAGCGCGCCCACGAGGTGAAGGCCGGCGCCGAGGAGGTCGCCGACCTCGCCAGCGAGATCGAACGCCTCTCGCGCGAGAAGCGCCAGGAGATCGCGCGGTCGCGCACGATGCTCGCCGAGATCCGCCAGTCGGTGGATCACGCTGCGCTCGAAGTGAAGGAGCTCAACGCCACCGCCGAGAGCATCAACCAGTTCGTCGCGATCGTGAGCCGCATCGCCGAGCAGACCAACCTGCTCTCGTTGAATGCGGCGATCGAGGCGGCGCGCGCCGGCGCGGCGGGGCGCGGCTTTGCCGTCGTCGCCGACGAGGTGCGCAAGCTCGCCGACCAAGCACAGCAGGCGGCCGAGGACGTGATTCAGTTGACCGCCGTGGTCACGCGGCGGGTAGGCACGACGACGCAGGCGATGGCGACCGGGGCCGCGCGCGTCGCGGACATCGAGGCGGCGTCGCAGGGCATCGATGCGGCCCTCGGCGACATCAGCCAGTCGGCCGAACGCACTCGCGGCGCGGCCGACGGACTCGGCAGCGTCGCAGACCAGAACGTCGCGGCGGTGAACGAGGCCGCGTCCAATATCTCGGCGGCGGCGCGCGCGGCCGAGGGCCACGCCGCGGCGGCACAGCAGGTCTCGGCGTCCACGCAGGAACAGAGCGCGGCCTGCGAGGAGATGTCCGGCGCGGCCAACGCCCTGCTCAAGGGTTCGGTGCGCCTGCGCGAGATCGTCGCCAGCCTGCGCACGGGATGAGCGACGTGCTGGCGAAGGTCGCACCGGGCACGCCGGCCGTGGTGCTGCTCAGCGGAGGCCTCGACTCCGCCACCGTGCTGGCGATGGCCACCGATGCCGGCTACGCGGTCAACGCGCTCACGTTTCGCTACGGCCAGCGGCACGGCCTGGAGATCGAACGGGCCCGGGCGCTGGCCGCGCAATGGAAGGTGGCGCGGCACGTCGTCGTCGACATTGACCTGCGCCTCTTCGGCGGCAGCGCGTTGACCGCTGACATCGCCGTGCCCAAGCACGACGACCTCAGCGGCGTCGGCGAGGGCATCCCGGTGACGTATGTGCCGGCGCGCAACACGATCTTCCTGTCCTTCGCGCTCGCCTGGGCTGAGACCTTGGGCGCCAACGACATCCTGATCGGCGTGAACGCCCTCGATTACTCCGGCTATCCGGACTGTCGTCCCGAGTACATCGCCGCGTTCGCGCAGATGGCCAACCTCGCGACGAAGGCCGGCGTGGAAGGCCAGCAGCGACTGCGCGTGCTGACGCCGTTGATCGCGATGACCAAGGCCGAGATCATCCGCTGCGGCCGCGCCCTCGGCGTGGACTACGCGATGACGACGAGCTGTTACGACCCCGCTCCCACGGGCGAGGCCTGCGGGCGCTGTGATGCGTGCTTGTTGCGGGCGAAGGGGTTTGAGGAAGCGGATCGGGACGGATGACGGAGGACGGATGCTACATTGGACTGTAGCCTCCGTCCTCCGTCATCCGTCATCCGTCCCGATGTATTCCGTCAAGGAAATCTTCTACACTCTTCAAGGCGAAGGCTTTCACGCCGGTCGGCCGGCCGTGTTCTGCCGGTTTTCCGGGTGCAACCTCTGGACCGGACGTGAGCGGGATCGGGCGACGGCAGTGTGCAGCTTCTGCGACACGGACTTCGTGGGTGTCGGGCCCGACGGCGGGAAGTTCGCGACGGCGGAGGCGCTGGCTGAGGCCGTGGCGGCCCGCTGGCCGGCCGATGCCGGGGGGCGACCGTTTGTGGTCTGCACCGGCGGGGAGCCGCTGCTCCAGCTCGATGCGCCGGCCGTGGCTGCGCTGCACGCCCGCGGATTCGAGGTGGCGGTGGAGACCAACGGCACCCAGCCGGTGCCGGCAGGGATCGACTGGGTCTGTGTGAGTCCCAAGGCCGATGCACCCCTTGCCGTCAGCGGGGGGGACGAGCTCAAGCTCGTGTATCCTCAGGACAAGGCGCCGCCCGAGCGTTTTGCGAGGATGAGCTTCCGGCACTTCTACCTGCAGCCGATGGACGGACCGGGGATTGCCGAGGCCACGGCTGGGGCCGTGGCCTACTGCCTGGCGCACCCCCAGTGGCACCTGTCGGTCCAGACGCATAAGGCGCTCGGCATCCGTTGAGGGCGGCAGGGCGGGACCAGCGCGGCCCGCGCCCCGTCCGGGTGGGGCGGGCGGCCCGCCTATAAAGGTTGACGGACACCCGTCGGCAGAGGAAGTTAGGGTGTCCTCCGCCGGGGTGATTTCCGTCACCAAGGCCAGGCTGGGTCCGAGTGGACCTCACATCCCACCGCTTCGAGGTATGTCTCGTATGCGCATCCGTCTCGTCAGCAGGTTGCTCGCGGTCCTTGGCTTCGTTGCGGCCGCTGGCGCCGCCGACGCCCAGAACGGCACGATCAGTGGCCGCGTCACGCAGGAGGAAGGGGGCGCTGCGCTCCCGGGCGCTCGCGTGCAGGCTTTCACCGGCGCCACGCCCGCCGGGATGCCCGTCGGTTCCGGGGAGGACGGTTCGTACCGCCTCACCGTCCCGGCCGGCACGTACGCGGTCGAGGTCACGTCCATCGGCTACTCCAAGCGCCGCATCGAGGGCGTGACGGTAGCGGCCGGCGCGACGGTGACCCTCAACGTCGCGCTGACGCAGGTCGCCGCCATCCTCAACCCGGTGGTCTCGACGGGCGTGCGCGGCGTCGGCGGCGAGAAGATCCTCGAGTCGCCCAACGCGATCTCGATGATCACCTCGGAGCGCATCGCCGAACGTCCGGCGGTCACGGTCACCGACCACCTCAAGGGTCAGCCGGGCCTGTCGATCTCGAACGGCGGCATCGTGCAGGCGAACATCGTCTCGCGCGGCTTCAACAACGCGTTCTCGACGTCGATGCTGATGCTGCAGGACTACCGCTTCGCCGGCGTGCCCTCGCTGCGCGTCAACGTGCCGTTCCTGTTCACCGGCACCGGCGAGGACATCGACCGCATCGAGGTGCTGCAGGGTCCGGCCTCGGCGCTGTATGGCCCGAACTCCGGCGCCGGCGTGCTCCACGTGATCACGAAGTCGCCGTTCGATTCGCGCGGCACCTCGCTGACGCTGGACGGCGGTGAGCGCTCGATGTTCCGCCTCGCCGGCCGCCACGCGCAGCGCATCAACGACCAGTTCGCCTTCAAGCTCTCGGGCGAGTACTTCCGCGCCGACGACTGGCAGTACAACGACCCCAACGAGCCGGCCACCTGGTCGGCCACCGATGCGCGCGTGCCCGCCAGCCGCCAGGGCCAGCCGGTGACGCGCAACTTCGGCCTCGAGCGCTACAGCACCGAGGCCCGCCTCGACTGGCGCCCGAACGAGGACACCGAGGCCATCACGACCTTCGGCTACACGATGGCCGGCAGCGCACTCGAAATCACGACGACCTTCGGCGCGGCGCAGGTGCAGAACTGGAGCTACACCAACTTCCAGCAGCGCTTCCGCCACAAGGACTTCTTCGCGCAGGTGTTCTACAACGCGTCGAACTCCGGCAACAACGACGCCAACGACCCGAACGGCACCTTCTACCTCCGCTCCGGCATCCCGGTCGTGGACCAGTCCTCGGTGCTGGTGTTCCAGGCGCAGCAGGCGTACACGCTCGGCAGCACGCGCCTCGTCGGCGGCATCGATTACATCGCGACCACCCCGGAGACCAAGGGGACGATTATGGGTCGCAACGAGAACGACGACAACATCAATGAGATGGGCGGTTACCTGCAGTTCACGCAGCCGCTGACCGACAAGCTGGACCTGCTCGGCGCCGTGCGCGGCGATATGAACTCGCGCATCGAAGGCACGCAGTTCTCGCCCCGCGCCGCGCTGCTCTACAAGGCCGCGCCGAACCACAACTTCCGCTTCACGTTCAACCGCGCGTTCGGTTCGCCGGCGTCGTTCGCCTTCTTCCTCGACCAGTGGTCGGGACAGTCGGTGGACGCCGGCCCGGGCTTCAACAACCCGGCCACCGGGAATACGGAAGTGCGCATCTTCGGCAACCCGGCCAAGGACGGCTGGCGCTATGACCGCAGCTGCGCCACGGCGCAGACCACGGCCAACGGCCTGTGCATGCAGTCCAACTTCACCGGGAACAACCGCACCCCAGTGGCGGGCGCCCAGATGTTCCCTGCGGTGCTCAACGCCGGCGTCGGTGCGCAGATTGCGGCCGGATTGGCCGCGGCATTCGGCCTGAACACGACCCAGCGCGACAACATCGCTGCGGCCCTCAACGGTCTGACGCCGACCAACACGCAGATGCCGTTGGTCCTGCGCAACCTGACGCCGGGCCTCGGCTCGCCGCTGGTGAACTTCAACACCGTGCAGGACCTCGCCCCGCTGGGTGCCAACTTCTCCAACACCTGGGAAATCGGCTACAAGGGCATCATCGGTGACCGCCTGCGCTTCTCGGCGGACTACTGGTACCAGATCCGGCCCGCCGATCCGACCACCCAGGTCGTGAACTTCGACGACGCCGTGTTCTTCGATCCGGGCTCCGGCACCAGCCCGAACGGCCTCACGGGCTTCGTCGGCGGCAATGCCACGTTGCAGGGCGCGTTGGTGGCCAATGGTGTGCCGGCGCCCGCCGTACCGGCGGCGATGTCGACCATCATCACCACGCTCGCGAGCATCCCGACGGGCACGCTGGCCTTCGATTCGCCGCTGTACGACCGCTCGTACTTCGTGTTCACGTACCAGAACGCCGAAGGCCACGTGGACGTCCGCGGCATCGACCTCGCCGTCGACTACCTGCTCGACGGTGGCTGGGCAGTCGAGGCCACCTACTCCAACCTGAGCCGCAACGTCTTCGCTGACGCGCGCGGCGCCACGGCGGCCAACCCGCTCGCCGCCAACACGCCGAAGCACCGGGGCTCGCTGACCGTCCGCCGTTCGGACGAGACGCGCAATATGAGCTACGAGATCCGCGGTCGGTATATGGACGCCTTCCCGGTCAACTCGGGCGTGTTCAACAGCTACAACGTCGGTACGCCGGTGCGCTACGACCGCGTCCCGGTCAACGCCTTCCTGGACGCCGGCTTCTCCTGGAAGCTCCCGGTGGCCCAGAACATCCGCTGGTCGCTCAACATCCAGAACCTGCTCGACAACCAGGTGCCGTCGTTCATCGGCGTCGCCCCGGTCGGCCGGTTCGCCACGACCCGCGTCTCGTACAACTTCTAAGCGACACCTGCAGGACCGGCGGGGGGTGGGCCAAGCGGCCCACCCCCCGCCGTGTATTTTGCAGGGTGCTCCTGCTCGACCCCTCGCGCCGCCTCGTCATCGGCCACCGCGGCGCCCGCGCCGTGCGGCCCGAGAACACCCTCGCCTCGCTGCGCCACGCGGCAGCGCTCGGCGTGGATGCGCTGGAATTCGACCTGCACCTCGCCCGCGACGGCGAACCGGTGCTGCACCACGACCCCACCCTGGACCGCACCACCGACGCCCGGGGCCCCATCCGCGAGCGCAGCAGCGCCGAGTTGGCGCAGGTCAACGCCGCGTACCGGTTCAGTACGGACGGCGGACGCAGCTTTGCCTTCCGCGACCGTCCCGAGCCCGTCCCCTCGTTGCGCGAGGCGCTGGCGGCCATCCCCGACCTGCCGCTGATCATCGAGATGAAGTCGGTGGAGGTCGCCCGCCCTGCCCTCGCCGTCCTCCGCGAGACGCAGAACCTGCACCGCGTGCTCGTCGGGAGCTTTCTGGACGAGGCGCTGATTCCTTTTCAGGAGGCGGGCGTGCCGGTCAGCCCCGGCTCCGGCACGCTCACGAGGCAGTACCTTCCGGCCCTTGCCGGTGCGCGGCCCACGCGCCTCCCGTACCAAGCGCTCTGCATCCCGCCGTTCCACCGCATCATCCCCCTGCCCGTCGAGCGCTTTGCGCAGATGATGCGCGCCGCCGGCGGCCCGACGCACGTCTGGACCATCAATGACCCTGCCCGCGCCGCAGGCCTGTGGCGCGCTGGCATCAACGGCATCATTACCGACGACCCGGAGCCGATGCTCCGGATCCGCGAGACCCTTCGGTGACCGCACCAACCCAGCCCGCCAAGCCAGAGAAGAAGCCCACCAACTACAAGGCCGCCTGGGCCGAGACCCGGCGCCTGATGTGGCAGCACCGCGGCGCCCTCGGCATCGGCCTCGTGTTGATGCTCGTCAATCGCCTCTCGGGCCTCGTCCTCCCCGGCAGCGTGAAGTGGATCGTCGACGAGGTGCTCGGCAAGGGACGCATCGAGCTGCTCACGCCGATCGCCGTCGCCGCCGGCGTGGCCACGCTGCTGCAAGCCTCGAGCTCCTTCGCGCTCTCGCAGGTGATCTCGGTGGCCGCCCAGCGCGCCATCACCGAACTGCGCCGCAAGGTGCAGGCGCGTGTGCTGCGCCTCCCGGTGAGCTTCTTCGACGCGACGCAGAGCGGCATCCTCATCAACCGCGTGATGAACGACGCCGAAGGCATCCGCAACCTCATCGGCACGGGCATCATCCAACTGGTGGGCGGGATGCTCACGGCCTCGCTGGCGCTGGGCTACCTGTTCTATCTCAACTGGTTCCTCACCGTCGTCACGCTGGTGTTCCTGGCGGTGTTCGGCGGCGTGATGGCCTACGCCTTCGTGAAGCTGCGGCCGATCTTCCGCGAGCGTTCCAAGATCCAGGCCGAGGTCAGCGGACGGCTCGGCCAGGCGATGGGCGGCGCGCGCGTGGTGAAGGTGTACACCGCCGAAAAGCGCGAGGAGATCGTCTTCACGCGCGGCGCACATCGGCTGTTCCGGAACATCGCCAGCACCATCACCGGCACCAGCGCCGTCGGCGCGATGGCGACGGTGATCATCGGTGCGGTGGGCGTGCTGATCCTCGTCGTCGGCGGCCGCGCGGTGGCCGCGGGCCAGATGACGCTCGGCGACCTCATCAGCTACGTGTTCTTCGTCGGCCTCGTCAGCTTCCCGGTGGTGCAGATGGCCAACATCGGCACGCAGATCACGGAGGCCTTCGCCGGCCTCGACCGCATCCGCGAGATCTTCGAGACGCCCACCGAGGACGAGGACGACCGCGCTCGGCATCTGCTGAACGACGCTAACGGCGACGTCGCGTTCGAGGGCGTGTGGTTCGAGTACCGTCCGGGCATTCCCGTGCTCAAGGACGTCACCTTCACCGCCAAGGCCGGCACGACCACGGCGCTGGTGGGCTCCAGCGGCTCGGGCAAGAGCACGTTGATCTCGCTGATCCTGGCGTTCAACCGTCCGCTGCGCGGCCGCATCACGATCGGCGGGCAGGACCTCGCCACGCTCCGCCTGCGCGACTATCGCAGCACGCTAGGCGTGGTGCTGCAGGACAACTTCCTCTTCGACGGCACGGTGGCCGAGAACATCGCGTTCTCGCGGCCAGGGGCCACGCGCGACGAGATCATCGCGGCGGCGCGCATCGCCAACTGCGACGAGTTCGTGAAGGGCTTCCCCGACGGCTACGAGACCATCGTCGGCGAGCGCGGCGTGAAGCTCTCCGGCGGGCAGCGGCAGCGCGTCGCGATCGCCCGCGCCATCCTCGCCGACCCGCAGGTGCTGATCCTCGACGAGGCCACGAGCTCGCTGGACTCCGAGAGCGAGCGCGAGATCCGCGAGGCCCTGCGCCAACTGCGCGCCGGACGCACGACCTTCGTCATCGCGCACCGGCTCTCGACGATCCGCTCAGCGGACCAGATCCTCGTGCTCGAGGAGGGGCAGATCATCGAGCGCGGGTCGCACCGCGAGCTGATGGCGCTCGGAGGGCGGTACAAGGTCCTGCACGACACGCAGCACGCGGTGGAGCAGGATTTGTTCGTGAACCCCGGGGAGGAGGTGGTTCCGCTCGACGTCACGGGCTGAACTGCTATTCACCACAGAGGGCACAGAGAACTGCACTGCTTGTTCAACGCAGAGGCGCAGAGTTCGCAGAGAACTACAACCGCAACTGCAAATTCTTGGGGGCTCGTACCGAGTTATCGGTGCGAGCCCCCTAAAAAAGCAGTTGCTGTTCTCTGCGAGCTCTGCGCCTCTGCGTTAGGAGCAGTTCGCAGTTGCCGTTCTCTGTGCCCTCTGTGCCCTCTGTGCCCTCTGTGGTGAAACGCAGTCCGGACCGAACCTTACTGCGCCACCCGTCTCCCGCTCACCCGCGACCCATCCCCCGGCATCGACCATTCGCCGCTGAGGACGTCGCCCTCGAAGATGATGTTGAACGTGGCCTCGTCCCCCGTGGGCGCGGTGACCTTGATGATCATCGAGTTGCCGCTGCGCTTGGCCGAGTTGGTGGACATCGGCGGGAAGGCCTGGCTGGAGATGACGCCCGAGTAGTCGTCGCCGGAGACGTGGCGCAGGTCCATCACGAAGTCGAAGGCCTGCCCTTGTGCCGTGAGGGCGATGGTCCAACGGCCCACCGGGTTGACCGCGGCAGGGGCCGGCTGGGCGACGGCGGCGGGAGCCGCGGCAGGCGCCGGCGCGGAAGCCGCAGGCGTCGAGGACGAGCTGGCGCAGGCGGTGGATGCCAGCGCGAGGCCGGCGAGGGTGGCGGCGAGTCTGATGCGCATCGGCAGTGCCTCGTAAGGGTGGGTGCGACGGTGGGTGAATCGGCTCTCAGTCGGCCGCGACGGTGCGCGTCGAGGCCCATTCCCGCAACTCGGCGATCCGCTCCCACATCGTGCCTGACAGCGGTCGGGTGGACGAAATCTCGTGCAGGAGCGCGCCGGTGTCGAGCGCGGTGTTGCCCGAGAAGGCGCCGTAGAGGCCGCCCACCACCACCTGCTCGATCTCGGCGCCGCTGAAGCCCTCACTGGCCTGCGCGAGCGCGGGGAGGTCGAAGCGGGCCGGATCCTGGTTGCGGCGCTGCAGATGGATCCGGAAGATCTCGGAGCGCGCCGCCACCTTGGGCAGGTCCACGAAGAACACTTCGTCGAAGCGCCCTTTGCGGATGAACTCCGGCGGCAGCTTGGCGATGTCGTTGGACGTCGCCATCACGAAGACGTCGCCCTGGCGCTCCTGCAACCAGCTCAGGAAGGTGCCGAACACACGCTTGGAGACGCCGCCGTCAGAGTCGCCGCCACTGGCGAAGGCCTTCTCGAGCTCGTCAATCCACAGCACGATCGGCGCCATCCGCTCGGCGGTGCGCATCGCGCGCTTGAAGTTCTTCTCGCTGTCGCCGATGTACTTGTCGTAGAGGTTGGCCGGGTCGAGCTTCAGCAGCGGCAGGCCCCATTCGCTGGCCACGGCCTTGGCGCAGAGCGACTTCCCGCAGCCCGGCACGCCCAGGAGCAACACACCGCGCGGGAACCCGAGACCGAACTGCGCCGCCCGCTGCGGGTCGTGGACCACGGCGCGACGTTTGGCCAACCAGGCCTTGAAGCCGTGCAGCCCCGCGACCTCGCCCAGCGATTGCTCGGCCGGCCAGTATTCCAGCAGGCCGTCCTGCTCCACCACCTGCCGCTTAGCCTCGGCCACGCGCTTCACGTCGTTGGCGCGCAGGGCGCCGTCTTCCATTATCAGCTTGGTGATGACCTTCTCGGCCTCGGTGTGCGTGAGGCCTACGAGGTTGTTCACGAGGCGCGTGCGTTCCTCGTGCGTGATCTCGACGCGCACCGGCATCTTGGCCGAGAGCTCGCGGATGACGCGCTCGAGCAACTGGCGATGGTCGTTGAAGCTCGGCGGCGGCAGCTCGAGCGTCACCGCGTGCGGTCGCAGTGAGTCCGGCAGGTGCACGCCGTGCCCGGAAATCACCAGCGCACCGCGACGGTTGCCGAAGTGCGCCACCACGTCGGTGACGTGGCTGGCCACCACCGGATCGTCGAGAAACGCACCGAGGCCGCGAAAGTGAAAGACGCCGACACCCTCCTGCGGGATGCGCGCCAACGCCGCGGCGGGCTCGGCCGTCTTCTCGATGATCGGGTCGCCCGGCTGTGCGCCCCGGCGAATGCCCCGCGAGCGGCTCCAGGAGAAGAACAGCAGCGACTGCTGCGAGGCGATGGTTGCCAGCAACTGGTCGGCGCGCTCGAGCTCCGGTGTGTCGAGGAGCAGGAGCGCGTACTTGGAACGGATGAGCAGCTCGAGTT
The DNA here is from genome assembly GCA_019637355.1 of Gemmatimonadaceae bacterium. Lineage (NCBI taxonomy): Bacteria > Pseudomonadati > Gemmatimonadota > Gemmatimonadia > Gemmatimonadales > Gemmatimonadaceae > Gemmatimonadaceae bacterium. The sequence goes on along the minus strand of JAHBVT010000001.1, from coordinate 356,697 downwards.
CGGCCGCCGTATCTTTCACGCGATGCACGCCTCTGCGGGAGATGGGCGCCAAGTTACCGCGCCGGACGACACTTCGCACCCACCCGCCCAAGCCTGGCGGATGCTCGCGCTGGTGGCCGTGGCCGAGCTGCTGGGGATGAGCCTGTGGTTCGCCGGTAGCGCCGCGGCGCCGGCCCTGACCCTGCGCTGGGAGCTGTCGCCCGCCCAAGTCGGTGGGCTCTCCACGGCCGTCCAGCTGGGCTTCGTCGCCGGCACAGCTGTCTCGGCCCTGCTCAACCTCGCCGACGTCATTCCGGCCCGTCGGCTCTTCGCTGTCTGCGCGGTGCTCGGCGCTGCCGCCAACCTCCTGCTCTTGGTCGCGCCGGGATACGGCACCGCCCTGCTCGGCCGCGCCCTCACCGGTGCGATGCTCGCTGGTGTGTATCCGCCCGCGATGAAGATGGCGGCGACTTGGTTTCTCGCCCGCCGCGGCATCGCGATCGCCTTCGTCGTCGGGGCGCTCACCGTCGGCAAGGCCTCGCCGTACCTGTGGCACGCGATTCCGGCCCTGCCCTTCGCCGTCCCCATCATCGCCGCCTCGTGCTCAGCGTTGCTGGCCGCCGCGCTCATCCACTGGCGCTGGTTCGACGGCCCCTTCGCGTTCCCGGCGCGCCCGTTCTCGTGGGGCTTGGTGGGCGAAGTGCTGCGCAGTGCCCGTTGGCGGCAGGCCACCGGCGGCTACCTTGGGCATATGGCCGAGCTCTACTCCTACTGGACCTGGATTCCGGCGTTCCTGGCCGCGAGTGCCGTGGCGTCGAGTGGCCGCGCTGAATCGGCGGCGGCGCCCTGGGTGGGCGTGCTGGCCTTCGCGACGATCGCCATCGGCGGCTTCGGCTGCCTCTGGGGCGGTGTCGTGGGCGATCGCATCGGACGCGCCCGCGTGGCCTCACGTGCGATGCTCGCCAGCGGGGCGCTGGCGCTGGCGATCGGCTTCGCCTTTGGGCGCGCTCCGTGGCTTGTCGCCATCCTCGCATTGGCTTGGGGCTTTTTCATCATCGCCGACTCGGCGCAGTTCTCGGCGTTGGTGACGGAGTCGGTGCCGGCGCACGCGGTGGGCACGGCGCTGACGGTGCAGGTGTCGCTGGGCTTCCTGCTCACGACGCTCACCATCCAACTCATTCCGCCGGCCGTGGCGCGCGTGGGCTGGGAAGGTGCTTTCGCTCTGCTGGCCGTGGGGCCGGCATTGGGCGTGTGGGCGCTGCGCCACTTGGTGCGCGAAGAACGCGCGGCGAGGGCCGTGGCGTGAAGACGTCGATCGCCGCGGTGATGCGCGCCTTCGACGACGGGCGCGACCGCTCCGAGTTCTATCGTGGCTGGCGGATGGGGCTCAGCGCCGGGCTGACCCACCCAGCGATCCTCTCCAAGACCGTCGCGCGCGGCGGGGCGACCGGCGCGATCCGCGATCATCTCCTCGCCGGCACGTCGAAGGGCAAGGACATCGCCAGCCTGGTGCGTGCCGCGCCGAAGCTGTTCGAGCCCTTCGAGGCCGCGCTGCTGCGAATGGGCGAAGAATCCGGACAGTTGGCGGAAATGCTCACGCATCTCGCCGACTTTCACCAGCGGCAGTACCGGATGATCCTGCAGGTGAAGAAGTGGATGACCTACCCGATGTTCCTCACGCTGTTCGCGGTGTGGGTCGCGCCGCTGCCCTTGATCTTCTACGGCCAGGTAAAGGCGTACTTCACGATCGTGGCGCTCGGCTTGGTGGGTTGGTTCGCCGGCGGCGGGGTCGTGCTGGCCGGGCTGGCACAACGATACCAGCGGCGGTCGCAGTTCGTGCGGGCGCGATTTGCGCGCACGCTGGCCCTATGCATCGAGGCCGGCCTGCCACTGCCACGCGCGGCAATGCTGGCAGCCGAATCGTCGGGGGACCCGCAGCTGTACGCGCACGTGCGGCGATTCGGCGAGCGGGCCTTGGCCTCGCAGCCGCTGAGCGTGACGCTGCGCGGCAGCCCGATTCTCACGCCGGAGCTCGATGCGGCGCTGCAGGTGGCCGAGTCCACTGGGGATTTTGGTAGCTCGCTGGGCCGGCTGGCCGACCTTTATGAGGATGGCTTCAAGTAGATTTCGGGCGTGACGCGCTCGAATACCCCGGCGCTGGGCGCTATCGCGCTCGCGACGTTCCTGACGCTGGTCCCCATCACGCTGCTGGTCCCCGGGCTCACCGAGCTCGTGGTCGACCGGCACGGCGGGACGCGGTTCCAGGCGCACCTGTTCGTCTCGCTCAACCAGTTGGCCGGCATCGTCGCCGTGCCCGTCGCGATGGCCCTGCACCGTCGCTGGCCGCAGACGCGGCGCTGGGTGATGGGCCTGCTGGCGCTCGACGCCGTCTCGTTCGTCGGGATGGGCGCGTCGACGACGCTGGCGGGGCTCTTCGCCTGGCGCGCGCTCGACGGCATCGCGCACCTGCCGGCGGTGACCTTCCTGATGATTGCCGCCAACCGCAGCGGCGGGGAGCGTCGCGGGGCGTCGCTGGGTTTGGTGGCCGGCGCGCTGATGGTCGGCGTCGGTGTCGGCGCACCGTTGGGCGGCCTCTTGATCGACCGCGATCCGCTCAGCGTGTATCGCGTCGGCGCGGTGCTGCTGCTGCTCGCGTCCGTGACCGGCGCGTTCGTCCCCGAGTCTGCCGCGCCCGCGCGCGACCCGCAGGCGCGGTATCGCTGGGACCGCCGCCGCCTCGTGAGCTGGATGCCGCTGGCGTATGGCTTCGCCGACCGCTTCTTGATCGGCATCTTCGTCTCGACGTTCACGCTGTTCCTGACCGAGGTGCACGGCGTCGGTGCCGCCACGCGCGGAATGCTGATGTCCTTGTTCCTGCTGCCCTTCGCCGTGCTGAGTTGGCCGGCCGGCAAGCTCGCTGACCGCGTCGGCTGGTTCTGGCCACTCATCGGCGCCAACGTGGCCTTCGGCGGCGTGTACGCGCTGTATGGCTTCCTGCCGATGTCACTGCTGCCTTGGGCGATGATCGCCAGCGGCGTACTCAGCGCGCTGATGTTCGCCCCGAGCCTCGTGCTCGTCAGCGACTTCGCGAAGCGCGGCGCAGGGGAAGGCCTCTTCGGCAGCTTCCAGGTGGCGGGCTCGTTCGGCTTCCTCACCGGCCCGCTCGTCGGCGGCACGCTGGTGGAAGTGCTGCGACGCGCCGACGGCGCGCCGGCCTGGTCGACGATCTTCACCGGCGTCGGCCTGTTGCTCTCGGCGTTCGGCCTGTTCAGCTGGCGCGTGCTCGGCCCCATCGCGCGCAGCGACCGCCTGCCCGACCCGCCCGGACGCCGCGGGGGCGTGGTCAACGTCCCCGTGCTCGCGCCGAGCGTGGACTCGCGCGGCAATGCCTTCACGCGCACCGTCGCCACTGGGCTGATGCGGATCTTCGGGTGGAGGTTCACCGGCGAGCCCATCCCCGACGTGAAGAAGATGGTGCTCATCGTCGCGCCGCACACCTCCAACTGGGACTTCTGCGTCGGCGTGATGGCCAAATACGCCATCGGCCTGCGCGGTACATTCCTCGGCAAGGACACGCTGTTCCGTTTTCCGCTGGGCCTGTTGATGCGCTGGCTGGGCGGTATCCCGGTGGACCGTTTCAGCAAGCAGGACGTCGTGACCCAGACCGCCGAGCTCGTGCAGCAGCGCGAGCGCGTGACCATCGCGCTCTCGCCCGAGGGCACGCGCAAAGCCACGCCGCGCTGGCGCTCCGGCTTCTGGTGGATCGCGCACAAGGCCCAGATACCCATCGTGCCGGTGGCGTTCGACTTCTCCACGCGCTCTATTCATATCCATCCGCCGTTCGCGACCACCGGCGACCCCGACCGCGACATCCAGACGCTGCGCGCGCTCTACACACCGCAGATGGCCTTCGACCCGAGGAAGTACATCCCGTGACGACCCGCCGCTCGATGCTTCGTTCCCTCGGTGCCGCGGCGCTTGCCGCCAGCGCCCTCCCCCGCGCGCTGCGCGCCTTCCCGGCTTCGCGGGCGCTCGACGGCGTGGGCGTGCAGTTGTACACGCTGCGCAACGAGATGCGGGCGGATCCGGAAGGGACGCTGCGCGAAATCGCAAGACTCGGGTACCAGGAGATCGAGTGGTGGGGCGACTGGGGCCGCTCGCCTTCTGTGCTGCGCTCGCAGCTCGACGCCCTCAGCCTCAAGGCGCCGGCGTGGCACGTACCTGTCGAGGCGCTGCAGCCTGAGCGTATTGATGCCACGATCGCGACGGCGCAGGCGATGGGCCACAAGCATCTGATTGTCGCGTGGACCGCACCTGCCCAGCGCAGCGCCGAGGGCTTTGGGCGACTCGGCGCCCTCCTCAGCGCCGCCGGCCGTCAGGCCAGCGCCCACGGGATCCGCACCGGATACCACAATCACGACTTTGAGTTCGAGCGCATCGGCGAGCAGACGCGCTGGGACCTGCTGCTCGCGACCAGCGATCCCGCGTACGTGGACATCGAGCTCGACTGCTTCTGGGCGTTCAAGGCCGGGCACGACCCGGTCCAGTTGCTGCAGCGGCATCGCGATCGCATCACGCACCTGCACCTGAAGGATTCCGCGGGCCCGCCGGATCACCGGCAGATGGACGTCGGGCACGGTGTGATCGACTGGCGACGGCTGCTGTCGGTGGCGTTGGAGGGGCGGGTGCGCAACGTGTTCGTGGAGCACGACGAGCCGGCGGATGCGTGGGCGACGGTGGCGGCGGGGCGCGAGTATTTGCGACGGCTCGGGTACTGACGGGCGATGGTCAGCCTTCGCGTGGACTGGGGCTGGTCAGCCAATCCACGCCGCGGCATTAGCACTTCATTAAGAGTCCGTGAAGGGGGATGCGCCGCCAAGGGTTCCCCCGCATCGTCGCTGGCGGCGAGCGGAGGGCAGTGCAACCCTTGGCGCGCTCCAGACGTCTAAGGGGAGCGGGTGATTCGCGCCGCCCCCTGCAGGACTCCCACCCCTCTCTCGAGACGCGATCCGTGCGACTTCCGAAGTCCCGCAAGACGATGATCGTGCTGGTGCTGCTCCTGCTGGGCGTCCCCAGCGCGTGGCTGCTGGCACGCCCTGCGGTCGACGACGGCAGTTCGCTGGTGGCTTCGGTGCGCCAAGGCGAGTTCACGGTGCTGGTGACCACTGCGGGAGAGCTCCGCGCCCAGTCCTTCGTGCAGATCGCCGGGCCGCCCGGAATGCAACAGGCCAACGCCTTCAACATCCGCATCCAGACGCTCGTGCCCGAAGGGACGATCGTGAAGGCTGGCGACTTCGTGGCGGAACTCGATCGTTCCTCGCTGGCGCAGCGCCGCTCGGACGTATCGCTGGCGCTGCAGAAGGCGGAGGCGCAGTTCGAGCAGGCGATGCTCGACTCGACACTCAATCTCTCGAAAGCGCGGGAAGACATCCGCGGGATGGAGCTCGCACTTGAGGAGCGGCGGCTGGCGCGTGAGCAGGCGGTGTACGAGGCCCCCACGGTGCAGCGGCAGGCGGAGATCGACCTGGAGCGCGCGCAACGGGCGCTGGCGCAGGCTCGGCTCGATTACGTGACGAGGGTGGAGCAAGCGCGAGCCAAGATGAACGAGGTCGGTGCCGACGTGCAGCGGCAGCGCAACCTCTTGACCATCGTGGACCAAGTCACGCAGGGCTTCACGATCCGCGCGCCATCCGAAGGAATGGTGATCTACGTCAAGGAGTGGAACGGCAAGAAGCGCACCGCGGGCTCGCAGATCGGCCCCTGGGATCCGAACGTGGCGACGCTTCCGGACCTCTCGAAAATGGAGTCGATCACCTACGTCAATGAAATCGACGTGCGGCGAGTCGCTGTCGGGCAGCAGGTGACGATCTCGCTGGACTCCGATCCGACGAAGCGGCTCGCAGGCGTGGTGGCGGGCGTCGCCAATGTCGGGGAGCAGCGACCCAACACCGATGCCAAGGTCTTCGAAGTGCGCATCACGGTGTCGGGGGCGGACACCACGTTGCGGCCCGGGATGACCACGAGCAACGCGGTACGGACCGCACGGCTCGCGGACGCGCTCTCCGTGCCGCTCGAGGCCGTGACGACCATCGACGACGTGCCCTACGTGTTCCGCCGCAGCGGAGTGCGCGTCATCCGGCAGGAAGTCGAGACCGGTGTGATGAATGACAACGAGGTCGTCGTGCTGCGGGGTGTGTCGGCCGGGGATCAAGTGCTGCTGGTGCCACCGCCGAATCCGGATCGGCTCTCGGCCGTGCGCTTGCCAGGGTCGACTCGCGGCGCGCCAGCCGCCGCAGGCGACACGGCGACCACGACGCGATCCGTTCCGCCCGGTGCCTGAGGGCGGCCGCTGGACGGCGCGCGGCCAGGCATTCGCCGCGCACGCGCTGTTTGCGTTGCGCACGGCCCTCGAGGCCGTGGCGCACAATCGCCTGCGCGCCGGCCTGACCTCGCTCGGCATCCTGTTCGGCGTGGCCTCCGTCATCGCGATGCTCGCGATCGGACGCGGCGCCGAAGCCGAGATTCTGGAGCAGATGAAGCTATTGGGCGCCAACAACGTGCTCGTCGCGCCCTATGTCGAACAGCAGGAGGGCGCCGCTGAGGAGGAGGACGCGCGACAGGCGAAGCGCTTCACACCGGGACTCACGTACCTCGATGCCGAAGCGATTCGTGCCCACGTGCCGGGCGTCGATGCGGTCAGTGCGGAGATCGTCCTCAACACGTCCATCACGCGCGAAGGCCGCCGCCGGTCGGGGCGCGTCGTCGGCGTTGACAGCGCGTACTTCCGCCTGCTCAATATGCAGTTGGCCCGCGGCAGCCACTTTACGGCCGAGCAGATGGCGCAGGGGCGGCCCGTCGCCATCATCGGCCACGGCGTCCGTACTCGCTTCTTCACGACCGAGGACCCCATTGGCAGGCCCATCAAAGTCGGAGAGACCTGGCTCACGGTGGTGGGCGTGCTGGCGGACCGACAAGTGGCCGGCGAGAACACCGAGCGGCTCGGCCTCCGCGACATCGGAATGGACGTCTTCGTCCCGGTCCAATCGCTGCTGCTGCGCTACCGTAACCGCGCCCTTGTGACCCAGGCGCAGATCGAGTTGGCCAGTCGCCCGGCGGGCGCCCCCACGGCCGAGACAGAGGAACCGCCCGCCGAAGTGCGCGCCGAGCGCTCAAACCAGAACCAGTTGGACCGAATCGTGGTGCGCGTGGCGGACTCGCGGCAGGTACCGCAGGTTGCCGACGTCGTGCGCCGGATGCTGACGCGCCGCCACAACGGCGTCGTGGACTTCGAGGTGACCGTGCCGGAGCTGCTGCTCAAGCAGGAGCAGCGCGCCAAGACCATCTTCAACGTGGTACTCGGCGCCATCGCGAGCATCTCCCTGATCGTTGGCGGCATCGGCATTATGAACATTATGCTGGCCTCGATCCTCGAGCGGATCCGGGAGATTGGCGTGCGCCGCGCGATGGGCGCGACGCAACGGGACATCCTTGCGCAGTTCCTTGCCGAGGCGGTGTTGATCAGCGTCGCCGGCGGGGTGGCGGGAATCGCGGTCGGCACGGCGCTCAGCGTCGGCATCCAGCACCTCGCCGGGATCCGGACGATGGTGTCGGGCGTCTCCGTGGCGGTGGCCTTCGGGGTCTCGCTGACGGTGGGGTTGGTGTTCGGCATCGTCCCTGCTTGGCGCGCGGCGCGGCAGGACCCGGTGGTCTGCCTTCGATACGAGTGAACCGATGACACGAGCGATTCGGCCGGTGGCGGCCGTCCTGCTGCTCTGGGCCGTGCCGCTATGGGCGCAGGCCCCGTTGCGATTCTCTCTCGCGGATGCGGTGGCGCGGGCGCAGCGCGAGAGCCACGCGGCCAAGGCGGCGGCGGCGACGCGGGACGCGGCGCGGGCTCGGGACCGCGCATTCGGTGCCGGCCTGCTGCCCCAGCTCGCGCTGACCGGGAACGCGCCCTCCTACAACCGCTCCATCATCCCCGTCATTGACCCGGTCACGGGCCAGACGGTCTACCGTGAGCAGGAGCAGAACGAGGCCTCGGCGAATATGGCGCTGACGCAGCGCCTGCCCGTGTTGGGCGGAGACCTGTTCGTGAGCTCCGCCCTCTCGCGCCTCGATCGAGGTGGCAGCATCAACGACCGGCTTTGGAACTCGACGCCGCTCTTGCTGGGCATCCGGCAGGATATTTTCCGGCCGAATCGCCTGCGATGGGACTCCCGGGAGCAGGACCTGCGGGCCGACATCGCCGAGCGCGCGTACCTCGAGGCGATGGAAGATATCGCCGTGCAGGCGACCAATACGTTCTTCGACTACTACACGGCACAACTGCAGTTGGTGAACGCCGAAACGAACGCGGCAGTGAACGACACCCTATATACGCTCAACCGCGGGCGCTTCGAGGTCGGGCGCCTCGGAGAGAACGAGCTCCTACAGAGCGAACTCGCGCTGCTGCGCGCGCAGGTGGCGCTCGACGGCGCCCGGTTGGAGCGGGACCGGACCTTGGCGGCCTTGCGTCTCGCGCTGAACCTGCCAGTCGGTACGGCGCTCGAGGTCGTCGTGGATGCGGACGTTCCCGAACTGCGTGCTGATACGACGCTCGCCGTGCAACAGGCCCTTCGGAATCGTGCGACCATCGCCGACTTGCACCTGCAGGAGACGCAGGCGGACCGGCGCGTTGCGGAAGCGCGCTACGGCACCGGTGCCGGCGCCACCCTGCAAGCGTCGATGGGGTTCAATCAGACTTCACTAGGCGGCGTCGGCGACGTGTATCGCGACCTCGGCGAAGCGCAGCGCGTCACACTCGCCGTGTCCGTGCCCCTGGTACAGTGGGGCGGTCGCACCGCGCAGATGCAAGCGGCCAAGCTCGACGGCGAGCGCGTTGAGCACGCCGGGCGTCAGACCCGCGAACAGACCGCACAGGAGGCACATTTCGCCGCCCTCCAGCTCGCGCTCACACGCCGGCAACTGGCTATTGCGGCGAAGGCTGACACGGTCGGCGCCAAGCGCTTCGACGTGGCCAAGAACCGCTATGTCATCGGGCGCATCGGGCCGGACATCCTGTACCAAGCGCAGACGGAGAAGGACCAGGCCCTGCTGCAGTACCTGCAGTCATTGCGCGGATACTGGGTGGCGTACTATCGGCTCCGGCGCGTCACGATGTATGATTTCGTCGCCGAGCGTCCGATTCGCTGACGCCGCTGCGACGACTACGATGCCGACTCCACGAATGGATACCGATCGCCTCGCCGATGCGCCGCGTTACCTCGCTCACATCTGCGCTGCGGGCCTGCTAGTCGCCTGTGCCGACTCCGGTTCGAAGCCCCCGAACCCCGACGCGCTCGTAGAATCGCCGATCCAGCGCCTCTGGCAGATCGGCGGTGTCGATGACACGGCCTTGGTCTTCGAGACGCTCACGCGCAACGACGTCGTCGCCGACGCGCAGGACCGTCTCTTCGTCATCGACCGGACCGCCGGGCGCATCGCCGTGCTCGACTCCAGCGGCGTGCTGCGCGCGAGCTGGGGTCGCCGCGGTCCGGGTCCCGGGGAGCTCACGTTTCCCTTGACGCTCGCCGTCGCGCCGGACGGCGCCGTGCACGTGTTCGACGCCGAGAAGAGTCGGCTCGTGGTGTTCGACCAAGCGGGTCAGTTTCGCGAGGAGTATGTCGCGACGTCGGGACGTCCGTTCCGATTTCGCTTTCGCTCCGACGCAACAATCGTCGGCAGCTCGGCTCCTCGCAGCGGCGGGGGAGCACGCCTCCTCGCCGAAGCAGCCGACGCCTGGCAGGTCCTCGACTCCGTTCCGTCCGCCAAGACCGGGATGATCGAGTCCGTCTGCAACGTCATCGGGTACTCCGTGGAGCCGGTCTTCCAGCCGGTCCTTGCCTGGGACGCGCGCGGCGACACCATCGTCTCGTCGACTGGCGAGTTCACCATCGTCGTGCGGACACCACGGGCGGCACCGCGCGCGCTGTCGCGTGACACGCTCCGTCGCCCCACCGATCGCGCCCTCGCCGCACGCGAGCTCGGTCCGGGACGCAGCATCCAGCTCCAGGGACGAAAGCCCTGCACGATCCCGACCGACCGGCTGCTCGAAGTGGCGCACATCGAGCCGCGGATGCCCGCGTACACCGACCTGACGCTCGACGCGCGCGGCTACGTCTGGGCGACGCGCGACGTCCTGAGCGACGAGCCGACCGTGGCCGACGTCTTCCATCTCGATTCGGGCTTCATCCGAACCGTCACGCTCGGCACGGCACGTCCCGTCCTGTTCCTGCGCAACGGCACGATGATCAGCATCGAGCGGGACGAGGATGACGTGCCGACAATCGTCGCGTACCGGGTGCCGGCGTCCGCGCTGGAGCCGCAGTGACGCGTACGCGCTGAGAGCGGCAGGCAGTGGCGGGCAGTGGCGGGCGCGATGCTCGGGCGTTCTATTGGTGGCCGAGGTCCTATCCCGCACCCGCCAACGTCCCCTCCCAATGGCCGAAGCCAAGACCAAACCCACCAACGCCAGCGTCGCGCAGTACATCAAGTCCCGAGCGACGCCCCAGCAGGCGAAGGACTGCAAGCAGCTCACCGCGATGCTCCGCCGCGTCACCGGGAAGTCCCCGAAGATGTGGGGGCCGAGCATCGTCGGGTTCGGCGTGTACACGTACACCTATGCCACGGGGCGCACGGGCGACTGGCCGGTGGCGGGATTCGCCATCCGCGGAAAGGACCTCGTGGTCTACGTGATGGCCGAGACCGCGAAGAACCGGGCACTTCTGCCCAAGCTCGGCAAGTACCGGATCGGTAAGTCTTGCCTGTATTTCAAGCAGTTGACCGACGTGAATCTCACCGTGCTCGAGCGCATCGTGGCCGAGTCGGTGGCCGAGCTCAAGCGTCGCTATCCATAACCCGGGGTACCGCGTGAACCGTCTGCTGAAGTGGATCGGCTACGCCGCCGCATCGTTGACCGTGCTCGTGCTGGTCGCGGCGACGGCAGCCTACGCGATGTCAGAGCGGACGATTCGTGCGCGATACACAATCGATGCGCCCCTGTTCGCACAACCGCTGCCGAACGATTCGGCGACCATCGCCGAAGGCGAACGCATCGCGCGCACCCGTGGTTGCTTCGCCTGCCACGGCGACGCGTTGCAGGGCGGCGTGTTCTTCTCCGAGCCGAATGTCGCCACGGTGGTCGCACCGAACCTGACCCGCCTCGTGCCCACGCGCTCGGACGCCGAGCTGGAGCGGGCGCTGCGCCACGGCGTCCGGGGCGATTCGACGTCGCTCTTCACGATGCCCGCGGAGATGCTCCGCTCGCTCACCGACGACGACCTCGCGCGCCTGCTGGCCTTCCTGCGATCGTTGCCGAGCACGGACGGGATGGACGGCGCACTCCAACTCGGTCCGCTCGGACGCGTCGGTGTCGCGCTTGGGCAGTTCCGCCCGTCGCGCTACTACGTCGAGACGGAGACGCCGCTGCCCCCGCCCAGCGACACCACGCTGCGCACCGGGCACTACGCCGCCATCACGATGTGCACGGAATGCCACGGCCACGAGATGCAAGGCGTCGATGGCTCCCCGTCGCTGCCGGGCATCCTGCCGGCCTACACGTTGGAGGAGTTCACGCACTTGATGCGCTCCGGCGAGGCCAAGGGCGGACGTGAGCTCCCAATGATGAGCGGCGTCTCGCGCAACCGCTTCGCCCACCTGACCGCCGATGAGATGGAAGGGCTCTTCCGCTATCTTCGGGCGCTGGGTGAGAGCTCGGGTGCACCGTAGCCGCTTGCTCCGCGGCGCGCTGTGGGCGAGCGTCGGGCTCAACGGGTTGGGCGTCGCGATCTTTGCGCCGCTGGCCTTCGGGCGCCCGTCACCGTTCGTGCCGGTCGATGTCAGTCCCTTCTTCGCCGCCCAAGTCGGCTTCACCATCGCGCTCTTCGGCGGCGTCTACGCCTGGATGGCACGTCAGCGCGTCGTCCCGGCCCCGTTGCTTGTCGTCGGCGGCCTCGGCAAACTTGGGTTCTTCGCGTTGACTCTCGCCTACGCCATCGCCGGGCAGCTCCCGGCGCAGATGGCCATCAGCGCCCTCCCCGACCTCGCGTTCGCCCTCGTGTTCCTCGCAGCGGCGCGCGCCCCACAGGACTAGGATGCACAAGGACATCGCCGCCTACATCAAGCACCAGGACCCCGCGCATCGTGCCGTCTGCACGCTGCTCGCCAAGGAGATCGACGCCAGGCTGGCTGGCGCCGAGTCCAAGATCTGGCATCGGCATCCGGTGTGGTTCCTCGACGGGAACCCCATCGTCGGCTTCAGCAAGCAGAAGCCCGGCATCCGCCTGATGTTCTGGAGCGGCGCCGACTTTGGCGAGCCGGGCCTCGACGTGATCGGCGGGAAGTTCAAGGACGCCTCGGTGTTCTTCAACGCGGCGGCAGAGGTCAAGCCGACGGTGCTGCGCCGCTGGCTCAAGAAGGCCGCGGCGATCCAGTGGGACTACAAGAACCTCGTGCGCAGCAAGGGCAAGCTCGCGCGGCTGAAGTAAGGACGCGCGAAGCGTCGGACGCGCATTCCTGCGCGTCCGACGCTTCGGCGCTCCGCTCCTACCGCTTCGCGATCGGCACCGTGCGCGGCGGCGCCTTCTGCTGCTGCAGCTTCGGCACCTTCACCGTCAGCACGCCGTTCGCGAATTCTGCGGAGACCTTGTCCTCCGCGACCTCGAGCGGGAACCGGAAGATCCGCTCGAAACTGCCGTACTCACGCTCCCAGAGGTGATACGTCCGCTCCGCATCTTGTGAGCGGCGCTCCTCCTCCTTCTTGCCCTTCAGCGTGAGCACCCCTTCCGCCATCGCCACCTCGACGTTCTCCGGTGAGAGGCCGGGAAGCTCGGCGGTGAGGACATACTCCGTCGGGGTCTCCGAGGCCTCGACTGCCGGCGACCAAGCCAGCACGTCGAAGCGCCGATCGGCGCGTGGGCTCATCGCGAAGTCAAGCCCGAACGGTTCCTCGAAGAACCGGCGGATCCGGTTCCGCATCGTCGCAAGCTCCCGGGTCGGCGACGCGGGCGCATCCTTGATGAGTGGTGACATCGTACTCCCTCCGTTGGAGTGCCCATACGATGCGCACGCATTCCTCGCCACGCTGTCGGGTGCCGGACGCAACTGGCGTCAGGCATTGCTGGATTCTCGCCCCTAGGGCACTCCCCGTAGGCGACTCCCCTGACGCGCGCCGAGCGATTGGTGCATTCTATACCTATGCCTCAATCCCCCTCGCAAACGCGGCAGCCCGAGCCCTACGACGTCGTGATCGTCGGCTCCGGCGCCGGCGGCGGAATGGCCGCCTACGAACTCACCAAGGCCGGCGCCCGCGTCGCCCTCCTCGAAGCCGGTGGCCACTGGGACAATACCAGCTCCCAGTACTCGGCGATGCTCAAGATGCCCTACGACTCGCCGCGCCGCGGCGCGTCCACGCCGGACCGACCGTTCGGCGAGTGGGACGCCTGCATCGGCGGCTGGCAGATCCCGGGCGAGCCCTACACCAAGGCCGAGGGCACGCGCTTCGATTGGTGGCGCGCGCGGATGGTCGGCGGCCGCACGAACCACTGGGGCCGCATCTCGCTGCGCTTCGGGCCGGACGACTTCCGCCGCAAGTCCATTGACGGGATGGGCGACGACTGGCCCATCACCTACGAGGACGTCAAGCCCTGGTACGACGAGGTCGATCGCCTGATCGGCATCTTCGGCTCGGTCGAGGGCCTGCCGAACGAACCGGACGGCATCTTCCACCCCGCGCCGGCACCGCGCTACTACGAGCGCCGCGTCAAGGAAGCCTGCGACCGGATGGGCATCACCTGCATCCCGGCGCGGCTCTCGATCATCACCAAGCCGCACAACGGCCGCGCGCCCTGCCACTACTGCGGGCAGTGCAATCGCGGCTGTATGACCAACAGCAACTTCTCTTCGGGCAACGTGCTGATCTTCCCCGCCCTGCGCACGGGGCGGCTCACGCTGATCACCGACGCGATGGCACGCGAGGTCACCACGGGCGAGGACGGTCGCGCCACCGGCGTCAGCTACATCGACAAGACCACCGGCGAAGACAAGCACATCCGCGGCCGCATCGTCGTGCTCGCGGCGAGCGCGCTCGAGAGCGCGCGCATCCTGATGAACTCCAAGTCCTCGCGGCATCCGCAGGGCCTGGCCAATTCGAGCGGCGTACTCGGCAAGTACATCACCGACACCACCGGCACGGACGTCGCCGGATTCATCCCGTCGCTGGTGGACGTGCCGCGCCACAACGCCGACGGCGTGGGCGGCAACCACATTATGATGCCGTGGTGGCTGGACAACGCGAAGCTCGACTTCCCGCGCGGCTACCACATCGAGGTCTGGGGCGGGCTGGGAATGCCGACCTACGGCTTTATGGGCGGCATCGAGCGCTACCCCGAAGGCGGCGGCTACGGACCCGAGCTCAAGCAGCAATACCGCAAGTACTGGGGCGCGACGGTCGGCTTCTCCGGCCGCGGCGAGATGGTGGCCAACGACAAGACCTTCTGCGAGCTCGACCCCGTCGTCACCGACAAGTGGGGCATTCCGGTGCTGAGGTTTCACTGGGAGTGGCGCGACTCGGAGTACCTGCAGGTCAAGCATATGCAGGAGACCTTCCGCGCCTTGATCGCCGAGATGGGCGGCGAGGTCTGGAGCGCGATGCCGACGCGCGAGCAGGGCTACGGCATCGCCAACGGCGGCGCCATCATCCACGAACTCGGCGGCGTGCGGATGGGCAACAGCGAGCGCGACTCCGCGCTCAACCGCAACTGCCAGGCCTGGGACTGCGACAACCTGTTCCTTGCCGACGGTGGACCCTTCGTATCCCAAGCGGACAAGAATCCGACCTGGACCATTATGGCCCTGGCGATGCGCACCAGCGCCTACATCACCGAACAGCGCCGTGCGGGGAGGCTCTAGGATGAGCGACTTCAACCGTCGGGAAATGCTCGCCAGCGTGGCCGCCGGCGCCGCCGCGTTGGCCATCCCGCGCGAAGGACTCGAGGCCGCCGCCGCGCACGCGCACGACGCGGTCGCAGCCGAGCAGCAGCAACAGGGGCGGCAGTACGTCCCGCAGCAATTCACCGTCGACGAATACCGCCTCGTGCGGTTGCTCGTGGACTACGTGATCCCTCGCGACGGCCGTTCGGGCTCCGCGAGCGAGGCCGGCGTGCCGCAGTTTATGGACTTCATCCTCGGCGAGTACGCGAGCAACCGCACCTGGATGAAGGACGGCCTCGCGTGGGTGAACGCCGAGTGCCGGCGACGCTTCAACGCGGGCTTCATCTCCTGCACCGATGTCCAGCGCCGCGAGGTGCTCGACGCCATCGCCTACCCGCGGCGCGCCCGTGCGCAGGACCGGCCCGGCGTCGAGTTCTTCACGCGCTTCCGCAACCTGACGTCGAGCGGCTTCTGGACCAGCCGCATCGGCATCGCCGATCTCGGCTTCATCGGGAATCGGCCGGTGGCCGAATGGGTGGGGACGCCGCCGAACGTCGTCGCCTGGTTGGAGCGCAACCGCTGACGCGGCGCCGGCGAGCCCTAGACGCTCCCTGACGGGACTCCGTCAGGGTACCGCAGCCGATGCACGGCCAGCACCGCCACGCTAAGCGTCGCCACGCCCACGAACTGGTGCAGCGCCCCGAGCCACACCGGCACGGCCAGCAGCAGCGTCACGATCCCCACCTTCACCTGCAGCAACACGGCGGCCGCGACCAGCCGCGTCGCGCGCCGCGCGTCCCCGCGCAGCTGACGTTCCGCCACCAGGCCGAACACGAACGCCGCGGCCGTCGTGAAGTACGCCAGCATCCGGTGGTGGAACTGCGCCGCGATGGGATTCTCCACCGCGTTGTACCACCAGCTCGAGAACTGCGCGTAGCCCTGCGGGAACCAGCTCTCGCCCATCAGCGGCCAGGTGTTGTACACCTTGCCCCCGCGCAGGCCGGCCACGAAGGCACCGGTGACGATGGTGAACGCGATAAGCGTGGTGAGCCAGCGGGACGCGCGCTCCCAGCGCGGATCCGGGACGTCGATGGCCGGCCGCTCACGCAGGTCCGCCCAGGTCCAGAGCGCCACGACGAGGATTGCCAGCGCCAGCGTGAGGTGCATCGCCAGGCGCACGGCGCTCACCTCGGTGCGCTGGGCGAGCCCGCTCTGCACCATATACCAACCGAGGAAACCCTGAGCCAACGTCAGCACGGGCAGCCACGAGAGGCGCCAGAAGAGGTGCCGCGGCAATTGCTTCCGTACCCAGAACCAGAGGAACGGCACGGCGAACACCAGTCCCACACCGCGCGCCACGATCCGGTGGAACCACTCCCACCAGTAGATGAACTTGAACTCGCCCATCGTGATGCCGGCGTGCGTCGTCTGCGCCTGCGGAATCTGCCGGAACAGTTCGAGCTCACGTTCCCAGGCCGCGTCGTTCATCGGCGGGAGCACACCGCTCACCGGCTTCCACTCGGTGATCGAGAGTCCGCTCTCGGTCAGCCGCGTGATCCCGCCCACGCTCACGGCGAGAAACACCGCCGCGATGCTCACGAGCATCCAGCGGCGGAGCGCGACCTGCGGCACGGCGGGGGCGAGATCAGCGGTCATCGGGGGTGCCTTGACGATAGTCAGGAGGCCGCGTCGGTGCTATCTCTAATACTCGTCCACCTTCCCTCCTCCGTCTTCAGTCCTTGTCCAACTTATGAGCGCTCCCCTCGGCGTCGGCTTCATCGGCTCGGGCTTCAACACCCGCTTCCACATCCAAGGCTGGCAGGGCGTCCGCGATGCCGACGTGCTCGGCGTCTGGTCGCCCAACGGCAGCAACGCCGCCAGCGCAGCCAAGCTGGCCCGTGAGCTCGACGTCGGCCAGGCCAAGGCCTACAAGAGCATCACGGCGATGGTCGCCGACCCGCGCATCGATGCCCTCTGGCTCTGCGGCCCCAACCAAGCCCGCCTCGAGAACGTCGAAGAGATCGTCCACGCCATCAAGTCGGGCAAGGGCTCGCTCAAGGGCATTGCCTGCGAGAAGCCGCTGGCCCGCAACGTCGCCGAGGCCGAGGAGGTGCACCGCCTCGTGAAGAGCGTCGGCCTCAAGACGGGCTACCTCGAGAACCAGCTCTTCGCACCGCACGTCGAGGCAGGCAAGAAGCTGATTTGGGCCCGCGGCGCCGCCACCACCGGCCGCCCCTACCTCGCCCGCGCCGCCGAGGAGCACAGTGGCCCGCACGCGCCTTGGTTCTGGAACGGCGTGCTGCAAGGCGGCGGGGTGCTCAACGATATGATGTGCCACTCAGCGCTGGTCGTGCGCCACCTGCTCACCGAGCCAGGCAAGCCGCTCTCCAGCGTGAAGCCCGTGCGCGTCACCGGCCACATCGCCTCGCTCAAGTGGTCACGGCCTGCCTACGCCAAGAAGCTCCAGCGGGAGATGGGCCGCAGCATTGACTACAACAAGCGCCCCAGCGAGGACTACGCCAGCATCCTCATCGAGTTCAAGACCAGCGATGGTTACAAGGTCATCGGCGAAGCGTCCACGTCGTGGAGCTTCGTCGGCGCGGGCCTGCGCCTCTCGGCCGAGCTCCTCGGCCCCGAGTACTCGATGAAGTGGAATTCGTTGGATTCCGGCCTCAACCTCTTCTTCTCTCGCGAGGTCACCGGCCGCGCCGGCGAGGACTTGGTCGAGAAGCAGAACGCCGAACAGGGCGTGATGCCGGTGGTGCCCGAGGAGTACGCGGCCTACGGCTACACCGCCGAGGACCGCCACTTCGTGCGCGTCTTCCAGGGCAAGGAGAAGGCGATGCTGGACTTCGCCGATGGCGTGGAGGTCGTGAAGATGCTGATGACGGCGTATCGCTCGGCCGAGCAGGGCCAGACGCTGGCGTATCCCAACCGCGGCATCGACCGCTACGTCCCGAAGGTCGCTAAGGGGACGTGGAAGCCCTGATTCCCGCGATGACCTGAGCGTCGAACGCGCGGGCGTGCACACGGTGCACGCCCGTTTGCGTAAGCAGCTCGCGCACATTGTGCGGCCGTACACCGCCGCCCGCGAGAATCTCGATGCGCCCCGCCGCGCGCACCAGCAGACGCTGTAGCGTAGCCGCACCTTCCAGTGCGGTCGGCGCCTGCCCGCTCGTGAGCACTTCGTGCACACCCAGCGCGACGAGTTGCTCGAGTGACTCGTCTGCGCCGGGCGTGGCGTCGAAGGCGCGGTGGCAGACCACGCGCAACCCATCGCAGAGCGCGACGAGTTCTCCCATCCGTTCGGCATCGAGACGCCCGTCCTCGCGCAACACACCGAACACGACCCCACGCGCTCCGTGCTCCCGCAATCGCGGTAGCGCGCGCCGCATCGCCTCAAACTCGTCCGCAGAGTATACGAAGTCCCCCGCACGCGGTCGGACCATCGCGTGCACCGGCACAACTACCTCCCGCACCACGGCATCCAGCGTCGCAACCGAAGGCGTCACCCCACCCTCACCAGCCCCACAGAGCTCAATCCGATTCGCCCCCGCCGCTACAGCAGCCGAGGCCTGCGCCGATGTCTCGACGTAGGCCTCGATGAACGGACGTCGCAGTTCCACGTCTCTTCCGCCTTCAGTCTTCCGTCTTCCGTCTTGCTCTACAGCGCCCACCCCGCCCGATACACTGGATTCACCCACTCGCTCGGCGGCGTGACGTTGGTGATCGCGCCCGTGTCCGGGTTGATCTCCAGCACCTGTCCCATCCGCGCCGCGAGGCAGCCGACGAGGATCATCTCCGTCATCGGCGCCGCGTAGCCGGCGAAGCTCGAGCCCGGCTGCGTCCCGTTCTTGCAGGCCTCGATCCACTCCTGGTACACGCCGCCCGTGCGCGGATACTTCTGCGGCACGGGGTTCGCGCGCAGGTCCGCCCAGGCCTGGTCGTTCACGAGGCGCGGGTTCTCCGAGTACGTGCCCGCGACGATCATTCCCTTGCTGCCATACCAGAGTTGGCCGCCCGTGGCCGAGTAGGGCCAGTCGAGTGAATCGGGCCAACCCGCCGGCTTCGGCGGCAGGATGCCGCCGTCGCGCCACACCAGCGTCACCGCCTTGCGCGCGCCGATCGCCGGGAACTCATAGGTGATGCGCTCCGACGCCGGCGCCGTCTCGGCGAAGAGCTGCGTCGCCTCCGGCGTCACGCGCGAGGGATACTTGAGCCCCAGCACCCAGTACGCCGCGTCCATAATGTGGCAGGCCATATCGCCCATCGCGCCGGTACCGAAATCCCACCAGCCGCGCCAGTTGAAGGGCGCGTAGGCCGGGCTGTACGGCCGCTCGGCGGCGGGGCCGAGCCAGAGATTCCAGTCCATCGTCGGCGGCACGTTGTGCGCCTGCGTCGGCCGGTTCAGCGCCTGCGGCCAAATCGGGCGATTGGTCCAGTAGTCGATCTTCTCCACGTCGCCGATGACGCCGGCCTCCACCCACTCGCGGATGAGGCGGATGCCCTCCTGCGCGTGGCCCTGGTTGCCCATCTGCGTCGCCTGCCGCGGGCGCCGCGCGGCCTCGGCGGAGAGCGCGCGGCACTCGCCGATGAGGCGCGCCAGCGGCTTCTGGCAGTACACGTGCTTGCCCATCTTGAGCGCCATCATCGCGGCCACGGCGTGCGTGTGGTCCGGCGTCGAGACCGTCACCGCATCGATGTTGTTGCGCTCCTTCTCGAGCATCTCGCGGAAGTCCTTGTAGCGCTTGGCATTCGGGAACTCCCGGAAGGCGCGTTCGGCGGCCCGCCAGTCCACGTCGGCGAAGGCCACCAACTGCTCGCCGCTGACTCCGCGTACGTCAGAGTGACCCATCCCGCCCACACCGATGCAGGCGATGCGCAGCTTCTGGTTCGGCTGCGCGCTGCGTTCGCCTAGCGCCTGCAGCGGCCGCGGGATGGCGGCGAGTGCGCCGGCGGCGGCGAGGCCGCCCACGACGGTACGGCGGTCCACGGTTCGTTCACGAGACATCGTGATCCTCAGTTGGTGGCGGGAGACTTGGACGGACTCTTGAAGCGCAGGAGGAACAACACGGCGACGGCCAGGGCCATATACGCCGGAATCGGCCAGATCTTGGACCAGTCGTGCAGCGTCACGCCACCGACGTCGTCGATGGTCGCGTAGCGGTTCACGACCCAGCCCGAGATCATCGCGCCCACGAAGTAGCCGAGGCCGTTAGTGACGAAGTTGAAGAAGCCCTGCGCCGCGCCGCGGATGCTCTCGCCGGCGCGCTGGTCGGTGTAGATCTGGCCAGCCACGAAGAAGAAGTCGTAGCACACGCCGTGCAGCAGGATGCCGACGTACACCATCCACATCCCCGGGCCAGCGTCGCCACCGGCGAAGGCGAAGTAGCGCGCCGCCCACGCCAGCATCCCCACCATCAGCACCGTCTTGATGCCGAAGCGCATCAGGAACACCGGCAGCGCGATGAGGAAGAAGATCTCGCTCATCTGCCCGAAGGTCTGGATGAAGGCCGGGTCCGGCGCGCCGATCTCGTTCAGGTAGAGGTTCGTGAAGGTGTAGTAGAACTGCAGCGGCACGCAGAGCAGGAAGCTCGCGAGCACGAACACGAAAAAGTCGTGGTGTCGCAGCAGCTTGAGGGCGTCGAGCCCGAAGGCGTCGCGGGCGCTGAAGGCGCGGCCCGCCCCCTTGGGCGGCGTGGCCGGCAGCGCGAAGGAGAACAGGCCCAGCGCGAGGCTCGCGCCGGCGGCCAGCTGCATCGGCAGGGCCATCGCGTCGGCCTTCAGCACCTTGCCCACCACGATGCCCGCGGCGATCCAACCGATGGTGCCGAGCACACGGATGGCCGGGAACTCCTTGGCCGGATCCTTGATGTGGTGGAAGGCCACTGCATTCGACAGCGACAGCGTGGGCATATAGCAGACCGCGTACACGATCAGCACCGGATAGAACGTGCTGAAGTCCGCCTGCTGCGCGACGAACCACATCAACGCCCCGCCGGCCAGGTGCAGCACGCCGAGCAGCTTCTCCGAATTCACGAAGCGGTCGGCGACCATTCCCATAAAGAACGGCGAGATCAACGCCGCGATGGCCGTCGCGCCGTAGGCCAAGCCGATCTGCTGGTCGCTGAAGCGCAGCGTCTGGCCGAGGTAGGTGCCCATCGTCACGAACCAGCTGCCCCAGACGAAGTACTGGAGGAACATCATCACCGCGAGACGGGACTTGATCACGGGGCCAGCTCCCGCACGCGCATCCGGCGGAACGATACTACGTCGCCGTGGTCCTGCAGCCCGATGTGCCCGCGCCGCGCCTTTCCGTAGGACGGCCAGGCGTTGAACTTCGAGTCCGCGACGAGCCGCTGCCACTCCGGCGAGCCAGCGACGTACTCGAGCAGCTTGACGCCATTCAGCCAGTGCTCGACGGTATCGCCGCGCGCGACGACGCGAGCCGCGTTCCACTCACCCACCGGCCGCGTCACGTCGCGGACGGGCGCGTGCAGTGCATAGTTGGCGCCGGCGCTGGTGGCCGGGGTGCTGCCGTCCCGGTGGCCGCCGTTGTCGAGGATCTGCATCTCCGGAGCGTTCTCGTAGATCACCCGCGTGTCTTCCGTGGCCCAGTAGAAGATGCCGCTGTTGCCGCGCGGCCCGACCTTCCATTCGACCTCAAGCTCGAAGCGGGAGAACTGCTGCCGCGTGATGATGTCCGTCCCGCGGCGGCGCGTGAGCTCCTTGGTGGCGTCGTCGAACTCCCAGCCCTCGGGGAGTGTCTCGCTGCGGTACCCGCGCCAGGCATCGGCGCGCTGGAGGTCGATCCACACGCCCGGTTGCGCGGCGGAGGCACTGGCAAGCTCGCCGGCGCTTCGGACAGGGGCGCAGGCCGCGAGCAGCACGGCCAGCACCACGAGCGACGAACGTGAGGCCGCAGCCAGGCTGCGACTGAAAGCGGGGGGAAGCATCACGCGTCAGGGGCTGGAGGGGAAACCACGCACGAACCCACGCGGGGAAGATGCGCCCTAAGAGCCCGAGTCGGAAGCGCAAAGGATGCGAGGCCGCAAGCGAGGCCGCCAACGCAGAAGGCGGGCGAATCCCCAAGGATCCACCCGCCGTCAAGCATTCGTCTTCCGTCATCCGTCCTCAGTTGCCCCTCCAGGTTTCGAACCTGGAACCTCCTGATCCAGAGTCAGGCGCTCTGCCAGTTGAGCTAAGGGGCAGTACTCTCCGCGTGCTTCCGCAGAGACACGAAACCTAAGCGGGCGGGCCCCCCTGAGCAACCCCGCCGAGAACGGCGCAAGTCGCTGCGCGGCAGCAACTTGCAGCGCGAGGTGCCGTGTGTCGGCCCGCCGTTCCGCCATTCGTGGCGTCCGGCAGCAGCACGCCCTGCACTCAGCCCTTCTTCACTTCCTTCGCCCACGAGTCGCGCAGGCCCACAATCCGGTTGAACACGAGCTTCTCCCGCGTGGAATCCTCGGGCTCGGAGTAGAAGTAGCCCACGCGCTCAAACTGGTAGCGGCTGCCGATCGCGTCCTTCGCCACCGTCGGCTCCACCTTCGCGTCGGGAATCACCACCAGCGAGTCGGGATTCAGCGCGCTGATGAAGTCCTGGCCCTCGGGCACGTCGTCCGGATCGGGCAGCGAGAACAGGCGATCATAGAGCCGCACCTCGCAGCTCAGCGCGTGCGCCGCCGACACCCACTGGATCGTGCCCTTCACCTTCCGATCGCTGTTGGCGCCGCCGCTCTTGGTCTCGGCATCATAGCTGCAGCGCAACTCCACGATGTTGCCGGCGGCGTCCTTCACGACCTCTTCGCACTTGATGATGTAGCCGAAGCGCAGCCGCACCTCGTTCCCCGGCGAGAGCCGGAAGAACTTCTTTGGCGGATTCTCCATAAAGTCGTCGGCGTCGATGAACAGCTCGCGCGAGAACGGGATCTGCCGCGTGCCGGTCTTGGGCACGTCGTGCGGATAGTTCTGCGCTTCGAGCATCTCCGTCTGGCCCTCGGGATAGTTCGTGAGGACCACCTTGAGCGGCTTGAGCACGGCCAGCACGCGCGGCACTTCCATATTCAGATCGTTGCGCACCGCGTGCTCGAAGATTGCGATCTCCACGCGCGCATCCTTCCGCGCCACGCCGATCGTCTCGGCGAAGTCGCGGATCGCCTCCGGCCGCACGCCACGTCGCCGCAGCCCGGCGATCGTCGGCATCCGCGGATCGTCCCAACCGGTGACGTGGCCGTCGTTCACGAGGCGCAGCAGCTTGCGCTTGCTGAGCACTGTGTAGTCCAGCTCCAGGCGCGCGAACTCGATCTGCGTCGGCGGGTTCTCGAAGCCCGCCTCACGCACCAGCCAGTCGTAGATCTCGCGGTTGTCCTTGAACTCCAGCGTGCACAGCGAACGCGTGATGCCCTCGATCGCGTCGCTCAGGCCGTGCGCGAAGTCGTAGAACGGGAAGATCTTCCAGTCCGTGCCGCGACGGTAATGGTGCGCGTCGCGGCGGATCCGCAGCAGCAGCGGATCGCGCATAATCATATTCGGGTGCGCCATATCGATCTTGGCGCGCAGCACCTTGGAGCCATCGGGGAACTCGCCGGCCTTCATCCCGCGCAGCAGCGTGAGGTTCTCGTCCACGCTGCGCTCGCGCCACGGCGAGGGCGTGCCGGCCGACGTCACCGTGCCGCGGTTCGTCCGAATCTCCTCTTCGGTCTGGTCGTCCACGTAGGCCTTGCCCTTCGTGACCAGCAATTCGGCGATCTCGTACAGCCGCTCGAAGTAATCCGAGGCGTAGAACTCGTTCGTCCACTGGAAGCCCAGCCACTGCACGTCGCGCTTGATCGACTCCACGTAGCGCACGTCTTCCGTGAGCGGGTTGGTGTCGTCGAAGCGCAGGTTGCAGCTGCCGCCGTATTCCTTGGCGATGCCGAAGTTGAGACAGATGGACTTCGCGTGCCCCATATGCAGGAAGCCGTTCGGCTCCGGGGGGAAGCGCGTCGCGGGCGCACGGCCGAAACGGCCGGTGGCCACGTCCTCGGCGACGAGTTCGCGGATGAAATCCAGGGATCGGGTAGGAGCGGAATCGGTCACGAGGCGGGAGACTGAAGACGCAGGGAATCTAACCGACTGGCCTGCGTCTGAGGTCACTCGCCCACGCTGCTTCCCTCACTCCGGGTACCGGCTCAGGCCGTAGCCAACGCGCGGATGGCGAGCGGGGCCTTGGGGTGGACGTCGCCAAGGAAGAAAGCCACGGGGACTACCTCGTGCGTGGAGGGGCGTGGCGAATAGAGGGCGGACGGCTCGCCCCGGGAGGCGCGGCGACGGTTCGTCCCGCGCGCGGCGCCTTCCGTCCCCGCCGCCGTGCGCACCGTGCCACGCGGGCAGGCCATCCCGGCCGATCCGCCGTAGATTCGCCAGATGATTGTGCGCGTCCTGATCGCCGACGACGAACCTCTGGCCCGCGAGCGGCTCCGCGAGCTGCTGCGCGAGCGTGCGCCCGACGCCGACGTCCGCGAGGTCGGCGACGGCGAGGCCGCCGTGGCCGCTATCCGCGACTGGTCGCCCGAAGCGGTGTTCCTCGACATCCAGATGCCTCGCGGCGACGGGTTTGCCGTCGTCGAGCGGGTGGGCGCCGCGACGATGCCGCCCACCTGCTTTGTCACGGCCTACGACGCCCACGCGCTGAAGGCCTTTGAGATCGCCGCCGTGGACTACGTGCTCAAGCCCTTCGATGACGCGCGGTTCGCCGCGGCCTGGGCTCGGCTGGAGCAGCTGCACGCGGCGCGGAGTCTCGCCGGTGAAGCCCAGCGACTGGGCACCCTGCTCGCGGCCGTGGGCGGCGGCCTTCCCACGGGGGAGGCCGCCGCTGCGCCCGGCACCGCGCGCGCAGCAAGCGAGGCCGGCCACGCCGCGGCGTCACGATACGCCGAGCGCCTCGTGGTGCGCAGCGGCGAGCGCAGCTATCCGGTGCAGGTACACGAGATCCGCTGGATGCAGAGCGATGGCAACTATGTGGACCTGTTCACGGCGAGCGGGCGGCACACGGTCCGCGAGACGCTGCAGGATCTGGAGCGCCGGCTCGACCCTTCGCGCTTCGTGCGCGTGCACCGCCGCGTCATCGTCGCCATCGACGAGATCAAGGAGCTGCAGCCGTGGTTTGCCGGCGACCAGGTGCTGATCCTGCGCGACGGTACCAAGCTGCGCATCTCGCGGACGCGCCGAGAGGCCGTCCTCGCCCGGCTGGAAGGACGCGGGTGACCGGCTCGCGACGCCTGCGCGTCGCCATCGTCGCGGTGTGGGTCGTGCCGGCGCTGGTCGCGACGCTGGGCCTGCGCCTCGTACCCTCGCGCCTCAATCCGGACCTCGGGCTCGGCGCAATCCTCACGGCGCAACTGCTCATCTGGCTGCCGTGGAGCCTGTGGTCCGCCCTCATCGCCGCGCTCGGCGAGCGGCTGCCGTTCGAGCGTGGGGGAATCATCCGGTCGCTGGCCGCGCACGCGCTGCTCGGCGTCTTCGTCGTGCTCGCGCAGATCGCCGTCATCTGGACGGTGACGGTCGCGTTCGGGATGAACGAGCCCCGCGGTCTCGATTCGATGCTCGTCATCGGCATCCGGCAGTACGGCGACCTCCTGCTGGTGATCTACGGCGCCGTCGTCGGCACCTTCGCCGGCCTCCGCTGGCAGCGCCAGTGGCAGCTGGAGGCGCTCCAGGCGGCGCAGCTCCGCGAGGATGTGGCCCGCGCGAGTCTGCAGGCTCTGCGCGCACAGCTCAACCCGCACTTCCTGTTCAACGCGCTCAATGCCGTCGTCACGCTCATCGGGCGCGACCCGGCGCTTGCGCGCGACGTGCTAGTTCGGCTTGCCGATCTCCTGCGCGCCACGCTTACCGCCGGCGAAGCGCAGGAGAGCACGCTGGATCAGGAACTCGACTTGACGCGCCGCTACCTGGAGATTGAGCAGTTGCGTTTCGCCGATCGGTTGCGCGTCGACTGGGTCGTCGACGACGGCATCGGCGACTGGCGTGTGCCTGCCTTCGCCCTGCAGCCGCTCGTGGAGAACGCGCTGCGGCACGGACTGGCCCGGCGGCGCGCGCCGGGTACGGTCGAGATTGTCGCGCGTCGCGACGGCGAGCGGCTGGAACTGCGCGTCGGCAATGACGGACCCGATGACGCCGGGGAGGCACCCGCGACGCGCGGCGGGGCTGGCATCGCCCTCGACAACCTGCGGGCACGCTGCGCCCGTCTGTACGGGGACGCCGCGACGCTCGAACTTCGCCCACGCGCCGACCACGGGATGGACGCGATCCTGCGTCTGCCGCGGCGCGTCGCTTAAGGCGCGAGCGGCACGGAGCGCAGCACCACCGGCGGTAACGCGCGCTCGGGCGCGCGACGCGCGCCCTCCTCGGTCCAGAACGGCCAGGCGCTCGAGGCGACATAGATGAATCGATCGCCGAGCACCGCGCCCACGGTCATCTCGCCTTCCAGCGCCTCCGGCGCATCCAGCACGTCGGCACCGACGATGACCCGGCCGTCCTCGGCGAGGCGCACCCGAAGCACGCGGTTCGGCGTCGCGCCGTTCTGGATCGCGAGCAGCGCCCCGCCGTGGAGCCGCAGTCCGTCCACTCCCCGGAGCGTGCGACCGTCGGCCGCCGCCACGGGCGTCACGGAATCGGTGCCCAGATCCCAGCGCATCAGCCCGCGCGACCAATCCGCGACGTAGGCCGCACCTCCGTCGGGTTGCACCGCGATGCCCTGCGGCGACCGCAACGCCGCGCTCCGGACGACCTCGATCGCAGACGCGCCCGCCCGCAACCGGTACAGCACCCCGTGCACGCCATCGCTCACGAGTACCGTACCGTCCGGCGCGAGGGCAATCTCGCCCGGGACACCCTGGCCGTCGCCGAGCCGCCATCGGCGACGAATGGCGCCGTCTGGGTACGAGAGCTCCAGCAGTTCGGCGGTGACCGCGTCATCACCAGCCCGAGGCGCCATATGCGGCAGCCGCGCCGTGCTGAGCCAGAGCGTCGCGCGATCGGTGTCGAGCACCGCGCCCAGCACCGCACCCACGCCCGGCGCCGGAATGCCACCGAGAAGCCACCGTACCGCGTCGGTCGGCGGAACGACCAGCACGTTGCGGTGCCGAATGCTCGTCACGAGGAGAGTGCCGTCGCGGGAATCGACCGCGAGTCCCTCCGCAAAGAACATCGTGTCGGGGTGCACGACGCGGACGGAGTCGGTGGCGCGCAGCACCTCAGCACCCTGCCCTGGCCGCGCTGGCGTGCGGTCCAAGGCCACGCGTGCGGCCGCTTGCAGGCGCCGCACACGCAGGCTGTCGGAACTCCCTCCGGGGATTTCCGGGGCCAGGGACTCCGGCGCGATGCCCAGCATCCGCTCGAGCAGCACCAGCGCGGCGAGGTAGGTGCCTTCGCGACTGGCGTGCATTCCGTCCGTGGCGTAGGGATTCAGCGGAGGCTCGGCGTCGAGGGCGGCCGTGAACGCGTCACCTGCCGGCGCCAGGATGCCTTCGACCACGTGCGCCGCCGTCGCGTAGCTGAGCAGTGCCGCCTCGGCGTCGAAACGGCGCGAAAGCATCGGCCAGATCTGGTAGAGCACGGGCTCCGCGCCCGCTGCGCGCGCCATCGGGGCGAACACCCGCGTCCAAGCCTGCAGATGCAGTTGCGACTCGGGCAGCGCTGACGTCCCCTGCTGCAGCACCACCCAGCGCCACGACGAACCCTCGAGCGCCTGATGGACGACGCCTCGGTAGTAGTGATCATCGAGCGCGTAATTGGGCTCCGCGATGCTCGCGACGCGCAGCGCCGTGTCTCCCAGGCTGCGGGCGAGCGTGCGGACCATCGCCGGCAGATTATTCGTGTACGTGTGTGAGTTGCCGACGAACAGGATGTTGTGCGTACCGGGCAGCCGCGGGACTCTCTGATCCGCAGTGAGGATCCCGAGACAACCGCCGAGCACCGGAAGGCTGGCCGTCAGCGCGAACGCGAGGATGGGTCGCATACGCGGAGTCTGCGACGCAGATTCCGCTGAGTCGCGTGCCGCGGGATGGACTGCACATCCCGCGTGACCGACGGATTG
Source organism: Gemmatimonadaceae bacterium (assembly GCA_019637355.1). Classification (NCBI taxonomy): domain Bacteria; kingdom Pseudomonadati; phylum Gemmatimonadota; class Gemmatimonadia; order Gemmatimonadales; family Gemmatimonadaceae; species Gemmatimonadaceae bacterium. The sequence goes on along the minus strand of JAHBVT010000001.1, from coordinate 328,673 downwards.
CCTCACCCTCACACCCGTGCCGCAGGCCCCGAGCCACCGTGACTGACGCTCTTCGCTATCCCATCGGCCCTTGGCGGCCGCCCGCCGGCCCCGTGACGCCTGAGTGGCGTGCGAACCACATCCGCGACATCGCCGCACTGCCGGCCCAGATGCACGCGGCCGTGGCGGGGCTCAGCGACGCGCAGCTCGACACTCCCTACCGCCCTGGTGGCTGGACCGTCCGGCAGCTGGTGCATCACGTGGCCGACTCGCACGCCAATGGCTACGTGCGCCAGAAGCTGGCGCTCACCGAGGCGAACCCGACCATCAAGCCGTACGACGAGGCGCGCTGGGCCGAGCTGCCTGACGCCACGCTGCCCATCGGTGTATCGCTCCGACTGCTTGACGCAATCCACGAGCGCTGGGCGGCGCTGCTCCTGGCGCTACCCGCCGAGCGGTTTGCCGCGTCGTACCTGCACCCCGATGCCGGCCCGCAAACGCTCGACAGCTCGCTCAGCAACTACAGCTGGCACGGGCGGCATCACGTGGCGCATATCACGGAACTTCGGAAGCGCGAGGGATGGTAGCCGCCGGCGCTGCCGGCGGCGCGTAGGGGACGCGTCCGAGAAAGAGTAGCCCGTCCTCGTCGCTGCGTGCGACGTAGACGCGTCCGACCCCGAATCCGACAAGCCGGTAGCCTGGCGCCAACTGCACGCGATCGATGCGCACACCGGCGGTATCGAAGACGTCGTACACCGTCGGCGCGCCGTGCGGCATCTGCCGGCCCACCCAGAGCCGACCATCCCGGTCGACGTACACGCGGCGCACGTCAAACGCCGGCTTGTGCGTCGCCGACGGCACGCTGGGCGCGAGGCTGCGCAGGTCGACATCGCGCGTGGTCCCGTCGGGAAGCGTCTCCGTGATGCGCGGCAACGCCGCGCCCTGCATCGCCTCCCGCGACGCGAGCTCGGCGGAATCGCGGTCGGCTGCCGTCACCGGCAGCAACGCCGTCGCCAGCACCGGGCCGCGCTGGATACGCCCCGCGGCCTCGCGCCATTCCACGCCGTAGGGGTCCGCGCGCACGACTGCGACGCTGCCGTCCTCCGCGACCGCGAAGCCGTCGGACGGCGAGAATCGCTGCAGCGTGGTGATCGATGCACCCAGCGCGTTGATCGTCGTCATCTCGGGATTCCGTAGCCACGCCACGGTGTCCGTGCGCGCACCGCGTCGCCGGAGCAGCACCGCGGAGTCCTGCGGGGCCCCACGGGCGCCGGGACGCGCGCGCTCGTACTCCTGGCCCCGACCGTCCACGCGGTGCGGATCCCCGCCGGCGCGCATCGAGACGCCAAGGGTCGGCGGCGCGGCGAACGGCAGCGTGCGCCGCGCGTCGCCGCGCGACGACAGCACGAGGTAGCGGCGCTGCAGCGCATCGAGTAGCCAGACTTCGCCATTGCGCTGGCGGTAGAGCCCGCCGGCACTCAGGTACTCGCGGGGACCCCGCCCGTGGGAGGCGACCTCGCGCAGCGACGCGTCGTCAAACGAGAAGAGGCGCAGCATTCCCTCCCGCGCATCGCTGACGAGCACGCGCCCGTCGGGGAGCTCGGCAAGCCCCGCAACGCTGCTCACGCCGTCGGGATGCTCGTCCGCGACGGCCGGCAATGGCCGCGGCGGTGGTTCCTGCGCCCGCGCCGGGTCAGCCGCAAACAGTCGAATCGCCCACGCGGCAATCGTCAGGGCCATAGGCACGGGAGCACGCATCGCGACACCTCGTTAGGTCAGTAGCGATGGCGCTGCAGGAAGATCAGGTCATCGTCGTCACTGACGGTGGTCCAGAGAAATTGCTCGCCGACGGACACCAGCGTCCAGCCTCGCGCGAGCCGCACCTGCCGAGTGACAGCACCCGTGCCGTCGAGGATGTCATACAGGCTCCCCTCGGCGCCGGCCGGTTCCGTCCGGCGCACCCAGACCTCGCCGTTGCCGCGCGCGAAGACGCTCCCCGCGCCGGACCGGAATGGCGGCTTCGTCTCCGGCCAGTCATCGAGCCCCGGCACCGGGAAGTTCAGGCCGGGGCCGGCGCTGGCGCGAGGCGGACTGCCCGACGCCGCATCGGGCATCTGCACCATCACGGCGCCGCCGAGTGCGCGTGCAAGCCGCGCCTGCTCCTCGCGCTTATCGGCGTCCGTCACGCGGATGCGCGTGAACGGGATGGGAGTCCCGCGCCTCAGCACCCCGTCGGCCGACACCCAGTCGAGGCGGTACGGTTCGGCACGCACCACGGCGACCCGACCATCGGGGAACACGACCCACTCGTCGCGGGGTTGCAGGGGATTCGCGCCACCGACCAGCGGGCGCGCACCCGATCCGCCAGCTGACGAGGCCGGTGCCCGGGGCAGTTGCACGTACGCCAGGGTATCGTGTCGGTGGGATCGAGGGTCGTAGCGCACGATGGCCGCGGAATCCGCAGCGCGAGGGCCGCCGGGCCCGATCTCGATGCCTGCGGCCTCGCTGTAGATTCGGCCCTGCGCATCGATCGCACGTGGGCTCGCCAGCGACGCGAACTCTGCGCCGGGACCGCCCTGGGGGAACTGCATCCGGAAGCTGTGCGACGGCGCACCGTCCGGCGCGATGACGAGATAGCGCTGGTTCATCGGGTCGAAGACATACGTCGAGTCCGCAGGCGCCGCGAGCAGGCGCAGGGGGAGCCGGTACTCCCGCGGACCGCTGCCCTCGCGTGCCACCCGCCGGACGGTGCCCGTTCGGGGATCGGCAACGAAAATCAGTCGGTCGCGGACATCCGCGATCACCACGCGGCCATCCTGCAACTCACGCAGCGAGCCGCTCGTGATCGAGGTGAACGACTCCGCGAGCCGCAGCTCGGCGTTTGGCAACGTCGCGATGGATTGGGCGATTCCATCGACAGCGGATGCTGCCGCGAGAATGCCGGCGAGAAGCGAGTGACGGACGATGGACACAGGACCTCCGGTTCAGGAATCGACGGGCGCGCAGCACACGCGAGCACGTCAGGATCGCGACGGCTACCTCGTGCGACGCGTGATCTCGTACGTCCCGTCGGTCGCGCCGGCCACGAAGATCATCAGGTCGTAGCCGAAGACGGTGTCGTAGAACTGCTGCCGTGCCTGTTCCGGGATCTCGTCGCGCAGACGGCCCGCGTGCGCGTACGCGCGGAGCGGACGGAGGTCCACCACCATCCAGCCGGAATCAGGCACGAGCGGCGCCCAAGGCATCCCGAAGAGACTCTTCTCCAACAGCGCGCGCTCCGGATACGCGACGAGGCTCACGGTCAGGGCTTCGTGCCCGTTGGCGATGGCGAGTTCGTGCATCAGCGTCCCGAGCGTGAAGACGCCACCCGGGCCCCGCCCACGGCGGATGTGCCAGCCGCCGTACTTGAGCAAGACCTTGGGTTCGCGGCGATCGACGGCCTCGGCGAGACGATACTCCGCGAGAAAACGCCGCTTCATATAGTCCTCGCGTGTCCAGTTGCTGGCCAACCCCGTGGGCTCGCCGTCCACGGCGCGAGCGTACAGCGCGTAGATCGAGTCGGACATCAGCAGCGTCGCGAGCAGGAACTCCGCTCGCGATCCCGGACGGGGCGCGACCGCCGTGCGCAGCCGCTCGAGATCGCTGCGCTTGCCGCGGTCGCGCTGCATAAAGTAGCCGTCGCCGGGCGCGCCATCGCCGCCCTCGGAGGCCCGCGCGGACGCCCGCAGGGACACCAGGAGGCGCGCGGCCTCGGGAGTCGTCGCGTACGGACGCAGCGCGTCGAGGTAGTGCGTCGCCCCCGGCGCCTGCTCGGCCCCCCACAGCGGGCGATGCCCGGCGCGACTCTGCGCCGCAATGTCCGCGAGCATCGTCAGCTCTTGGTCGGTGGCGAACGTGAAGCCATACGGATAGCGGCGACCCAGCGCGCGTACAGAGTCGCGGCCGCCGCGCGCGGCATCCGCACTCAGCCATTCGAGCATCAGCGGGTCCTGCTCGGTCGCGAAGTACTCGAATCCGTGCTGCGTGTTGAGCAGGCGAAACAGCGCCGTCGTCACGAGCGGCACCTCGCGGATGTTGTGGTCTTCGCCGAGGGCGACGAACTGCGCGCGTGCCGAGACCTCGCGGAGGAACAGCGCCCCGGGGCCGTCCAACTCCCCGGCGTCGCTCAGGTGCAGCGCGTGACTGTGCTCGCGCACGAGTCGCGCGAGCGTGCCGTCCGTCGGCGCCACGCTCCGCCGAACGGCGGCATCCTGTGCCTGCGCCGCGACCGGAACTGCGAAGACCACGCTCGCGACGAGCGCCAGTGCCTTGAAGCCGTGTGAAGTCGTCGGTGTGCGATGCATGCAAGAGAGTCACCTTGGCGACCCCAGCACGGCGCCGGCACGGTGACGAACCGCTCCTGCGGCGTGACGAATTGAAGACGTCTGACGGCTCATCACTTCGCAGTGACGCGGACCTCGCGGAAGCTGTATCACACGGTGTAGCCTGCAACCGTCACACGACACTCCACCATGATTCTGGAGCACCCTGATGTTCATCCGTTCACCGAGAGCCCTGCGCCCACTTCTCGCGGCCGCCGTGCTGACCGTCTCGATGGGCTGCGACGGCGCAACGGCCGTCACGCAGCCGTCGATGCTTGAGTTCCGCCTCACGCCGCAACAGGTGACCGTAAAGGCCGGCGAGGAGTTTGACGTACGGGCCATCAATGTCGGCCAGCACCGATACGAGCTCACCGGGTGCATCGTCCGTGCCGACCTCAAGTTGTTTCCGGACAACGTGGCCACCAATCCTGATACGGCCTTCGAGATCGGTACGGAGGCCGTGTGGGACCTCGGCTGCGGCGCGCGGGCCATCGAAGTTCCGGAGTTCGCCGAGGTGGCGTTTCGCCTGCGGGCACCGGAGGGCCTCGCCCCAGGCGTCTATCGGATGATGCTGCCGGCAACGCTTCACACGGAGCTGTGGACAATCGTCGGACGGACCTATGTCGTGATCGAAATCAGCGAGTGACGCCAACGCAAAACGGCGCGGACCAATGGTCCGCGCCGTTGTCGTTTCAGCTGGTCCCGCAGGGTGCCACGCTCGCCGTCATTGGAACTCTACGTCCTACCGAGCGGCGGCGGGCTTACGTCCTGCATTGGGAACCAGCGTTACATCCAGTGGAGCTGAGGGGGATCGAACCCCTGACCTCTGCAGTGCGATTGCAGCGCTCTCCCAGCTGAGCTACAGCCCCAGAACGCGCACCGGTCAGGCCCTCGTCGTCCGTACCTACCCCTGACGACCCTACCAAGTTCCCGGTCACGCATACGGCCTCGCCCGATGGGACTGGAGCGAGGCCGCCGATGCTTCAAACCTAGTGGCCACGGGAACCCGGCGCCACCCCCTGCCATTGGACGCTGGTGACCGCTCCGCACCGCCTCGAATCCGAATACGTACGCGGCCAACTGGCCCTCCGCCGCCGCGACGCCAACGCCGTGCCTGCCCGCCCGGACGGCGAATACGTGCTCTACTGGATGCAGTCCACGCATCGCTTCGAGGACAACTGGGCCCTGCGCTACGCCGTCCTCCAGGCCGACGCCCTCGGCAGGCCCCTGCTCGTGCACCAAGGCCTGGATCCCACCTACGAGCACGCCAACGACCGCATACACACGGTCATCCTGGAGAACGCCAAGGCCCTGCACCGACGCGCCGCAGCGCTCGGGCTGCGCTACCAGTTCGTACTGCGCCGCCGCCGCGACGACGATCGCCGCAGCGTGGACCACCTCGCCGCGCGCGCCGCGCTGGTCGTCACCGATCTCTTTCCCACCGCCGGCGTCGCGGAGCGCACGCAGCGCTTCGCGGCGCGCTGCCCGGTGCGCGTGGTGGAAGTGGAGTCGCATTGCATCGTGCCCTTCGGGGCCTTCGTGAAGGAAGAGTACGCCGCACGGACCATCCGCCCGAAGATCGCCAAGGTCCTCGACCACGCCCTCGAGCGCGTGGAGGACCGCGGCCCGCGCGCGTGCTTCCCCGACGCCCTCTGGACGTCGCTGGATGTAGACCGCCTAGCGCTCGACACGCTCGACCTGCCAGCCACGGTGGCCAGTTGCGAGATTGACCACGATGTGCCGCCGGTACCCTTCGCGAGCGGACTGGACGGCGCCCGCGCGCGACTCGCTGCCTTTTGCGGCGACGCCTTGGCCGACTACGCCGAGCGCCGCAACGAGCCCTCCGACACCAACGGCAGCTCGCGGCTCTCTCCCTACCTGCACTTCGGACAGATCTCCGCCGCCGAGGTGCTGCGCACGGTGCGCGCGGCGGGCCACAAGGCGTCCGCCGAAAAGTTCGCCGACGAGCTGGTCACCTGGCGCGAGCTCGCGTTCAATTTCTGCGTCCGAAATCCCGAGTATGGCAAGCTGAAGGGCCTGCCCGACTGGGTGCACCGCTCGATGGCGAAGCACAAGGACGACCCGCGCGAGGCCATCTACACGCTGGCGCAGCTCGAGCGCGCCGAGAGCCACGACGAACTCTGGAACGCCGCGCAGCGCGAGCTCGTGCGCACCGGCTTTATGCACAACGTCACGCGGATGCTCTGGGGTAAGTCGGTGCTGCTGTGGACGGCGCGCTACAAGCACGCGCTGGAACACCTCATCCTGCTCAACAACAAGTACGGACTCGACGGCCGCGACCCCTCGAGCTACGGCGGCATCCAGTGGTGCTTCGGCAAGTTCGACCGGCCGTGGTTCGACAAGCCGGTGTTCGGGGTGATCCGGCCGATGTCACTGGAGCGGGCGCGAAAGAAGTTCGACGCCGAGGCCTACATCCGGATGTTCCCCGCCTGAGGCTGCGCGGCTGCAGGTAACTTTCGGGATGCCCGCGAGCATCCTGCCGAGCGCCGAGGAAGTCCGAGCCGCGTACGCGCGCATCGCGCCGCACGTGCTGCGCACGCCGCTGCTGCGCGACGCCGCGCTCTCGGCGCAGCTTGGCGGCGACGTGTGGCTCAAGATGGAATGTGCCCAGCACGGAGGATCGTTCAAGCTGCGGGGCGCACTGTACGCGCTGTTCGCGCTCCCGGACGAAGCGCGCCGCGCCGGCGTCGTCGCGTCCTCGGCGGGCAACCACGGCATCGGCATCGCGATGGCCGCGCAGCAGCTCGGCGTGCCGGCGACGATATTCGTCCCACGCTCGGTGCCCGCCGTGAAGCGCGAGAAGATCGCGGCGTACGGATCACGCATCGACGACTCACAGCCGAGCTACGACGCGGCCGAGGATGCCGCCAAGTCCTTCGCCCGCGCACAGGGCGCGACCTTCGTGAGCCCGTGCACGGGGCGCGCACTGCTCGCCGGGGCGGGCACCGTGGCGCTCGAGGTGTTCGAGCAACTGCCGAGCACCGCGACGTTCATCGTATGCGTCGGGGGTGGTGGGTTGGTGGGCGGCATCGGCGGTTTCGTGCGCTCGGCCGCGCCGCAGGTGCGCGTGCTCGGCGCGCAGTCCATCCGCACGAATGCGATGACCCTCGCGCTGGCGGCCGGCCACGCCGTGGACGTGCCCGACCTGCCCACCTTGGCCGACGGCCTGGCCGGCCGCGTGGACCACGAGATGTATCGGCAGGGCAAGGCCGCGCTCGACGCCATCGCCACGGTCGAGGAGGCCGACATCGCCGACGCGATTCGCTACCTGCACCGGGCGCACGGCGTCGTGGTCGAAGGCTCGGGCGCGGTCGGCGTGGCCGCGCTGCGCAGCGGTGCACTGCGGCCGGAGGCATTCCCGGCCGTGGTGACCATCAGCGGGGGCAACATCGAGCCGGCGACCCTCGCGGCCTTAGATTTGACCTGATGCATCTCACCTTCCTCGGCACCTCCGCCTCCCGTCCCACGGTTGAACGTGGCGTGTCCTCCCTCGCGCTCGTGCGCGAGGGCGAGACGCTGATGTTCGATTGCGGCGAGGGCACGCAGCGCCAGATGATGCGCTACGGCGTGGGCTTCACGCTCGAGGACATCTTCTTCACGCACTTCCACACCGACCACTTCCTCGGGGTGCTCGGCCTGATGAAGACGCTGGCACTGCAGCTCCGCGAGGCGCCGCTGCGCATCTGGGGCCCGAAGGGGGCGCAGGCGCTGTTCAAGCGCGCCGAAGGACTGGGCAACGAGAAGCTGACGTTCCCGCTCACCGTGACCGACCTCGAGTCGGGCGCGGTAGTGCGCCGCAAGGACTACGAGATCCGCGCCTTCGAGGTGGAGCATCGCAAGGGCGCCGCGCTCGGCTTCGCCCTCGTGGAGGACATCCGCCGCGGCCGCTTCGACCCCGAGCACGCCCGCGCGATGGGCATTCCCGAGGGCCCGCTCTGGGGCCGCATCCACAAGGGCGAGTCGATCACGCTCGCGGACGGCCGCGTCGTCACGCCGACGGAGCTCGTCGGCCCCGAGCGCCCGGGCCGCCGCGTGGTCATCACCGGCGACACGCGCCCCTGCGCCGCGACGATCGAAGCCAGCATCGACGCCGACCTGCTCGTGCACGAGGCGACCTTCGGCGACGAAGACCAGGCGCGCGCCGCCGAGACGATGCACTCGACGGCGCGCGAAGCGGCGACCGTCGCCAAGATGGCCGGCGTGAAGCGCCTCGCGCTCACGCACTTCTCGGCGCGTTATTCGCGCGATCCCAGCGACCTCGGGCGCGAGGCTCGCGAGGTGTTTAGTGGCGAAGTGATTCTCGCCAAGGACGGGATGGAGCTGGCCGTCCCCTACGCCGATCAGATCGGCTGACGGCCTGCGAATCCCGCGTCGCGCGCGTGCCAGTGCGCGACGCGGGGCTCGCCGCGCATCCAGCACCAGTACACCGGCTCGCCCTCGCGCTCGCCGGGAAAGTCGATCAGCCCCTGCTCCATTCCCTTGCACTCCACGCCGAGCTCGGTGAGTTCGGTCAGGAAGCCCTCGATCTCGGCAGCCGCCTGCTGAACGCCGCGCGCAAGCAACTCGGCTTCCGGATCCGCAGACGTCGCGGTGCTGCGCAGCGAGGCCAGCTCGTAGCGCTCCACCAGCTCCTGCCAGCGGCGATACGCGTTGACGAGATCGTCGGCGATGCGGCGCACCAGCGGGAGCGCGCGGTTGGCGCGCTCGGGCGTCCAGAGGGCTTGGTCGGTGGCGGTCACGGGGGTCAACTCCGCTTGCGGGGAGGGCGATGACGCCGCACGGGCAGCGACGGACGCACGCCCGCCGCGGCCGGCAGCAGGCGCGCCCCGGTGGGCGGTGCGGCCCGACGGGCCACGCGCGTGTCGTCGCCGTAGAGGGCGGCTTCGTCGAAGGCGCGCAGCAGCGCGTCGCGTGTGCCTTCGGCCATCACGGAATCATCCAGCCAGAGCACACGCTGTACGGGCGCCGGCACGAAGCCCAGCGGCCATTCCTCACCGCCGTCATCCCGCAGTGCAAATGCGACGCGGGGGACCGGGCCGGACGCCGCCCGCGCGACGATCGTGTGCTCGTGCCGCGGCCACTCGCGGCTGCCGTCCGCGGCGTGGACCGGGTAGTCGTCACGATACTGCGCCCACCACGCCGGCTCTTCGACGGGAATCGGATAGAGATGGAACGCGGCCGACGGCGTGAGCGCGCCGCTTTGCGCCAGCGTGAAACGCAGCTGCACCTCGCGCGAGGCGACGTCGAGGCCAAAGCTGCGCGCGTCGAAGCGCAGGCGGTCGTACTCGGCGCGGAGCGACTTCTCCCCGTCCGTCGCCCGCGCGGCGGACAAGGTGGAGTCGCGGAGTTCGCGCCACTGCCGCTGTCCCTCGGCCGTCAGTGTGCGCGCCGCGTCGCGGCCGAAGAGCGATTCGAGCGTGGACGGCAGTCCCGTGCGCAGGTCGAGCACCCCGCGGCGGACGCCGTGCGAGGACGGTCGTCCGATGACGTCGACGTCGGTGCGGTACTCATACGACGCCCAGGGACCGAGCATCGAGACGACCAGCACCTCCGCGTTGCCGACGATGCGCGGCTGCTCGCTGCCCTGCTCGTCCGGCCCGAGCGGCTGCTCGTCAGGATTGGCGGCGGCGTAGTTGCGCGCCAGGACGCGCATCAAGGTGTCCGCAAAGAGCTGCAGCGAATCGCCGGTGATCAAGTCGCGCTTGTACAAACGCTGGCCCACGTAGATGGCGTCGTAGAACGAGTGGTCCTCGTCCGTGACGTATAGCTCGGCGAGCCGTCCGCCCACCAAAGCCAAGACCATCGGCGCACCGCGCACACGGATGCCGTCGACCTCGGAGCGGATCCAGAACACGGAGTCGCCGGCGACGACGAGGAATTCCGTCGGCGGCGCGGGCGCGGGCGGGTCCACGCGCTCGCAGGCGAGACCCGCAAGGAGGGCGACCGAGAGGAGGACGGCGCGACGGCGCATCGATGGAATATAGCCGCGTCGCCCCTGCCCTCAGGCGAAGCCCGCGCCGTCAACGCCGCGCGATCTCGCCGACGCCGGCCAGCAGCCGCTCCACCTCGTCCATCGTCGTGTAGCAGGCTGCCCCGACGCGCACGAGCCCGTCGTCACCGTGGCCGAGCAGGCGCACGACGGTGGACGCGTAGAAATCGCCGTTGCTCACGAAGACCGCCCGCTCGGCGAGCCCGCGCGCCACCTGCTCGCTGGGCACGCCGTCCACGGTAAAGCTGACCGTCGGCGTGCGCGGCCGATCGGGGCCCGGGCCGTAGACCGTGACGCCGGGAATCGCGTGCAGCCCCTCCCACAGGCGACGCAGCAGCGCGCTGGCGTCCTCGTGCAGCAGGTGGAACGCCGAGACGAGGCGGTCGCGCCGCGTGCTACCGGAGCCCAGTGACGCGAGAAAGTCCACGGCGGCGGCCGCACCGACGATGCCCTCGTGGTTCTGTGTGCCGGTCTCGAGGCGGTCCGGCGCGTTGTTGGGCGCGGGCTCGAGCTTGGGCGCGTCGAGTTCGCCGATCAGTCGCTCCTTCCCGTAGATGACGCCCACGTGCGGCCCGTAGAACTTGTAGGCCGAGCAGCCGAGGAAGTCACAGTTGAAGGCCTTCACATCCACGAGCTGGTGCGGCGCGTAGTGCACGGCGTCCACGTACACGAGCGTGCCGAGCTGGTGCGCCAGCGCCGCCGCGGCAGCCACGTCGGTGATGGTGCCCAAGGCGTTGGAGCCGGCGCCGATGGCCAGCAGCTTGGTCTTGGGCGAGAGCACGCGCTCGAGCGAGCTGAGCACGAGCTCGCCCTTGGACGCGTCCACCTCCACGCGGCGGATGGTGATGCCGCGCTCCCGCTCAAGCGCGCGCCACGGCGCGACGTTGGCGTGGTGGTCGAGGTCGGTGATGACGACTTCGTCCCCGGGGCCCCAGGCGCGCCCAAGCGCGCGCGCGAGGTGGAAAGTCCCGGTGGTCATATTGTTGTGGAACGAGATCTCGCGCGGCGACGCGTTGAGGAAGTCCGCCAGCGCCTGCCGCGCCGCAATCAGCATCGCGTCCGTCTCGACGCTGCTCGGAAACACCCAATGCGTGTTGGCATTGTGGTGCAGCAGGTAGTCGGCCATCGCGTCGACGACCATCTGCGGGACCTGCGTGCCGCCGGGTCCGTCGAAGTACGCGACCGGGAGTCGATTGTGGCTGCGCTGCAGCGCGGGAAAGTGATGACGGAGCGATTGCACGGTTTACGCAGCCCCACCGCCGATTCGTTGTTCGAGCCAGCGCACTATCTCGACGTGGTCCACCTCCTCGCCCATCGCGGCGTGCGCCTCGCGGTACAGCGCGCTGGCCGCGTCGAGCAACGGCGCCGGCACGCCCGCCTCCTTGGCGATGCCGGCAGCGATGCCGACGTCCTTGTCCAGCAACGCGAGGCGGAACGTGCGCGGATAGGCCTTGGTGAGCACCCGCTCGGGAAAGAGGTTCTGGCTGGCGTTGGAACGCCCGCTGGAATTGTTGATCACCTCAAGCGCGACGGCTGGATCCACTCCCATCGCGGCCAGCGCGTGCAGGCCCTCGGCCGTGCCGATGATGTGCTGCGCGAGCAGGGCGTTGTTGACGGCCTTCACCGCGTCGCCGGCTCCCACAGAGCCGCAGGGCACGATGCGCTTGCCGAAGGCCTCCAGTGCGGGACGCACGCGTTCCAGCGTGGCCGCATCCCCGCCGACCATCACGGTGAGCGTGCCGGCTTCCGCTCCCGCGACGCCACCCGAGACCGGTGCGTCGAGAAATCCGATGCCCCGCGCCGCGAGTCGCGCCGCGATGCGCCGCGACGTGGCCGGATCGCCCGAGGTGCAGTCGACGAGCGTGCTGCCGGTCGACATCCCAGCGAGAAGACCGTCCGGACCGTCGAGCAGCGCTTCCACGTCGCGGGAGACGGGGAAGCAGGTGATGACGATGTCGGCGCCGCGGGCGGCGTCGGCTGGGGTGGCGGCGTGGGTCGCGCCGTGGGCGGCTGCAAAGGCTGCGGCACGCGAGGCGGTGCGGTTCCAGACGCGCAGCGGCGTGGGGCGGGAAGCGAGGTGGCGGGCCATCGGGGTGCCGATGGCGCCGAGGCCGAGGAACGCAATGGACATTGCGGGGGAGAGGGGAGGTGGGAGGTGGGTGACGGCGGGGAGACGGGAGATGGGAGGCGGCGGGGAGATGAATCAAGGTATTCGGTTCGGCGCCTGGGACGGGGACTCCAACCGTCCTCGGCCTCGCGCGGAGCCCTTAGTTTCCGGCGTGCGCCTTGAACTGGTCATCTCCGGAATGGTGGCGGTCCACGCCAAGCACGCGGTGTTTGCCGCGCTCGCGGGGGTGCCTGGAGTACTGCGCGCACAGGTGGAGCTGGGGCGCGCCGAGATCGAGTGCGAGCGGCGGGACGCGGAGCTCGAGGCCCTGGAGGCCGAGCTTGGGGCGGCGGTGGCTGCTGCGGGGTTCGTGCTCACGACGCTGCGCCGGCTGCCGCGGGAGTTGCCGCTGGCCTAGACGCCCAAGAGGCCCCCGACGATGCCCTTCACAACATCGCCAGAGGCCCCTTGAGTTGTCGCGTTGCGTAGTGGAACCCCTTCTGGTGAGTGGGCAGGGGGGTCGGCCGGCCCCCCACCAGCACCGGCCCGCACCCCACTGCCACTCTCCATCGGGTCCTGCAGTCCTTCAGACACTGGGTACGGCCGGAGGGTTTACTGGGTTTCAAGACGGAAGACTGAAGACGGAAGGAGGACGGTCCCTTCCGTCTTCCGTCCTCCGTCCTCCGTCATCCGTCCTACAAGCTGAACCAGTAGCTCGCCTTGATCAGGAACGTGTTATCGGACCGTGTCCGGAACAGGTCACCGTAATCCCGGCCGAAGTCGAAGCTGCCGGGGTTCCGGAAGTCCTGGCGGCCCTGCTGCCAGACGAAGAACAGCACCGATCCCGGACGGTACTCCCAGCGCAGAACGGTGTTGGACCGGAACTGCTTGAAGTTGAAGTCGTCGGGTTCCGCTGCCGTGTAGGGCTGGAAGCGGTCCTCATAGCGGTCCGCGCGCGGGGCGACGACCTCGCGGAGGTCGGAGTAGTCGCCGGCCGTGACGAAGGGCTGGGCGTAGAGCTGCAGCGAGAGCGCCGGCGTCATCGTGTAGTCGAGACGCGTGGTGACGCCGGCCGTCTTCTGCTCAAGCCGCGCGAAAGTGTAGGCGACGCCACCGGGCGTGTTGAAATTGTTGTACCACTGCTGGTCGTTGACGGACTCCGAGTAGTTGAGGGCGACGCTTCCCTGCACGCGGCCCCCGGCGCGGAAGTGCAGCATCGGATCGACGCCCCAGTTGTACGAACCGGACACATCCTTGAAGACGGCCCACAGTTCGGTAACGTAGGCTACGGACTTGCGGCGGTCGGTCTCGAAGCCGAACCACGTGTTCACGCGCTGGTTGCGCCGCAGCGCGGCGCCGCCGCGCATCACGCGGTCATCGTAGACCTCGCCGATGCCGTTGACGTTGAACCCGGTCCAGAACCACCACTGGTTGGGCAGTTCACCGTTGATGTTGATGTTGCCACCGGTGTTGAGGTGCAAGCCGTCGGTGGTAAAGTCGTTCCACTGGTTGAAGTTTACGAACAGCCGACGGTAGAGCTTGGTGGGCTGCATAAACTGCAGGCCGAACCAATTGCCGTTCTGCGTGATGTCGGCACGGGTCTGGAAACCGGCGTCGTTCACCTCGTAGCCGGCGCTGATCCGCGTGACGCCGGTGTTGAAGCGGGTGATGCCGCCGCCGTTCTTCCCGAGGCTCACGTTGAAGCGCGAACCGGCCATCTGCGTGAGGCTCGAGTCCACCTCGTAGCGCGAGTCGGGGCGCTGAAACTGGTGCACGGCGCTGCGCTGGGTGCGCCACAGCGCCTCTTGGCTGCCGGTGACCAGCGAACCCACGGCCGAGCCCGAGACCTGGAAGTTGTTGTTTGGGCCGAAGCGGTGACGGGCGTCCACGCCGAGCGCGTACGCGCCTTCGCGCAGGAAGCGCCGGGTGTCATCGTCGAGCGAGCGGTTCGTGGCGGTCGCCATCAGGCCGACGCCGGAGTTGCCGTTGCGCAGGTCCTGCGAGAGGCGCAGCACGGCGTAGTTGGTCTGCGGCTCGATCGTGCGGCCGGCATCGCCGAGCTCGCGATCGGCCACGGCATTGACGAAGCCGACGTTCAATCCGCCCGCGGTGCGCCCGGTGACCTTGGCGGCCCCGAGGATCGTGGTGTTGAGCGGATTGTCGTCGCGATAGTAGGTACCGCCGAGCTGCGGCGCGCGCCCGACGCGACGCGAGTAGAACAGGTTGCTGGCGAAGTTGAAGATGCCGGCGCCCTCGAGGAAGAACGGGCGCCGCTCCTCGAAGAACTGCTCGAAGGCCCCGAGGTTCAGTACCGCCGGGTCGGCCTCGACCTGGCCGAAGTCGGGGTTCACGGTGGCGTCGAGGGTCAGGTTGGACGTGATGCCGTACTTCACGTCGGCGCCGAGCGTGAGGGTCTGCTGGCGGCCGAAGCCGGTGGCCGTCGGACGCGGTGCGTCGCTGGTCACGGAGTACGGCAGCACCTCGAGGCGGCGCGGCGACGCGATGCCGCGGAACCCGTCCACCTCGCCGAACTGCGAGACGAAACCCATCTGCGTTCGGCGGTACAGCGGCCACGAGATGCGCTCGTTGTGCCGCGCGATGTCGCGCCAGATGGCGAAACCGAAGGTGTGCGCCTCGGCCTCGGGGAAGCGCAGCTGGCTGAACGGGATGCGATACTCCGCCGTCCAGCCCTGCTCGTCCACCTTGGTCACGGCATCCCAGACGCCGTCCCAGGAGAGGTCCTCGTTGCCGTCGTTGGAGATGTAGACGTCGCGCTTGACGCCGATCGGGTTGACGGTGAAGCGGAAGCCGGTGCGCTTGTCGTTGTAGCTGTCCACCATCAGGTGGATGTAGTCGCTCTGCGTGCGGGCGTCGCGGCGCGAGAGGAAGGCCATCACGGAATCGGGCGCCGGATCATAGGCGCGCACGAACACATAGAGGTACTTGGCATCGTAGGCGACGCGAGCCTCGGTGCGGTAGCGAGGGTCACCGTCTTCCACCGGATCAAACTGCCGGAACTGCGTGATGGCCGGTGCGCTGCGCCAGACCTCGTCGGTGTCGAGGCCATCGAGCACGGGCGGGACTTCGGCGCGGGCGGCCGTGGCGCCGCGGGCAGTCGGGGCGGGGATGCTGCGCGGGGGCGGCGGATCCTTCGCACGCTCGCGCGGCGGGGCTGCAGGGCCGGTGGCCACCACCGTCTGAAAGGCGAGCAAGAGCTCAACGAACATCGGAACGATCCGGGTGTGTGAGGTACCCGGTGGGGGACGGGCCCTGCGTGGGACGGCGTAGGCGGGCGTACGCCCGTGGTGTCGTGCCAGTTTCGACAGACAGACGCGGCAAAGGGTTTCGTCCTTCCATCCGCTGCGGGTTCCACCCGTCCGCCGCCCGGCTTACTTTCGGGCATCCCCGTCCGCCGCTCCTATGCAACCAGCGCCCATCGAGCCCGAGCGGTCTCTCGCCGCCCTGGTAGCGCCCGACATCCTCGACCTGCTCGAGACGGATCCGCGGTCCGTCGCCGCGGAGACGGAGGAGCTGCACCCGGCCGACCTCGCCGACGTCGCCGAACTGATTGACCGCGCCCTGGTGCCGCAGTTGCTGGCCGTGCTGCCCGTGCCGCGCGCCGCGCAGGTGCTGGAGTACCTGAGCGAGGAACTCCGCACCGACCTGCTCGAGACGATGGAACCGGAGCAGGCGGCGGCCCTGGTGGCGGGGATGACACCCGACGAGCGCGTGGACACGCTCGAGGAGATGGACGAGGAGGCGGCCGACCACATCCTCGAAGCCTTCCCGGAACGCGAGCGCCGCGAGACCGAGGCGCTGCTGCGCTACGAGCCGGACACCGCCGGCGGCCTGATGACCACC
Organism: Gemmatimonadaceae bacterium; assembly: GCA_019637355.1. Lineage (NCBI taxonomy): Bacteria > Pseudomonadati > Gemmatimonadota > Gemmatimonadia > Gemmatimonadales > Gemmatimonadaceae > Gemmatimonadaceae bacterium. The sequence continues at coordinate 312,355 of JAHBVT010000001.1, read as the reverse complement.
GAGTTCGTTTCGGTGCCGGAGCAGCAAACGGTGGAGGAGGCGCTGGCGGCAATTCGCGCCATCGCGCGCGCAGGACGGCGCGAGGCGATGCAGACCATCTACGTGGTGGACGCGCGCGGCGTGCTCACCGGCGTCCTCTCTCTGCGCGAGCTGCTCGCGGCGCCCGAGGGCACGAAGCTCGGCGATCTCGCCTGGAGCGAGGTCGTCACCGTGCTTGCGGACGCGCATCCGGAGACCGTCGCCCAGCTCACGTCCAACTACGACCTCGCCGCCGTCCCCGTGGTGGACGAGGACCGCCACCTGCTCGGCGTCATCACCGTGGACGACGTCATCGACGTCATCCAGGAGGAGCAGACGGAAGACGTGCAGAAGTTCGGCGGCCTCGAGGCGCTGGAGGAGCCCTACCTGCAGGTGGGCTTCCTCGACCTGCTCAAGAAGCGCACGCCGTGGCTGATCGTGCTCTTCGTCGGACAGATGTTCACGGCGGCGGCGATGGGCTTCTTCGAGGACGCGATCTCCTCGGCGACGGTGCTGGCGCTGTTCGTGCCGCTGATCATCTCCTCGGGCGGCAACTCGGGCTCGCAGGCGACGTCGCTGATCATCCGCGCGATGGCGCTGCAGGAGCTCGGGCCGCGCGACTGGTCACGCGTGCTGCTGCGCGAGGCGGGGATGGGGCTGGTGCTCGGTCTCCTGCTGGCGCTGGTCGGCGTGCTGCGGATCCTGCTCTGGCAGTGGATGGGGTTCTATCCCTTCGGTGAGCACTACGTGCTGCTCGCGACGACGATCGGCGCGACGGTCGTCGGCGTCGTGCTCTTCGGCACGCTCACCGGCGGAATGCTGCCCTTCGTGCTGCGGCGGGCCGGCTTCGACCCCGCCAGCGCATCGGCACCGTTGGTGGCGACGCTGGTGGACGTGACCGGCGTGGTGCTCTACTTCTCGATGGCCCTGCTGCTCCTGCGCGGGACGCTGCTCTGACCACATCCCGCCGGGCCGCACTGCTGATCATCGCGTCGGCGAGCGCATACGGGGCGCTAAGCATCGTCACGACGCTCGGGGCGCGCGTCGGCGTCGGGCTGCTGACGCTGATGGCCTGGCGCTACGCACTCGCGGCGCCGGTGCTGGCCGCGCTCGCCGGGCCGCGCGCGCTTGCCGACGTGCCGTGGCAACGCGTGCTGGCGCTGATGGTGCTCGGCGGCGGCGGGCAGTCGCTGGTCACGTACTTCTCGCTGTCGGCCCTGCAGTGGCTGCCCGCGGCGTCGCTCGGCTTCCTCTTCTATACATATCCGGCCTGGGTGGCGATATTCGCCGCCGTAGCTGGACTCGAGCGGCTGACGCCCGTGCGCGTGGCAGCACTGGCGCTCGCGCTGCTGGGCATCACGATGATGGTCGGTGCGCCCTGGAACCTTGCCCTGCCCTGGCCCGGTGTCTGGCGTGCGCTGCTCTCGGCAGTGATCTACGCGCTGTACATCCCGCTGTTGCAGCGCCTGCGCGGCACGCTCGCACCGGAGACGGCGTCGGCGTTCCTCATTGCCGGCGCAGCGACGATCTTCGCGATCGCGGCGGCGCTCGACGGCGTGCTGCTGCGCACGATGAGCCCGCTGGCCTGGGGCTTCGCGGCGATCTTGGCGCTGTACTGCACGGTCGTCGCCTTCCTGACCTTTCTGCGCGGACTCGCCGTCGTCGGGCCCGTGCGCGCGGCAATCCTCTCCACCACCGAGCCGCTGTTCACCGCCGTGCTCGCGTTGCTCATCCTCCGGCAGCCGCTCGGCGTGCCGACCCTCCTCGGCGGCGGTTGCATCGTGGCCGCCATCGTCGTGCTCGAACGCGCCACCCCTCCCATCGATGAACTCCCCCACGCGGCCTGAAGCGGGCGCCCTCGGCGCCGGCACCTTCTTCACCTTGCTCGCGGCGGCCGGCTTCGCGGCCGTCGCCATCCTCACGTCGCTGGCGACGGCCGCCGGCCTGACCCTCGCCACCGTGCTGGCCTGGCGCTACACGCTAGCCGCCGTGGTGCTCGTGGCCTGGGTGGGCGCGCGCAACTACAAGCGCATCCGCCCCAACGAGATGCTGCAGCTCGTGGCGCTGGGCGGCGGCGGACAGGCGCTGCTCGTGTTCGTCGCGCTAAGCGCGCTGGCGTACATCCCGGCCGCGACGCTGGCGTTTCTCTTCTATACGTATCCCGCGTGGGTGGCCTTGGTGCAGAGTGTGCGTGGCGCCGAGCGACTGGACGGACGGCGCGCCCTCGCGCTGGCGCTGAGCTTCGCCGGCATCGGCGTGATGGTGGGGATGCCAGGCGCAGCTGGCCTCGACTGGCGCGGCGTGGCACTGGCCATCGGCGCCGCGATGATCTACGGCGCGTACATCCCGATGATGCGCGTGCTGGCCAAGGACCATCCCGTCGCACCGGTGTCTGCGTACGGGAAGATCGGCTCGGCGCTGGCCTTCCTCGTGCTGGCCGTCAGCGACGGGTCGTTCACGTACCGGATGGAGCCGAGCACCTGGGCGGTGATTGCGGTGCTGACCCTGTTCTCGACGGTGCTGCCCGGCGTGTTCTTCCTGATGGGCCTGGTGCGGCTCGGCCCCGTGCGCACCGCGATCGTTTCCACCGTCGAGCCATTCCTGACGGCCCTGCTCGGTGTGCTCGTGCTCCGGCAGGCGCTGACGCTCCCGACGGTGCTGGGGGGCGTGCTGATCATCGGGGCGGTGCTGCTGTTGCAGCTCCGGCGCGACCGCGTAGCGTAGCGTGGAAGGATTTTCCCCCTTGCCGCGTCTCATTGCCAGATGGGTCACTCGAGCGCGCCAGCGACGCCGGATGACGTCGCGCTGATCGAGGGCTGCCGCCGCGGCGAGCCTTCCGCGCAGCGTGCGCTCTTTGACCGCTACCGCGACCGCGTACACGCCATCGCGTTGCACTATCTCAAGGGCGACGGCGCCGCCGCCCAGGACGCGACCCAGGAGGTCTTCGTGCGCTTCTTCAATGCCGCCAGCGGGTTCCGAGCCGAGTCGCGGGTGAGCACCTACCTGTACCGCGCCGTGGCGAATGCCTGCATCGACGAGCTGCGGCGACGGCGGCGCTTCGTGTTCGTCGGCGACCTGCCGGAGGCCTTGCATCCGGTCGATGAATCGTCGCCAGCGACGGAGGCGGGCGACCCAGCACTGCATCGTGCCGTCCACGCCCTGTCGCCGAAGCTCCGGATGGTCGTGTTGATGCGCTACTACGACGACCTCTCCTACGACGAGATCGGCGCGGCGTTGGGCGTCTCGGCGGGTACGGTCGCCTCCAGGCTGAACCGGGCGCACGAGGCCATCGGTCGCCGGCTCGGCGGCGACACGCGCGTCGGCGCGACGGGGGCTCCCGATGCAGCCTGACGAGATGCGCCGTCGCCTGGGCGAAGCCCCGCTCCCGGATCCCGAGCGGCACTGGACGGCGATCCGCGCGCGCTTGGCGACGACTGACGTGCCACGCTGGCGGCGCCCGTTGCCGCCGATGGTCGCCGTCGCCGCCACACTGGCCGCACTGGTGCTCGGCGCTGGCGCCGGCACGTACCGGCAGTTCGCCGCGCCCTCCGAGTGGGTCGCGATGGCCGCGGCGTCTGGCGTCGCGCTCGACAGCAACTGGCTGGAGACCGGCGACGACACGCTGCGGCTCGCGGTCGGTCGCATCGGCGAGGTCGCGCTGGCCCCGGGCTCGCGCGCGCGGATCGCGCGCGGGGCGTGGCACGAGCATCGGCTGGTACTGGAGCGCGGCGCGCTGGACGCCGTCATCGCCGCGCCGCCGCGGCTGTTCTTCGTCGAGACGCCGAGCGCCGTCGCCGCGGATCTCGGCTGTGTCTATCAGCTGGAGGTGACCGAGGACGGCGGCACGGCGCTGCACGTCTCCGCCGGGTGGGTGGAACTCGGCCGCGGCGACGCGCGGGTGCTGGTGCCAGCGGGTCTGAGCGCGCGCGTGCGCGCCGGCGGCGTGCCTGGCATCCCGCACGTCCCGAGCTGGCCGCGCGAAGTCATCGCGAGCCTTGAGCGGGTGGCCGCCGCCGAGGGTGGCGGCGCGGCAGTGGAGCGTACGCTCGCCGCGCTCGACAGCCTCGACGCGGGTTTGCCGGCCATCGTGCGGCGCCAGACGACCGGCATCACGCTCTGGCATCTCCTGCAGCGCGTGGAGGGACCGTCGCGGCGGCGCGTGATCGATGCACTGGCCGCGCGGGCCGAACGGCCGGCCGGCGTCACGACGGAAGGAATCGTCGCGCTCGACCGTCAGATGCTCGATCGCTGGCGGCGCTCGCTCCACCCGATGTGGGGCGAGGAACCGGGACCGATGTGGGTGGTCGCCGCGCAGCGGGTCTGGCTGTGGCTGATGGACTGACCCTTTGGCGGCGGAGGTTGGGATGCGCGCGAGGACGCTGGGGATGGTGTTGGGCGGGGCGGGCCTGCTGGCGGCGGTGACGGCCGCCGCGCCGGCGCTGCGTGGCGGCTGGGCAATCCTGACGGTGCACGAACTTCCCGAGTCCGTCGTGGTCGGCGAGGCGACGACGCTGACCTTCACGCTGCGGCAGCACGGGGAGGAGCTGATGACCGGACGCGCACCGGTGCTGCAGTTGCGGTCGGGCGGGTTGCTGGGGCAACGGCAGCGCGTGGAGGCAGAGCGGACGCGCGAGCCTGGGGTGTACCGGGCAACGTTCACGCCGGGCAGCGCCGAACCGCTGCACGTCCGCGTGGACACTGACTATCACGGCTGGACGGTGGACCTGCTCCCGATGACGGTGCACGCGGCCGGCACGCGTGTGACACGCGCGTCGAGCGCGGCGCCGAATTCGCTGGGTCGTGGCCGGGCGCTGTTCGTCGCCAAGGGCTGCGTCGGCTGCCACACCAAGGCCGACGACGCCGCCTTGCGCGACTACCCCAAGATGCGCGTGGGGCCTGACCTCACGGGCCGGAGCTTCCCCGCAGAGTTCCTCGTGCAGAAGATGACCGACACCGACGCACTGCGCCCGACGCAGCCCCGCTTCGGGTCGCGTCAGGCGGTGATGCCGCAACTGGAGGTCACTGCGGGCGAGGCCCGCGAGATCGCGGCCTACCTCAACGCCAGGTCGGTGGCGTCGCGCGACTGAGCCGGGGGCGGTACGGCGGCGGGCGCGGTATGGCCCGCCGCCGCACCGTATCCATCCACGATGCCCTGTTCGAGCCAGGCGTGGTCGCCCTTTACCACGGCCTGCGCGAGCCGGTACAGCGAGCCGTCGTGCTTGCCGTACAGGGCGCGGAAGCTGCCTTCGATGCGGTCGCGCGCCTCGCGGCAGAAGGCATCGGCGAGCGCGATGGCTTGGCGATTCCCCTCGCGCGCGAGCATCTGCGCTCGCGAGAGCGTGGCGCTCATCGCGTAGAGCTCGGCGCCGATATCCACGGCGCGGAAGAGCACCATCTGCCGCTTCTCGAGCTTGGGACCGAAGCGCAGCATCGCGTGGAACAGCGTGCGCCCGAGGCGGTTGGTCGTGCGCGCCACGTAGCGCATATGCCGCGCGTTGCGCCCGAACTCGCCGAAGCGCCGGAACTCGGGGATCCAGCGGGCCGGATACCACGTCGCATAGAACGGCGCCGCCGCCAGCGCGTACTTCACGCGCGTGCCGAACGTGCTCTTGGGATCGACGATCGGGAAGGCGCGTGAGAAATGCGCGTCCACGGCCTCGCGGGCGATGAACAGGCGCATAATCTCGCTGGAGCCTTCGAAGATCAGGTTGATGCGCGAGTCGCGCATCGCGCGCTCGACGGGCAGCGGCGTCTCGCCGCGCGCGCGCAGCGAGTCGGCGGTCTCGTAGCCGCGGCCGCCGCGGATCTGCAGCGCGTCATCCACGCTGCGCCAGGCGAGTTCGGTGTTGAACATCTTGGCGATGGCGGCCTCGAGACGGATGTCGGTGCCGCCGCGTTCGTACAGCGCCGTCGAGAGGTACGCGACGGACTCCATCGCGAAGGTGCTGGCGGCCATCCGCGCGAGCTTATGCGCGATGGCTTCGTGCTTGGCGATGGGCTGGCCCCACTGCACGCGCTCGCCAGCCCACTGCCGCACACCCTTGAGCAGGCCCTTGGTCGCACCGGCCACGCTGGCGGGGATGGTCAGCCGCCCGGTGTTGAGCGTGATGAGCGCGAGCTTGAGCCCCTGCCCTTCGCCCCAGAGGATGTTCTCGGCGGGCACCTTCACGTCGGTGAACGAGAGCCAGCCGTTCTCGATCGCGTGCAGGCCCATAAAGCGGCAGCGATGCTTGATCTCGATGCCGGGGGTCTTGGCATCCACGATGAACGCGGTGATCTGCTTCTTGCGCAGCTTGCCGTTGACCATCCGGTCGGGCGTGCGTGCCATCACGACGAAGAGGTCGGCGCGGGTGCCGTTGGTGCACCAGAGCTTCTCGCCATTGATGATCCAGTGCTTGCCGTCCTCGCTGGGCCGCGCGGTGGTGGCAAGGTTGGCGGGGTCAGAGCCGGCGTGCACCTCGGTGAGCGCGAAGGCGGTGATGCCGCCCTTGGCGATCTGCGGGAAGAACTTCTGCTTCTGCTCCTCGGTGCCGAAGAGCTTGAGCGGCTGCGGCACGCCGATGCTCTGCGAGGCCGAGAGCAGCGCGCAGAGCGAGCCGCACTTGCTCGTCACGAGCTCCATCGCCTTCACATAGGCCATCTGCGAAAGGCCCAGCCCGCCGTATTCCTTGGGAATCTTGATCCCGAAGGCCCCGAGTTCGCGCAGGCGCTGGACGTAGGCCTCGGGGATGTCGCCGCTGCGATCGACGAGGTCGGCGTCGTACTCGGTCTCGAGGAAGTGCTTGAGCGCGGCGAGGAAAGGCTCGGCGTCGCGCATCGCGGCCGGGTCGTCGGCGGGGTGCGGATGGACGAGGTCGGCGCGGAAGCGGCCGAGGAAGAGCTCCTTCACGAAGCTCGGGTGCTGCCACTCGGACTCGCGCGCGTCCTCGGCGACATCGCGCGCCTCCTGCTCGGAGGCGAGGGCGTGGGACTGGTCGGCCATTGCGGCCACCTCCAGGGATGTTGGTCCAGCGATCGCGGGTCGCAGCGCTTCCCGCAGGGTGTCTGTACCCTACCCCGGAGTGCGGCGAAAGAGCAATACACCCCCGACGACGGCGATGATCGCGAAGGCGAACCACTGCGCGGCGTAGGAGCGGTGGGGGCCGGCATCCACGGTGGGCGGCGGCAGGCGGCGCGGCACGGAGTCGGCGCGGGCGGCGGAGTCAGAGGTCATCACGAGCTGCACGCGGGCGAAGGGGCGGCCCGTGCGGGCTTCCATCGCCCGGCGGTTGAGCGCGCGAATGAGCGTGGGCCGGTCCGCCGGCGGGGGCGGACCGCTATCCGGCAACGGCAGGAGGTATCCGCGCAGCGTGACCGAATCCGCCTCCCTCCAGCGAGCCTGTTCGGCTGAGGACGCATCGGCCGAGTACACCCAGCCCCGGACCACGAGCAGGAGGGTGTCCGTGCCCGGAAGTTCAAGTGGCGTAAGGAGATGCACGCCAGGCGAGCCCTGCGACGGGCGCGAGGCGTGGACCTGCTCGAGGTCGTAGCGGAAGCGTCCGCCGGTCTGTACCCGCGTCCAACGAACCTCGTCTGGACCGCCCTCGACGGTAGAGAGCTCGACCGCGGGCAGCAATAGGCGCTCGGCGAGCCCCGCGTTCTCGCCAGCGACCTCCCGATGGCGGTCGAGCTGCCACATCCCGAGCCGCAGGAACAGGGCGGCGCAGACGAGCGGAATTACGAGGGCGAGGAGGCGTTTGATGCGCATAGTGTGGAGGCACGGAGTCGGGGCTGCTGCACGACGCTGGTGTGTCGCCGGTCACCGCCCGAGACGGGGCAACTCCCCCATCGTGAACGGAAGCTAACGGCTGTCCGGCGAGTCTCGCTCGCGGGGCCGTGTCCAAGGCAGTAACATAGGAAGTCGATTCCCCTTCATTGCCGAGTACCCGAACGTGCCAGGATCGAGCCCCGTCAGACATCGCGCCACCGTATTGGCGCTCACGCTGTTCGCATCGCTGCTCAGCTGCGGCCGCGAGATCACCGGCCCGGGCGGGCGCGGGGTCCCCGTGGCGCTGCACTTCCTGCCGGACTTCCGTCCGATGATGGTGGAAGAAGTGGACGGGACGATGCACAGCGTGGCCGGCCTGGTGCCGTTCACGCGGGTGCGCATCGAGCTCCGACGCTCGGACAACACCGTCGCCGCGTCGAGCGTGGTGGAGTTCCCTGCCGACGCCGACTCGATTCCGCTGAACATCCTCGTGCCGCTGAGCAGCGAAGCCGGGACCGAGGGCGAGGTCCTGAGCGCCTTCCTGCGCTACATCAACTCCGCCGGCGACACGGTCTTTGCGGGTGGTCCGGTGACGGTGCTGGCGCGGCGCGACCGCAACGCGCCGCCGCCGCCCGTGGTGGTTCCGCTCGCCCCGACAGTCCCGGGGGCGACGTTCGCGCGCATCGACATCGACCCGGACACGGCCGAGGCGAACTCCGGCCAGTCGGTGGCGTTCACGGCGACGGGCTACGATGGCCAGGACGTCGTGGTCCCGAACGCGATCATCGGGTTCCTCTCACGAAACCCGGCGCTGGCCGCGGTACCGTCGCTGGCGTCAGGCACGGTGAACCTGGTCGGCGCGCGCGGGAGCACCTGGATCATCGCGCAGTCGCTCACGGGCGTGCGCGACTCGGCGTTGGTGAAGATCCTCCCGGTGCCGAGTGGCCTGGTGAAGGCGAGCGGCGACGGGCAGTCGGCACTGACCGGCGCGGAGTTCGCACAGAAGCTGCGCGTGCGCGTGATCGCGTCAGATGCGCTCGGTGTCGCCGGCGTGAGCGTGAACTTCGCCGTGACGAGCGGCGGCGGCTCGGTGAGCGAGCCGACGGTGGTGAGCGACGCGGACGGCTACGCCGAAGTGACGTGGACGGCGGGCGCGGCGGCTGGCGCGGGCAGCGTGACGGCGAGCGTGGCGTCGCCCGCATTGAACGCCGTCTTCACCGGCACGCAGGTTGCGAGCGCCGCGAGCAGCCTGACGTTCGAGTCGCAGCCGTCGAACATCACGGGCGGTGAAGACCTCCCGGGCATCGAAGTCGCGGTGCGCAACGGCGCCAACCAGATCATCACGACCTTCGGCGGCCCGGTGACACTCGGCCTCAGCGGCGGCAGCGCCGGTGCGGCGCTCGTGGGCACGACCACCGTCAACGCGGTGGAGGGCGTGGCCACGTTCACGGGCCTTACGGTGAACAAGGGCGGGACGGGCTATCGCCTCGTGGCCACGCACGAGCAATTGCCGCCGGCGCAGTCGAACCTCTTTGACGTGGCGGCTCCGCCGGCGGTCACGGCGGTGCTCGTGAGCGGCGGCGGGCAGTCGGCGCCGGCGAACACGCAGCTGGCGGACTCGATCCGTGTGCGCTTCCTCGACACCTTCGAGCAGCCGGTGGTCGGTGCCACGGTCACGTTCACGGTGCAGGCGGGCGGCGGATCGCTCTCGCCGACGTCGGCGGTGACGGACATCGACGGTCGCGTGGGCGTTGCGTGGACGCTGGGCGAGGCCGGCGCGCAGCAGATGCGCGCCGCCATCGGCGGCGTGAGCCTGAACGTCAACGCCACGCTGGTGGCGAGCGAAGGCATCTCGCTGTTCGCGGGCTTCGACTACACCTACGTGCCGATCGGCGGGAGCCGCGGCATCCCGATCTACCTGACGAACCCGTCGCCGACGCCGGTGACGGTGACGCTGACGGTGGACGAGCCGATCGCGCAGTGGAGCTCGAGCACGGTGAACATCCCGGCGGGGCAGACGGTGGTGACGCCGGGGCTGCAGGGCAACGTGGAGGGCGTGACCTGGGTGCGGATGTCGTCCGAGTTTGGCGATGATTCGGTGCTCGTGACGGTGGTACAGTCCAGCGTCGGACTTCTCGAACCGCAGTATCCGTACTTCGAGACGAGCGATACGGTGCGCCTGCTGGTGAGCCTGACGTCGCCGGCTGGGCCTGGCGGCGTGCTGGTTACGGTGACGTCGCTCGACACGACGCTGGCGCTCGTGGCCGGCGGTACCGGGCTGGGCCGGCCGGCCGAGGCCTGCGTGAGCGCGTACTACTACTATTGCGGCGGCGGCGGTGCTGTGCAGAGCGGCGACGTGACGGCGAGCGCCAGCGGTCCGCTCAATCTCGTCGGCACGCCGGGTGAGTCGGTGGAGATCCTCGTGCCCGAGGGCCAGCTCTTCGGCAACCTCACGGTCGTGACGACGGGTGAGGCGGGCCGATCGGGCTGGGTGGACCTCGACATCTCGGCGCCGAACCACGCAGGCGGCTGGTCCTCGCTGGGCGTCTTCCCCCCCGTGCACTCGGTGTACTGGGAAGACTACTATCTCACGAGCACGGTGGGTGCCGGTCAGTACTTCCGGATCCGCTCGACCATCAGCGGCCGCTCCCCGCTCAAGGGAGAGCGCGTCATCACGGTGACGAGCCGGCACCCGGCCATCGCCGGCGTGCCCGCGGAGATTCGACTCGGCCTCAATGACTACGCATCGCCGCCGTTCGCGGTGCGCGGGCTGAGCGAAGGGTCGACGTACGTCGTCTTCGAGTCGCCGGGCCTGCCCGCGGACTCGATCCCGGTCGTGGTGACGGCGCCGAAGCTGCTGATCGATGACGTGACCGGGACGTACCTGCCGCAACAGTCGCGCGGCACCGTCCGCGCCGGCCTCACGTCGATCGACGGCTTCTCGAGCTTCCGCGTGCATTCCGCAGTCGGGCTCACGTGGCGCACCGACAACCCGTCGGTGATCCTCCTGGAGCAGACCACCAGCGAGATTCCGGCGGACCAGTGGAGCAGCAGCATCGCGTTCCAGACGCTCGGCCTCGGCAGCGGCTACATCGTGGCGGAGATCGACGGCGTCGCGGCGGACTCGGTGGAGATCACGACGTACACCGCGGCCCCGAGCACCTTCACGTTCTCGACCACCGGCGGCGTCGGCGTCATCACGCCGATCTCGTTCAGCATCCCGAACGTGATGTCGCCGACCGGTCTGCGCGCGGTGGCCGTCACGAGCCTCAACACCGCCGTGGCCCAGGTGCTGACGCCGACCGTACAGGTGGGCGCGTCGAATTCGAACGGCACGGCCTATGTGGTCGGCACGGGAGTCGGGAGCACGCAGATCCAGTTCTCGGGCGCGAACCTGTCGCCGATGAACGTGACCGTGACGGTGTCCCGCGGGCGCACGTTGGTGAACGCCTCAGGCAGCGCCGCCGACAGCGTCGTGCGCACGGCGGCGGCATTTATGAGCGACGGTAGCACCACGCGGGCGGCATTGGACACCGTGCGGGCGCGCCTGCGCTCGTCGGACCCGGCCGTCATCGCCGTCGTCGATTCCATCGTCACGTTCGTCCCGTCGAGCTTGGCGAGCAACACGCAAGGCAAGTACCGTCCCGTCGCCCCGGGCAGCGCGCGACTCTGGTTGGTGCCCGAGGATCCGGCCTACGACAGCTCGTCCACCGCGCTGCTGACGGTGAACCCCTACGTGCTGCAGACCACCTCATCGCAATGGGTGGGGCAGCGCCTGGCCACGTCCTTCACGGCGTACCGCAACGGACCACCGCAGGGCGCGCTGCCGATCACGAATCAACGGACCGGCCCAGGTGAAGTCGAAGTGACGGGCTTCTCCGGCGAGTTTGCGGCGGGCGCGACGTCGAGCTTCGGCTGGGTGGTGGGTCGCGCGCTGGGCGTGGATTCCCTCATCACCAGCGCGCCCGGCTACAACTCCGACACGCTGGCGTTCGAGGTCGTCGAGTCCTGGGCACGGCTCGAGCTCTATGGCGACCCACGCGCCGGCCAGCTCTTGACCGACATCGGCGCCATCCTCTCGGAGTTCGGTTCATACGTCTACCGCACCGCCGGGGAACCGATCAAGCTCCGCGTACTGTCGCTCGACGAGAGCAAGGCGGTCGTCGAGACGGACTCCATCGTCTTCGAGGAAGGGGACTACTACCCGACGTACGGGGCGGCGGTGCGGTTCCTCGAAGCCGGCACCGCGACCTTGGTGGTCGAGGACGTGGAGGGCATCATCCGGCCCGACACGGTCACGGTGTTCGTGAACCCGCGCAGCCTCACGGGCGGCTATTACTACAACGACGTGTACGACCGGATGTCGATCGGGATGGGACAAAAGACGGACGACTACGACGTGTACGTTTCGCGCGGCTACGCCTCGCCGGAGCCGATGTGGGTGTACCTGCACTCGACGCAGCCGTCGCTGGTCCAGGTGCCCGACTCGGTGCTCATCGCGGCCTACGACGACTACGCGTACATCCCGATCACGGCGGGCGACACGGTGGGGTCGGCGCGCGTCATCGCCTCGGCGCCGGGCTATAACGAGTACGAGCTCGACGTCATCGTGACGCGCGGCGAGATCGAGCACTACGCCTACGTCTCCGCGGCCGGCTTCCCGCTGGCCATCGAGCTCTATGTGGTGGACGCGCTGACCCGCAGCACACGACTGATGGCCTCCCCGGTGCCGATGCGCTTCACGACCGACCGGCCGGACCTGCTCGACACCGCGGGGACGTCGTTCACCTACCCGGCCGACGCGTACTACGCCTCGCCGCCAGGCCCGATGGCACTCGCCACCGGCGGCGCCGTCCTGCGCGTCGAGGATGATCGCCCACCGGGTTTCGCGTCGATGCTGACGAGCACGTCCTCGCTGGAAATCGGGCAGGCGTATCTCTCGAGCAGCGCCGATGCCCTCGTGCGCCTCACACCGGGCACGCGTCGTCAGCCAGGCTTCTCGGTGTACACGAGTCTGGACTACGTGCCGGTCACCGCAACTGCCTCCGCGCTGGCGGGACGGTTCGCCGCTTCGCCTGGCACCATTGAGTTCAACAGCGGCGTCTACGGATCGTACAACTCACTCGAGCTGACGGGCTTGACCAGCGGCACGGACACGCTGGTGCTCAGCGCACCGAACCTCAAGTCCGACACGACGCTCATCGTTGTCGAGGCCGGTTACCTGACGCTGCTACAGGGCCCGCAGGCGATCGTGGTCGGTGACTCGGCCCTGATTACGCTGCGCCTCCGCGACGCGGACCAGAACGCCGTCTTCGTCACGGAATCCACGACGTTCAGCTTCGCGGTGGACACGACCTTCGCGATCTCGGATGGCACTGGCACCGTGTCGACGATTATCGTGGGAGAGGATGGCGAGTTGCTCACCTTCTGGGTGCGCGCGCAAACACCCGGCCAGAGCTCCATCACGGTGACCAGCCCGAACTTCAGAACCTTCACGTTGCCGCTGTATGCGGTGGAGCGACCATAAGATGCGATCCATTCGATTGATGCTTCCCTTGGCCGCGGTGGCGGCGCTTGCCCTAGCGGCTCCGCTCGGCGCCCAGCAAGCCCCGCCGACTGAGACGGCCGTGCCGGCGTCCGCTGGCACTGTGCGTGGCACGGGGCCCAATGGCGCGACGCTGCGCTGTCGCGACGGTTTCTATCCGTCACCCGGCGCGGCCGATGCGGCCTGCGCGACCCGCGGCGGCGTGCTGGTCCGCTTCCCGACCACCCACAACGCCGACCGACGTGGGGTGGCGATCGAGCAGCCGGGTGCCGTCTCGGAACGCCGCGGCATTGTGGCACCTGAGGCGCAGAGCGACTCCGCCAAGCCAGCCGCGACCCAAGTGCCCTGGGCCGAGCAGCAGGCGCGGGCCCGCGCGGAGGCCCAGCAGCCCGTCGTGCCAATCGGCGCGCGCCTGCTCTGCGGCGACGGGACATACGTGGTGGCGGATACCAGTAGCGTCCGTTGTGCAGGCCGCGGGGGAGTTCGGCTACGCCTGACCGACGAGTCCCGCGTCCAACTGAGGCCGATCGGAACGCCGTAGCGAAGACGAAAGCAGAGAAGGCGGCCTGGCGTGACATAGGTCACACCAGGCCGCCTTCTTCGTCCCTTCCGGCGCGATGCTTGCCACACATCTCGTCGGCTTCGCGAAGGCCCAAGAAGACCTGCGGCGCGCCACAGACGCCCTGGTTGGTCGTAAACGACGCACGAATCAGGCGGAGGGAACCGCGCGTCCTCGATGGAGCGACGAGACCTACTGCTGGGACCGCCGGTACGGCCGCTTCGGCGGCTTCCCCCTGCTAGAACAGCCCAGCTGCTCCACCAACTGGGCCGGGGCTTTCGGGACTTGACCCAGCTTGGTTGCAGCCCGCGCACGTTCGTCGACGTCGGCCCAGCGACGCACCGTCTTCACCGCTGGCACGGCGTAGAAGGTGGAGTCGACCTCGACGGCGACGAAGCCTTGGCGTAGACGGTCAGCGGTAGCCGCGGAACCAGATGTTGAACGCCTGGTAGTTCGTCACGAAGATGTCCGTCGACGGCCAGGTCGCCTCGAAACCACTTCCGTACGCCCGGAAGTAGTACCAGATGCGCTGCGACACGCCCTCTGAGGCAAATACGCTGTTGAAGTTGGTCACCGCGGCAATCCAGTACTTGCCTGGCTGCAGGATGACCTCGGACACCGGCGCCTCAACCAATCCTGTGGCCGGGGCCGCCAGTTCGAGCTGCGTGACGAGGAGATCAGGCTGATCCTCGCCAGCCACGCGGTTGGAGTAGATGCCGAGTCGCAGCAATCCGCCGACCGACGACGCGAGGGTCGCGCCAAAGTGCGTGACAGACACCGGCTCAGTCAGCTCGACCTTCTGGCCGATTATGAGATCCTGCAAGCAGCACGCCGTATTCACCTGCGCCCCCGGCCACCCAAACCGCTGCGCCAGCGACGCCTTCAGCTCCGTCCCCCCGTACGGCGAGAACGCCCGCGTCATCGCGAACCAGTTGCCCGCCACCGGCGTGTTGAACGTGCAGGTCTCCGACGTGCCGCCGATGTACGGCACGCAGTTCGTGGCGTCGTTCAGCACCTCCGTCGCGAGAGGCGGCTGCGCGAACTTCACGTAGAGGTCGGGATCGCCAGTCGCACCAGCGCCGCCCATCTGGAAGCGGACACCCAGCGCATCGGCCGGCACGTTGAACACGAAGTGCCGCTCGGCCCCGCCCTGCGAATCCTCGAGCCCGGTGACCGCCACCGCGTTCGACAGCGTGATTGGCGTCCGCGCCCGACGCAGGACGCTGAAGCCCGACGCTCCACCCACGGTCGCCTGACGCACGGCATATGCGTAATCCGATGCCGGTGCCACGCCCTCGGAGAATGTCGTGCTCCCCTTCGGCAGCGTGGTGTACAGCGCTGGCGTGCAGCCCACCCCCTCGCAACGGAAGATCTCGATTCCGCTCTCCCAGGTCGAAGCGTAGCTGAAGTCCAGCTGCACGTCCGTCAGGCTCTGGACGATTGGCTGCGTCAGCACCGGCGCGGCCAGCACCAGCGCCACCTGCGCCGGCGTGGACGGCGTCCCGTCGCCCGCGATGTTGAACGGCACGACGCGATACCGGAACGTGCCGCCGTACGACGGCCCGTTGTCATCCACATAGCCCAGGGTCGCCGCCGAGACGTTCGCGATCGGCGCGAAGCTCTCGCAGGCCGGCCCGGTGCAACGCTCCACGCGATATCCGGCAACCACCGCCGCCGCGCCCCAGGCCAGGTCGATCCGTTCGCCATTGACCGGTGTCGCTGTCAGTGCGCCGATGCCACTCGGCAGCTCGATCGTCGCCTGCCCGATGTTCGAGTAGTCCGACTGCCCGACCCCGTTAAAGGCCCGCACGCGGTACCGGTACGTCGGGCCGATCGCCACACCGTTGTCCAGGTACGTGTTGACCCCCGCCGACAGCGACGCAATCTGCAGGAAGTCCGTGCAGGTCGTGCCGGAGCAGCGTTCGAGCGACAGGCCGGTCTCGTTGTCCGAGTTCACAGTCCACTGCACCGTGATCTGGGTCGCCCCGGTAACGGTCGCCGACAGGCCACTCGGCGCATCCGGCGCGCTCAGGTTCACGAAGACCGCCGCCGACGGAACCGAGAGACCCACCTCGTTCGCCGTCGTCACGCGATACCGGTACTTCCCGCCCGGCACCACGTCTTCGTCCAGATACTCCGTGACGTTCCCGCCGAGCGTGACGATGTTCGCGAAGTCCTCGCAGTCGGAGCCATCGCAGCGCTGCACCCAGAACCGGATCTCGTCGATCCCGTTGTCGGTCCAGGTGACCTGCACCTGCGTCGGCGACAGGGCCACCGCAGCCACGTCGGTCGGCGCCGGCGGCGGGTTCAGCGACGCCGTGAGCACGGTGCCGCCGCCCGCCCCGATCACGTTCACGCCCACCACGCGGTACTCATAGGTCTCACCGGTGGTCGCCACGTCGAGGTACTGCGCCGTGGGATGCGGCAACGTCGCGACCGTATCGACCTCCGCCGTGTTGATGTTGGTCCGCACCACCACGTAGTCGTCGGCGTTGGGTACCGGCGTCCACTGGAGGTCCACCCCAGTCGGCGAGACCACCGCGGCCGCGTCAAGCGTCACGTCCGCCGGCACCTCGACCGTGGCTTCCGCCACCGCCGAGAAGTCCGACGCACCCGCCGCGCTGAAGGCCAGGACGCGGTAGCGGTAGCGCTGGCCGAGGACCACCGACTCATCGCTAAAGGATGTGACGTTGGCCCCGAGCGTCGTCAGCTCGGTGAAGTCGCTGCACTCCACGCTCGGGATGTCGGCGCAGCGCTCGATCGTGAAGCCCGTCTCCACACCCGAGTTGTCCGTCCACTGCAGGTCGACGCGGTTCTCCGACACCAGCGTCGCGATCAGGTCGCTCGGCGGCAGCGGGATGTCCGTCGACGCCTCGGCGACCGCCGTGTAATCCGACGCGCCCCAGACGTTCAGCGCCCGCATCCGGTACGTGTAGGTCTGGTCCGGCGTCAACGTGATGTCGAGGAACTCCGTGGTGTTCTCGCTGAGGGTCGCCACGGTCACGAACTCCGTGCACGCGGCACCGAGGCAACGGTCGATCTCGAAGCCCGTCTCGATGACCGAGTTGTCGGTCCACGCCAACTGCACCGACGTCGCCGACTGCGGCGTCGCGGTGAAGTCAGTCGGCACCGGCGGGCGGTAGGTCGACACGGTCACCGTGCCGCTGTAATCCGACTCGCCCGACGCGTTGACTGCGCGAATCCGGTAGCGATAGATGGTATCGATGACGGCCGAGAGATCGCGGTAGGTCGTCGAACCCGCCGCGAGCGTCTCCAGCAGCGCAAAGGTCTCGCAGTCCGTGCCGTCGCAACGCTCGACCTCGTATCCGAGCTCGTTGTCGGCATTGTCCGTCCAGACCAGGTCCACCTTGTCCGTCGTGATGTTGCTGGCGAAGTCCGTCGGCGCCGCCGGCGGGTTCGTGCTGGCGAGCACGATGCCGGTGTAACCCGAGGCCCGCGTGGCCGTGACCGCGCGCACCCGGTAGCGATACGCCTCGGAGACGCCCACCGACTCGGTGTACGTCGTCACGTCCTCACCCACGGTCGCGAGCAGGGTGAAGTCGGTGCAACTCACGCCGGCGCAGCGCTCGATCTCGAAGCCCGTCTCGGTGGTCGCGTTGTCCGTCCAGTCGAGGCGCACCTGCGGTCCCGGCTCGATGGTCGCCACCAGGTCCGTCGGCTGGCCCGGCACGTCGGTCTCTGCCTCGGCGATGTTGCTCGCATCCGACTCGCCCGCCCCGTTCACCGCCGTGACGATGTAGCGGTACAGCGTGTTGACCGCCACCGTCTCGTCGTCGAAGGCGCTGCTGTTGGGCGGCAGGAGGCCAATCTGCACGAAGTTCGTGCAATCGGCGCCGGTGCAACGGCTGATCCGATAGAAGTCCTCGTTGTCGGCCGCGTCCGTCCACGTCAGTTCAACGCGGTCATCCGATGGGGCCACGGCCACGAGGGACGCCGGCGCCGCCGGGATGATCGTCGACCCCAACGCGATGTTGGAGTACTCCGAGTTGCCGTTGCCGTACGCCAGCACACGGTAGCGGTAGATGTTGTCGCCGGTTACGCCGGTGTCGGCGTAGTCGCTGGCGTTCGCCGGCACCGAGTCTACGACCGCGAAGTCCGTGCACGCGTTGCCAAGGCAGCGCTCGATAACGAAGCCGGTCTCGTCCGCCGAGTTGTCCGACCACTGCAGGTTCATTGTGGTCTGGCCGGCCGGGTTGGCCACCAACGCGCTCGGCGCCGCCGGCACCGTCGTGCTGGCCTCGGCGATGTTCGAGAACGTGGCCGAGAGTCCGACTCCATTGAAGGAACGCAGGCGATAGCGGTAGAACTCGCCGGCCACTACGCTCATATCGGCGGCATTGAGCGTGCCCGTAGCCGAACTCGGCGACGACGGCAGCAGCGTGTCAATCACCGCCCAGCTTGAGCAATCGGCGCCGGTGCAGCGCTGCAGTTGGAAGCCGTCCTCGTTGGTGGACGCATCGTTCCACTGCAGGTTCACCTGCGTGGCGGTCTGCGTCGTCGCGACGAGCGTGTTGGGTGCCGTCGGCGGGAAGGTGCCGACCTGCACGATCGGCGTATAGGCCGACGAACCCGAGGCGTTGTAGGCACGGACGCGGTGGCGATAGAACGTGTTGATTACCAGGCCGGTGCTCGTGAAGCCCGTGGCATCCGGTCCGGTGGTGCCGATCTCGAGCCAGCTGGTGCAGCCGGCGCCCGAGCAGCGCTCGATGCGGTAGCCGACCTCGTTGTCCGCCTCGTCCGTCCACGAGAGCTGCATCGCGTTGGCCGAGAGCACCTCGACGGTGAAGTCGCTCGGCACCGCCGGGACGCGCGTGTTGGCGTCCACCGCCGCGATGGCGTCGGACAGGCCGCTGACGTTGTAGCCGAAGACGCGGTAGCGGTAATCCTGCTCGGCGTCGACCGTTTGGTCCGCGAAGGCCGCGGCGTTGGCGCCGACCGTGTCGATGGCGGCGAAGTCCGTGCAGCTCACGCCCGCGCAGCGCTCGATGATGAAGCCCAGCTCGTTGTCGGCATTATCCGTCCAGGTCAGGTCTACCTGCGTGGCGGACACGGCCTGCGCGCCGAGGCCGCTGGGCGACGCCGGCCGCAGCGTGTTGGCGGCTGCCTCGTTGCTGTAGCCCGAAACGCCGACGTTGTTCGACGCACGCACACGATACTGATACGAGAGGTCGACATCGACCGTCTCGTCGCTGTACTCGGTCGTGCCTGCGGGCAAGACGGTGAGCTCCGTGAAGTCCGAGCAGGCCGGGCCGACGCAGCGCTCAATGCGGTAGTTCAGTTCGTTGACGCCGTTGTCCGTCCAGGCAAGGTCGATGCGGTTGAACGCCAGCGTGGTCGCAGTGAGGTCACTGGGGTCGCCCGGTACCGAGGTGATGGCCTCGGCGACGTTCGAGTTGGGACTCGGACCGGCGCTACCGATCGCGCGCACCCGATAGCGATAGGTCAGGTCGGCGAGGACGGTAGCGTCATTGTACGTCTCGACGTCCACGCCCAGCAGGGCGAGGAAGGCGAAATCCGAGCAGTCCGTGCCTTCGCAGCGCTCGACGAGGTAGTTCTCCTCGTTGTTCGCGTTGTCGGTCCAGCTGAGCTCCACTTCGGTGGCCGAGAGCGGCAGCGCCGCCAGGTCCGTCGGCGCGGCCGGCAGGTCGGTGGTGGCCGTGGCCACGTCGGTGTATGCCGAGTTGGCGACGGCGTTCACCGCGCGCACCCGGTAGCTGTAGCTCTCGTTCTGCGCGAGGCCAGTGTCCGCGTACTCCGTCGCGTCGGCCGGCACGGTGGTGAGCAGCGTGAAGCTGGAGCAGCCCGCTCCGACGCAACGCTCGACCTGGAAGCCGGTCTCGTACGGGCCGTTGTCGGTCCAGGTAAGGTTGATCTGCGAAGCCGAGAAGGTCGTGGCGGCGAGGTCGCTCGGGGCATCCGGCGTCATCGTGTTGCCATCGACGTAATCGGTGAAGCCGGACGAGCCGGCGCCGTTCGAGGCGGCGACCCGGAACCGATAAATCTCGCCCGGCACGACGGTGCTGTCGATGAACTCCTGTGTGTTGCGAGCGACACCACTGAGGGCTGTGAAGCCCGTGCAGCCGTCACCGGTGCAGCGGGCCACCTGGAATCCGGATTCGTTGTCCGAGAGGTCGGCCCAGGTGATGCGGATGCTCGTCCCGCTGAGGGTCGTGACCGTGACCTCGCCCGGCAGCACCGGCAGGCCCGCCGTGATGCTGCGCACGGGGCTGTAGTCCGAGTTGCCGGCCGCATTGAAGGCGCGCACGCGATACCGGTACACTGTGCCGTCGATCACCGGGTTGTCGAAGTACTCCGCGACGTCCGCAAGCGTCTCGGCGATCTCGGCGAAGTCCGTGCAGCCGGCGCCGACGCAGCGCTCGACGCGGAACCCATCCTCGTCGGCGGAGGCATCCTGCCAGACCAGCCGGATGATGTCCCCCGCCGTGACGAAGGCTTCAATCGACGCCGGGATTGCCGGGAGGTTGGTCGTAGCCGTCGCCGTGTTGGTCGGCGCCGAGTTGCCGACCGCGTTCGCGGCGAACACGTGGTACGTGTACGTCTCGTTCGCGTCGAGACCGGTGTCCACGAACTCCGTCTGGCCCGCGGCCACCGTCGCGAAGCTGCCGGCCGGCACGGTGCAATCGACGCCCGCGCAGCGCTGGATGGCAAAGTCCTGCTCGTTGTCCGAGTTGTCCGTCCACGTGAGGCGGATGCTGGTGTTCGACAGCGTCTGCGCGACGAGGTCCGTCGGCGCCTCGGGGATGCGCGTCGTAATCTCCACCGCATTGGACGGCGCCGAGGCGCCGAAGGGCGCCAGCGAGCGCACCCGGTACCCGTAGGCGTTGCCGATCTCGACGGTGAGGTCCGAGAAGCTGAGCGTGTTCGGCGCGACCGTGTCGATGACCGCATAGTCCGAGCAGGCATCGCCGAGGCAGCGCTCGATGGAGAAGCCGGTCTCGGTCAGTGCATTGTCGGTCCAGAGCAGGTCCACCTGCGTGCCGCTGATCACGTCCGCCGTGAGCCCGCTCGGGGCCGGCGACAGCGTCGTGAACGCGGTCGCCACGGACGAATACGCGCCGTGGCCGATTGCGTTCTCGGCCCGGATCCGGTAGCCGTAGGCCTGGTCGGCAACGACCGTAGCGTCCGTCAGCGTGCCGTTCGAGGCGGAAAGCGTCGAGATCAGCGCGAAGGCACCGCAGGGGTCGCCCTCGCAACGTTCGATCTCCACTGTCGCGGCCCCTGGCGGCGAGGTCCAGGCCAACTGGATGTCTCCGCGACGCACGGTCGCGCTGAAGCCGGAGGGGACGGCAGGAACGGCGATCTCCACCGTCGCGACGTCGCTTGGCGGCGACTCGCCGGCGGCACCCACGGCCGACACCACGTAGCGGTAGGTGTTGCCCGGGGTGACGCTGCCGTCGGTGTAGGTGATCTGGTCACTGTTCACCAGGTTGAGCAGGTCGGTCACAGTGCAACCCACACCCGTGCAGCGATAGATCGCGTACTGCGCGAGGTTCGGGCCGGCCGAGGCGTCCCAGTCGAGCTGCACCTGGTTGCCGTTGAGGATCGTGTACGTCAGGCTGGCCACCGCCGCCGGCACTTCCGTCGTCGCCGAGGCCACGGCCGTGTAGTCAGACACGTCGGCGGCGTTCTGCGCCCGGATCCGGTAACGCCACACGCTGCCCTGCGTCACCGTCTCGTCCGAGTACACCGAGGCGGGTTCCGGGACGAAGGCGATCTCGACGAAATCGCTGCAGCCGACGCCCTCGCAGCGCTCGACGCGCGTCCCGGTGGCCTCCGGCGCGTTGTTCACCCATTCCAGGTCCACGCGCGACGCGTTGATCATCGTCGCCGTGAACGCGGTGGGGGCGGCAGGCGCCAAGGTGTTGGCGGCGGCGCTGTTCGACGCATCCGATTGACCGGCGATGTTCGTCGCCCGCAGCTGATACACGTACGACGTCCCCGCTTCGGTCGTGGAGTCGTCGTAGGTCACGGCCGGCGCATCGAAGGTCGCGACGATGGCGAAGTTCGAGCAACCCGCCGTGTCGCAGCGCCGCAGCACGTATCCGGTCTCGTTGTCGGCGTTGTCCTGCCAGGTCAAGCGGATGACCGTCGCCGAGATCGTCGTCGCGACCAGTGACGTCGGGGCCAGCGGACGCAGGGTGTTCGCGTCGGCCACGTTGGTCGGCGCCGAGTTGCCGGCGACGCCCACTGCGATCACGCGGTAGCGGTAGCTGTTGTCCACCGTGACGCCGTTGTCCGTGTACCCGGTGGCATCGGCAGCGATGGTGGTGAGCAACGCGAAATCGGTGCAGTCCGGCGCCGAGGAGCAGCGCTCAATGCGGTACCCGGTCTCGGTCGTCGCGTTGTCCGTCCACTGCAACTGGATGGCCGTCGGGCCCTGGGTCTCGGCCGTCAGGCCCGTGGGCGCTGCCGGCGGACGCGTGTTGGCGTTCGCGATGTTCGTGGCATCCACGCCGTCCACGGCGTTGAACGCGCGCACCCGGTAGCGGTAGTCCTCGTTATTGGCGACGGCGTTGTCGGCATAGGCCGTGATGTTCGGGCCCACGTTGCCCACCACCGCGAAGTTCGTGCAGGCCGCGCCCGTGCAACGCTCGATGCGGAAGCCGAGCTCGTTGTCGGAGTTGTCCTCCCACACGAGGCCGATGCTCGTCGGGCCGGTGACGGTCGCCACGAGGGCCGACGGCGTCGCCGGCGGAATCGTGTTGGCCGCGGCCTCGTCCGAGTACGCCGACGCCATCACCGAGTTGCGCGCCCGCACGCGGTAGCTGTACGCCGTGTTGAACACGACCGAGACGTCGGCGTAGGCCTCCGTGCCGGCCGGCAGCGTCTGGATGACGGCGAAGTCCGTGCAGTCCGCGCCAGTGCAGCGCTCGACCTGGAAGTCTTCCTCGTTGTTCGAGGCGTCGGTCCACGTCAGTCCGATCTCCGTCGAGGAGACGGTCGTGGCGACGAGATTCGTGGGCGCCGCGGGCCCGATCAGCGCCGTCGCGACGACGTTCGTGAACGCCGAGTTGCCGACGTTGTTCCGCGCCCGCACGCGGAAGCGGTAGGTGTTGCCCTGCGTCAGGCCGGTGGCGGCGAAGGTCTCGACGTCGGCCGCAACGTTCCCGATCTCGGTGAACGTCGTGCAGTCCACGCCCTCGCAGCGCTCGATGCGGAAGCTGGTCTCGTTGTTGGAGCGGTCATCCCAGGCCAGCGACACCTCGGTGCCCGAGACGATCGTCGCCACCAAGGACTCCGGCGCCAGCGGCAGCCGACGGATCTCCGTGCGCAGCTCGTAGTGGCCGCTGGTGCTGGCCATCCCGTCCACACGGAGCTTGTACGTCTTGGACTCCGCGGCCACATAGACCAGGCGCGAGTCGGTGCTGCCGTTGAAGTCGTCGTTCTGCGCGACCTGCGTCGTGCCGTCGTCCTCGAACAAGGTCAGGCGCGTGTTCAGCCCAGACGCGAGTTCCAGCCGCGCCGCGAAGGTCTCGGCGAAGACCGAGTCGCCCTCCTCGGCGTCGATGTCGTACCAGTCGTTGCGCTTGGTCGGCGTCAGGTTGCGCTGCGCAATCGTCTGCGGCGCCTCCGGCACCAGCACGATCGGCGCGGCGTCGCCAGCGGCGTCACCGCCGGCGGCCTGGATCACCGTCCACGTGCGCACGTCCGACCAGGGCACACTGGTGGCGGGAATCTGCGGCAGGATGGCGCGCGTGCGCAGGTGCCAGGTGCCCGGCTGCGTGACCGTCACCAACGGGTTGGTGTCGGGCGCCGTGAACTCGGTGACGCCGGAGCCGAAGGCCAGGTCCTGCGAGACCTGCACGACGTAGCCCGTGGCCGCGGCGATGCGCGACATCGGGGCGCGCTGCGAGAAGTTGGTCGTGTTGGTCAGCGCCGGCGGCGCCACCGTCGGCACTGCCGCCGCGAACGGCACCGCGGGCTGGGCCCGCTGCCCGCGCGCCAGCGTGATGCTCGCCAGACGCCCGTAGAACTGCACCTGGCCGCTGGCCAGGCCTTCGATGATGACTTCGTAATCGCCGGCGGCGAGGCCGGTGATGGTGCCGCGCCAAGTGTTGCCCTGCAGCGTGAGGTCGAGCACGCGGCCGGTGGGACCAATCGTGCGCGCGCGCACACCGGTGAGCGGCAGGATGAGCGACGCTCGCGTGGCCGAGTCGGGCTGGATCAGCGCGATGTTCGGCGAGAGCGAGGCTTCGGTGGTCGGACGCGTGGGATCGTCGCAGGAGCTGACGACGCCGACGGCCAGCGTGGCCGCGGCAAGGCCGAGAAGACGGGAGTTCAAGCGGACGCTCACGGGTTGGGCACCTCGATCACGATCGTCCCACCCGAACTACCGCCTCCACCGCCACCGCCCAACGCCAGCGCCCCACCGACGGCACCGCCGATGGCCACCGCCCAGACCCACTTCGGCAAGCCCTTGCGCGCCGCGGGCTGCGTGGGCGCGCCGCCCTGCGCCACCGCGCGCAGCGAAATGGAAGAACGCAGCGTCTCACCGGCGCGGATGGTCACTTCCTGCGTGCGCGCGGTGACGCCGGGCGCGCTGGCCTCCACGCGATAGCGACCGGCCGCGCCACGGAAGGTCAGCGGTGCGGGGCCTTCGGCGCGCAGCTCCTCCCAGTGCCAGGCTTCGATTGGCACCACGCGCAGCGTGGCGTTGGGTACGTCGACCGCGATGATCACGGAGCCGAAGCGATGGTTCTCCTGCGTCGCCACCTGCTGCGGCGTCAGCGTTCGCTGGCCGGCGATGTTCTCCTTGGCCTTCGCGATCAGCGGCTCCACCACGCCCATCGGCGCGGCACGGCCACCACCGATCCAGACGCCGGCGATGTTGCCCTGATAGTCCACGAGCGGCGAACCGACCGCGGCGGCCGGGGCGTTGGCGAGCTCCAGCGGACCGAGCGGGCGCTCCGGCCACTGCGAGAGCAGCACGCGCTCCGCCGGAGCGACCGTGCGACACTCCGCCAAGGTCACGCCCCAGAGGGACTGTCCGTCGATCACGCTGCTGGTCGCGGGCAACTGCTCCGGCGCATTGGCCGGCAGCACGAGTACGGCGAGATTGGCTGCCACGTCCCAGGCGGCGACGCGCACTTCGCCATTGGCGGCGACGGCGTCGGCGCCGCGGATGGCGCTGTACGACGTGAGCACGAGCCGCTCCCCGCCGGAGGCGAGGCCGGCGGCGCAGGCCTGCTGGCCTCCGAAGCGCGTCACCTGCAGCGGAACCGTCGCGCGGGTCAGGCGCGACTGCACCTCGGCGCCGAGCGTTGCGGCGGCCGCGGCGGCGGAGGTCAGCGTGAACGAGAACTCCATCGCGACGCCGGGCAACGCCTCGCGCGTGACGCGCAGCGGCAGGAAGCCCGTGGCGCTGACTTCGAGTTCATAGCTGCCCGGCGGCACGGCGAGGCCTTGCGGCCCCACGAGGCCGACGCCGCGCACGAGCACGGTCACGGCGGGACCGCCGCTGGCGATGCGAAACCGCGCTTCCGTGGCGGTGGAGGTGACCCCGGGCCATTCATAACGCGCGCGCGTCGCCTCGTCGGCGGCCGAGCGCGGCGCCGCATCGCGGGCCTCGCGCAGCATCGTCACGACGTTCGTCAGGAACGCCACCGAGTCGATTGGCATCTCCGGCTCGAGGCGCAGGGCCCAGCGCGCCCAGGTCTGCGCCAGCTCCGGCTGCTGCTCTTCGATCAAGATCTGCGTGAGCACGTGCACGCCGCGCGCCCAGTCGGCGTCGAGCGGACCGAGCGAGGGGTCCAAGGCGGCGCGCGCGAGGCGGATCGCGCGCGGCGCATCGAAGTCGTCGAGGGCGGCTGTCGCTTGCTGCAGCAACGCCGAACGCGACTGCGCCTCGAGCGAGGCCGGCACGGACAGCAACAAGGCGCCAACCAGCGGCGCCAGGATCTTGAAGAGTCGCATCAGGGGCGGGGGGTCAGCGAGAGGGTGACGCGGACAGTTTCGCCGGCGCGCACGGTGACGACAGTGTCCTTGGTCACAAAGCCGTCGCGCTCGACGCGCAGGAGATGGTCGCCGGCCGAGAGCGGCTCGGAGTAGCGGGCACGTTCACCCTTGTCCACGCCGTCGATGCTCAGCTTGCCAGGCGTGGTGAGGATGATCTGCAGCGTGCCCGGACCACCGGCGGCGGGCGCCGCGGCGGGCGTGGACGGTGCCGGCGCCGGAGTCTGCTGCACCGGCGTCTGCTGGATGGGCGTCTGCTGCGTCGGCGGCGTCTGCGGCCGTGTCTGCGGAGCCGACGGCTGCGCGGTCTGGCGCGGGGTCGTCTGCGGCGGCGGTGCGGCGCTCTTGGTGGGCGCGGCATCCGGCGTCACGGGCTCCGGTTCCGGCGTCGGCGTGCTCGCGGGCGGCTGGCTGCCGGAGCTGCTCGCCCCGGCGTCGGTCGGCGTCGTCGGCGGCGCATCCGCCACGACCTGCGAGGCCGGCGCTGACGACGAGCCGAGGAACTTCCACGCCCCGAAGCCACCGCCGCCAAGCACGACCAACGCGATCACCGCATACATCGCCGCGTTGCTCTTGGCCGGCGCCGCGGCGGCCGGACGCACGGCGGCGCCCGCCACGACCGTCTTGTCGGCCGCTCCGGCGCGCGGCACGACCTTGGGCCGCGGGCCGCTGTTCTTCTTCTCGAGTTCGTTGGTGTCGATCACCTCGGTGCGTGCACTCGGGCGCGTGTACTTCACCGTGGGATCCTTCATCGCCCGCACGAAGGCGCGGATGTTCGGGAAGCGGTCGTCCGCCTTCTTCGACAGCGCCTTGTCGACGGCATCGCAGACGTGGCGCGGCACGTGCGGCGCGCTCTCCTCGAGCCGCGGCGGATCCATCATACAGTGCTTGTGCAGGATGTCGATCGCCGAGTCCCCGTCGAAGGGGATGTGGCCCGCGAGCATCCGGAAGGCCATCACCGCCACCGAGTACTGGTCGGCGGCGCCGCTCACCGGCTTGCCCATCCCCTGCTCGGGGCTCATAAAGTACGGCGTCCCGATCACCGAGCCCGATGCCGTCAGCGCGCCTTCGCTCAGCGCCTTGGCGATGCCGAAGTCCGTGATGATCACGCGGTTGCGCGAATCAAGCATCACGTTGGCCGGCTTGATGTCACGGTGGATGACCTGGTGCTCGTGCGCGTAGTCCAGCGCGTCGGCCACCTGTTCCAGCAACTCGATCGTCTCGTCCACCGAGTACGCACCGCGCTCGCGCAACACGTCCTCGAGCGACTTGCCCTCGAGGAACTTCATCGCGTACCAGAACAGCTTGCCGCCGCTGGCGATGCGGTAGATCGGGATGATATTCGGGTGGTCCAGCGTCGCGGCGGTCTTCGCCTCGCGCAGGAATCGGTCCACGCCGTGCCCGAAGGTCAGTTCCGGCGGCAGCACCTTGAGCGCGACCTTGCGCCCCAGACGCGTTTCCTCCGCCAGGTACACCACGGCCATACCGCCGCGCCCGAGCATCTTGCCGACCGTGTACTCACCCTTGGTCTCGTCGCGCAGCATCTTCTCCATATGCGCGAACGCCGACTGGTCCATAGACGCCGTCGCGGCCGCCTGACCTTCGGCGTCCGAGACCATTGATCCACAGGAATGACAGAACTTCGCCTCGTCCGCGACGGGCGTGCTGCAATGAACGCAAATCATTAGATATGCCCCGGTCCGGGGCCTGAAGAGTCGCGTCTAATATCCAGACACCCGGGCTCAACCGCAACGCGTGGGGACACCCCTTTAATGCGACTTGCATCCCCCTCTTGCGACATTGCTACCGAAGTGATATCATTACGCCATCACCCCTGACGGAGACACCCCCGTGTACGTCGAAAAGCCCTACTCAGCCAGCAACGGTCTCGTGGTCCTGCTCGTCGGTCTGCTCACTATCCTCGCGCTCGGCTATGTGGCGATCCAGATGTTCCAGTCGGGCCGCGAGCTGGCCGGCCTGCTGAACATCCTCGGAGCGATCGTCGCGCTCGTGATGCTCGGCGGACTGTTCATCGTGCACCCCAACGAGGCCAAGGCCTTGGTGCTCTTCGGCACCTACAAGGGCACGGTGCGCAAGGACGGCTTCTGGTGGGCCAATCCCTTCCTCACCAAGCAGTCGATCTCGCTGCGTGTGCGCAACTTCGAGACGGCCAAGCTCAAGGTGAACGACAACCACTCCAACCCGATCGAGATCGCGGCAATCGTGGTCTGGAAGGTCGTGGATTCCGCCGAGGCACTGTTCGAGGTCGATGACTACGCGCGCTACGTGGAGGTGCAGAGCGAATCGGCGCTGCGCGGCGTGGCGGTGAACTACGCCTACGATTCGCACACGCCGGGCGAGCTCTCGCTCTCGCAGAACACGGATGAGGTCTCGGCCGCGTTGGAGAAGGCGCTGGTGGACCGCCTGATGAAGGCCGGTGTGCAGGTCGTGGAGGCGCGCATCAGCCACCTCGCGTACTCGCCCGAGATCGCCGCAGCGATGCTGCAGCGGCAGCAGGCCAGCGCCATCATCTCGGCGCGGCAGAAGATCGTCGAGGGCGCGGTGGGGATGGTGGAGATGGCCCTGGGAATGCTCAACGAGAAGCAGATCGTCACGCTCGACAACGAGCGCAAGGCGGCGATGGTGAGCAACCTGCTCGTGGTGCTCTGCTCGGATC
This sequence comes from Gemmatimonadaceae bacterium, assembly GCA_019637355.1. NCBI lineage: Bacteria > Pseudomonadati > Gemmatimonadota > Gemmatimonadia > Gemmatimonadales > Gemmatimonadaceae > Gemmatimonadaceae bacterium. The sequence continues at coordinate 283,815 of JAHBVT010000001.1, read as the reverse complement.
ACGCGACGCAGCCTGTGGTGAACACCGGCTCGCTGTACACCTGAGCGCGTCGTGGCCGAGAAGAAGCCCTTCCTGCTGCGCGTCGACCGCACACTGCTGGAACAGTACCAGCGGTGGGCGGGCGACGAGCTGCGGTCGGTGAACGGGCAGATTGAGTTCGTGCTGCGGGACGCGTTGAGGCGCGCGGGACGCGCGGACGGCGGACGGATGACGGAAGACGGAAGCCAACAGCCTACCGATGGAGAGGATAGAGATGATGCATAAGATCGCGCGACACGGCGTCGTGGCGCTGCTGCGGGCATTGGTCGTGATGACCGCGCTGCTGTTCGGGGGCCTCGCGCTGTTGGCCTTCGCTGCCGGTGCGCAGGCGCCGGTTTCGCCGCCGACCTGGGAGGCGCGGCTGGATTCACTCGTGCGCGCCGAGCTCGAGCGCACCCGCACGCCCGGCGCGCAGGTGGCGGTGGCGCATCGCGGCCGCGTCATCTTCAGCAAGGGCTACGGCGTCGCCGACGCAGAGACAGCGCGGCCCGTCACGCCGCAGACGCTGTTCCGCGTGGGCAGCGTCACCAAGATGATCACCGGCGCGATGGCGGCCGAGATGTCCGCGCGCGGCACGCTGGACCTGAACGCACCGATCTCGCGCTACGTGACGCAGCTCGACGGGCGCGAGGTGGGGACGGTGACGACGCGGCAACTGCTCTCGCACACCGCCGGCTGGATCGACAATGCCGTCCCATACGGCCGGATGGGCGAGGGGGCGCTGGGCGAGGTGATGGACGAGGTCAGCGATACGCTGTTCCTCACCGACCCGGGCCGCATCGTCTCGTATTCGAACCCCGGGTTCTCGATGGCGGGCTATGTCATCGAGCGGGCCGGTCAGCAGCGCTACGGTTCGCTCGCCGAGTCGATGATCCTGCGGCCGATGGGAATGCCGTACGCGACGTTCCGTCCGCTGCACGCGATGACGCGCGACTTCTCGCAGGGCCACGTCGGCCCGCCCGACCAGGCGGCCGGCCTCGTGCGGCCGTTCACCGAGAACACCGCGCAATGGGCCGCTGGCTTCCTGATGGCCAGCGCGCAGGATATGGCGCGCTTCGCGATTGCCGTGATGGCCGAGGGGATGCTCGACGGCACGCGCGTGCTGTCGCCTGAGGCCGTGCGCCTGCTGACGACCGGCGTCGCGCCGATCCCGGGTGACACGGCGGCGCAGTACGCCTTCGGCCTGATGGTCTCCGGTCGACCGGGACGCCGTGCGTGGCGGCACGGGGGCGCCATCAACGGCTTCGATGCGATGCTCACGATGTATCCGGACCTCGAGCTGGCGATCGTCGTGCACGACAACCGCGGTGGTGCGCCGCTGAACGGCATCGAGAGCCTCGTGTATGCGGCGGTCAGCGGCGAGACGCCGCCCCCGCCGAGCACGCCGGCCGAGCCGCGCGTCGCGAACGCGACCGAGCGCACGCAGATCGCGGGACGGTACCGCGTCGGCCGGCAGAACATCGAGATCCTCAACGAAGGCGACAGCCTGACCTTCCTGCAGAACGGCCTCCGGATGCCGGTGCGGCTCATCGGTGCCGACCGAATGCGCATCACGCCGCCGGTACCAGGCGCGCAGCCCCTGACGCTGGTGCTGGTCCGCAACGCCGAGGGTCGCGTGGAGTTCCTCTCGCAGGGACTCCGAGCCATCCCACGCGTGGAGCTTGCGCGATGATGCTCCTGCGCCTGCTGCCCTGGGCGCTGTGGCTGGGGATGCTGGTGCTGGCGCTCGGGACATTCGCTGGCTTGCCCGACGAGATCCCGCGGCACATCGGGGCCTCGGGGAAGGTCACGCGCTCGGTGCCGACCACGCTCGGCGGCTGGTTGCTCCTGCCGATGATCGCCGGCGCGATGCAACTGCTGCTCAGTTGGGTAAGCATCTGGCTGCTGCCGCGGCGCCCGGACCTGTTCAATGTGCCGGACAAGGACCGCCTGATGAAGTTGCCGCCGAGCTACCGCAGGAGCGTCGTGCCGTCGATGCAGATGACGCTCGATGCCATCGCCGTCTGCACGATGGCGGTGATGGTCACGGTGCAACTGATGCTCTGGCGCGCCGCGCTCGGCGAGCGGATGCAAGGCTGGACGGCCGGACTGATCGTCGGGACGGTGATGATCACGCCGTTGGCGCTGTGGCTCACGAGCAAGGTGAGCACGGCCATTGAGGACGCCGAACGGCGCTGGAAGGCGGCGGGGTCGCCGGCGGCGTAGCGGCGGCGTCTACGGGCGGCGGAACGGATCGCTGAAGCGCGGGTCCGACGGCAATGCTTGGTCGTCGAGCGTGCGCAGGAACGCCACCAGCGCCGCGCGGTCCGTCGGCGAGAGGTTGATGCGCTGCGGCTCCCCGCCCGGCCCCATCAGGCGTGTGTCGAGTGCCGGGCCCGCTTGCACGCCGTCGAGATAGAAGTCGACCACCTGCGTGAGACTCGTGAACCGTCCGTCGTGCATAAAACGCGCGGAGCGCCCGACATCCTTGAGCGACGGCGCCCGGAAGATGCGCGTCTCGCCGGCATCGAGGCCGTTGGAATTGGAGTTCTGCACCAACGAGAAGCTCGGCGCAGCGTGACAGCCCTGGCAGCCAAGACCGCCCTGCGGCTTGGGGCGGAAAAACAGTTCTTGCCCGCGCGTCTCGGCAGCGGTGAAGCCTGCCAGCGGCGCGAGGAAGTTCGGCGGTTGCCCGGGCGGCGGCGCGGGTACGAGGGCGAAGGCCGCATCCCAACGCGACGCCACCGCCACGATGCTCCGGATGTATTGCGCGAGCGCGCGCTGCACCCGCGTCTCGGCGATCTCAGCCGTACCGAAGGCGAGCCGGAAGAGCGGCGGGTAGTAGGCCAGCGAGTCGAGCCGCGCGATGACGGCCGACATCCCGCCGTGCGCGGCATCGAAGCCCATCTCGACGGCATCCTGCACCGGCTGCGTCGCCTGCGCCTCCAGCGTCGGCGCGCGGCGATCCCAGAAGTAGCTCGCGCTCTCGTTGAAGCGCGCGTTTCCCAGCCGCATCGAGTGGGCCGCGGTGCGGCTCACCCCATCGATGCCGAGTGAGAACTGCGCGCTGTCGCCGAAGGCCAGCGCCTGATCGTGGCAACTCGCGCAGGAGACATTCCGCGTGCGGCTGAGGTTGCGGTCGAAGAACAGCACGCGGCCGAGCGTCGCACCGGCGTTGGTGGTCGGGTTCGTGAGCGGCGTGCGGTCCTCGCGGGCCAGCAGGCCAGGCGTGTAGTACGCGGGCAGGTTCTGGCTGTACTGCGGCAGCGCATCGGGATCGACCGTCAACGCGAGCCGCACCTCGGCGTAGGGATCCGGCGCGCCGACCGTGACCGCATCGGCACAGGCGCAGAGCAGCAACAGTGTGGTCGGGAGGGCGAGTGGGATTGGCGGCATCGGCTGGCGGGTCCGGCGCGTATGACGGCGCCAGGGCGGCAATGTTAGCACCAGGTCCTTACGACGCGCGACCCGCCGGGCGAATCATCACGAAACGCCTCGCCAACGCCACTTGGCGCCCCGGCGGCCTACGCCCGCGGCTTGTTGAAGGCGACGTCGAACTGCACCGCCACCTCGTGCTCGATCGGATTCAACGCCGAGTTGTACGACACGCCGAACTCCGTCCGGTCGATGACGAAGTTCCCGCTCACGCGACCGACGTGGCGCTCTTCGTCATAGAAGTGCAGCCGCGCCGGGATCGTGATGCGCTTCGTCCGCCCGCGCAGCGTCAGATCGCCGGTGATGAGCATCCGATTGCCCTCCGCGCTGTTGACGAAGGTCGACACGAAGGTGATCTGCGGGAATGAATCGGCCGCGAAGAAGTCGTTGCTGCGGAGGTGGTTGTCGCGGCGCTCGACGCGCGTGTCGATGCTCGCCGTCTCGATCGTGATCTTGAGCGACGTGGCTTCGAGGTTCGCCGGATTGAACAGGATCTCGGCGTCCCAGGTGTTGAAGGTGCCGTGGGCCGAAATAAGGCGCGCGTCGGCGACGAAGTTGATCTGCGAGTGCGCGACATCGCGGACGTACCGCTCGGTGGCGACCTGCGCGGGCACGGCCGCCGACAGGAGCGGCGCGAGCAAGAGGGCGAATGCGAAGCGGGCCATTGGCAGGGAAGTGGAGGTGGCATTAGTTGAACTGCCGAGGGAACCCGGAGGGTCCAAGCGGCGCGGTCAACCATTTAACCCGTCAACCTCTCAGTTAGTTCGCAATCTGCTCGGAATCGGGGCCCCGTGCGGGTCCTCAGTGGGATTCCCGATTGCCGCGGCCATTCGCTCGACGAGCTGATCGCTGGCAGCGTGCTCAAGTCGCTCTGCCTCGTCGTGCACATCATCAGCCGTAAAGCCAAGACGGGTAACGAGATAGCTCTCGATGATGCGGTGCCTGCGAATCAGTTGCAGTGCCGCCGACCGGCCTGCCTCCGTGAGGCGCGCCCCTCGGTAACGCTCGGTGGCGACAAGCCCCAGTCGAGCCAGCCGCTGAACCATCCCAGTGACAGACGCCGGAGCGATTCCCAATCGGCCAGCAATGTCATTGGTCCCGGCCGGTTCGCCGTGGCGCTCCAGTTCATAGATGGCCTTGAGGTAATCCTCGGCCTGGCCGGTGAGCGCGAGGCGCTCGAGATCGTGGTTTGCCATTGACAGGAAGTTAGTCATCCCTAACTTACGGTCAATAAGTTAGGAGATACGAAAATGCAATTTCTTATTCGCGTCCTGCGCACCGTCATCCTGCTCCGCCTCATCCTGCTCGCGCTGCCCTCCGTCGCCGGAGCGCAGGGCGCGCCACCGGCACCGCAAGTCCCCGATTCCACCCGCAAGGATTCGGTGCAACGCGTCGGCGCCTTCCAGGTCACGGCGACCTTCGCGCCGACCCGCGTGCTGGACGCCCCTCAGCCGGTATCGGTCATCGGCGGCGCCGAGCTCCGCCGCGCCCAGGGCGCCGCCGTCGGCGATGCGCTCGAGCAACTCCCCGGCATCCGCTCGCTGTCGATGACCACGGGCATCGGCAAGCCGGTGATTCGCGGGCTCACGCACAACCGCGTCGTCACGCTCGACAACGGCCAGCGCACCGAGACGCAGCAGTGGGGCCACGACCATTCGCCCAACGTGGAGACGGCCAACGCCGAGCAGATCGAGGTCATCAAGGGCCCGGCCAGCGTGCTCTACGGCAGCGATGCACTCGGCGGCGTGATCAACGTCGTGGCCGCGCCGTTGCCGAGCGCGCGCTTCGAGTCGCCGTTCCTGCGTGGCCACACGACGGTCGCGTACAACACGAACGTGTTCGGCCCGGACGGCACGCTGCGCCTCGAAGGCGCGCGCGGCGCGTACGGCGCGCGGCTCTCCGCCACCGGCCGCCTCGCCGGCGATATGCGCGCGCCCGGCGGCCCGCTTCGCAACACCGAGAACCGCACGCGTCACCTCGACGGCGCCGTCGGGCGCAGCAGCGAGCACGGCCAGCTCACCCTGCGTCACTCCCAGCGCGACGAACGCATCGAGATCTTCGACGATCCGGTCGCTTCCCCGGACTACAGCGGCTACCAACGGCTGACCACCACGCGTAGCACGCTCGAGGCCGAGCGCGCACTCGGCGACGCGCTGCGGCTGCAGGTGCAGGTGGGCAGCGAGCGCAACTTCCGGCGGGAGTTCGACGCCGCCGACGCCAGCGACATCGCACTGGGCCTGCTCATCAACACCGAGAGCGGCTTCGCGCACCTGCACCACGAGGCCGTCGGGCCGTTCAGTGGCGGCACGCTCGGCGTGTTCGCGCTCGACAGCCGCTTCGAGAAGCGCGGCACCGCGACGCTGATTCCCAACTCCCGCGCACGCAACCTCGCGCTGTATGCATTGGAGCACGTCGAGCGCGGCCGCCTGCGCGCCACCGTCGGCGCGCGCTGGGACACGCGCGAACTCGCGGTCGAAGACGATGCCGTGCTCGGGCTGGCGGCGCAGTCGCAGCGGCATCAGGCGGTGACCGGTACGGCCGGCGTCTCGTACCGGCTCAGCGAGTGGAGTTCCGTGGTCGCCAGCGTCGGCCGCGGCTTCCGCGCGCCGGCCGCGCCCGACCTCTTCGCCAACGGCTTCCACGAGGGCACGCGCGCCTACGAGCGCGGCAACCCCGCGCTCAACGTCGAGACCTCGCTCAACACCGACCTCGGATTCCGCGTCGAGCACCGACGCCTCGTCGGCGACATCAGCGTGTTCCGCAACGCGATCCGGGACTTCATCTACCTGCGGCCCTTCGGCAGCGGCGGTGCGGCCTTCGATTCACTGGAAGTCGTGCAGGGCGACGCCGTGCTCGGCGGAATCGAGGGCCGTGCGGCCTGGCGGGCCACCGATTGGCTCACGATCCAGGCTGCAGGCGATCTAGTGCGCGGCACCAATCTCAGCGCCGACGTGCCGCTGACCTTCGTGCCACCCCCGCGCGTGCAGTGGGGCGCCCGCGTCGAGCGACCGATGCTCGGCGGCGCGCTGCTGCGCCCGTGGCTGAGCCTCGGCGGCGAGCACAACTGGCGGCAGACGCGGCTCGACCCGCGCGACGTGGCGCCGCCGGCGTACACGCTGTGGCAGCTCGGCGGTGGGGCCACCGTCAGCGCCGGGGCGAAGGTGTTCGTCGTGGACCTGGCCGTACGGAACCTGCTCGGGACGCGGTACCGGAGCTTTATGAGCCGGTACAAGGAGTTCGCCGACGGGCCCGGGCGCGCGGTGGTGCTGCGGGTGACGACGGAGTTCTGATGCGGGTGGCGTGCTTGCGGTGATGCATCGTTGATGCATATTGATACATATGCGTACGACGATGATCATCAACGACGAACTGCTGCGCCGTGCGATGCGGCTCACCGGCATCCAGGAGAAGACCGCGCTCGTCCACGCGGGCCTCGAGGCCTTGGTCGCGCGTGAGAGCGCGCGCCGGCTGGCGCGGCTGGCGGGCAGCGACCCGGAGGCCACGGCGGGCCCGCGTCGCCGCGGGCAGTCAAAGGCGAGCGCGCGGAGCCGCTGACGTGTGGTTGGTGGATAGCTCCGTCTGGGTGGAACACCTCCGCCGCGGAGTCCCCGCACTGAGCGAGGCGCTGGAGGCTGGCCTCGTCGCCACCCACCCGTTCGTGATCGGCGAACTCGCCTGCGGCCACATTGCTAGGCGGGATGCCTTCCTCGACGACCTCGCGCGGCTGCCGGGCGCGCCGGAGGCGGAACACGACGAGGTGATGGCGTTGGTGAAGGCCCGGCGCCTCGCCGGGCGCGGGCTCGGCTGGATCGACGCGCACCTGCTGGCCTCCGCGCGGCTGGCGGGAATGCAGCTCTGGACACTCGACGCAGCCCTGCGGAACGCGTGGCTAGATTCCGGTACCCCCAAGCCCTGACCCCGTGTCCGTCGTCGCCGAGTTCATCCAACTGCTCGAGCTCGAACCTCTCGAGCACAACATCTACCGCGGCGCCAACCGCGACATCGGCACCGGCCGCGTCTTCGGCGGCCAGGTGTTCGCGCAGTCGCTGGCCGCGGCACGCAAGACGGTGCCCGACGGCCGCGAGGCACACTCGGTGCACGGCTACTTCCTGCGCGAAGGCGACACGCGGGCGCCGATCGTGTACTTCGTCGACCGGCCGCGCGACGGACGCTCGTTCACTTCGCGGCGCGTCACCGCCATCCAGCACGGTGAGGCCATCTTCCACCTCTCGGCGTCGTTCCATCTCGCCGAACCGGGGATGGATCACCAGATCGCGATGCCTGAGGTCCCTGCGCCGGAGGAACTCGAGGACGAACTCGACGTGATCCGCGCCAACGTGGACAGGTACCCGGAGGCCTTGCGCGCGATCGTGACGCAGGACCGCCCGCTGGAGTTCCGGCGCGTCCACCCGAGCAAGCTGTTTGAACGCGAGCGCACCGATGCGTCGGGCGCCAAGCGGATGATCTGGTTCAAGCTGCGCGAGCGCATCGGCGACGCGCCGATCCTGCACCAGGCGACCCTGGCGTACGCCTCCGACTACGGCTTCCTGCCGACCTCGCTGCAGCCGCACGGCGTCTCGTGGCGCGACCCGCGCCTCATCATCGCCTCGCTGGACCACACGCTGTGGCTGCACCGGCCCTTCCGCGCGGACGAGTGGCTGCTCTACGTGAACGACTCGCCGACGGCCTTCGGCGCGCGCGGCTTCGTGCGCGGGCAGGTGTTCACCCGCAACGGCCAGCTCGTGGCCTCGTCGGCGCAGGAAGGCTTGATCCGCCTGCGCGAGGCCAAGTAGCCGCGTGACGCCCGAGATCGCCACCGGCCTCGCGTTCTTCGCGGTCTTCCTGTTCAGCACCACGCTCCACGAAGCGGCCCACGCCTGGGCGGCGCTGCGCGGCGGCGACCCCACGGCCTATGCCGGCGGACAGGTGTCGCTGGACCCGATGCCGCACATCCGCCGCGAACCGTTCGGGATGATCATCCTGCCGCTGCTCACGTCGGTGACCATCGGCTGGCCGATGGGCTACGCCAGTGCGCCCTACGATCCGCGCTGGGCGCTGAAGTACCCCAACCGGGCCGCAGTGATGGCGCTCGCGGGACCAGCCGCCAACTTCTCGCTCGTGTTGCTCTGCTTCCTCGCGATGCGTGCCCTCGCCTATGCCGGCATCTTCACGCCCCCGGAGTCGGTGAGCTTCAGCCAGCTCACGGCCACGGAGGCCGGCGCGGTCTGGTCCACGCTCGGCAGCTTCCTCAGCATCGGCTTCTCGCTCAACCTGCTGCTCGGCGTGTTCAACCTGCTGCCCTTCCCGCCGCTCGACGGTAGCGCCGCCATCACCTTGCTGATGAACAAGAAGCTCACGGCGCGCTACCAAATGTTCGTCTGGACGACGCCGATCCTCGGCTTCCTCGGCATCTTCCTCGCGTGGCGGATGTTCCCACCCGTGTTCGGACCGGTGTTCCGCGCGGCGATCAACCTGATCTACCCGGGCGTCACCTACGGCTGAATCGGTGACAGGCGCGCGTCCTCGCGGGTAGTACCGCTGTGATGAGCCGCCTCCGAATCCACTTCAGCATCCTCGCGCTCGCTGCCGGCCTCGTCGGCTGCGCCGAGCCCTTCGCCTCGCGCGACGAAGTCCAGTTCACGGTGTTGGAGGAGCGGGCGGCGTGCTTCGCGCCGTTTCCCACGACCTGCTACCAGGTGATCTGGCCCGGCGAGTCGGAGTCAAAGTTCTTCAGCGCCGAGATTGAAGGATTCACCTTCGAACCCGGGGTGCGGCAGCACATCCGCGTCGAACGCCGCCGCATCAACAACCCGCCGGCCGACGGCTCGTCGTACCACTACCGGTTGATCAGGGTGATCCTGCGGCTTGAGGTCGGTAGCGCCACAGCCACCAACTGACGAGCCAACCCAGCCCGGCCGCGAACACCACGTCGCTGACGAAGTGCGCGCGCGCCACGATGCGCGTCACGCCGCAGCCCAGCGCGAGCACGATGACCACCCAGCGCGCGCGCGGAAACAGCCGCGCCAGGATGAACGCGCCGCCGAAGGCCACCGCCGCGTGCGAACTTGGGAAGGCCAGCCCGGCGCCGCTCCACGTGCGCTCGTCCCAGGGCCGAAAGCCGTAGGCGCCGTCATTGAGTCCCGGCCGCTGCCGGCGGACCACGATCTTGAGCACCTCGGCCAACGCGCCGCTGAGCACCGGCGCCCAGAAGATCAGCCAGCCGCGTCGCCTCGCGATCGTGCGCGCCGCTTCGGAACCGTCGTGCTGCAGCCCCACCGCCAGCGCGAGGAAGAGCCACGTGCCGGCAAAGCCCATCACGCGCAGCAGCTTGCCGAGGTCCTTGTCGTACACGCCGGGTGCGTTGAACAGCTCGTACACCGTGCGGTCCACCAGCAGCGAGGTCGCGGTCGCGGCCGACGTCACGCCAAGCGCGACCCAGGCCGCGCGCGCCGTCGGTGGTCCCGCCATCGGCCCAGACCCGTTCATCGCCAGATCTCCTCGAAAGTCGAGAGGATGCGCTCGGTCATCCCCCACACGGTGAAGTCGTCCAGTTGATAGGCCTCAACCCGCATCTGGATGTCACGCACACGCACGCTGGTGTGCACGCGCGCCGCCGGATGGAACAGCGCGCCCACTCGCACCCAGCGCAGCTCGGCGACCTCGTCGCTCGGCAGCAGCGCCGGCACCTCGCGCAGCGCGCACACAAAGGGCCGCACGATGATCGGCGGCAGCACCGGCGTCCGCGGACGCAGCTCGTCCAACACGCCTAGCACTTCGCCGCTGCGGGTGATGTCCAGCCCGACTTCCTCGCGCGTCTCGCGCAATGCCGTCTGCTCGAGCGAGGCATCCTCCGGCGCCCAGCGCCCGCCGGGCAGACCGATCTGTCCACTCCACGGATCGCCCTCGCGCGTGGCGCGGCGGATCAAGAGCAGCTCGAGGTCATCCGCCCCTTCGCGCAGCACCAGCGTCACCGCCGCTTCCTTGAACGGCGGGTCGCGCTCGGCCAACGCGGCCGGACGGGCCGCGAGGGCCTGCCGCAGCCGTGTGAACGACGGCGCGAGTGCCCCCGCGCCGGTCAACTCATCCCTCGACAGGGCCGTTCGCAGACATCCACGCGCCCCACCCGCCGGCCATCGACGCGGCATTGCTGTAGCCCATCTGCTGCAGCGTATCCACCGCCAACGCCGAGCGATTGCCACCCGCGCAGTACACCACGAGGTTGGCGTCGCGCGGGATCAGCGGCTCGATCTTGGATTCCATCGTGCCGCGTGGAATCACGATCGCGCCCGGGATGCGGCCGAGGTTGGTCTCGTTGGGCTCGCGCACGTCGAGCAGCACCGGCGCGCCGGGCTTGCCGAGCGTGGCGAGGACGTCGCTGGCCGTGACCTCGCGGATGCGGGTCTTGGCCTCGTTGATGAGGTCGGTAGCGGTCTTGTAAGTCATAGCGAGGAATCTACACGGGGAGGCGCCGCACGGGGTGACGGCATCATTATATAGGATGCCGCTCACGCTCCAGGTGCTCCTCGCCCTCGTCGCCGGCCTCGCGCTGGGCCTCGGCCTTTCCGGCTCCAGCGCCCCGGCCGCCCAGACCATCCTCGCGGTGCTCGGCCCGGTCGGGACGTTGTTCATCAATGCCATCCGGATGACCGTCATCCCGCTGGTGACGGCCACGCTCATCGTCGGCGTGGGCTCCGCGCCCGACGCCCGCGCGGTCGGACGACTCGGCCTGCGCTCGGTGGCCATCTTCGTGGTCGTGCTGGCGCTGGCCAGCGCCGTCGGCGTGCTGATGGGCGCCTGGCTACTGGGGTCGTTCTCGTTTGACGCCGCCACGGTGGAGGCGATGCGCAGCACGGCCGCCGAGGTGAGCAGCGAGGGCGGGCGCGTCCCGACGATTGGCGAGTGGCTCGTGGGACTCGTGCCGGTGAATCCCATCAAGGCCGCGGCCGACGGCGCGATGCTTCCGCTGATCCTGTTCTCCGTGCTCTTCGCCGCCGCGCTCTCGCGCGTGGCCGAGGACCGCCGCACGGCCGTGCTCCGCGTCTTCGAGGGCATCCAGGACGCCTCGCTGATCCTCGTGCGCGCAATCCTCGCGCTGGCACCGGTGGGCGTGTTTGCGCTGGCCGTCCCACTGGCCGCGCGGATGGGGCTCGCCGCCGCGGGTGCGCTGGTGGTGTACATCGGCGTCGTCAGCGCCATCTGCGTGGGATTTATGCTCTTCGTGCTGTATCCGGCGGCCGTCGTGTTCGGCAAGGTGCGGCTGCGCGAGTTCATCGCGGCGTCGCTGCCGGCACAGGGCATCGCGTTCAGCTCACGGTCGTCGCTCGCGGCGCTGCCGGCGATGCTCGACAGCGTGCGGCGCACGCTCAAGCTCCCGCCGTCCATCGGCAGCTTCTTCATTCCGCTCGCGGCGTCGATGTTCCGCGCCGGTGCCGGCATCGGCCAGACCGTCGGCGTGCTGTTCATCGCCAAGCTCTACGGCGTGGACCTCGACGCGGCGCAGCTTGCAACCATCGCCGTCACCAGCGTCATCACGTCGTTCTCCGTGCCGGGCGTGCCCGGCGGCAGCATCCTCGTGATGGTGCCGGTGCTGATGGCCGCCGGCATCCCCATCGAGGGCATCGGCATCCTCCTGGGCGTGGACACGATTCCCGATATGTTCCGCACGACGACCAACGTCACCGGACATATGGCGGCGGCCGTGATCGTCGCGCGCGGCGAGGCGCCGGCGGACTCCAGCGGCGACGCCCCGTTGCCGGCAGCGGCCAGCTAGCGCGCGTGGGCGCGCACTGGTTGGCCTGGCTCGCCACTGCGCTGTGGTGCGCGGTGTTCGTGGGCGTAGTCGTTCGCTTTCTCGACACACGGCGGCTCGCTGAGTACGCGCCGGTTCACGGCGCGGATGCACCGCTGGTCAGCGTCATCATCCCCGCGCGCAACGAGGCCCGCAACATCGGCCGCCTGCTCGAGAGCCTGCTCGCGTCGGCGTATCCGTCGTTGGAGATCATCGTCGTGGACGATCACTCCGAGGACGGCACCGGCGACATCGCACGCGCTATCGCAGCGGCACACCCTCAGGCGCAGCTGCGCGTGATCGACGCGCCGCCGCTGCCCGACGGTTGGTTCGGCAAGCAGTGGGCCTGCCAGAGCGGCGCCGATGCCGCGCGCGGCGACATCCTCTGCTTCACCGATGCCGACACGCGCCACGGTCCCGACCTGCTCGGCCGCAGCGTCGGGGCAATGCAAGCGCGCGGCGCCGACCTCTTCACCGTGGCTGGGCACCAGGAGGCCGGCAGCTTCTGGGAGAAGGTGCTACAGCCCTTCGTGTTCTCCATCCTGCTCTCGCGCTACGGCGGACTCGAGGCGATGAGCCGCTCGATGCGTCCGCTGGACAAGATCGCCAACGGCCAGTTCGTGATGATGCGGCGCGAGACCTACGCGAGCATCGGTGGGCACGCGGCCGTGCGCGATCACGTTGCCGAGGACCTGCGGCTCGCGCAGGTGGTGACGGCGCGCGGGCTGCGCGCGCATATGGTGCTCGCGCGTGACGAGCTCTCCACGCGGATGTACACCTCGCTGGGCGAACTGCGACGCGGCTGGGGCAAGAACGTCTACGCCGCTGGGCGCGACACCCTGCCACTCGGCGCGGTGAGTTCACGTATCTTCCCGTGGATCTTTCAGCTGCCGGCCTTGGTGCCTCTCGCGCCGCTGGTGGCGCTGCTGCTCTGGCAGCTCGGTGTGGCCGGCGACGGCGCGCGGATCTTCGGGCTCGTGGCCGGGGCCTTCACCTTCCTCTACTACGCTGGCGTGTACGCCTTCTCGCGACTCAATCCCCTCTGGGGCCTGCTGTACCCCCTGGCGGCCGTGACCTTCAGCTGGATCTGCGCTGAGGCGGCGTGGCGCGGTAGCCGCGTGGAGTGGAAGGGGCGCGGATATGTGTCGCGGAGCGCGCGGTGAGCCGGGCGCCGTATGCCGTGCTGTTTGACTTCGACGGCACGTTGGTGGATTCCATTGAGTTGCTGGTGGCCTAGCGCCTTTCGAACATGCGCTCGACTGAGCACGGGACTTCACTCGAAGGCCCAAAGACGATCGTGATATCCTCTTCCGGCGAGGAAAGACAAGCGGTCCAGCCGAACTGCTGAGCGATCGGAGCGAAGGCGAATCCCGCCGCTCGACGTACCTGGCCTGCGGACGAATTCTCCGTCGAAACCAGACGTGCCCACCAACCCGCGGCCCCAGTTCTTCCCGCCCGTGTCTGCCCAATGAGCAGCCAACCGCCCCGTGCTATGAACACTCGCTCGGTGAGCTCCAGGTACCCTGCCGCGGGCACTGAATTTCGGATGCCGTTCTGAATCGCCGTGTAGACGACGCCGGAGAAGTCCGGCAACAGGATAGTCTGGACCAGCCCGTTATCGATACCTACAACTTGCAGTGCTCCACGCTGAGCGGGCGCCCACGCAATCGCCCGCGATGCTGGGTCACAGCCCATCGCACCGATTGCGTTGAACTCGTGAATCATCGGATGGTCCGGATCGCCCGCGAACGGGAGTAGCCGCTGTCCGAATCGGCCCACTGGGCTCAAGCTCTTCGTGTTCGAGTCAAACTCAACTTCGACAAGTGGTGTCTGAACTGGATTGCCGTGCAGGAAGTGCCGTGGACCAATCGAACACATCTCGCGCCCGACTGCATCGGTGCTTGCAGTGCTCTCGAGCTCAAGTGAGTCGCCGACAATCCGCAACACGCTGACGCGCCGTACGGATGCATCCACAACACCGAAGCGCTGCGGGCCGAGTCGGAAGAACGCCGAAATGTGCATAAACTCGCCCGGACCTTGTCCTCTGCGACCGAAGCTTCGGACACTGCGCCGTATGGGAGTGACGAGCAGTATCGTGTGCTCGCTTGCGTCCGCAACGACAAGCCGGCCCTGTTCCAGTATCAAAGCCGGACCCACAGAGCCGATTGGCTTCGCATAGATGTCACCCTCCGCTCCAATGGTCGCCACCTGACCGCTTGCCGCGCCGGGCGTCGCTGCCAGCACACAGAACGCGAGAAGCCACCGTCTCAGCGGGACCTCGGCGCGCCTGATCAGAGGGATGTGAAGGTCGCTCACGGAGCCTGCCTGTTCGCCGAGTGAACCTCGGAGGTATCCGGCGATGCCTCTGGCTCAGGGGCTAGGCGCCGACGAACAATGAGCGCCCTCGGAAACGGGACGTTCTCTATCACGACCAATCGGTCGCCTCGTGTCGCCGCAATGAGGGGAAGTCCGCTTGAGCGACCGACTTCAGCGCCTGTCGTCAGATCGAGCAGCCGGGAGTCGATTCCGCCGAACTCCGCTCCATCGGGAGGGCCGCCCGGAAAGCTTCGGATGTACTGGACGAGTAGGTGCTGCGGACCCCACGCAATCATCGATCGGACAAAGCTTGCCCCGTTCAGCGGGTCGAACACACCCTCTATGACACCCGCCTCTGTCTGCTGAAAGGTGATTGAGTGGACGTCCGCCAACTCCACGGACCACATTTCGTGCCCGAGTGAATCGTACGCGCGAACCGCGGGGTGAGACCGTCCCGCCAGCACGACCTGGCGACGGAGCGAATCGCAAAACAGCCGCGGTTCGACTATCTGTCGGCGCGCGAGCACGCCGAAATCGCCTGCAGCGTCGAGCTGTGGCAGGAGGGGCTCTGGCCCGAAAGAACGGAGAGGCCTCCCGTCGGCTCCTATCACGTGGGCCACCATACCGTCTAAGAGGAAGCCGGCGTACACACGGCCCGCCAGTTCACACAAGCTCGTGGGCGCGCGCAAGGTGTTGATGGACGAATCGAGCACAACGCGACCAGCCGACTCGCGCAAGAACGAGAGCCGAGCGCTCGCGGCGTCAAGCACGAGCACGGCTCCCGCACTGCTTGTCGCGATGGCGCGTGGCTGTAAGACCTCCCCAGGACCACGCCCTACCGTGGTGACCGTCCTGAACCGCCCTGTCGAATCGAACCAGAACACTCCAGGGCGGCGCAGGTCCAGCAGGACGGCATCACCGGTCGCGCTGAGTTCAGCAGCGATGAGCTGGCCGAACTCTTGCATCGAGTCGCCTTCTGCGACTCCGACAATCGCGAGGGTATCGACAGACCACACCAGAGGAACCGACGGGGCGGTCGACTCCTCGCCGCTGCAGGCAAGGCAGCCTCCAAGCGACACCGCAGCCAGTGACGCTCGGCAAAGCCGCCTGAGGCTACTGGAGAGCCGCACAGGAGGTTGCATCATCCGTCATGGTGTTCGGAGCTGCAACTGCCACGTGAAGAAGCGAGGCATACCGTCGGCGTCCTCCATCACTGTTCCGATAAGGTTGTCGGACACGAACTGCTTGATGTGTTGCGGAAGCCGAACGGACGCCAGCAGTCGACCGGCGCTGGTATCAAGCACCTCGATCACGGTGTCCCTGTAGCGCTGCTCGTTGGTAACGGTGCCGTGGCTATCTCCGGCGCCAGGTGCCCGAACTGCAGAACGCCATTGAGGATCCGCCACTGCGATGAGCACCCAAAGCCGTCCAGCCTGATCCTCGCGCACGTCGAAAATGAACGGCTTAGGTTCGAGCGTCGCTGCGCTACCCCGAGGCTCGGGACGCATCCCCGATGGGAACCACGGCACGTCGCGACGAATCGTGCGTTCGATCGAGCCCGTCTCAGGATTCAGGAGGTCGATTCGATACTCCGTACGTGACGCGGCCCAGACGCGCCCTGACCTAGACTCGGCAATCGCTCGCGACATCAAGAACGGAACGTCTGGGCGATAGACGCCCGTTGACGATCCGAAAGACCGTTCTCGGGCACCCGTCCTGTTGACAAGATGGAGTGGCTGCCCAACTTCATTCGGCGAAAAGAGCGCGTGGTTGAACAGGAACTTCCCCGAACGAAGAGCCAAACTTGAAAGCTCAGGAGTCAGCGGCAGGGGGCCGCTCGTTACAAAGTCGAGCCCAGGGCTGAAGATTGAGTAACGGCTCGACCCCCAATCGAAAACGACCAGTGAATCGCCGGGAAGCACAGACAAGCTTCCGATACCACGGAACTCACCCGGTCCGCCGCCCGCGCGACCCAACGACCGGAGAAAACGTCCGTCGGGTGCGAACACGCTGATGGCAGTCGGGAAGTTGGCCTTGAGCAAGTACCGCCCGAGTCCGTCGCGCACCGCGCGCGTCTCGATATGTTCAATGATGCCAGGCCCGTCGGTCGAGCCCAGCGTCACGCCCGGAGTCACGAGGATTTCACAAGCTCGACACCCCGATGTGCCTCGCACAACGACGGTTGGCTGCGAATTCGCAGGTCGAGGCGGGCAGCAAGCAAGCAGCGCTCCAATCAGTGCGACACGAAGGGCTGCTCTCAGCTTATTGCGCATTCGCAGGCTCGAAAGTCATCCGATGTGATGGGCGTAGACGCCCAGTCAAGTGTCGACCGTTCCGCCCGTGTGCGACGTGTGTTCCCATCGTCCGGCGGGCACCGCGCCGAGCGCGGTCGCAGAAAACGTCGATGCGCGCGCGGGTATCCGCAAGGGCGGTTCACGGCTCGGAATAATGTGTCTCTTGTTTCGCGCCTTCTTGAGGCACAGTAGAACGACTCCGCCACCGTGTTGTCCCAGCGTCTGGGAGCTCCACACAGCTACCGGGCGCGACTCCCTGCCACTCGGCCCGGTGAGTTCGCGTATCTTCCCGTGGACCATTCCGCTACTCGCGCTGCTGCTCTGGCAGCTCGGCGTGGCCGGCGACGGCGCGCGGATCTTCGGGCTCGCGGCCGGGGCCTTCACCTTCGTCTACTACGCTGGCGTGTACGCCTTCTCGCGACTCAATCCCCTCTGGGGCCTGCTGTACCCCCTGGCGGCCGTGACCTTCAGTTGGATCTGCGCCGAGGCGGCGTGGCGCGGCAGCCGCGTGGAGTGGAAAGGGCGCGGGTATGTGTCGCGGAGCGCACGATGAGCCGGGCGCCGTATGCCGTGCTGTTCGACCTCGACGGCACGTTGGTGGATTCCATTGAGTTGCTGGTGGCGAGTATGGAATACGCCTTCGAGGGGCGTACGCGCCGGCCCAGCGTGCCGGAGTGGCTGGCGTTGATCGGCACGCCGCTGGACCGGATGTTGGCGCGCTGGGCCGATGACGTCGAGGAGGTGGACCTGCTGCGGGCGCGATACCGCGAGCACCAGTTGCTGCATCACGACTCGATGCTGAAGCTGTACCCCGGGATGGTGGAGACCGTGCGGAGCTTGCACGCCGACGGGCACGCGCTGGCGGTGGTGACGAGCAAGCTGGAGGTGGGGGCGCGGCGCGCGCTCAAGTTCGCGCAGATCGAGGAGTGCTTTGCGGCGGTGGTCGGGATCGACCAGACGACGCGGCACAAGCCGGATCCGGAGCCGGTGCAGTATGCGCTGGCGCAGCTGCAGGTGCCGGCGGAGCGCGCGTTGTTCGTGGGTGACAGCACGCACGATATGCAGGCGGGGCGCGCGGCCGGGGTGCGCACGGGGGCCGTGCTGTGGGGGCCGTACACGCGGGCGGAGTTGGAGCCGACGGCGCCGGACTATTGGTTTGAGCGGGCGGAGGAGTTGCCACCGCTCGTCGCGAGACTGGCACGCGGCTGACGAGATCTCGTATCGCAGTGTAAGCGAGAACTACTTGGTCCAGACGACGACTGCACCGCAGCCAGCAAAATCCGTGAACTCTGGGGGCGCAAAGTTCGCACGGTACACCTCGATTCGTTTCGCTCGGTCCAACAACTCCTCGAGTTGGCCGACATCGAGAGGTCCTTGGTCTTGACCATCCACGAACAACCGTGGCACGCAGATGTTCTCACCGCCGAGCCCCGGACGGCGGAAGACAAACGTCCGTGGCCCCCCGAGCGGATTGAGGATCAGGGCGCGGGGTACCCGACCGGCCAGGAAGCTTGGCGTGACGCGCGGCATCTTCGATAGGTCAGCAGAGTCGAGAAACGTGCCGGACAGGACGCGCCGCCGATCGTCGAAGCGGGCCGCACTGCCCGGCAACGCGGTCGCCGTGATGCGGACGGTGTCGAGTGCGGTCGCAAGCGAATCGAGGTGGACAACTCCGACGTCAAACACGGCATCTGCATCAGGTGACACGATCACTCGCGACGGTCGATAGCCGATTGCCGAGACCACTAGATCCTGGCTACGTGCCGGCACGCCCCGCAGCAGGAACGCTCCAATCGAATCGGTGACGGTCCCGACGTTGAGTTCCTCAATCCGTACCCGCGCACCCGGTACGGACTGCCCATCGGCCTGAGCGACTCGGCCAGCTATGGTGACCGGATCTTTGCCGTCGTCGGCGACCAGACTGAGCACAAGAACGCCGGGGCCAGCCTCTTCAATCGAGAAGGGACCGGCGCTTCGGCTTCCGCGACTTGCCGAGACGCGAAGTGGAGAGATGCGCACTACTTGCGGTCCTCTTTCGACCAACGCTCCCGGCGATGGCACTTCGCAGACGACCGCCATTCCCTGCTCATCGGTCGTAGCTGCCACGTTCCTGTTGCTACTGGTGCTCCTCGTGCTTCTAGATCGCGCGAATCCGGTCTCAATCCACTCTAGCCGTACGCCTGCCTCGGCGACCGCGTGACCCGCTCTGTCCGCCACTCGAACAACCACGCGATTGGTGCTCTCAGGCGACTCACCACAGAGGAGGTTGAGTGCGCGATACAAGCTCGGCGTGGCGGCAAAGATCTCTATCTCCTCCACGCCATCATCGATGGACACAGGCACATCGATGGACTCGAGCCCCAGCGAATCAAGCCGAGGATGCACGAACCGGATGATGTGGTTGCCAGCGTCGACTCCAACCAGCGCGAACATCCCCCGCGCGTCAGTTCTGGTTCCCATTCGTGCATCGCCGACAACGGTCACCACGGCACCTTCGATGCCCGCGTACCGCAGCGAATCGTAGAGCACTCCGCGCACGGTGGTCTGGGCACTCAGCGGCACAGCCGCCGTGACGAGAAAGGCGACCTGTGCGAATCGCACTGCGGCTCGCAAGACGCGCGCTCCAATTCCACCGCGCCGTCGCCCAAATCGCAATCGAAGCATCCGCCTCCTCCCCACTGTGTGGGCTGCGATTGAACCCCGGCGCTCGCGACCACAGGGCGCGATATCGCCCATTCACCAACCACTTCCGAAGTCCCCTGACTTTGCGCCGGCGTACTCTCTGAGGCAAGGTCTTCGCTCGACTGAGCATTGAACGTCCCTGAACAACTCCTTGGGGTCTGGCGTCCGGACCTGTCCGAAGCACGATGACACCCGCAATGCCGTGATGCCGCGACGCGGAATCGCCGAGCGAGCCTTCGCGCGTGTTCACCGCCCGCGACGCCGCCACGCTCCTCGCCGGACTCGGCCCCGGCACCTCGCTCGCGCCGCTCGCAGCGGCCCTCGGCTTCGGCCACCCCATCCCACTCGACCGGCGTACGCTGCGCACGCTCGGCATCGCCACGCTGGCCAGCAAGGTGCACGTGGCCGAGGGGCCGGGCACCCTGCGCGCCCTGCTCGTCACGCTCCAACCATCCAGCGAACGCCTGCCTGAACGCGTGGCCGCGCTCGGTCGCGGCCTCGCGCGCGCGGTGCCCGAGCGGTCCTGGCTGCTGCTCGTGCGCGACCAGGAGTCCTCCGGCATCGTGCTCGCCGCACCGCCGCCGGATGCGCGCCATCCCGTACCGCTGCACCAACTGAACCCGCAGCAGCTCCGCGAGAGCGACGCCGAAACAATCGCTGCGCTGGTCGCCTGCACCGACGCACCCGACCTGCTCGTGCACCTGCGATGGCGCGAGACTTTGGGCCGCTCCGCGCTCACCCGGCGTTTCTACAGGGAGCTGGAAGGGCACGTGCAGGCCTTGGCCACCAGCGCCGTCGGGCGCGCACCGGCCGACGCACGCCGGACCATCGCGCTGCTGCACACCTCGCGGCTGTTGTTCGTCGCGTTCCTCGAGGCGCGGGGCTGGCTCGACGGCGACCGCGAGTTCCTCCGCCGGCACTTCGCCGCGCGGGCCGGCGGCGGCACGCAAGCGCACCGGCGCTTCCTCGAACCCCTGTGGTTCGGCACGCTGAACACGCCGATGACGCGCCGCGCCAGCGCCGCGCGCGCCTTCGGCAAGGTGCCGTTCCTGAATGGCGGACTCTTCACGCGCGCACCGAGCGAACGCCGTTTCGCCGACCTGCGCTTCACCGATGAGGCGCTCGAAGGCGTCATCGGCGGCCTGCTGACGCGGTATCGTCTGACGGCGCGCGAGTCTCGAGAAGGTTGGAGCGAGGCGGCGGTGGACCCCGAGATGCTTGGCCGCGCCTTTGAGTCGCTGATGCACGAGGGCACCCGAGCCGCACGGGGGGCCTTCTACACGCCACCCTCGCTCATCAGCCAACTCACGCGCGACGGGCTCAGCACTGCCCTCACGCCGCGCGGCGTGAGCGAAGACGCGCTGCTGCGCGCCTGGGACGGCGAAACGCTTCGCCACGAGGACGCCACCGCGCTCGCTGCTGCGCTGCGGGACGTCACGGTGCTCGATCCTGCTTGTGGTTCGGGGGCATTCCTGGTGTACGCGCTGGAGTCGTTGGCCGACTTGCACAGCCGCGCCGGTGACGCGCGGCGCGTCGCGGAACGTCGGCGCGATGTGCTCACGCGGTCAGTCTTCGGTGTGGACGTCGACCCCACCGCCGTGTGGCTCTGCCAGCTCCGGCTCTGGCTCTCGGTGGTGGTCGAGGAGCCGGATGACGATCCGCTGCGCCTGCCACCGCTGCCGAACCTCGACCGCAACATCCGCGAGGGTGACGCACTGGCCGGCCACGGCTTCGATGACGGCTGGTTGCCGCCGGACGGCAGCTTGGCGGCGCGGCGCCTGCGCTACGCGCGCGCGGTCGGCAAACGCAAGCGCGCACTCGGGCAGGTGCTCGAGCGCGAGGAACGTCGGCAGGCGATCCGGCTAGAATCGCAACGTCTCGTGCAACTCACTGCCGCGCGGCGTGAACTGCTCGCCGCGGCGCGGGCACCGGACCTGTTTCGCGCACGGCGCGGCGTGGACCGCGCGACGCGCACACGCCTCGACAGCCTGCGCGCCGCAATCCGACGCGCGCGTGCGGCGGTGGCGGCGCTCAAGGATGGCGCCGCACTGCCGTTCTCGTTCGTCACGCACTTTCCTGACGTCGCCGCCGCCGGTGGATTCACCGCTGTGCTCGGCAACCCGCCCTGGGTGCGCACGCACGCGATTCCCGCCGAACAGCGAGCCGCGCTTCGTGAGCGCTTCGCCGTGTTCCGTGCGGCGGCCTGGGAAGCCGGCGCGACCGAGGCCGCAGCGGGCCGAGGATTTGCCTCGCAGGTGGATCTCGCCGCCCTCTTCACCGAACGCGCGGTGCGCCTCTGCGCGCGAGACGGCGCCATCGCGCTGTTGCTGCCGGCCAAACTCTGGGGCTCGCTGGCGGGCGGCGGAATCCGTCAGTTGCTCTCGAGCCTGGCACCGCCGCTGCTCCTCGAAGAGTGGCAGGACTCCTCGGCTGGCTTCGACGCCGTCGTCTACCCCAGCGCCGTCGTGGCGCGGCGCCTGGGTGCACTCGCCGCGCCCGACGAAGTAAGGGTCATCGCGCACCGCCGCGACATCCCCTTGCCCTGGGCCCTGCCGCGGGCGCGCCTCGCGCTCGACGACTCCGTCGGCGCACCGTGGCTGCTCGTGCCTGCAGAGGTGCGCGATGCCTTCGATGCCGTCAGCGCCGCGGGCACGCCGCTCGCACGCAGCGCACTGGCGCGCCCGCAGCTCGGAGTGAAGTGCGGCTGCAACGAGGCCTTCGTGCTCTCGCGCCGAGACGCCGAGTCGCAGGGCATCGAGGCGTCCTGCCTGCGCCCGTTGCTGCGCGGCGAGCATCTCACGCCCTGGCGACCGACCGCTGCGGCCGCCGAGGCCGCGATCATCTGGACGCACGACCTCAGCGGTCTTCCGTTGCGTCGCCTGCCCGACCGCACCGGGCGGCGACTGCAGCGCTGGCGTCGCCAACTGGAGGGCCGCAGCGACGGACGCGGCGGTCCGTGGTGGGCGCTGTTCCGCACCGACGCCGCGCGACACGACCGCGCGCGCGTCGTCTGGGGCGACATCGGACGCAGTCCGCGCGCGCTGGTGCTCCCGGCCGGCGATCCCACCGTGCCGCTCAACACCTGCTACGTGGTCCGCACGCCCACCGACGACGATGCCTACGCACTCGCCGCCCTGCTCAACTCGGCGCTCGCCGCCGCGTGGCTGGCCGTCCTCGCGGAACCGGCGCGCGGCGGCTACCGCCGATTCCTCGGTTGGACCTGCGCGCGATTCCCCATTCCCGAGGATTGGCCGCGCGCACGTGAACACCTCGCGTCAATCGCCCGCGCGGCGGTGGAGGGCGTCGAGCCGAACCCCTGGGAACTCACGGAGGCGGCGGTCGAGGCCTACGGACTTTCGCACGAGACCATCGCGCCGCTGCTCTCGTGGCAGATGCTCTGACGACCGCCGCCGCGGTGCGCGCCCGCATCGCGATGGCGGTGTTGAAGCGCCCAGCGGAGGCGACCACCGGTGCCTTCGTGCTCCGGCCAACGCAGCGGCGCACAGTGGCATTGTTGCGCCGCGCCATCGCCGCGCACGGCGGAGCGCTGCTCACCGATGCGCCGGGCACCGGCAAGACCGTCATCGCGCTGGCAGTCGCGGCGCGCTATGACGATGTCCTCGTCGCTGGGCCGGCGGCGGTGCGCGCGCAATGGTTGCAAAGCGCCGAGCGGGCCGGCGTGGCATTGCGCTTTGCGTCGCTCGAAGCACTCAGCCACGGCTTCGCTCCACGCGCAGCGCCACTACTGATCGTGGACGAGGCACACCATCTTCGGAACGCCGGCACGCAGCGCTACCGTCAGATCGCGTCGCTGGCCCGCGGTGCGGCGGTGTTGCTCCTCTCCGCTACACCGGTGGTGAATCGCCGCGCTGACCGCGACGCCTTACTTGCGCTGTTCCTCTCGCCGCGTGCGATGGCGCGGCCGAGTGTGCTCAGCGACGTGCTGCTGCGCGACGCAACATCGGTGGAGCAGCGAGCGCCAGTTCGGCTCCCCGACCTTCCCTGCACCACCGACATCCCCGGGCTCGCGGACGCGATCAGTTCCCTGCCGCCAGCATTCCCCACTTCTGACGGCCGCAGTGCCACGGCGCTCGTCGCGCTCGGCCTCGCGATGGCGTGGGCGTCGAGCTTGGCTGCACTCGATGCGGCCCTGCGACGACGCGAACAACGCGGCCGCGCACTTGCGGATAGCCTCTCCGCCGGTCGATGGCCTACCCGTGACGCCTTGCGCAACTGGGTGCTCGGCGACGACTCAACGCAGCTCGCATTCGACCTCGTCGTCGAGCCATCTCAGACCCAAGCGCCACGCGACGCACTGCCGGTGTTGCATCGGCACCTCGATGCGGTGTCGCGTATGCGCGGCTTGATCGCCGGCTACATCGCGCAGGACAGCGCCGCGCGTGCGAACGCGCTCGTCGCGCTGTTGGACGAGCTCGCACCGCTGCGTGTACTCGTGCTGGCGCATCACGCCGAGACCGTGCGGGCACTGCATCGCCAGCTTCTGCACTTGCCCGGGATCGTGGCGATTACGGGCACGCGCGTCCTCGCCGCGAGCGGGAACTGGTCGCGCGCCGAGGTACTCACGGCATTGGGCCCCGGCGCGCCGCCGTACCGCGCGGACGATCCGCGTGGCATCCGCCTGCTGATCGCCACTGACCTCCTTGCCGAGGGCGTGGAGCTACAGGGCTGCGCCGCGCTCGTACACGGGGACCCGACGTGGACGCCGGCTCGACTTGAGCAACGAGAGGGCCGAGTGCTCCGCGAGGGACAACGCGCACAGGTGCGCATCGCGCAGTTTCGCCTGCCTGCTGCGGCCGCGCCGTTGCTGGCGCTGCGCGAGCGCCTCGCTGCCAAGCGTCGAGCCCGCGTAGCTGCGGCGGCACCGGCCGACGCGGCGCGCGCGCTGCGCACCCGACTCTCGAAGTGGCTCACGATTCGGACGACTCCTGTCGCTGATTCGCTACCGCGTCAGCCATTCCCGACCGAGCGCCTTGCGGCCGTGTGCTCAAGGCAAGCCGGCTTCCTCGCCGTCGTCCGCATCGCGGGAGAACTGAAACTGCTGGGCGGACTCGCCACAGGACGTCGCTGGCGTGTGACGACCGACCCGGCGACCCTACTCACGCTGATCGAGTTGGCAGACGGCGCGTCCACACGCCTAGAGCTACGCCACGTGCAGTGCGTCCGGCGCGTGCTGCAGCGCTGGCTTACGCAGCGCGCGGCCCGGCGAACGCTGCGCGGTGAGTCTGCGCTTGATGATGCCTTGGCGCGCCGTCTGCGGCGCCGGCTCGACACCGCGCTCGCGACCGAGCCCCTCGCCCGGCGCACCGAGTTAGGTGCCGCGTGGGCGCAGATCCTTCAGCGTGCGCTCACGGCGCGCGGCATCGGCCATCGGCGCGACGTGCAGCGTCTCCTGCGGGAGGCGCCGGACGACCGCGCGTTCATCGACGGCCTCGCCGCGCTCACGACAAAGCGCCCGGATTCACTCTCGGAATCCGGGCGCCTCAGCCTCCACACTCTGCTGCTGCTCGTGGAGCCAAGTCAGGCCCCGTCCCGCCCGCTCGGCAGCGCCGACTTCTCCCGCTCCGCCGCCAGCCTCGCCTGAAAACGCTGCGACTCGCTGATCCGCTCCACCTCGATCGCCAGCGCGTCCACGCTCTGCTGCAACTGATGCAGTTGGTGGCTCACCTCGGCGCCGCGCACCAGCGACCTATCCTGCCGCTTCTCGATCATCCGCATAATCCCCCGCACGATCGGCGTGAGGATGACCATCAGCGCCAGACTCCCAAACACGATTCCCACGATCGGCACCACCTCGGGCGGGATGTCCGGATTCACCCGAACCACCTGCGGCTGCCCGACCACCGCCTGACTGGCTTCGACGGCATTCTGCGCGGCCTGCACCGCATTCCGGATGGCCTGCTCGGCGTTGGCCTGGGCATCGATGCCCAGGTTCACGTTCGGCTGCTGGGTGGCCGTCGCCCCCGTGGCCGCCCCGGGGCTCTGCGGCAGGGGTGGGACGGGCGGCGCGCTGGGCGCCTGGCCGGACTGCATTCCATACTCGGGCACGGGGGACTCTCCGGAGGGGACATTCGGCCCTACGGCTGGCGGTGGGCGCGAGTGTCGTGGAATATCCGGCAGGATTCAAACCTTCCGCTACCCCCAGCCATCCAATCCGGCGTACAGCATTCTGCGCCGAATGACCCAACCCCTGCCGATCCAAGCCCACCCCCTGCCGACCGGTCCTTCCGACGACGTCGCGCTCGCCGCTCGTGGTGACCGCCGCGCCTTCGAGCGGATCTACCGGACCCACGTGGACCGCGTCTTCTCGGTCTGCGTCCGGATGGTCGGCGACCGGGGACGGGCCGAGGAGCTGACGCAGGACGTGTTCGTACGCTGCTGGGAAAAGCTGGCGCAGTTCCGTGGGGAGTCCGCCTTCTCCACCTGGCTGCACCGGCTCGCGGTGAACGTGGTGCTCAACGACCGTCAGGCCGAGGGACGCCGCCGCCACCGCGAGGACGAAGCCATCGAGGATATGGACGAGATCAGCGCCTCCGATGTACGGCCGCTCCCCGTCCCTGGCCTCTCGCTGGACCTCGAAGCGGCCATCGCGGCGCTTCCCCCCGGCGCCCGGAAGGTCTTCGTCCTGCACGACGTTGAAGGCTATACCCACGAGGAAATCGGCACGATGCTCGGCGTCACCGCCGGCGGCTGCAAGGCGCAGCTGCACCGTGCCCGGATGCTACTGCGGAGGAGTCTGTCCAGATGATCAACCACAGCGAACACGACGTCGAGAACGAGCGGCACCGCGCCACCTGCGCGGCGTGCCAGACTCTGTGGGCCGAGCTTGAGGCGATCAGCGCCGAAGCGGCTCGCCTGCCCCTGCTCACGCCTTCCCGCGACCTCTGGAGCGGCATCGAGCAGCGGATCACCAGCGCCCCGACAGTGCTCCGGCCCCGCATCTGGCAGTCGCAGACCTTCCGCCTGGCGATGGCGGCCTCGTTGCTCGTCGCAGTCTCCAGCGCCGTGACCTGGCAGTTGGCCACGCGCGGCGATGACGCCATCGAGACCCTGCCGGCCTTGGCGCTCGCCGACGACGACGAGGGCTCCGCCTTCCACCTGGCGTCGTTCACCGAGAGCGTGACACAGATGGAGCTCGAGATCGGTGCGCTGCAGCGCATCGTCCGCGAGCGCCGCGGCGAGCTCGATCCCACCACGGTGCTGGTGCTCGACCGCAATCTCGCGATCATCGACGCTGCCATCGCCGAGAGCCGTGCGGCGCTGGCCACCGACCCTAACTCCCAGTTCCTGAGCGCGCAGTTCACGCGCGCCTACTCCAGCAAGCTCACCCTCCTGCGGGACGCCGTGACGCTCCCGGTGGGAACCTGATAATGAACGCTTTCCCGCATTCCTTCCGCGCCCTGCTGCTGCTCGGCGCCCTCCCGATGGCCCTCGCCGCGCAGCGCGACGGGGACCGCATCGACACCACCTTGACGCTCAACGCGGGCGGCCTCGTACAGCTCGGCGTGGTCTCCGGCGAGATCCGCGTCACCGCGAGCAACCGCCGCGATGTGCGCATCC
This sequence comes from Gemmatimonadaceae bacterium, assembly GCA_019637355.1. Classification (NCBI taxonomy): domain Bacteria; kingdom Pseudomonadati; phylum Gemmatimonadota; class Gemmatimonadia; order Gemmatimonadales; family Gemmatimonadaceae; species Gemmatimonadaceae bacterium. The sequence continues at coordinate 256,704 of JAHBVT010000001.1, read as the reverse complement.
GGGCCAGCATCGACCGCGGCCGCTGGGACCTCTCGGCCAGCCGTAGTGGCATCGCGCTGCAGTCGCGTTCCGTGAACAGCCGCCAGAGCGGCGCCACGATCACGGTCGAGGTCCCCGTCGGCACCCGCGTGATTGCCAACTCCACGAGCGGCCTCATCGACGTGCGCGGCACGATGAGCGAAGTGGCCGCGCGGACGACCAGCGGTCGCATCCAGGTGCACGGTGCGCGGACGCGGCTCGAGGTCCGCACCATCTCCGGCAGCCTCGAACTGCGCGATGTCCAAGGGCGGATGTCGATCGAGGGCACCAGCACCAGCATCGACCTCGAGAACGCCAGCGGCGACCTCACGGCCGAGACGGTGAGCGGGTCGATCCGCATCCGGCGCAGCGCGCTCACCAACCTCCGCGCGCGGACCACCTCCGGCACCATCAACTACGAAGGCAGCCTGTCACCGACGGGGAGCTACACGCTCAACACCCACTCGGGCAGCATCACGATGGCGTTGCCCGCCAACGTCGGGGCGCGGCTGGAGCTGGAGACGTTCAGCGGCCGGATCAGCAGCGACTTTCCGCTCACGTTGCAGCCGGGCCAGAGCACCGGCCGTGGGCGGCGGATGGAGTTCACCCTCGGCGACGGACGCGCCCGCGTCTCGGCTGGGGCATTCAGCGGGAACATCAACCTCCGTCGCGGCAGCGCGGCGGCCGACCGGGAGTGATTGCAATGACGAAGAACCTGATGCGCCGCGCGGCGCAGGCCGGCGCGATGCTGGCGACCCTGGCGCTGATGGCGCCGACCGCCGCGGCGCAGGACACGGAGACCGTGCGCTGGCAGGGCACGCTGGCGGCCGGCCGTACGATCTACCTGCACAACATCAACGGTTCCGTCCGTGTGGAAGCCGGCAGTGGGAACGCGGTGTCGCTGGAGGCAGAGAAGCGCTCGCGGCGCGGCAATGTCGACGAGGTGCGTATCGAGACGCGGCAGACGTCGAGTGGCGACGTGATCATCTGCGCGCTGTGGCGCGAAGGCTCCAGCTGCGACGAGGACGGCATCCGGGGTGGCGAGCGTCGTGACAACCGGCGCGGCGACGACGTCTCGGTGACGATGACCGTGCGCGTACCGGCGCACGCGAAGGTGGACGCGCGCACCGTCAACGGCGGTGTGTCGGTGGACGCCGTGCAGGGTGACGTGCGGGCCCGGACCACCAACGGTGACGTCGAGGCGGCGTCGACGGCGGGTGCGGTGTACGCGCGCACCACGAACGGCAGCATCCGCGTGCGCGGCGTCATCCCGCGCGAGGGGCTCGATTACCACACCACCAACGGCTCGATCGAGATCGAACTGCCGGCCAACGCCAATGCCAACCTCGACCTCAGCACGGTGAACGGGCGGGTGACCAGCGACTTCCCGATCACGTTCACGGGCGAGATCAACCCGCGGAACATCCGGGCGACGCTGGGCGAGGGCGGCCCGACGCTGCGAGCGCGGACGACCAACGGCAGCATCCGCCTGCGCAAGATGTAGGCGGGGCAACCGACGGGTTCGCGTCGCGCAGGAAACCGCCCGCTCGGCGGCTCCGTAGATTGGGGAGTTCCCTCCCCGCTCCGGAGCCGCCGATGTCGTTTCGCCCTTCGATGATCCTCGTCGCCTGCTGCATCGCCCTCACCGCCTGCGGCCGCGACGATGATTCCGGACCAGAGCATCGCGCCGAGGGGGTGTTCCGGTACGAGCGCGCAATGCCCGCAGGACAGACGCTGATGCTGCGCAACCTTGCCGGTGCAATCACCGTCGAGCCCGCCACGGACGACACGCTGCGCATCGTCGGCGACCTCACGTGGCGCGGGGATGACAGGCAACCCACGGACGTGTCGTTCCGCGCCGACACCAGCGCCACCGGCGCCTTGGTTTGTGCGATCGTCGGCGACGGCCGATGCACGGCGGACAACTTCTCCAGCAACAGCTCAGGCAACCGCATCACGTTCGGCAAGCGCGGGCTCTCGCTAGGCTTCGGCGGACGCAAGCGCGCGCGCGTGCACTTTGCGGTGCGGGTGCCGGCCGGCGTGAAGCTCGACCTGGTGCTCGTTGAGGGCAACATCGTCTCGGCCTCGACGGCACCAGTGCGCGCACGCGGCGTCAACGGCAACGTCACCATCGTCACTAGCGTGGGACCGGTGCAGGCGGAGAACGTGAACGGCAACGTGGACGCCCGGATGACGACGCTGTCCGGCAGCGATTCCGTGAAAGTCTCGACCGTCAACGGCAGTGTGTTCGCCTTCCTCCCCGAGACCGCTGACGCGACGGTGGAGATGCGCACGACGAACGGCAGCGTGGTGAGCGACTTCCCCACGGCGGTCGGGTCCGGGCAACGCTTCGACAAGGTCATTCGCGCGACGCTGGGCGCCGGCACCACGCCCGTGCGCGTGCGCAGCGTGAACGGCAACGCGCAACTGCGACGCCTCGATGCAGCCGGACGCGCCTACGAGCTGCCCGAACCCTAGGACGCCACCGCGCCGTCCACGAGGCCGGCCAGGCGGAAGTCCAGTTCGGTGAGTCCGCCTTGGTCGTGCGTCGACAGCGTAACGATGACGCGGTTGTAGCGCAGGTCGACGTCCGGATGGTGGTTCAATAGCTCGGCGGGCGCCACGAGCCGCTCCACGAAGGCCACGGCGTCAGGGAATCCCGCAAACACGAAGGTGCGGGTGATGGCCGCCCCGTGGCGGCTCCAACCGGGTAGCGTGGCAAGCTTGTCGGCGATGGTGGTTTCGTCGAGACGCGCAGGACGGGGCATAGCGGACTCCGGGAGAGGGCCTCAGTGAAAGTGTGCCCGGGTGGGTTTACGTTCAATGGGACGGAACGTCCAACCTGCGCAGGTCCCCCCGGGAGGTCCATATGACATCGCCCGACGCACTCCACCTCATTCGTCGCGGCATCTTGGCCGTGCTGGCTTTCGGCTGCGTGGGGTTGATCGCGGAGCTGCTCCTGCTCGAGCACTACGCCGAGCTCGCACAACTGCCGCCGCTGGTACTGCTGAGCCTCACGCTGGTGACCATCCTGTGGCACTGGCTCGACAAGGGTCCCAAGAGCCTGCGTGCACTGCAGGTGGTGGCCTTGCTGCTTGTGATGGCGGGAGCGGTGGGGATGTATCTGCACTTCGGCAGCAATATGGAGTTCGAGCGCGAGTTGGAGCCCGACCTCGTCGGGATGCCGTTCTGGATCAACGTGATCCGGGGGGCCACGCCGACCCTGGCGCCGGGCACGCTGGTGCAGTTCGGCTTGCTGGGTCTGCTGTACGCCTACCGTCATCCGGCGCGGACCGCGCCAGGAGCCTGAGATGTTCCGCCGTATCGCCATTGCCGCCGCTGCGCTGATGCTCGCCGTTCCGGCGACCGCACAGGTCGGCAAGTCCGTCACCGTCCTCGAAGCCAACACCGCGCCGGAAGCGGAGATTGCCCAGTTGCCCGGAATGAACGCCGAGCTGGCGCGTGCGCTGGTGGGTGCGCGTCCCTTCCTGTCGCCGACGGCGCTCAATGACTTCCTCTCCCCGCGTCTGTCCGCCGAGCAGCGCAGCGAGCTGTACCGGCGCCTGTGGGTGCACCTGAACCTGAATACCGCCTCGCGCGACGAGATTATGCTCATCCCGGGAATGGGCCCGCGGATGCTGCGCGAATTCAATGAATACCGCCCCTACCGCGGCATCGCCCAGTTCCGCCGCGAGATGGCCAAGTACGTGAACGCCGACGAAGTCGCGCGTCTCGAGCAGTACGTGTTCGTGCCGATGGACCTCAACAGCGCCAGCGACGAAGACCTGATGACGATTCCCGGCTTCGGCCCCCGGATGCTGCGCGAGTTCAAGGAGTACCGGCCGTACCGCGGCATCGAGCAGTTCCGGCGCGAGATCGGCAAGTACGTGAACACGCAGGAAGTCGCGCGCCTCGAGCGCTACATCGAGATTCGTCAGTAGACGTCCGCCGTCGGGCCGGTCGCTGCGCTGGCGGCTGCCACCCAGAGCAACCCGGCGACGGCGAGCGCCTCATACACGGCAATGTGATCGGCCCTCCCGGCAAACTCGGCCGTCACGTGGACGATGAAGAACCACGAGAAGACCATCAGTCCGGCCAGCGAGCCGGATGCGAAGGCGGTCCGCGGGAGGGCGAGGCCGAGACCGAACACGATGAGCGCCACGCCGGCGGCGTAGGTCCAGAACGTCGCGTCGCCCGGGAACCACGTTGGAATCAGGCCGGCCACGAAGGACACGAAGAGGAAGTGCTGGATGCCGGTCAACACGAGGTACCCTGCCAGCGCCATACGCCCGGCGGTGACGAACGCCCGGTCACGTTGGAGTGGGCCTGGGCTGCAGACGGCCGCCACCATCAAGCAACCCGTGGTGAACACCACCGCCTTGCCGGCTTGCGTCCACGCGGCCGAGAGCGTGGCCGCCTGCGGGAGAACGAGGAGGTGCCGGAGCACCGCCCAGCCACCCACCAGGCCCGCGCCGGCGAAGGCGGCGACGCGAACCAAGGCGGCGGTGCGTGCACCTGTGTGCAGGAGCACCGCGATGCCCGCCGCAATGATGGCGATCCCCGTGCCGTAAGCCCACACGCCGCGACCGGGGATGCCCGCCGGCCACGCGGGCGCGCGCCCCGTCACGAAGTCGCCGAGCAGGAAGTGGTCCGTGCCCAAGCCGATGAAGCCGATCGCGAAGCACACCCGCCCGAAGTCCCACAGGCGCGTACGCAGCGCCTCGCCGGTCATCGCTCCGGTGCCGGCAGGCGCCTGTCCGTCGCAATCCAGTTCGGCTCCCAGTTCTCTCCGCCGTCGAATGAGATGGATTGCTCGAACCGAGCGGAGGTCGGCGTGACGTCGTAGATGATGAATCGCACCAGCACCGCGCGTCCGTCGATCCAGTCCTGCCCGTGGAACACGCCTCGCCCGTCGCGGAAGCCGCCGTACACCGGCGGGCTCAGCTTGCCAGTCCGGCGGTTCGCGTAGTTGAGGCTCCACTGACCGCTCGCGGAATCGTACAAGCGAAGGCTCACGCCTTCGATGCGCCCGCTAGCACCTTCCACAGCGAGATGCACCACGTTGGCGTCGCCATCCCAGAGCGGCACGACGTCGCTCGTCCCCACGAATTCGGCCCAGCGCCCGGGCGCCAGCAGCACGCGCACCTCCGTACGCCACTTGCCGATCTCCCAGTCGAAATCGCGGCGACCGTCCGACGCCGCCTGGGCGAACAACGTCGCCGGCATCAGCGACGCACCGCACAGGAACATTGCGAAGGCCTTCAACGCAGATGCCTCACGTGCAGCGCGCAATGCCAGGCCCACGCGAGCGTGATCACCGCATAGAAGGCGAGCATCGCGGTGGCGGAGGTGTTGCCGGACGCGATCGCCGCGAAACTGACGAAGAACAGCGTGCCGGTGGCCACGGATGCCGCCGCCCATCCGGGATCGCCGAGGGTGTGGGCGCGTCGGGCGAAGACGAAGCACGAGGCAATCAACGCGTAGAATCCGATGCCGCCGAACACAAAGTGCAGCAAGCCCGCACCGCCAAGTGCCGCGGATGGGCTGGCACCAGGTGGAAACCCTTGCATCGGCGCGGCGGGGAATACACCAGCACCGAATAGGCCAAGACCGTACGTGCCGAGCAGCAATGGACCCCAGGTGCCACCGCGCGTGCTCCGCAGCACCTGACGGAGGCCTACGGCGCCGAAGAGCACGAGGACGCTCGTGAGCAGGAAGTTGCTGACTTGAATCCAGCCGAGGTCGCCGTTCGCAAGAACGCTGAGAGGATGCCGCCGGATATCAAAGCCTTCGCGTGCAAGGGCTTGCCCATAGCCGACCAGCAGATAGAATGGCCCCGCGAGGACACCGCACCAGAGCAAGGGGCGTGCGGCCGAGTGGGCAGTGGGGTACGGTTGCGGTGGGTGCACGACGTTCGCGGGGCTGAATGGTGAGCCACGGACGCTAGACCTCTCCTGGTGGACCAACAAGCGCCAATTCCCCTCGATTCAAGTGGACCATTTCGTGGAGACCGCGTGACCCTTCATTTCACGCTCAGCAGCCGGCGCGATGCCGCGTCACAAGTGTACCGACAGATGCGCGATGCGATTCTCGATGGCCGGCTCCACGCGGACGACGCGCTGCCGCCGACGCGGCGTCTGGCCGCGGAACTGGGGCTCTCGCGCACGACAGTGACGGTCGTCTACGAACGCTTGCGGGCCGAGGGCTTCGTGGTAAGCCGAGTTGGAGCCGGTACATTCGTGCGGCCGGGCATTCGGCAGAGGTCGGAGTCGGAGTCGAGGGAGACGCTGTCGGCGCTGACGCCGCGCGCGCTCTGGGAGACCCTGCCGGAGGGCTTGGATATGTCAGGTCCGGCGCCGCGCTTCGATTTCCGTACAGGACTCCCTGATGCACGGCAGTTCCCGTATGCCGCGTGGCGTCGGCGGATGGCGACGCAGTTGCAGCAAATCACCGTGGGAACGGGGGCGCACATCGACGCAGCGGGCCTTCCGGCGCTGCGGGCCGCGATCGCGCGTCATCTCCGCACGTCGCGCGGCCTCACGGTCGCCGCGGACGACGTGCTCGTGACGAGTGGCAGCCAGCAAGCAATCGATCTCGTGACGCGCGTGCTGCTGGAACCGCGGCAGGTCGTGGCGATGGAGGATCCGGGGTACCAGCCGGCGCGGCGGGCGTTCCTCGCGCACGGATGCACCGTGCGTGGAGTCCCGGTGGATGCGGCGGGACTCGTGGTGGATGCGCTTCCGGCGCGTGCGCGACTGGTGTACGTGACGCCGTCGCACCAGTACCCGCTCGGAATTCCGATGTCGATGGAGCGCCGGCAAGCGTTGCTGTCGTGGGCCGCCGCCCATCACGCCGCAGTCGTGGAGGACGACTACGACAGCGAGTTCCGCTTCGGCGGGCGACCCCTTGAGCCACTGCGCAGCCTCGACACCTGCGGCCGTGTGCTCTACGTGGGCAGCTTCTCCAAGTCGATGCTCCCCACGCTCCGCTTGGGCTTCGTGGTGGCACCGTCGACGCTCCACGCGGCGCTACGCAAGGCAAAGCACGCCACCGACTGGCATAGTCCGGTACCGACGCAGGCGGCGCTCGCGCAGTTCCTTGAGGATGGAGTCCTGGCCCAACATCTCCGACGCCTGCGGCGCGCGTTCACCAAGCGTCACGACACGATGCGCGAGCTGCTCACCGGGAAGTTCCGTGGCGTGCTGACGCCGATTGCGGCGCCAGGCGGACTGCACCTTGCCGCGACCTTCGACGACCCGGCGGTCGACGATTGCGGCGTGGCCCAGCGGGCGCACGAGCGCGGAGTGGCGATGTTTCCGCTCTCGCCGAGGTATGTCGATACGCCGCCTCGCTCCGGGCTGCTGCTTGGCTACGGTGGCATTGAGCCCGAGGACATCGCGGAGGGCCTTCGGCGGTTGTCAGAATGCATCTAGCTGTCGGCCACAAGGCGGGAGCTCACTGAGGCACAACTGAGGTAGCTGGAGTTGCGACCCGCCCAACCTTCAGCCGGAGGCTTCAGTCGACATCCACAGCCGTGCGCGAACACCGTGCGCAGGAGCGACCCCTACCGCGGCGCGCAGAGGTGCTGCATTGCTACGTGCGCAAAGGTGCTCGTCATCGCCGGCCCGAAGCCGGGCCGCTGAGGGGCACTGCGCCGGTAGACGCGGTTGGCGCGCTCGTCGTGGTAGATGATGTTCTCGAGCACCGCCACGCGTTGCGCGGCGCAATCGAACAGCGCCGTCGCCCGCGAGCCGGTGATGGGGCCCTGCGGCGTATCCACCGGCTCGGCGTACACGGTGCGCACCGTGGCCTGCTTGAAGCCTGCGGTGTCGCGCACCGATCGCGGATCCACGTAGACCAGATTGCCGGTGGAGGTCTTGCCGATCTCCTGCCAGCGCACGGCGGCTTGGGCGTGGAGCGGCGCCGCAGCGCTCAGTGCCACGACAATGACAATTGGAAGGACGAAGCGCATAGGGTCTATTCGAGTTGCACGAGGCGCACGACGCGCGCCCCGCAGGTGCCGCACTTGCCGATCAAGGCGAGTTCCTTGTCGCGAATCTCGCCTTCGGTGAGGTCGAAATGACGCGTCGCCAGGCAGCGCGTGCAGAAGCCGCTGTCGAGGAGCTTGGCGCGGGTGGCCTCCGGGACGCGGTCCCAGACGGCCTGCGCCTGCGGGGTGAAAGCCATCGCGACCTCCGGCGTGGGGGGTGCCGCTCCACGCCTTGAGGTTCGTACATCGCCCTGCGTTACGCCAGTGGGGGCGCTAGCGGCAAGGCAGCGGCACTCGGGTGTTGCCTGACGTGCCCACCAGCGCGCCGATACCGCCGAAGAAGAGTGCGTTCCCGAGGACCGCGGCGACGGCGGTGCTGCCGTCAGCCTCGGGGTCCGTCGCCGCCCCGACAATGCCAAGCCCAGCCCCGGCGGCGCCCCAGACCAGCGCGCCCTTGCGGCGGTTCTTTCCGACGGCAAGCTCGGCGGACGCACCGGACGTCTGCAGCGCCGTGGGAGCCGCTGAACCGGCTGACTGGATGGCGATGGCCTCGGCCTCGTGTCGGACGACGGTGCCGGAGCGCTGGCTGCCATCCGCGGCGCGGATCTTGACCACGGAGCCCGGGGCGAAGCGGTAGACCGCGCAGCCGTCACGAGCCACGGAATACGGCTCCCAGCTCGCCGGTGCGAAGGCGGTGCCGACCAGTGCTCCGCCGCCGACGCCGACGGCGCCGAATATCACCGAGAAGACCGGGCCCCAGCCGCTCTCGCGCATCTCGGGAATGAGCAGGGGGATCGCCACGCCGACCAGGCCGCCGATCATCGCGCCACGTATGGCACCGGTGCGCCGATCGAAGCCAGTGCGGCGCTCGATGCTAACCTCACCGCGGGCGGCGCGCAGGACCGCCGCGCCGCTGCGCGTCCGGAGGTCCAGCGAGTCACCCGGCCCAAGCTCCATCTCCGCAGGCGTCCACCGGTCGTTGGGTGCGCCCAGCCGCGCGCGCACCGGCGCACCCTGCGCCTCAAGTGCGGAGCCGAGGACGAGAGAGAGGGCGCTGCAGAAGACCAACATTCGGCGCATCGGGAATCCGTCGGGGAAGAGATCGCGATACGCTATCGCCGGGAGCGCGCCCGCGGAATGGTCCTCTCGCCCTATGACTCGTCAGTCCGATTCGGGCGTGGTACTGCGCATCGCCAGGAGACCGGCGGCCGCAAAGAGCGCCGCGGCGATCAAGAACGGAAGGCCTGGCAGGTGGACGATGCCGCCGGGTCGAATCGCCCAGGCGAAGCTCAGGGTAAAGAGGCCCGGCCCGAGCATTCCGGCCACGCCCATCAACGAGCTCGTCGCTCCCTGCAGGCGTCCCTGCTCGCTGGGGCCGACGCGCTTGGACATCGCGCCCATCAACGACGGGTTGAACACACCCGCCGGCGCATAGACGAAGATTGCGAGCCAGAAGAGCGGCACCGCCGCGGCGATGCCGTAGAGCGCGAAGCCCAGCGTCCCGGCCGCGGCGCCGATGGCCATCGCGCGGCGCGCACCGACGCGCCGGACCAGGGGGCGCACGAGCCCGCCCTGCACGAGGATGTTGGCAATGCCGACCACGGCAAGGGAAAGCCCGACCGCCTTGGCGTCCCAGCCATAGCGGTAGCTGGCCCAGATGACGAAGACGCTCGGGAAGACGGTATGGCCGAGGTTGTAGAGGAAGCTCGTGCCGGCGAGGCCGAAGAGTTGGCGGTTGGCCTGCAGGAACCGCAGCGAGCCCAAGGGGTTGGCGCGCTTGAGGTCGAAGGCGGCGCGCTTCTCGGGCGGCAAGGACTCCGGCAGGACGAAGAAGCCATAGGCCGCGTTCACCAACGCCAGCGCGCCCGCCACCCAGAACGGGAGGCGCGGATCGGCGGCACCGAGGATGCCGCCGAGCGCCGGCCCCACGACGAAGCCGAATCCCCACGCGGCGCCGACGAGGCCGAAGGCGGCGGCACGACGCTCCGGTTCGGTGACGTCGGCGATGTACGCGGCGGCGGTGGCGAACCCGGCGGCGGTCATTCCGGAGATGATGCGCCCGACGAACAACCAGCCGAGCGTGGGCGCAAGCGCCATAAAGACGTAGTCGAGTCCGAGGCCGCTGATCGAGAGCAACAGCACCGGGCGGCGGCCGAAGCGGTCGGAGAGCGCCCCGAGCAGCGGCGCACAGCAGAACTGCATCAGCGCCCAGACGGTCCCGAAGAGTCCCACCCACTGTGCGGCGCGCGCGGCATCGAAGTCCACGAACGACTCGATCAGCTTGGGCAGCACCGGAATGACGATGCCGAAGGCGACGATGTCGAGGACGATCGAGACGAAGATGAACGCCAGCGCGGCGCGGCGCGGCGTCACACGGTACCAGGAGGATGGGGACCGCGCGGCGCTCCGCGCAGGTCATCCAGCGCGGGGATGACGGCCAGCAGCAACAGCACGCCGGACAGCGGCACGGTCGTGAGGTAGCCGATGTTGGTGAACCCGAGCGCCCCGACCAAGCCGCCCGCGAAGAAGGCCAGCAGCAACGCTGCGAGGACCGCGAGGCGCTCGCGGTCGGCGGCGACCGGCGCGATGGCGTCCGCGCGAGTGCGATTGAAATACACGAGTTTGCCCAGCTCGATGCCAAGGTCCGTGATGAGTCCGGTCACGTGCGTCGTGCGGATCTCGGCGCGCGAGATCTTCGTGATGACGGCGTTCTGCAGGCCCATCATATAACAGAGCAGGAGCACGGTGACCGAGGTATAGAAGCCGTGCACCTGCGAGAGGCGCGCGCCGAGGAAACCGAAGGCCAGCAGCAGGGCCGATTCGAGCAGCAAGGGCTGGGCGAAGGCGCTGCGCAGGCGGCGGCGCTGCGCGAAGTTGACGAGTATGGCCGTGCTCGCCGCGCCGGCGATGAACGCCAGCACGCCGCCAAGGGCGGTGGCCGCCACGGGCCAGCGGCGCAGGACGACGGCATCGGCCATTTCGGAGACGAGGCCGGTCATATGCGAGGTGTACTGCCCGACGGCGAGAAAGGCCCCGGCGTTGGTAGCACCGGCGACGAACGCCAGGCCCGCCCCGAGATGGACGTTCCCTTGCCGGGAGCGTTCCGGGGCGGTGAGTCGCCGGGCGTAGTCGAGCGGCATAGCGCTGAATCTATGCGGCGCTGCCGCGCTTGCCCTAACGGATGGCTAACGAAACCCTGCGTGCTGGCGTTGGTATGACACGAAGCCCTTCGCCCGCCCAAGAGGCCGCAATGTCAGAAACGAACGCAAGGACAGACGTCTGCAGCGCTGAAGCGACGACGGCCGGCACGGACAGCTGCGCCATCCGCCACGACCGCCGCGACTTCCTCCGCGCCGGCCTGATGGCGGTGGGTGCGCTGGCCACGCTCGGTGTCACGCCGGATCGCCTGAGCGCGCTGGAACGCCGGTTCGCGGTCGGCCGCCGGACGGGCGACGAGTTGCGCTACCCCATCCCCGCCGCCGACGGCGTGACGATCGACACGCCGAACAAGGTGATCCTTGCGCGCGTGGGCGGCGTGGCGCTGGCCTTCGTGCTCGAATGCCCGCACCGCGGCGAGAGCGTGACCTGGCAGGGCGACCGCAACCGCTTCTACTGCCCCAAGCACCGCAGCACCTTCCAGCCGAACGGCACGCTGATCGGCGGCCGCGCCGAACGCGGGCTGGACCGCTACGCGCTGCGGCGCGACGGCGACGAGCTCGTGGTGGACCTCGCGACGAAGCTACGCAGCGACAACGCCGCCACGGACTGGGCGGCGGCGCAGGTCACGCTCTAGCGGCACCGCGCGCCAACCGGGGCGCGCACACACTCCGAGGCGCAATCAAGCCCCGCCCCTACGCCTCGGCGACGTCGGTCTCGCGTACCTCACGCTCCACCGCCGCGCGCAAGATGCTCATAAAGTCCTGCGCATTCGTCACCACGCCGATGGCCTGGTGCGTACCGCGATCCTTGAGCTTGCTGACGAGAAACTCGCTGGCGTCCACACAGATGGTCGGCAACTCCTGCATCCCGCGCTGCGGATCCTCGTAGTACGCGGGCAGCATATTGCCGACCGCAATTGAATGGAGGGCGGTCGCGATCATCACGGCCATCGTGGCCTTGATGGTGTGCGCCCGCGTCGCCTCCTGCGCCTTCACGGCGTCGGTGTGCACGTCAGGCAGCGGGCCGTCATCGCGGATGGATCCGCCGAGCACATAGGGCACGCCCTCGACGACGCAGGCGTGCATAATGCCCTCGGTGATGACGCCCTGCCCCACCGCCGCCTTGATGCTGCCGGCGCGGCGCACGGCGTTGATGGCGCGCATATGCGAGGCGTGCCCGCCGGCGGTGGGCTCGCCCTCGCTGGTCATCCCGAGCGTGGTCCCGACGATCGCCGCCTCGATGTCGTGTACGGCGACGGCATTGCCGGCCAAGAGGGCCTGCACGTAGCCGTTGCGGATGAACCACGCGAGGTTGTCGCGGGCGCGCGAGTGCACGAGCGCCGGACCGGTCACCCAGAGCACGTAGCCGCCGCGGCGCTTTTCCTCGACGAGCATCCGCGCGATCTGCGTGTAGTCGATGGGCTTCTCGCGGCTCACGGTGCTGCTCATAAAGTGGAAGTCGCCGCCGGGGCCCTCGTCGCCGCTGAAGCCGCGGGCGTGCACGAGCACGCCCTCACTGCCATCCTCGGCGCTGCCGACGACCACTTCGTCGCCCGCCTTCACGCGGCGGCCTTCGCGCACCCACCAGGCGTTATCCTTGCCGCGCACGAGCACGCCGTCCATCCGAGGTTCGCGCGGGAGCACCCAGCTCCCGTCGGCGTTCTTGACGTAGGTCGGCAGGTTGGTGGTGGCGAAGAAGCCGTCGGGCAGCACGCCATCGCGCTCGGCGACCACGGTCCGCGCGGCGGGGGCCTTGGCCAGCGGCTTCGCGGTGAAGTCGGGTGGGGTGTAGCGGAGTGTCATCGTCGACTCAGAGAATGCGCTTGCCGAGCGCCGAGCAGATGAGCTCGCAGGCGATCTCGGCGGTGCGGTTGCGTTCGTCAAGGACGGGGTTCACCTCGACCATATCGAGGCCGACGAGCTTGCCGGTGTCGGCGAGCATCTCCATCGCGAGATGGGCTTCGCGGTAGGTCATCCCGCCGGGGACGGCGGTGCCGACGCCGGGCGCCTCTTCCGGATCGATCACGTCCATATCGAATGACACCCAGATGCCGGCGGTGTCGCGTGTCGCGACGGCGATGGCCTGCTCGAGCACCGTGCGCACGCCGCGCTCGTCGAGGCTGCGCATCGTGAACGCGGAGAGCTTCCACTTCTTGATGTGGCTGCGCTCGGCGGCGTCAAGGTCGCGCAGGCCGACCAGCGCGAGGTCGGTGCTGCGCAGCGCGCCTTCCGCGCCGGCGATGCCGACCATCGCCGCGTCGCCGTGCCCGAGCAGCGCGGCCAGCGGCATCCCGTGCACGTTGCCGCTCTTGGAGGTGCCAGGCGTGTTGAGGTCGCCGTGGGCGTCGATCCAGAGCGCGCCGAGATGCTGCCCCTTGGACTTCAGGAAGCGAGACGCGCCGGCGATGCTGCCGGCAGAAAGTGCGTGGTCGCCGCCGAGGACCACGGGAAGCCGACCGGCGCGGAGGGCTTCTTCCGTGCGCGTCGCAACCTCGCTGCACACGTCGGTGATGGCGCCGAGGTAGCGTGCGCCACGTTGCGCGCCGCGGGCGGCATCCTCGCGTAGGGGCACGGAGACGTTACCGATGTCGTCCACGTCGTGGCCGAGCTTGGCCAGGCGATCGCGGAGGTCGGTATAGCGGACGGCGGATGGTCCCATATCCACGCCGCGGCGCGACGCGCCGAGGTCCATTGGGACGCCGATGATGCGAACCTGTGTCATAGCCGGATGCTACAACGGCGGACTGCAACAGACGCGGAAATGCATTCCAATGCAGCGCTTGCACGGCGTATGCCGGCCGCGCTGCATTGGCAGTCAGCGCGCGGGGCGCAGGCTGAGCAGCATTCCGACCGTGACGACGGTGACCGCGCCGATGACGTTGTGCCAGAGGAAGGAGATCGCCGGGTGGTAGGTGGCGACGTACGCCACGGTGCCCATTCCCGCGAGCAGGCCGACGAACGCGCCGAGTCCGCGGGCGCGCGGGATCATCGCCAGCAGGAAGACGCCGAGGATGGACCCGTAGAAGAAGGAACCGAAGCGGTTCACGACCTCGATCAGCGAACCGAGCGTGGCCGCCTTGAGCGCGACCACGCAGGCGAAGGTGCCCCAGAGCATCGTGGCCAACTTGCCGACGCGAAGGTTCTGGCTCTCGCTGGCCGCCGGATTGATCCACCGGATGTAGAAGTCGACGGTGCTGGCGGTGGCCAGCGAGTTGAGTTCGGCGGCGATGCTGCTCATCGCGGCCGCCAGCACGGCGGCGAGGAACAGGCCGGCGAGCCCGATGGGCAGGTGGTCCGTGACGAAGCGCGGGATGATGTAGTTCACGTCACGGGTGGGCCGGCCGAGCGCTTCCTGGGCGGTGGCCAAGGCCTCGCTGCGCACCGCCGTGACGACTTGGTCACTGGCGGCGAAGACGGCGCGATTGTTCGCACGGGCGGCCTCGGCGCGGAGCGAGAGGGCGTCGGCATAACGGGCGTCGAGCGCCGCGAACTCTGCCGGCGCGGCGGCGCGCGCGGCGCGGTCCTGCGCCGGGTTGAACAGCAGCGGCCCGGGCGTGAACACATAGAAGAGGAACACGCCGATGCCCACCAGCAGCACCAGCGCCTGGAGCGGGATCTTCCAGTACGCGCTCATCAACAGCGAGCTGCGCGCCTCGTCCACCGACTTGGCCGCGAGGTAGCGCTGCACCTGGCTCTGGTCTGCCCCGAAGTACGACAGCATCAGGAAGGTGCCGCCGATGAGCCCGGACCAGAACGTGTAGGTGTTGGTGATCGAGAAGGAGAAGTCGAAGGCGTTGAGCTTGCCGGTGCTGCCGGCCAGCGACAGCGCATCCCCGAGCGGAATCGGCAGGCGGGAGATGAGCACGACGACGACGGCAAAGAGTGCGGCGACGATGACCACCATCTGCTTGACGTCGGCCCAGGTGACGGCCCCGACGCCGCCGACGGCGGTGTAGGCGATCGTCGGGATGCCGATCAGCGCGATGGAGATCCAGAGGTCGAGCCCGAGCACCGCCGAGAGCACCACGGCCGGCGCGGCGATGATGGTGCCGCAGGACATCCCGCGCGACAGCAGGAACAGAAGGCTGGTGAGCGAGCGCGTGGCGGGATTGAAGCGCCGCTCGAGGTACTCGTAGGCGGTATAGACCTTGGCGTTGATGAGGAACGGCACCAGCGTGACGCCGAGGATGACCATCGCGATCGGCAAGCCGAAGTAGAACTGCACGAAGCGCAGTCCGTCGGTGGCGCCCTGCCCCGTCGTTCCGATGAGCGTGATGGCCGAGAGCTGGGTGGCCATCACCGAGAGGCCGACGGCCCACCACGGCAACGAGCGGCCTGCGAGGAAGTAGCCTTCGATGGTCGTGGCCCCGCGGGAGCGGCGGATGCCGTCTCCCACGACCCAGAGCAGGTAGGCACCGACGATGGCCCAGTTGATCCAATGCATCGTCAGATTCCGAAGCGCCGCTGGAGCAACCAGAGCAGTGCCAGCGCGATCACCTGGATGGTGAGCACGCTGACGAGGGTGTCACGGACGCGGGGACTAGGCATCGGTCAAAGGTAAGGGGCGAGGAGGCGGGCGAGGCCGTGCCCGATCTTCTTCCACACGGGGCGGCCGTCCACGTCGCTGAGCGTGAGCTCCGACGCGCCGGCAATGCGCATACGCACCTCTTCGTCGAGGCGTTCGGCGAGGCGCGGATCGAAGCATTCCACGTCCAGCTCGAAGTTCAGCCGCAGCGAACGCGGGTCCCAGTTGGACGAGCCGAACAGGACCCAGCTGCGATCGATCACCGTCAGCTTGGTGTGGTCGAAAGGCAACGGCGTCAGGTGCACGCGGCAACCAGGGCGCAGCACCTGCCAGAGTTGGGCGGTGGCGGCCCACTGCACCAGCGGGATGTTCACCTGCGCGGGCAGGACGATGTCCACGCGCACGCCGCGCAGCGCCGCCACGGTCAGCGCGGAAATCAGGCCTTGGTCAGGCAAGAAATAGGGCGTGACGATGCGCACCGACTCGCGGGCGCTGGAGAGCGCGCCGAGCAGGACGGTGCGCAGGATCTCGAGGTCGCCGTCGGGGCCGTCGGTAAAGGCCCGCGCGGTGGTGTCGCCCACCGGCAGCAGCGTCGGATACCACAGCGGCCCGTCGAGCAGCTCCCGCGTGGTGAACGCCCAGTCCTCGGCGAAGACTTCCTGCAATTGGCCGACGATCGGACCCTCAAGCCGGAAGTGTAGGTCGCGCACCATCTGCGGCGGGTTGTCGCGATGGATGTTGCGGGCCTGGATGTTGATGCCGCCAGCGAAGGCCACGCGCCCATCCACCGTAAGCACCTTGCGGTGCGTGCGGAGGTTGAAGAAGGCGAGCCCGGCGTCTCGGATGCCGGGCAGGAAGAGCTCGGCGCGGATGCCTGCCTTGCGCAGCGCGCGGTGCACCGGCGGCCAGGTGTAGCGCGCGCCGACGCCGTCCACGAGCACGCGCACCTCGACGCCTCGCTTCACGGCGCGCCCGAGGGCCTCGATGAACGGGCGGCCGGCGGCGTCCTCGGCGAAGATGTAGCTCATCATCGCGATGCTCGAGCGTGCCTCCTCGATGGCTGCCAGCATCGCGGGGTAGGCCTCGTCGCCGTTGTGGAGCACCTGGACGGCGTTGCCGGTGAGCAGCGGGCGGCCGCTCATCGCCTCGCCGAGGCGCGCCAGCGGCTTGAACTGCTCGGGCACGGTGGACTCGGTCCCGACCCGGGCCACGGCGCTGTCGATCGGCGTGGAGCTCGGGACGCGGCGGCGCGCGCGCTGCAGCTCGGCGGCGCGGCGGCGGATGCGGTTGAGCCCCAGCGCCGCATAAAGTAGCGAGCCGATCACTGGGACCAACCAGATGACGCCCACCCAGGCGATGGCGGCGCGCACGTCGCGCTTCTGCACGAGCACGTGCGAGGTGGCGGCGAGGTTCAGCGCCAGCCACACGGCACCTGTTGCCAGGGGCCACCAGCCAGGCAGGTCGCGCAGGAAACCGAGGTTCATCGCAGAGGGAGGGCAGGCATACGGCGATCTCGACCGGAGACGGGGGACTCGGGCAACCCTTCCAGTACCCCAAACGTACACAGGGGGAACGCCGCCGCGCGCGGGCCCGCGCGTTGCGGACGTCCCCGCGGGGGGCGAAGTTGCATCCTACTGCCTTCAGGAGCACCGATGCCGGTCACGTTCACGGTCAACGGGACGCGCCGTACTCTCGACGTCCCCGACGATATGCCCCTCCTCTGGGTGCTCCGCGAGGAGCTGGACCTCAAAGGCCCCAAGTTCGGCTGCGGGATCGGGTCCTGCGGCGCCTGCACGGTGCACGTCAATGGCAACCCGGTCCGCTCCTGCGTGATGCCGGCCGCAGGTGTCGCCAACGCCAACGTGACGACCATCGAAGGCCTCTCGGCTGACGGCTCGCACCCGCTGCAACGCGCGTGGCAGGACCTCGACGTCCCCCAGTGCGGGTACTGCCAAGCCGGCCAGATTATGCAGGCGGCCGCCCTGCTGCGCCGCACCCCGCGGCCGACGGATGCGGACATCGACGCAGCGATGGAAGGCAACATCTGCCGCTGCGCCACGTACCATCGCATACGCGAAGGCATCCACCGCGCGGTGCAGATCGCCGCCAACAACGATGCGGGCGCCGCCGCCGGGGAGGCCAAGTGAGCGCCGCCGTGGACCGCCGCCACTTCCTCCGCGTCACCGGCATCGCCGGCGGAGGACTGCTCATCGGCACACAGCTCGACTACCGCCTGCCGGAACTCGGCGCCGCCGAGCCCGGCGCCGATGCCGACTTTGCGCCGAACGCCTTCCTCCGCATCACGCGCGACGGACAGGTCACGATCATCGCCAAGAACCCCGAGGTCGGGCAGGGCGTGAAGACCTCGCTGCCGCAACTGATCGCGGACGAGCTCGACGTGCCTTGGGAGTCGGTGACGATCGAGCAGGCCGACAGCGACCCCGCCAAGTACGGCCCGCAGGTGGCCGGCGGCAGCACCGCCACGCCCACCAACTGGGAACCGCTGCGCCGCGCCGGTGCGGTCGGTCGCGCCCTGATGATCAGCGCCGCCGCACAGGTGTGGAACGTCCCCGAAGCCGAGTGCAGCACCTCGGGCGACGCGCGCGTGCATCACCACGCCAGCCGGCGTGTGCTGCGCTACGCCGAGCTCGCCGAACGCGCCGCGACGCTGCCGACGCCCGACGCGGCGGCGGTGCGGATGAAGGACCCCAAGGACTATCGCATCATCGGCAAGCCACTGGGCGGCGTGGACAACGCCAAGATCGTCCGCGGCGCGCCGTTGTTCGGCATCGACGTCTCGGTGCCGGGAATGCTGCACGCGCAGTACATCAAGGCACCGGTGTTCGGTGCCCGCGTGGCCTCGGCAAACCTCGATGCCATCAAGCAGATGCGCGGGGTGCGCGATGCCTTCGTCATCGAAGGCACGACGCAGCTCAACGGATTGCTGCCCGGCGTCGCGATCGTCGCCGACAAGTACTGGAACGCACGCGTGGCCCGCAATGCGCTGCGCGTCACCTGGGCCGAGCACCCGACGGCCCAGCAGTCGAATACGAGCTTCAAGCGGCAGGCGCAGGAGTTCCTGCGCGGGGCGCCGCAGCGTACGCTGGTACGCGTCGGCGAGGCCGGCCCGAGCGCCGCGCTGGGCCGCGTGGTGGAAGCCGAGTATGAGTATCCGTTCCTGGCGCACGCGGCGCTGGAGCCGATGAACTGCACGGCACACTTCAAGGACGGCAAGCTCGAGGTCTGGGCACCGACGCAGAACCCGCAGTCCGGGCGCACGCTCTGCGCCAACACCTTGGGCATCGCGCCGGAAGACATCACCATCCATATGATCCGCGGCGGCGGCGGCTTCGGCCGGCGGCTGAACAACGACTATATGGTCGAGGCGGCGGCCATCGCCAAGCAGGTGGGCGCGCCGGTGAAGCTGACGTGGACGCGCGAGGACGACCTGCAGCACGACTTCTACCGCCCGGCCGGCTACCATAAGCTGCGCGGCGCGGTGGACGCGCAGGGCAACCTCGTGGCCTGGGACAACCACTTCGTCACCTTCGGCGAGGGCAACAGCTTCGCGCCGGCGGCCGGCATCAGCCTCGGCGAGTTCCCGGCCGGCTTCGTACCGAACTTCCACCTCGGCGTCTCGACGATGCCGCTCGGCGTGCCCACGGGCTTCCTGCGCGCGCCGACGAGCAACGCCATCGCCTTCGTGTACCAGAGCTTCCTCGACGAGCTGGCGCTCGCCGCCGGTCGCGATCCCGTGGCGTTCCGCCTCGACCTGCTCGGGAAGTTCGTGGCGCCGCCGCCGCCGAGCGGCCCGGGGCCGCGCCCCTCCTATATGGACCCCGCACGGATGCGCGGGGTGCTCGAGCGCGTGGCGCAGATGTCGGCCTGGGGCACGCGCACGCTGCCCCGCGGCAAGGGAATGGGCGTCGGCTTCCACTTCAGCCATCGCGGCTACTTCGCCGAGGTGGTGGAGGTGACGGTGGCCCGCAACGGTACGCTCACCGTCGACAAAGTCTGGGTGGCCGGCGACGTCGGCAGTGTCATCATCAATCCCAGCGGCGCCGCCAACCAGGTGCGCGGCTCGGTGCTCGACGGCATCGCCGAAGCGCTCAACCAGCAGGTGACCATCGAGGGCGGCGCGGCGCGGGAGTCGAACTTCACGACGTATCCGTTGCTACGCATCACCGGCACGCCGCCGGTGGAGATCGACTTCGTGCTCAGCGACGTGCCGCCGACGGGGATGGGCGAACCGGCCCTGCCGCCGGTGATCCCGGCGCTGACCAACGCGATTTTCGCGGCCACCGGCAAGCGCATCCGCTCGTTGCCGCTCAGCCTGCACGACCTCTCGTGGAGCTAGGCGCGTGAAGACCTGGCTGGAGACGCGGCAGGTACTTGCCCAGCTCGCCGAGTGGCACGCGGCGGGCGTGCCCTGCGCGTTGGCGACCGTCGTGCGCGTGCGCGGTTCGGCCTACCGCCACGAGGGTGCCAAGCTGCTCGTGGCCGCGGACGGACAGCACGTCGGCAACGTCAGCGGGGGCTGCCTCGAGGCGGACGTGCGCGAGGTGGCGTTGCGTGTGATCCGCAGCGGCGTCGCCGAACTGCGCGAGTACTGTGGCGGCGCAGACGAGGTGCAGGCCTGGGACCTCGGCGTCGGCTGCGAAGGCGTGGTCGAGGTGTACGTGGAGCCGGTGCGCGACGCGCGCGACGCCGAGCGCGCGATGATTGCGGCGGAAGTGGCGCACGTCGTGACCACCGACCTCGAGACCGCTGCGCGCACGTGCCGGCCGATGGACGAGCTCAACCTGCTCGACCTCGCGCACGGCAGCGAGGAAGACTCCGAGGTGCAGGGCGAACGCTTCATCGAACTGCTCTACCCGCCGCCGCGCCTGCTCGTCGTCAGCGCCGGTGACGATGCGCGGCACGTTGCGCGGCTCGCAGCCGAGGTGGGATTTCGCGTGGTCGTGGCCGATCGTCGACCCGGCCTGCTCACCGCCGAACGCTTCCCTGCCCCCATCCAGCGCGTCGAGACGGATGCCGCTCGCCTCGGCGAGCGCGTCGTGCTCGACGACGACAGCTACGCCGTCGTGATGACGCACCACTTCGCCGATGACACCGACTATCTGCGCGCCCTCTTGCGCACGCCGGCGCGCTACCTCGGCGTGCTCGGCCCGCGGGCGCGCACGGAGCGCCTGCTCGGCATCCTGCGCGGCGAGGGCCCGGTGGACGAGTCGAGGATCTACAGCCCCGTCGGCCTGGACATCGGCACGGACGGCGCCGAGCAGGTGGCGCTCAGCGTGGTGGCCGAGTTGCTGGCGGTGCGCAGCGGGCGCCGGCCGAAGTCGCTGCGCGAGCGGCGCGCACCGATCCACTCGCCCACGTCGCCCAGCGAGACGTGAGCGACGCGCCGCGGGTGGCGGCCGTGGTGCTCGCGGCCGGTGCGTCGCGGCGGATGGGCCGCAACAAGCTGCTCCTGCCCGTCGAGGGCGAAGCGATGGTGCACCGTACGGTGCGCCGCGTGCGCGACGCCGGCTGCGAGCCGATCGTCGTCGTGACCGGCCACGAGTCGGCGCGGGTGCGCGAGGCGCTGGCCGCGCAGGATCTGCGCTACGCCGAGTCGCCGGACCCGACGGGCCCGACCAGTGCGTCGTTGCACGCCGGACTGCGTGCCCTGCCCAATGACGTGGACGCCGCGCTGGTGATGCTCGCGGATATGGTGCAGGTTACGACGCCGATGCTGCGTGCGCTGGTGGATGGCCTCGCGGCGAGCGACGCGCCACTGGGCGTCTCGCGCTACGGCGACGTGCTGGCGCCGCCGTTGGTGTTCCGCCGCGCCCTGTGGCCCGAGTTACTGGCCTGGCAGGGCGAAGGCTGCGGCAAGGCCGTCGTGCGGGCGCACGAGGGCGAGGCCCAGATGCACGACTGGCCCGAGGCGGCGCTGCAGGACGTGGACACGCCCGAGGACTACGACGCCGCGCGCTAGCGGATGCCGCGCGATTCCATCTCGTCGAAGTACTTGAGCGCGCCGCGCACCTCTGGATCGAGATGCGCTTCCACTAAGTACAGCCCCTCGTTCCCCCACTTGGCGAAGGCCACCGTCGTGACGAGCAGGTGCGTGAGCTGCGCGTCAGTGGCTTCGCCTTCGGGGATCTCGACGCCGCGTTCCTTGGCGAAGGCACGGAAGCCGGCCAGCGCCGCCGCCTCGATCGACGGCGCAGCAGCCAAGGCGGCGGCCGTCGTGAGCCGTGCGCCTTGCTCGGTGACGTAGCCGCCAGCCCAGGTGGTCGGGAGGTCGAGCGCGCTGATGCGTCGCCACCACGCCGGCGGTGCGGGCGCGACGGGAGTCACGATGTCGGGATAGATGCCGCCGCCTCCGTAGACGGTACGGCCTCCCTTGGTCTGGCAGCTCGGGCGACCGACGGTGTCGCGGTCCGCGGCGGCGAGCCGATAGTAGTTGCGCGCGGTGATGCCCTTGTACTGCCGCTGGATGACGCGCCCGCAAGGCGTCTTCAGGTGCCCGACGACGAGCACGAGGATCGAGCCATCGGAGAGCGGAAAGCCACGCATTATCAGCGCCTTGCCGAAGCTGGGGCGGCCAACGACCAACGCACGGTCGTGGTCCTGCAGCGCGCCGACGACGAGCTCGGAGGCGCTGGCCGTGCCGTCGTCGATGAGGACGACGATCGGCCAGGTGCGCGGCGAGCGTAGCCCGCGCCGGACGCGGCCGGTGTCGGGATTGGCGCGGCGCGACTCCGAGGTGTAGACCAAGGTGCCGGTGGGTAGGAACTCGCTGGCGACGTCGAGGGCCTCGTTCACGAGGCCACCACCATTCTGGCGCAGGTCGAGCACCAGTCGACGCGCACCGGCTCCCGCCATTCGATCCATCGCGGAGCGCATCTGCTCGGCGGTGCGGTCGCCGGTGAAGGTCGTGATCCGGATGTATGCCGTCTGCGCGTCGAGCAGAAACGCCGCCGGAACCGAGGTCTCCTCGGCGCGGCGCTCCCGGCGCACGCGCCGGTCCAGTCGCGCGTAGCTGCCGTCGGGCTGGCGCCGCTCGAAGGTGAGCGTGGTCGTGCTGTTGCGCGGACCGGCGAGTTCGATCTCCAGTTCGAGCGCGCTCTCGGCGCGCACCGGCTCGCCGTCCACGGCGACCAGCTCGTCACCCGGGAGGATGTCGACGCGACGGGCCGCCGTCCCGGCGTGCACGTTCGCGACGACCGCCGAGCCACCGACGAAGCTCCATTCGATAGGAACCGGATGCAGGCGACCGGCGCGGAGTTCGTCTTCCTTGCCCGGACTCAGCCGCGCGGCCGGAATCACGTACGAGTGCGGATCCGTGGCCTGCACCATCGCCTGGATGGCCGCCATAAACAGCCGGTGCGAATCCAGTGAGTCCGGATGGTTGACGCGGATCTGGTTGTAGACCTGGCTGAACAGCTGCAGGTCTTCCGCGGCGGTGCGCTGGCGAAGCACCGGCGTCTGCTGCGCCGCAAGCGTCGGCGCAGCGAGTGCCGCGGCGACAACCGCCGCGCAAAGCGAACGGGCGGCCTTCATCGAGCGAGCGCCGTGAGGCGCGTCGTGGCAGTGTTGCGGCGCGGACCATCTCGCACCGATGACAGTGCGAGGTAGCGCTCATAGTGCGTACGCGCGCCGGCATTGTCGCCCGTGGCCGCCAGGGCTTCGGCGAGCAGGAAGTGCGGTGCGGCGTAGTACGGCTCCAACTCGATGGCGCTGCGCAGCGGCACAATGGCATCCTCTGCCTGGCCGGTGGCGAGCAACATCTGGCCGTACACGTACTGGATGTACGGCTCGTCGGTGGCGAGCGTCGCGGCGAGTCCGAGTTCGGAGACGGCGGTGATCGTGTCGTGCTGGGCGAGCGCGAGTCGGCCCAGCTCGATGTGCGGCGGCCAGAAGGAGACGTCCTCTTCCATCGCCCGGCCGAAGGCGGCGCGCGCGGAGTCCGGCTTGTTCTGGCGGATGTGCAGCACGCCGATGCTGTGGTGCAGCATCGCCTTGGAGTCGTAGAACACCACGTACTCACCACGGCGCTCGTCGCGAGTCGTGAGCAACTCAATGGCCTTGGTGAAGCCTTGGATGGCCTCGGTATCACGCGAGCGCAGCGAGAGCGTGCGCGCGCGCTCGATGTGCAGATTCACCGGGTCTCTGGAGCCCCGGATGGCGACATCGTATTCGGTGATGGCGGCGTCGAACTGGCCAGAACCATAGAACACCCACGCTCGCGTCGCCGGGCTCTCGCTGCGCAACTCGAACTGCAGCTCGCGATCGAACTCCCGTCGGGTCAGGCTCCCGCCGCGCCGCCGGTAGCTGTTGTAGTAGTACGTGAACAGCAGCGTGCGGTCGAGCATCCGGTACATCAGAGGATCGAGATTCAGTGCCCGCAGCTGCAGCGAGTCGATCGACCTGAACTCGCGGCTATTCTCGCGCGCGCGACGTCCGCCCTGGAAGTACTGGTTCAGCGTCTGTGGACGACGCGTCAGCAGGGCGATGCGACGTCCGTGCAGTGCACCCGGTGCGGAAGGATCGAGACGCGCGGCCCAGTAGAAGGCATCGGCCGCCACATCCGGCGACTCGGCGGCCGAGGCCATCCCGAGCTCGAGGTAGGCGACGGCGTCGTTGGTGTCCGCACTCGCCGTGAGGCGCGGCCGGCGCACCTCGGGGCCCAGCCTCTGCGCCTCAAGCTCGGCGGCTAGAATCACGACAGCCAAGCTGACCGCGCCGAGAAATGCTCGCATCCTGTGTCTCCGATGGGAGTGTTAAACGCACGATATGCGCCCGACGCGCATCGCCGTCAACCCCTCGGACCGGATTCGCGGGCTTGCGCCCCCTACGGCAGCATCCTCGCCAGTTCGTGAGGCTGGGGCAACGCACAGGCCGGCGCGCGACGGAGCAGGCGGCGGCGCACGCGCGCCACGGCGTTATAGACCGGGTCGCGCAGGATGCGCGGAACCAGCCGCCCGAGTGCCGCCAGGACGGCGTACCCGCCGCCGAGGTAGGCGGCGGTCGCGAGCACGGCATCCGAGTGCGTGCGGACCACCTCGCGCCCGTCCACCGTCTCGACCCAGAGCATCGACTCCACGGTCAGGAGATGCGAGTGCCGCTCACGCACGGCGCGCCCGGCAATGCCGTCGCGCGCGGCGAAGCGCACGGTGCCGCGTCTGTCGTGGGCGAGGACGAACTGCACCGATCGTGCGCAGAATCCGCAATCGCCGTCGTAGACGAGGATCGGCACCGCGGCATCGGACGCGTTCATCGCGCGCTGCGGGTGTCGAGCGGGAAGCGGCCATCGCGCAGGAAGCCAAGCACCAGACGGTGCACCTCTTCGCGGCGCATCACGAAGGTATGGCTGCCGTCCACCACGACGTGGTCCGCCTCGCCGTAGATGTGGGTCTCGGAGATATCCACCGTATCGTCGCCGCGCGCCGCTACCACGCCCACGGAGACGCCCCGCGGCGGCGGGATCTTCCGCACGGTCGCCGTACTATCGGTGCGCAACTCGTCGATGGGCTCAAGCAGCCACCCGACCAAGGGCGTGAAACGGTCCGCCATCCGCGCCCCCTGGTTGGGCGGCGTGAGCATCACGATGCGTCCGATACCGGCCGGGCGGTCGTCCTGCGCCGCCACCCAGCGCGCGAGGATACCGCCGAGGCTGTGGCCGACGAAGTGCAGCGTCACGTGCTCGGGACGGCGCTTGGCATCAATCTCACGGCGTAGTGCCGCACCCAACTCGGCGATCGAGCAGCAATAACTCGAATAGCCGATGTTGAGCACGTCATAGCCCGCAGCCTTGAGAGCCGTTTCCACGGGACGCATCGAGTAGGTGGTCCGTCCCATCCCGTGCAGCACGACCACGAGCTCGCGCGCAGCCAGCGCGGTGTCTGGTGCGCTGGCCTGTGCCGCCTGGTCACCGGGCACTCCCGACGCCTGCGCGCGCGCGGCCGGCGGCGTCAGCGCCGCGAGCAGCGTGAACGTCAGGAGTCTCGTGTGCAGGAATCGCGTCATCGTCGCCGAGAGCCGGGGAACCACCTAAGATTACAGCCTTCATACTATATACCCGTGACCAAGCCTCCCGAGTCCCTGCGCGCCGCCGATGGTACCGCCCTGCACCTCTACCGCTGGCCGGGAGAGGGCACACGCGGCACGGTGCTGATCGTGCACGGTTTGGGCGAGCACGGCGGACGCTACGCGCACGTCGCCGCCTGGCTGGCCGCGCGTGGGTTCACTGCCGTGGGTTACGACCACCGCGGACACGGCCGCTCCGACGGCAAGCGCGGCGTGCTGCCGCACACGGACGCCCTGTCCGCCGACCTCGCGACGGTGGTAGATGCCGTGCGCGCGCCGAACGGCCCGCTGCTCCTGCTGGGGCACTCGATGGGTGGCGCGGTCGTGGCGGGATTCCTCGCCGCGCGGCGTCGGCCGGTGGACTTCGCGATCCTCACGAGTCCGGCGCTGCGCGCCCGGATGAGCTTCGTCCAACGCATCCAGCTCGCCGTCGGCCTCGCGTTGCTGCCTTGGCTGGCGCAGCCCAATGGACTGGACCCGACCGGCATCGCGCACGATCCGGCGACGGTGCGCGCATACCTCGACGACCCGCTGGTGCACGACCGCATCAGCGCGCGATTGGCGAAAGCGACATTGGACGCCGGCGCCACGGCGCTCGGAGCGGCCGCTCGCTGGACCGTGCCCACGCTGCTGCTCTACGGCGGCAGCGACCGATTGGTGGACCCGGCCGGCAGCGATGCGTTTGCGGCCAGCGCCCCGACTGAGGTCGTGGAGTCCGAGCGCTTCGACGCGCTCTACCACGAGATCCTCAACGAGGGGACGCTGGCCGCCCCGGTCTTCGCGCGCCTCGAGCGTTGGCTCGACGCGCGCGTCCCGCGCTGACGCTTACTGCGGGATCGTCACCTTCGCGTCGGCGATGCCGCCGCGCGTGCTCGTCACCCGCGCGTTGGCCTCCACCGCCCGACCTTCCGGCGCACGCACGCGCACGGTGACGGTCTTGGTCTCGCGCCCGGCGAGCCAGAACTCCTGCAGCCGCGGCCCGATGGTGCGCAGGCCCGGTGCCTCGACGCTCAGCGCATCGGGCCGCACGATGTGCACGCGCTTGGCCTGCTCCAGTGCCGTCGGGATGCGCCCGGTGTTGCGCACCGTCACGCGGACCTCGTGCGTGGCCGAGTCGCGCTGGGTCCCGCGCAGCCGCGTCACCTGCGTGTTCGTGATCTCGACCTTCGGCAGCTCCATCGCCATCGCGAGGTTGAAGCGCGCCTGGTTGGCGGCCCACTGCTCGAGCACCTCGGGCGGACCGTTCTGGGCCCAGAACTTCGGATTGATCCCGCCGACCTCGACCTCACCGAGGTCGGGGTGCATCACCTTGGTCCACATCTGGTAGCCGCGGCCGCCGAAGTGCTCGTCGTTGTAGCGCAGCACTTCGTATTGGTCCACGCGCCCGTCACCGTTGTAGTCCCGCTCGCGACCGCCGTTCCAGAGTTCGTCGCCGTACCAGATCTGGCCCATCTGGAAGTATCCGAAGTCCGGCCCGTGGCCGAAGAGCGGCTGCGGGTTGCCGTTCGGGTTGAAGCGCGTGGCGTAGGTGCGGTAGACGTCGCCGGCCCAGGGATAGTTCGTGAACGACAGGCCGACCGAGTCGAAGTACT
The DNA here is from genome assembly GCA_019637355.1 of Gemmatimonadaceae bacterium. Taxonomy (NCBI): domain Bacteria; kingdom Pseudomonadati; phylum Gemmatimonadota; class Gemmatimonadia; order Gemmatimonadales; family Gemmatimonadaceae; species Gemmatimonadaceae bacterium. The sequence goes on along the minus strand of JAHBVT010000001.1, from coordinate 229,344 downwards.
GCATCAGGCGCAGGTCGCTCGGGAAGACGCAATCCTTCTCTTCGCAGGTGCTGGGGCCGCGCAGGTGCATCGGCACCTGGGTGTCCATCGAGTTGGTGACGCTGATGTTCGGATGCGTCAGCTGCCAGAGGAAGACGGCGCGGGTCTCGGGCTCCGAGAGCGGATACTCGCCGGCACCGAACTGCGTCTGGCCGCGACCGGTGTTCTCGCGCTCGGGACGCCAGTTGTACGGATAGTTGCGGTGCAGGTCGAGCCCGCCGACGCCGTCCTCGTTGTAACGGCCGTCCTTGTCGTTGTCGATGCCCTCGGGCCAGAGGAGATAATCGCCGCGACCCATCCCCACGGGGCGCATCAGGCGGCCCTTGGGGTCGAGCGAATCCACCACGTGCGTGCCGTTGCCGGCGCCGACGAACTTGCGCATCTGGCGGATGAAGCCGTCGCCGTCGAGATCCTCGCCCGGATCCTCGTCGAGCAGGCCGTCGCCGTCGTTGTCCACCGGGCGCACCGAGCTGCGGTTGGCCTGCGCGGTGAGCTTGTACATATCCGCGCCGTCCGGATTGTTGTTCGGCCGCAGGTACAGGACCTTCTCGTCCACCAGCCGCGTGATCGCGGGATCCTTGCCGTAGTTCTCGATGACGTGCCAGGCGAGCCAGAGCACGCTCTCGCTGGACGTGATCTCGCCCGAGTGGCGCCCGCCCTCGAAGAACGCCGCCGGCTTGTCGGTGTGCTTGCCGGTGGCCTTGTTGGTGATGGTGAGCTGCCAGATGGGCTGCCCGCCGAAGGAGGTGCCGACCTGTACGCGCTCGACGATGTCGGGACGCTCGGTGGCCCAGCGCTCCATCCAATAATTGAGCTCGGCGGTGGTGTGATAGTGCTGGAAGTCCATCACGCCCCACTGCTTGGGCTGCATCTCCGGATAGTTCGTGAGCGGGAAAGTCGACGGACCGTCACGCAGGCCGGGGATGGTGAGGACGCGGCGCACGGTGTCGCGCGGCTGGTTGGCACCTTGGCCACCGCCCATTCCACCGCCCATCTGGGCGGCGAGGGGCGCGGCGGAGAGCAGCAAGGCGAGGAAGGAAGCTCGCATCGGCAGACCTGGAAGGAGTGAACGGGACGCACAGGCTACGCGCATCGGCGCCCGAGCGTTCGCGACGGGCATCCGACTGAACTTGGGCCTCGCGCGGGGGCGCGTCCAGCGTCGGTGACTGGTGGGAGCGCGTCGGGATACGCATCTTCCTCGCGTTCGCCTCCCGCCGCCCGCCCCAGAGGAGTCCCGTCGTGTCCGACGCCCGCTCGAAGCGCCCCACGCCCTCGCTGAGCTCCGAACAGCTCAAGCGTTCCATCGGCAACCTTGGACCCGCCGAGGCCGCCGATGCACTCGAGGCCCTCGACCCACAACAGGCCGCCGAGGTGCTTCAGGCGATCAACCCCTCGCTGGTCGGCGACATCCTCCCCGAAATGGAGGACGCGAAGCGCGAGTCGATGTTCGCGGCCGCGCCGGAAGGCGTCACCGCGCAGTGGTCGCTCAACCTCTCGTTCCCGGAGGGCAGCGTCGGCCGCCTGATGGAGATGCCGCCGCTGACGTTCCGCCCCGAAGAGACCGTCGGGGCGGCCTCGGACCGCGTGCGCAGCGTGCCGCGGACGGTGTTCTTCACCTACGCCTTCGTGCTCGACGCCGAACGCCGGCTCGTCGGCGTGTGCACGATGCGCGACCTGCTGGCCGCCGACGACCACGCGACGCTGGGCGACATTATGCTGCGCGACGTGTTCGCGCTGCAGCCGGGCACCGAACTCGGCGACGCGATGAAGTCGGTCGTCCATCGCCACTATCCGGTCTACCCCGTCACCGACGACGTCGGCCGCTTCCTCGGTCAGGTGCGCGGCAGCGCGATGTTCCAGGAGCAGGCGATCGAGATCTCCGCACAGCCCGGCCAGATGGTCGGTGTCAATGAAGAGGAACGTCTGCTCACGCCGTGGCCGCGATCGCTCAAGTTCCGGCATCCGTGGCTGCAACTGAACCTGCTCACCGCGTTCCTCGCGGCGGCGGTCGTCGGGTTCTTCCAGGACACGCTCGACCAGATGGTCATCCTCGCGCTGTTTCTGCCCGTGCTCGCGGGACAGAGCGGCAACACCGGCTGTCAGGCGCTGGCGGTCACGCTGCGCGGGATGACGCTGGGCGAGCTCGACAAGGGTGCGGGCAAGAAGCTCGTGTCCAAGGAAGCCCTGCTCGGCGTGCTGAACGGCTTCTTGGTCGGCCTGGTCGCCGCCGCCGGGATGTTCTTCGTAGCGCGGGCCCAGGGCAATCCGCACGCCCTCGGCCTTGCGGGCATCGTCGTGCTGGCGATGGTGGGCTCCTGCGTGATCAGCGGAATCAGCGGCGCGCTCATCCCACTGACGCTGCAGCGCGTGGGCGCCGACCCGGCGACGGCCTCGAGCATCTTCCTCACCACGGCGACGGACGTGGCCTCGATGGGAATGCTGCTTGGGCTGGCGACGATGTTCCTGATGTAGCGCTCAGGGACCGCCGGCACCGAGTCGCTGGCGGATCGCCCGCGCCTGCGCGTCGTTGGCGGGCGCCATCTCGACGTAGCGCCGGTAGCGCGCGCGGGACTCGTCGGTCTTCCGCTGCCGCTCCAGCACCTGCGCCTCCGCGAGCACTGGGGCCGGCCACTGCGGCTTCATCTGCTGCGCCTTACGGAAGTCGGTAAGCGCCTCGTCGAGCTTGGCCTGCGACATCAGCGACGCGCCCCGCGCCTGGTACAGCACGGCGTCGTCGGGCGCGAGCTCGATGGCCATCGTGAGTGCATCCACGGCGTCGCCGAAGCGCTGCTGGGCGCGCGCCACCTGTGCCAGCCCCGCGTGCGCATAGGCGAACCCGGCGTCCTCGACCAGCGCTTCGCCGAACGTCGTCTTCGCGCCCTCGAGGTCACCTCCCGCGACTTGCAGGGTGGCGATCATCTGCAGCAGGAAGTGCTTCGAGCGATAGAACGTCACCGGCCCCTTCTCCTCGTCGGCCCGCACGGCGTCGAGGAGCCGCTGCAGGTCCTGCAGTGCGGCGCGTCGGTTGCCCGCCGCCACGTAGGCCAGGGCGCGGTCAAAGAGTTGCCACCGAGCGCGCGTACCCAAGCGGTCGATGGTGCGCGTGTGCAGCGTGACCGCCTGTTGCAGTTCGCCGTTGCTGTACGCCACCCAGGCACGCGTGTCACGGTCTTCGCGGAACCGGCCCGGCAGGATATCGAACATCACTGCCTCGAGTCCGCGATGCACGAATGGATTGCGCATCAAGGCCCGCGTGCGCGCCGTGTCAGCCGCGCGCACCATCGGATCGCGCATCGCCTCCGGATCGTTCAGGAAGTATTGCACCGTGCGCTCGCGCGGCAGGCGCACCATCGTCGCGGCATACCAGGCAAACAGCGGCTCGGCGCGGCTAGGCTCGAGCTCGGCGGCCCAGGCGAAGGCCGCGGCCGCCTCGCGCGGGGCCTCCCGCATCACGCGCGCGCCGTGGTCGAACCAGGCCTCCCAATCCTTGGCGTCGCCTTGCACGTTGAACATCGGGCGCGTGGCCTGCGCCGACGCGAGCGTCGCACAACCGAGGAAGCCCATCGCGAGGAGGAACCGCATCACGGCGCTCCCGCTCCGGCCACCGGCACCACCCGCAGCACGCGCCCGCGCGAGTTGTCGGTGAGCAGGTACAGGTAGCCGTCCGGTCCCTGCACCACGTCGCGGATGCGCTCGCGCAACTCGCCGAGGTGGCGCTCCTCGCCAGTCACGCGGTCGCCTGTAAGCGTGAGGCGCACCAAGCCACCGGGCGTCAACGACCCGATCAGCACGCTGCCGTTCCATCCCGTGTAGCGCGAGCCGGTGTAGAAGGTCATTCCGCTGGGCGCGATGACCGGATCCCAGAAGTACACCGGCTGCTCCATTCCCTCGCGCGCGGTGCCCTCGCCGATCGGCAGGCCGCTATAGTCGCGGCCGTAGGTGATCACGGGCCAGCCGTAGTTCTTGCCGGCCTCCGGATGGTTGAGCTCGTCACCGCCGCGTGCGCCGTGCTCGACGGTCCATAGACGGCCGGTCTGCGGATGCAGTGCCGCACCCTGGACGTTGCGATGCCCGTACGACCAGATCTCGGGCTGCGCGCCGGAATGCGCGACGAACGGATTGTCGCTCGGCACCTGGCCGTCGGGATGGATGCGCACGACTTTGCCCATCCCCTGGGTGAGATCCTGCGCGCGGTCACGATACTGCTGGCGGTCACCCTGCGTGACGAACAGCAGGCCGTCGCGCGCGAAGACGAGGCGCGACCCGAAGTGCCCATTGCCGCTGAGCTTCGGTCGCTGGCGATAGATCACCTGCACGTCCGTCAGCGCGTTCCCGACGAGCCGTCCGCGCGCGACGCTGGTGCCCGACCCGTCCTCGCCCGGCTCGGCGTAGCTGAGATACACCCACGGCGTCGTCGCGAAGTTCGGATCGAGCGCTATGCCCAGCAACCCGCCCTGCCCTCGCGCCGCCACTTGAGGCACTCCGTCCAGCGGAGCCGAGAGCGACCCATCGGTACCGACGAGGCGCAGCCGGCCCGGCCGCTCGGTCACGAGGATACGCCCGTCCGGCAGGAAGGCCATTCCCCAGGGATACTCGAGTCCCTCGGCGACGGTCTCGGTGGTGACGACGCCAGTGGTGTATCCCGGCGTCGGCGACTGGATGGCGCGCGCATCCGAGGTGAGCGGGCGCGAGCAGGCGGCGAGGCTCAGCACCGCGAACAGGCCGAGCGTACGGAGGAAGGCGAACGGGCGCATACTTCTACCCTACGCCCCGTACCGTCTCAGCGCCAGCCGCGCACGCTGGCGATCCGCCTCTCTCACTCCGACGCAGCCTCCAATGCTTCTCGCGCTCACCATCTCCGTCGCCCTCGCCGCCGACACGCTGGTGTACCCTGTGCTCAACCACGGCAAGCCACGTGGTGAGATGCGCGTGGTGACCGATGCGGACTCCGTCGTCGTCACCTACGGACACATCGACCGCAACCGCGGGCGCTGGGTGCAGAATCGGTACACAGTGGACGCCAACGGCCGGATCGTGGCCGCCGAGGCGCGTCCGATGACGCGGGACGGCGAAGTCAGCGCCGCCACCGACCGCTATCGCGTGCACGGCGACTCGGTGACGATCACGCGCGGGACGATCACGCGCGGGATGCCGCGAGGGACGGGCTTCGTCGCGCTCAACAGCGCCACGGCCTGGGACCTCGCGGCGACGGTGCGGCACCTGCTCGCCGCGCCGGGGATGGAAGCGCCGGCGCTGCCGCAGAGTTCCGCGGTGCGCCTCGTGATTGCCGCCGACACGACCCTGCGCACGCCGCACGGCCCTGCCCGCGTCCGGCTTGCGATGCTGCACGGCCAGGGCGCTACGCCGCGGGGCGTGTGGGTGGACGGCGACGGCAGGCTGGTGGCCAGCCTCGCCGAGTGGTTCATCACCGTGCATCCGGATTTCGTGGAGGCGCTGCCGACGCTGCGCACGATCGAGCTGGCCTACCGCGAGCGTCTCGCGGCGGGGATGGCGGCGCGGCTGCAGCCGAGTGCCCAGGGGACGGTGGTCATCCATAACGCTGATGTGTTTGACGCCGAGCGCGGCGTGATCCTTCCCAACCACAGCATCGCCATCGCCGACGGACGCATCACGCAGGTGGGGCCGACGGCCGGGTTCCGTGCGCCGCGCGGCGCGCAGCGCGTGGACGCCAGCGGCAAGACCGTCATCCCCGGGATGTGGGATATGCACTCACACGTCTTCTCGGCCACGCAGACCGACGGCGCATTCCGGAACCTGGCCATCGGCGTGACGACCATCCGCGATATGGCGGCCGACACCGACATCGCGACCTCGCTGCGCGACCGCGCCAACTCCGGCGCGATCGTCTCGCCGCAGGTGGTGCTGGCCGGCATCATCGAAGGGCCGCAGCTCTGGGCCGGCCCGACGGACGTGATCGTGAGCACCGAGGATGAAGCCCGTGCCACGGTCGCGATGTACGACTCGCTCGGCTACCGCCAGCTCAAGCTCTACAACCTCGTGCATCCTGACTTGGTGCCGACCATCGCCGAGGAAGCGAAGCGGCGCGGGATGCGGCTCTCCGGACACGTCGCGCGCGGGCTCACCGTGCCGGCCGCCATCCGGCTCGGCTACGACGAGATCAACCACGCGGCGTTCCTCTTCTCGACCTTCCACCAGGACTCGCTGTACTGGCCCGTGATGCGCGCGTACTCGGCGGTGGCGACGGTCGTCGCGCCTAACACCGATGTGGACGGCCCGGCGATGCGCGCGCTCATCGCCGATCTCAAGGCGCACGGCACGGTAATCGACGGCACGTTCAACCTGTGGCTGCGCGACAGCACCGGGGCGGACTCGGTGAGCGCGAAGGCAGGCAACCGCGCGTACCTGACGCTGATCCGCCGCCTGCACGAAGCGGGCATCACGCTGGTGCCGGGAACGGACGGCTCGAGCTACAACCGCGAGCTCGAGCACTACGAGATGGCGGGCATCCCCGCAGCGCAGGTGCTGCAGCTGGCGACCATCGTGTCGGCGCGCGTGATGGGACTCGACGCCGAGTCCGGCAGCATCGCGGCCGGCAAGGTCGCGGACTTGGTGATCATCGACGGCAAGCCGACGGAGCGGATTGCCGACCTGCGGCGTGTGGAGATGGTGTTCCGGCGGGGGCGCGGGTACACGCCGGCCGCATTGCTCGGGGCCGCGAACACCAGCACGGAGCGGCCTTAGCGCTTCACGGCCGCGATGGCGTCAATCTCGATCAGTAGCCCGTGATTGAGCGCCGGCACCGGCACCACGGCGCGGGCCGGCACCTCCGCGCCGACGACGCGCGCATACACGGCATTCACGCGCGGCCAGAAGGCGATGTCGGTGACGTACACATTCACCTTGAGCAGATGCGCGAAGTCGCTGCCGGCCGCGTGCAGGATGGCCTCGAGGTTGCGCAGCGTACGCTCGGTCTGCTCCTCGATGCTGCCGTGCAGCTTCTCGCCCGTGGCGGGATCGATGCTGAGCTGGCCGGCGACGTACACGGTGCCGTCGCGCACGGTGGCCTGCGCGTAGTGGCCGGCCGGCGTCGGGGCCTGCGGCGTCGCGATGCGCGTGATCGGCATCGCGTCAGTCGAGGTAGGGGTCGGCGTCGTCGCGGTCGTGCGGGTGCAGCTCCTTCCACGAACGACGGCGGCCCTTGGGCTTGGCTGGCTTGGCGCGCGCCGGCCCGGTGGGCAGCGGCGGACGCTCATCCTCGGGCAGCAGGTCCTTCACCATCTCCACCAACTGGTGGCTGAGGTGCTGGCCGTACCTGTACATCGCGACGACGCGCGCGCGGTTGCCGAGCAGGAAGGAGAGGATTGGCTTGTCGGCCTTGGCGGAGTTGCAGGTCTTGCAGCTCAGCACCAGGTTGTCGCGGCGGTCGTAGGCGGTGAGGCCGCGCCGCGGCGTGACGTGGTCCAGCGTAATCGTGCGCTCGGGGACGATGCGCTCGCAGTAGGCGCAGACCGGTCCGTGGCGTTCGAGCAGCCAGCGGCGTGTCTCGGTGTAGGCGGCGCGCCCGGTGGGCACCGACGTCAACGTCGGTTGGCGGCTCGCGGCCTTGCCGCCTCCGCCTCCGCCGCCCCGCCCTCGCCGGCGCCGCTTGGGCGCCGCTGACTTCTTCTTGGCCGGCCCGCTCACGGGGCCCCGCCGACGATCGCTTCTATAGAGTGCCGCATCGCCGGAAGATAACGGCCCCGCCCCCGGCCCGCCCCGGCACGCCGTACGGGCAGATTACTTGACATTTGAAGGATTTGGCGGCACTCTCTCCTCCGCCCCCTCCCTCAGGAGCTCCCGCAGTGCGCGTCGTCGTGGTCGGTGGCGGTCCCGGTGGACTCTATGCGGCGCTGTTGCTCAAGCGGCGGCACCCGGACGCCGTCATTACGGTGCACGAGCGTAACCGCCCGGACGACACCTTCGGTTGGGGCGTGGTGCTGTCGGACCAGACGGTCGACAACCTCCGCGCCGCCGACCCGGAGAGCGGCCGTGAGATCGCCGCCGCCCTGCACCGCTGGGACGACATCGCGGTGCACTTCGCCGGCCAGACGATCCGCTCGGGCGGACACGGCTTCGCCGGCATCGGCCGCAAACGCCTGCTCGCCCTGCTCCACGAGCGCTGCCGCGCGCTCGGCGTGACGCTCCGATTCGAACACGAACTGCCGGACGACCTCGACGCGCTGGTCGCGGCCGAGCATCCGGACTTGATCATCGCCGCCGACGGCATCAACAGCCGGATCCGCGAGCGCTACGCGTCCACGTTCAAGCCGGACACGGACACGCGACGCTGCCGCTACGTGTGGCTGGGCACCAAGCGCAGCTTCGACGCCTTCACCTTCGCCTTCGCCGAGACGCCACACGGCTGGTTCCAGGCGCACGCGTACCAGTTTGACGAGTCGATGAGCACGTTCATCGTCGAGACACCACAAGAGAACTGGGAACGTGCCGGCTTGGACGCGATGGACACCGACGCCGCCATCGCGTTCTGCGAGCGGCTCTTCGCCGACCAGCTCCAGGGCGCCAAGCTCCTGAGCAACGCGCGCCACCTGCGCGGCTCGGCCCAGTGGATCCGCTTTCCGCGCATCACCTGCGGCTCGTGGGTGCAATGGCTAGCCGATGGCAGGCGCCGCGTACCGGTGGTCCTGCTCGGCGACGCCGCGCACACGGCACACTTCTCCATCGGCTCGGGCAGCAAGCTCGCGCTGGAGGACGCCATCGCGCTTGATACCATCCTCGCTACCGAGCCCGACCTCGACCGCGCGTTTGCGCGGTATCAGGAGGAACGCGCGGTCGAGGTGCTCAAGCTGCAGAACGCCGCCCGCAACTCGACGGAGTGGTTCGAGTCGGTGGCGCGCTACGCCTCGCTGGCACCAGAGCAGTTCGCGTACTCGCTGCTCACGCGTTCGCAGCGCATCTCGCACGAGAACCTGCGCCTGCGCGACGCGGACTACGTGGCCGCCTTCGAGCGCTGGTTCGCCGAGCGCGTGGGCCTGTCGCTCGCTCCCGACAAACCGGCGCCGCCGCCATTGCTCACGCCATACACGGTGCGCGGCGTCACCCTGCGCAACCGGGTCGTCGTCTCGCCGATGGCGCAGTACAGTGCCAACACCGACGGCACGATCGGCGACTGGCATCTCGTCCACCTCGGCGCCCGCGCCAACGGTGGTGCTGGCCTCGTGATGGCGGAGATGACCTGCGTCGCGCCGGACGCGCGCATCACACCCTGGTGCCCGGGCCTCTGGACCGACGCGCAGCGCGACGGCTGGACGCGCATCGTGCGATTCGTGCACGAACACAGCGGCGCAAAGATCGGGATGCAGCTCGGGCACGCCGGCGCCAAGGGCTCCACCAAGAAAATGTGGGAGGGCATCGACCAGCCCCTGCCCGATGGCAACTGGCCGCTAATCGCGCCGAGCGAGACGCAATACCTGAAGGGCGTCTCGCAGTTGGCGCGCGAGATGACGCGGGCGGATATGGACCGCGTGCGAGGCGAGTTCGTAGCGGCGACGCGGCGCGCCGCCGAGGCCGGCTTCGATTGGCTCGAACTGCACTGCGCGCACGGCTACTTGCTCTCGGCGTTCCTTTCGCCGCTCACCAACCATCGTCACGACGAGTACGGCGGCTCGCTCGAAGGCCGCGCACGGTATCCGCTCGAGGTGTTCACCGCGATGCGCGCGGCGTGGCCGGCGGGCCGGCCAATGTCGGTGCGTATCTCGGCGCACGACTGGGTGCCTGGCGGCAACACGGCTGACGACGCCATCGCGATCGCCACGTTGTTCAAGGCCGCCGGCGCGGATGTCATCGACGTGAGCGCCGGCCAAGTCGTGAAGGAAGAGCAACCGGTGTTCGGGCGGATGTGGCAGACGCCGTTCGCCGACCGGGTGCGGCAGGAGGCGGGAATCGCGACAATTGCGGTGGGCGCCATCACCGACGCCGATCAAGCCAACGGCATCATCGCCTCGGGTCGCGCCGACTTGGTCGCGGTGGGGCGTCCGCATCTGGTGAATCCGGGCTGGACGCTGACGGAGAGCGCGAAGTTCGGCTACACTGGCACGGGGCCGCTCTGGCCTCCGCAGTACCGTGCCGCCAAGCAGCAACTGGACCGCCTGATGGAACGCGAGCGCGCCACGCTGGCCGCCGCCGCTGCAGGACCACCGAAGGGAGAACTCACGTGAGCAGGCTCACCGGCAAGCACGCGCTGGTCACCGGTGCCAACCGCGGCATCGGGGCGGCGATCGTCCGCAGCCTCGCCGCCGAAGGGGCTGACATCACGCTGATGGTACGCGACCGCGCTGCCGCCGAGCGCGTCGCCGCCGAGCTGCGCACGCGCACGCACATCGTCACTGCCGACGTGAGCGACCGCGCTGCCGTGCGCGTTGGTTGCGAGTCTGCGGCGGCCGCGCTCGGGCCGGTGGATATCCTCGTGAACAACGCCGGCACCGTGGAGACGATTCCTTTCCTCAAGGCGGCGCCAGAGGTCTTCACGCAGATGTTCGCCGTGCACGTGCTTGGCGCGGTGCACACGTCGCAGGCCCTGCTGCCCGCGATGCTTGAGCGCGGCGCCGGGACAATCGTCAACGTCGCGAGCATCGCCGGACTGCACGGCGCGCCGTACGTGGCGCACTACGTGGCCGCCAAGCACGCGCTGGTGGGCCTCACGCGCGCGCTTGCCGCCGAGTATCGCGGCAAGGGCGTGACGGTGAACGCCGTGTGCCCGGGCTACGTGGCCACGGACTTGGTGAGCGGCTCCTTGAGCAAGATCTCGGCCAAAACGGGACTCAGCGAAGCCGAAGCGCTGGCGGCGATCCTCAAGGACGCCGGCCAGCCGCGCATCGTCGAAGCGCAGGAAGTAGCGGACGCCGTGTTGCACTTCGTGGCCGGCGGCGGCGCGGCGGCGAGCGGTGAGACGTTCGTCTTGATGGGGCTCGACACGTGACCAGCACGGCGCTGCGCAGCGCAGACCCCGAGGCACACCTCGTGCAAGAAGACCACGAGGCGCTTCGGCTCTGGTTGCGGCTCTTCACCACCACGACGATGGTCGAACGGGTGGTGGACAGCACGCTCAAGCGCGAGTTCGGCTCGTCGCTGCCGCGCTTCGATTTACTCTCGCAACTGCACCGCACACCGGACGGCCTGCGGATGGGCGCACTCTCCGAGCGCATCCTCGTCACCAACGGCAACGTCACTTGGTTGGTGGCAGCGCTGGAGCGCGAAGGCTTCGTCAAGCGCCGCCCCGACGTCGCCGACCGCCGCGCGACGGTCGTCCGCCTCACCGCTGCCGGCAAGCGGCACTTCGAGACGATGGCGCGCCGTCACGAAGCCCTCATCGTCAGCCTGTTCGCCGACCTCTCCGCCACAGAACGTCGCGCGCTGCACGCCGCGCTCGGCACGTTGAAAGCTCGCTTTCGCCCCAGCCAGGACGCCCGATGACCGCTCCCGACCCAATCACGGCGATGCGCCGCCCCTTCGCCTCGCGCAGGTTCACGCACTTCGGCTGGTCTACCAGCGCCGACGGCCGCGTGGCGACCATCACGCTCAACCGGCCGGAGCGGAAGAATCCGCTGACCTTCGATTCCTACGCCGAGCTGCGCGACCTCTTCCGCGAGCTGCCCTACGCCAGCGACGTGCGCGCGGTGGTGCTTACCGGCGCCGGTGGCAACTTCTGCTCCGGCGGCGACGTGTTCGAGATCATCGAGCCGCTCACGCGGATGCAGGAGCCGGAGCTCCTGGCCTTCACGCGGATGACCGGCGACCTCGTGCTGGCGATGTTGCGCGCACCGCAGCCCATCATTGCCGCGGTCGATGGCGTGGCCGCCGGTGCGGGCGCGATCCTCGCGATGGCCAGCGACCTGCGCCTCGCCACGCTGCGCGCGAAGACGGCGTTCTTGTTTACGCGGGTTGGGCTCGCGGGCTGCGATATGGGCGCCTGCGCGATGCTGCCGCGCATCATCGGACAGGGGCGCGCCGCCGAGCTGCTCTTCACCGGCCGCTCGATGGACGCCGCCGAAGCCGAGCGCTGGGGCTTCTACAACGCAGTGGTGGAACCCGATGCCCTGCTCGCCGACGCGCAGGCGCGGGCCGCGGCGCTGGCCAACGGTCCGAGCTTTGCCCACGCGATGACCAAGAAGATGCTGCTGCAGGAGTGGAGCGTCCCGCTGGAGCAGGCGCTGGAGATGGAGGCGCAGGCACAGGCGATCTGTATGGGCACGCAGGACTTTCGCCGCGCCTTCGAGGCCTTCGCCGCCAAGCAGACGCCCGTGTTCGAGGGCAACTGACGTGAGCGCCTCGACCTCGCACCTCGACTGGCCGTTCTTCGACGAGGCGCATCGCACGCTCGCGCGCGACGTCGCGCACTGGGTGGCGCAGCAGCAGGTGGATCACCGCGATGCCGATGCGGCCTGCCGGAGCTGGGTGAAGCTGCTCGGTGCGCAGGGCTTCCTGCGCTACTGCGTGCCGGCCGCGCACGGTGGCGCGCTACCGGCTATTGATTCGCGCGCGCTCTGCCTGCTGCGCGAGCATCTCGCGGCGCACGACGCGCTCGCCGACTTCGCCTTCGCGATGCAGGGCCTGGGGTCCGGAGCCATCTCGCTGGCCGGGTCGGAAGCGATGAAGGCGACGTGGCTGCCTCGCGTGGCGCGCGGCCAGGCGATCGCGGCTTTCGCGCTCAGCGAGCCCGATGCCGGCTCCGACGTCGCGGCCATCAGCACCACCGCCACGCCCACGAAGGGCGGCTGGCGTCTCGACGGCCGCAAGACCTGGATCTCCAACGGCGGCATCGCTGACTTCTACTGCGTGTTCGCGCGCAGCAAGCCGGAAAGCAGCGGTGCCAAGGGCATCACGGCCTTCCTCGTCCCCGCCGACGCCAAGGGCCTGCGCATCGCAGAGCGCATCGAGACCGTCTCACCGCATCCGTTGGCGACGCTGGCCTTCGACGGTTGCGAGGTGTCCGATGCCAACCGCATCGGCGCCGAGGGGGACGGGTTCAAGCTCGCAATGCGCACGCTGGACATTTTCCGCGTGTCGGTGGCGGCGGCGGCCGTGGGCTTCGCTCGCCGTGCGTTGCAAGAGACCGTCGCCCGCGCCAACGACCGCGCGATGTTCGGCAGCACGCTGGCCGCGCAGCCGCTGGCGCAGGCCATCGTCGGCGATATGGCCACGGACCTCGACGCCGCCGCGCTGCTGACCTACCGCGCCGCCTGGCAGCGCGACCGCAGCGATGCCCGCACTACCGCCGTCGCCGCGATGGCCAAGCTCAGCGCCACTGAGCACGCCCAGACGATCATCGATCGCGCCGTGCAGTTGCACGGCGGGCTCGGCGTGAAGACCGGTCACATCGTCGAGCGGCTGTACCGCGACATCCGGGCGCTGCGCATCTATGAAGGGGCGACTGAGGTGCAGCGGCTCATCATCGGCCGCGAGACGCTGAGCGCGCGTTCCGGTTCTTCCACCACCTGAGGGCCCAGCGATGCCAACTGCCGCGCCGAAGGACCTCGCGCCGAGCGCGCACGTGGACCACTGGCCACGCCAGCAACTCCCGCCGGCCGAGGAGTGGCCGACGCTGACGCTGGACGGCGTCTATGCGTATCCCGAGCGGCTGAACGCGGCCGTCGAGCTCGTGGACAAGGCCCTGCGCGAGGGCCACGGCAACCGCAGCGCACTGATTATGCCGGACGGCAACGGCGGCTGGGCACACACCACCTACGCCGAGCTTGCGGCACAGGTGGATGCGCTCGCGCACGTGCTGGTGAGCGATATGGGACTCGAGCCCGGCAACCGCGTGCTGCTGCGCGGCTTCAACGGCCGCTGGATGGCCGTCGCGTGGTTGGCGACGGTGAAGGCCGGCCTCGTGGCCGTGACGACAATGCCCCTGCTGCGCACCAAGGAGCTGCGCGTGATCGCCGAGCGTGCCAAGTGCCAAGCCGCGCTCTGCGACGTGCGGTTGGCCGACGAGCTGCGCCTGGCGGCGGAGTCGCCGACGACGCTGCGCGACATCCGGGTGTGGGGCACGCAGGACGCGGAAGGCCTGGAGGCGCTGATGGCCGCTCCGCGCGGCGTGTTCACCGCCGTGGACACCAGTCGCGATGACGTGTGCCTGATCGCCTTCACCTCGGGCACCACCGGCGTACCGAAGGGCTGTATGCACTTCCATCGCGATGTGATGGCGATGTGCGACGGATTCTCCAAGCAGGTGCTGAAGGCCACGCACACGGATCGCTGCATCGGCACGCCACCGCTGGCGTTCACGTTCGGGCTCGGCGGCCTGCTCTGCTTCCCGCTCGCCGCGCGCGGCGCGGCGGTGCTCGTGGAGAAGGCCACGCCGGAGTCGCTGCTCGACGCCATCGAACAGACGCAGGCCACGGTGAGCTTCACGGCGCCGACGTTCTACCGCGCGATGTCGCTGGCCCTCAAGAAGGAGCCGCAGCGATGGCGCACTGGCTCGCTGCGTGCATCGGTTTCCGCTGGCGAGGCGCTTCCCGACGCGACGCGCAGGCTCTGGCGCGACGCCACCGGCATCGAGATGCTCGACGGCATCGGCGCCACGGAGATGATCCACATCTTCATCGCCGCCGCGGGCAAGGACGTGCGGCCGGGCGCCATCGGCAAGGCGGTGCCGGGCTACGAGGTGGCGATCCTCGACGACGCACTTGAGCCGCTACCCGCCGGTGAGGTCGGCCGCCTTGCCGTGCGCGGCCCCACCGGTTGCCGCTACCTCAACGACCCGCGCCAGCGCGACTACGTGCAGCGCGGTTGGAATCTCACCGGCGACGCCGCGATGATGGACGCGGACGGCTACGTGTTCTTCAAGGCACGCACCGACGACCTCATCCTCTCGGCGGGTTACAACATCGGCGCACCGGAGGTCGAGGCCGCGGTGCTGCAGCACGAGGCCGTGGCCGAGTGCGCGGTGGTGGGCGTGCCGGATGAGGAGCGCGGGCAGGCGGTGAAGGCCTTCGTGGTGCTGAAGCCTGAGCACGAGGCGTCCAGCGCGCTCGCCAAGCAGATCCAGGATTTCGTGAAGGCGACGATCGCGCCGTACAAGTATCCGCGGCTCGTGGAGTTCGTCGCCGCGTTGCCCAAGACCGACACCGGGAAGCTGCAACGCTTCCGCCTCAAGGAGCCGACGTGAGCCCTCGTCCTTCATCCCCGGAGCGCCCGTGACGCATCGCACCCTCCAGCCCGTCGGCTGGGCGCGCCCCAAGGGCTATGCCAACGGCGTCGTCGCCAGCGGCCGCACGATCTTCCTCGCCGGCCAGATCGGCTGGAACGCCGAACAACGCCTCGTCGGCAGCGACCTCGTCACACAGGCGACGCAGGCACTGCGCAACATCGTCGCCATCCTCGCCGAAGACGGCGCCAAGCCCGAGCACATCGTGCGCCTGACCTGGTACGTGACCGACCGTGCGGCCTATCTCGCCGCGAGCGCCGCACTCGGCGTCGCGTACCGCGAGGTGATGGGCCGGCACTTCCCCGCGATGACCGCGGTGGAAGTCTCGTCGTTGATGGAAGCCGACGCCGTGGTGGAGATCGAGGCCACCGCCGTCGTCCCCGCGTAGTCCTCTCCCACCGAGCGACCGATGCCATTCGCAGAAATCACGGGCTGGGGCAAGTGTATGCCACCTGCCACGCTCACCAACGCCGACCTCTCCACCTTCCTCGACACCAACGACGAGTGGATCACGTCGCGCACGGGGATGAAGGAGCGCCGCATCTCGCACGTGTCGGCGGTGGAGATGAGCACCATCGCCGCGTCGCGCGCGCTGGCCTGCGCCGGCCTCGAGGCCAAGGACGTGGACCTCATCATCTACGGCGGCGTCAGCAACGAGGAGCTCTGCCCCAATTCCGCCTCCGGCGTGCAGCTGTCACTCGGCGCCACCAAGGCCGCGAGCATCGACCTCAACACCGCCTGCACCAGCTTCTGTTACGGCCTCGCCACCGCTACGGCGATGATCCGCACCGGCGTCGTGAAGAACGCCGTCGTCATCGGCGTGGAGCTGATCTCGCGGTATATGGACTGGAGCAACCGCAACGTGGCCGTGCTCTTCGGTGACGGTGCGGCGGCCGTCGTGCTGCAGTCCAGCGACGAGGAGACCGGGATGCTCGAAGCCGTGCTCGGCTGCGACGCTGAGGCGCGCGACTCGCTGCGCGTGCGCGGCTTCGGCTGCGGCTACTCCGGACTCGGCATCACCTTCGGCGACACGCTCTGGGACTTCGACGGCCAGGTGATCTTCAAGCGCGCCGTGCACGGGATGAGCGACGCGGCCAAGCGCGTGATGGAGGCGCGCACGCTCGACGCTGACGACATCGGCCTCGTCGTGCCGCACCAGGCCAACCTGCGCATCATCGAGTCCGTGGCCAAGTACGCCGGCGTGCCGATGGACAAGGTGATGCTCACCGTGCAGAAGTACGGGAATATGAGTGCGGCGACCGTGCCGGTGGCCTTGGTGGAGGCGCTGGAGGAAGGTCGCGTGACGCCGGGCTCGTGGCTGCTGATGCCGGCGTTCGGCGGCGGGCTCACCTATTGCGCGCTGCTGGTGAAGTGGGGCAAGCGCGTGACGCCGCTGGGGGAGAGCGCGATGGAGTTGCCGCCGCTGACGCAGACCGCGTTGGAGTTGGTCAACGCGGTGCGCGCGGGGCAGGATCCGCACGGGCGCAGCAAGGCGGGGTTGATGGCGCCGGTGTTTGCCGCGGCGGCGACGACGACGGCGACAGCGTGATCGAACTCCGTCCCATCGTCTTGGAAGGGGGCGGCGTCCGGCTCGAGCCGCTCCTCGCCTCGCACGCGGACGCACTCCGCGACGCCGTGCGCGACGGCGAGCTCTGGAATCTCTGGTTCACGGTCGTGCCCGAACCGTCCGATATGGACAACTACATCGCCAAGGCGCACAACGGCCAAGCCGATGGTACGATGCTCTGCTGGGCCGTGCGCGATCTCGTGAGCGACACCATCATCGGGAGCACACGCTACCACGATGTGGTCGCGCAGATTGACCGCGTGGAGATCGGCTACACCTGGTACGCCGCGCGCTTCCAGCGTACGCACGTGAACACGACCTGCAAGCTGCTCTTGCTCACCCACGCCTTCGACACGCTGGGCTGCGGCGTGGTGGGCCTGCGCACCGACCTCGCCAACACACGCTCGCAGGCCGCCATCGAGCGACTCGGCGCCAAGCGCGACGGCGTGCTGCGGCATCACCAAGCCCGCCGCGACGGATCGGCTAGGGACAGCGTGTTTTATAGTATTCTGGCCGCCGAGTGGCCGGCGGTGCGGGAGCGCCTAGAGCGAAGACTGGTAGGTGCGTAAATGACGGAAGACTGATAGGTGCGTAGATGACGGAAGACTGAAGACGGAAGGGGCGACTCGAGCAGATCGGGTCGCCCCTTTTCGTCTCCCATCTCCCCGCTCCCGACCATCTCCCCTCTCCCGACCGTCTCCCATCTCCCGACCGTCTCCCCTCTCCCATCTCCCCGCCGTCACCCCCCTCCCCCTCTCCCATATCCCTTGCCTTATTCTGGTTCTATTCGGTAATTACTCACCTACAATCTTCGGTATCTATTCGGTATGCCACTCCCCCTCCAAACCCTGCGCGAACAGCTCGCTGCCGTCGTAGCGGGCACGCCCAGCAGCACACCCGGGCTCCCCACGGGAGTGAGGGGATTGGACCTCGCGCTCCCCGGCGGCGGCCTCCCCCGCGGACGCATCACCGAACTCCTCGCGCCCGCCGGACTCGGCAAGACCACGCTCGCCCGCAGCATCGCTGCGACCACCCTGCTCGGTGGGCACGCCGTCGCCTGGGTGGATGCCACTCGCACGCTGGACCCGCGCGACTTCATAGATGTGGACGCCGCCGGCCGCGATGCGCTGTGGATCGTGCGGCCCGGCGATCCCGCGCGCGCCGCCTGGTGCGCCGACCTCCTGCTGCGCACCGGCGCCTTCGCCTTGGTCGTGCTCGACGGCGCGCCGGTGCTCGCCCGCACCATCGCCGTACGCCTCTCGCAACTCGCCCGCGATTCCGACGCCGCGCTGCTCCTGCTCGGCGAAGGCAACAAGGCCTCGGAGATCGGCGGGGCGCTGCGCCTCGTGCTCACGCGTCGGCCGGCGCGCGACACGCGCGGCGGACCGCAGGTGGCCGCGTGGATCGAGAAGGGCGGCCCGCAGCAACACATCCCTTTGCACCTGGAGGTGGGCAATGCCCGCGCTCTCGCCCGTGACATCGCGCGTCGCCTGTGTACGCATCCCGAGGTTCCCGATCGGCGCGGCGTGGCTCGCACGCGACACGGCGCCACGCGCATCGGCAGCGTCCGCGGGCGGCGGGCGGCGCAGCCGCAGTATCCGCGCGAAACGACACACGCGCACACCGATCCGTAATCAGCGAAGTGTGGGCCGAGCTAAGGCGACATCGAGCGCGGCAAGCTAGCCTGCCGCTGAACACTCGAGGTCCCCCCCCCCGCCGAGAAGCGCACTACGAAGCGCCTCGAGACAATCCGCACGACGTCCGAGTGCCCGAGCGTCTGACGTGCCGAGCGTACGGCGCAACCACTCGTTGGATTGCCGCAGACTACGCCAGCCAAGTTGCGTAACGGTGTCATCGGTCCGCGGCAAACCGGCAGCGAATGCATCAAGTGTGCGGGCGATTTGACCAAGCACTTGCAGCCGGGTCGGCCGCCGCAGCCAGTAATGGGAGAAGGTTCCTCGTCGCTCGCGGCGCGGACTCCTTCCCCACCAGCCCATCAGCAACGCAACAGCCTGTGGCACGTCGTTGACCGCGACTGTCTGCACGAGATCGTTCGCACACTGGCTGGCGAGCGTCGGGTGCCCGTGGCGCGCGGAGGCAAACACGGCGCGCCACTCACCGAGCGACGGCGCAGGACCGAGTACATCGAGTGGGCGCACCCGGCTCGCCAGTGCCACCGCCATCCATTGGGCAGAAGTCACAGGGCGGCCAACGCAAGTGATCGATCGGCGAGTTCAGGAAGGAGTAAGTCCGCAACGGCGCGAGGGACATCCTCAAGCTCGCTAGCGGACACGACGAATAGCGGGAACGGAATCCCGCCAGTTGCCCGCGTGATCGCCTGCCGGAGCGTGCCGAAGGCCAAGCAACCCGCAGCACCGTTCGCGCGCAGCACGGCCATCGGAAAGGGCGAGGTGTCCAGCGCCCCGCACAAGGCGACGCCGCTCATCCGACTTCATCCACTGACTAGAGTGCTCCGCGCCAACCGCGCAGCCAGCGAACCTCGCGCGCACCGTTGCTCGCCCGTTGCTCGACGAGAAGGCTATCGCCCGCGACCACGAGCAATTGCAGGATGGACTCTTCGATGTAGCCGCGCATCGTACCGTCGGCATCGAAGACGTCCCAGCGCGAGGAGTTGGAAAGCGATTCGCTGACCTTGACCAGAATCCAGCCGCTGTCTGCCACCACGAGATCGGCGATTGCGGGAAAGAACTTGGGGGCGGCACGTTGACGCCGGCGGATGTCGAGCTCCACCGCGCGTCGAAACATCGCGTTCCGCGGCATCTGTGCCATGAAGGCGCGTCCGGCCAGATCAAGATCGTCCTCCGTGACCGGCTCGACAGGTGCGGCGACTTCAAGCACACGAGTCGCAGCTAAGCCTGAGATCCAGATGATCCGATACCGCTCATCAGTGACCGCCCAAACGGAAGAGTCGTCCGCAAGTCCCCATCGAAGCTCAGGTTCGAAGAACGGCCTGAGCGGCGCACCGCCCTCCTTCTCGTGGCCGAGCGCAACCACGGGCAGGCGTGCGAGGACCTCACCGCGCCTCGCGCGCGGTTCAACGACCCGTATCTCCGCCACCACGGAGTCCTGACCTGCTCGCTTCGCGAGGGGGCGAATCAAATGAGCGAAGGTCTCACCTCGCAGGTCAGCTCCTGCGAAGTAGCGGTGTGGCCACGCTGCGGTCCAGCCCTGCGGAGTCCCGTCGGGAGCGAGCAGTTGCAGCGCGGAAGCGCCCCACTTGTAGACAGCCCAGCCACCCTCGGAGCGCAGGCCTGCACTGCCACGCCGCACTCCTCCCTGTCGATTCACCTCAAACCCGACCTGCCGCACGGCTGCATCGTGCACCAGGAACACGGCTCCGTCGTCGGCCAAGATGAGCGTTCGCCCGAAATCGTCTGCCGCTGCCGCTACAGTCCCGCGACCGGAGCAAGCCGGGCGTTCGCCTCCGCAGACCACAGCGCCCCTGACGAGCTCGAGTCGCGGCGCCGCGAGATACTCCCGCTCAGAAACCGTGTGCCGCGCAGCGACCTCAAAATGAATTGTGGCATCCGAGTGAGAGACGCACGCACCAGCCAGCAACGCGAGCAGGGCAGCCACACAGATGCGTGGCTGCCCTGCCCGAACAGCACTGCACTTAGTCGGGTTCAACGCAGTTGACCACCCAGAAGGTACAGTAGCAACTGGGCGAACCTCCCCCGGACGGCCACTGACAGCACAAACGCTGATAGTGATACGTGCAGTCGAGATAGCTGCACGCGCAGCTGTAGTGCTCCCCAGAAGCCACCGCAGCCTTCGGTGTTGACACCAGCAACACCGCTGCAAACGCGAGCGCCGGCCACATCAACAGCGACAGCAACGTACGTCGAGTGCGAACAGACACGGGCCCTCCTTGAGTGAAGGTACTACGGAAGCCGCACTGCTGAAGCAGGTGCGGTCAGACGGTCAGAAGCTGGCTCGGATTCGGCAGAGGATACCGGCGCTTGCGTAGCAAGTGCGCTCAACAGCGCGGGTCCATCCACGACGCGGGCCAGATCCAGCAACCCGACAACGGCACGGAACTCGAAGTCCGCCGCAGCCGCCACGCGCCCATCCTCCGTTGCGGTGAAGAACGCCGGTACAGACGCGATATGCCTGCGCTCTGGCAACGCATCCGCAATCACCGCATACGTTCCAGGAGCCGTCGGCTGCGGGAGCCCCGCCCGTCGCGAGTATGCGATGCGCGCGAATGCCTGGCCTGCCGCGACTGGGGACTCTAAGAGGTACGGCTCCAGGGCCGTGCACGCCGCACAATCGCCGC
The DNA here is from genome assembly GCA_019637355.1 of Gemmatimonadaceae bacterium. Classification (NCBI taxonomy): domain Bacteria; kingdom Pseudomonadati; phylum Gemmatimonadota; class Gemmatimonadia; order Gemmatimonadales; family Gemmatimonadaceae; species Gemmatimonadaceae bacterium. The sequence continues at coordinate 208,254 of JAHBVT010000001.1, read as the reverse complement.
GAAAGAAATAGAAATGACGCACGCCCGAGCGATGCAGGTCACCTAGGCTTAGTCGCTGCCCCCGGTGGTCCACCACCAGCAATTCGGGCAGCGACTCACCAGCTCGTAACGCCTGCGCTCTCGCAACCGCCTGCCGCTCCACGTCGTCACGCAGAATCGCATAGTCCTCGATCGCCCGTACGGCCCTAGACCAGCCTAGAACGGTTGCCAGCAGCAGAACAGAAAGAACTAGCGTGGGCTTCGGCATCGTCTCGCTGGTGGTAGTCGGCAACCTGTTCACGGAACTGGACTGGCCGTGATAGTACGACACGTAAAACAGACTGCAATACGCAATAAAGCGAAAATTGCGCCAAATTTCGTTTTTGTTTCATTATTATTCGTGTCATCGTCGCCGTTGATGGCCAGATCCACGTCTTCTCACCCAGCATTCAGAATGCTGGATTCACTTGCAACTTCGGTTTTTATTCGGTAACTAAGTGCTCACTTTTCGCCACACAACACATAGCGCACACAGCGGAACGACAAGTAGATCAGCTCCCCATCCGCGCTCAGCAAGGTTCGATATCGCATAGCCAGAACGGTGACCCGGAGTAGCTAGCCCTGGAGAAGGGCGTTTTCTCTGCACATAATATTCGGTTTTTATTCGGTATATGGTACGAATCGCCTGCCTCAGGATTCCTCGGTTTGCAGTTGGTGCCGTCGCTCTCTCAGGTCGGGATTGCATCCTCGCGCACTGGGACGCCCTGCCCATCGCCCTCGCCGAGCACGCGCGCCTGCGCGCCGTGACCGCCGCGGCTGCGCGCAGCGGCGTGCGCACGGGAATGACCGTCGTCCAAGGCAAGTCCAAGTGCGCTGCGCTCGACGTGCTGCCCTGGGACCACGGCGCCATCGCCCGCGAAGTCGCGCGCGCCAGCGCCGCCTTCCTCGCTGCGTCGCCGCAGGTGAGTCCGCTGCGCGACGAGCCCGGTACCTGGTGGATCGGCGCCGAGGGCTTCGAGGCCATCGGCGGCGAACGTGTGCTGGCCACGCAGCTGCTCGCCCTCGCGCGCGTGTGGCATCCGCGGGCGCGCGTGGCCATCGCCGACCGCTGCGTCACCGCGTACGCGGCGACGTGGAGCACGCGCGCCGCCAGCGAGCCGCTGCACGTCGCTCCCGGCGGCGACCGCGACTACCTCGCGCGCGTGCCGATCGCGCTCATCCCGATGGACGCCGAGTTGCGCGAGGCACTCGGCGCACTCGGCTTGCGCACGGCCGGAGCGTTCGCGGCCCTCGATCCATTGGAAGTCGAACGCCGCTGGGGCAGCGACGGCCTCGCGGCCTGGCGCCTCGCCTGCGGCGACGATCCGCGGCGGGCCACGCTCGCGCGCACGGACGACCCGCGGGTGATCGTGCACGAACTCGCCACCAGCGCCCCGACGGTGGAGCCGGTGCTCTTTCTCGTGCGCGCCGCGCTGGACCACCTCGTGCGCACGCTCGCCGCCGATGGCTTGGCCGCCGCCGCGCTCAGCATCACGCTCACGCTCGACGACGGCCGCCGCGTCACGCGCGAGGTGCGCCCCGCGCGGCCGATCGCGCGCGTCCTGCCGCTCTTCGAGCGTTGCCGCGCCGCGCTCGACACCTGGACGCTCGAGGCACCCATCGCCGCACTGGAACTGCGCGTGTGCGAGACGGCTGCGTCGAGCGCCGAGCAGGGCGACCTGCTGGCGGCGGCGTGGCGCGATCCGTCGGCGGCGGAGGCTGCGCTCGCCCGGCTCCGCGCGACGCTGGGGGCCGGCACGGTCGTGCGGCCCATCGCCCGCGACTCGCACGCGCCGGAACGCGCCGGTGGCTGGGTGGATGTGGAGCAGGCGGCGCGCGCCGTGCCGCTCGACGCGCTGCGGGCACCAGCCGTGCGGCCCGCGCCCGCCGCCCGGTTGCTCGAAGCCCCCGAGCACGTCGCCGTCACCACCGACAAGAGCGGCCTGCCGCTGCGGCTCTTCTGGAAGGGGCGCCGCCTCGCGCTCACGCGCGCCGACGGCCCCGAGCGGCTCAGCGGCGAGTGGTGGCAGGCCCAGCCTTTCGCGCGCGACTACTGGCGCTGCGAGTGCGACGAACTCGGCCAGGACCTGCTGCTCTACCGCGATGCCGGCGGCTGGCGCCTGCAAGGCTGGTACGATTGAGCGGCTACGCCGAGCTGCACTGCCACTCCACGTTCTCGCTGCTCGACGGCGCCTCGGATCCCGAGCGTCTCGTGGAGCGGGCGCTGGCGCTCGGGCTCACGGCCCTCGCGCTCACGGATCACGATGACGTCGGTGGTGCGGTGCGCTTCGCGACGGCGGCCAAGGAGGCGCAGCTCCCCGGGCTGCACGGCGCCGAGCTCACGGTGGACGTACCGCTGCCGCCGGCCCTCGAGCGCGGCGAGGCCGCCGTCCCGGGCCGCGTCGTCGGTGAGGACGGCGTGCCGCGCCTGCGCACGCATCTCGTGCTGCTTTGCGAGTCGCGCGAAGGCTGGGGCAACCTCTGCACGCTGATCACGCGAGCGCGGCTCGATCATCCGCGTGGCGAGCCGCGCGTGACGCTCGATCAGCTCACGGCGCACACGAGCGGGCTGTACGCGCTGAGCGGTTGCGTACGCGGTTGGGTACCGCAGCTGCTGGCGTTGGAGCGCGGTGCTGGAGCGCAGTCGCGTGGCGCTGGCAACGCCACACGCGGCGATGCCGTCGCACGAAGCGCCGCGCAGGCCGCCGGCCAACTCGCCGAGCTGTTCCCGGGGCGCTTCGCCATCGAGTGCTGGGACCACGCGCTGCCGGAGGAGCGCGCACTCGTCGCGCAGCTCATCCCGCTCGCGCAGTCGCTGGGCCTGCCCTGGCTCGTCACCAACGACGTGCACTACGCGCTGCCGCAGGGCCGGCTCGGCCACGACGTGCTGAGCGCACTGCGTCACGGCGCGACGCTCGACCAGATGGGGACGCGCCTGCGGCCCAACGGCGAGTGGCATCTCAAGGGCTACGCCGCGCTCGCGCGGCGCTGGCGCGGCCGCGAGGATGGCCTCGCGCAGACGTTGGCGGTGGCCGAGCGCTGTGCGTTCCGGCTGGACGCGCTCAAGCCGCGGCTGCCGCGCTTTCCGTTGCCGCCGGGCGTGAGCGAGGACGAATACCTCGCCCGTCTTGTGGAGGACGGCGCGCAGGAGCGCTGGGGCTGGCGGCGCACGGCGCGGCACGACAAGCAGCTCGCGCACGAGCTCGCGCTCATCGCCAAGCTCGGCTTGAGCGGTTACTTCCTCATCGTCTGGGACATCGTGCGCTTCGCGCGGCGCGAAGGCATCCTCTGCCAAGGCCGCGGCTCGGCGGCGAACAGCGCGGTGTGCTACTGCCTCGGCATCACCGCCGTGGATCCGGTCAAGCTGGAGTTATTGTTCGAACGCTTCTTGAGCGAGGAACGCGCCGAGGCGCCGGACATCGACATCGACTTCGCGCACCGCGAACGCGAGCGCGTGCTGCAGTACGTGTACCAGCGCTACGGCCGCGAGCACGCGGCGATGGTCTGCGAGCACATCACCTGGCGCGGGCGCAGCGCCGTGCGCGACGCGGCGCGCGTACTGGGGTTCTCGCCGGAGCAGGCAGGCGTGCTCGCCAGCTTCAGCGACCGCTTCAGCGCCAAGAACACGGCGGCGGCGCTGCGTGTGGGATACGCGAACGTCGCCGACCCCTTCGCACCCGAACGGGCGGACGCACTGGGCCCCGCGAACTACAACAAGCGCGCGCTGACGACTCGCCCTGCGACGCTCGTGGACGCCGTCTCCAGCGACCTCGTCGTCGGCACGCACGCGAGCAACCTGATCAAGGCGTCGCGCGAGGAGCACCGCAAGCTGCGCACGGGAGGGGAGGTCGCGAGGTCCGCCACAGCGAGGCGGCCGCAGGACCGCGCAGCGGTCCGAGAGCCTCGCGAGGACGGACCTCGCGGCCGACCCGACCAAGAGATGTCGTTGCTACACAGAGCGAATCTCGACCCAAACGATCCACGGGTGCAGAAGCTCGCCGACATCGTCGAGCAGCTCGACGCCGCGCCACGCCACCGCGGCATCCACGTCGGCGGCTTCGTCCTCACCGAGGAGCCCTTGCGCACCGTGGTGCCGATCGAGCCCGCCAGTATGGAGGACCGCACCGTCATCCAGTGGGAGAAGGACGACCTCGACCCCGTCGGCCTCGTGAAGATTGACCTGCTGGGGCTCGGTATGTTGACGGTCGTACAAGATTGCCTCGCCTACATCCGGCGCACGCGTGGCGTGAACATCGACCTCGGCCAGCTCGACTGCACTGACCAGGCCGTGTACGACGACCTCTGCAGGGCCGATACAGTCGGCGTGTTCCAGGTCGAGAGCCGCGCGCAGATGAACACGCTGCCGCGCCTCAAGCCGCGCTGCTTCTACGATCTCGTCGTCGAAGTCGCGTTGATTCGCCCAGGGCCCATCCAGGGCGCGATGGTGCATCCGTACCTGCGGCGCAAGGCGGGGATCGAGGAGGTCACCTATCCGCATCCGTCGCTGGAGCCCATCCTCAAGCGCACGCTCGGCGTTCCGCTCTTCCAGGAGCAAGGGATGCAGGTCGCGATCACCGCCGCGGGCTTCACCGCCGGCGAGGCCGACCTGCTGCGCAAGGCGATGGGCCACAAGCGCAGCCGCGAGCGGATGGCCGGCATCTGCCAGCGGATGATCGACGGGATGCGCGCCAACGACATCCCCGAGGACGTCGCGCTGCGGATCTACAACCAGATCAACGCCTTCGCCGACTACGGCTTCCCCGAGAGCCACGCCGCGAGCTTCGCGCTCATCGTGTACGCCAGCGCGTACCTGCGGCACTATTACGCCCCCGAGTTCCTCTGCGCGATGCTCAACGCGCAGCCGATGGGCTTCTACGCGCCCGGCACGCTCATCGAGGACGCCAAGCGCCACGGCGTGCAGGTCCGGCCGGTGGACATCACGTGCTCGCAGTGGGATCACACGCTGGAACCCGGCAACGGACGCAATGCGGCGCCGGTGGTACGGCTGGGGATTCGCTCGGTGCTGGGGCTTGGCTCCGTGGCGCGGCAGAAGATTGAGCGGGCTTTCGAACGGCGGTTCACCACAGAGGGCACAGAGCACACAGAGAACGGCAACAGCAGTCAACGCAGAGGCGCAGAGTACGCAGAGCACGGCAACTGCAGTTGTGGGGGGGGCCGGACCGAACAATCTGCGCAGACCCCCAAGGCAGTAGCCTCTGCAGTTCTCTGCGCCCTCTGCGCCTCTGCGTTGAACGCCGTTGCCTTCACCTCCATCACCGACTTCGTCACGCGCACCCAGCTAGACAAGCGCTCCCTGCGCGCCCTCGCCGAGTCCGGTGCGCTCGACGCCTTCGTGCAGGACGAGCCTCCGGCGCGGCGGCGGCGCGTGGCGCTGTGGCGCGTGCTCGAGGCGCAGCGCGAGCCGGCCGGGCCGCTGGCGCTGTTCCCCGAGTCCACCGTGCCGGCGGTGCTGCCCGGGTTCTCGGCACCGCAACTCACCGAGGCCGACTACCGTCTCACCGGCCTCTCGCTCAACGGCCACCCGATGCGCCACGTGCGGCCGCTGGTCGCGCCCAACGGCGTGAGGACCGCGCGCGAGATCCACGCAATGCGCGACGGCGAGGCGGTGGCCCACGCGGGCCTCGTCATCTGCCGCCAGCGCCCCGGCACGGCCAAGGGCTTCGTCTTCCTCACCCTCGAGGACGAGACCGGCACCATCAACGTCATCGTCACGCCGCAGCGCTTCGAGGCACAGGCGATGCTGATCTCGCGCACGCCGTTGCTGCTCGTACGCGGCGTGCTGCAGGTGGAGAGCGGGGTGTACAACATCCGGGCCAAGGAGTTCGTGGCGCTGCACGCCGGCGTCGGCGAGCAGTCCGTGAAGGGGCACAACTATCGCTGAACGAAGGCCGCGTGACGCCGCTGGGGGAGAGCGCGATGGAGTTGCCGCCGCTGACGCAGACCGCGTTGGAGTTGGTCAACGCGGCGCGTGCGGGGCAGGATCCGCACGGACGCAGCCAGGTCACCTCGCCCGCTTTCGGAGGGAGTTGCGCCAACTGCTGATGCGCGTCCCCGGGTAACCGGCGTCGTGGAGCGATCCGCGGAGACTAGGGGCAGGACACCCCGGCATTGCCTGCGATCGGCACGGTGGCCCAGGGTGTGTACTGCATCGGCGTGACGCTAGCGTGAAACGGCGCCGTCGGCCCAGCAGCGGAACCCCACCAGTTGCACTGGAAGTTCGACGACGCATTCACGCTCTGCGACAGCGAGTTGATTGCACCGATGAAATCGTTGCGGCTGACAGAACTGGCGACGCCGGGTGAGAAGGCAACTGGATGCACTCCCCCGACGACGACGTTGTCGTGCGCGATGAAGCCGGGCCCGCTGTTGCTCATCGTTCCGCCGATTCCGACCCAAGCGTTCTCTATGTGGTTTCGACGAATGACGTTCGGTGATGCGCTCGGGGCGAGATCCGACACCTGAATGCCGCGCTGCAGTGACCACGAGAGCGGATCTGTCGGCGTCCCTGCCAACTGCACCGCGACGATTACGTTATCCTCCACGACGATCGGATCTGGAGCCGGCGACGCGGCCGGAGACGTACGACTGACGAAGATGCCGGAAAGCCGCGCCGGGCCAATCGGGACCTCGACGCGGTTCCGGGCAATCACCACATTGCTCGCGAACGAACGGATGCAGTCCGTCACGCAATCGGTGAACAGGTTGTCCTCCACGCGCCCGAAGCCGTGGACCGCGGTATTGCCGCCCGAGTGAATCACTCCGGATGAGTTGTAGTTGCGGAACGTGTTGTGGTGCACGAAGCCTTCGACACCATTGAGCACGAAGATGCCGACCTGACCGCTGTCGAACTCACTGTTGCGCACTTCAATGAACGCGTTCGGCAGCGTGGGGACGCGAGCCATCACGATGAACGCGGTTATCTGGCTAAGTCCGACGAACCGGGAACTGTCAATCTCCACGCGAGCGAAGAGGTCCGTCGGAACGAGCGCACGGCCGCGGACGCGGAAGGTGAGATCCACGATGCGCACCGTTCCGGATGAATACCCGGTGATCCAGATCGCCGGGCGCCCGGTGTTGCCGATGGGCGCCGGATCGGAGTCCAGGATCGTCGCACCACCGGGACTCTGCGGACGCAGCGTGATCGGCTTGTCGATCAGTTCCTCGTCCAACGCCCATTCCCCATCACAGACCAGCACGGTGCCGTCCTCCGGCGCTGCCGCCACGGCGTCCGCGAGAACCGCGAAGCTGCCCGGCCTCCCGTCGGGACAAAAGAGTATCGCGGAATCCCCGATCGGCGTCCCGCGCAGCGTAACCTCGACGAAACTGCCCGGCTTTCCCGCAATTGTGACGACGAACTCAGCAGTGGCACCGACCGTCACGGGAATCGTCCATTCGACCGCATTCGGATTGAATGCCGACGGGCCGAGCAACGTCTCGCCGTCCAGGCGCACGCTGGCGCTTGTGGCGCGATGGGCACCGTTTGCCGTTCCGTTGCGAATGTGCAGCTCGAAGGGCGCCGTAAAACCGGCCGTGGGGATGATTCGCCGGTACTCATTTGGAGCGCCAGTTGTCCGCAGAAAACTCTCGCCGTGAATCGCCTCCAGACCCACGCTCGCGGCGGTGATGGCTCGAGTGGACGCCGCAGGCGGCACGAAGGGAGTATCGATACACCCCGCCACCACCGCTGCAAGCACGAGCGCGTAGTACCAGAAGGATCCTGCGACGCAGTGACGTGGCACGGGCGTATCCTCGGCGGGGGAGGGCTGGGTTCAGACTAGCCGCCCGAGAATGTGCCATTGGGCTCGGGCTCGCAAGGGCAAGGCCAGACGGCTGTCACCGCGTGCGAGGTTGCGCAGGCACGCGCCAAGCCGGGCGGCGCGCGGGACGCGATTGATCGCCGACCAAGCCACGGCCGAACTCGACCTGCCAAGACTCGGGAGTCGGGGCACTCAGCGTTCCTCAGGCGAGAGTGCGTGCACTGCGACATGCGCGACGCATACCCCCTGAAACCCGCCCAATCCCGCCCCCGTTGTTCTCCTTAGTCACTAAGGAGAGCCAGTTGGCCCCCGCCGATCTACTCCCCGGAACCCTCGACGTCCTCATCCTCAAGGCGGTCTCGCTCGGCCGCCTCCACGGCTACGGCGTCCTGCTGCGCATCGAGCAGATCTCCGGCGGCGCACTCCTCATCCAGCAAGGCGCGCTCTACCAGGCGCTGGCGCGGCTCGAACACCGGGGCCTCATCGACGCCGAATGGGGCACCTCGGAGAACAACCGCCGCGCGAAGTTCTACCGCCTGACCGCCGCGGGGCGGCGCGCGCTCGAGAACGAGGCGGCGAGCTGGAAGCGCTTCTCGGACGCGATCGCGCTCGCGCTCTCGGCCAAGCCGCGAGAGGCCTGAGCGATGTTCGCTGAGTTTCTCGCCCGGCTGCGCTCGCTCTGGCGAGGCATCGTCGGCACGCAGCAGATGGACGAGGATCTCCGCGAGGAGTTCCGGCTCCATATCGAGCTGCGCGCCGAGGACCTCGTGAAGGCGGGGATGTCGCCCACCGAGGCGATGCGCGTAGCGCGCGCGGAGTTTGGGAGCACCGCGGACCATTTTGAGCAGGCGCGGCACGCGCGCGGCCTGCGCTGGTTCGACGCGCTGCGCTTCTCCTGGCTCGACGTCAAACTCGGCGGCCGGATGCTGGTGAAGTACCCGGTGCTCACGGTGGTCGGCGGCGTGTCGATGGCGTTCGCGATCTGGGTAGGCGCCGGCACTTTCGAAGCGCTGCGGCAGCTCGTGGCCCCCGTCATTCCACTGCCCGCGAGCGATCGGCTCGTCGTCCTACAGAACTGGGACGCCGAGGCGAACCGGCCGGAGCATCGCGCGATGCACGACTTCGTGCGCTGGCGTGACGCGCTGCGTTCGGTGGACAACCTCGCGGCCTACCGCACGGTCACGCGCAACTTGGTCGTGACGGAGGGCATTGCCGAGCCCGTGCTCGCCGCCGAGATGACGGCGTCGGGCTTCCGCGCGCTGCGGGTCGCGCCGCTGCTCGGGCGCACGCTTGTCGATGCAGACGAGCAGCCTGGCGCACCGCTGGCCGCGGTCATCGGATACGACCTGTGGCAAAGCCGCTTTCAAGGGGATTCGGGCATCATCGGCAGGGCGGTTCGCGTGACCGGCGCGCTGGCGACGATCGTCGGCGTGATGCCGGACGGATTCGCGTTCCCGCGGAACCAGGAGCTGTGGGCACCGCTCCAGGTCGATGAGGCCGTCGCCGCGCCGCGGCAGGGCGCGACCATACAGATCATCGGGCGGCTGGCATCGGACGCCTCGCTTGCGCAACTGCAAGCCGAGCTCGCGACGCTGGGACAGATCGCGGCCAGTGACTTTCCCGGCACGCACGCGCAGTTGCGACCGCAGGCGATGACCTTCGCGGCGTCGGTGCGCGCGCTGGGGGAAGGCGGCGGCGGGACGGTGATGCTGACCGGCAATCTGTTCGTGCTGTTGCTGCTGGTGCTGGTCTGCGCGAATGTCGGACTCTTGATGTATGCACGCGCGGCCACGCGCGAGACCGAGATCGTCGTACGCTCGGCGTTGGGCGCGAGCAGACGGCGCATCGTCACGCAGATGTTCGCGGAAGCGCTGGTGCTCGGGATCGCGGCGGCGGCGGTCGGGTTGACGGCGGCCGGCTGGGGCCTGCGCTGGGCGCTGGATCTCCTGCGCAGTGAGCTCACCGACGGCAGTGGCAACTTCGCGTTCTGGGTCGACGGCCGTCTGTCGCCGCTGACGTTCGTGTACACGGCCGTGCTGACCCTCGTGGCGGCGGCGATCGCCGGCGTACTCCCGGGGCTCAAGATCACACGCAACTTCGGGGACCGACTCAAGAGCGTGACCGCCGGCGGTGGCGTAGCGACATTCGGCGGGCTGTGGACCGTGGTCATCGTCCTGCAACTCGCCGTGACGATGGCGTTCCCGGTCGTCGCGTACACCGTGCGGCAGAATGCCGTCGACACCGAGACGCAGCCGCTTCCCTTCCCCGTCGAACAGTACCTCTCCGTTCGCGTCGAGATGGAGCGCTATCCGTCGCAGCCGGGCATCGACACCAGTGCGGCGGCATTTCAGGCGCGATATATGGAAGCGTTACGAATGCTCGAGCAGCGGCTTGTGGCGGAGCCGAACGTGGTTGCCGTGACATTCGGGCAACAGTTGCCGCGACAGTATCATCCCAACCATCAGGTTGAGGTGGACGAAGGCGCGGTCGCAGCCAAGGACGAGCGCGGACATCGCCTGGCGTCCACGAGGGTCGACCCGTCCTTCCTCGACGTGTTTGGCGTCTCGATGCTCTCAGGGCGCTGGTTCAACAGCGGTGACACGCAGCCGGGCGCGCGCGTCGCGGTGGTGAACAAGGCCTTCGTCGAGCGGATTATGGGCGGGGCGAACCCGATCGGGCGACGCATCCAGTATGCGCCGGGCGGCGTCAAGAGCGAGACGCCGGTGTGGTACGAGATCATCGGTGTCGCGCCGGATATGGGCACCAACTCCGGCTGGGGCCCCGCGGGGATCTATCTCCCGCTTGTGCGCGAGGCGGGCCAAGCAACCAGTGGCACGAGCGTCGGCACCGGTCAGGTCTACCCGCTGAACGTTGCAATCCATCTGCGTGGCGACCCGATCGCATTCGCACCGCGCCTGCGCTCCATCGCGACCGGAGTGGACGAGACGCTGCACCTCGCGGAGCTGATGCCCCTGCGGGACGTGGTGAATGGCGCGGTGGCGTTCCTCGAGTTCTGGGTGCGGATGACGACCATCGTGAGCGTGCTGGTGCTGCTGCTCTCCCTCGTCGCGATCTATGCGGTGATGTCGTTTGCCGTGGCGCGCCGTACGCGCGAGATCGGCATTCGCGTCGCGCTCGGCGGGCGTCCGATTGGCATTGTCCGCGCGGTGCTCGCGCAGCCGCTGTGGCAACTCGGCTTAGGCCTGCTCGCCGGCACAGTGCTCACGGCGATGCTGACCGGGATGCTGGAGGACGGTGGGCCGTCCGCAGGCCAGGTGCGGTTCCTCGTTGGCTATGCGCTGGCGGCGACGGCGGTGTACCTTCTGGCGTGCATCGTCCCGACGCTGCGTGCACTTGCCGTGCAGCCGACGGAGGCGTTGCGGCAGCAGTGAGGGCGATGCTCCCGCGGGCGCGCACCGGAACAGCTGACGCCGCACTCGCGTAGGCCATAGGATTAGCGGCAGTGCACGACCGTTCACACGAAACCACTGACTCCCGATGAAGCGACTCCTCGTTTGGCTCTTGGCGGCTGTGGCCGTCGCCTCGGCATCCGCGATTGCTGCGGCAGTGAGTTTCCGTGCCGCCCTCGGCCCTGCGATTGAGGCGAACCACGCTCGGGCGGTGTATGCACCGCGCGGAGCCGTAGCCACGAGTCATCCGCTGGCGAGCCAGGCCGGACTCGCGGTGCTGCATCGCGGCGGCAACGCCATCGATGCGGCCGTCACGGCGGCGGCGGTGCTCAGTGTCGTCGAGCCGTATATGTCAGGGCCGGGAGGCGACCTGTTCGCGCTCCTCTGGTCGGCCGATGAAGCACGGCTTGTGGGACTCAACGCGAGTGGGCGCTCTGGCTCCCTGATGACACGCGAGGCGCTCCGAAGTTCGGGCCGCATCCCCGGCGATGGCCCCAAGACCGTCACGATTCCCGGCGCAGTCTCAGGCTGGGCCGCACTGCTCGAGCGCTACGGTACGATCTCGCTCGCCGAGGCGATCGCTCCGGCCATCGCGCTGGCCGAACAGGGGTTCCCGGTATCGGAGCGCGGGGCGGCGGAATGGGCGGTGTTCGCGCGATTGGCCAAGGCCGATTCGGGCGCCAGCGCGACCTTCCTCTTTGACCGCGAGCGCTCGCCGGCCACGGGAGACTGGTTCACGAACCCCGACTTTGCGCGTACCCTGCGCAGCATCAGCGCGCAGGGCCCCGCCGCGCTCTACGGCGGCACGCTGGGCCGCCGCATCGCGACTCACGTCACGCAACTCGGTGGCTTCCTCACACCCGACGACTTCGCCAGCCACAAGGCAGAATGGGTGGAGCCGTTGTCCGTCGCGTACAAAGGGTATCGCGTGTGGGAGCTGCCGCCAAACGGCCAGGGCATCGCGGCGCTCGAGATGCTCCGCATCCTGGAACCGTTCGATCTCGCGGCGATGGGACATAACTCCGCCCCGTACCTGCATCATCTCATCGAAGCGAAGAAGCTGGCCTACGCCGACCTCGACCAGGCCGTCGGGGATCCGGAGTTTATGACGCGGACGCCGGACCAGCTGCTGGAAGAGGAGTTCATCGCCAGGCGCCGGGCGTTGATCGATCGCAATCGCGCGTTGCTGCGCGCCACGCCCGACCCTTCGCTGTCCACCAGCGAGACGACCTTTCTCACCGTCGCCGACAGTGCGGGCAATATGGTGTCGCTCATCGCGAGCCTGGGTGGAGGATTCGGCTCTGGCGTCGTCGTACCGGGTACGGGCTTCGCGCTGCACAATCGCGGCGTCGGATTCACGTACGACACCGGTCGAGTGAACACCGTCGGCGCACGGCGACGGCCCTTTCACACCATCATTCCCGGGTTCGTGACTCGCCTCGCCGAGGACGGGAAGGACGTGCCGTGGCTCGCGTTCGGCATCGTTGGCGGCCCGCAGCAACCGCAGGCGCACGTCCAGTTCCTGCTCAATATGCTGCTGTTCGGAATGGATCCACAGCAGGCGCTGGACGCCCCGCGCTTCCGTCACTGGGAAGGCAACCAGGTGAGCTTCGAGAGCGGTGTCCCCAAGGCGATCGTGGACGAACTGCGGTCACTCGGGCACGCACCGCACAATCCGTTGGTGGCGACGGCGCAGACGATCTTTCTCGGCTCGAACGGCGGGCTCGTCTTCGGCGGCGGTCAAGCCATACAGCGTGGGCGCCGGGGATATGTGGCCGGATCAGATTCGCGACGGGACGGTCAGGTGGCGATTCGCTGACGTCGGGTCGGCGAGTACATCTGCAGCCACGCCCAGCCGAGACTGCTCCCACCGCCCTACTGCCGGAGGAATCGCGTGATGCGGAACGCCATCTCGTCGTCGACGAACGTCGGATACGGATCCCACAGAAACACCTGAGGCACTCCATTCGCTGCGACTCGTCGCATCGGCAAGCACGGCCGAGCGGGATCGCCGAGTTCCTGATGCGCGTCGCACTGCTCCACCGCCCTGGCGTACATCGAGTCGATTGTCAGCCGCCCGAGATGGTCGCTCGCCGGCAGCAACTGGAGTGTGTAGCCGTCCCGCACTTCCACCGCCACGCCGTCGCGCACCGTCACGCGACGGCTGTACGGAAGCACGCAGAAGCAACTACGGTCAGATCGTACTGATACGACCGGATACCGCTCGCTTCCCAGCGCTCGCGCAGCTCGGCGACGGGCGTGGTCTCCTGCAACTGGGTGGGCCCGTCGGCGCAGGCGAGGGCGACGACGCCGAGGAGCAACTTGAGGTAGCGCCAGCTTGGCGGGATGTACTTCATCGCGGGGAGTCCAAGAATGCCTTGCACAGCAGGCGCCCAGAATACCCTCGGGGGCGCGGGGCTGTCACGCCGGGGCCCGAGTCCCCGAAACAAACCTTTCGCCCGGTCCCGTAGTCTCACCTAGAAACCTTAGGGGACTCTATGACCGGCACCGACCTCGAGCTCGTCCGCGGCACCTTCGACCTCATCATCCTCAAGACGCTCTCGTGGGGCCCGATGCACGGCCTCGGAGTGTTTCGGTGGATCGAGCATCACACCAACGGCCAACTGCAGGTCGAGGAAGGCGCGCTGTATCCCGCGCTCCACCGCTTGGAACAACGCGGCTGGCTGAGCGCCGCGTGGGGGCGCACCGAGAACAATCGACGGGCCAAGTACTACACCCTGACGCCCGCCGGACGACGGCAACTCGGGGTCGAGGTCTCGCGCTGGACGCGCTATACCGAAGCCGTGGCGATGATCCTCTCGGCGGAGGGTGCACGATGAGCAGCCGTGGCCCCGGGCCGGAGCGGCCCAAGCGCGACTTCGCGATGCCGCGCGCCGAGGATCGCCTCGAAGGCGAGCTCGAGGATGAGTTCCGCTTCCATATGGAAGAGCGGATCGAGGAGTTCGTGGCGGCGGGACTCTCGCGCGAGGAAGCCGAGCGCGAGGCGCAGCGGCGGTTCGGTGACCGCGAGGCGTACCTGCACCGGACGAAGGACATCGACTCGGTGACGCTCAGCCGTGAACGGCGGGCGGAATGGGGACACACGGTCCGTCGCGAGTTGCAGCGGGCAGCCCGCGTGCTGTTGCGCGACCGGGCGTTCAGCATCGTGGCGTTCCTCACGCTCGCCGTAGGCCTCGGCGCGACGACCGCCATCGCGACGGTACTCGACGCCGTCGTGTTGCGCGCACTGCCGTATCGCGACGCGCAGCAGCTGGTCTCGGTGATGCATCCGGCCACCGTTCCCGGCAGCGGACAGCGCAACTGGGGGCTCTCGCCGGGGAGCTACTTCGGCTTCCGCAACGGCACCAACACGCTCAGCGATCTCGGGATGTACGCGAGCTCAAGCTTCACCGTCACGAATGGCGGCGACGCGGAGTTGGTGCAGGTCGCGCGCGTGACGGCGTCGCTGTTCAGTACGCTGGGCGCGCAGCCCGCGGCGGGCCGCCTCCTCCTGGCGGATGACGATGTGCCCGGCGGCCCGCAGGTAGCGGTGCTCAGCCACGAGTTCTTCACGCGCCGCTTCGGTGGCGACGTGACGATGATCGGGCGGATGCTCGAGACGAGCGTCGGCAGCTATGAGATCGTGGGCGTGGCCGAGCCGGGGTTGGCGCTGCCGATGCCGGGCCCGTTCTCGTCATCGGCGAATCTGAGTGGCTTCAGCGTGGAGGTATGGACGCCGCTGCAACTCGATCCCGCGGGGCCGTTCTTCAACAATCATCCGTATGTCGGAGTCGGCCGCCTCCGCCCAGGCGTCAGCGTGGAGGACGCGCAGCGCGAGTTCGTCGGACTGTTCGGCCGCATCGCCGAGGATCTGCCGCGGGTGTATTCGCCGGGCTTCCTGAAGCAGTATGCCTTTGGCGTGCAGGTGGCGTCGCTGCGTGACTCCGTGCTTGGCCCCACCGTACCTCGGGCGCTCTGGCTGCTGTTCGGGGCGGTACTGCTCGTGCTGTGCATCGCGGCGGCGAACGTGGGGAATCTGTTCCTCCTGCGCTTCGAGGCGCGGCGTCGCGAATCGGCGATCCGCACGGCGTTGGGCGCAGCCCGCGGCCAGATGGCGGTGCACTATCTCGCGGAGACCTTGCTGCTCTGTCTCGCGGCGGCCGCGGCGGGCGTGGTCATTGCCATTGGCGGACTGCGCGCACTCTTGGCGATTGCGCCGACCAACATTCCGCGTTTGAGCGAAGTGACGCTGGGCGCGCGGTCGATCGGCGTCGCCGTGCTTGCCGCGCTGCTGCTCGGGCTCATCCTCGGCGTGGTGCCGCTCATCCGACGCGGACTCGATGTGAACACGCTCCGCGACGGCGGACGCGGACTGTCGCCGTCACCGCGGCTGCGTCGCGTGCGACACGCGTTGGTGGTCGGGCAGTTGGCCCTGACGCTCGTGCTGCTCGCGGCGGCCGGGCTGATGCTGCGCAGCTTCGAGCAGTTGCGACGCGTGGAACCGGGCTTCGATGCCCAGGGCGTACTGGCCTTCGAGATCTCACTGCCCTTCCTGCGCTATGACACTCGGGAGAAGGCCGCGGTCTTCCACCAAGAGCTCCAGCGGCGCGTCGGCGCGCTGCCGGGCGTGCGGGCCGTCGGCGCCGGGCCCGTGCCGCTCGAGGAGTTTGGCACGGGCTGCAGCGTGGTGTTCCGCGAAGCGCGACCGTTCGGCCCCGACGAGCAGACGCCCTGCGTGCCGACACCCACGGCAATCCCGGGCTACTTCGAGGCGCTCGGCATTCCAGTGGAGGGGCGCAGGCCCAACTGGAACGATGTCGCCGCGCGCTCGCAGGCGGTGGTCGTCACGCGCGCGCTTGCCGACCGCCTCTGGCCAGGCGAGGACGCGATCGGCAAGGGCATCGCGAGCAACGGACAGAACTCCAGCGAGTGGTATCGCATCGTCGGGGTGATTCCCTCGCTGCGCGCGGAGGCGCTGGACCTGGCGCCGACAGAAGCGGTCTTCTATGCGGCGACGGGCCTCCAGGCCAATGTGCGCAGCGGGATGCTCAACGATCTCACGATCTTCGTGCGCAGCGACGGCGATGATCCCTATGCGCTGCTACCCGCCATCCGCGAGGAGCTGCGCACGCTCGATCCGCAGGTCCCGATCGTCAGCCCGCGGCCGATGGGCGCAGTGGTGGCCGGTTCGATGGCGCGCACCAGCTTCGTCCTGACGATGCTCGGCGTGGCGGCCGGCGTCGCGCTGCTGCTGAGCGCGGTGGGCATCTACGGCGTGATTGCGTATCTCGTGACGCAGCGGCGCACGGAGATCGGGATTCGCCTCGCGCTCGGTGCGACCGTCGCCGAGGTCGTGTGGCTGGTCGTACGGCAGTCGGCGACCATCGCCGTGCTCGGTGTGGGGCTCGGGCTGGCCGCGGCACTGGGCGGGTCGCGTGTGTTGGCGTCCCTGCTCTACGAGGTACAGCCGGCCGATCCGGTGGTGCTGGCGATTGGGACTTTGCTCGTGCTTGCGGTGGTGGTGCTCGCGAGTTGGGTGCCGGCGCAGCGCGCGGCGCGGGTGGATCCGGCGGAGGCGCTGCGGGACGGGAGTTAGGGCCTACCACGGCACCGACGCGCGCCGTCGAGGGCGTACGGCCGATAGAGTCGTGGGGCCTGCATCGACCTAGCGGCCGGACTGCGCCTTCGTTCTATTTTCCCGTTCACTCTCGGGCTCGCGTGAGCTGCCACTGAGGCGCCCGTAATGTCCAAAGTCCCCGCCCTACTCGCGCTGCTGCTCCCTCTGGCGCTCGATTCGCCGCATTCATCGCGGACGGCAACGTCTGGACGGTGACGCGGGATCTGCGCGTCACCTCTGTGGTGCGGCGCGACGGCTTTCCGCCCAAGGCGAACCACTTCAGTGCCGCGTGTGCCCGACGCCGCTCGGGGTCGCCGTACTCTCGGACGGCGGCCTCAGCGTCATCAGGGAATTCCGAGTCGTCGATTCCTGGCCCGGCCTGCAGCCGTCGTCTCCGCGCACGACGCTGCCCACGGTGCTCCAGCCACTCGTGCAATCCTGCCACTGGACCGGCTCCGTACTGGTCGTCGGCACCTACGGCTTCGTCGCGGCGCTCGACCTCGACCGCGCGACGGCGACGCTGCTCGCGCTCGACAGTGAGCTGGCATTCAATCGTCACGCGTCGGGTTCATCAGCTCCTCCGCCGCGGGACTCATCGAGATCCGCGCGTCGGACTCGAGCTACACGCACTACCAGCTCTCGTCCGACAAGAAGCAGATGTCGGCCTTCGCGGCCCGGTGCGCCCAGAGCCGCATTGTCGCGATGCGTCACGACGGCATCGTGCTCGCGGATCTCGCGGCGCGCCTCCCCGTGCCAGGCTGGCGTCCGTGGCGACGCGCGCTCTGTTAGAACCGCGAGCGCCGCAACTCCCCGAATTCCGTCGCCAGGCGAAATCCCTCGCGGGAAGTCAGGTCGAGGTAGAATGTGTCCGGCGCCTCGCCGCGCTGCTGCACGATCAGCAGGCCGCCGGGTGAACCCGCGCGCGGCAACGGCTGCAGGTTGATGTCGCTCGACTGACGCGAACGCCTGATGGTGCCTGACGACGCGTGGCGGATGAGCGCGGAATCGGTCATCAGGAAGGCGTCGGGGAAGCGGCGACCGGCCTTGACGAAGACCATCTGGATGCGCTCGCCTTCACGCACGAGCCCAGCGTCAAGCGCCTGCCGCACGATCGAGTCGGGCACCGCGGCTCCCGACGCGAGCAGCGCGGGATCGTCTCCCTCACCGCCGCTGGCGACGAAGGCGATCAACCGCAACGCGAGTCGCACACCGACGACCGCCACGGCAGCGGCGCTCACCCCCGCAATCGTGAGATACACCGCCCGGCGCTTCCAGCGACGCCGCCGCAGCTGTGCGGGTGACAGCAATGCATCGGCGGAGTTGAGCGCCGTCAGCTCGACCACGAGTTCGCCTGCAGTCGGGCGCCCGTCCGGATCCTTCGCCAGCATTCGGCCCACCAATCGCGCGAGCGCCTCTGGGGTCTGCGGCTCGCGTTCCGACACGTTGGGAATGGGTGCCGAGATATGCTGGGCAAGCAACTCCGTCGCGTTGCGCCCCGAGAACGGACGCGTCCCGGTGAGCATCTCATAGAGCACGACGCCCAGCGCGTAGACGTCAGCTCGTCCGTCCACCTGCTCACCGAGTGCCTGCTCGGGGCTCATATACAGCGGCGTGCCTGAACTCGGGCCTTGAGACTCGCGCGCCGGACGCGACGTGACGAGCGCCACGCCGAAGTCGGTGATGGTCGCGTTGCCGTTGGCGTCGAGGAGGATGTTCGCGGGCTTGATGTCACGGTGCACGACCGCGACAGCGTGGGCCGCCGCCAGCGCGCTGGCGCACTCCCGCGCAATCCGCACGGCATCGGCGACCGGCAGCTTCCCCTCGGCGACCCGGTCCTCGAGCGATCGACCGGGCAGCAAGCGCATCACGAGATACAGCAGGCCGTCGCGCGACTCGGCGGAGTACAGCGGCACGATGTGCGGATGCTCAGCGGCCGCAATCGTCCGCGCCTCGTGGAGGAACTGCTCCTCGTGGGCCGCATCGAGCGCGAGGGCGGAGTCGAGCACCTTGATCGCGACGTCGCGCTCGAGGTACACCTCGCGCGCGCGGAAGACCGCGCCGAAGCCGCCCTGGCCGAGCAGCTCGCCGAGTTGGAACCGGTCGCCCAGCGCCAACTCGAGTCTGGGACGCAGGGCGGCGATGTCGATGCTCATTGGGACTCCGGATGGGGCGCGCAGGGGGACGTTAGCGTCCGCCCGCGGCGGTTGCCATCGACTGCCGGTGCATCGCGGAACTCATCGTAGCCGCAACGGATCGACGTGAGGCTATTCGGACCCCGGGACATTTTCCCTGAATCCCTGTTCTTCTTACCGGTTTCGGGTCGTCTGGAATCCTGCAAGCGATTGCTGCGCAATGAGATAGGCTCGATACGACGTGCGGCACGAGTGTTGCCACTTCAATGAGACGATCTGGCGCGCCCGCGAGAATCACGCTCGGGTCCGCCGAAGCCCTCTCGTCTCAAGACAGGTGCCGACGTGTCGAATACGCTCATCGCAACCCGGCCGCTCGCGGAGGCGGACTCCACGCACATCGACGCGCAGCGGGGCGGAATCCCCGACGCGTTCGTCCACGTCTACACGGCCCTGTTGGTCGTCGGTGCCGTGATCGTGTTCCTGCAGTTCCAACATCAGTTCGACGAGATCCGTGCGGCCTTGCTCAGCACGACCTGGGGCACGACGCTACTGGTCCTCTCGCTGTCGGTGCTGGCCTTCAAGGTCGGCTTCCTAGTGTTCCTGCTCGTACACTTCCTGCGCTATCGGGAGACGCCATCGGTGGACGACGAGCTGCCGACCTGCACGGTCATCGTGCCGGCGTACAACGAAGGGCGCCTCGTCTACGACACGTTGGTGAGCGTCGCGCGGAGCTCGTATCCGCGGCACAAGCTGCAGGTCCTCGCCATCGACGACGGCAGCACCGACGACACCTGGGCGTGGATCCAGCGCGCGGCGCAGCGACTCGGCGACTTGGTGACGGTCCACCAGCAGCCGCGCAATATGGGCAAGCGGCACGCGCTGCATTGGGGCTTCACGCAGGGCCGCGGTGAGGTCTTCGTCACGATCGACAGCGATTCGGTAGTGGACCCGGATACGCTGCGCAACCTCGTCTCGCCCTTCGTCACGGACCCGCGCTGCGGCGCCGTGGCCGGCAACGTGAAGGTGCTCAACGCCGAGTCGGCGATCATCCCGAAGATGCTGAGCGTCAGCTTCGCCTACAGTTTCGGTGTCGTGCGCGCGGCGCAGAGCACGATGGGGTCGGTGCTGTGCACGCCGGGCGCGCTCGCGGCGTATCGGCGCGACGCCGTGCTCGCCTGCCTGGATCGTTGGGTGAACCAGACCTTCCTGGGGGTGCCCAGCGACATCGGCGAGGATCGCGCGATGACGAACCTCATCCTCAAGCAGGGGCGGCACGTCCTGTTCCAGCGCAACGCCGTCGTGTACACCAACACGCCGGAGAACTACCGGACGCTGCGCAAGATGTACACGCGCTGGGAGCGCAGCAACGTGCGCGAGAACATCGTGATGTCCACCTTCGCCTTCACGAAGTTCCGCGAGGCCGAGTGCCTGCGCCCGCGTCTCCTGCTGCTGAATCAGTGGATTGCGGTGCTCTGGGCCGTGCCAGCGCTGCTCACGGCGGTCCTGCTGCTCGCCGCCTACCCGCGGCTGTTCCTCAGCTCGATGGTTGTCAGCGTCGCGCTGTTGTCGTTGATCCCCGCGACATACTACGCCGCCACGCAGTGCTGGCGTCGGTCGCTGTGGATCTTCTCGTACAACATCTTCTACGCGTTCACGCTGTTCTGGATCACGCCGTTCGCGATCGCCACGGCGCGTACGCGGGGGTGGCTGACGCGGTAGGGGGTACCCCTTCCGGGGGGAGGGCACGGGAGAGGGGCGCGGTCTTGCGGTTGCCAACGCTCCCCGCCCTGCGTCCGTAGGAGCACAACCCTCAACCCGGAGACCCCGTGTCTTCCAGCAGTACCGGTTCCCCCAACGAGGCGTGGGGCAGCCGGATCGGCTTGATTCTCGCAATGGCGGGGAATGCAGTTGGCCTCGGCAACTTCCTGCGCTTCCCGAGGCAGGCCGCCGCCAACGGCGGTGGCAGTTTCATGATCAGCTACTTCATCGCCCTGCTGCTCCTGGGCATCCCCCTGATGTGGATCGAGTGGGGGATTGGCCGCCACGGCGGCCGCTACCGGAAGGGACATCTTCCGGGGATGTTCGCCGCCATCTGGCGGCACCCCGCCGCCAAGTACCTCGGCGTCGTCGGGATGATCGTCCCGCTCTGCGTGATGATCTACTACACGTACATCGAGAGCTGGACGGCCGCCTTTGCGTGGTTCTCGCTCACCAAGGACTACTGGGGCATCGAGACGCAGCAGGGGATGCTCGACTACCTGCGCTCCTTCCAGGCGAACCCCGCCGCCGGCGCGCCGGTCTATCACGCACCGTGGACGCCGTATGCGTTCTTCCTTGGCACACTCGGTGTCAACATCTATATCCTGTCCAAGGGCATCTCGGGGGGCATCGAGAAGCTGGCGAAGATCGGGATGCCGATCCTCTTCGGCCTCGCGATCATCCTGGCGATCGTCGTGCTCACGCTGCCGGCCCAACCGGGCGTCGGCACGACGCCGTGGCAAGGGCTGGAGTTCATCTACAACCCGGACTTCTCGCGGCTGGATGAGCCCGGCGTGTGGCTCTCGGCGGCGGGGCAGATCTTCTTCACCCTGTCGGTGGGAATGGGCTCGCTGGCGGCCTACGCCAGCTACCTCTCCAAGCGCGACGACATCGCGCTGAACGGCATCGCCACGGCGGCCACCAACGAGTCCGTCGAAGTGGTGCTGGGCGGCACGATCGCGATCCCCGCGGCCGTGACCTTCTTCGGCGTCTCCGGCGCGATGGCCATCGCGCAGGGTGGGTCGTTCGACCTCGGCTTCGCGACGATGCCCGTGGTGTTCCAGCAACTGCCGGCCGGCAACCTGCTCGGCGTCGCCTGGTTCGGTCTCCTCTTCTTCGCCGGCATCACCTCGTCGGTGGCGATGCTCACCCCCATCGTCGCGTTCTTCCGCGAGGAGTTCGGGTGGCGACGGGAACCGGTGGCCTGGGCCTTCGGCGCTATCGCCCTCGTGTTCGGGTTGATGCACGTCGCCTGGCTGCAGTACGGCTTCCTCGACGAGTGGGACTACTGGGCCGGCACCTTCGGCCTCGTGATCGTCGCACTGTTGGAGGTGATCGTGTTCGTCTGGATCTTCAAGCCGGAGAAGGCCTGGGCGAGCATCCATCAGGGGGCGGATATCCGCATCCCGCGGATCTTCAAGTTCGTGATGACCTACATCACGCCGCTGTTCCTGCTGGTCCTGCTCGGCTGGTGGGGCTGGACGGACGCGCTCCCGATCCTGCTCAACCAGAAGACGGCCGGCGGCGGCGCGGTGCTGGCGGAGCACGTCCCCTACATCACGGCGTCGCGCGCGGTGATCGTCTTCTTCCTCATCGGGTTCCTGGTGATGATCCGCATCGCCTGGCGGCGCAACCGCTATGACGACCGCAAGGGACTGCCCGAGCGCGACCTGACTCCGGAGGCCCCGTGAGCACCGGCGCGTTGATCTTTATGCTCGTCAGTTGGACAGCCGTGCTGTCGTTGACGGGATGGGCGTTCGCCACATTGCTCCGGGACCGCAAGCACTTCGACCCGGACGGCATCGGGCCGGCGGCGCCGGAACAGGATCCGAGTGGCCAGAATCCGCGCGGAGGGATAGGATAGCGCGTGACGCTATCCGGCTCCCTCCTCGCCGCCGTGCTGCTGGCCCAAGGTGGCGTCGGCACCTTGAGCGGGCGCGTCACCGACGCCGACGCCAAGCCGGTGCAGGGCGCGATCGTCATCGCGCAGGCCGACGGCGTCACGCAACAGACACGCAGCGATACGGCAGGCGTATACGCGTTGCCGGGCCTGCGCCAAGGCAGCTGGGGCGTCACGGCGCGTATCCTGGGCTTCGCGCCGGACTCCGCCGAGGTGCTCGTCGGTAGCGGCGTCACTCGGCACGACGTGCGCCTGCAGCGCGTGGCGGTACTGGGGGAGCGCGTCATTGCCGCGCAGTGGACCGGCATGATCGGCGTCGTCGGGAGCGCGCAGCACCGGCCGCTCGCCAATGCGAGCGTGCGCGTCGTCGGCAAGCGAACCGTCGAGACGGTGAATGACGGCGGCGGCTTTGCGATTCCGTGGCCTGGAGATCAGAACGTCGTGCTGCGCGTGACGTCGCCCGGCTACCGCGACCGCCTCGTCGCCGCGCGCGTGCCGCCCGACGGAGCCGTCGAAGTCGTAGTGCAGCTCGATAGTGGCCGGGGGGTGGGCGCCTACGCCCTGATGGCCGACGAACTGCAACGGCGCATCAGTTGGGCCGGCACGAACGCAGCCTTCGTGACGCGCGAGGAGCTGCTCAGTGCGGGGACCAACGATGCGATGCGCGCGCTCGAGGGTACACCGAGCTTCACGCGCAAGGGACTGGTCATCGACCGGAATGCCTGTTTGTTCGTGAACGGACTGCCCCGCCCCGGCTTTCCATTGGACTCGGTGGACCCGGAGACGATCGAGTTCATCGAGGTGTACCCTGCCGTTGGCGAACACTCGGGTGTGTTGCGCGCCCGTTGGCCGCGGGGGGCCGAATGCGGCGCGCCGGGCAGTTTCAGGCGCCGCGCGTCACCATATCAGAAGGTGGCCTACGTCGTCGTCTGGACGCGCGAGCGCTAGCGCAAATCAGCGCGGCGCGAGGAACGACACCCCATCCATCTGCCGCACCACGCGCTCGGGCGGCACAATGCGCAGGTGCTGCAGCACCGACGGCGCGATGTCCACGATCGCCGGCGTCCCCTCGGTGAACCGCGCGCCGAGCTTCGGATGATTGGTCACGATCCACGTCGTCCGCTCGCGCTCGCTCTGCCGGCCGTGTCCCCGCCCCGTGGCCGCATCACGCCCGTGATCGGTGGTCACGATGATCATCCAGTCCTCGCCGAGTGCCTGCCGGCGCTGGATCGCCGCCCAGATGCGCGCCACCTGGACGTCGCCCTGCTGCACAGCCTCGGCGAAGCGTTCGCTGTCGCCGGCCGCGTGGCCCACGTCATCGGTGTGCTGGAGGTACACCCACGTGAAGTCCGGTCCGACTTCCGCGATGTGCGCCGCCGCGTCGCTGCTCAAACGCTCGTCGATCGCGAAGATGTACCGTGACTCGCGGTCGTGCGGATACGCGATGGTGTCGAGCTCGAATCCGTCCACGACGTGGTCGATGTCGAACGCGCCGGCCTCGGGCCGCCCGAGGCCGATGAGCACGGTCCGATTGTCTGTCCAGGTCGAGAACAGCGCCGTGCGGCGCGTGGGCGCGACGGTCTCGACGATGCGGAAGAGATTCCAGTACTCGTAGTTGGGCGACAGGTTGCTGTTGCCGCGCACGTTGTGCTTGTTGGCCCAGGTGCCGGTGAGCAGGCCCATATAGCCGGGCGCCGAGACGGTGGGCGTCTCGGTGGCGCCACCGAGTTCGCCGCCGACGTAGGCGCGCGTGTAGCCGCCCTGCGCGGCGATGGCATCGAGTGCGGGTGTGTGCACGCGCTCGATCACGTCGGCGGGAATGCCGTCGAGCAGGATGATCACCGCGCGGCGCGGGGGCTCCGGCGGCGCGCCGAGTGGCGCGCGGCAGCTGGAGAGCGCGAGGGCGGCGACCGCGAGGAGTGCACTGCAGCGCGTACGGAAGCGGGCGATGGACATCCTGAATGCTACGCGGAGACGAGCATTCTTGGGGCCCGCCCACATCCTATTTCCTTGACATCGCGCCGCGAAGCTCTAGGATAAGCGGGTCGCGTGCGCGTGCCGGGTCGGCGCGCCGACCGCCCGCTCCCACCGGGTGTCCCCCCGACCCCGCTCCCCGTGGGAGCGCAGAGAGCGTATGATCGCGTCCGACAGTCGTGGCGCCTGGGGTTCCAGGCTCGGGTTCATCCTCGCCGCCGCCGGATCGGCGGTTGGCCTCGGCAACATCTGGGGCTTCCCGATGCAGGTGGGACGGGGCGGCGGCGCGATGTTCGTGCTGCTGTACCTCATCTGCGTCTTCCTGGTCTGCTTCCCGATCCTCATCGCCGAGCTGGCGCTGGGCCGCGCCTCGGGCAAGTCGCCGGTGGAGGCCTTCGCATCCACGAAGCCGAACTCGCCCTGGTGGATCGTCGGCGCCATCGGCGTGATGGCCGGCGTCGGCATCCTCAGCTTCTACGCCGTCATCGCAGGCTGGACGCTCTCATATGTGTGGTACACGGCGACCGGCGCGGTGGTCGGCTCGCAGGAACAGATCGGCGCCTTCTTCGGTGCCTTCGTCGCCGACGGCAACAAGAACGTGGTGATGTCGCTGGCCGTGCTCGCGATCACCGCCGCCATCATCCTCGGCGGCGTGCAGAAGGGCATCGAGCGCGCGGCCAAGCTGATGATGCCGGCGCTGCTCGGCTTGCTGGCGCTGCTGGCACTCCGCGCCCTGACGCTTCCGGGCGCCGCCGAGGGATTGGCGTACTACCTCAAGCCCGACTTCAAGGAGATCAGCAACCCGATGGTCCTGAACGCCGCGCTCGGGCAGGCGTTCTTCTCGCTGTCGCTGGGTATGGGCGCGATGATCACCTACGGCAGCTATCTCTCCAAGTCCACCAATGCGGCGACGTCGGCGGCGTGGGTGGCCGTGCTCGACACCTCGGTGGCGCTGCTCGCCGGCTTCATCATCTTCCCCGCCGGCTTCTCGATCATCGGCTTCGATCCGTCGTCCAGCGGCCCGGGCCTGATCTTCGCGGTGCTGCCGCAGCTGTTCTCGACGATGCCGGGCGGCCAGCTCTTCGGCACGGCGTTCTTCGTGCTGCTCGGCCTGGCCGCGTTGACGAGCACCATCTCGCTGCTCGAGGTACCGACGGCGGCGCTGGTGGACCGCGGCTGGCCCCGCAAGAAGGCAGTGCTGGTGCTGACGGCGGTGATTATGGCGCTGGCCGTGCCCTCGGTGCTCTCGCAGGGCGCCGTGAGCTGGCTCTCCAGCGTGCCGGGCGTGGGGATGGACTTCCTCACCCTGATGGCAACGGTCTGGAACAACTGGGCGTTACCCATCGGCGGATTCTTCATCGCCATCTTCGTCGGCTGGGTCTGGGGCGCCGACAAGGCGATTCTCGAGCTCTCGGCCGAAGGGCAGCACTTCCCCGCCGCGAAGCTCTGGGCGGTGCTCATCCGCTGGGTGTGCCCGGTGGCGATTCTGTACGTGATCGTGATGACGGCGCGCGGCTTCTTTGCCGGCTGACCCTTTCTCCCCCCGAGACCCTCAATGAACGAGTTGACTGGCAGGATCGAAGCGATCGACGCGTGGGTGTGGCAGCCCTTCGTGATGCCGCTGGTGCTGCTCATCGTCGGTGGCTGGCTCAGCTACCGCACGGGTTTCGTGCAGGTGCGGCGCTTTGGCACCTCGGTGAAGATGTCGCTGGGCGGGATGTTCTCGAAGGGCGGCAAGGAAGGGACGATCTCGTCCTTCCAGGCGCTCTCCACCGCGCTGGCCGCTACCGTCGGCAACGGCAACATCGGCGGCGTCGCCACCGCCATCCTCATCGGCGGCCCCGGCGCGATCTTCTGGATGTGGATGGTGGCGACGGTCGGGATGGCGACCAAGTATTCCGAAGCCGTGCTCGGCGTGCACTTCCGCGTGCGCACGGCGGCGGGCGAGCTCGCCTCCGGCCCGATGTACTACATCCAGGAAGGCATCCCCAACAAGACGCTGGGTCGCTGGCTGGCGCTGGCCTTCGCGTTCTTCGGGATGTGCGCGGCGCTGTTCGGCACCGGCAATATGGCGCAGTCCAACACCGTGGCGCGCACCTTCGTCAGCGCGATGGATTCGATCTTCAACGTGTCGGTGGGCACCTGGGTGCCGGGCCTGCTCATCACGGTGATGGTCGGCCTGGTGCTGCTGGGCGGCATCAAGCGCATCGCGGCGACGGCCGAGAAGCTGGTGCCGGCGATGATCGTGCTCTACCTGCTCGTGACCATCGCGTTCATCCTGATGAACGTGACCAAGCTGCCTGGCGTGCTGTTGATGATCGTCCAGGAAGCGTTCACGCCGACATCGGCGGTGGGCGGCTTCGCCGGCGCGTCGGTGGCCAAGGCAATCCAGATCGGCGTCAGCCGCGGCGTGCTCTCCAACGAAGCCGGCCTCGGCTCCTCGCCGATCGCGCACGGCATCGCCGACGTGAAGCACCCGGTCGAACAGGGCACGGTGGGCGTGTTCGAAGTGTGGATCGACACCATCGTCGTCTGCACGGCCACGGCCTTCGTCATCCTCGAGTCCGGGCTGTGGACGGACGTCGCCTTCCAGGGCGCCAGCGGTGACCTCACGGCGGCGGCACTGAGCACGCAGGTGCCCTTCGCCTCGGGCATCGTGGCGCTGTGCTCCTTCCTCTTCGCCTTCTCGACGCTGATCGGCTGGTGCTACTACGGCGAGAAGTGCTTCGAGTTTATGTTCGGCTCGTCGATGGTGAAGGCCTACCGCGCGATTTTCGTGGCGCTGATCATGGTGGGCGCGGTGATCTCGGTGCCGCTGGTGTGGGCGCTGGGCACGCTGCTCAACGGCTTTATGGCGCTGCCGAACCTCATCGGCCTCGCCTTCCTTTCCGGCACTGTCGCCAAGCTGACGATCGACTACTTCTCGGGCAAGAAGGAGATGGCGGTCAAGGACATCTAGCGGTAGCGCGGCATCAGGGCATCCAACGCCGCCTTGCCCGGACACAACTGTTCGAAGGGAATGTCAACGAGCGGGGTAGGCACGGTCTTCAAGTGATCGTGCATATCCCGCCCGTTTTCGTCTACGAACAACAGTCCGGTGGCGATCTCGTTCCGCGCCTGGCAGGCCCGCACGTGCGCGTAGGCCGACTCCCGGTTGGTGGGATCGTAGTCGGCCGCAGTCGAACGCAGCCGCACGCGGCCACCGTCGTGCAGTTCCACCGTGCGCACCTCCTCGCCCGTCTCGGGCAAGGTGATCTCGCGCTTGAGCGGGATGAAGTCCGCCTGCACCGCCTCGATCTCGTGCTCGCGCGTGTAGGCGTAGCTCTTGGTCGAGCCGTCGTGGTCGTTGAAGCTCACGCAGGGCGAGATCACGTCCACCAGCGCCAAGCCCTTGTGCGCGATGGCCGCCTTGAGGATGGGCACGAGCTGCCGCTTGTCGCCGGAGAACGAACGCGCGACGAAGGTACCGCCGAGCGTGAGCGCGAGCAGCACCGGGTCGATCGGCGCCTGTTCGTTGGCCTCGCCTTTCTTGCTGGTGCTGCCCACATCGGCGGAAGCGGAGAACTGGCCCTTGGTGAGCCCGTACACGCCGTTGTTCTCGATCACGTACAGCATATTCACGTTGCGGCGGATGGCGTGCGAGAGCTGGCCGAGTCCGATCGAGAGCGAGTCGCCGTCGCCGGAGATGCCGATGTAGGTGAGCCCCTTGTTCGCCGCGGCCGCGCCCGTCGTCACCGAGGGCATCCGCCCGTGCACGGAGTTGAAGCCGTGCGACTGCTTCATAAAGTAGGCCGTGGTCTTGGACGAGCATCCGATGCCGCTCATCTTGGCCGCGCGGTGCGGCTCGAGCTCCAGCTCCCAGGCGGCCTGCACCAGCGCGGCGGTCACGGAGTCGTGGCCGCAGCCGGCGCAGAGGGTGCTCATCGCGCCCTCGTAGTCGCGCAGGGTGAGCCCGAGGCCGTTGGTGCGCGCAGTAGGATGCTTGACCGGTGGCTTGGCGATGGACGTCACGCGGGCACCTCCGCGAGGTGGGCCTTCACGGCGCTGACGACCTTGCCGGCGGTAAGCGGCAATCCGGCGTAGTCGAGGATGGGGATCATCGTGTCGCGCGTGACGCCGAGTTCGATCTGCAGCAGGCTGCGCAACTGCGCGTCGCGGTTCTGTTCGATGACGAACGTGTGCTCGTGGCGGCCGAGGAACGTGCGCACGTCGGCGTTGAACGGGAAGCCGCGGATGCGCATATAGTCGGTGTGGATGCCTTCGGCGCGCAGGAGGTCAGCCGCCTCGAGCACCGCCGCCTCGCAGCCACCTATCGTGACCAGCGCGACCTCAGCGCCGGCCTGGTGCGAGATCAGCGGCTTGGGCACGTGGTCTGCCGCGCCCTCGAACTTGCGCCGGAGCCGGTCCACGAGCTCTTGGTAGGCCTCGGCGTCCTCGGTGTAGAGCCCGTGCTTGTCGTGCCCCGAGCCGCGCACAAAGTACGCGCCCTTGCCACCCACGCCCGGCAGCGTGCGCGCGGCGATGCCGTCGCCGTCCACGTCGAGGTAGCGCGAGAAACGTTCGATCTTCTTCAGCGCGTCGGCGTCGAGCACCTTGCCGCGGTCCGGCCGGTAGCTGTCGTCCCAGTCGAAGCGCTTCACCATCCAGTCGTTCATCCCGATGTCGAGGTCGCTGGCCACGAACACCGGCGTCTGGAAGCGCTCGGCGAGGTCAAAGGCCTGCACCGTCATCTCGAAGCACTCGCGCGGGTCGGCGGGGAAGAGGATCAGATGCTTGGTGTCGCCGTGCGAGGCGTAGGCCAGCGAGAGCAGGTCGGCCTGCTGCGTGCGCGTCGGCATCCCCGTCGCCGGCCCGCAGCGCTGCACGTCGATGAACACCGCCGGAATGTCCGTGTAGTACGCCAGCCCGATGAACTCCTGCATCAGCGAGATGCCGGGGCCGGAGGTGTTGGTGAAGGCGCGCGCACCCGCCCAGCCCGCGCCGATGACGATGCCTGCCGCGGCGAGTTCATCCTCCGCCTGCAGGATGGCGTACTTGTGCAGCCCGGTGGCTTTGTCCACGCGATACTTCGCGCAGAACGCCGAGAACTGCTCCATCAATGCCGTCGCCGGCGTGATCGGATACCAGGCGCCGACGGTGGCACCGGCGTAGACCGCTCCCAGCGCGGCAGCGGCATTGCCGTCGATCAGGATGCAGTCACCGGTCTTGTCCATCGGCTCCAGGTGGAACGGCAGCGGGCAGTCGTAGTGCGCGGCGGCATAGTCGAAGCCCAGCGCGAAAGCCTTGTGATTGGCATCGAGCAGCTTGGGCTTCTTGCCGAACTTCTCGCTGAGCATCGTCTCGACGATCGCCGTGTCGATCTTGAGCAGCGCCGCGAGCGCGCCGGCGTAGGCGATGTTGCGCAGCAGCGTGCGGTCGCGGTCGCCGTCGAAGCTCTCCACGCACATCCGTCCGAAGGGCACGCCCAAGATCGTGATGCCTTCGCGGACGAGGTCGGGGTCGAGCGGCCAGGACGAGTCGTACAGGAGATAGCCGCCGGGACGCACGCTCGCGACGTCCTTGGCGTAGGTTGCGGGATTGAGCGCGACCACAAGATCCAGTGCCGACGGACGGGCGCGATAGCCGTCCTTGCTCACACGGATCTCGTACCAGGTGGGCAGGCCCTGGATGTTGGACGGGAACAGGTTCTTGCCCGTGACCGGGATGCCCATCCGGAAGATGGCCTGCATCAGCAGGCCGTTGGCGCTGGCCGAGCCGGTGCCGTTGACCGTACCCATCTTGAACGCG
Organism: Gemmatimonadaceae bacterium; assembly: GCA_019637355.1. Lineage (NCBI taxonomy): Bacteria > Pseudomonadati > Gemmatimonadota > Gemmatimonadia > Gemmatimonadales > Gemmatimonadaceae > Gemmatimonadaceae bacterium. The sequence continues at coordinate 177,880 of JAHBVT010000001.1, read as the reverse complement.
AAGTCGTTGACGCCGCTCATCGGGCCACCATCCCGGCGTAGGCCAGCTTGAGGTCGAAGGTACGCATATCCCAGGCCGCGGTGGGGCAGCGCTCCGCGCAGAGCCCGCAATGCAGGCAGACATCCTCGTCCTTGACCATCACGCGCTTCGTCTGCGGCAGTGCATCGGAGACGTAGATGTCCTGCGTGGTGTTCAGGGCGGGCGCCGAGAGCCGCGTGCGCAACTCGGCTTCCGAGCTGCCGTTCGTCGTGATGGTGAGGCAGCTCGTGGGGCAGACGTCCACGCAGGCATCGCACTCGATGCACAGCGGCGCAGTGAAGTGCGTCTGCACGTCGCAGTTGAGGCAACGGCCTACTTCGGCTGCGGTCTGCTCCGGCGTGAAGCCGAGTTCGACCTCGACCGTGATATCGGCAAAGCGTTTGGTGAGGTCCTCGTGCGTCATCTTGGCGCGCTTGGCCGTTTCGTAGTCGTTGTCGTAGGCCCAGGAATGCATCCCGACCTTCGACGAGACCAGCGTCATTCCCACCGGCGGGCGCTCGGTGACGGGGATGCCCTGGCAGCGGTTGTGGATGGAGATGGCGGCGGCGTGACCGTGCGCCACGGCCCAGATGATGTTCTCGGGGCCCCAGGCCGCATCGCCGCCGAAGAAGACGCCGGAGCGCGTGCTCTGGTGCGTGACCTTGTCCACGACCGGCATATCCCACTTGGGGTCGAACTCGATGCCGATGTCGCGCTCGATCCACGGGAACGCATTGTCCTGTCCGATCGCGAGGATCACCGCGTCGCAGGGAATGATCGCCGTGCCCGTCACCGTGCTCACCTGGCGGCCGTTGGAATCGACGCTCCACTCCAGCTGCTCGAACTCCATCCCCACGAGCTTGCCACTCTCGTACACAAAGCGCTTGGGCGCGTGGTTCTCGATGATCTCGACCAGCTCCTCTTCGGCGTCCTCGAGTTCCCAAGGCGAGGCCTTGAAGTGCTTGCGTCCGCGCCGCGCGATGACCTTCACGTCCGTCGCACCGACGCGCTTGGCCGTGCGGCAGCAGTCCATCGCCGTGTTGCCGACGCCGATGATGAGCACCCGCGGCTCGATTCTCTTGAGGTGCCCGAAGTGGATGTTGGCCAGCCACTCGATGCCGATGTGGATCTGCTCGGGCGCATCCCAGCGTCCGGGGATGTCGAGCTCCTTGCCCTTGGGCGCGCCGCTGCCGACGAAGACGGCGTCATAGCCCTGCGCCAAGAGCTCCTTGAGGCTGTCGATGGGCGTGTCGTAGCGCATCGTCGCGCCCATCCGGATCACGTAGTCGCATTCTTCGTCGAGCACCTGCGCCGGCAGGCGGAAGGCCGGGATGTTGATGCGCATCAGGCCGCCCGGCTGGGCGTTCTTCTCGAAGATCGTCACGTCGTAGCCGAGCGGCAGCAGGTCGTTGGCGACCGTGAGCGAGGCCGGGCCCGCGCCGACCATCGCGATGCGCTTGCCGTTCTTCTTCGCTGGCGCTTTCGGAAGCCGGTCGGTGATGTCGCCGCGGAGATCGGCCGCGACGCGCTTCAGGCGGCAGATGGCGACCGGCTTCTCCTCCACGCGACCGCGGCGGCAGGCCGGCTCGCAGGGGCGGTCGCAGGTGCGGCCGAGGATGCCGGGGAAAACGTTGGACTCGCGGTTCAGCAGGTACGAGTCGTCGTAACGGCCCTGCGCAATCAAACGCAGATAGCCGGGGACGTTGGTGTGGGCCGGACAGGCCCACTGGCAGTCCACGACCTTATGGTAGTAGCGCGGATCCGAGACGTCCGTTGCAGCCATTCGGCGCCATTCCTTCGGGAGGAGGTCTAGCAAGGTTCGCCTCTCTGGGGGCGGTCGGCAAGGAGGGGATTCTCCGGTCCACCGTGGGGGGTGTCCTGGCGGCAGGCGCGAACCCCGCGCCGACACTCGGGGTATTGGAGATCATCTCTCTCGCGTTCGCGAGATCTCGCTCCCGCGCCCCCACCGCCCCACATCGTGCATCCCGTTTTCGCCGCTACCGCGACGTTGTTCGCGCTCGCCCTGCTGTCCGCTCCGGCCGCCGCCCAGCGGGCCACCGACCGCAACCCAGACGTCCCCGAACCCCTGCTCTTCGATCTCGTCCGGGGGCTCGGCGCCCGCAAGGGCGAGGTCGAGGTCAACGCCCTCGTCAGGCACGACTTCAAGTCCGGTCGCGACAAGTTCTATTGGAATCCCGAAGTGGAGTGGATCGTTGCTGACGGCGTCGGTCTCGAGATCGAACTCGCGATGGACCGCGGTCACGTGGAGGCGGTGAAGCTGATGACGCAGCTGACCTTTGGTACGCCCCTGCCCGGCCGCTACATCCACGGCACGCAGGTCATCGGCGAGCGTTCCGGCATCGACGACGGCTACGACATCTCCCTGCTATACGTGGGCGCGCTGCGCTTCACGCCGACGTGGAGCCTGTCGTTCCTGCAGGGCGCCAAGTACGGCGCCGGCCTGCTCGACCGCAGTGAGGAGTACTGGGCCTGGCTTGGCAACGCGACGCTCTTCGCCGAGTTGCCGAAGGTCACGCTCGGGCTGGAGGTGAACGTGGAGAGTCCGCGCACCGACAACCCGACCATTAGATTGATTCCGCAACTGCATTGGCATCGTGGCGCTTGGGCCGCGCAGGGCGGCATCGGCATCGCGGCCAGCGCGGGGACGCAGCAGTCGTTCGCGGCGTTCCGACTGGTGCACACGTTCCAAGGCGGGCACTAGCCGCCACGCCGGCGAGGAGACGCAATGCCCCCGCACCGCATCTACGCGATGAAGTTCTCCGGCGTCTACCCGCACCTCGTGCACAAGGCCGAGCGCAAGGGACGCAGCAAGGACGAAGTCGACGAGGTCATCCGCTGGCTCACCGGCTACGACCAGACCGGCCTCGACCGCGCGCTCGCCGCCGGCGCCAGCGTCAAGGAGTTCTTCGCCGGCGCGCCGCGGATGCATCCCAAGCGCAAGTTGATCACCGGCGTAGTCTGCGGCGTCCGGGTGGAGGAGGTCGAGGATCCGCTGATGAAGAAGATCCGGCAGTTGGACAAGCTCGTTGACGAGTTGGCCAAGGGACGGCCGATGGAGAAGATCCTGCGGGCGTAGAGCTCAGCGCGCAGTACCGCATCCAACGACGTTAGTTGCTCGCGGCTCCACTCGGCACGACAAGCACCGGCATCGGCGCAGTGCGAATCAGCTTGTCTGCCACGCTCCCGACCACGGCGCGCTGCACGCCGCTCAGCCCCTGCGTCGCCAACGCGATCAGGGACGCGTCGTGCTTGGCAGCGTGCGCCACGATTCCCCGCCCCACGTTCGCCGTCACCGCCGTCTCAACCTCCACGGAACGCGCCGGCGTCCGGTGCCGCTGCGCCAGCGGCTCGAGGTACTCGGCGCAGAGGTCCCGTTCGGCGGGCGAAGGGAAGCTCTTGGCACCCATCGCCATCACTGGGTTCAGGACGCTCAGCAAGGTTAGTGACACGGGAGTCTGTCCCACAAGCGCCGCCACCGCGTCGAGCGCACGCTCGGCATTCGGCGAGCCGTCGAGCGCCACGAGCACCCGAGGGAACAGCGCTGCGCCTGGCTCCGGCGCACTCACGCCGCGGGCGCCCCGCACCAGCAGCAGCGGCGCGGGCAGGTCGCGCAGCACGGCGTCGGTCACGCTGCCGAGCCAGAGGCGTTCGAAGCCACCCTTGCCGTGCGTGCACATCACAATCAGCCCGATACGGTTCTCCCGCGCGTATGCCGCAATCTCCGCCGCGGCGCGTCCGCTGCGGAACTCCAACTCAATGGACACCGCCGTCTGTTTGCGCGCGCGCTTGGCGATGCGCTCCACCGCCTTGCGATCCTCGGCAAGCCAGGCCTCGTCCACGGACGGGTCGCGCGTCGGACGCGCGATGTGCACGAACGGCTGCGTGCTCGGTGCCGCGACGTGCAGCAGGTGCAATCGTGCGTTGTGCTGTTCTGCCACGGGAATGGCGTAGGCCAGCGCACGTGCGCTGAGCGGGGAGCCGTCAAGCGGAACGAGAATGTCGGAATACATAGGCGCCTCCTAGGACCGCATCGGTCAGAAGGACCGCCGCGAGCGGCGACGGTCCTTCTGCCAATGTGTACCCCAGCCTTCGCCCGGGGTGTCCGGCAATTCACCCATCCGCTGCGGTGGAATGGCGCACAAGGCCTAGGGGTAGGTATAGCTCGCGCCGAGCCCCAGCGGATAGCCCGAGAGCCAGAACCCGATCAGGAACGCCGTCCACACCACCAGCAGCGTGACGGAGTACGGCAGCATCATCGCGACCAAGGTGCCGATGCCGCTGGACTTCACGTAGCGGCGGCAGAACACGACGATGAGCGGGAAGTACGGCAGCAGCGGCGTGATGATGTTGGTGGACGAGTCGCCGACGCGGTACGCCGCCTGCGTAAGGTCGGGCGAGACGCCCAGCTCCATCAACATCGGCACCATCACGGCGCCGATCAGCGCCCACTTCGCAGACGCCGAGCCCACGAGCAGGTTCACGAAGCCGGAGAGGAACACGATGCCCACGAGCGTCGCGGCCATCGGCAGGCCGAAATCCCGGAGGGCTTGCGCGCCCTTGACGGCGAGCAGGGCCCCGATGTTGCTCTGGCCGAAGGCATAGATGAACTGCGCGCAGAAGAACGCCATCACCACGTAGTAGCCCATCCCGCTCATCGCCTTGGCCATCGCTGCGATCACGTCACGGTGCGTCTTCACGGTGCCGGCGGCGTATCCGAACACGACGCCGGGGATGAGGAAGAACACAAAGATCAGCCCGACGATACTCTGCATCAGCGGCGCACGGGAGTGCGTCAACTCGCCGGTGTCGGCGAAGCGCCACGGCGAGGTCTCGGGCAGCAGCGACCAAATGAATAGCCCCAGCGCGACCAGCATCGCCAATGCGGAGAAGCCGAGGCCGCGCTTCTCCTCACTGGTGAGATCCTCGAAGGTCGAGATCTCCGACGCGTCGCCATCCACCTCCGTGCGCCGCAGTCGCGGCTCGATCACCAAGTCCGTGAGGATCCAGCCGACGGCCACGATGAGAAACGTCGAGGCCGTCGTGAAGTAGTAGTTGTTGAGCGGATTGATGACGACGCTTGGGTCGCGCAGTTGGGCGGCCGTCTGCGTGAGGCCGGCCAGCAGCGGGTCGAGGCTGGAGGGCACGAAGTAGGTCGCCGAGAACCCGCCGGAGACGCCGGCGAAGGCGGCGGCGATGCCGGCGAGCGGGTGACGGCCTGCCGCGTAGAAGATGATGCCGCCCAGCGGGATGACGAGCACGTAGCCCGCATCCACCGCGACGTGGCTGAGCACGCCCACCGAGATTACCGACGGGGTGAGCAGCGCCCGCGGCGTGATGGACAGCGCGGCCCGCAGTGATGCCTTGATGAACCCCGTATGCTCCGCGACGCCGAGGCCCAGCATCGCGACGAGCACGACGCCCAGTGGCGGGAAGTTCACGAAGGTGCGGACCATCTCCGCCATAAACGTCGTGAGCGACCGGCCCTCCAGCATATTGCGGATCTCGATCGGCGCGTTGCTGCGCGGGTCGACGTCCGTGAACGCGACCCCCGAGAGCAGCCACGAGGCCACCCAAGTGATCAGCATCGCGAGCAGGAAGAGCATCGCGGGATCCGGCAGCTTGTTGCCCACGCGCTCGACGGCATCGAGGGCGCGGTTCAGCCAGCCGCGAGGGGGCGTCGCCTGCGTGGGTGCGGTCATCCGGGGGGCTCGGGTTGGGGTGCGGGAGAAGATACCGCGTGAGCGACGTGAGGTCGCAGTGGGATCAACCGTTCATCCCCAACTTGCAGAGCACAGCGGAGAGGGACAAGATTGCGGCGCGCCGACGACGGCGCAGCGCATTCGCCCGAGGAGTGTGGACGTGGACGAGCAGGCACTGTTTACCAAGTTCTGGACGCACGAGACGGCGACGACCGGTAAGGTGATCGCGCGCATTCCGGAAAGGTCCGACTATCGGCCCGACCCGAAGTCGCGCACCGCGCAGCAGATCGCGTGGCAGATCTTCTGCGAGGAGAAGATGATCATCGAAGCGCTGGAGACGGGGAAGGCGGACTGGGCGCCGCCGCCGATGCCCGCGACGATGCGTGAGATCATCGCTGCCTACGAACACCAGAGCGCCGGAATGCCCCAGCGCTGGCGCGATCTGCCGCCGGAGCGCTGGAACGGCACGCTCGAGTTCTTCGGGAACCAGCGGCCGGCGGCGCCGATGGCCTGGAGCTTCCTGTTCGACCTCGTGCATCATCGCGGACAAATCACCACGTATCTAAGGCCGATGGGATCTACCGTGCCGCAGATCTACGGGCCGAGCGGCGATGAGCCGTAGCGGTTCCCGCAGTGTGGGCAGCGCAGGCCACGAGGATCAGGACCCGTGGCGAACATTGCGACGAACGGCCGCTCTCGCATCGCGATACCCCGCGGACGCAGAGGACTTGCTCCACGATGCGCTGCTTGCCGCCGTCCGGGCAGATCGCGCAGACCTGACGAGCGAAGCGAACCAACGTTGGCTCGTCGGCACGATTCGGCACCTTGGGGCGATGCACGCACGCAGCGCCCACCGCCGACGCGTGCGTGAGGACGCGTGGAGTGCGCAACGCGACAGTGATGCCGAGCGCGACGTGGTGGAAGCACTCGCCCGCGCCGAGCGCCGGACCCCAGCCGCGTGGTGCGCTCACCCTGCCATCGCGACGCTGCCTCCGGCCCTCCGCGCCGTCGCCCAGCTTGCACTCGCGGGACACGATCGCGACGAGATCGCCTGGCCGATCCGGCAACGCTGCGGCAGCGTATTCGAGCACTCCGCAAGCGATTGCTGCACAAGGGCTTGGATGTCACGCAGGATGAATCAGGCTCACTCCCCGTCAGCTTGATCCGCCGAGCCCTGCTTCCCATCGTGCGCCACCGTAGGGGCGTCGGCACCGTCGATCCCGATGGCCACCTGATTGCGCTCGGGTCAGCCGATGCTCACGTTCTGCCGGTCGGCGGCAACAGAGAGATGGGCACATCGGCCCATCACCCTTCGCTTGGAGCTCGCCCGTGATTCCGTCACCTCGCATCGGCAACCTGTTCTTCTATGTCTCGGACATCGACCGCACCGAGCGATTCTATCGCGATGTCATCGGCCTGAACATCGAGCGGATGCCGGACGACGGCGAAGGCCGGCCGTGGCTGAACGCGCCCATCCCTGGCAACGTGGATTTGATCTTCTTCTTCGGCGAAGTGCGGCCGGGCAACTCACCGATTGTCGTCTTCGACCTCCGCGAAGGCGGTATCGACGGCGCGGTGCAGCGCCTGGCCTCGGCGGGGACCAAGATCATCACGCCCGTGAGCCACGCCCCCGGCGGATGGTCGGCCGAGTTCGCAGATCCCGATGGATACGTGCTCTCGATGTATCAGACAGCGGAGCAACCACGATAGGCATCGTCGATGAACCCCAGCGCGTGACCACACCGCCCCCTGCCAGCTACCGCCACGCGCACTGGTACTTCCTCGCGGCGCTGGCAGTCGTCGCCGCGGGATTCTGGCAGTCGTTCGTCCGCCCGATGGGCGGCGGGAGTGCTGCGCACACGATGCACGGCATCACGGCGACGCTGTGGGTCGTGGCGCTGGCGCTGCAGTCGTGGCTGATGTCGCGCGGCTTGGTGCGCTGGCACCGGCGCGTGGCGTACGGGGCACTGGTCCTGCTGCCGGTGATGGTGGTCTCTGCGCTGCAGATGGTGGCGATGATGTTCGCCAATCCGAATATTCCGCCGTTCCTGCCGCCGCTGCTGGCCTTCATCGACCTCCCGATGCTCGCCTTCCTCGTGCTGTTGGTGGTGCTGGCCCTGCGCAACATCCGGCGCCCCGCCGCACACAAGCGCCTGATGGCGGCGACGGTCCTGCTGGGATTCCCCCCCGCGCTCACACGGCTCTACGCGTCGCTCGGCGCCGACTTTATGGTGGCGCTGCACGGCAGCTTCGTGACCGCCGAGGTCATCCTCGTTGCGTTGATCATCGCGGACCGACGCGCCGGCGAGCGACGCCTCGCGTATCCGATGTCGCTGGGGTTCTTCGTGCTGGTGCACGCGTTGATGGTGCCGGTGGGGTTCAGCGCAGCTTGGGCGCGCGTGATGTCGTCGTACGTGCAGCTGGTTACCGGCGCGGTGCGCGAGCCGTCGCTGAGCCTGCGCCTCGTCAGTGAGACGGCGCTCGAAGACTCCGGGCGCACCGCCTTAGGCGCGATCGGCGGCTTCAACGTGACGGATGCCGGCGAGTACCTCGTCGCCGATCGCCAGCGCGGGAGTCTGGTGGTCTTCGATGCGGACGGCCGCCGGCTTCGCGAGATCGGACGGCGCGGCGAAGGCCCGGGAGAGTGGAGCGCGGGCCCGTACGGCGTGATGCGCTACGACGAACGGCACTGGGCCGTCAGCGACGGCACGCGGCTCAAGGTGCTCGAGCTCGCGCGGCCGCGCGAGGCGTGGATCCGAACACAGGGTCCGATGACGGCCGCATTCGCTGCGTATGACGGCGTCATCTATGCCAGGAACGTTGACCGTGATCGCCGCAGTTCCATCGCGCGATACCGCAACGCGTCGGACTCGCTCGAGTACGGCGGCCCCTTTCCCAGCCAACTCGGTCGCAGCCGCATCGTGGATATGATGCTCACATTCGTCGCTGCGGCGCCCGTCGGCGACGACCGGATTGCGGTCTTCATCCAAGGCTCGGACTACCTCTTCGTCGGGCCGTTTGGCGGGCCGTACGACAGCGTGCACGTCCCAGCCATCGCGCGGCGCGGCGCGATGCGTGACCTGCTCGACGCGGTGCGCGACGACGACCCCGAATCGGGGATGCGCGCGGCCTACAAAGCGTCATTCCCCTTCCGGCTGCGCGCGCTCTCCGACGGCCGGATCGCGATCGTCACCCTCGACCAGGAGTTTCTCGGCGACCGGATGTCGGGTAGCCTGCAGGTCGCCGTGGTCAAACTCGGCATCGGCGTCAGCTGCGGGGAGGTGACGGTGCCGGTAGACACCGATCCGCAGCCTTGGGTCGAGTTCCGCGGGGACACCCTGCTCGTGTTCTCGCACGACGTGGACGAGCACCGAGGCGAGGCGCAGCCGATGGTGCGGCGCTTCGCGTTCGACATCGAGCGCTGCTGACGCGGGAAGCGTTCAGTCCCGCGTCGAGCGTCCCGGCAACGGCGGCACCACCGGACTCGGCCGCCGGTGCTTCGTCGCCTGCTCGTACGCGTACCCGAAGCCCAGCAGCTGCGCCTCCGTGAACGGCCGCCCGAGGAACTCGAGCCCCGCCGGCAGTCCGTCCACCGTGAAGCCCATCGGCACCGTCAGCGCGGGCCAGCCGAGCGTCGGGCTCAAGCCACGGTTGTCGCCCAAGCTGTAGCGGTCGTTCGGCCGCGGGTTGGTCAGCACATCGTTCGCGATGAGCATCGGCGCGGCGTCGTAGGTCGCGTAGATCAGGGCATCAAGCCGGTGCTCGGCCATCAGCTGTAGCATCGCCACGCGGAACTCCTCGCGGCGGCGCAGCATCGTGCCGAAGCCGGGCTCGTCCACCGAGCGCCCGATGGACCCGATCAGCGAGCGTGCGCGCCAGGGGTTCACCTCGCCTGCGAGGATGATCTCGCGCAACGTCTTGTACGGCGCGTTCGGGTGCTGCGCGAGGTACGCGTCCGTCGCGGCCTCGGTCTCATAGTCGTTGCCGCCGGCACCTTGTACGCGCGGCACGCTGAGCGAGTCCACGATGTCAGCGCCGAGCGCGCGCAACTGCGCGATGGATGCCTCGAAGAGCGGACGCACCTTCGCGAACTCGGCGGCGTTCTCGCGCGTGACGCTGTCGCGACGGGCGAGGGCCGTGTCGGCGCGCAGCAGCGAGTCGCGCGCCGGCGTGCGGGTGAGCGCGGTGTCGCGCGGGATGCGCAGCACCCCGATGCGCGCGCCGCGTAGGGCGTCCGTGGACAGCGCGTGCGCGTAGGATGACGGTACCTGTCCGACGGTATAGGCCGTGATCGGATCCTTCGGGTCGTAGCCGGCGATGACGTCCAGCACTGCAGCGGCATCGGCCACCGTGCGCGTCATCGGGCCCATCGTGTCCTGCGTCGGCGAGGCTGGCATCATCCCGTGGCGGCTGACGAGCTGCAGCGTGGGGCGCAGGCCGACGAGTGAGCTGACAGCCGCGGGGCCACGAATTGAGCCACCGGTGTCCTCGCCGATGCCGACGAGACCGAAGTTGGCGGCGACGCCCGTCGCCGAACCGCCTGAGGAACCGCTCGGGTTGCGACGGGGATCGTAAGCGTTGCGGATGATGCCAGAGCCCGAGCCCACGTAGCGCTGCGCGAACTCGCCCATCGTGGTCTTGGCGAGGATGATCGCGCCGGCGTCCTGCAAACGAGTGACGATCGTCGCATCACGTTGCGGCACGAAGTCCTTGAACAACGCCGAGCCGTAGGTGGTGCGCATCGACTTGGTCTCGACCTGGTCCTTCACCAGCACCGGCACGCAGTGCAGCGGACCGCGGGTGGCACCGCTGCCTGCGACTGCATCAAGCGAGTCTGCGATCGCCAGCGCCCGCGGATGCAGCGTCTGGATGGCGTTGAGCGCCGGGCCGCGCTTGTCGTACGCAGCGATGCGGTCGAGGTACGCTTGCACGAGCGCTCGGCAGCTGAGCCGCCCCGCCGCGAGCTCGGTGTGTACGCCGGCGATCGTTGCCTCGGTGACGTCAAAACGCGACTGTTGAGCGACCGCTGCAACCGGTGCGCCCAGCAGCCCGACAAGCACGGCAAGTCCTACGCGGAACGCTGACGTCATCACGATCTGCCTCGTCGGCTCAGGGCCAAAGTCTCAGGACGTACCGGACAATAATGCCCTCGCGTTGTCACTCCGCGTCAGGGGGCGTAGCTTGGCAGGATGCCTACACGCCGCCGCCGCGCCTCGCGCGCCATCGTTGCCAGCCTGCTTGCCCTCGCCTCATTCTCGCTCGCCGCCACAGCCCAGACCCCAGCGACATCGCTCACCAACGGCCTGCCCTTCCGCACGATCGGCCCCGCCGCGATGTCCGGACGCTTCGTGGACCTGGCCGTCGTCGAGGCCACGCCGCACGTCTTCTACGCGGCCAGTTCCACGGGCGGCCTGTGGAAGACCACCAACAACGGCACGACCTTCACGGCGCTCTTCAACAACGAGGGCACGCACTCCCTCGGCGCGGTCGCCGTGCATCAGCGCGACACCGCAATCGTCTGGCTCGGCACCGGCGAGCGGGCCAATCGCCAGAGTTCGTCTTGGGGCGATGGCGTCTACCTCTCGCGCGACGGCGGACGCAACTGGCGCAACGTCGGCCTCCGCAACTCGGCGCACATCGGCCGCATCGTCCTGCACCCGCAGCGTACGGACGTCGCCTACGTCGCGGCGATGGGGCAGCTCTGGGGCCCGAACGAGGAGCGTGGGCTCTACCGCACGCGTGACGGCGGTGCCACGTGGCAGCGCATCCTGCACGTAGACCAGCACACGGGCGTCGTGGACGTGGCAATGGACCCCAGCGATCCCAACATCCTGTACGCGGCCTCCTACCAGCGGCGCCGCACGTCCTTCGGCTTTGACGGCGGCGGCCCCGGCAGCGCGCTCTGGAAGTCCACCGACGGCGGCGAGACCTGGCGCAAGCTCAGCAACGGCCTGCCGAGCGGCGACTACGGCCGCATCGGCATCGCCATCTTCCGCGGCGACCCGCGCATCGTCTACGTGAGCATCGAGCAGGGCCTGCGCTACACGGCGTCCACGGCCTACGAGGAGCCGCAGGCCGGACTCTACCGCTCCGACGACCGCGGCGAGACCTGGACCCACCAGAGCACCTGGAACCCGCGGCCGATGTATGCGAGCCAGGTCATCGTCGATCCGGTCGACCCCTGCCGCATCTATATGATGAACTTCTTCTCCACATCCACGGACTGCGGGAAAACCTCGCGCTCGCTCCGGCAGTCGCTGCACGGCGACGACCGTGCGATGTGGATCAATCCGGCCAACCCGATGCACCTCATCAAGGCCGACGACGGCGGCATCGGCATCAGCTACGACCGCGCCGAGTCCTGGCTGTTCATCGCCGACCTGCCGGTGAGCCAGTTCTACCGCGTGAGCTTTGATATGCAGAAACCGTACAACGTGTACGGCGGCTTGCAGGACAACGGCTCGTGGGCCGGCCCATCGGCCACTTACCGCAGCGAAGGCATCACCAACGCCGACTGGATCAAGTGGGGCGGCGGCGACGGATTCTTCAACGTCGTGGACACGAGCGACAATCGCACGCTGTACACGGCTTCGCAGTTCCTCGGACTCTCGCGCGTGAACCTCGCCACCGGCGAGGAGCGCGGCCTGCGTCCGGGCGATCCCACCGGCGCCATCTCGGCGCGCCGCAACTGGACCACCTGGGGAGACCGCAACGCGCGACCGCAGCGCCTTGGCAACGCGATGGCGCCGGCCAACTGGGATGCGCCGATCCTGCTCTCCTCGCACGACACGCGCACGCTGTACGCAGGCACCAACATCCTCTGGAAGAGCAGCGATCGCGGCGACACCTGGATCGCGCTCGGCGACCGCACCAAGGGCATCGACCGCCGCACGCTGCCGATTATGGGCCGGATGCCCACCGCCGAGACGCGCTCGCTCGACGACGGCGTGCCGTACTGGCCGTCGGTGAGCGCCATCGCCGAGTCGCCGCGGAGGCGCGGCGTGCTGTGGGTCGGCACTGACGACGGCAACGTGCAGCGCAGCGGCGACGACGGCCGCAGCTGGACCGAGATGGCCGGCCGGATGCCCGGACTGCCGCGCGGCTCGGTCATCAACGGCATCGAGGTCTCGCGACACGTTGATGCGCGCGTGTACGTGGTCGCCAACGACTATCGCAATGGCGACTTCGGCAACTATGTGTACCGCAGCGATGATGACGGCGGCACCTGGACGCGCATCGACGGCGGCCTGCCCGCCGCCCGAGTGGTGCGCACGCTGCGTGAAGATCTCGTGAACCCCGATGTCCTCTTCCTCGGTACCGAGCTTGGGTTGTTCTGGAGCAACGACCGCGGCGCTACCTGGGCCGAGCTGCGCGGCGGGATGCCGCTGATGGCGCACAATGACCTGTTCATCCATCCGCGGGAGCACGACCTCGTACTCGGCACGCATTCGCGTGGCATCTGGATCCTCGACCACGTCTCGGCGCTGCGTGAGCTGACGCCGGCGGTGGCGCAGCGTCCGCTGCACGTGTTCAGCACGCGGCCGGCCGAGCAGATCCGCTATCGCGGGGCGCTCGGGCACGTGGGTGACGTGTTCTATACCGGCGACAATCCGCCGGCAGGCGGCATCATCGACATTTGGCTGCGCGCGGCTGATTCAATGACTGTCAGCTTCCACGATGCCAGCGGAGCCGAAGTCGCGCGGCAGCGACGTGCCGGCGTCGCGGGCGTCAATCGCGTGGTCTGGGACCTGCGCTACGCAGGCGGCGGGCCGCTGGTGCACCTCGGCACGTATGAAGTGCGCGTCGCTGCGGGTGGTGCGACGGCAACCGGGCGCCTCGAGGTCCGCGAGGATCCGCGCATCACCGTGGCCGCGGACGTGCGGCGTGCGTGGACCGAGAGCTTGCGTTCGCTGGCGACGTTGCGTGACCAGGCGCGGGCGCTCAACCAGCGGGCGCAGCGTGAGTTGCAGGCGCTGCCGGCCAATGCGCCACGGGCTCGCCGTGCGGCAGCCGAGGAACTGGTGCGTGAGAGCACCGAGTTGGCGTCGCGAGTCCAGCGTCTGTACGGAGACGCGGGCCGCGAGGTAGGGCCGCTCACCGCCATCCAGCGGGAGCAGGAGGCGTACTACCGTCGGATGCTGGGCGAGCTGGGCGGCGGGCGCTAGCGGCCGGCACTGCCGGGAGGCATTCGGGGCGACCTGCGCGACACGCACGGGTCGCCCCTTCGCACGACCGGCAGGCGCCCCTTGCAGGCCGCGCGCCGCCCCAGTACTTTATGATACAAAGTGCTTGGCCGTACGCCCTGCCCTCTTGGATCCAGTCGCCAACCAATGCCGCAACCGTCGCCAGACCGTCCGCCCGCCACCCCGCTGCACGACCGCGCCCTCCAGGACCTGTCCTTCATCCGCCGCACGATGGAGGGCGCCGCGTCCTTCACCGACGTGCCGGGCTGGGGCCTCGTGGTCGCCGGCCTCGTCGCCCTCGGCGCAGCCTTCATCGCCGACCGCCAGCCCACGCCTGAGCGCTGGCTCCTCGTCTGGCTGAGTGCCGCCATCGTCGCGGCGTCACTCGGGAGCCTCGCGATGCTGCAGAAGATGCGTCGGCGCGTGCAGGGCAGCTCGGCACAGGTGCTCAGCACGCCGGCGCGGAAGTTCTTGCTCAGCTTCTGGCCCGCGGTGTTCGCCGGTGCGGTGCTCACGCTGGCCCTGGTCGATCCGTTCACCACGAGCATCGAGCCCCACGTCACGGCGCGGTTGCTGCCCGGCCTGTGGTTGCTGCTCTACGGCGTCGGCGTCACCACCGCCGGCGCCTTCTCGGTCCGCGCCGTGCCGCTGATGGGCATCGGTTTCATCACCCTGGGCGTGCTCGCCTTGTTCGTTCCCGCACTCGACGGAGATCTCGCGATGGCGCTCGGTTTCGGAGTCCTGCAGATGGCATTCGGCTTTACGATCGCGCGGAGGCACGGTGGCTAAGCGCGATGGTTCCGCGGCACGCGCGCGCCGCACCACCCCCGCGCGCGAGGAGAAGACGACGTTGACGTCCGTTGATGGAGACCCGACCACCCCGATGGCGCTGGACAAGCTCATCCACGAGCGCGTGCGCCTGGCGTTGGTGAGTGCGCTGGCCGTGCACGACTCGCTGACCTTCAGCGAGCTCAAAGCCTTGCTCGAGACCACCGACGGCAACGTCTCCGTGCACGCGCGCAAGCTCGAGGACGCGGGCTACATCGCCTGCAAGAAGGGCTTCGACGGCCGCATCCCGCGCACGGAGTACCGCCTGACGGCCGCCGGCCGGCGTGCGCTCGAACGCTACCTCGGTCATATGGAAGCGCTGATCCGGCGCGTGGGGGGCGAGTGAACCTGCTCGACTCGCAGTGGGCGCCCCCGCCGCGCGGGGGCGTGCCCGGCCACGTCGCCATCATTATGGACGGCAACGGTCGCTGGGCCGCGCGGCGCGGACGCCCGCGCTGGATGGGGCACGTACGCGGCGCCCACACGGTGCGCGAGGTCGTCGCGCACTGCGCACGCCTCGGCGTCGCCCAACTCACGCTCTACGCCTTTTCCAGCGACAACTTCAAGCGGCCGCGCGAGGAAGTCGGCTTCCTCTTCGACCTCTTCGCCTCGCACATCGACCGCCAGTTGGCCTCGCTGGTCGAGCACGGTATCAAGCTCTCGATCATCGGCCGACGCGACCGCCTGCCGCGTGCGTTGCGCGAGGCCATCGCCGATGCCGAACGCCGCACCGCGTCCGGACGCCGGATGCACCTGCGCGTCGCCGTCGACTACTCCAGCCGCATCGCGATGATGGGTGCACTCGCCCTCGGCACCGAACGTGGCGCGCCTGAGGCGGCGACGATCCTCCCTCCCGTTGACCTGCTCATCCGCACCGGCGGCGAACGTCGCCTCTCGGACTTCCTCCTCTGGGAGTGCGCGTACGCCGAGCTGCGGTTCGTCGACGACCTGTTCCCTGACTTCACCGCCCAACACCTCGACGACGCCTTTGCCGATTTCGCATCCCGCGAACGGCGCTTTGGCGACGTCCCTGCCCCGGAAACAGTATGACCCCCCGTCTCGCCCGCCCGCTGCTCCTTGCCGCCCTCGCACTCGGTGCGCTCGCCGACTGGTTGCTGCGTGCCGACTCCTGGCGCGCCGGCTTCGTCGCCTGGGCCCTGCTCGTACTTGGTGTCGCATTCGTCGCTTCCGAGCGCAGCACGGGCGACGCCGCCGGTGGCGCGCGTGACCGCCGCCTGCTCTTCGGCGCGGCGGCGGCACTCGTGCTGCTACTCGTGCTCCGCGATGCCTCCACGCTGTACGCGCTGGACTTCTTCGCCTTCATCGTGGTGTGCTTCCTCATCGCCTGGCGCGCCGGTGGCCGAGCCCTCACGCAACTGGAGCCGCGCGACGCGCTCATCGGTGCCGCCAGCGCCGCCGCGGCAAGCATTGCCGGCGCACCGACGCTCGCGCTGCACGACGCCGAGCCGGCCGCCATCACCGACGACGTACGCCGTAAGTACCGCAACTTCGCCATCGGCGCCCTCGCCGCGGCGCCGGTGCTGCTCGTCGTCGCCCTGCTGCTCGGCACCGCCGATCCGCTCTTCGCCGGATTCCTCGAGGAGGCCGGCAATCTGCTCGATACGAAACTCGCCGAACACCTCGGATTCGTGGCCGTCGCTTCCTGGGCCACCGCCGGTGCGCTTCGCGGATCTCTCGTGCGCGTCGGCATTCGCGGCGATGCGTTCCGCGCCGCGCCGCAGCTATCGTTCGGCATCGTGGCACCGTTGCTCGGTGGACTCGCGCTGCTGCTGAGCATCTGGATCGGCTTGCAGGTGCGCACGCTCTTTGGCGGCGCTGAGTACGTCGCGGTCACCGCCGGCGTGACGGTGGCCGAGTACGCACGGCAAGGCTTCTTTGAACTGATTGTCATCGCCGGCATCGTGCTCGCGGCGCTGCTCGTCACGGACGACGTGCTCGACCGCGAGCACGAAGGGGAGCGCGCGAAGTTCCGCGCACTGGGCACGCTGCTGGTGCTGCTCGTCGCCGCAGTGCTCACGTCGGCGGTGCTGCGGCTCGGGCTGTACCTCAAGCACTTCGGCCTCACCGACGACCGCGTGCTGGCGCTGGCCGTGCTCGTCTGGGTGGCGCTGGTGCTCGGATGGTTCGCGCTGACGGTACTGCGCGGAGCCCGTGCGCGCTTCGCCCCTGGCGTGCTCGTGCTCTCGGCGGCGTGGCTGGGCGGCCTCAACCTGGCCAACCCTGAGCGTGTGGTGGTGCAGACCAACCTGGCGCGCGCGGAGCGCGGACTTCCGTTTGACGTGGCCTACCACGCGACGCTCTCGGCGGACGCTGTGCCGGCGTTGCAGCGCGGGGCCGAGCGTCTTGACGCCGTGCAGGCCGAGGCGCTGCGTGTGGCCTTGGCCGAGGAGTGGGCGAAGCGAGCGGAGCGTCGCGCAGACTGGCGGCGCTGGAGCCTACCGTTCGTGCTCGTCAGTCAGCGCTTCGAGGGAGGTGACGCCGGGGCGGCATCTGAGGCGGTGAAGCCACCCGCGTAATTGAAGACGCACATCGTGCGGTAGCGCGCGTGCGGGCCGCAGGTGGCGCCCATCACGCGCAGCCGCGGCTCGAAGACGTTCGTCCGGTGCCCGCGGTTGGGAACGCCATCGTCGACGATCAGCGAGATCACCGACTCGCGCGCCGACGTCGAGCCGTAGTCGATGTTCTCCGCGGCGGTCACCTGCCAGCGCCCGTAGCGGCCGATGCGCTGGCTCATCGAGGAGCCGTCTTGGCCAGTGTGACCAGTGGAGCCTGAGGGCCCTTGGTCCCGGACGTGGTCGCGCGCCGCGGCCCAGAGTCCGTCCGACCACTCCAGCGGCGCGAGCGGCGCCTGCGCGCGCAGGAAGCGAATCGCCTCGCGCACGGCGGCCGGCCCTTCGTTCGTGCGCAGGCCGACCGACGACCCGGGACGGCGGAGCACGTTGCCATCAAACAAGGGCAGCATCTCCTCAAGATGGCGCGCGTAACCTGCCGGATCGGTGCGGGCCGCGTTGGTCTCGGCGAGAAGCTCGCGGTCGCGTGTCGTCGCAGCGGCTGCGGGCTGCGCCGCCGCGTCCGCGGCCACGAGCAGCAGGAGTGTTGCCAAGAACAAACGGGTACCGGGGCGCGCGTGCATCGGAGGAATATGCCCCACCCGAAGGAATTCCGGCATCTACGGTCCCGCGCAGGGGAACACCTGACGACCGTCACAGAACTGATACACGCGATCACGCCGCAGCCGCGCCGAGCGGTGCGAGCTTCTGTGGGAACGATTCTCCCACTGGAAACCGGCCGGCCGTCGCGTGTCGCTCGACCATCTCCTGATGCTCCTTGGCTTCTCGATCGCGGCGTACTCGATCGTCGCCAACGATGCTATCCAGACTCTCGGCACCTTCCTCTCGTCGAACGCGAGGCGTCCGTGGTGGCTGTTGTGGCTGTATGCCGTCGGGATTCTCTACGCGGTGCTGCTCTACGGCTGGGTGACCACCGGCGGCGATGCCTCATACGGCCGTCTTGCGCGCATTCCGCTACCGCAGCCCTTCAGCTGGGTCTACGTGGTGCCGCCGCTCGTGCTGCTCGCACTGACCCGCCGCGGCATCCCGGTGAGTACGACCTTCCTGATTCTCACGATCTTCGCGCCTGAGAACCTCGGCAGTATGCTCGTGAAGTCGTTCGCCGGATACCTCGTGGCGTTCGTGTTCGCGATTCTGCTGTATCTCGTCGTGGCCCGGACCGTCGAGCAGCGCTTTATGGACACCGTGCACGAGGTGCCGCCCCGGCACTGGGTGGCGCTGCAGTGGATCTCGACCGGCTTCCTGTGGACGCAATGGCTGGTCCAGGACCTCGCCAACATCTTCGTCTACGTCCCCCGCCGGCTCGACGTCAGCTGGCTAGTCTTTGCGCTGGTGGTGATGGCCGCGCTGCACGCCTACACATTCTGGGCGCGCGGCGGCGAGATCCAGAAGGTCGTCACCAGCAAGACCAACACCACCGACATCCGCTCGGCCACCATCATCGACTTCTGCTTTGGGCTCGTGCTGTTGGTGTTCAAGGAGTGGAGCAAGATCCCGATGAGCACGACCTGGGTGTTCCTCGGGTTGCTGGCCGGTCGGGAGATCGCGATGAGCATCCAGCTGCAGGCGCGGCCGATGGGCGAGACGCTCGCCGTCGTGCGGCGCGACGGCGCGAAGGTGATGGCGGGCCTCGCCGTCAGCGTGGTGCTGGCACTCGGTCTGCCCATCGTGGCGCAGTGGATGGCCACCGCGGCGCCGACGGCGGTGCAGGCGCAGGTCCCCGTCAGACCGCCAAGCGCCCCCAACGGGCCATAAGCGCCACGAAGGCGCGTCGCGCCAGGTCAGTTCGTCGCGATGAACCCGGCGCAGGCCGCTGCCCGCTGGGGCGCAGGCACATCGGCCGAAGTCAGGCGCCAGGCTCCGCTGGCGAGGCGCTCGGCGGTGCCGAGCGCCTCGCGGCAGGACGCATCACGCTGCGCGCCCACCAAATGCACAAGGTCGAACAACGCGGCGCTCTTCCGACGCAGCGCGTGCCGCGTCCCAAAGGCGTTCACGATCCACGAGTTCGCGTACTGGCCCTCGGTGATGTCCACCGATTCCAGCCCATTGAACACCACCGGTCCATCCGCGACCTCGCGCACCCGGCCCGCCCGCATCGACGCATTGATCCGCTCCGAGAAGAACAGCACCCGGTCGTCTGCTGACGCGTAGAGCAGCAGCCGCTGCGTCAGCGGGCGCGCGGCCGGTACAATGGTATCCCCGAAGCGGCGCACCTCGACGTCCGGTGAGACAAACGCCAGCGCGCGCAACGGGTCAGCGACGAGACGCAACCGCAGCCCAGCATCC
Organism: Gemmatimonadaceae bacterium; assembly: GCA_019637355.1. Classification (NCBI taxonomy): domain Bacteria; kingdom Pseudomonadati; phylum Gemmatimonadota; class Gemmatimonadia; order Gemmatimonadales; family Gemmatimonadaceae; species Gemmatimonadaceae bacterium. Next base: position 158,254 of record JAHBVT010000001.1, on the reverse strand, counting down.
TCACGCAGGGTTTCGCCAACCAGCTGCCCGCCTAGCGAGTGCGCCACCGGCAACAGCCGCGCACCGCCGATGGCCTCGTGCACAGTGGTCAGCGCCGCGGTGTACATCCCACGGCTCGCCACCGCAGCCGCCGAGTCAAGGCGGTAAGCCGCGGTGAAGATCTCGCCGTCCCGCGGCCACGCCACCCCCGAGCCGATGGATGGCCAGGCGAAGACGATCCACGGCTGCTCCCCGCGCGAGCGCAGGCGCGCCAGCGCGCTATGCTCCCACAGGTTGTGCAGGGACGTGCCGTAGCCGTGCGTGTAGAGCACGGCGAACTCCTGCGGCGGCGCGTCGTGGGGCACGCGGGCCTGCAGCGCGGCGATGAAGGACTCGCGCGTGAGCAACACGGAGTCGAGGATCGCGATGCGCGCGCCGTCGCTCGTGGGATCGTCCATCCGCGGCCGACGCGTCAGCACCAGCCCGTACTCCAGCGTCGCCGCGACCTTCGGCAGTCCGTCCTCGGCGGCGCGATCGCGCGCCGAGATGTAGTACAGTGTGTCGACGGCGGTCGGCGCGGGCGAGCTCGTCACCGGCGCAGCACAGGCGCTCGCCACAGTGAGAGCGGCGAGAGCGAGGGCGAGGTGGCGAGCGCGAAAGGGCATTCTTTGAATATTGCATACTCCGGGTCGGGCGGTGTCGGGCAATTGCCTTACACGCGCCCCGCCTTAGCCCGTCGCGCAGCCCACGTCGCCCGGATGGCCGCCGCCCCGGCCCGCGGCCCATCCGGATGCGCGAACACCCCACGCCCGGGCACGAACCCAAAATCCACCGTGCCGAGTTTCTCATACAGCGGCAGCAGGGTCGCCGCCGAGTCGCTGCCGCCCGGTACCGGCAGCGCCGGACGGATTGCGCCCATCGGTTCCAGGCAAGCACGGACGTTCTCCAGGACCTCCTGCTCGGACGTCATCATCCGCGCGCCGAGTCCGGGCATAATCACTACGTCGCAGCCGGCGAGGCGCTGCAGCCGCGTGAAGACGCGCGAATGCACGCCGTAGCCCGGCACGCGACTGAATGCTGCGATGAACGGGAAGTGCCCGACGATCGGCACCTGCGCGTGCGCGCGCAGCATCCGGATGGCGCTGAGGCCCAACGGCAGCGCGTTCACCAGCACCGCATTGGCGCCCTGCGCCACGGCGACGTCGTGCTGTGCGCAGAGGCGGTCGACTTCGTCCGTGATGTTGGCGAGGTACATCTTGGGCGTCGCCGTGTCGCGCTCGACGCGCCGACGTGCGGCACCCACGAGTCGCGCACGCTCCGCCAGCGGCGACCACGTGGTGTCGGTCAGCATCTCGTCATCCTTCACCACGTCGAGCCCGCCTCGCAGCGCCTCTTCGGCCAGCGCGGCGAAGTCCGCGGGCGCGAGCCCGATGTTCGGCTTCACGACCCCGAAGAAGATCGGACGACCGTGGGCATCGAGCAGCTCGCGCAATCCTGCAACGCCGAACTGTGGCCCGGCGAAGGCCGCGAGGAACGACGCCGGGAAGCGAATGTCTTCCAGCCGGATGATGGGCACGTCCGGGACGAAGAACACGCCCTCGCCCATCACCGCCGAGATGAGGTTCGGCAGCCGCGGACCGAAATTCGCAACGGGATGCGCAACGGTGACGCGGCACTCGTGCGCCTCGCCGCCGGATGCACCGGGCACCGGCAGGCTGAATCCGCCGGCGCGCTTCGTCACCTCGAACGCGATCACCTTGGCGCCGAACTGCGGCCGGAAGTCCTCGACCACGCCGGCACGCGCCCACTGCGCAGTGGACTGCTCGCTGCACAGGTGCGCCGCGGCCGCCCGCGGATCGCCGGCGCACTCGAAGCGGTAGTCCAGCTCGATGCAGGCCTCGGCGTCCAGCGAGCGCCGGTCGGCAAAGAACGCCTCGATGTCGGCGCGGTTCATTCGCCGAGCAACTGCAGATGCACCTCGCGCAGCTCTCGCGGCCCGTCGAGTTCGACGAAGAACAGCGCTTGCCAGTCGCCGAGCTGCACTTGTCCATCGCTCAGCACGAGGTGCTCGCTCGTCGGCAGGTACAGCGCGGCCAGGTGCGCGTGCGCGTTGTTGCGTCCGTCCACCGTATGCTGGTTGTGCTCGTACGCCGCATCGGCGGGGGCGAACTGCTGCAGGTGTCGCAGCATATCGCGCTGCAAGGCGGGATCCCGCTCGTTGATGACGATGCGCGCCGTCGTGTGTGGCGAGCTCACCGTCAGCAGGCCGTCCCGCAGGCCCTGCGACTCGGCCCAGGCACGGACCTCCGCCGTGAGATCCACGAACTCGATCGCGGCGCTGGTCCGCAGGCGCAGGGAATGACGTCGCACGGGCATCGGCGAAATATGCGGGATTCCCTGCAAAGCGAGGGGTGGGGTTGCCCCTGCGCAGGGGCTCGCCGAGCTTCAGGGGACCCCAGTCCTTCTAATAGAATGCGCCTGACCGTCAACGGAACGCCCCGCGAGCTGGACGTCGAGCCGACGATGCCCCTGCTCTGGGCTCTGCGCGACGAGCTGGGCGTCACCGGCCCCAAGTACGGATGCGGCATCGGGGTGTGCGGCGCCTGCACCGTGCACGTGGATGGCAAGCCGGTGCGCAGTTGCTCGACCCCGGTCGGCAGCGTCACCAAGCCCGTCACCACCATCGAAGGCCTCGGCACGCCAGACAACCTGCACGTGGTGCAGCAGGCGTGGATCGAGCTGCAGGTGGCGCAGTGCGGATACTGCCAATCCGGGCAGATGATGGCGGCCGCCGCGCTTATTGCGCAGCACCGCGAACCAACCGACGCGCAGATCGACGCCGCGATGGACGCGCATCTCTGCCGCTGCGGGACCTATCCTCGCATTCGGGCCGCTGTGCGTCGCGCCGCCGAACTCCAGCGCGGAGCGCGCTGACGATGGGCCGTGCCAAGACCATCGCCAGGCGCACGTTCCTGCTCGGCTCCGCGGCCGTGGCCGGCGGACTCGTTGTCGGCTGGGTGGCCGTGAAGTGGCCGCTCAAGAATCCCCTGCTCGGCCTGCTCGACGATGACGACGCCACGCTCAATCCCTACGTGCGCATCGACCCGAACGGCATCACCATCATCACGCCACGCACCGAGGTGGGCCAGGGCTCGCAGTCGGTGCTGGCGGCGCTGGTGGCTGAGGAGCTGGAACTCGACTGGGGAAGCTTCGCCATCGACCACGGTCCGCCAAGTCCAGCGTACTTCAACAGCATCGTGCTCTCGGAACTGCTCCCGTTCACGGCCACTGACGACGGGATGCTGGCGCGGCAGGGGCGCGCGCTGCTCGGCGCGTACTCCAAGGTCACCGGCGTCCAAGGCACCGGAGGATCGACGACCGTGCCCGATGGCTACGGCAAGATGCGGATGGCGGGCGCAGCGGCGCGCGAGATGCTGCTCGAGGCCGCGGCGCGCCAGCGCGGCATCCCGCGCGCCGAGTTGCGCGCGGAGTCCGGGGCCGTGGTCACGCCGCAGGGCGAGCGTATCCCGTACACCGCGCTTGCCGGGGCGGCGGCCGAGCTCAGGCCACCCCGCGACGTCGCGCTGAAGGATCCGTCCGCGTGGCGCTTGCTCGGCAAGCCGATGCGCCGCGCCGACGTCGTCGCCAAGTCCACCGGCACGGCGACGTACGGCATCGACCTGCGGATGCCCGGAATGGTGTACGCGACGGTCCGCAGCAACCCGCGTATCGGGGGTGGCGTCACGTCCGTGGATGACGCCGAGGCTAAGGCGGCGCGCGGTGTCCTCAAGGTCGTGCCGATCGATGGTGGCGTGGGCGTGATTGCCGACAACACTTGGCGTGCGTTCCGGGCGGCGGCGCTGCTGAATATCCAGTGGGGCGCGGCGCCGTACCCTGCCACGACCGAGGCGCTCGCGACGGCCGTCGCGCGGGCGCTCGAGGGGCGAAGAGATTCCAGGCTCGCCGACACCGGAAACGTCGACGCCGCGCTCGCTGCGGGCGCGACCGTGGAGGCTGAGTACCGGGTAGCGTATCTCGCGCACGCCCCGCTCGAACCGATGAGTGCCGTCGCGCGCTTCGCCGACGGCAAGCTGGAGCTCTGGGCCGCAACCCAGACCCCTCGACACACACAGCGACTCGTCGGCAAGGCCATCGGCATCAGCCGGGACGACGTCACCCTGCACGTCCCGCTGGCCGGGGGCAGCTTCGGGCGTCGCCTCGAAGACGACTATGCGCGGCAGGCGGCGCAGGTCGCTGCAGCACATCCCGGCGTGCCGGTGAAGATGACCTGGACGCGTGAAGAGGACTTCACGCACGACTTCCCGCGCCCGTTGGCCGTGGCGCGCGGGCGCGGGCTGGCACGCGATGGGCGCGTCGAGGCCCTCGACCTCTCGGTCGCGTCGAGCTCCGTCGCCGCCTCGCAGGCCGCGCGCATCGAGTTCCCCTTCGCCGGCCCCGATGTCACGCTCGTCGCCGGCGCCTGGGACCAACCCTACGCCCTGCCACATCGCCGCATCACCGGATACCGCGCCGCGGAAATGGTCCCCGTGTCATCGTGGCGTTCCGTGGGCGCGGGCATCAACGCGTTCTTCCACGAATCGTTGCTGGACGAACTCATCCACGCCGCAGGCGCGGATCCCCTGGCCGAGCGCATCCGCCTGTGCTCGGATGAGGCGTCTAGGCGCGTACTCGAGACCGCGGGTGAGATGTCCGGCTGGGGCACGCCGCTCGGCGAGGGGCGCGGGCGCGGCGTGGCGTTCACCCTCTCCTTCGGCGTCCCAGTCGCGGAAGTGGTCGAGGTGAGCCAAACTTCAGCCGGCATCTGCGTGGACCGCGTGTTCGTCGTCGTCGAGGTGGGCAAGGTGCTCGACCCCGTCAACTTCGAGAATCAAGTGCAGGGCGGCGTGCTCTGGGGCCTCGGTCACGCAATGTTTTCCGAGCTGACCTACGTGGACGGCGTGCCGGAGCAGACCAACTTCCATCTCTACCAATCGATGCGGTTCACGCAGGCGCCCCAGATCGTCGTGCAAGCCTTGGAAACCGGTGCGGTACGCGGCATCGGCGAGCCGCCGGTGCCCCCGGCCGCGCCGGCCTTGGCCAACGCCATCTTTGCGGCCACTGGCCAACGCATCCGCGAACTGCCGATGCGCCGGCACGTGAGGTTCGCGTGACCGCGCCGGCGACGCGTGCGCCTCGGCGCTGGTCCGCCGGCTTCACCCGGGCGGCACCGCGCACGCCCGTCTGGTCGGCGCCGGACCCGGCACTGGCCGCAGCCGGTATCGAGGGCGAACACGTCGTCGCCACGGTGCGCCTCGTCGCAATGGCGCTGCTGATGATCTCACCGACCATCAGCATCGTCGCCACTCGCGGGCAGGACCCGATGCACATCGCCGGATTCACCATCACGACCTTGGCTGCCCTTGCCTCTGTGGCCATCTGGTGGCGGCTGCGCAACGGCGACTGGCATCCGTGGATCGGCTTCGCGTCGAGCACCTTCGACATTTCGATGGTCACCCTCGCCCTCGCGAGCTTCTACGTCGTCGCCACGCCGCTGAGCGCCATCAACTCGACGGTCACGTTCGAGATGTACTTCTTGGCGCTGGTGGCGACGTCGCTGCGCTACGACGCCCGCATCTGCATCGTCGTCGGCGTGCTGGCCGTGCTGCAGTACGGGTCCCTGTGGGCAGTGGCGGCGCTCAACCACGATCTCACCGCGGTCGAGTACGTGATGCGTGCCGGGCCGTACATTCCGGTGGATCTCTTCACTCGGCTAATCCTGCTCGGCATCGCCACGCTGCTCTCGGTGAGCATCGTGCGTCGGGCCCAGCGCCTGCTCTATCTCGCGTCGCGCGACCGGCTCACCGGTCTCTACAACCGCGGCCACTTCGACCGCGCGCTGGTCTCGGCGATGGACCAGGCCACCCGCGACAAGACGCCGCTCACGCTGGCGCTGCTGGACGTCGACCACTTCAAGCAGATCAACGACCAGCACGGTCACGTCATCGGCGACCGCGTGCTCGAGCAAGTCGCCGACCTGATGGCGCGCTCGATGCGCAAGACCGACGTCGTCGCGCGCTACGGCGGCGAGGAGTTCGTCATCATCCTGCCCAACACCACGCGCGATGCCGCGTACCACCGCATCGAGGCGCTACGCCGCGAAATCAGCGACTTCCCGCTACAGGTCGGCGCGCACGAGGTGCTGCGCATCAACTTCAGCGCCGGGGTCGCGGGCACGATCGCCGACCCGGAAATCACCGACCCCAAGGTGCTCGTGGACGTGGCCGACCGCCGCCTCTTTGCCGCCAAGCGCGCCGGTCGCGGGCGCGTCTTCGCCAGCGAAGAGGACGTCAGCGCCGCGCTGGAATCAGGATTAGCGAGTCCTGAGGCGATACAAGCCACTCGGCGCCTGTCGCGATGATTGCCGCGCGCTGCGCTTGGTCCATCGGCGCGGGGGCGCCGGACACGAGTTTCCGAGATGCCTGACAATGGTCCGATCCCCGCGCTCAGCCCCGACTGGGGCGAGGGACGCTACTTCGACCTCTGGATGCTGGTGCACCTGATCTCCGGCGTAGCGGGTGGGTTCTCGAGCGTGTTCTTCCGGCTTACCACACTCGGCGTGATTGCGGTCGCCGCCATCGTGATGCTGCTCTGGGAGGTCGGCGAGTATGCGCTCGGCGTGCGGGAGAGTTGGAGCAACCGCGCGCTGGATATCGCGGTCGGCTTGCTCGGCGTCTTCGCCGCGCTCCAGGTTGCCGCCGAGTGGGATCGCGACCGTCGGCTCATCGCCTTTTGGGGCTGCTTTGCGCTCGCTGCCGGCCTTGGCGTGCTGGGTGGGCTCGCCTACCGGCGACGCCAGCAGTCGGAGGCCTAGTCGGAGCGACGACGATGTGAAGGGCCCTGGTGCGTCGTCCGCACCAGGGCCCTTCGTGCAAATCGCAAGTCCCTACGGGATCGCGCGCTCGAGGCGCTCGATCGCGAGTACCGCTGCCGCAACCTGCGCGGCCGTGGCACGCCCGCTGTTCACCAGCGCACGCAACTCATTGCGTAGCGCGGTGAGCTGCCCGCGTGCCGCCTGCGCGTTGCCGCGCTTGAGGCTCGCGTCCAGCGCATTCCACTTCGCCAACAGCGACTGCGCCTGCCCGCGGTTGAGTCCCGCAGCAGCGACGAGTTCGTCCAGCGCCGTGCGCAGCTGGGTCATACCCTCAGCCACCGTCACCGGCGCCACTGCTACCGCCGCCGTCACCGTGTCCGCCAGTCCATCGTTGTCGGTCACGATCAACTGCGCCGTATAGCTGCCGGCGAACGTATAGGTGTGCGTCGCCGTCGCTCCCGAGGCGGTGTTGCCGTCGCCGAAATCCCACTGATAGCCGACGATGGTGCCATTCGGGTCCAGCGAACCAGCCGAGCTGAACGTGAGCGACTGCCCCTCCGTGCCCGTCGGCGCCACGATGTTCCCGAGCGGCGGCTGCGTACCCGTCACCAACGCCCGGCGCGTCTTCTCCGGCAGCGCCGTCAGGAAGCGATAGCCGCTGAGGCGTTCGACCGAGTCCGCAGTGACCACGTAGCTCTGCCACGGGACGTTGCGGATGCCCGGTACATTCGGCATCACGACCGCGATGACCTGCAGGTCGCGATAGTCCGCGACGTCGGCGAGGCGCGTGCCGCGCGGCGCGACGACGCTGACCTTCCAGGTGTATTCAGGAATGGTGATGCGGCCTTCGCCCTTCACGGTCCCGAGGCTGCCTGACGCGCCGGCGAAGATGAACAGCTCCTTGCCGTCCACGCGGGCAAGGTCACCCAGGTAGATCTCGTGCTGCGCCCAGGGCCCTTGGTTGTTGTCCGCGGCCTGCGGGATGATGTTCGAGAACAGGTACGTCGCGGCGTTGTCCGCCGAACCCGCCGTGCGGTCGAACGAGCGCACGAGGTGACCGCGGTCGATGCCGTATCCGGCGAACGCACCGGCGCCCGTGTAGTCCGCGGTGTTGTAACGCGGGAAGCCCTGTGCTTCCAGCTGCGAATCGAAGGTGAAGCAATTGCAGCGGTCGGCGCCGGCGCCCACCTGCTCGCCGACCAAACCGTAGGCCGTCCAGTTGGGAATCGCGCGCAGCCCGTTCCACGAGCCAGTGAACTCGCGGCGCGTGATGAGCACGTCGTCGCTTGGGTCGTCATCCACCGGAAGCCCGAACTCCGCCGGGTCGGCGTAGCTCGTATTGCCGAGCGTCGGCGTCTCCATCATCAGGCGATGGATGCGGGCGGTGCCGTCGGTCGCCGTGGCGCGGAATGCGGCCTCACCCGGCGCCAATGCGCGAATCACGCCGCGCTCGTCTACCGATGCGATGGCCGGGGTCAGCGACTCCCAGGTGAACACCGTCGGGATGGACGTGTTGCTCGCGTCAAGCAAGGTCGCAAACAGCTGGGCCTCGAACCCCACCGGCAGCGGGGCATCGGCGGCCACGCGGCCAGAGAAGGTGATGCGGTTCGGCGAAACGAACGGCGGCACCTCCACCAGCGCCGCGTTCTCCGCGCCCGGTGTACCATAGTCGCCTTCGCCAAACGTCGTCGACGCGTAGGCCCAGTCCGCGCCGTCCACGTTCGGCGAGCGGCCGAGCCCGGGTCGCAGCCCCTTCGTCACGCCACGCGGCAGTGACGTCCAGGCCACCGAGTCCACGCGCAGGCCTTCGGTGTCGACGAGCATCAGGTAGTCGGCGTTGTCGAGCCAGATCGTCGTCGCGCTACCCACGAAGTAGTTGTAGTCCAGCGTCACGCCGCCGTTGCGCGCCGGGTCAAAGCCACGCCCGAGCACCGCGTAGCCACCGGCCGGCACCACTACGCTCTGAGTGATGGTGTGCGCCGGCTGGCTCGTGCCGCCGGAGATGATGCGCCAGCCCTGCAGGTCAACCGGCGACGTGCCAAAGTTGCGCACTTCGAACCACTCGCCCCAGCTGGCATTCTCGGCGGCGGCCGGGTCGCCCATCAACTCGTTGATGAGGATGGTCGCGTCGGACTGCTCGCGCGGCGGTTCGGTGCAATCGCGTTGCGGGGATGCGGAGTTGCGGGGGTTCGGTGCGAGTGCGACGAAATCGTCTGCGGCGATTCCGGTGTTGACGCAACCGTCGTTCTGCCGCAGCGCCGCCAGCGTCGCGCTGATCGTCGGCGCGCCGTCGCCCCACGTCGCGGCGCAGTTGCTGTTGCCGTAGGTCAGGCGGTCGACGATGCTCGCGCCGACGGGACAGGCGCCGGCCTGCGCGGCCACCGCCGAGCTGAGCAGCACCTTGGCCGAGCCGGCGGCCATCGCGATCGTGCCGACGGCGTCTGGCGTCGGGAGGTCGGCGGTGCCGCCAGTGCCGGCGGCCTGCTGCACGAGATAGTACTTGCCCGGCTCGATCGTCCCGCTGAGCGGTGTCACCTGCCAGCTCGTTCCCGCGGCCGATGCATACTGCACGCTCCAGCCGACTAGGCTCACGGCCTCGCTGCCTCTGTTGTATAGCTCGATGAAGTCGTTGCGCCACGTCGAGCCGGCATTGCCGCCACCACCATACACCTGACTGATGACAACGTCGATGTTCTCGGGCGGCGGCGGCGGAACCGTCACCGTGATGGTGACAGTGTCCGTGATGTCCTCGCCCGCGTTCACGATGATCTCTGCCGTGCCGGCGGCCAGCGCCGTCACCACGCCCGTGCTGCTCACGCTTGCCACGCTGCTGGCCGAGCTGCTCCACGTCAGCGTTGCGCCGACGGGCTCGCCGTCAGCATCCCGCGCGATGGCGGTGAGAGCGAGCGTCTCACCCACCAGCAGACTGGTGTCCGCGTCGCTGATCTCCACAGTCGTGACAACGGCCGGCGTGGTGCACGAGGTCGTCGGGCTGGACGAGTTGCGCGGTGCCGGTGGCCCGACCGTGAAATCGCTGGACGGTGCAGGCGGCGGCGTGTAGCGACAGCCGTTGTCGGCGCGGAAGACGGCGTTCGTGGTGCTCGCGGCCGGCGAAGAACCCCAAGCGGCGTTGCAGTTGGTGGACCCGAACGACACCTGGTCCACGATGCCGTTCTCGGTCGGGCAGGCGACGCCAGGGAGCTGCGTCTGGTTGGAGACCAGCACGATCTTGCCGGCACCCGCGGCCATATTGATCGTCGTGCCGGACGCATCGGCAGTCGGCAGCGGCACGCCATTCGATCCGCCCGAGGCGAGCTGCACGAGGAAGTAGCCGCCGGCTGCGATCGTGCCGGAGAAGTTGACGCGATTGTTCCAGGTGGTTCCGCTGGACGAGCCGTACTGCAGCGACCAGTTCGTCATCTGCACCGGCTCGCTGCCCGGATTGAACAGCTCCACGTAGTCGTGCGTGAGGACCGCGCCCGAGTTCCCGCCGGCACCGTAGAGCTGGCTGATGACTACCGGTGGTGTGGCGGTCGAGGCCACCATCAACGGTAGCGACAGTACGCGGGCCGCTTCAGGCGCCGTCGGCGGCTCGGCGCAGGACAAGAAGGCCACGGCCGCCGCAAGCGGGCCGGCAACTCGCATCATCAGAGAACGCATCGAAGTCTCACCGACAAGGGTCACACGGAACCACGAACCGGGCAGAAATCTCGCGTCCGGGGCGGCACTGCACAAATGCGCTAGGTCACAGTCCCGTCGCACCCCGACCACCGCCGGCGGCAGTACCTTTGCGCATCTTCCGCCCGCTCCCCCCGCCCCGCCCCCGATGCTCATCGCCGCCCAGCTCGCCGTCGCCCTCGTCGCGCTCCTGCACGTTGGCTTCCTCGTCCTCGAGATGTTCCTGTGGGAGTCGCCCACCGGCCTGCGCATCTTCCGGCAGACCAAGGAACAAGCCGCCGCCTCGCGCGTGCTCGCCGCCAACCAAGGCCTCTACAACGGCTTCCTCGCCGCCGGGCTGCTGTGGGGACTGTCGCTCGGCCCTGCTGGCCGACACATCGTCGGGTTCTTTCTCGCCTGTGTCATCATCGCGGGCGTCTACGGCGCGGCGACGGCCAACCGGCGCATCCTGATCGTCCAGGCGCTACCGGCGGCCGTCGCACTCACGCTGCTCTTCCTCGCGCGCTGACGTGCCGGACCTGACGGGGCCGACGAGCCTCACCTTGCCGCCTCCGCCCTCCGCTATGCCACGCACCCTCCTCGTCCTCGCTGCCCTGCTCGGCTGGACCGCCGTGCTCACGCAGTTCGTCCTCTCCATCCGCAGCAGCCTCGCCGGCGGCAACTCCGTCTGGCACGGCATCGTGATGTACTTCGGCTACTTCACGCTGCTCACCAACATCCTCTGCGCCGCGATCCTCACGGCGTTCCTGCGCGGCCGCGATGCACCGCTGCGCCGCTTCCTGCGTCGCCCGGGCGTCGTCACCGCCGCCGCGACCTCCATCATCGTCGTGGGCGTCGTCTACCATCTGCTGCTCGCAGCCACCTGGAATCCGCAGGGCATCGACCTCGTGGTCGACACGCTGCTGCACACGGTGAACCCGTTGCTCTTCGTGCTCGCGTGGACGCGCCTCGTGCCGCGCGGTGCCGTCGCGCTGCGCGATGCGCCGTGGTGGGCGCTGTATATCCTCGGCTACGCCGCGTACATCCTCGTGCGCGGCGCAGCGATCGGCGAGTATCCGTATCCCTTCATTGATGTCACCGTGCTCGGCTACCCCACCGCGCTTCGCAATGCCGCCCTTCTCGGGCTAGCTTTTGTGGCGCTGTCCGCCCTGATGGTCGGCGTCAACCGCACGCTGGGCGCACCCCGTACTCCGGAGACCTGATGGCCGCCGTCCCCCCGTCGCTCATCCTGCTCGCCCAATCGGCCGCCGAGCGGCTCGCCAGCGCCCGCGAAGGCATCGACCTCCCCGTCACCGAACGCCTCATCGGCGTGCTCGGCATCGCCACGATGGTCGGCATCGCCGTGCTGATGAGCGCCGACCGCAAGCGCATTGACTGGCGGCTCGTCCTCTCCGGCCTTGGCCTGCAGGCCGTCTTCGGCGTGCTGGTGCTCAAGACCGAGATCGGCCGCGCGGTGTTCCAGAAGGTAGGCGGCATCATCACTTCCCTGCTGGGCTTCCAGGAGCAGGGCGCACGCTTCGTGTTCGGGAATCTCGTCCAGCCCAGCGTGCCCGTCGCCGCCGCGGACGGCTCGGCCATCGAAGGCACGGCGATGGTCGCCCAGACCGGCGCCTACTTCGCCTTCAACGTGCTGCCGACGATCATCTTCTTCTCGGCGCTGATGTCGGTGCTCTACTACCTCGGCGTGATGCAGATGGTGGTGAAGGGCCTCGCCTGGGTGATGCAGAAGACGCTCAAGACCTCCGGCCCCGAGACCCTCAGCGCGTCAGGCAACATCTTTCTCGGGCAGACCGAGGCGCCGTTGCTCATCAAGCCTTTCGTGGGATCGATGTCGCGCTCCGAACTCAACACCGTGATGGTCGGCGGCTTCGCCACCGTCGCCGGTGGCGTGCTCGCCGCCTACGTGGGAATGCTCTCCGGCTGGTTCCCCGGCATCGCCGCACACTTGCTCGCCGCCAGCGTGATGAACGCGCCGGCCGGCCTCGCCATCTCCAAGATCCTCCTGCCCGAGACCCCCGAAGCCCGCGCCAAGGCCACCGACCTGCGCGAAGCCGAGGCGGCGATGCGCGCGGCCGAGCCGATTCCCGCCCGCAAGCGCATCTTCCAGATCGGCGGCCACAGCGGCGAGAGCGGAATGATCGAAGCCGCCGCCAACGGCGCGGCGCAGGGTGTGCAGCTCGCCATCAACGTGGCCGCGATGCTGATGGCCTTCGTCGCGCTGGTCGCACTGCTGAACGCGATGCTCGGCTGGGGCGGCGGCGTGATTGGCGTCGAAGGCCTCTCGCTGCAGCGCATTCTCGGTACGCTGCTGCGCCCGCTGGCCTGGGTGATGGGCGTGCCGTGGCAGGACACGCCGTACGTCGGCTCGCTGATTGGCCTCAAGGCCACGCTTAACGAGTTCGTCGCCTATGCGCAGTTCGGGTCCGACCTCGGTGCCGGCCAGGTCCTGCAGCCTCGCTCGGCGATCATCCTCACGTATGCGCTGCTCGGCTTCGCGAACTTCAGCTCGATCGCAATCCAGATCGGCGGCATCGGTGGCTTGGCACCGGAGCGGCGCAGCGAGATTGCGCAGCTCGGGCTGAAGGCGATGATCGGCGGGAACCTGGCGGCGTTCACGTCGGCGTGTCTGGCGGGGATGTTGGTGTAAGAGGCTGCCAGACGGCCGTATCCAATCCTCGGATCACGTCAGCATCTGTTTGTCGATATGCAAGAATTTATCGATACATTGTCGATAATTCTTGATTTTATCGATAAATTGTCGATATTCAATGTACTTATCGACAATTTGAGGCCGAGATGATGGGACCGAGCTCGAACGTCCGACGTGAAGCCCAGAAGATCCTTGAGGTGCTCAGCCGATATCCGGACGGGCTCTCCGTCGGCGAGATTGCGGACATCTTGCGGCGCGAGTTCGCGCTCACCCTTGAGCCCCGCGCGGTTTCATACCGGATCCGTCAACTGCCCGCAGGATCCGTCGCGGCGACGGGTGATGGAAAGGGGCGCCGCTACCGGCTCGCGTCCATCGCGTCCTCAACGAGCCCCGACGCCGAGAGGCCTTCTACAGAATTCTTCGCCGAGCCTGATGCCGAGGCCGTCCGCGCGATGCTTGCGCGACCAATCGAGCAACGCGACTGGGTCGGATACGACCACGACTGGCTGTACGCGTATGTGCCGGGTGAGACGTACTACCTGTCCGAGGAGCTCCGCCGGCATCTCGCGCGCATCGGCCGCAGTCCCGTCGCCGGGAGGCCGGCGGGAACGTTCGCCCGCGACATCTACGAGCGGCTGCTCATCGACCTCTCCTGGGCATCCAGCAGACTGGAAGGCAACACCTATTCCAGGCTCGACACCGAGATCCTCCTGGAGTTCGGACAACGGGCGGAGGGCAAGGATGCGGCTGAGGCGCAGATGATCCTGAATCACAAAGCGGCGATAGAACTCTTGGTCGCCGAGGGACCGGAGCTGCGCGTCAGCGAGCGACTGCTGCGCGGGCTCCACGCGGCACTCGCCGACAACCTGATGCGAAACCGGGCGCACGAAGGGCAACTGCGGCGGGGCGAGGTGCGGATCGGCAACTCCAAGTACTATCCGACCGCAGTCCCGCAACTCATCGCCGAATGCTTCGCGCGCATCGCGAGCACGGCGGCCGCGATTGCAGATCCCTTTGAGCAGGCATTCTTCCTGATGGTGCACCTGCCGTACCTGCAGCCTTTTAACGACGTCAACAAGCGGACATCCCGGCTCGCGGCCAACATTCCGCTGGTTGCCGCGAACCTCTGCCCGCTCACGTTCGTGGAAGTGTCGGAGCGCGAGTACCTCGAGGCGATCCTTGCGGTCTACGAGTTCAAGCGTGTCGACCTGCTGCGCGAGGTGTTCACGCACGCGTATCGACAGTCCTGCGACCTGTACTTGGTCGCTCAACAAGCGGTCACGCAGCCCGATCCAATTCGTCTTCGATACCGTGATACGCTCCGCAAGGCCATCACTGACGCCGTGCGCGGCGGCATCGCGCCGTCCAGAGGCTGGGGACAGGCGTGGGCGACGCAGCACGACATTCCGGAGCCCGACCGCAGCGCCTTCGCGGAGCTGTTGCTCGAGTTGCTGCTCGCGCTGAATGACGCCTCCGCAACGCGCGAAGGGCTCCGGGCAAGCGAGTTCTTGGCCTGGCGCGAGAAGTTCCGTGCGGGGTGATCCGAGTGCACGAGAGGTTCATCCAGTCGTAACCCTCCCGTAATGGAACTGGTGGTACCGCCGTAATCCGCCAGGCGTACCATCTCCCAGGACCTTCACGGGAGGGTACGATGCTGACGAACCTGATCGCCTCACGTCCGGCTCGGCACCACAACGCCAACAGTACGGCCCTGAGCTTTGCGCTCCACGTCGGCGTGATCGCGGCGATGGTCGTGGCCTCGGCGCCGTCCGAAGTCTTCGCCCCGGCGGATGGCAACTCGCGCATCGTGCCGCTCACCGCACCCGTCACGCCGCGGCCGGCGGCGCCGCAGCCGCAACGGACCGCGCCGCCGCGCGCGAACACGTCACCGGCGACCGCACCCGCCGTCCCGGCCGTGGATGTGCCGCCGGTGACCGCACCGACCGAGATCCCGACCGGCATCGCGGTGGACGTCGCGCCTGCCGTCGACCTCCCCGCCGGAGACGGCGGGCTCGGCGCGCCAGACCTCGGTGCGGGTGAGTCGGTCGGAAGCGGCGACGGCGTTCCCGGCGCGGAGTCGGTGGACGTACCGGCACGCCTGCTCCAGAGCTCGCCGCTGCCGCGCTATCCGGAGTTCCTGCGGCAGTCGCGCGTCGAGGGCGGCGTGCGCGTGCGCTTCGTCGTGAACGCCGACGGCCGCGCCAACCTTGCCTCGCTCGTAATCCTCGAGAGCACGCACCCCGCGTTCAGCGAGAGCGTGCGCGCGATCCTGCCGCGCCTGCGCTTTACTCCGGCGCGTGTTGGCCGTGCGCGTGTGCGGCAGGTCGTGGAGATTCCGTTCGGCTTTGAGCTGCAGCGCTGACCGCGCTCTCCCGCACGCGGCGTTCGACCCACGACGCCATCGCCGCGTGCGGCAGCAGCGGCTCGCCCACGTACACTGACGGCGTGCCGTCGATGTCGCGCGGCAGTTTGTCGCGGCTGACCAAGCCCTTGGACACCAGCACCGGCACGACGATGGCGTCGCGGCCGGTGATGAGGCGCTGCATCTCGATCAGCTCGCGCGTGCGCAGCACCGCCTCGGCGCGCACCGGCGCGGGCGCGTCATCGCGCACGAGCTCGAGCCGCACATCGCGGAATCCGGTCCAGGCGCGGACGCTGTCGGCGACGGGACGCAGGTTGGCCATCCACTGCGCGTAGTCCTCAGCCGAGTTGGGACCGTGCCCGACGATCGTCAGGCCGCGGCGCGACGGCTCGTCGCCCTGCGCACGCACCAGCGCCAACGCACGGTCGGCCAGCACGCGCGCCATCTCGTGCGCATCGTCCAGCGCCGGCGTGAGCACCAGCGGCGTCCGCGACGTCGAGCGCTCGATGCCGGCCATATGCAGGTGATGCTCCATCGTCGCGCCCAACTGCACGTCCTGCCCGGCGAGGTAGCGGATCTGCTCGTAGTGGCCGCTGTGGCTGGACACTAGCAAAGGCACGATGACGATGCGCGAGACGCCCCGCGCGTCGAGCTTGGCGACGGCGTCCTGGAAGCGTGCGGTGGCGGCACCCGGTCCCATCAGGAAGCTCACTTCCACCGGACCACCGGTGCGCACCTGCGCCGCGATCTCGCGCACGCCGGCGTTCCAGGTCGAGTCGCCGCCGTGGGCGATGATGATCGTGCCCGTGGCGGCGGGCGACTGCGCCGAGACGGTCAGCGCGGTGACGGCGAGGAGGAAGAAGGAGCGCAGCATCAGCGGAGTCCGGGAAGGGTGTACGTGAAGGAGGTATAGACGTGACGGCCAGTGAAGCCGGCCCATTCGCGAGGGCGACGGTCGAACAGGTTGTCGGCGCCAAAGGAGAACTCGAGGCCGCTCAGCAGCGTGCGCGCAACGCGCAGGTCGAAACGCGTGAACGCATCGCGATGGCTGCTGACGGCACCGGCCGAGTCGCGTTGCATCGCCGTGCGACCGGTGTGGACCAGCGTGACGCTGCTGCGCACTGCCAGGGGCAGCACCGCCTGCACGCCAACGCGGCCCGAGCGCTCGGGGCGGCCGAGCAACGCGAGGCCACTGCGCACGTCGCGCGTCTCGAGCAACGAGAGGCCGAGCTCGCCGCGCAGCCGACCGCTGGCCACGAGGTTGGCGGCCGTCTCGAGTTCCACGCCACGCGTCCAGCCCCGGTCACGGTTCTGGTACTCGTAGACCGGCGCCTCGTTGGGCGCGGAGATGACCTGCGTCTCGATGAAGTCGGTGAAGTCGTTCTGGAACAGCTGGCCGCGCACGTAGCCACCCGGCGTGGCCCACTCGAGCCCGAGCATCGCGTTGCGCGAATGCTCCGGCTGCAGCGCCGGATTGCCCTGCACCGCGTAGCCGGCGCTGGTGTTCTGGAAGAACAAGAACAGCTCCTTGAAGTCCGGCGCGCGGAAGCCGTCGCCGTACGACGCACGCAGCATCAGCCGCGGAGCCAGTTGCGCTCGCGCCGCCACGCGCGGCGTGAGGTGCGTGCCCCACACGTCGCTGTGCGTCACGCGCACGCCGGGCAGCAGCGCCAACCCGCGCAGCGGCGAGAGTTCCACCTGCGCGAAGGGCTCCAGCGAGGTGTGCGTGCGACGTCCACCAGGCACGCGCTCAGTCTCGATCGCATCGGTCCGCAGCTGCACGCCGGCATCGAGCGCCACACCGCGCGAGAACGTGCCGTTGTAGAGCAGCTCGCCGAGGACGATCTGCTGGCGCTGCCGCGCACCCGGATCACCGGCCACCGGCGCGGTGAACGCGCTGGTGTACGCCCGGTGATCCCAGTCGGAGACGGCGAGCTTGGGACTGAGGCGGTGCACGCCACGCGCCCAGCTCCCGCCGACCCGCGCATTGAGCTGCACGTTGTCGCTAATGCCGTAGAACGTCCCGGTGCGCCAGCGCTGGCGCTCGTCCAGCGCGAGCAGCGCAACTTCGGCCTGCCGCAGGCTGTCGGGGCGCCAGCGCATCGTGGCGGCGACGTCGAAACGTTCGGCCATCGCGCCATCGTCCTGCGCGATGCCCGGGGCCGTCTCCTGCGAACGGCGCGCCACGTCCACCGACGTCGCGACGTTCCCGAGCGCGAGTTGCACTCGGCCCGCACCGTCCATCCGGCCCTGCGCGCCTATCGTCCCGCTCAGGCTACCGCCGAGGCGCTGCCCGTCCTCGCCCGGACGGCGCGTGATGATGTTGATCACGCCGCCCATCGCCTCGCTGCCGTAGAGCGTGCTCTGCGCGCCCTTCACCACCTCCACGCGATCCACCATCCCGACCGGGATGCGGGCGAGATCGAAGTTGCCGGAAAGCCGCCCCGCCAACGGTTGCCCGTCGAGCAGGATCAGCACGCGTTCGCTGCCGATGCCCTGCAGCATCGCACCGCTGCCGGCCGGATGCCCACCCTGCAGCTCGATGCCGAGTTGCTCGGTGAGCACACTCGCGAGGTCGGAGGCACCGCTGCGCTCGAGGTCGCGTCGGCTCACGACCTCGACGGTCGCCACGGCGTCGGCGAGCTTCTGCTCGCGCCGCGCCGCACTCACCACCACCTGGTCCATCGCGATCGCCGCCGGCACCAAGGTCAGCGTCTCCACCGTGCCGGCACCCAGCGGCACGCTGCGCGCCACGAAGCCCATCGCCCGCACCCGCAGCGTGCGACCGTTCACCGGCAGGCTCGGCGCGCGCCACCACCCGTCGCCATCGGTGCGCGCGCGCACCGTGTCGTCCCCGATGAGCAGCACTTCGGCGCCGGCGATGGCGCGCCCGTCAGCCTGCGAGGTCACGCGGCCGGACGGGCTCTCCTGTGCCGAGAGCAGCGGCGCAAATGTCAGCGCTAGGACCAGCGTCCGCACCGACGCCTGAATCAACGCCCGCATCAGTCGAGCTTCGCCCAACGGAAGGTGATGTGGCGCGCCGTGCCGGTCGTGCTGTAGTAGCCCGTAATCTGCAGCTTGTAGGTCGTGCTGCCGCGACGGACGAAGTACACGTCGAAGGTCGGCGAGATGCGGTGGTCGCCGAGGATGTTGTAGCGGTAGTAGCGCTGCGTCCCGAACACACCGGCGTAGGTGTCGATGCGGTACGCGCTCGCGTTCGTCACCGCGGTCGTGAGGTCGGCGAAGGCCGTGGCCGTCGTCGCCGCACCCGCCTTGCCGCTGCCGCTGATGCCGCCGTTGACGCGGACCGTGAAGCCCTGCACGTGCAGATCCCAGGCCGCGGCGTCGGTGGTGGTCGCGCCGAGGTTGAGATCCACGCGCGTGCCGCCGGCTGCGCCGGCATCCACGGTGATCTCCTGCGCCGCGCCCAGCGCGGCGCCTTCGCTGGCTTGCAGGCGGTACTCGAGCGTGACCGCACCCGCGTGCGTCGCCGTCGGCGCGGCGATCGCCTTCACCCGCACGGCCGCGAACGACGCGGAGTCGCTGAGGCGCACGAGCCAGGTCTTGGTGGTATCCGCCGCCGCGGCGGCGCCGCTGCCGCTGAACCACCCGACAATCGCCGGCGTCAGCGCGTCGCTGGTGAACGCGAGGCCCAGCGGCACCGAGGTCACGGTGTCAAAGGCCGTGAACTGACTCGCCGGCGTCATCGCCAGCACCTGTTCGTCGGTCGCGGCGCTGTTCTGGCAAAGGCACGCGGCCGTCACGCCACCCGGGCCGGCGTCGCCGCCGTTCAGCGTCACGTTCGTGCCGAGAAATGCGATGTCCCAGGCGGCACTCGCATTCGCGCTTGGCGATGGCGACACCAACGCCGAGTCGCCCAGGCTCACGAACTGCCAGTTGGAGGTCGCGATTACGGTCATCGAACCTTCGTCGCGAAGGTCCACGGGAGAGACGACGCCGTCGGTAGCGCAGGCGGCAAGGGCAAGACTGAGGGCGATGGGCAGGATACGCTTCACGTTGGTAGCACTCGGGTTACGTTGAAGATGAGAATGATTCTCATTTATGGTGTGCGGCTCGAAGTTTACGTAATCAATTCCGAGTAAGTCAATAGGGATTTAGTCATCGCTCGATGACAGAAACGAGAGCGCGGCGATGAGCCTCGCTCATCGCCGCGTCTGTCCTGCGTTCGCCTCCCGCCGCGCTACGAGTTCGCCGCCTCGAACTCCGCCCGCAGGCGATCCATCAACGCCCCGCGCTTGTCGTACAGTCGCTTGAGCTTCCGCTTCTTCTTCTTCCCCAACGCATAGCTCGTCAGCAACGGCAGCGCGATTGTGCTATCCAGATAGCACACGACGGCATCGGGCAGCTTGTCGGGATCGATCTTCCCCCAGCTCACCGCTTCCGCCGGCGTCGCGCCGGAGAGGCCGCCCGTATCGGGCCGCGCGTCGGTGACCTGCAAGAAGTAATCGTGCCCACGCTCGTCGATGCCCAACACTTCCTGGATTTGCGGCTCGGTCTGCAACGCGAAGTTCTTGGGTGAGCCGCCGCCCATAATGCAGATGGCGCTCTCACCGTTGCGCTTGGCGTTGAGCACGATGCTCGCGGTCTCGTTTACGTCCTGGTTGGGGTCGATCACGCAGCTGCCGCCTTCCAGCGCCAACGCCGCGACGTTCATCCCGATGCTCGAGTCGCCGGGGCTGGAGGTGTAGATCGGCACGCCGCAGCGATACGCCGCCGCCAGCAGCGACTTTTGCGGGATGCCCAGCGCCTTCTCACGCTCCACGAGGTACTTGCCGCACAGATGATGGAACTCGGCGCTCGACATCGTGCGCTGGAACTCCGGCGCGCGGATCACCTTGCGGAAGAATGCGTCGGTGGAGAGCAGCACATCGTAGTCGAAGAACACGTCGTAGATGCGCACCACGCCTTCCTCGCGCAGCACGGTGTCCGAGGTCTGCGGATCGCCGCGGTGCATCGAGAGGCCAAGCCCGAAGTGCGTGTCGTGGTAGAGGTTCGCCCCGGTGGAGATGATCCAGTCCACGAAGCCGGCCTCAATCAGCGGGATGATCGAACTCATCCCCAGCCCCGCCGGCGTCAGCGCACCGGTCAGCGTCAGGCCCACCGTGCACGTGGGCGTCAGCATCTTGTCGGTGAAGAGCTGGCAGGCTTCGCGCAACCGGCCCGAGTTGTAGCTCTGGAAGCACTGCTCCACGAGCTGCACCACGGTCTCGGTCCCGTCGATCTTGCGCGGATCGATCTTCCGACCACGCAGGAACGGGCTCGTCGCCTTGGTGATGACCTTCTTGGCGCCCTTCGCCTCACGTTGCTCGGCGGCCTTCTTCTGCGATGACTTGTCGCCGGCCGCGCTGGCGCGCTCCAGCTTGCCGTCGCCGTGCCGCGAGGCCTTGAACCCGCCGCGCGAGCGATCCTTACCCTTCGCCATTGGCTTCCTTGGCCCGACGACGGGCCGACTTGAGCTGCAGTTGATAAGCTTCTTCCACCACGCGGGCAGCCTCGGCCGGATCGTCCGTCACCACCATCAGGTCCATATCCCCGGGCGAGATCTTCCGCTCCGCCAGCACCCGCGACTGGATCCATCGCACCAGGCCCGCCCAGTAGTGCGTGCCGAACAGCACCACCGGGAACTGCGAGATCTTGCCCGTCTGGATCAGCGTCAGCGCTTCGAACAGTTCATCGAAGGTCCCGAAGCCGCCCGGGAAGATGATGAACGCACTCGAGTACTTGATGAACATCGTCTTGCGCACCGCGAAGTAGCGAAAGCTCACCAGCGTGTCCACGTACGGATTCGCGCCTTGCTCAAACGGCAGCTCGATGTTGCAGCCGTAGCTCGGTGCGCCGGCCAGCCGTGCACCCTTGTTGGCGGCCTCCATAATGCCGGGGCCTGCACCGGTGATGATGCTGAAGCCCGTCTTGCCGAGCAGGCGCGCCGTCTCGACCGCCGCGAGATACTGCGGGTCGTCGGGATGCGTGCGAGCCGAGCCGAAGATGCTCACGCCCTTCTCGATGCCCGCGAGCTTGTCGAAGCCCTCGACGAATTCGGAGGTAATGCGCATCACGCGCCACGGATCCGTCGTGCGGAAGTCGCTCTTCGGGCCGCCATACTGCAGCAGCTTGGCGTCCTCGGTCAGCGCCCACGAGAAGTCGCCGATTGAATCGTCGGTGGCCGAGCGCGGGAGGACTTCGTCCTTCACGACCGGAAACTGGCCGCTGGCGCGGAAGCCTTCGTCGATGCGTTCCTTGAGGCCTTCCACCGCTTCGCGGGCCGCGGTCTGCATCCGCGCGGCGTCGGCGCGCTTGCCAGACGCCGTCAGCGCCGGCTTGCTGGCCTTGGTCTTGGGGGACTTTTTGGGTGGCATACCCCGTGAAGTTTATGTCGCTGGCACTCCTGCGGCGACCCGCTACGACGGCACGACCACGGTGCGCGCCAGAAGCTGCCGCAGCCGCTCAGCCAGCGCGCGCTGCCGCTCGCGCAGCGGCGCCAACCGCCGCGCATTGCCGCGGCGCATCAGGTAGCGCCGCACCGCTGTCCACATCGCCCGCCGGCGTTCGCCCACCGCGAGCGCGGCAAAGGCCCACACCGGCTGCAGCAAGAGCGCGAGCGCGCCCGCCATCCATCCCCAGCACCAGCACGCCACTGCCGCTCCCGTGAGGAACCACAGTGGGAACGCGATCCCGCCGACCAAGACGCGGTGAGTGACGATCGTGTCGTCTCCTTCCATCCGCGCCGTGTGCGCCGCCGCCGCAACGGTGATGCGCTTCGGGATCCAGAAATAGATCCCGCCGAGCAGCGAGATAGGAAGCAGCGGAAGCAACGGCAGCCGCGCGAGCGTCCAGCGCAGCGCCGCGCCGGCGCTCACGTCGGTGATCAGCGTCTCTGGCGTCAGGCCCAGCTTGGCCAGCGCGCGCCCGTGGGCGCGCAGCTCCACCGCCGTCTCGCGCCAAGTGGTCGCGCCGCCCTCGCGCAGCGCCTGCAACGCCTCCGTCGTCACGCGCAGGCGTTCCACTTCCGCCGCCGGCGTGGGCTCGGCGCCGAACTCGGTGCGCCACACCGCTTCCGCCGTCCGCACCAGCGGTTCGTCTTCCCACCGCTCCAGGTTCAGCGACACTGCGCGCATTGACTGCTCGATGCGCTCCGTGAGCGTGCGCACCGCGGCGCGCGCGTTGGCATCGCCGAGCAGGTCCTGCCAGGAGAAGGCCTCGCCGATGATGACGTGTGCCTCCGAGCGGAACCTGTCTCGGTCGCGGAACACGAGCCCCATCGCGATGATCGGGAAGTCCGTGCCGCGCTGTGCCGCCGCACCGAGGGCGATGCGCGCCGCGCCGGTCTTCAGCGGGGCGAGGCGAGACATCGAGTGCGAGATGCCTTCCGGGAAGATGCCCACCACGTCGCCCTGCGCGAGCACGCGGTGCACGTCGCGGAAGCTATCGAGGTTCTGCGAAAGCTTCGTCGGGTCGTCCTGCTGCCGGTACACCGGCACCGAACCCACGCCCTTGATGAGCCAGCCGATGAGCGGATGCGTGAACAGCGGCGCCTTGGCCATAAAGCGCACCTTGCGGCCCGCCATCGCGGCGACGAGCGCCGGGTCCACCAACGAGTTGTTGTGGTTGGCGACGATCAGCACCGGCCCGTCGGCCGGCAGGCGCGCGCCGGCCACCGTCACGCGGTAGTACGCGCGCACCGCCAGCTCGGAGATCAGGGGCATCGCCCGGTAGAGCCACATTGCGCGGGAAGATACGCCCGTCGACGCAGCGGCAACACGGGTGCAGGGCGTCTAACCACGGCTGACCGGCCGCCCCGAGGGACCGCGTGGCGCGGGCGCATCTATATTGAAGGCGTGTTCCGGCTCTTCCTCACCCTCGTCCCCCGAGCGCTCGTCAGCCCCACGACAGCGTGGGCCCTGCTCGTCGTGGCCTGGCGCTTCCGGCGCGACCGCTGGTACCTGCGCTTCCCGTTTCTACCGCTGCCGGCGCGGGACTATGTGCGCTGGCGGATGTACACCGCCTACGGCGACCACGATGCCGTGCCGCCGGTGGAGGACGTGATCCGCTACGCGCGCTGGGCGGCGCGCTTTCCCTGAGCGCGCCAATCGCGCCGCGACAACCGCGATGACTGCGCTCGAGCCGCGACTGAAGGCCCAGGCCCTCGGGCTCGGCTTCGATCTCGTCGGCATCGCCGCGCTCGGCCCTGTCGCCACCGCCCCCCAGTTCCGCAACTGGCTCGACGCCGGCTTCCACGGTGAGATGGACTACCTCGCGCGCGGCGCCGAGCTCCGCAACGATACCACACGTCCCGCACCGGGGATGCGCTCCGCCGTCGTCGTCGCGCTCGACTACGGCGGCAAGCAGCCCGATGGCCCCGTCGCGCGGTACGCGCGCGGCGCCGACTACCATCGCGTGATGTGGGACCGCCTCGACGAGCTGCTCGCCTGGGTGCGCGCGGGTTGCGGCAGCAACATCGGGGGCCGCGCCTACGTGGACACCGGACCGATCCTGGAACGGGACCTTGCCCAGCGCGCCGGCCTCGGCTGGACCGGCAAGAACACGATGCTCATCAATCCGAAAGTTGGATCGTTCTTTTTTCTCGGCGCGCTGTTCCTTGACGTGGCGCTCGAGCCGGACTTGCCATTCGAGGAAGACCACTGCGGCAGTTGCACCCGCTGTCTCGACGCGTGCCCGACGCAAGCCTTCGTCGCGCCGCAGGTGATGGATGCGCGGCGTTGCATCTCGTATCTCACCATCGAGTCGCGCGAGGCAATTCCTGCGGAGTTCCACGCCGCCGTCGGCGAGCATCTCTATGGCTGTGACGTCTGCCAGGACGTGTGCCCGTGGAACGTGAAGTTCGCGCGGGAGCAGGGGGATGCGGCGTTGGCGCCGCGCGCGCCGATTGAAGGCCGCAATGCCGCTGAGCTCGCGGACTGGCTGCTCGCCCTGGACGACGTCGGCTACCGCGAGGCCTTCCGCGGCTCGGCGATGAAACGCGCCAAGCTCAGCGGCCTCCAGCGCAATGCCGCCCTCGTGCGTGCGAACCTCGCGCCGCGGCGCGACGCCTAGCGCGGCTCTTCGCGCACCCAGCGCCGCAAGACGCTCCAGTACCGCACCGGCATCAGCCGCGTCAGGATGGAGATCGCTACCGCATCCCAGCCGACGAGGATGCGCGGCTTCCGCCGCTCCACGCCACGCACGATGATCTCACCCGCCCGCGACGGCGGCATCCGCAGCCGCGCGTTCGAGAACCGGCGCTTCCGCTCCATTTCCGCCTCGTCCACGCCCGCCGGCACGCGCGCGTCGTTGGCGATGTTCGTCGCGACGCCGCCCGGATGCACCACCGTCACGCCGATGCCGCTGTCCTCGAGTTCCCAGCGCAACGCCTCGCTGAATCCGCGCACCGCAAACTTGCTCGCTGCGTAGGCCACGTTGCCGGCTGGCGCCGCCAACCCGAACACACTGGACACGTTGACCAGGCGCGCGTCGTCGCTGCGCCGCAGCAGCGGCAGGAACGCCCGCGTCATCCACGCCACGCCCCAGAAGTTCACGCCCATCACCCAGGCAAGGTCATCGTCCGTGACCTGGTCGTGCGTGCCGGCAAGTCCGACGCCCGCGATGTTGAAGAGCAGGTCCACGCCGGGATGCGCTGCGAACACCGCCGCCGGCAGCGCCTCGACCTGACGGCGATCGGAGAGGTCGATGGAGTGCTCGCTCACACGCACTCCGTCGCGCGCCGCACTCCGCGCCGTCTCCGCGAGCCGTACGGCGTCAACGTCTGCCAGCGCGAGATGGCAGCCGCGGTCGGCCAAGGCCAGCGCCGTCGCGCGCCCGATTCCGCTGCCTGCACCAGTCACTACGGCTGTGCGGCCCGCCAGCCGCATCCGTGCGTCCCGCCGTTCAGTCGTCACGCTGCGCCCACCAATCCAGCACCAACCGTTCGGCCACGTAGCTGCCGAAAACGATGCCTAATCGCGTCCCGACGAAGGCCCAGGTCTTGGCGTTGTCCTTCCGCTCCGGCCGCCACGCCACCGATGCCCCGGTGCCGGCGAGGATGCTCGTGATGAGCGGCACGTTCGCACGACGCACCCCGCGCCGGTCGAAGGCGGTGAACGTCGCGGTCAACGAGCAACGAACCAAGGCGTCCTTCGGACAGAGCACGGCGTCCGGCCGATAGTCGAGACCCGACGCGAGTGTCCGAAAGGTCGTCGTCTGCACGATGTAGAACCCGGTCTGGTCCGCGACGCGCTGGCCATAGCCGCCCCAAGTGCGCGGCCAGGCCTCAGGCGACTTAATTGTCTGCGCGCCGCTGGCGCCTGCAGCAATCAGGACGGCGGTCAGCAGCGCCTTCGTCGCCGGCGAGCTCTCCGCGGCCGCCGTGACCGAGAGACGCTCGACCTCCTGTGCGCGCGCCGGCGTCGCGGCCATCAGCACGAGGAAGGGAAGCAACCGGCCAATCGATGGTGCACGCATCGCAAACAAACTATCGCGCCGCCGCCGGCACCGCGCTGCCGAGCGCCTTCCGCACCGCCGGCGCCACCACGGTCCCGTACAGCTCGATCGCGTGCATCAACTCGCGGTGCGGCAACGAGCCCACGCTCATCTGCAGCGTGAAGCGTGTCATCCCAAAGAGCTCGTGCTCCCAGAGGATCTTGTCGATCACCGCCTGCGGATCGCCGATGAGCACCGCGCCCTTGGGCGAACGCTCGGCGTCGAACTGATGCTTCGTCGGTGGCGGCCATCCGCGCTCGCGCCCGATCTTGCCCATCTGCAGCGCATACGGATGCCAAGCGGTTTCGGCGGCCTGCGCCGTGGTGTCGGCGATGAAGCCGTGCGAGTTGATGCTCAACTGCAGCTTGGCCGGATCGTGCCCCGCCTTCTGCCAGGTGTCGCGGTACAGCTCCGCGTACGGCACGAAGCGCTCGGGCGATCCGCCGATGATCGCGAGCGCCATCGGCACGCCGTGCATCGCCGCTCGGACCACCGACTGCGGCGTCCCACCCACCGCGATCCACACCGGCAACTGCTCCTGCAGCGGACGCGGATACACGACTTGGTCGGCCAACGGCGCGCGATGGCGCCCCTTCCAGGTCACGCGCTCATTGCGCACCAGCTCGAGCAGGAGGTCGAGCTTCTCGGTGAACAGCGTGTCGTAATCGTTAAGGTCGTAGCCGAACAGCGGGAAGCTCTCGATGAAGCTGCCCCGCCCCGCCATCACCTCGGCCCGCCCCTGCGAGATCAGGTCCAGCGTCGCGAACTGCTGGAACACGCGCACCGGGTCCTCGGAGCTCAATACGGTCACCGCCGTCGAGAGCTTGATGCGCGAGGTGCGCGCGGCGATTGCCGCCAGCAGCATCGTCGGCGCGCTGGCGAGATAGTCCGCACGGTGATGCTCACCGACGCCGAAGGTGTCGAGGCCCACTTGGTCGGCCAGCACCGCCTCCTCCAGCAGGTTGGCGATCCGCTCTTCGCGCGGGATCAGCGTGCCGTGCCGGTCGGGCGTGTGCTCGACGAAGGTATAGAGTCCGAGTTCCATCGCCATTACCTGCTGCTCTTGTAGATCATATCCACGAGTTCGTCGTACATCGCCTCGGCCTCTGGTTCGCCCTGCTTGATGGCGTGCGCCGCGCAATGCTTGAGATGGTTGCGCATCAGTTCCCGTCCGACCGCCCGTAGCGCCTCCTGCACCGAGGAGATCTGCGTCAGGATGTCGGCGCAGTAGCGGTCCTCCTCGATCATCTTCTGCAGGCCGCGCACCTGACCCTCCACGCGACGCAGTCGCTTGGTGTTGCTGGCCTTGATGCCCGGGTCCACGGCCACGGCCTTGCGGCCGCCGTCCGCGTGGGCGGCGCAGGAACAACCCGCCGACGCCACGGAAAGTGCCTTCTTCACGTGTGTTGTCATCTCTTGCTCCTAGGCGATGCGCACCCGCCGCAGGCGGAGCGAGTTGGTGACCACGCTGACCGAGCTGAACGCCATCGCCGCGCTCGCCAGCACTGGCGTGAGGAGAATGCCGAACGCCGGGTACAGCGCGCCCGCCGCGACCGGGATACCGATCACGTTGTAGATGAACGCCCAGAACAGGTTCTGCTTCATTGTCGCCATCGTACGGCGCGACAGGTGCACAGCTTGCACCGCCGCGCGCAGGTCGCCGCGCAGCAGGACCACGTCGGCCGCTTCGGCCGCGATGTCGGTGCCAGTGCCGACCGCCATCCCGATGTCCGCTTGCGCCAGCGCCGGCGCGTCGTTGATGCCGTCCCCGACCATCGCCACCACCTTGCCCTCGGCCTGCAGGCGCTTCACTTCGCTGACCTTCCCTTCCGGCAGCACGCCGGCCACGACGCGTTCGATTCCCGCCTCGCGCGCGATCGCCTGCGCCGTGCGCTCGGTGTCGCCGGTGAGCATCACCACCTCGAGGCCCAGGGCGTGCATCCGCTGGATCGCTGCACGCGAGCTTTCCTTGATGGGATCGGCCACGGCCAGCAGTCCCGCCAACGCACCATCGCGCGCGATGAACATCGGCGTGCGGCCCGCGTCCGAGAGCCGCACAGCCTCGACCGCGAGTGGCGCCACATCGATTGCATAGTCGGCCATCAGCGCGCCATTGCCCACGGCCAACGCTGCGCCGTCCACGACACCCGTCACACCCTTGCCCGTCACCGACGCGAAACCTTCGGCGCTGCCAGCCGACGCACCCCGAGCCATCGCCGCCTGTACGATCGCGTCCGCCAACGGATGCTCCGAAAGCCGCTCAAGCGATGCGACCTGCCCAAGCAGTTCCTGCTCGCTGCCGGCAACGATCACCACCAGGTCCGTCACCATTGGCTTGCCTTCCGTGACCGTGCCCGTCTTGTCGAGCACAATCGTCTCCACGTCGCCAGCACGCTGCAGCGCTTCGCCGCCTTTGATCAGCACGCCGAGTTCGGCCCCCTTGCCCGTGGCGACCATCACCGCCGTCGGAACGGCCAGCCCCATCGCGCAGGGGCAGGCGATAATCAGCACCGTCACGGCGGCCGCGAAGCCCCGCACCAATGCGCCCTCGCCTGCCAGCAGCATCCACGCGCCGAAGGTCAGCAGCGCGATCACCACCACCACCGGCACGAACACCGCCGAGATGCGGTCGGCCAACGCCTGGATCGGTGCCCGCGAACCCTGCGCGTCACGCATCAGCTTCACGATGCGCGCGAGCATCGAGTCCTCGCCGAGCGTCGTGGCCTTGAGCCGGAACGCCCCGGTGCGGTTGATCGTACCGCCGAAGACGGCGTCCCCCGGCTTCTTCGCCACCGGCAACGACTCCCCGGTGAGCATCGACTCGTCCACGGCGCTCTCACCCTTGTGCACCACGCCGTCCACCGGGATGCGCTCACCCGGACGCACCACCACGAAGTCCCCGGGCTCCACGTCCGCGATCGGGATGTCCTGCTCGACCAAGCTCCGCAGCACGCGCGCGGTGCGCGGCTGCAGCTGCACCAATGCACGCAGCGCGGCGGCGGTGTTGCGCTTGGCTCGGGCCTCGAACGCGTTCCCCGTGAGGATGAACGCGATGATCAGCAGCACCGCCTCGTAGTACACGTCGGCGCCCACGCCTCGCGAGGTGAAGAAGCCCGGCGTCACCGTCGCGATCACCGAATACAGGAACGCTGCGCCCGTGCCGAGCGCGACCAACGTGTTCATATCCGCACCGCCGTGTCGCAGTGCCTGCCAGGCGCGCACGTAGAAGTGCCGACCGGCCGTCGCCATAATCGCGCCGGTCACCACCAGCAGCACCCAGGTGATCCACATCATCTGGTGCATCCAGGGCATCACGGCCATCGCCAGCGCGCCGATGACGCCGCTCGCGATCGCCTTGCGCTTGAGCGCCTCGAATTCCTCCGCCGTCTCCCGGTCGCGCGCCTCCTGCTCCTCGAAGGCACTGCGGTCGTCGCGCGGCAGCTCGGCGCCGTAGCCGCTCGCCTCGATCGCCGCGACCAACGCCTCCGGCTGCACCGCCGCCGGATCGTAGGTCACCGTCGCGGTGGCCATCATCAGGTTGACCGACGCGTCGGTCACACCTGGCTGCTTGGCCAGCGTCTTCTGCACCCGCGCCTGGCAGGCGGCGCAGGTCATCCCGGTCACGGGGATGCGGGCCACCACGTTCGTTGTCATCCTCGCTCCCTACATCACCGCGTCGACGCCGTACCCCGCGCCGCGCACCGCCTCGGCGATGGCTTCCGCCGAGACCTGCGTCTCGTCGTAGGTCACCGTCGCGCGGCCGATGCGCAGCTCATCGAGCCGCGCACCGTCGACGGCGTTGAGCGCCTGCTGCACGTGCCGAAGGCAGCTCGAGCAGCTCATTCCGGTGATGGTCAGCGTCGCGGTCGTCATCTGTGCCTCTCAGTGATTCAGGAAACCCTCTGTGGGTATAATGCTAGATACCCCCCACCCCTATGTCAAGGAGGGCGCGCGCGCTACCTTTCCCCCGTGCACGATCCCACCGCCAAGGACCGCCTCGCGCACTGGCGCCGCTCCCGCCCACGGACGCCGCCGCTCGAACGGCGCATCGTACGCGCCCGCGGACTCGACTTCGCTGTCCGGGCCTCGCCCGCCGTGCCCGACAGCGTCCCGATCGTCGCCGTCAACGGGGGGCTGCTCTACGGCCACGACCTGCTCTGGCCCACCTTCGCGCCGCTGGCGGAATACCGGCAGGTGATCCTCTACGACCAGCGCGGCCGTGGCGGCACCACCGCGCCGCCCGGGACACGCGCCGCCCGCATCGAGCACGACGCACTCGACCTCAAGGCGCTGCGCGAGACGTTGGAGATCCCGCAGTGGGACATCGCGGCGCATTCCTGGGGCAGCGGCATCGCACTGCTCGGCGCTGCGCAGGATCCCGACGGCGTGCGCCGCATCCTCGCCTTCGGCAGCGTCGGGCCCAGCTCACGATGGCTCGACACCCTGCACGCGCGTGCGCTGGCCTTCCTGCTGTCACGCGAGCGGAGGCGTGAGTACGAAACGCTGGCGGTGCTCGACCCACAGATGCTGCATCGCGAAGACGCCGAGGCCCACGCGCACTACAGCCGCGCGCTGTACCCGGCCTACTTCTACGACGACAGCGCCGTACTCGGCCCGCCCCCGCTCTCCATCAGCGCCACCGGCGCTGCCGTGGCCGCGCGCCTGCGACGCGAAGGCTACGATTGGCGCGACGCGCTCGCCGCCGTCAAGGCGCCGGCGCTTTTCATCCACGGCGAGCAGGACGTGGTACCCGTCAGCGAGTCCGAGGCGATGACGAACGTCCTGCCGCGCGCCCACCTGCTGCGCGTGCCGCAGTGCGGGCATATGCCCTTCTTCGAGTGGCCGGCGCTGGTATTCGAGGCCGCGCTGCGGTTTCTCATCGCGTGACGCGACGGCTCGCTGCGTCGCTGCGGCGCTCCGCCGCGGGCACCGCGCTTGGGTTCGCGCTCACGCTGTTCGCCTGCGGCGCGCCGGATCGCGACGACCCGAACACCGTGCACGTCGTCGTGGCGGAACCCGAGGACGGCGTCGCCGACGAGCCGTCTGACGGCGGATCGCTCACGCGCTCGGACCTCAGCGCCCCGGATCGCGATCCCCTCGCCATCCTCAGCGCGCTCGAGCTCCGCGCCGACGGCACCTACCTGCACGAGCTGCTCGACGCGCGCGACGGCTGGAACTTCCGTTGGCCCGACCGCCGTCTCGAGGCGATGCGCGTATGGATCGAGCCGTCACCGCTGGCCGGCTATCGCGAACCCTACGCCCGCGCCGTGGAGCAGGCCTTTCACGCCTGGGCGGAGATCGGCCTGCCGTTCATCTTCACCGTCGTCCGCGACTCGGCGCGCGCCGAGGTGCACGTCACCTGGGTGGATCGCTTCGACGGGCGAATGACCGGCCGTACCAACTGGCGGCACGACCAGCACGGCTGGATCCTCGGCGGCTCGATCGAGATGGCACTGCACCTGCCCGACGGTCGCCCGGTCACGCTCGAGGGCGTACGCGCCGTGGCGCTGCACGAGGTCGGCCACCTGCTCGGGCTCGATCATCCGGCAGATACGGCCAGCGTGATGTCAGCGCAGGTGTTCGTCACGCAAATGAGCGAGGCGGACCGTCGCACGGCCCGCCTCGTCTACGACCTGCCGCCGGGACGCATCCGCCCCTGAGCGCGCGCCGCGCTACGGGCGCAGGTACGGCGTCCGTGCGGATACGCGCGGGAACTGCACCGTCCGCGTCTCGCGCGCCCGCAGCACGCGCAGCGTGGACTGTGGCGCCTCGGTGAGCGAGAGCAGCCGCGCGACCACGATCGGCGACGTTGCCGTCGTGCCGTCCACGCTGAGGATGACGTCACCCGCCTTGAGCCCGGCGCTGGCCGCCGCCGAGCCCGGCGCGACCTCGTTCACCAGCACGCCGTCGGTGCCCGGCCGCACGCCGAGGACGCCACGCCAATCGTCATCGAGCGCGCGGAACTGCGCGCCGCTGAAGTAGGCGATCTCGCTCGTCGCGCCGTTGGTGACGCCGTACATAAAGACCATCGGCGCGGCCGGGGCGGCCGGCGGCGTCGGCGTCGAGGGCACTGACACGACTGAGGGGCGTGGCGTCGTGGTCGACGGGGGAGACGGGGGCGATGGCGGCGTGCGCACCGGTGCGATCGTGATCCCCGGCACCGGCGGGGCCGCGACGCTCGGCGTCGGCAACACCGTCACGATGCGATTGCCCCGCGCATCCACCGAGTCGCGCACCCACACGCGCGCCACGGTGCCCATCCGCAGCGGCTGCATCGCGCGCTCGTACTCCGGGCAAGCCGCGCTCAGCCGCTGCGGACGCGGCGCCACCGTCACCGTGAACTCCTGCGTCGCGCCCTTGCGATCCACCACCACCGGCAGGCGCCGGCCCGGCGACAGCAGGTCGGCCAGCTCGGGCTCCGCCCGCTGCGTATCGCGTCCGCCGACGGACATCAGGCGATCTCCCGCTGCGATGCCCGCTGCCTCCGCCGGCGACCCGGGCTCCACGCTCGCGACCGTCGAGTACCGCACGCGCCGCGTACTGTCGCGCAGTTCGATTTCCGTGGTGATGTTGAGCCCGAGATAGCCCGCCGGCGCCGCCGTACGCTGCTCGAGGCAGCGCGACTCAATGATGCTCATCAGCGTGAACGCCTCGCGCGACGTCGACGCCAACTGCTGCTCCAGCGCGCGGCGCGCCGTGAGGTCGTCCAGCCGCGTGCCCGCCAGCTCGCGGAGAATCCGCGCCTCGCGCGCCCGCAGCTCGTTCACCACGCGGATGATCTCCGCCTCGTTCTCCTGCGTCAGGCGCGTCCGGACTGTCTCCACCATCGGCGCCCTCGCCGGCTGCTGGCCCGCCTGCTGCGCCGGCAACTGCGCCGGCAACTCCGCCGCCAGCACGACCGCCGCGCCGAGGACCATCACTCGCATCGGCATCTCAGTACCGCTCCAGCCGCCGCGTGCCCGGCAGCGAGGCCCCGATCTCGCGCAGCGTCGCCTCGCGGGCGCCGAGCGTGGTCAGGTAGTACTGGTTGAGCAGCGGATCCTGCGGCGCACGGTAGAGCGCGGCACGCGTCGTCGCGGCGATCTCGTCAAGCGCCGCAAGCCGCGCCTCATACGAATCTTGGTTCATTCCCACGAAGCGCGAGAGCGTGTC
Organism: Gemmatimonadaceae bacterium; assembly: GCA_019637355.1. Taxonomy (NCBI): domain Bacteria; kingdom Pseudomonadati; phylum Gemmatimonadota; class Gemmatimonadia; order Gemmatimonadales; family Gemmatimonadaceae; species Gemmatimonadaceae bacterium. Next base: position 125,068 of record JAHBVT010000001.1, on the reverse strand, counting down.
CTGCGACGCGAGGAATGCCGCCGCGACCTGATACTGCTGCTGCGCCACCGTGAGCGCGCGAATGGCTTCATCCGGCGAGCGGAACTGCGCCACCGGCTGCGCCTGAGACGCCACCAACGAGGCCTCGAACGGCAGCGCCTCTGGGCCATCAGCGGTCACGCGTCCGACCAGACCGCCGCCCACGAGCAGCGCGAGGCCAGCCGCCAGACGCATCGTCCACAACTGCAACGTCGGCTTGCGTCCGTTGCGCATCAGCGGTTGCACGGAAGCACCGCTGCCGCCGGATGCCACACGCGACGCGTCTACGATGAGGCCATCGGCGCGAAGCTGCGGTGCCAACTGCGACCACGCGGTCAGCGGCTCGCTGGGAATCGGCGCCATTGCCGCCATCCGCGCCAGTCGGCGGTACGCAGCCACTTCCGCGCGGCAATCCCAGCAACCGGCGAGGTGCGTCGCTTCGTCCGGAGTCGGCGTGTCGTCCGCAATCGCGGCGAGTCGGTCAGTCGAGAGGTGTGACATATCCTGGATCCTGCGCCGGCGAGGTTGCATCCACGAGGTGCGCGAGCAGCCGGCGAAGCTTCGCGCGCGCCTTGAACAGTTGGGACTTCGAGCCACCCGAGGTGATGCCGAGTTCCTGGGCGATCTCCTCGTGCGTGTAGCCTTCCACGTCGTGCAGCACGAACACCGCACGTGCGCCCGGCGAGAGTTGCTGTACCGCTTCGTCGATGGATTGCGCGAGGAACGAACGATCCGTGTCCGCCTCCACCGACACCGTGTCTTCTTCCATCACCGTCTCGAGCTTCGCGATCCGGCGCACCGAGCGCAGCGCATTGAGCGTGCGGTTCACCGCGATGCGGTGCGCCCAGGTCGAGAACTGCGAATCCCCGCGCCACGACGGCAGAGCCCGGAAGATCTGGATCCAGACTTCCTGCGCGATGTCCGCCGCCTGGTCGGGATCACCGACCAACCGGCGCACGACGGCATCGATGCGCGGCGCGTGCGCCACCCACAGGGCGCGCAGCGCCGACTCGTCACCGTTGATGGCGCGTCGGATGGTGAGGGGGTCTGTAGCCATTGCGTACGCTCAATCTGTCACGGAAAGGGACGGCAGGGTTGCCTTCGGGCCATACGGGAGCGTGGCACCGGTTGGTGACGGGAACGCTGTATGCCGTGTCTGTACTAGACGGCGGACGGAAGACTGAAGACGGAAGGTTGAGAACCGGCTTGGACTCAGCGCAATCCATTGTAAGAACGCGACTTAGCTAAGGACTTCGTGCCCCGTCTCTCAGCCATCTCCCATCTCCCCTCTCCCCGCCGTCACCCCCCTCCCCCCTCCCGTCTCCCGCTTCGCTTACCTTCAGAACAGCAGCCCCCTCTCCACCCCCAATGCTCCTCCTCGCCCTCGCCACCCTCCTCACCCTCCCGCCGGATCCGGTCCCGCTCCAGCCCCCTCGCGCCGTCGGGATGTCCGCTGCGCGCCTCGCTGAAGTCGACCGCATCGTCCAGCGTGGTATCACGGCGGGCGCATATCCGGGCGCGGCAGTCGTCATCGGCCGACGCGGAGGCGTCGTGCACCAGAAGGGCTACGGGCGCCTCGCCTGGCACCAGACCGGCGAGGTGAATCCGGTCAGCAGCATCTACGATCTCGCATCGCTGACGAAGGCCGTCTGCCTCTCGACGGCCGCGATGATCCTCTACGACGAAGGCAAGCTTCCGCTCGACCTGCGCGTGCAGACCGTGCTACCGGAGTTCACCGGGCGCTGGAAGGAGCGCGTCACGGTCGCGCAGCTGCTCACGCATCGCTCGGGCCTGCCGCCGGGCCGGCGCATCTGGCAGACGGCCAACAGTCCCGCCGAGGGCCGCGAGCAGGTGCTGACGACCCGGCTCAACTCGATTCCCGGCGGCGTCACCGATTATTCCGACCTCGGCGCGATGGTACTCGGCTTCACCATCGAGCGCGTGAGCGGGATGCCGCTCGACCAGTTCTGCCGCACGCGCATCTTCGAGCCGCTCGGGATGCACGACACCGGCTATCGCCCGGACCCCGTGTTGCGCGCACGCATCGCGCCGACGGAGATGTATCCGCCCCGCGGCTATCCGCTGCGCGGCGAGGTGCACGACGAATCGGCCTGGCGGCTCGGCGGCGTCAGCGGCCACGCCGGGCTCTTCGGTACGGCGCAGGATCTCGCCATCTTCGCGCAGATGATGCTCAACCGCGGTCGCTACGGCGACCTGCGGCTCATCGCCGACTCCACCGTACGGCGCTTCACCACGCTGCAGGCCGGCAACCGCACCTACGGCTGGATGATCGCGTCGGGCGAGCAGGGCTCCGGCGAGTTCTTGAGTGAGCGCACCTACGGCCACGCCGGATACACCGGGACGTCACTGTGGATCGACCCCGAGCGCGAGCTCTTCGTCATCATCCTGACCAACCGCGTGCACGACCCACGCGCCCAGCGGGCCGGCATCATCATCGCCGACGTGCGGCACGACGTCGCCGACGCGGCGGCGCTCGCCATCACCGACGACCGCCAGCTCGCCGCCGTGAGCTGGCCGCGCGACTTCCGCGTGGACCAGCGGCCCGACTGGAACCCGCCGGCACGGACGCTGATTCGTCGTCCGACGACCCTTCCGCGCGCCAGCGCGGCCTCGAGCCCCGAGACGGACACGCCGTGACCGATACCGCTACGCCATCGCCCGCGCCCGCGCCCGCCGGCATCACCGAAGACCAGGTGAAGCTCGCGCTGCGGCGCGTGAAGGACCCCGAGCTTAACCTCAACATCCTCGATCTCGGCCTCATCTACGGCATCGCCGTCGAGGGCAACGACGTGAAGGTCGATATGTCGCTCACCTCGCCCGGGTGCCCCTCCGGCCCGGAGATAATGACCGACGCCGAGAACCAGCTGAAGGCGCTCGAGGGCGTCGGGAGCGTGTCGATGAACCTCGTCTGGTCGCCGCCGTGGACGCCTGATCGGATCGAGCCGAGAGTGCGGGCGTATCTCGGGTTCTGAACGGCGTATTCACCACAGAGGGCACAGAGGACACAGAGAACTACAAACTGCGAACTGCGTTCAACGCAGAGGCGCAGAGGGCGCAGAGAACTGCAAGTGCGAGGGGGTCCGCACCGATTTATCGGCGTGGACCCCTAGAGCTTTGCACTGGCAGTTGTCCCTGCAATTCTTGTCCTTGTAGTTCTTGAACTTTGTAGTTCTTGAATTTTGTAGTTCTTGTCTTGCAGTTCCTCTCGTCCTTGCAGTTCTCCGCGCCCTCTGCGTCTCTGCGTTCAAAAGCAGTTGCAGTTCTCTGTGCCCTCTGTGTCCTCTGTGTCCTCTGTGGTGAACCGCCGTTCACTCCCGGTACGGCGAATCGTTCTTCCTCCAGGGCGCCAGCACCCGCACGAACTCCGCCCCCAACTCCTCGACCTGCCAGCGCCGGAAATCCGGGATCTGCAGGATCTCCCCCGGCTCGCCCGGGAGCATCCGCGCCACCGCCTCCATCCGCTCGCGCGAGCAAAGCACCCCGGGATCCAGTTCGAGCCGCGCCGCCGCCGCGTCGCGCACCGCCTTCACCGCGCCGACCTTGTGATCGAACTCCGGGTCGCGGTCCCAGCGCGCCGCCTTCGGAAACCTCGGCAGCTCCGCCTCCGGCACCGCCAGCCCGCGGTCGATCGCCGCAAGGATCTCGGCGTGCGTGCGCTCGAGGATGCCGCGCGGCATCCCCTTGATGTTCCCCAGCGATTCCTTGCTCGCCGGGTGCGCCTTCGCCGCCTCCAGCAGCACCTCGTTGCTCACCACGCGGAACGTCGCGCGATCCAGCTTCAGCGCCGTCGCGTCGCGCCACTGCACCAGCTCGCGGAACACGGCCAGCTCGCGGCGCGTAAGATCGCGGGCACCCTTCACGCGCAAGAAGGCGTCTGCGGAGTCATCGGCCGACCATCGCACCAGCGCCAGTCGTTCAAACTCCTCCTGCGCCCACGCCAAGCGGCCCTTCTTCACCAGCTGCCCGTGCAGCTCGTCGCGCAGGCCCAGTAGGTGAATCGTGTCCTGCGCCGCGTAGTCCAGCATATCGGCGGTCAGCGGGCGCATCGACCAGTCGGCGCGCTGGTGCTTCTTGTCGAGCTTCACGCCAAAGTACGCCTCGAGCAGCGAGGCCAGCCCAAAGGCCTTGATGCCGAGCAGTTGCGATGCCACGCGCGTGTCGAAGACGTTGCGCACGTTCCAGCCGTAGTCCTGGTGCAGCAGGCGCAGGTCGTAGTCCGCGTCGTGAAAGACGATCTCGACCTTCGGATCCTCGATCAGCGCCCCGAGCTGGGCCGGCGACGCGACCGCCAGCGGGTCGATGATCGCGTGCGCGCTGTCCGTCGAGAGCTGCAGCAGGTAGATGCGGTCCACGTAGCGATGGAAGCTCGCCCCTTCGGTATCCAACGCGAGGCGGCGCGCGCCTTTGGCCTTCGCGAGCCAGGCGGACACGGCGGCATCGGTATCGAGATACTCGGCGGACAGCGATTTCGCGGAACGGGACACGGCGCTCAGGGGTTCAGGTGCCTGCAATCTAGCCCCCGCACCAAGCAGCGGCCGCCCTTGCCTCAATGGGGCGCGAGGGGTTCAGTTCCCCTCATCCGTCACCAGCCGATATGTCCCTGCTGACCACCCTCCCCGGCAAGAAGACCGACCACCCGCTGCGCCCCGGCGACATCTACCGGGCGGCGCTGGCGGTCATCGCCACGCTCATCCTCTTCCAACTGCTGTGGTCGGCCCGCATCCTGGTCCTTACGGCCTTCCTCGGCATCCTCTTCGGGCTCTCGGCGGCGCGCGCCACCGACTGGGTCGTGGCGCGGGTGCGCATCAATCGCAACATCGCGGCCGCCGCGGTCGTGCTCGGTACGGTGTTGCTGCTCGCCGGCGTGGTCGCCTGGACGGGCCCGACGCTGGTGGAGCAGTCACAGGATCTGCGCACCAAGCTCCCCGAAGCCATCACCAACCTTGAGACCTGGCTGGCGTCCAAGCAGCCTGCCCTGCTCGATCTGATCGCCCCCGCCACCGACGATGGGTCCAGCCGCGTCGGCAGCGCCGTCGCGAAGCACGCACCGGCGGTCACCGATTTCGCCTTCGGCATCCTCCAGTCCACGCTGGTCGTCGCCGCGGGCGTCGTGATGGTCGTGTTCCTCGCGCTCTACATCGCCGCCGATCCCGATGTCTACCGCCGCGGGTTGATGCTGCTCGTGCCCATCGCTCGCCGCGATCGATTCGGCCAGCTGCTCACGGCCGTCGGCACCACGCTGCGCACCTGGTTCGCCACGCAGCTCATCGCGATGCTCGTGATCGGCGTCGTCACGACCATCGTGCTCGCCATCCTCGGCGTGCGCGCCGCGTTCCCGCTCGGCGTCATCGCCGGCATCTTCGAGTTCGTGCCGAACATCGGCCCGATGCTCGCCGCGATTCCCGCCGTGCTGATGGGCTTCGTGGATTCGCCGCAGAAGGCCGCCATCGTCATCGGCGCGTACTGGGCCATCCAGTTCCTCGAGAACAACCTGCTCATCCCGTACCTGATGAAGGAGCAACTCGACCTGCCACCCGCGCTCACGCTCGTCGCGCAGGTCGTGATGGCCTACGTGTTCGGCTTCCTCGGACTCTTCGTCGCCATTCCGCTCTTGGCCACGATCGTCGTCGCCGTCCGGACGTTCTGGGTGGAGGACGAGCTCCCGCCGCTGCCGACCGTCGAGATGGCATTGCCGTCCATCACCCCGAAGTCGGGCGGAGGAGATCCCGCGTGATCCTTGCCACCGACCGCGGCGCCGTCGGCTACGACGAAGCAGGCACGGGACGCCCCGTCGTGCTCCTGCACGGCTTTCCGCACGACCGTACCCTCTGGGAGGCCCAGCTTGCCGCGCCGCCGTCCGGTGCGCGGCTCATCGCGCTCGACCTCCCCGGCTTCGGCGAGAGCGAGAGCGGCGTGGCGCCGTCCTTCGATGCCTGGGCCGACTGGACCGTTGCGGCCCTCGATGCGCTCGAGATTCGCACGGCGGTCGTCGGCGGCCTCTCGATGGGCGGGTACCTCGCCTTCGCGCTCTGGCGCCGGCATTCGGCGCGCATCGCCGGCCTCGTGCTCGCCGACACCCGTGCCGGCGCCGATACGCTCGAGGGTCAGGAGAAGCGCGTCGCGATGCAGTTGCAGGCCCTGCGCGATGGGGCCGGTGCCATCGCCGAAGCGATGATGCCCGGGATGGTCGGCAAGACCACGCGCGCCTCACGGCCGCGGGCCATCGAGCACCTCGACGCGATGATGCGCCGCGCCGAGGTCGGCGCCATCCACGACGCCCTCGAGGCGATGCGCACGCGCGCGGACTCCACGCCCACGCTCGCCACCATCACCGTCCCGACGCTCGTGCTCTGCGGCGACGAGGACGCCCTGACGCCGGTGAAGGAATCCGAGGCGATGCACGCCGCCATTTCCGGCTCCCAATTGGCGATAATTCCCGGAGCCGGCCACGCCAGCTGCGTCGAACATCCGGCCGCTTTCAACGCGCTGCTTGCGTCCTTCCTGCAGTCGCGGCTCGCCTGACTTCCCCCACCGGACACTGCCCTGACTACCGCCCAGCCCAATCACCAAAACGTCAGCGCCGCCGAGCAGACGCAGGCCGCCAAGATCGGTGCCGTGCTCTTCAAGAACCGCGGCTGGCTGCCGGTGCCCTTCCTGCTCGTCCCCGTCCTCGCGATGCAGGCGCTCACCACGCGCAACCTCATCGTCGGCGTGGTCGTGATGGTCATTGGCGAGTGGTGGCGGATGTGGGGCGTGGCCACCGCCGGCACCGTGACGCGTCGCCGCTCACGCAACGTGCAGAAACTCGTCTCGCACGGCCCCTTTGCGTGGAGCCGCAACCCGCTCTACAACGGCAACTTCCTGCTCTGGATGGGCATCATCACCATCAGCGGCGTGCACTGGTTCCTGCCCGTCGCGGCCGTAATCTTCGCCATCGAGTACTACTACATCGTGCGCTACGAGGAGGGAGTACTCGAGAGCATCTTCGGCCAGGTGTACCTCGACTACAAGGCGAAGACGCCGCGCTGGTTCCCGCGCCCGCCGCGCAAGGAAGACGCCGAGGGCGAGTTCTTCTGGGCCGAGGCGTGGAAGAGCGAGATCAGCACCTTCCTGCAGTTCGCGGCGATCATCGTCGTGTTCTGGGCGAAGGACAGGTGGATGTAAGTCGTTGACGGAGGACGGAGGACGAATGCTTGAAGGGTGCGCCGAGCTCAGCTCAGCGCACCCTTGTCGCATCCGTCCTCCGTCATACGTCCTTACCGCGTCGGCCGCCCCGGCTTCGGCTCCTTCTCGAACACTTCCTTGTTGATCTGGATATACTGCTTGAGGTTCGCCGGCACGTCCTCCTCCGGGAAGATCGCCGTCACCGGGCACTCCGGCTCGCAGGCGCCGCAGTCGATGCACTCGTCCGGATGGATGTACAGCATATCCGGACCCTCATAGATGCAATCCACCGGGCATACGTCCACACAGGACTTGTCCTTGGTGTTGATGCAGGCTTCGGTGATCACATACGGCATCGCGTGCTTCCTCGGTGGGTGTACGTCTGGTGCGAACCGGGGGAAGATAACAGTATCCTTCCCTTGTGCATATCTCCCTGAACGGTAGGCGGACGGAGTCCAATCCCGCCGGCGACGCCACCCTGCTCGACCTGCTGCGGGACGACCTGGCCCTGACCGGCACGAAGCGGGTCTGCGAGGCCGGGGCCTGCGGTGCCTGCACCGTGCTCGTGGACGGCGTCCCGGTCTACGCCTGCATCACCCTCGCTCAGGGCTGCGACGGGCGCGACGTCCGTACGATCGAGGGACTCGGCGGCCCTGGCGCCCCGCACCCGCTGCAACAGGCCTTCGTGTTGGAAGACGCCGCGCAGTGCGGCTTCTGCACCCCCGGCCAGCTGATGGCGGCCGCGGCCCTGTTGGCCGCCAATCCCGACCCCTCCGACGAACAGATCGTCGCCGCGATGAGCGGGAACCTCTGCCGCTGCGGCACGTACCCGAAGATCGTCCGCGCCGTGCGCCGCGCGGCGGCGATGTTGCGCGAGGCCGCCGATGGCTGAACCCAAGTCCCGCTTCGTCACGACCACCGTTGAGGTCGAGGGCCGCACCGAGCAGCGCGTCGTCGAGCTACCGGCCTTCGACCTCGAACCCTGGGGCGAAGACGCCACGCTGACCCACGTCGGCGCGCGAGCGCTGCGGGTGGATGCGGCGCTCAAGGCCACCGGACGCCCCGGCTACACCACCGACCTGCGGCGCCCGCAACAAGCCTACGTCGCCATCGTTCGCAGCGACGTGGCCCGCGGCCGCGTGCGGCATATCGATGCTGACGCGGCCCGCGCCCTGCCGGGCGTGCTCGATGTCCTCCTGCACGCCGACGCCCCGGCGCGCACGCGACTATTCAACCCCGAAATCACCTACCACGGCCAGCCGCTGGCCGCCGTCTGCGCGGAGACGCAGGCAATCGCCGATCGTGCCGCCGCGCTGGTCACTGTGGACATCGAACGCGCTCCGCACGCCGTCACCGTCGCGCAGGCCACCGCCGCCGGCGCCGCGCCGGTGCGGCCAGGCCTGCCCAACAACCTGCTCTTCAAGGAACCGCGCGAGCACAGCCGCGGTGACGTCGCTGCGGGATTCGCCGCCGCCGACGTCATCGTCGAACGCGAGGTCCGTACGCCCTGCGCGCTGCACACTGCGCTCGAACCCCACAGCGCCGTCTGCGAGTGGGATGGCGACCGGCTCACGGTGTGGGAGAGCACGCAGGGCATCTTCCGCGTGCGCGACAACGTCGCCAAGGCGCTCGGCATCCCGCACACCAACGTGCGCGTCATCTGCGAGGCGATGGGCGGCGGCTTTGGTGCCAAGAACTACGCTGGTGCCCACACCTACATCGCCGCGCTCTTCGCCAAGCGGCTCGGCCGCCCCGTGATGTGCGCCTTCGACCGCGCCGGCGAACAGGTGGACACGGGCAACCGCCCGTCCAGCGTGCAGCGCATCAAGATGGGCGCCACCCGCGACGGCCACCTCACGGCCATCGAGATGGTCGCCGAGGTGCCGCTTGGCATCGGCGGTTGGGAAGGCGGGCCCGGCGAGATCTACCACGAACTCTACGCCTGCCCCAACGTCCGCACGCACGAGACCTTCGCCTTCGTGAACACCGCCGCGATGGCGGCCTTCCGCGCGCCGGGCCACGCCGAGGGCGCCGTCGGACTCGAAGTCGGGATGAACGCGCTGGCCGAATCACTGACGATGGATCCCCTCGAGCTCCGACGCCGCAATCTCGCCACGCACGACCAGAAGAAGGACCGCCCATACACCGGCAACCGGCTGGCCGAGTGCTACGATGAAAGCGATCGCCGTTTCGGGTGGAGCGCGCTACTGCGCGAGCGCGGCCTCGAGCGCGGGAACGACGCGCGTCGCGTGAATGGCAAGCCGCATCTGCGCCGCGGCGTCGGCGTCAGCGCGCAAATCTGGTCCACCGGCGGTGGCCCCCCGAGCTACGCCACCGTACGCCTCAACTCCGACGGCTCGGCCGATGTGCTCGCGGGCTCGCAGGATCTCGGCACCGGCACGCGCACCATCCTCGCGCAGGTCGCGGCCGATGCGTTGGGCCACAAGCTGGAGCAGGTGCGCGCCGTCATCGGCGACACCGGCGCCACGCCTTATGCCGGCAACAGTTGGGGCTCGATGACCGTCGCGTCATTGGCGCCGGCCGTGCGGATGGCTGCCGAGGACGCGCGCAGCGCCCTCCTCGATGCCGCCGCCGGCCTGCTCGACGCACCCAAGTCCGCACTCGAGACCCGTGATGGCCGCGTCATCGTGCGCGGCAGCGACCGCGCGATGGACTTCGGTGCCATCACCGCCAAGCTCGGCAACGTGATGATTCAGGGCCACGGCTCACGCGGTCCGAATCCGCAGGACGCGGGCATCGTCACCACCGGCGTGCAGTTCGCCGAGGTCGAGGTCGACACCGTCACCGGTGTGGTGCGCGTGCTGCGTGTCGTCGCGGTGCACGACGCCGGGCGCATCGTGAACCCCACGCTCGCTGAGTCGCAGTTGGAAGGCGGCATCATCCAGGGACTCGGCTTCGCGCTCTTCGAGGAGCGCGTGCTCGATGCACGGATGGGCCTGCCGCTAAACGCCGGGCTCCACGACTACAAGATCCCGACGCTGGCCGACATCCCCGCCATTGATGGCGTGTTCCTCGACGGCGCGGACACCAAGGCCAATCACGTCGGCGTCCGCGGCATCGCCGAGCCGGCCATCGTGCCGACGGCGCCGGCGATTGCCGGTGCGGTCGCCGATGCGCTGGGTGTAGAGGTCAACGAGCTACCGATCACGCCGTGGCGCGTGCTCGCAGCGCTCCGCGGCGCGTAGCCGCGCGGCGAACTCCGGTTAGTTGCGCCACGGCGGCAACGCGCCGGCCTTTCGCTTCAGCTCGGGATTGTGCCGATACAGCGTCGTCGTTCGCCCGATCACCTGGATCACCTCAGCCTTCAGGCGCTTGGCGAGATCGTTGGCGGCAGACTTCGCCGACACTTCGACACTCTTGTTGAGCTGCACCTTCACCAGCTCGCGCGTGCGCAGCAGGTCGTCCAGCGCCGCCAGCACCGGCCCGGTGATTCCCTCGGCGCCGACGTGCAGCGTCGGCTTCAGTCGGTTGCACTCCGAGCGCAGCGTGGCGCGCTCCTTCGTCGTCATCGTCATCGCTTGTTGCCTCGTCGCACCAGGAACGGTACGGGGTTGATCGGATCGCCGGCCCACCACATCCGGGCGTTCGCGTAGCGCAGCAGTTGGTAGTGCAGGTGCGGCGCGTTGCGGTCGGCGTTGCCAGTGCTCCCGACCGTGCCGAGCTCCTGGCCCTTCCGCACCCGCTGGCCCTCGCGCAGTCCACGGGCGTAACGGTCCAGATGCGCATAGTAATGTACGAAGCGCTGGTCGTGATCCACGACATACACAGTGCGTCCGCCGAGTGCATTGGTCGAGATGCGGCGCACCACGCCGTCGTCCGCCGAGAGCACTGGCGTGCCCCGCCGCGCCATTATGTCGAGCGCGTGGTGACGCCGGCCGCCGCTGCGCATCGCGTTGTAGGTGTCCCGCAGTTGGTTGGGCGCCACCCCGTGCACCGGCACCATCAACTGCTTGCTGCGCAGGTACGCCACGTCCGCGGATAGCCGCGGTGCCGTCGTCGGCGCCGCACGTCCTCCGCAGGCTGCCAACAGGAGCGCCAAGAATACCAGGAAGTGTCGGCGAATCATTCAGTGTGCAAACGAGCCACACCGAGTCCAAGTCACTCCGCGACGGCGCTCAGCCGATCTCCCACACCCCCGCGTGCACGAACACGCGGTCTCGCGCACGGCCGGTGATCTCCAGGGCCAATCCGGTTTGCACGAGTCGTTCGAGCGCCGCCCCGGCGGCGGGCCGGGAGCAATCGAGCCGCACACTCAGATCCGGGACGGTCGTCGCGAGCGACGCGCGCAGCACCTCGAGCGCGCGCCGCGCGCCGATGGCGGCACGTCCGAGGGGCTCAAGGGTGGCCTCCTCTTCCTTGAGCGCTTCGAGCAGCAGCCGCAGCGACACCCGTAGATGCCGCGCCTCCGCACTCAGCGCACCGAGCGCGCCGCGCAGGAAGGGCCCCGGCTCCCCCCGGCGCCACTCGGCGATCGCCTCGCGCCTCGCGTCGCCCGTGAATCCGATGAACGGGAGGATGCGCACACGGTCCGTCATCCCCGTTGCGCAGAGAAGCAATGCCGGCAACACGGCCGCGGCGACGTTCGGCTCCTCGTCGCCGCAGGCCGCCGCCGCTTGCACGGCGCGCAGCAGCTGCGGCCGAGTCTGTCCGCCAGGTCGCAGCGCGTCCTCAAGCAGCTCGCGGTCGGCATCCGCTCCCAGAAGGTCGGCGAAGCGCGAGACCGTCAGCGGCAATCCCCCTCGCACTCGCCGCTCCTCGTCCTCGAGCCGGCGCTGCCACTGCTCCATCGCTGGGTCCACGATACCCGCGTGCGTCGGATCCACCCAGGCCGCGACCAGCGCAGCGCGCGCCGAGCGCATAGCTTCCGGCAGGGATGTCGTCAGTGCCGCGACCGCTCCCGCCTGGAGCAGCATCGGAAGCGCGCCGGGGGTCAGGCCTATGAGGGCCTCAGCGCGCGCGAGCTCCTCCGACGCCTCTTCCACCAGCCGTGCGTCCGATAAGCGGAGAAACTCAACTAAAGTCATTTTAAATAGTTAACATTTCTTTACTAGTACTGCTAGTTGCTGATGGGCCCGCATGCACGGACTCAGCTTGATACCTTCTCCAGCCGTAAAATAATTATGCGTAGTTATTTTTGCTTTACCTTGCGTGCGCCTGCTGCCGCACTGCTGCTCGCGCTCTCCGCAGCGGGCGCCCCTGCTGCCGCGCAGGCTCCGCTGCCCGCACCGGCTCCGCAGCCCCCACAGGCCCAGCCGCAGCCGCCGCGCCAGTACGAGCCGCATCGCCTCTACAACACCAAGACTCGGCGCTTCGGGGATCTCGAGACGCTCATCAAGCGCATCGCCAGCGAGGCGGACGTCGTGTACCTCGGCGAGTTCCATAACGACCCGGGCACGCACGTGCTGCAGGCCGCAATCCTCGAGGGCGTCCGCCGGCGCCGCAGCGATGCCATCGTCCTCTCGCTCGAGATGTTCGAGCGCGATGTGCAGCCGCAGCTCGACTCCTACCTGGCCGGCCGCATCAGCGAGGACGAGTTCCTCGGTGCCAGCCGCCCCTGGGGCAACTACCTCAACGATTACCGCCCGATGGTCGAGCAGGCCAAGGCCAACGGCTGGCCGGTCGTGGGGGGCAACATTCCGCGCCGCCTCGCGCAGGTCGTCTCACGCCGAGGCCTCGCCGCGCTTGATAGTGTCCCTGAAAGCGACCGTCCCTACTTCGCCACCGAGCACATCTGCCCGCGCGACGAGTACTGGGAGCGCTTCCGCGAGACGATGGGCGATATGTCGGGCCACGGAATGCAGCTCACCCCCGACCAGGTCGAGGCGATGGTCTGGCGGACCTACCAAGCCCAGTGCGTGAAGGACGAGGCGATGGCGGAGTCCATCGTCGCTGCGCGCGCGGCGCACAACACCTTGGTCATCCACGCGAACGGCGCGTTTCACTCGGACTTTGGGTTGGGCACGGCCGCGCGAGTCAAGCGCCGCGACCGCCGCGTTCGCCAACTGGTCGTGAGCTTCGTCCCCGTGCAGGACCTCGACGCCGCCAACGGCCGCGCGCACCGCAAACGGGCCGACTACATCGTCTTCACCCTCGCGCCCGCGCCGGCCGCTCCCGCCACCCCGTAGCGCGGCCGAGAGCGTAGCTTCCCACGCGTGAGTTTCTCCTACGAACACGCCACATCGCGCGAGGATGCGCTCGCGCGGCTCGCCGCGCCGGGCGTGGTACCGGTCGCGGGCGGCACCGACCTGGTCCCCTGCTATGAGGACGGGATCATCGCGCCGAGCGCGGTGGTCGACATCCGCCGCATCCCAGGGATGCGTGACATCACGCGGCAGCCCGACGGCTGCATCAGCATCGGCGCCGCCGTCACGATTGCTGAGCTGGCCACGCATCCTGAGATCCGTGCCCAGATTCCGATGCTCGCCGAAGCCTGCGCCAGTGCCGGCACACCGGCGCTGCGCAACGCGGGAAGCCTCGGCGGCAATCTCGCCCAGCGCCACCACTGCTGGTACTTCCGCCGGGGCGTCGGCTGCTTCAAGCGCGGCGGCTCGCAGTGCGCCGCGGTGGACGGCGAGCACCAGTATCACGGCATCATCGCCGACGGCACTTGCCGCGCCGTACATCCGTCGGATCCGGCCGTGGCATTGCTGGCCCTCGGCGCCACGGTGGAGATCGCGAGCTACGGCAGCGCCTCGCGCGAGTCGGGCATCGACACGCTCTTCGAGTCTGCGGCCAACGATCCCGCGAAGGAAGCACAACTCGCTACCGGCGAGCTCGTCGTCGCGGTGCTCATCCCCGCGGAGGCCGGGGGAGGCGCCCAGCACTGGGAGAAGGTGATGCAACGCGCTGCCTGGGATTTCGCGCTCGTGTCCTGCGCGGCCGCGCGGCGCGCCGACGGCACTGTGCGGATGGCGATGGGTGGCCTAGCGCTGGGTCCGTGGCGCGTGCCGCTCAGCGTCGAGGAGGACGTGGCCTCGGGCGGCCTCGACGAAGATTCCATCGATGCGCTGGTCGAGCGCGCGTTCTACGACGCGCAACCACTCGCCCACAACGGGTATAAGCGGGAGATGGCGCAGGGTGTGCTGAAGCGTGCCATCCAGTCGCTCGGCTAGGCTCAAACCCTTCGCCGGGGTGGCGCTGTCCTATCGGGGAGCCATCGGGACTCAGCGATTCGCAGAGGGAAATCGCCGAAACCGAGCCCCCGTGAGCTCGTAGAGGAAGCCAACCCGCACCGGACCGTCCCGATGTCCCGACTCCTTCGCCGTCTCGCCCTCGCCACGCTCGCCGTGGCCAGCCTCGCCCCCGAGCTTCTCGCCCAGCGCGGCGCGCCGGTAAGGCGTCCGATCTCCATCGGCCACCACCCGCGCGTGGATGGCATCCGGATCAACTACCGCGACAAGGAGCTCGAGCTCGTCCGCGGCGCCAACATCACTGTGTGGAGTCCCTACGATGGCTACCTCAGCGGCCGCGTGGTGGGAGCCGCCATCGGCCTTCCGATCACGATGGCCGGCGATATCCACGGCGTTGGGGTGGGTGTGTTCGGCGTTGGCGCCGAGGACGACTTCCGTGGCATCGGTCTCGGTGGCATCGGGTTGGGCGCTGGCGGCAGCCTCCGCGGCCTGATGCTCGGAGGCGTCGGGGTGGGCGCCGGGGGCAGCGTGCGCGGCGCGGCGGTCGGCGGCCTCGGCGTCGGCGCGGGCGGAGATGCCCGCGGCTTGATGGTCGGCGGCCTCGGCGCGGCAGCGGGAGGTTCCATCCGCGGCATTGCGGTGGCCGGACTTGGCGCGGGTGCGGGCGGCTCCGTCCGCGGCCTCACCGCCGCCGGGCTCGGCGCCGGCGCCGGGGGTGACATTCGCGGTATGACCGTCGCGGGACTCGGCGCCGGCGCGGGCGGCGAGATCCGGGGCATCACCGTCGGCGGACTCGGCGTTGGAGCCGGTGGGCGTCTGCGCGGCATTTCCGTGGCGGGGCTTGGCGTCGGAGCCGGCGGGAGCATCCGCGGCATCAGCGTCGGTGGCTTGGGCGTCGGCGCCGGTGATGACGTTACGGGCGTGACCGTCGGCGGACTCGGCGTTGGCTCGGGCGGCACGTTGCGCTGGGTCACGCTGGGCGGCCTTGGAGTCGGTGCGCCGCGGATCGAGGGCGTAGCGAGCGCGCTACTGGTGGGCGCCGAGCGGACACACGGTATGGTGGTCGCACCCGCGCTCTTCCGCACCGAGCGCGGCGGCCAGATGACCGGCGCCAGCATCTCCACCGTGAACGCCGTGCGCGGAATGCAGCAGGGCCTCACGATCGGCCTCGTGAACTACACCGAGCGTCTGCGCGGCGTGCAGGTGGGAGCCATCAACATCGTGGCCGATCGGCCCTGGCCGTGGAAAGTGCTCCCCGTGGTGAACGTCGGGCGGGAGTGACGGCCGGAGACCAACGGAACCGGGAGCTCGGGCGTAGCCTTGAATAGCCTGTCTTTCTCCAAGGAGCTCCCTATGCGTTCCCTGTTTTCGCTCGCCCTGCTGGGCGCCCTCGTCGCGCCCGACGTGGCCGCCCAGGTCGTCCCGGCGCAGGAGTGGCCCATCGAGTACGGCGGTCGCCCCCGTGACCCCTTCGTGGCCCCGGACGGGATGGTGTACTTCGCCGGACAGGCCGGGAACTACGTCGGCCGCCTCGATCCGCGTACCGGCGCCCAGCGGCGCTACGACCTGCCGGAGCGGACCAACCCGCACACCGTCGTCGTCGGGCCGGATCAGATGGTCTGGATCGCGGGCAACCGCAACGCCACGATCGGGCGGCTCAACCCCGCCACCGGTGACATCCGCTGGTATCCGATGACCGACTCCACCGTGCGCGACCCGCACACGATGGTCTTCGATCGCAACGGCAATCTCTGGTTCACGGCGCAGAACTCCGATGCCGTCGGGCACCTCAACGTGCAGAGCGGCGCCATCCGCTACGTGAAGACGGGCGAGCGCACGCGGCCGTACGGCATCGAGCTCAACTCGCGCGGCGAGGTGTGGGTCAACCTCTTCGGCACGAACAAGATCGCCCGCATCAACCCCACGACCTACGCGCTCACCTCGTATGACCTGCCGCACGAGCGCGCCCGCGGCCGTCGCATCGCCATCACGCCGGACGACGTGGTCTGGTACACGGACTACACGCGCGGGATGCTCGGCCGCGTGGATCCGACCAACGGCCGCGTCACCGAGATTCCGTTGCCGGGTGGCCCTGGCTCGCTGCCATACGGGATGGCCCGCGATGACAAGGGCCGCGTGTGGGTGACCGAGTCCGGCACCAAGGGCGCCATCCTGCAGGGCTACGATCCGGCCTCAGGCCGCTTCTTCGGCCGCACGCTGATCGGCCGAGAGGACAACAACACCATCCGGCATATGATGTTCGACCCGCGCACCGGCCTGCTGTGGTTCGGCACCGATCAGGGCAACATCGGGCGGGCGGAAGTGAGCCGCGCGCAGACGGCAATGTGAGAACGGAGAGAGGGGAGATGGGAGCAGGGTGAAGGCGGGGAGGTGAGAGACGGGAGAGGGCTGGGAGAAGCGAAACGGGCACTGCCATTCATCTCGCGTCTCTCAGCCGTCTCCCCTCTTCCATCTCCCTGCCGTCACCCACCTACCTCCTCCCTTCTCCCACTCCTCAGCTCCACCGCCAGCCAAAGATCCCAGCCGTCACCAGCGCGTACACGATCGCGTCACCGACGATCAAGCCATAGCTCTTCCACGGCCGGCCGAACCACACCGAGTCGGGGAGCTGGCCGAGCGCGTAGGCCATAAACGTCACCGTACCCGTCACGCGGAACACGCTCAGGTACTCGGCGCCCGCGGCGATGGTGTGCGCGGCGACGTACGCGACGAAGATCGCGACCACCACGTTGTACACGAAGCTCTGCACGAGCATCGGGCCCATCCCGCGCATCCCGTTGGGCATCACCGTGAGGAAGGCGACCGGGCCGCGCGCCAGCTTCGCCTGCCAGTCGGGGTTGTTCATCTGGCCCGGCGGGCAGTAGGGAATGGTATAGAGACCGGGAGCCGGTGCGCCGCCGCGCAACGCATCGGCGACCGCGTCTTCGTTGCTCAAACCTGCCCATTCGCGGGTGTGAAACGGCACGACGGTGTGGAAGATCGCCGAGAGGATGAACACAGCGGTCGCGGACAGCAGGATCGGGAGCCACAGGTCAGCGAGGAACTGCACGAAACCTCCGGGGGGAAGGTGTGGTGGCGTCCTGGACAGGGCGCTGTCCAGTTATAGTCTGGCTCTTCGGCCTGCCGCGCAATATCCTGTGGCGATGCTGCCCCCTCGAACCGTGCCGAATGATGCCCTCAGCCGAGCCATTCGTGTCTCGCAGGCCGTCAATCGGGTGCGGCAGCTGCCGACCGTGTTCATCGCGAGTCCGCTGCTGGCGGCCTTCCTGGCCATCGCGTACTGGGACGTCGCTGACCACACGTCGCTCATCGTGTTCACCGCCGTGATGACCGTTCTCTGGACGCCCGCTGCGCTGAGCTGGCGACGATTGCGCAAGCGGCCACGCCCGACGGACGTCTCGCCGCAGAACGAGATGCGCGCGCTCGTCTTCTCGACCGTTACCGGGGTGCTCTGGGCCGTGGCGGCCTGGGTGCTGTATCCCGTGGGGGGCGCGGAGGAGAAGGCGATGCTCGTGATGATGATGTCGGGACTCTGCGCCGGCTCGGTGGCGTTCTTCTCGTCGTCGCCGGCCGCCAGCATCGCATTCTTCACTCCGTTTATGAGCTCGCTGATGGTGCAGGTCGTGCGCTACGACAGTGGCGCCCAGCCCATCCTCCCGTCGGCCGTGGGCGTGTTCATCCTCTGCGCGCTGCTGTTCACGCGTACCAGCTGGCATCAGTTCGTCGAGAACGTGCAGGTACTCGTCGAGCGCGACGAGGCGCTCAGTGCCGCCAGCACCAACCGCGGCCAGCTCGAGGCCACGCTGGCCCAGATGCAGGACCTCGCGATGGTGGACCAGCTGACCGGACTCAAGAATCGACGGGCCTTCTTCGACGACGCCGAAACGGCGATTGCCGCAAGCCGTCGTCGCGACCAGCCCGTGTCCGTTGCCGTCCTTGACCTGGACCACTTCAAGGCCGTCAACGACACGCACGGCCACGCCGCTGGCGACGTCGTGCTGCGCGAGGCGGCCCAGCGCATCGCCGACAGCGTCCGCGAGGAGGTGCTCGTGGGACGCTACGGCGGCGAAGAGTTCGTGATGCTCCTTCCCTTCACCACGCCCGCCCAGGCCTTGGTGGCCCTCGAGCGCATCCGGAAGGCCGTCAGTCAGGATCCGATCGTCGTGCCGGACGGCGGGCCCATCGTGCAGCTCACGCTCAGCGCCGGCATCGCCTCGCTCGACGAAGGAATGCCGATTCCCGTGGCCATCGACCGCGCCGACAAGGCGATGTACCGGGCGAAGAACCTCGGGCGGGATCGTGTCGAGGTGTATGCTGGGTAGAGGGACGGAAGACGGAGGACGGAAGCGGCGTTTGCGGAAGGTAGCGGCGACGGGCGACTGGGTTCCTTGGGAACTTTGGTCGCCCGTCAACGCTTTGTAAGCCAACGGGTTAGGGCGTCTTGCTCGGTGCCGCGAGATGCGTTGTCGCTTCCGTCATCCGTCTTCCGTCCCTAAGCAAAACCGACTAACTTTATTGGCTATTCAGTCCCACCTTTGCACGCATAGCGAATGAGCTCCTCCATCGAGGCTCTGGTCAACAAAGAGTACGCCTACGGCTTCGTCACCGACGTCGAGTCGGATTCGATTCCGCCGGGCCTGACCGAAGACACCATCCGCGCCATCTCGGCCAAGAAGGACGAGCCGGAGTGGCTGCTCGAGTGGCGCCTGAAGGCCTTCCGCCGCTGGCAGGCAATGACCGAGCCGCGCTGGCCCAACGTGAAGTACGACCGCATCGACTACCAGGCCCACACGTACTACTCCGCGCCCAAGTCGGTGAAGCCCAAGCAGTCGCTCGACGAAGTCGACCCCGAACTGCTGAAGACCTACGAGAAGCTCGGCATCTCGCTCACTGAGCAGAAGCGCCTCCAGGGCATCGCCGTGGACGCGATCTTCGATTCCGTCTCCGTCGGCACGACGATGAAGACCGAGCTTGAGAAGGTCGGCGTGATCTTCTGCAGCTTCGGCGAGGCGGTGCACAACCATCCCGACCTGGTGCAGAAGTACCTCGGCTCGGTGGTGCCCTACTCGGACAACTTCTTCGCCGCACTCAACTCGGCGGTGTTCTCCGACGGCAGCTTCGTGTACGTGCCCAAGGGCGTGAAGTGCCCGCTGGAGCTCTCGACGTACTTCCGCATCAACGCCGCCAACACCGGCCAGTTCGAGCGCACGCTGATCGTCGCCGACGAAGGCGCGAGCGTGAGCTACCTCGAGGGCTGCACGGCGCCGAAGCGCGACGAGCACCAGCTGCACGCGGCGGTCGTCGAGATCGTCGCCCTCGACCGTGCGTCGGTGAAGTACTCCACCGTGCAGAACTGGTATGCCGGCGACGCCGACGGCAAGGGCGGCATCTACAACTTCGTCACCAAGCGCGGCAAGGCGTTCACCGACGCCAAGATCTCGTGGACGCAGGTCGAGACCGGGTCGGCGATCACCTGGAAGTATCCCAGCGTCATCCTGCAGGGCGACAACTCGGTGGGCGAGTTCTACTCCGTGGCCGTGGTGAACGGCGCACAGCAGGCCGACACCGGGACGAAGATGATCCACATCGGCAAGAACACGAAGTCGACGATCATCTCGAAGGGCATCAGCGCCGGCCGCGGGCAGAACTCCTACCGCGGCCAGGTGAAGGTGCTGCCGAAGGCCGAGGGCGCGCGCAACTACACGCAGTGCGACTCGATGCTCATCGGCAACAAGTGCGGCGCGCACACCTTCCCGTACATCGAGATCGCCAACAACACCGCGACGCTCGAGCACGAGGCCAGCACCAGCAAGATCGGCGAGGACCAGATCTTCTACTGCAAGGCGCGCGGCCTCAACGCCGAGCACGCCATCTCGCTCATCGTCGCCGGCTTCTGCAAGGAAGTCTTCAAGGAGCTGCCGATGGAGTTCGCGCTCGAGGCGCAGCAGCTGCTTGGAATCTCGCTCGAAGGGTCGGTTGGGTGATGTAGCCGGACGGATGACGGATGACGGATGCGAACAGCACCGTGGTCCGTCATCCGTCATCCGTCATCCGTCCACAACTCATCCGTCATCCGTCAATACAGCAATGCTTAAGATCACGAATCTCCACGCAAGCGCCGGCGACAAAGAGATCCTCAAGGGCATCTCCCTCGGAATCAAGCCCGGCGAAGTCCACGCCATTATGGGCCCCAACGGCTCCGGCAAGTCCACGCTCGCGCAGGTGATCGCCGGGCACCCCGGCTACGAAGTCACCAGCGGCAGCATCGAGTACCTCGGCGAGGACCTGCTCGAGCTCGAAGCCGAGGAGCGCGCACAGAAGGGCGTCTTCCTCGCCTTCCAGTATCCGGTCGAGATTCCGGGCGTGACCAACGCCTATTTCCTCCGCGCCGCCTATAACGAGCTGCGCAAGGCGCGCGGCGAGGACGAGGTCGATCCGATCGAGTTCCTCGACATTATGGAGGAGAAGCTCAAGGTCGTGGAGATGGATGGCGCGATGATGCAGCGCTCCGTCAACGCCGGCTTCTCCGGCGGCGAGAAGAAGCGCAACGAGATCCTCCAGATGGCGGTGCTCGAGCCCACGCTCGCGGTGCTCGACGAGACCGACTCCGGCCTCGACATCGACGCCCTGCGCATCGTGGCCGAGGGCGTCAACAAGCTCAAGAAGCCGACCAACGCCACCGTCGTGGTGACGCACTACCAGCGCCTGCTCAACTACATCGTCCCCGATCACGTGCACGTGCTCGCGGCGGGGCGCATCGTGAAGTCGGGCGGCAAGGAACTCGCGCTGGAGCTGGAGGCCAAGGGCTACGATTGGCTGCTCGAGCCGGCGGGAGTCTGAGCGTGACCACCCCGTACGTCGAGCAGTTCGAGTCCTTCAGCGCCAACGGCGGCAGCGAGGGTCCCTCCTGGCTGCCCGCCCTGCGCAAGAAGGCCTTCGAGCGCTTCACTGCCCTTGGCTTCCCGACCACGCGCGACGAAGACTGGCACTTCACGTCCGTCACGCCGATCGCCGAGAAGACCTTCAAGGCCATCAAGCCGGCGCCGACCGCGCTGACGCTCTCCGACCTCGAGCCCTATCTCGTGGACGCTGAGTGGCACCGCCTGGTCTTCGTGAACGGCCGGTTGGAGCCCGCCCTCTCGCAGTTCGCCGGCCTGCCGGCCGACGTGCAGCTCGCGCCGCTCTCCGAAGTCCTCAAGGAGGAGCCGGAGTGGGCCGAGAAGTACCTGGGCTCGCTGGCGGCCTTCGACAAAGCCGCCTTCACCGCGATGAACACGGCGTTTATGCAGGACGGCGTCGTGCTGCGCGTGCCGAAGGGCGAAGTGGTCGACGTACCGATCCACGTCCTGCACGTCACCGACGGCAACGCCGCCGGCGCCGCCATCCATCCGCGCCTGCTCGTCGTCGCCGAGCCGCTGGCCAACGTGATGCTCGTCGAGCAGTACGTCGGGCTCGGCAACGTGAGCTACCTCGTCAACGCGGTGGCCGAGATCGTCGTCGGCAACGGCGCCCGCGTGGACCACTACAAGGTCCAGCGTGAGAGCGGCGAGGCCTTCCACGTCGGCACCGCGCAGGTCACGCAGGGCCGCGACAGCATCTACCACAGCTTCTCGTTCGCCGTCGGCGCCGCGCTCTCGCGCACCAACATCTACACCAAGCTGCTGGACACCAACAGCGAGGCCCGGCTCAACGGGCTCTACCTGCTGGACGGCGCGCAGCACGGCGACCACCAGACCTTCGTCGAGCATATCGCCGAGTCCTGCGCCAGCCGCGAGCTGTACTGCGGCGTGCTCGACGGCCAGAGCCACGGCGTGTTCAACGGCAAGGTCTTCGTCGATCCGCAGGCGCAGAAGACGGACGGCAAGCAGACGAACAAGGCGCTGCTGCTCTCGCCACAGGCGCGGGTGGACACCAAGCCGCAGCTGGAGATCTTCGCCGACGACGTGAAGTGCACCCACGGCGCGACGGTCGGCCGCATCGACGAGATGGCGCTGTTCTACCTCAAGAGCCGCGGCATCGGCGGGGAGTCGGCGCGCGCACTGCTCACCTACGCCTTCGCCGCCGAGGCGCTGGAGACCATCGAGATCGACGCCCTGCGGCTCTCGTTGGAGCGCCGGGTCTTCGAGCGCTTCACGCACACGCAGCTGGTGTAAGGGCCACGGCAATGGCGGACGCCACGCTCGACGCCCTGTACCAGGAAGTGATCCTGGACCACAACCGCCGCCCGCGGAATTTCCATCCGATGGCGCAGGCCTCGTGCTCCGCGGACGGCAAGAACCCCAATTGCGGCGACCAGCTCACGATCTGGCTGAAGGTCGAAGATGAGACGGTCACCGACGTCTCGTTCCAAGGCCAGGGCTGCGCCATCTCCAAGGCCTCGGCGTCGATGATGACCGAGGCCGTGAAGGGCAAGACGCGGGCCGATGCCGTGCGCATCTACGAGAAGGTGCACAAGCTGCTCACCGGCGAAGATCCTGCTGCGGCCAAGGACAAGGAGCTCGGGTCGCTGCGTGCGCTTGGCGGCGTCAGCAAGTTCCCGATGCGCGTGAAGTGCGCATCGCTGAGCTGGCACGCGATGAAGGCGGCCCTCGACGGCACCGCGGTGGTGAGCACCGAGGGGCCGGAAGACGCGCGGAGCGCCTCGTGAGCGACGCGGCGCGGGCCGACGTGGGGCACGACGACGCGGCGGCGCCTGAGGGCGCCGTTTTGCTCGGCGGCATCCGCGCCGACGACGTCCAGCCCCTGCAGTTGTATCGCGCGACGATGCCCAACGGCACGGCGCTCTGCGTCGGCGTGCACGAGGGGCGGTTCTTCGCGGTGAAGGATCACTGCACGCACG
The DNA here is from genome assembly GCA_019637355.1 of Gemmatimonadaceae bacterium. NCBI lineage: Bacteria > Pseudomonadati > Gemmatimonadota > Gemmatimonadia > Gemmatimonadales > Gemmatimonadaceae > Gemmatimonadaceae bacterium. The sequence continues at coordinate 101,854 of JAHBVT010000001.1, read as the reverse complement.
CTGAGTTCCCGCTCAGCGAGGGTACGCTGTATGCCGACGGCCAGCTCGAATGCTGCTGGCACGGCGCGCGCTTTGCCTGTACGAGCGGGAAGGTGCTGCGCGGTCCGGCAGAGGACGATCTCGTGCCCTTCGATGTGTACGCCGTGAATGGCGCTCTCTATGTGCGGCGTGCCGTGGCGCCGCGATCCGGAGGTGGACGATGAGGGCTTCGACTCCCGTGAGCTTGGCCAAGCGGGCGGACTTCCCGCTGCTGGCGGCCCAGCCGGCGCTGGTGTACCTCGACTCCGCCGCGACGTCGCAGAAGCCGGCCGTCGTGCTCGATGCCATTCGTCGCTACTACGAGACCGAGAACGCCAACCCGCACCGCGGCGCGTATGCGCTGAGCGCGGCGGCCACCGAGGCTTACCACCAAGCGCGTGCGCGCGTGGCGCGCTTCATCGGCGTCGCCGACGCCGATACCCTGATCTTCGTGCGCGGGACGACCGAGGGGCTCAACCTCGTCGCGTCCTCCTGGGGCCGTGCCAACGTGACGACCGGCGACAACGTCGTCGTCACGCGGATGGAGCACCACGCCAACTTCGTGCCCTGGCAGCAGCTCTGCCTGGCCACCGGCGCGGAGTTCCGGATCGTCGAGCTCGACGCCGCGGGCGGCGTGGACCTCGCGATGATGGCGCGCCTCGTCGATGCCAAGACCAAGGTCGTGGCCTTCGGGCAGGTGTCCAATGCGCTCGGGACGATCAATCCCGTGGATGCGTTCGTGAGGATCGCCCGCGCGCAGGCGCCGCAGGCGCTCATCGTCTGCGACGGGGCGCAAGGTGTCCCGCACCTGCGCGTGGACGTGGATGCGCTGGGCGTGGACGCCTACGCCTTCAGCGGACACAAGATTGGCGGCCCGATGGGTTCCGGCGCGGTGGTCGTGCGCCGCACGATCCTCGAGCGGATGCCGCCGTACCACTTCGGCGGCGATATGATCGAGTGGGTCAATGACCGCGACTCGACCTGGAACGTGCTGCCTCATCGCTTTGAGGCCGGCACGCCGAATGTCGAAGCGGCCGTCGGGCTCGCGGCCGCCTGCGACTACCTCGACGGACTCGGGATGGACGCCGTGCGCGAGCACGAGCTGCTGCTCACGACGGCCGCGATGCGGGCGCTGTCGGAGATCGACGGCCTGACGCTGTTCGGCACGCCGACGGCCGACGGGCGCTCCGGCGTGGTGAGCTTCGCGCTGGCGGACGTGCATCCGCACGACGTGGCGACGATGCTCGATGCGGCGGGTGTCTGCGTGCGGGGGGGGCATCACTGCGCCCAGCCGCTGATGCGCGCGCTGGGCGCGGCGGCGACGACGCGGGCGAGCTTCTGGGTGTACAACACGCTCGAGGACGTCGACGCGCTGGTACGCGCCGTCCGACAGGCGCAGACGCGGTTTGCGGCGCCTTAGCCCACAGTAGCGCCGCGGTCATCGGGCGCGCGTTGCGAACCGCTCAGCGCAGCGCGTGCAAACGCTCCGCCACCGACTCGATGTGCCGGTGGTCCGTCCCGCAACAGCCCCCGAGGATCGTCAGCCACGGGAGCTCGCCGCGCAGGGCCGCATAGGCGTCGCCGAACTCGGCCGGATCGCCGGCGTCGAGGGCCGTCGCCGCATTCAGCTCCGCGTGGCTGAGGCGCGAGGCGTTCGCGCGCAGCCCGCGCACGCGCTGCCACACCGGATTGCCATCGCAGAGCACGTGGGCGAAGTGCGTCGGGTGCGCGCAGTTCACCATATAGTACCGGGCGTAGCGCTCGGTCGCGGCGTCGGTCTCTTCGATTGCCTCCGACAGTGACTGACCGGTGGGCAGGCGTCCGTCGGTCTCGACGGTGAACGCGATGGCCACCGGCATTCCCACCGCACGAGCCGCGCGCACGATGCCGATCGCCTCGGCGGTGTAGTTGAGCGTCACCGCACTGACGAGGTCGGCGACGGTGCTCGCGAAGGTGGCGATCTGCGGGCGATGATAGCGCTCGGCCGCCTCGGCGGTCATCACGGCGCTCGGCACATAGCCGTCGCCGCGCGGTCCGACGTTGCCGCTGATGATGATCGGCGTCTCGGGCGTAGCCCACTCCGCACGGATCTCCTCCAGCAGGGCGATGGCGGCGCGATTGGCTTCCACGAGCCGCGCGGCACCGTACCCGAGCTTGCGTCCCCACTCGATGCTGGCGCGCCACGTGGCGCTCTCCAGCACGATGCCCACCTTGTGGCGCCTTGCGATCTCCACGTAGCGCAGGAAGTAGCGGCGTAGGGCCTCACGGCCTTCGCCGGTCTCGAGCAGCGTGAAGGCGGCGAACTCTGGCAACTCGAGCCCCTCGTGATAGATGAGGGTCGTCTCGATGCCGCCGTCGGTGAGGAACGGCTGTGGCGTGAGCTGCGGCAGGGAACTGCGGTATCGGCGCATCGGGCACTCCGGAGCAGGGTCCACCCGGGAATGCGCGAGGCACCGGCCGAATGCGACAGGGCTACGGCGGCAAGGTCCCTAGGTCGCGCCACGCGGCCCCGTGCAGCCACGGGCGTCCACGGACCCCGACACGATCGGCCTCGCGGAGCCAGTCGTCGCGGCGCTGCGCATCGCCGCGTAGGGCGGCCAGTCGCGCCTCCGCCACGTAACGGCTGCCGATGTCGTTCGGCTCGGGTTGCGGAACGTGCGCCAGGGCTCCCACGCTGCCGCTGCGCTCCGCCGCCAGCGCCAGCGCTTCGCGGTTCCGCAGCCGTGCATCGACCTGCACGAGCCGCCCGTACGCGCGACGCTCAGCGGCGAAGTCGCCGAGGACGTGTGCGGCACTCGCGAGCCAGAAAAGGTGGTCCGGTTGCGTAGGCCGCAGCCGGAGGCGGCCCTCCAGCCACTCACGCGCGCGCGTGGCGTATGGCGCGGCGTGCAGCGAATCACCGTGTGCGGCCAGCTCCTCGCCAGCCACCACCAGCATTCCGCCGTACGACCAGTACACGTCGGGCTCCAGCGCCTCGGCCTCGGCCAACAGCGCGTCCAGCGCCCCGAAGTCGCGCAGTGCGGCGAGTGCGCGTGCCTCGAGCACCCAGGCCACGCGCAGGGTCGGGTGCCGTGCACGCATTTCGCGGGCGGCGCGGCGTTCGGCAGCGTGGTTGCGAGTGAGATGGCGCGCGTGCGCGAGGTTGGTCCAGTACGAGGGCCAGCCGATCATCGCCCCGCGGTCCGGGCTCATCGCCTCGAGGCGCACGAGGGCGGAGTCGTTCCAGCCAAGCCAGAGGGCGATGACGGCTGCGTCGTAGGCCGCGCGTGAATCCGGAGCGAGGGCGGCGGCGCGCGCGGCGGAGGCATAGGCGGCGCGCCCGTCGCCCTCGAGCATCGCCCGGAGCTGCTGCCGCAGGTGTTCGTGATAATCCGTGAGCTCGGACCGGCGCGCATCGAGCACGCCGAGCAACGTGTCGAGCACGGCGTACTGCGACGTGTTCCACGCCGCCTGGGAGGCGTAGAGCAGCGGCGCGATGAATCCGTCGTCGAGCGCGAAGGCCTCGCGGAAACCAGCGAGCGCCGGACGGTACTGTTGGGCGAGGAACTGCGTCATCGCGCGGTCGAAGGCGCGGTACGACTCGAAGGTCGGCGGGCGCTCGTGTCGCGCGGCCGTCGCCGCGAAGCGCGCGTCGCGGGTGATGGCCAGCGCACCCATCACGCGGTCGCGCACGATGCGGATTGCCTGCGCCGCTGAGTCGTGCGGAACGCGTACGGGCTCGAGACTGGCGAGCAGGCGTCCGCTGCGCACCGCGCGGATCTCGGCGTGCAGCGTCGTGCCGTCGGGCGTCGTGTAGAAGGTCCCGGTGACGATAGTTCCGACCACGCTGCGCCGCAGCAGCGCGACCTCGGGCTCGGTGCTGCCGGCCACCGCCTGCAACACCTCCGTCCACGGCACGACCTGCACCACGCCCGTTTCGTGCAGGCCTTGGGTAATCCAGGCGCCAGCGAGGCGGCCGCGCACGCCGTCGGCCGCGGCATCGCCGTCTTCGCGGAACGGCAGCACCGCGATCGGCGTTTGCAGCGTGTCGGCCGGCACCGCATCACGGGTGATGACCGCGCGCCACGCGATCGCGATGACCGCGGCGGCGGCCGCACCGTAGAGCAGAAAGGGCCAACGACGGCGCTTGATGACGATCGGGCGTTCGGCGGCGACCGATGCCACCGCGCCTTGGCTCGCCAGCGCATCGAGGGCGGCGACCAGCGTACCGGCGCTGCGCGGACGCCGCGCCGGATCGGGGCTTAGGCAACGGAAGATCAGCGCACTCAGCGCCTCGGGCACGTCGCTGCGCGTCGCCGCCGCGAGGTCGCCGCGGCGCGAGCCGAAGAGCATCTCGTTGGCGACGATGCCGAAGGCGAAGAGGTCGGCGCGGTGGTCTACGGCGCGTCCGGCGGCCTGCTCGGGTGCCATATAGCGCGGCGTGCCGACGGCGTTGCCCTCGAGCGTCAGGCGTCCGGCGTCGTCTTCGTCGCGCGTGTACTGCGCAATGCCGAAGTCCAGCAGGAAGGCGTGCTCGCCGCTGCAGAGGATGTTCTCGGGCTTCAGGTCACGGTGCACGACGCCGTGTTCGTGCGCGTGGAGCAACGCATCGGCAATGTCGCGCATCAACTTGATGGCGTCCGGCACCGGGAGCGCCCCGAGCCGGTCGATGCGCTCGCGCAGCGTCTCGCCCGGCAGGTGCGGCATCACGAAGTACAGCAGGCCGCCGGCGTCGCCGGAATCGAGCAGCGGCACGATGTGCGGATGTGCGAGTCGCGCCGCGATGCGCACCTCGCTCTCGAAGCGCGCCTGCCCGCCGCTGATGCCGATGTCGGGTCGCAGCACCTTGAGGATCACATCACGCCCGTGCTTGAGCTCGTGGGCGCGGTACACCGCGCCCATCCCGCCCTGCGCGATCTCGTCGATCAGCCGATACCGCCCGGCAAGGGCGGCGCCGAGGCGCTCCGTGATCGGCGCGTGCGCCGCCGGCAGCGGATGCGGCGGCGCGTCCAGCGGGCCGGTGACGTCCCCGGCCTCGAACATCCGCAGTAGCTCTTCGCGCATCCCCGTGTCGTCCGGGCACTGCGCCGCCACCCAGGCCTCGCGCTCCGCACGCGGGCCTTGGCCCAATCCCGCTGCACCGTGCGCGGCGTCACGTCGAGCAACGCGGCGATGTCGCGCTCCGCCAACCCGCCGAAGAACCGAAGCTCCACCACCTTCGCGAGGCGTGGCTCCAGCGCCGCCAGCCGCTGCAACGCATCGTCGAGCGCCAGCAGCGTCTCGGCGTCACTGCCCCGCTCCGCCTCGGCGTGGATGTCGCCGAGCGTGACGAAAACCTCGCCGTGCCCGCGCTTGGCCGCCTGGCGGCGACGCGCCTGGTCCACCAGCACCTGCCGCATCGCTCTCGCGGCGACGCCGATGAAGTGCGCGCGGTCCTGTGCGTCGGGCGCGCGTTCGCCCGCCAGCTTGAAGTACGCCTCGTGCACCAGCGCCGTCGCCTGCAGCGTGTGCCCGACCTGCTCCCGCTGGAGCAGCTGTTCGGCGACGCGCCGCAGCTCGCCGTAGACCAACTGGAAGAGCTGGTCGAACACGAGGGCGCGGTCGCCGGAGGCGTGGCGGAGCGCGGTGAGGAGACGGGTGACCTCACCGCGCTCGGAGGGGGAGGCCGGGGGGTGCATACCCCCGAATATACGAGGGGCCCTGCGGTGTGGTGTCCGCGCCTAGCGCGCGATGGCCCTGAACACGAGGTCGGTCAGGAACTTCGTCGTCTGCCGATGCGACTCATCCGGCGTCAGGTCGGTCAGGAAGGGCAGGTGCTCGGCGAAGTACTTCTGCATATGGCCGCTCTCCAGCACCGTCGACACCAGGGCCATCGGATGCGGATAGTCCGGATTGATGTCGCGGATCATCTCCGCCACCGTGCTCACAAAGCGTTGGTAGGCGCGATAGAAGCCTTCGCGCCCCTCGTCCTTGGCCTCGGCGTGCATATAAGCCTTGGCCGACTCCGCCACCACCACGCGGTACAGCGCCGCTTCGTCGATGCGCGGCGTGGACTCGTCCTTGACGATCGGCCGCGTGAGCTCACGCAGCGCGAGGCGCAGGCGCTCTTCCGGCGAGGCGATGTTCTCGGTGGCGAGCCGGAGCCGGTACACGACCCAGTTCCAGTACCAGGCCGTCAGGTACAGCAGGAAGCGGTGCTTGCTCCCGAAGTACCGGTATACCGACGCCTCGGTGGTGCCGACGCGCAGCGCCAGCTTGCGGAACGTGAACTCCTCGATGCCGATCTCGTCGAGCATCAGGATCCCGTGCTCGACGATGCGCTCGCCCAGGTCGGAGCTGGTCGGGTCCTTGAGGTACAGCCGCGCGTCGACCTCGAGCTTGATGCGCGGTGCCGGCGGCGCGGGGGACGCCGCCGGACGTTGGGCCGTGCTCACGCCGCCGCTGCCGCTGCTGCGGAGGCCGGATCGGCGATGTCAAGATTCCCGAGCAGCATCTGGTTGTCGTAGAAGTTCACGGCGCCGCTGTCGACGTCGTACATCGCGCCCACCAACGCAAGTTCGCCCGCATCGATCATCTGGGCAAGCACCGGGCTGCGCTCGATGATCTGCTGCTTCACCAGCATCACGTTGATCGACGCCACCTTCTCCACGAACTCCGAGTTCTTGGAGCTGCGTTCACCCGTCACCGTGGTCTCGAGCTTCACCGCGTCCTGGATCTTGTGCAGCAGGTGGCTGAGGTTGCCGAGCTCCACGCCATCGCAGGCCCCCTTCACCGCGCCACACTTGGTGTGGCCGAGCACGACGATGGCCTTGGCGCCGGCAACCTTGCAGGCGAATTCCATCGAGCCGAGGATGTCCGCATTCAGCACGTTGCCCGCGATGCGGGCGCTGAAGATATCGCCCAGCCCTTGGTCAAAGATCAGCTCCGCACCTGTGCGCGAATCGATGCAGCTGAGCACGATGGCCATCGGATGCTGCCCATCGCTGGTCTCGTTCACCTGCTGCAGCAGGTTCCGGTTGGCCTTCAGGTTGCCCTGAAAGCGCTCGTTCCCCTTGCGGAGGACGTCGATGACCTCGGTGGGCGACAGGGCGTCGCGGGCTTCCTTCGTGAGCGTACGCATAGATCGAGGGACTGGAGTGGTTGGGTTGGGGCAAGGCGCCCAAGGTGATAATAGTAATACTTCTATATATACAGTCAACTACTACCTATATATAGACGAAGTCCTATCGTCGACGGGGACCGCCGTAGGCCCTGCATACGATGCCCGTTAGTCTTGGGCAGCGACTCCTTCAAACCTCTCCAATGCGCATCCAGCTCTCCGCCCTCTGCAGCCTGGTGGCACTCTCCGCCCTCCCGGCCACCTCCGACGCCCAGCGCACCGAGCGGCCTCCGCTCCACGGCCAGCACTGGGTGGCCGTCACCGGGAAGCCGCTAGCCGCGACGGCGGGCGCGATGATCTTCCAGCAGGGCGGCAATGCCGTCGACGCCGCCGTCGCGATGCTCGCGGCCACCTGCACGATGTGGGACACGCTCGGCTGCGGCGGCGAGACCCAGGCCCTCATCTACCATCCGGGCCTCAAGAAGGTCATCGGCATCAACGGGCTCGGCGTCGCCCCCACCGGCGCGACCGCCGAGTACTTCCGCAACCGCGGGATGCAGTTCCCGCCGGAGTACGGTCCCCTGGCTGCGGTCACGCCCGGCACGCCCGGCGCGCTGATGGTGATGCTCGCCGAATACGGCACGATGTCGCTGGCCCAGGTGCTGGCGCCGGCGCTGCAGATGGCCGAGCAGGGCTACCCGATCGAAGCGCAGCTGGCGAACTCGATCAACGCGCAGGCGCGGCGCTTGCGCGAATGGAAGTACTCGCGCCCGGTGTTCCTCCCGCACACGGACCGGGAGCGCGAGGCGCCGATAGCGGGCGAGATCTTCCGGCAGGGGGACCTGGCCGCGACGTTCCGCAAGCTCATCGAGGCCGAGGCGCAGGCCCTCAGGCGCCGGCGTCCGCGCAAGGAAGCCATTATGGCCGCCTATGATCGCTTTTACCGCGGCGACATCGCCGAGGAGATCGTGCGCGCGGTGCAGGAGGAGGGCGGCCTGTTCACACGCGAGGACCTCGCCAACTGGCGCGTGAAGATCGAGGAACCGCTCTCGACGACCTACCGCGGCGTCACGGTCTACAAGCTGCAGCAGTGGCAGCAGGGCCCGGCGATGCTGCAGGCGCTGAACATCCTCGAGAACGCCGACCTCAAGGCGATGGGCTACAACTCGGCGCAGTACATTCACACCGTGTATCAGGCGATGAACCTCGCCTTCGCCGACCGCGACTTCTACTACGGCGATCCGGCGTTCCCGCCCGAAGAACCGATCCAGGGTCTGCTCAGCAAGGAGTACGCGCGGAGCCGCTGGGCGCAGATGGACCACACGCGCAACGACCCGCGGGTGAAGCCCGGCGATCCGTATCCCTTCCAGGGCGGCACCAACCCCTACACCGCTCTCCTCGAGCGCTGGAGCACCGAGGGTCCGCGGCCGATGCCGCGCCCGAACGCGGCGGGCGGCGAGGCCAATCGGAGCAGCGACGAGGAGTTTGACGAAGCCTTCACGCGCGGCACGACCAGCATCCAGGCCGCCGACAAGAACGGCTGGATGGTGAGCATCACGCCGTCAGGCGGGTGGGTGCCGGCGTACATCGCCGGCCGCACGGGCATCGGCCTTTCGCAGCGGATGCAGAGCTTCGTCACCGATCCCGAGGACGGACCGTTCAACGTCGTCGAGCCGGGCAAGCAGCCGCGCGTGACGCTGACGCCCACGCTGGCCTTCCGCGACGGCGAGCCCTGGATGGCGTTCTCGGTGCAGGGCGGCGACACGCAGGACCAGGACCTCTTGCAGTTCTTCCTCGCGATGGTGGAGTTCGGGCAGACGCCGCAGCAGGCGGCGGAGCATCCCGGTTTCCACTCCTACCAGATGCGCACGAGCTTCGGCCAGCACGAGGCGCGGCCGGGGCGGATGCAGTTGAACGAGCGCGTGCCAGGCTGGGTGCGCGACGAGCTGCGCGCGAAGGGGTACTCGCTGGAGTTCGCCAGCCACACCTCGGGGCCGATCACGGCGATTATGCGGGACCGGCGGACGGGGACGCTCTGGGGTGCGGCGAGCAACTTCGGTGAGGACTACGGGATCGCGTGGTAAGAACGACCCGGAACTGATCGTGGGATTCCTCGACTTCCTCCGCCGTAATCGCGCCGAGCTCTCGGATGCGATCGGCGAGGGCCGCTACGCGAACTTCTCCGCACTCAATGCGGGGCGATTTGCGGCCACTCGCGCGGCGATCACAGAGTACGCCACGGGTCGCGTGCTGGACGTCGGCTGCGGGCATATGCCGTTTCGTCACTTCGCGCTGCGCCACGTCACGGCATACGAAGGCTTCGACGTTGAGCGCCGCACTGACGGGGTCACGCACATCGGTGACGCGGAGGCGATGACGGGTCTCGCGTCCGATACATACGACTCTGTGTTCTCGTTCGAGGTGCTCGAACACCTGCCGCACCCGCAGCGCGCCGTGGGCGAGATGGCCCGCGTGCTGAAGCCCGGTGGCGTACTCTTGCTCACCGTGCCGCATCTGTCCCGGTTGCACGAGGAGCCGCACGACTACTTCCGGTACACGGTTCACGGATTGCGCACGATGCTGCACGACGCAGGGCTGACGGCAGTGCGTGTTGAACCGATCGCAGGCGTGTTGAGTTTTCTCGGTCACCAACTGTCCACGGTCCTGCTCGGCCTTGCGTGGCCGGTGCCCCTGTTGCGGCAGCTCGTGTACGGAGTCAACCAAGCTTTGCTGGTTTGGCCGGCCCTGTGGCTGGATCGACTGCTGGATCGCCGCGGCCTGTTTGCAGCCGGCTATGTCGCGGTGGCACGGAAGTCAGGCGAGCGCGGCACCTAGGACGGCACGTCGCGCGGACGATGCCGCGCTCACGTCTCGGGAGGAGGCACCTCCCGCATCAAGCGCCCGCTGCAAGCCCATACGGAGCGCAGATTCCGTCACAGTGTCCCAGGCGAGTACGGCATCCCCACACCGAACGTCTATCGCTGCGGCGGTGACCTTGCCCTGCGGGCGGGCGTAGTCGATGGCGACGAAGGGTGTGTCCGTGGCTAGCGCGAAGATCATGGCGTGGAATCGCACCGTGAGCGCGGCCTGCGACGACTCGAGCAAGCGAACGATGGCCGTCACATCTTGGTTTTCCGGGACGTGCAGGCGCGCGGGATCGCTGAGCTTCCGGCGCAAACGCGCATACATCGCCGCGTCATCACTGCCGTCGTGCATCACGAGACCGACGAACCGCAGGTCCGTCGTTGCGCTGATGTGGTTGAGCGCTGCGGCAAGCACCTCAAGGAACTGCTCGGTCGCCAGCCCCTCCTCGACTCCATCGAGGTACGGGACCGACGGGCTTCGCAAGGCGAGCGCTAGCTGCCGGCGGCGCGTGAGGCCCGGCGTGTGCAGGGTACGCACGAAATCGAATGCCGGATCGAAACTCAGCACCGCGTCGGTACGCTTGGCGTGCACGGCGCTCCAAGCGACAGAGGTACTATCGCGGAGCACCACGTGGCTCGCGTTGTGCAGGATCGAGACAATTGTCTCCGCGCCGCCCGCACTCCGTACCGGGCCGATGCCGTTAGCATATAGGAGCACGCGACCACCAGCCGCGCGCACGAGGCGATGCCGCCAAGCCCAGAATCTCATACTCGGACTCTCCATCAACGGGCCACCGCCGACAATGATGCAGCGAGACGCGACGAGAGCCCAGGCAGACAGGACGCCGAGCGGAAGGCAGCGGACGTCGCGGTAGCCGAGCATTCGCAGCGTCGCTCGGGTGACGCGCGCATCGAAGCTAACGACGTCCAACGGAGCTGTCGCGGCGATTGCACGACACTCGGTGAGCAGCTGACCAAGGATGGCGATGTCACCGATGGTCTCCGATCCCCACCAGCCCACGATGCTCGCTCGTGCCGGTCGCCAGCCGAGCAGGCGCAATGCGCGGACGGCCGGCAGGAACAGGAGCGCGAGTGCAAGCTCGGCCAGATAGGCGAACGCCTTCACCGCTTCACCTTCGTAACGGCCGCGCGCAGGCGATCCGCCACCTGATCCAGCAGCGGCGTGTAGAGCGTCACGTCGTGCGAGCAACCGCGACAGGGCCCACAGGCCATCTCGTCGCGGTAGGCTAGCGATCCGAAGTAGAGTTCCTCGGCATCACGCTCAAGCGCCGAACCGAGGTTCTTGCTGGCGACCGTGCAGACGTAGAGATCCCCGTGATGATCGACAAAGAGCCCCGCTTTCCGATAGAGACAAGGCACCGACCGCTCTGCACCATTCAGCATCTCCAGCAACATTCCATAGTAGATCCTGCGCGCGTGCGAACGATCGTAGTTCGTCCGCACGTGCTCGAAGAATGCCTTGAGCGCGGTGTCCTGCGCCGCCGTGGGCTGCACCTCGGCGTACAGGTCCTGGTTCTCGATGCGGTTGATTTGCGCGGCGCGTCGAAACACCACATAGACATCGTGTGCCTTGGCATACTCGAGCACTGCTTCGGCGTCATCCACATTGCTGTGCGTAAACGTGCAGGCCAAGACGAGGTTGAACGGGATGCGGCGGCGCAGCGCGACGAGCGCCTGCACGCTGGCGTCAAGGTTCGCCCAGGCCTTGGGGTTGTTGCGCACCTTGTCGTGCGTCTTCCCGATGCCATCAATCGAGAGGTTTACACCGAACGCGATGCCCCGTGCGCGGAGCCGCGGCACGAAGTGCTCGACGCCATCCACGATTGCCTCGGTCGCAAACCCGTTCGAGGTCAGATTCACCTGGCGGAGCGCCGGCATTACGTCGGCAAACAGTTCCGGCAATTCCCGGAAGTCTCGGCGCATGCTCGGCTCGCCACCTGTCATACTGATGGTGGCGCAGTGCTTGAAGAGTCCGGAAGAGAAGATGCGACGAATCTCCTCGAGTCCGAGCTGCGACTTCGGCTTCATCTGCCAGACATTGCACATCTCGCAGAACGTGTTGCAGGTGTTGTTCACGGCGAAGCCGACCTGCAGCGGATGGCCGAGCCGCTGGTTCGCGCGCCAGTAGCGCCACGCCAAGACGGGGAGCGCAGTCATCGCGCCACTCCCCTAACCAGCAGCGGCACCACGGCAGCGACGGCGAAGCCACAGGCCATCCCGAGCACGGACACCGCCACCACTGCTTCGGCCGGTACGGCAGCACCCGCGTAGATGAGGATCTGTGCGGGTTCCTTGATGCCGACGCCACCGATCGACACGGGTACGGTGGCGATGAGCCGCCCCACCGCGGTCGCGGCCGTCACCGTCGCGAGTCCCGGCGAATAACCGACGGCCCGAAATATGAGCAGGTTGATGGCGCAGATGTACGCCCATCGAAGCATCGCCATCACGAGAGTCCACGGCACCACGCGTGACTTGGCAAGCAGGACGCGCAGTGGCTCGAGTCGCGGTATCCGCGTGAGCAGCAGGACGCCAAGGACGCCGCCGGAGGCCAGCGACGCAGCCATAATCAGTGCTTCGCGATAGGGTACCTCGACCACAAATGCCGAGCCGATGGCGAGCAGGACAAGCACCAGCAGGCTCAACAACTTATCGGCAAACACGACGGCCAGTGCATCGCGTTCAGGCACCGCACCGCGGAGAAAGTAAGCGAAGCTCAGGTCGCCAGCCCGCGCCGGCGTCAGCGAACCTACGCTCCACGACTGCGCGGCCGCGCGAACGGTGTCCTGAACGGGGATTCCGTGCCCTGCCAGGCGCAGCGCACCGTGCAACTGCATTCCGTAAATGTAGGGTACGGCCAGAAATGCCGCGAAGTATCCGATCACGTATCCTGCGTGCGTGCGCGCGAGCGTCTGCAGTAGTGCCGCCGGCCCGACATACCAGACGAGCATCGCCATCGCGACCACTGCGATGCTCCCGCGCAGAATGCGTGCGGTGCGTACGTTCACGTGACGTTCCAGAGCGTGGCGTAGAGCGCGAGGTATTCCTCGACTTGACGCGCCACGCTGAAGCGCGATGCAATCTCACGCTGGCCGTTGATTGCCATTCGTGCGCGAATCTCCGGGTTTTCGAGAACGCGAAGGGCGGCAGCGGCCATTTGCTCGGGGTCGTCGAGCGGCACGAGGTATCCGTTCACGCCATCGGTAATGACTTCGGGGTGTCCGCTTACTCGAGTTGCCACGCAGGGCAGGCCCTGCTGCTGTGCTTCGAGGATGACCATCGGCAGTCCCTCGTAGGCAGACGGGACGAGCAGCACCTGAGACGCTCGATAGTACGCGGGAAGTTCTTCTGAGCGTCTCCTCCCTTCGAAGATCAGGGCATCACGAACACCAAGCGCGTCGGCAACAGTGAGCAGTTCTTGGTTGTCGCCGGCGGCCAACCCAATGATGCGCAGCGTTGCGGACGGAAGTCGGCGACGGACGGCAGCCAAGACCAAGGGCAGAGACTCTACGCGCTTGCGCACCGAGCCGCTGCCGACGAAGAGCAGCGTCGACGAATCGATTGCCTCAGCGCGTGGCGTCGCAGCAGCGGCGAGGCCGTTGTAGATGATTACGGCGCCCTCTGCGGCATCCGCACCCAGCGTATCCTGCGCCGCACTACGGGAGATGAAGCTCACGGAATCTGCCAGCGCCAGCGCGACACGGTCCATCAGTGCACGCGCTGGCATCACCACCGTCGCATAGAACCGCTCTGCCATCGTCCAGTCGCCGAACGTGCGGCCAGCGGCACGATACGGGCGCATCGACGGCATCATCGCCGCGACGTTCACGTGCAACGTCAACAACACCGGCGTCTTGATGCGAAGCAGGCGCATCGCGATAAGTAAGCCAATGCCCTCTCCGTGATGGAGGTGCACCACGTCCGCTTCGCGGGCGAGAGTCGCCAGGCGCGCAACGGCAAGAGCGAAGCGTAGCGGCGTAGCGGCCACGCGCAGGACGTTGGCATCGTCGGTGCTCGTCCCCGACGTGAGCACGCACGAGCGATGACCGCGTGCCAGCAATCCGCGATGGACGTTGGCGACGACCTCCCCCACCCCGCCGATGCGATCGGGGGGATAGTACGACACAACGTGCAGGACGATAGCCATAACCGGAGTGGAATGTACATTTCCGGTCATGGCCACGCTCGTCATCCAGATTCCTTGCCACAATGAAGAACAGACACTCCCCCGGGTCTTGGCGGACCTCCCACGGACGTTGCCGGGGATTTCGCGCATCATCCCACTGGTGGTGGATGACGGGAGCACTGACGGCACCGCTGCCGTAGCGGAACGACTGGGCGCCACGGTGCTGCGGCGTCCGGTGAAGGGCGGACTGGCGCGCGCCTTCCTCGCCGGACTCGACCGCGCCGTGGCGCTCGGCGCCGACATCATTGTCAACACCGACGGCGACGGGCAGTATCGCGGTGCGGACATCGAGCGACTCGTCGCCCCGGTCGTTGCCGGACGCGCGGAACTGGTGGTCGGAGTCCGACCGATCAGCGAGGTACGCGAGTTCTCCCCGCTCAAGAAGCTGTTGCAGCGCCTCGGGAGCTGGGTCACGCGCCTCGCGAGCGGAACGCAGGTGGAGGATGCGCCGTCGGGATTTCGGGCAATGTCCCGTACGGCCGCGATGCGGCTGCACGTCTTCAACCGCTACACGTACACCGTCGAGACGATCATCCAGGCTGGACAGAAGGGCTTGGCCATCGAGACCATACCAATCGAGGTCAACCCCGCAGCGCGTCCGTCGCGCTTGGCCTCCAGTGTAGCCCAGTACGTGGGGCGCCAGACGCTGACAATCATCCGGATCTTTATGACGTACCGCCCCTTTGCCTTCTTCGCGGTGCCGGGCGCAGCCATCTTCGGAGTCGGCTTCGCGATCGGGGTGCGTTTCCTACTGTACTACTTCGCCGGGAGCGGGAGCGGCCACCTGCAATCGCTGCTCCTTGGCACGCTCTTGCTCGGCACCGGGTTCTTCCTCGTCGTCGTTGGCCTCGTAGCCGACCTCATCGCCGTGAACCGCTCGCTGCTCGAGCGCGTCGATTGGCAGCTTCGCGTACTGCAGGACCAGGTGGCACGCCAGTCAACCGCATCGCGCCACACGACCCCGTGACCGGGCCCGCGTGGGCGCTCGGACCCACCGCTGTCCTCCTCCTCGCGGCCGCCCTCGCCGGTGGCCCCGTGCTACGCAGGCTGCGCACAGCGTCGGGGCCAGGAGAATCCCTGCTCTACGCGCTCGCCATCGGCATCGGTATCCAGGCGGCGCTGCTGCTCGCGTGCGCGGCGCTGGGATGGATGCATCCGGCGGTGCTCTGGGTGGCGGTGATCGCGCCCGCCCTGCCCGGCCTGCGAGACTGGCGACAGGTTCTCGCCGCGGTGCGGAGCCTAGAGTCACTTTTGCGCGCGCTCGGACCACTTGAGCGGACGGTCACGCTAGGCGTCGCCACGGCGGCACTGTTCATACTCGTCGTTGCGGCGCTGACCCCGGTCTCGGACTGGGATTCCCTGATGTACCATCTCAGGCTGCCCCGACAGTTTCTCGACGCCGGGCGCCTGTACCTGCCCCCGGACGGCAACCACCTGGCGTTCCTGGGCCTGTTCCAGTTCCTGTACTTGCCGTTGATGGCGATTGGTGCCGAAGCTGGCCCGGCCCTCTTGAACGCAGCGATGGCGATGGCCCTCTGGGCCGGGGTGTTCGTCGCGGGAACCCGCCTGCTGTCTCGCCGCACGGGCGTGCTCGCGGCCACGGCACTCTGGGGCAGTTCAGCGTGGCTCTTTGTCGGCGCCACGCCTCGGGTGGACGTCGCGCTGGCCTTCGTGCTCCTGATGACGCATTGCGCCGTACTGCGCACCGGTGACGAACGGAGCGCCTGGGCGATCCCGGTAGCGGGCCTCCTTGGCGGCATCGCGCTTGGGATGAAGTATCACGCCTTGCCCTACCTGGCGGCGCTCGTGCCGCTCGCGCTGTGGGGACTCAGGGGGCGCCCAGGGGGCAATCTCGGCCACCACGCGCGTGCCGTCGGCCTGGCGATGGCGTTGGGCGTGTTGGCTTCGGCACCCTGGTTGCTGAAGAACGTCGCGTATTTCGACGCGCCGTTCTATCCGTTTTTCAGCGCGCCGCGCGTGCAGCCCTTCGTGGCCGAGTTGACGGGAAGCTATAGCGTACCGACTACCATCGATCCTGAGTCACTACGCGGCGTGGGACGATCGCGGGAGCGCGTCTCCCTCGCGGCGCTCGTGCTGCGGCCAGAGCGCCTGACCGTCGAAGTCGAGGGCGCCTCCTACTCGAGGAATCCGCTCTACGCTGCACTGTTGCTCCTCCCGTTCTTCCTGCGTGACCGACGGTTGCTCGGCATCGCCGTTCCAGGACTCGCCTATCTCACATTCACGCTCGGGTACTTCAGCGTGACGAACCTTCGGTACCTGCTGCCGGCGCTCCCGATGCTGGCGATCGCATCGGCGGAACTCTGGCGGCGGGCCGGCGAGACGCTGTCGCGCGTGCCGCGCATGCGGTACGTGACGACACTACTGATCGCGCTCGCGGGCGGCGCGGCGCTGTTGGGGCTCCGACGGGGAGGCGAACGCCTGCTCTCGATGGAGCGGGTGCAGATCGCCCTGGGCCTGCTGCCGGCCCAGGTCGCGCTCAACCGCGAGGTACCGTACGTCGTGGCGCGCTACTTCGACGAGCAGGTAGCGCCAGACGCGACGGTCCTGATGCTCTGGGACGCGCGCGGCTACCACTTCACGCGCAACGCCCTCCAGGACAATCTGCTGACCAACTGGCCGATGCTCGAAGGTATCGGGGCGACGGCGCGTTGTCTCGCCGGCACTGGCATCACGCACGTGTACGTCAACCTCGAGGCACCGCGGTACTACGAACGGCGCGGACTCGACCTGGCCTCGCTGGGCTGGGACCGCTTTCCCGCATTCGCCGAGCGCTGCCTCGACCCGATGGCCGTGTTGCCGGGCCTCGCAATCTATCGGGTGCGCTGAACGGCCTCGCGAAAGAATTCGAAGTAGCGTTCGGCCACACGCGGCCACGAGTGTCGCGTGGCCGAGTCGCGAGCGGCGACGCGCATCGCCTCGCGGGCCAGCGGCGGCATTGCGAGGGCGCGCCCGATGGCCTCCGCAAGCGCCTGCGGGTCGCTCGGCGGTACGCTCCACCCGTTGATGCCGTCCTGCACGACGTCGCTGATGCCGCTGCTGCGTGACGCCACGACCACGGCACCGCAGGCCATCGCCTCCTGCAGCACGACAGGCGTCCCCTCCGTTTCGCCGTGCGCATCCTGGACGGAGGGCACGCAGACGACGTCAGACTGGGCGTATTGAGTCGGCAGCTCGTGGTTGGCCACCCAGCCGCGGAAATCCACCGACGCGTCGAGGTCCAGGCGCGACACCTGGGCGCGGAGCGCGGACTCAAGCGGCCCGCCGCCGATAAGCGCAAGCTGTGCCACCACGCCCCGAGCGCGCAGCGCAGCGAAGGCGTCAATCAACACATCGATGCCCTTCTTCGGGACGAACTTCCCCACAAAGACGACGGTCCGCACGCGCCGAGCATCTTCCGCCGACGTCGGCGGCGCGAGCGGGCGAAATACGCTCGTCGTCACTCCCATCGGGATGGCTGCGTGCGGAATCGATCGTCCGGCGATGACCTCTGTGCGCGATGCCAGCTCCTGCGAATCCGCAATCAGGCCCTGCGAGCGCCCGAAGACATACCGGGCAAGCAAAGCTCCCCCGCGCGTCCGGTCGAGCCACGCGACATCGGCGCCGTGCGCCGTGACGACGACCGGGAGCCCCAGGCGTCGGCTCCACTGGGCTGCAACCAGGCCCTGCGGCACGATCCAGTGCGGATTGAGCAGCTCGATGCGCTCGTCCCGTACGAGGCGGCCCAGTTGCGCCCACTGGGAGGTGACGAAGGGCAGGGCCTGAAGGCGTGCCAGCCAGCTCGCACGCATCGTCGCCACCATTCCCTCGCCCGCAGCCAGTCGCTGCGCCCGTGCGGGAAGCCAGTAGCGGAAGCGGTGCACGACCACGTCCCCCCACTGCTCCCGCGGCGCCGTGGCGGGCCCCGCGGGAGCGAACACATAGACCTTCGCGTGAGCCGTCAGGTGCTGGGCGAGATCCAGGACGAATCGCGCACTTGTGGCGTCGTCCCTTGCCATTGGGAAGGTGGACGTCGTGATGAGGAGTCGCGAAGGCGTTCCGCTCACGGCGCCGCCGCCGCGCGGAGCGCGAAGGCGAGGTAGCCGTCACGCGCGTACACAGGATCCCCGAGGCAGCGCGCACGAAAGCGTTCAAACTCGGCGAGTCGCAGCGTCTCGTCGGAGATGCCCTTCGACTGAAAGAAGGTCAGGCTGCTCCATCCCACAACGACCCACCGGATGCCAGACCCCGTCAGGCAGTGTTCGACCGCAGCCAACTGGGCAAGCAGCGGCCAGTTGGCGTGAAACGCATCGATGATCGCAGGCTGCGGCAGCATTAGGGCTTGCGCCTCCCAGAGCAACAGCACCGTGCCGTCGGATGCCCCGGACGCAGCCAACTGGTCGCCGACGCGATCGAGGGAGCGCAATGCCGAGTTGCGGGCGAGCAACAACTCGGCGTCGACCGCGCCGACAGCGTGCCTCGCTTGCCACGCGAAGCGCGTACCGCGCGCCTGCACCATATGCAGTGCGGGAAGCAATGCCACGATGCACCCGGTCGCCACGATGGCCCGATGCAGCCTCGGGGCGAACTGCACAAGCGCGCCGATTCCCACTGCCGTGAGCGCCGCCAAGACCGGATACGCCGGCAGCAGGTAGCGCAGGTTGATGGCGGTGGCGGGTAAGACGACCAGTGCGACGAACACCAAGGGTACGGCAGCGTGCACGACGACTCGTACACGCCGTCCCGGGACCAGCAGAGCCACCGGCAGGGCGAACAGGAGCGGCGACAGGCGGTACCAGACCCCTTCGACCTCGATCGTCAGGCGCTCGGGCGCAAAGAACGCCGCGAGTAGGGCGAACGGTTCACGCGCGCGCGCCAATGACGAGAGCGCACTGCGGTCGATGGGTCCGGTGAGTTCTGCAGCGGTCGCGAGCTGCTCCAGCCACGGCTCAAGGGCGCCCCAGTACCACAGCGGGTACAGCGGCGTGCCGGCGATCATCCACGACTTTGCCATCCACGGGACGCAGGCCACGAACGCCAGCATCGCTCCGCGCGCCCGAAGCGGCCACGGTAGCGCCGCCGGCAACAGCAGCAGTGGCAGCAGCGCGACGATGTACGCAGCTCCGAGCGACTTCACGCCGAAGGCCGTTCCGATCGCCAGCGCGGCGAGGTACACTGGCCCTTCGTCTGCGCCATCGAGCGCGTACGTGAGGGCGCGATGCGCGCCGAGCGCCGCGACGGCGAGGAAGAGGTCAATTCGGGCGGTCCACGCGACCAACACGAGCGCCGGCGAGCCGATCAACACGGCCGCGACAATGTAACGTGAGGCTACCCCACCGAGGGCACGCGCGAGCGACGCAGTACCCGCGATGAGCACGGGCAGGAGCAGCACGTGCACGACGGACGGACCTTCCATCAGTCCGGCCGCGAGGAGCGGCAACGTGGCGAGGTGCGCGACGCCAATCTGCGTGGCATAGCCCCGCGAATCCGATGGCACCGCGAAGTCACCCCGCTCGAGAATGCCCAACGGGATCCGCAAATGATACGCCAGCGAATCCCACTCCGCGGGTGGCGTCAGTGCCGGGACCAGCGCCGCGACGAGTACCGCCAGGCCCGCCGCGACGCTCCAGCGCGGCGCACGCAGGAGCGCCCGCCCGATCTCCTCCGCGCTGCGCCACGCGGCACGGCGCACGACAACCAAGGCGGCGCCCGCCACGCCGAGCGCGGCGGCATTGGTGAGCAGACCGATCGCACCGACGGCGAGCAGCGCCAGTGCGAGGAGGCCTGCCCCAACCACCGCGTCAAGGATGACGGCGCCGCTCAGGTCCAGCGTCCCCTCACCGCGCGAACGCTCCAGCCGATCCCGCACGGCTCGGCCAACCGCGATCCACGTGAGGACCAGCGCAAGGGCTGCCACCGTCGTCGCAACGTGCTCCGCCACGATCGCGAGCGATCCCGTATGCCCGTCACGCCACGCGGTGAACCGCAGCCCGTCGAAGATCAGCACAGGTGCACCGCCATAGCCTTGAACGTAGCGATCACGGCGAGACCTGGCTCCAGCCGTAGTTCCAGCGCCGATCGCGTCGTCAGCGCCGCCACCAGCGGCACCCCTTGAACCTCGACAGTCACACGGGTGAGCGCCCCCAGCGTCTGCACTTCCAGCACGCGTCCGGCGAAGCGATTTCGCGCCGAGTCGAAGCTCTGGTCGCGCGAAAGCGTAATCTCCTCGGCGCGGATGACGGCGTGGCCCGCGCCCGGGGCGAAGTCCCCCACGGCGTACAAGGTCAGCCCCTCCGTCTCAAACGCGAACGCGCGATGCCCGTGGGCGTACGCACTCGGTTCGCCGTCCACCCAGTCCGGCGACAGTGCTCCCAACTCGCGGGCCGTGCCGCCGAAGACGTTCTCGGCGCCGAGAAACTCCGCCACGTACGGCGAGGCCGGCCGGCGAAACACTTCCGCCGGCGTCCCCTGCTGCAGGACCCGTCCGCCGTCGAGGAGGATCGCTCGGTCACCCAGCAGCCCCGCCTCGGCGAAGTCGTGCGTCACCTGTAGGGTCGTGAGACCCCAACGCCGGTGGAATGCACGCACCTCGCGGCGCACCAGCCCTCGGCGGCGCGGATCCAGCGCCGAGAAGGGCTCATCGAGCAGCAGCAGGCGAGGGCGACGTGCCAATGCGCGTGCCAGCGCGACCACTTGCCGTTCGCCGCCCGAGAGGGCGAGCACGTCGCGCCCGTAGAGCGACGTCACCTCGAGCCGATCTTCGACTTCCTGCAGCGTCGCCGCATCGGCCGCGCCATAGGCGACGTTCGCCTGCACGGAGAGATGCGGAAAGAGATAGGCGTGTTGGTACACGAGCGAGAGCGCACGGCGCTCCGGTGGCACACCAGCGACATCCGCGCCGTCGATATGCACCGTGCCGTGGGTCGGAGCGAGAAGCCCCGCGACGACCTCGAGCAAGGTCGTCTTCCCCGAGCCGGCCGGTCCAATCACCACCCCATACTCGCCCGTCGCGAGTGCAACGCGCACATCGGACAGGTGAAACTGCCCCTTCCGTGCGGCGATGTCCGAGAGCGCGATCATCTCTGTCCCTTTCGCCGACCGTCCTCTGCGCGGAGCGCTCGCAGCAACGTCAACGGAATGAGCGCCAGCAGCGCCAGCGCAGCCGCCACGGGCAGCGCCTCGCGGAGCCCGTAGCTCGTAAAGCGATCGTAGCTGAGCACGCTCACGACCTTCGGGTTGTAGGTCAGAATGACGATGGCACCAAACTCACTGACGGCGCGCGCCCACATCACGACAGCACTCGCCAAGAGGCCGCGCGACGCCAACGGCAAGGTCACGCGCCGAAACGCCTGCCACGGGGCATCGCCGAGCGTGCGCGCAACCCCCTCGAACCGGGCGTCGACTTTTGCGAACGCCTCGCGTGCGCCGCTGACGAAGAGCGGGGCCGACACGAACAGCATTGCGGCTACGATGCCAACCGGGGAGCCTACGATGCGCAACCCGAGGTCTAGCGCCGCCCCGCCGACGACGCTCTCGCGCCCAAGCAACAGCAGCAAGGCAATGCCGGCCACCGGATGCGGAATGACCAGCGGCAAGTCAATCAGCGCCGAGAGTGCCGCACGCCCCGGGAACTCGCGACGGGCCAGGAGCCACGCGATGGGTGTGCCTCCCAGCACGCCCAGCAATGTGGCGGCCGTCGCCGTAGCGCCCGTGAGGAGCAGCGACTGCCGGAGCTCCGCATCGCTACCAAGGCGGGAGATGCCTTCGACTCCACCCTCGGCCACTAACCGTAGGATCGGCGCGGCAAGAAACAGGAGCAGCAGCGATGCGAGCAGCGCCGCCGCGACGCTCATTACCGCGTGCGCGCCCCGGTGCCGCATCATCGGCGCGCGGCGCGCCCGGCCAGCAAGCCGGCACTCGCCGTTCCGTGTTCGACTTGCGGCATCTCAAGCACGTCGAGCCCCTCACGCCGGAGAATTGCGCGTCCCTCGGCGCCGAGCAGAAACGCCTCGAAACGTTCACCGAGGGCGCGATTGGGCGCCTCAGCAGGCACCGCCAGCGCGTAGACGATGGGTTGACCGGTGAATACGACGTGTTCGCCCTCCCGCGCCCCGCGCAGGGCCACGCGTGCTTGACCGTAGAAATCAGCCAAGGCGGGCTGAGAGAGATCCACCGAATCGCCAAGCATCACCCAACGCAGGCCGGTGGCTTTGGCCATCGATTCGTACGACCAGATGTAGTCCAGTTCGCCCGCCTGGAGCAACCCGACGAGGTCGGCCTCCTTGGCCCTGACATTGCGAGGGACCGCCTGCGCCTCGAGCCGTGCCGCCAAGGCATCATCGCCGCGCGTGCGCGCAATCAGTTGCCAGACCATCAGCGTGCGGTATCCGTTGGGATCCAGGTCGGGATCCGAACGACCGACGTCGACATCCGCGCGCGTCAGAATCTCAGGCCAGTTGGCCGTGCCGATCTCCCGGGCGTGACGCGAGCGATCAGTGAACGCGACCACCATTCGGTTGCGCGCGAAGAGCGTGTAGCTGGTCACATACCGCGGAACCAGATACTGGGGAAACACCGCCGCGTCTGCCAGCGCGATGAGGTCGGGCACCTTGCCGAGCTCGGTCAGCTTGCGTGCGCTTTCGAGCGACCCCGCACTCTCCTGATGCACTCGGACGTTCTCACGGCGCGCGAACGTGTCGAGCGCCGCTTTGAGCGGACGCGCCAGAGATCCCGCATTGAACACGGTCAGCGTCTCCTGAGCGCTATCGCCGCCTTGGCACGCGGAGATCGCGATCACGAGTGCAAGCAGGGCACGGTGCATCCGACAAAGCTATCGGCCTGAGGGGAACCGGCGGTAGCAATGCCCATCCTGTGGCTGCCGCGCGATTGCGGTTCGCGGTGCACCCGGTAGCTTCAACCCGTTCACTTCCCCGGACCCTGATGCCCAACCTCGCCATCGAGCTCCGCGGCGTCCGCAAGCACTACGCCGGCCACGTCGCCGTCCGCCAGCTCGACCTCGCCGTCCCGCGCGGCACCGTCTACGGCCTCCTCGGCTCCAACGGCGCCGGCAAGACCACCACCATCCGGATGATCCTCAACGTGATCGCGCCCGATGCGGGCCAAATCACGCTGCTCGGACTCCCCAATACCGACCCCGCCGTCCTCGACCGGCTCGGATACCTCCCCGAGGAGCGCGGCCTCTACAAGAAGATGTCGGTGCGCGACGTCCTGCGGTTCCTCGCCGAACTCAAGGGCGTGCGCGGCAAGGATGCCGACCGCCGCATCGACGAGTGGCTCGAGCGCCTCACGCTGCGCACAGCCGAGAAGGATTGGGGTAAGAGCAAGGTCGAAGAGCTTTCGCGCGGGATGCAGCAGAAGGTGCAGTTCATCGGCACGCTGCTGCACGACCCGGAGCTGGTGATCCTCGACGAGCCGTTCAGCGGCCTCGACCCGATCAACGCCCAGGCCCTCAAGGACACGGTGGTCGAGCTGCGGCGCCGCGGCAAGACGGTGATCTTCTCGACCCATCTGATGGACAACGCCGAGCGTCTCTGCGACGCGGTGTGCATCATCGCGCGGGGCGACAAGGTGCTCGATGGCAGCCTGGCGCAGGTGAAGGCGGAGAACGCGGGCCGCACCGTCGCGTTGGCAATCGACGGCGGCGCGACGCCCGCCGTGATGCAGGTACTCGCTGACCGCGCGCTGGTCGAGCGCGTGGACGACCACTCGCGTTACTTCGAAGTCGAGCTCACGCCCACAGGCGACGCGCAGCTGCTGCTGCAGCGCCTCGTGGCGGCCGGTGCGGCCATCCAGCGCTTCGAGCGCGTGCAGCCCTCGTTGCACCAGATCTTCCTGCAGCGCGTCGGCGCCACCGGCGTTGAGGAGGGAATGAGCGGAAATGGCTAAGCTCTGGACAGTCATCAAGCGCGAGTACCTCGAGCGCGTCCGCACGGTGTGGTTCATCATCGTGACGCTGGTGGGGCCGTTGTTCTTCGGCGTCATTATGGTCCTGCCGGGCTACCTCTCGATGAAGGGGATGCGCGAGGCGCGCACCACCAGCCTCACCATCGTGGATGCCACCGGTGCCGGACTCGGCCAACGCGTGGCCGAACGCCTCGCCCTGCCCGGGCTCGACAGCGGCAGCGACGCCCAGCGCCTCGCGCGCGTGGACACGGTCGCGCCGGAGGCGCTCGCGGAAGTCGAGGAAGCGATGCTCGGCGCCGTGCAGCGGCGCGAGATGAACGGCGTGCTCATTCTCGACCCATCCACGCTGGACGCCGGCCGGGCGCGCTACCTCGGCCGCGATGCGGGCTCGGTGGGCCAAGTGGAGGCGATCGAAGCCGCCACCCGCAATGCCCTCATCGCCACGCGCCTGCAACAAGCCGGCCTTGCGACCGACATCTCGAACGAGATCGCACGACTGCGCGTGCGCATCAGCGCCGAGAAGATCACCGACAAGGGGCGCGAAGGGTCGGCGCTGGCGGCGACGATCTTCGGCTTCGGCGTGGCATTCCTGCTCTATCTCAGCATCATCCTTTACGGCCAGAACGTGCTGCGCGGCGTACTCGAGGAGAAGACGACGCGCGTAGCCGAAGTGGTGGTCTCAAGCGTGAGCCCAGACGTTCTGCTCGCCGGCAAGGTCATTGGCGTCGGCGCCGTGGGCCTCACGCAGATGCTCGTCTGGACGGCCAGCGGCATCGCCTTCTGGACGCAGCGGGCGCGCTTGTTCGAAGCGATGGGGCTCCCTGCCCTGCCCAACCTCGTCTTTCCGAGCATCGACCCGCTGGTGCTGGTCGCGCTGCTCTTGTTCTTCGTCCTCGGCTACACCTTCTACGCCTCGCTCTTCGCCGCGGTCGGCGCGATGGTCGGCAGTATGGAGGAAGCGCAGCAGGCCAGCCAGCCGGTGCTGATGATGCTCATCTTCAGCATCCTCTTCGTGCAGCCGGTGATGACCAACCCCACCGGCCAACTGGCGGTGACGATGAGCTGGCTGCCCTTCTCAGCGCCGATCATTATGCCGATGCGGATGACGGCCACGCCGGTGCCGCCGCTGGAGATCGTCGGGTCGCTGCTGTCAGTCGCGCTGGCCTGCGTCGCCGCCATCTGGGTGTCGGCGCGCATCTACCGCGTCGGCTTGCTGATGTACGGCAAGCGGCCGAGCGTCAAGGAACTGGTGCGCTGGATTCGGCAGAGCTGAGCTCGGACGGATGACGGATGACGGAGGCTCGACTCAGTTGCATCCGTCATTCGTCATCCGTCCTACGCAGTCACCCCAACACAGTACTTGTCGAACGCTCCTTTCAGCTCCTCGGCGATCATCTCGGCCGAGCGGCCCTCGATCTGCCAGCGCTCGATCATATGCACCAGCTTGCCGTCCTTGAGCAGCGCGATGGATGGCGAGCTCGGCGCGTAGCCGGTGAAGTACGTGCGGGCCTGCCGCGTGGCGTCCACGTCATTGCCGGCGAAGACCGTGAACTTGTGGTCTGGCGCCGCGCCGTGCTGCAACGCCATTCCGATGGCCGGGCGCATATTGCGCGCCGAGCAGCCGCAGACCGAGTTCACGATCACCAACTGCGTGCCCTTGGTCTCCTTGAGCGCCTTGTCCACCGCGTCGGCGCTACGGAGCTCCTCGACCCCGTGCTGCGTGATCTCGGCGCGCATCGGCGCCACCATCCGTTCATCGTACATCATCGTGTGGGGCTCCCTGCTGTGTGGGGGTTACGGATGCTTACTCGCGGCTCAGGGCGAGCAACGCCGCCTGCGGCACCACGAGGTAGCGCTCGTTCTCGAACGTGATCTCCACCGCCGCCTTCCGGAAAAACAGCGCGTAGTCGCCGACCTGCGCCTGCATCGGGATGTGCCGCGTCTCCTTCTGCCCGGTGATGCGCCAGGGTTCGTCGAGGTGGTCCGTGACCTCCGGCAGCGGCGTACCCGGGCCGGTGGCCACGATGCGCCCGCCCTGCACGGCCTGGCTGTCCACCGCCGTGGCGGGAAGGTACAGCCCGACCTTGCTGCGCTCCTCGCCGTCCTCGAGGCGGATGAGCACGCGGTCGCCGACGACGATCAGTTCCTTGCGTCCCTTTCGCATACCAGTCAGTAACTCACTTGACGAGGAAAAGGTTCGACTGCCGGCGCAGGGCCCAGCGTGTGCGGCCGTCGGGGCCGATGATGGCATCCTCCTCCTGCGCCATCCGCACCGGCTGGCCGCCCCACTCGGGCACCGGCGTGGTCACCTGCAGCTCGATCGAGTACCACATATTGGCGATCACCTTGGCGTCGCCCTGCGCGCCCGTGCCCTCCTGCGCGTCCCAGCGCCCCACCAGCGAACCGGCGCCGTGACCGTGTGTCCCGATGGGGTGCGAGTACAGTGTGCCGTTGAGGCCCTCGCTTCGCATCCGCGCCAAGGCCGCGGCCAGCACCTCGTTGCCGCTGCGACCTGGCCGCAGCTCCTCCATCGTAATGTCCTGCAGGCGGTTGGCGTTGTGCAACGCGCGCACCAAGCCGGGAGGCGGCGCCGTCTCGCCCGGCAGCAGCACGTAGCCGTTGTGCTGCGTGTCGGTGGCGAGGCCGAGGGCCACGATGCCGACGTCGCAGTGCAGCACATCGCCGCGCTGGATGATGGGATCGTCGCCGAGCTGCGCCGCGCTCACGCCGCGCCGCTGCACGCTCACGCTGGGCTGGAACCAGGTGCCGAGCCCGAGGTCGTTGACCTGCTGCCGCCACCACCACACCAGGTCGCTGGTGCGGGTCACGCCCGGCGTCACGGCCTCGCTCGAGAACATCCGCTCCGTCAGTTGCCAGACCAACGTCTGCAGCTCGCGGTAGAACTCCGCCTCCTCCGGCAGGCGCGTGGCGATGAAGTCCAGCGCCAGCGCGTCCACGCTGGTGAAGCGCGAGGTCCAGCGCGCGCCGAGCGCCTCGCTCATCCCGTCGCGCTCACCGGCGGTGAGGCCGTCGGAGAAGGCGAAGTTGCGCGACACGTTGATGGCGATGCGCTTGGGGTCGCGCTCCTCGAGCACGCTCCGCAGCGCGTTCCACTGCTCGGCGCCCACCAACTCGGCCTGTCGCGCCTCGGCCCCGGCGTCAACGGCCGCCATCGCGCGGCGTGCCTCGTAGAGGCCGCCCTGCGAGGTGCCGCCGAGGGCGATGCGCTCGACGCAGGACCCATCGCCGGGATCGCTGGCAGCGCTGGCGGCGCACTTGTCGAAGAAGACGTAGATCGTTCGGCGTCGCGCGGCGAAGGTCGTCGGCGATACCAGCGACGAGAACATCGGGTCCTCGTTGTACTCGCGCATCGGGATCACCCAGGCATCCACGCCGTGCCGACGCATCACGGCTGGCAGGACGGTGGTGAGGCGCTTCTCCAGCCAGGCCTGCCGAGTCGCCGCCTGCTCGCGCAGCGTGCCGAAGGGGCGGGTCTGGGCGGAGACGGAGGACGGAAGACTGAAGACGGAAGCGAACTGCAACAGCAACAGCATCCTGCGGGCTCTCGGCATTGTTCCGTGACTCCGTGTTCTCGTGGTGAAGAGCCGGCCGTCGGCCCTCAGTGAGCCGGTAACTTGTGGCCCTTGAGCAGCATTCGGCGCACGAGGGTGCTGACGATGGCGAGCACGAACGCGAAACCGGTGATGCCGACGACGCGCATAAACAGCGTGCGCGTGGCAGTGATCTGCAAGTCTTCGAGCGTGGCCTGCATCGAGCCCACCAACTCCAGGCCGAGCAGTGTCAGCGCGAGCGAGACGAGGATCTCCGTGAGCGCCTCGATGAAGGCAAAGAGCGGGGCGCGCCACCACCACGCGCGGGCCGGGTAGTTGCCGAGATGCAGCGTGGCCATCAGGAAGAGAAACATCGCACCGGCGATGAACGTGCCGGCGATGAACAGCCACGAATCGCTCCAGCCGAAGGCGTAGACCACGGCACGGTAGGCCCGCAGGCCAGCCCCGGTGAGGATGGCCATCAGCGGCAGCGACAGCCCGACCTTGCGCCAGAAGCCCGGCGACTCGACGTCGGTCGCCGTCAGGACAACGGTCTCGCGCAGCAGCGGCATCGGCGGCTACGCGCTCAGCGGGCGGCGATGCATTCGATCTCCACACGTGCGCCGAGCGCGAGTCCGCTGGTACCGAAGGCCGAGCGCGCCGGCAGGCGACCCGGTGAGAAGTACTCGCGGTAGACCGCGTTCATCCGGTCCCACTCGGCCATATCGGCCATCATCACCGTGCACTTCACGACCTTGTCCATCGAGGAGCCGACGGCCTCGACCGTGCGCTTGATGTTGTCCATCGTCTGCCGCGTCTCGGCCTCGATGCCGCCAGGCACCACCGCGCTGGCATTGGCGCCGGGGTCGGTGCCGATCTGTCCGGAGAGGAAGATGACGTCGCCGACGCGCACGGCAGGCGAAAAGGGGCGCGTCGGCGTGCCGAAGGGCGTGAGGTAGGCGAGGTCGGCGGCGCCGGCCGCCGCGGCCGACGGTGCCGCGGACCGACTGCTGAGGTACAGGCCCGCTCCGAAGGCGAGGCCCACCGTGAGGCAGAGCAGCAGCGACGCGCGGGTGGTCATCGTAGGATATGTCCGATGCGCGACCAGCGGATGTCCGTCAAGAACGGCAGCGGCCGGTCGGAGTCGTCGGCGTTCCAGGAGTAGTACACGAAGAGCGGGCGGCCGCGCACGTTCTCACGCGGCACGATGCCCCAGAAGCGCGAGTCCTTGGACTGGTAGCGGTTATCACCCATCATCCAGAGATAGCCCTCGGGGATGAGCAGCGGGCCCCAGTCGTCGAGCGTGGGCCTGGCGGGCGGCGGACCGAAGCGCGAGGAGTCGACCGCGATGCGGCGTTGCCATTCGAACAACGGATGCCACTCGTCGCCCGGCGTGCCCGAGCGGTCGGCTGTCTGGAAGCCCAAGCGCTGCGGCTCGCCGTTGACGTGCACGACGCCGGCGCGCGAGTAAATCGTGTCCCCCGGCATCCCGATGAGCCGCTTCACGAGGATCGGCGTCGGGTCCTCGGGCTGGTCCACCTGGTACGGCGAGATGAACACGACGATCTCGCCGCGCCGCGGCTCGGCGTAGCCCGGCAGGTTGATCTTGGTGAACGGCACGTGCGGCCCGTAGCGAAGCTTGTTTACGAACAGCCAGTCGCCGATCAGCATCGACGGAATCATCGAGCCGGACGGGATGCGGTAGGCCTCGATGAGGAAGGTGCGCAGGAGCAGGAAGATGGCGACGGTCGCCGCGATCGATTTGAAGCCTTCCCAGAACTTGCGGGCGTCGAAGCGAGGCGCATCGCCGGCGCGGACCGCAGCGACGACGTTCTTGGGGACGGCCTTGGACGGGCGCTTCTTGGGTGCCATAGGGGGAATCTCGCCGCTCGGAGGCCCGAAAACGAGAGGGGCGCGCCTCGTGGCGCGCCCCTCCGGTCTCCGACGAACCACTGGATTACTTGAGGTTCTTCGAGACGAGCTTGGTCATATCGAACATCGAGACCTGCCCGCGGCCACCGAAGACGGCCTTGAGCTTGTCGTCGGCGTTGATCATCCGACGGTTCTTCTTGTCCTGGAGGCCGTTCTTCTTGATGTAGACCCAGAGCTTCTTGGTGAGCTCGGTGCGCGGCAGCGGCGACGCGCCGACGACGGCGGCGAGCTTCTCGTTCGGCGTCACCGGCTTCATAAACGCCGCATTCGGCTTGCGCTTCACCTTCGGCTTGGAGGCCTTCTTCGCGGCCTTCTTCGCCGGCTTCTTCGCGGCCTTCTTCGCCGGCTTCTTCGCCTTCTTCTTGGCAGCCATTCGACCATCTCCTCGAAAGGATGTTTATCGAACGCGCTGCTTCGCCCGGTCGAGCGCTGCGCGTTCTGACTCGAAAGTAAGGGGCGCCGCGCACCGCGCAAGAGCGAGAATTGCCGATTCTCCCTCTGGGGAGGGCCTCAGGCGCCGAGAAATCCCCTCAGGAGCGCCATCATCCGCAGGTCGGCGGGGTCGGCGCTGGCATCACCGTCGTCCACCGTTTTCCGCTCTGACGGCGTCTCGAGAATACAGGGAATCCCCCTCGTACGCGGGTCCGCCAGCAACCACCGGAACGGCTCGGCACCGAGCTGTCCCTCGCCGAGCAATGCGTGCCGGTCCTTGTTCGAGCCAAAGGGATGCTGGCTGTCGTTCAGGTGGAAGAACGCCGGCGGCTCGCCGATGGTCCGCTCGAAGGTATCGAGCACCTCGCCGAGCCGCGCGGCGCTCTCGTGAATCGGATGGCCGGCCGCGAACAGGTGGCAGGTGTCGAGCCCGTACCCCGTGCGGTGACGCAGGGCGGCGGGCACCTGCGCCAGCATCAGCGCGATCTCCTCGGGCGTGCGGCCCAAGGTGCGGCCGACGCCGGCGGTGTTCTCGATCAGCACGCGCGTGCCGGATGCAGTCTCGGGCACTGCCTCGAGCGCCTGCACGATGGCGTGCCCGACCTGCACGGCGGCGTCCTCGGGTGCACGCTCGCCGGCGGACCCGGGATGAAAGCAGCAGCCGAAGGCCCCGAGCGCCGTCGTGCGCTCGAACTCCTTGGCGAGGCCGCTGGCGGCACGCCGCGCCTTCTCTTCCTCGGCCGACGCGGTGTTGAGCACGTAGGCCGCGTGTACGAACATCGCGCGCGGCGCGAGGCCCACCTCGGCCAGCGCGGCGTGCACCGTGGCGACCTTGGGCGGCTTGAGCGAGACCTTCTCGTTGTAGTACGTCGGCGGCGCCGTGAACACCTGCACCGCCTCCGCACCCGCGGCCGCGGCGCGGCGAATCGCCATCGGCATCCCGCCCTCGTCGGCCGGATGCACGCCGATCAGCGGTGTCGCACTCACCGGAGGTGGCGGCCGCTCAAGTCTACCATCCGCTGACCACGCGCGTACTCAACGCTCTGGTCTGTCTGCACTTCGCGCAGGCGTTTCACCACCTCGACGATGCGCTTGGCCTGCTCCTCGATCACGGTGAGGCTGGCCGGGATCTCGGAGGGCTCGACCATCCCTTCCTTGATGATCGTCGCCGTGGTCAGCAGGGCCGCGAGTGGGTTGTTGATCTCGTGCTGCAGCGCCAACGACACCTCGCCGACGCCGGCCAGGTAGCGAGCCTTGCGCAGTTCCTCCTCGGCGCTGCGCCGCGCGGCCGCGACCTCGATGCGCCGTTCGGCGATGCGCAGGCGCGCGGCGATGTCGCCGGCGGTCACCGGCTTCGGCAGGTAGTCGTCGGCGCCAGCGGCGAGCACGTCCTCGAGATCGGCCGACTTAGTGCGGGCCGTGATGAGCAGCACGTAGCTGAGTTCGCCGGCGGGGTGCTGGCGGATCCGCCGACAGACCTCGAGGCCGTCGAGCCCCGGCATCTCCCAGTCGAGCACCACCAGTGCGCTGGGCTCGGCCTCGTAGGCCGCCCACACCGCCGCGCCGTCGGCGTGCACGACGACTTCGTGGTCGTAGGCCTCGAGCACGGTCTTCAGCAGATCGCGCATTGCGAGATCGTCGTCGGCCAGCAGGATGCGCAGGGGCGGCCTCACCACGAGAGGGTTCCGGTGCGAATGGTCGTGCGCGGCGTGCCGCCGCCTCGCGACGTGGCCGTCCAGCCGAGGACGAGGCGCGTGCCGCGCAGCGCCACGCGCGGAGTCCGTGCCTCACCCGTCTCGTCCGAGGCCGCGATGCGATGCTCGAAAATGTGGCCCTGCACACGCGAGAGCGCGAGTCCGAGCCGCGGCACGCGGGAGTTCGGGTCCTCGTACGCGACGACGACGGTGTCGCCGCGCGACGCCACTGCCGCCTCGCCGGGGCGGTCGCCGTAGACGATCGGCACCGGCTCGTGGAAGAGCGCCCCGCGTTCCATCGTGTGCGTGAAGAACAGGCCCGCGCCTTCCTTGGCGTCGAGGTAGTACACCAGGTGCACGTACCCGTTGAGCGTGTCGGCGCTGATGTACGGAACCGGTCGGGCGCAGCCGGCGCGCCCCACGTCCATCGCGTCGGCCGTCACCGGCGTGTTCCAACTGCGCCCGCCGTCGTCCGAGCGGGCCACGCGCAGCAGCACGCTGGAGTCGGGTCGCACGCTGAACCAGCTGGCGTAGGCCTCACTGCCCGCCGCGCGGTCGGCGCGTCGCGTCGCGGTGCAGGCCCCCGGCTCCTCGGGCCACGTCGGTGGCGTCCACATCGGCACGAACGCAATGCCGTCCGGCGCGTCCTCGGCGATCTCGAGCCGCAGTGTATCCGCCACCGCACCGTCGCGGCGCAGCGTCTGCTCAGCCCACTCCACGGGCTGCGGCAGGCAGGCCATCACGCCGAGCAGCGCGGCGAGGGGCAGGATCGCGGGAACGGAGGCGAATCGCATCCTGAAGTATCGCTGCGCAGGGCGTTAGATTTCTACGTCTTCACCCCTCAGGCCCAGACTATGTCTACGTTCTCGCCCAGCGGCGTCCGCCAGCTTCCGCCGACCGTCAACGAGCCGATTCGCAGCTACGCTCCCGGCACCAAGGAGCGCGTCGCCCTGCAGGCCCGCCTCAAGGCAATGGAGGCCGAGCGCCCCGACATTCCGGTGGTCGTGCACGGCGAGGAACGTCGCCGCGGCGACAGCTCGACGGCGACCTCACCGCACAAGCATCACCACGCCACGGCCACCTGGCATCACGCCACCGCCGAGGACGTGCGCGACGCCATCGACAGCGGCCGCAAGGCGTGGCGGGAATGGAGCGAGTGGACCTGGGAAGAGCGCGCCGCCGTCTTCCTCAAGGCGGCCGACCTCCTCGCCGGCCCGTGGCGCGACACCATCAACGCCGCCACGATGCTCGGCCAGTCCAAGAACGTCTACCAGTCGGAGATCGACGCCGCCTGCGAGATGACGGACTTCTTCCGCTTCAACGTCCAGTTCGCCCGCGAACTGTACGCGGAGCAGCCGGTGAGCGCGCCCGGGATGTGGAACCAGAGCGAGTACCGCGCGCTCGAGGGCTTCGTCTACGCGGTGACGCCGTTCAACTTCACGGCCATCGGCGGCAACCTCGCCGGCGCGCCGGCGCTGATGGGCAACACCGTGCTCTGGAAGCCCGCCGCCAGCGCGATGCTCTCGGCCTGGTACACGCTGCAGCTGCTGCACGAGGCCGGTCTGCCGAAGGGCGTAATCAACTTCGTGCCCGGCGACCCGGTGATGATCAGCGACATCGCGCTCACGCACCGCGACTTGGCCGGCGTGCACTTCACCGGCTCCACCGGCGTGTTCAACTCGATGTGGAGCACCATCGGCGCGAATATGGGCAAGTACCGCTCCTACCCTCGCATCGTCGGCGAGACGGGCGGCAAGGACTTTATGCTCGCGCACCCCTCGGCTGACGTGGAGGCCTTCGCCGTCGGCGTCGTGCGCGGCGCCTTCGAATACCAGGGGCAGAAGTGCTCGGCCTGCTCGCGCATCTACGTGCCCAAGAGCATCTGGCCGGAGGTCAAAGCGCGCATCGTCGCGATGATCGACGAGATCACCGTCGGCGACGTCAGCGACTTCTCGCACTTTATGGGCGCCGTCATCGACCGCCGCGCCTTCGACCGCATCAGCGGCTACCTCGCCGACGCCAAGCAGAACGCCAAGATCGTCGCCGGTGGCAAGGCCGACGGCAGCGAAGGCTGGTTCGTGCGGCCGACCTTGGTCGAGACCAGCGACCCGAAGTACCGCCTGATGTGCGAGGAGATCTTCGGCCCCATCGTCACCGCCTATGTGTACGACGACGCCAAGTGGGAGGAGACGCTCAAGCTGGTGGATGAGACCTCCGACTACGCGCTCACCGGCGCCGTTTTCGCGCAGGACCGTGCGGCGGTGAAGCAGGCGCACGCCGCGCTGCGCCACAGCGCCGGCAACTTCTACGTGAACGACAAGTGCACCGGGGCGGTGGTCGGTCAGCAGCCCTTCGGCGGTGCCCGCGCCTCTGGCACCAACGACAAGGCCGGCTCCAAGCTCAACCTGCTGCGCTGGGTGAGCGCGCGGACGGTGAAGGAGACCTTCGTACCGCCGAAGGATTATCGCTACCCACATATGGGCTAAGCAGTCGTGAGACGTGGGACTTGGGACGTGAGGTAGCCGCGGCTCAAACCCACGCCCATCCGTCCATCCCACGTCTCAAGTCTCCCGTCTCTGATGCGTTATCTCACGCTTGACGTCTTCACGGCCACGCCCTTCGGCGGCAACCAGCTCGCCGTCTTTCCGGACGCGACCGGCATCCCCGAAGAGTTGCTGCTCCCCATCACGCGGGAGTTCAACTTCTCCGAGGTGACCTTCGTGTATCCGGCCGCCGACGCCGAGCACACGCGGCGCGTGCGGATCTTCACGCCGGAGAAGGAAATGCCCTTCGCCGGGCATCCGACGATCGGCACGGCGGCGGCGCTGGCGCTCGTGGAAGGTGCACTCGATGGCGCGCAGCGCGGCACGCTGCGCCTCGACCTCAAGATCGGGACGGTGCCCGTGGACGTGCGCATCGAGGGCGAGGCGCTGGCCTGGGCGGAGCTGTCGGCAGCCAAGATGCCCGAGGTCGGCCCGAGCGTCCCGACGCTGAACACGATGGCCGAGATCCTGTCGCTGGACGCCAAGGATCTCGTGGGCGGCGCGCTCTCGCCACAGGCCGTCTCCTGCGGCTATCCGTTCCTGCTCGTGCCGCTCAAGACGGTGGACGCCGTGCAGCGCGCCCGCGTGCGCGTGGACCTGTGGGAGCAGACGCTCAAGCGTGCCTGGGCACCGGAGATCCTCGTCGCGGCGCGCGACGCCGAGTCCGGCGAGCAACACTGGCGCGCCCGGATGTTCGCGCCCGGCATCAACGTACCGGAGGATCCCGCCACCGGGTCGGCGATCGCGGCCTTTGGCGGCTGGCTGGCGATGAAGGACTCCAAGGCCGACGGCGAGTTCGCGTGGACCGTGCGCCAGGGCATCGAGATGGGGCGGCCGAGCCTGCTCGAGGTGCGCGCGACCAAGGCGGCGGGCGCGGTGACGACGGTGCGCGTGGCCGGCCGCGCGGTGCTAATCGGCGAAGGGACGCTGCGGCTGCCTACTCGGTGATCCGCAGCATCCCGACGACGGACGAGCGTCCGCGCGCGGGAGAACCGTCGAAGGCACGCATCCCCGCGTGCCAGACCACCGAGCGGTCGCGGCCGTTGCGCTTGGCCACATAGAGCGCCTCGTCGGCGCGGGCAATCAGCGTCTTGGAGACTTGGTCGTCGCGCGCGAAGTCCGCCGCCACGCCGACGCTGGCCGTCATCCGGAACTCCGGCGGCAGCGAACGGAAGCGGTAGGCCCGGAACGCCTCCATCACGCGGTCGGCGAGAATCAGCGCGCCCTCCTCGCCGGAATCTGGCGCGAGGATGGTGAACTCCTCGCCGCCGAAGCGCGCCACGACGTCCGCCTCGCGGGCGGTGTTGCGCAGGAGGTGGCCGACCTCGCGGATGACCTCGTCGCCGGTCAGGTGCCCGAACTCGTCGTTCACGCGCTTGAAGTGGTCGAGGTCGATCGCCAGCACCGCCAGCTCCTTCTTGTTGCGGATGGCGCGCGAGACCTCGCGCTCCGCCATCTGGTTGAGCCCGCGTCGGTTGTAGCAGCCGGAGAGCGGGTCGGTGAACACGATCGCCTGCAGATGCTCGCGCATCCGGTTGTACGCGCGCCCGATGACGCTCACCGGATCGGGCACTTCATCCTCGCGCTCCTCGAAGCGCTGAGAGAAGTCCCCCTCCTGCGCCTTGTGGAAGAGCTCCATCAGGCGGTGCATCCGCGAGGCCACTTGCGCCTGCAGGGCTACCAGGACGAGCACGCCGATTGCGTAGAGGGTGAGCGTCCAGAGCTCCTCCTGCGGCCGCAGCAGAATGCCGGCATCGCTGGCCACGGCCACCAGCGTCGTGTAGCCCAGCGCAATCAGCACGAGGTTCGCGATCGTCGCGCCCCAGCCGAAGAACAGCTGCGTGAACTGAACGGTGAAGATCGCGACCACCAGCGCGCGGACGTAGAACTCGGGCGGCGTCATCAGCAGCACACCGGCGAACAGCAGGACGACGTCGCTGGCAATCGCCCCGATGACGAGACGCATCGACGCGCGCCGCTGCCGCAGCAGGTACGCCCGCAACATCCGATGGCCGATGAGGTACACCAGCATCAGCCCGATAACCGCCATCAGCAGGCTGCGCTCGGAGACGCCTGACGCAAACACCGATTCGGCGGACGTCACCCCGAACCACTTGAGGGTAATCGTCGCGAATCCCAGTAGGGACACGAGGGTGACACGATACCGCGCCTGCCAGAGCAGGACTTCGGCGTGCACATCCTCGGGGGCCGGCATCGGGCCCTGCGTTTCCGTCGTCAAGAAGCGAGCGACCTAGTCAAAGAGGGGGGGGGAGCCTCTAAGTGGCGCTGTACCGGTTCTTTACGCAAGTGCTCACATCACACGGTACCGCGCGGCGACCTAGAACTTGGCCTCGAGGTATAGGTCCATCCTCGTCTCCCAGCGCGGGTGGATGCCCCGGGCGAGGTCGATGCGGGCGAGGCCATCCAAGAAGCTCATCCCGACGCCCACGCCGGTCATCGGCCGGCCGAACTTGCCCCAGGCCTCGCGGCTCCCGGCCCAACCGAAGTCCCCGAAGATCACGGGACGCGCCGCGACGTCGTTCGTACCCACCTCGGCGCGCGTCATCCAGAACGTGTTGCCCACCATCGTGCCGGGCGTGAGTCCGCGCACACTGTGCAGGCCGCCAAGGAAGAACTGCCGCTGAGCCGGGAGCTCGCCCTCGCTGGTGCCGCCGGAGGCGGTCACCGACGCGATCACGGGGCCGACT
Organism: Gemmatimonadaceae bacterium; assembly: GCA_019637355.1. Lineage (NCBI taxonomy): Bacteria > Pseudomonadati > Gemmatimonadota > Gemmatimonadia > Gemmatimonadales > Gemmatimonadaceae > Gemmatimonadaceae bacterium. The sequence goes on along the minus strand of JAHBVT010000001.1, from coordinate 64,906 downwards.
CCCTTGGACGTGACCGTCTCGACAATCACGCGCCCGTAGTCGCTCGCACCGGTGGCGCCTTCGAGCCGCAGGTCGCCAGTCAGGCGCCAGCCCCGCGGATCCAGACCCCGACTGCCGCGCCAGCGCAGTCCGGCCCCGTAGTACCAGCCGGTATCGGCCGCGACGTTGCCGAGTACGCGCGAATCGTTGGCCCCGCCGAAGAGCGACCAGCGGTTCTCGACCCGTGCCGTCCACTGCTCTTCGGCGAAGAGGCGCCACTCCAGACCGCGGCGCGGCACGCGCTCACTGGCGAGCTCGGCGCCCCAGGCACGGTGGTAGAAACCTTCGTCGCGAGCGTAGAAGAACGCCGGCAGCGAGGCGCCGAACGAGAGCGGATCGCCGAAGTCGGAGCTCACGGAGAGACGGCGGTAGACCTCACCGCGGATCTGGCGCCGTCCGTTGCTGCGCGCGAGCGAGAGTCCGCCGTTGAGCTGCAGGTCCGCCGCCGAGGCGCGGGCGTCGAGCGCGACGGTGTAGCCCTTGCCCAGTTGCGACGAGGCGCGGATGCCGCTGCTCGGCCCCTCGATGCGGTTGAAGCGGGTGTACTGGAGCCCGTATTCCAGTGTCGGCCGACGCGGCGCCCAGTTCGGCTGCAGGCCGAAATCGAGCAGTTGCATCAGCTCCTCGCGCTGGGCCGCACCGAAGAGCTCCTCGCCGGGATCGTAGATGGAAGGCGGAAGTTCCGGGGAAGTCGCCAGCACGGAGACGTCGCAAGGCACCTCCACCGCCATCTCCAGCGAGCCGTTGCCGCGGCGCTGGTAGACGGTGTACGTCCCCTCGGTCGCGCAACGCTCGTCGCGGCGCGCACGGCGCAGCGAATCCGCGCGCGCGAACGCCGCACGCACGGAATCGCGGGCGGCGACAGAATCGAGACCGGCGGCGCGCAGGCTATCACGCATCCTCGCGGCGTTGCGCGGCTGGGACACGGGCCAGTCGATGGGTGGCAGGTCGATTGCGGCATTCACGCTTTCGTACCGGTAGCGCTGCTCGATGCGGAACGGCAGGCGCATAAAGCTCACGCGCGCATAGCCCTCGGCGCCCTGCGTCCGTGGCAACCAGAAGCGTTGCTCGAACAATCCATACTCGATGGTGACGGCCGTGATCTCGGCCTTCATCGGCGAGAGCATCCCGCGCACCGCGCGCGGCATCTCGTCGCGCGCTCCCGGATCCTCGGCCTCGACCGTCTCCCAGATATCCATCGGTGCCGAGAAGCGCATCACCGCGCGCGCGAGATGCGCCGCCTCCGTCTCGAACCAGAACGAACCCACGACGAGATTCCAGATCGCCTGCCGCGGCGTGACCAGGATCTCGCGCAGCTTGATGCGCTTGCCGTCTGGCAGGACGATGTCCACGGAATCGCCGCTGGCGAAGGTGAAGTAGGCCTCCGACCCCTCGGCGATGGGATGGATCAGCATCGGGCTGCCGCTCTCGTTGGAGCTCCCGACCATCTCGAAGAGCCAGAAGTCGTCCTTCCCCGGGTAGTACGGCACCGCGAGCATATCACTGAACTCGGACTCCATCTCGCGCTGGATCTCGTCTTCGGCCTCCCTGATGCCCTGCACGATGGGCACGGCTTGGCGTGCGCCCAGCAATTCGATCCGAGCGCCGATGCCCCGCTGCCAGCGCACGAGGGCGGCGTTCTCCGTGCGGAAGATCAGGCGGTCGCGGGCCGTCTCGCGCAGCGACATTCCGGCGGAAATGCGCTGGTAGCTCTTGACCTCGTAGGAAACGAGCGAGGAGTCCTGCTTGAGGCGGGCGGCGCGCGCGTTGAGGATGAGTTCACGCGCGGCGGCGTCGCGGAAGGCGGTGCGGCGGTGCTCGTCGGTGACGGGGATGCGTTGGCGCTGCGGAGCACGCATCCCCACGCCGGCGGAAGCCCGCCCAGAATCGACGTCCACCTGCACGGTCACCTGCAGGGCCAGCAACAGTCCCGCAACCAGCATCAAGCTCCTCCGCAGAGTCTCCCGCCCCCGCCCCTGCGGCGGCTTGGCGTACCTCCTGCGCTACGGCAGGCGGGGGGGTGGGGTTTCCGGCCTGCGGCTGGGAACCGCCTGTCCCGTCGCCTCCCGCCGCGCCCGGCGCACCTCGGCGTCCCGCCGCGCCCGCATCGCTCCGTACATCCGCATACTAGCCGCCGATTCGCGCCGCAGCTCCCGGTCGGCGAAGCGTGCTGCCGGAAGTTGCAGTGCCGCCACCAGTGCCGGCAGCAGGAGCAACCCCACGCCACCCGGGAAGGCGGGGCGGGCATCCCCACCCAGCCCGCCGAAGCGGGCCACCAGCATCGCGCTGTTCCGCTGCACCCAGACCGTCGCGATGATCACGCCCAGGCCCAGCGCCGCGAGGACGATGGGAAAGAACGGCGTGTCCTTGAACACATCGGCGGCCAGCCAGCCCAGGTACGTGACGAACCAGCCGAGGCCCACGAGCGTCCAGACGAAGCGCCGCATTCGCAGCGAGAACGTGAACGCCACGAAGGCCGCCGGCACGAGGAGGTGTCGGAACTGTTCGAAGCTGTTGAGCAGAATGGCCGTGGCGATTACCCCCGCGAAGGCCGCCACGAGGTGGAACCACAGGGCATAGTCTTCGTCCTCCGGCTGGCGGCGATCGAGCACGTACGCGCCGGCCACGAGCAGCGAGGCCCCGGCGGCCCAGACCCACGCGGCGCTGAGTCGGCCCACCTCACCGCGCAACACGCCGTCGGCGACGAGGAACACGCCGCGCAGCAGGAGTGCGGCGATGGGAGCGGCCAAGAGCGGAAAGCGCGTCGCGCGAAGGCCGACCAGCGCCGCCAGCAGCGTCGTCAGCTCGATGGTGACTTCGAGCCCGCGGCAGCCCCAGAAGGAGAAGTCGGCCGTGACGTTCATCGGCTGCACGCGACAGCCGGCCGCAGGCGTCGCAGGGAACCACTGCAGCAGCTCGTTGAGGGCCACGACGGCGATGGGCACCATCGCCACGGCGAGGAGCACGGCGAAGCCCGAGGCCGTCGAGAAGCCTTCACGGCGCAGGCGCCCGCCGACGGCGACGAACAGGGCCGCGTAGAGCACGACCACCGCGAGAACGCCCCCCGCACCCAGCCATTCCCAGCGGTCGGCAAGGAACCAGCCCATCGCCACCAGCACGGTGATGGCGCCCAGCACGTAGCCGATGGTCGGCGCGCCCACCGGCTGCGGCAACGCGGGCGCGCTGCGCTGCGGCGTCAGGCCGCGGATGGCCGCCGCCTGCTCCGCCGAGATGATGCCCAGTGACACCGCGGCATCGAGCCGCCGGTCGTCGTCGTAGATTTGTGTCAATGTCAGTGTCCCCTTCCAAGCCCGAGTACGGCGACCTGCCGCTCGAGGAGTTCACGCGGCAGGCCGACGTGCTCGCGCGGTGGATCGCGGAGTACCTCGGGTCGCCTGAACGCTATCCCGTCCTGTCGCAGGTTGCACCGGGAGACCTAGGGCGCCGGCTTCCCGCCGCGATGCCGGTGCGGGCCGAAGCGCTCGACGAGATCATCGCCGACCTCGACCGCCTCGTGATGCCGGGCGTGACGCACTGGAATCACCCGGGCTTCCTGGCCTACTTCGCCAACACGGCCTCGGTGCCCGGCATTCTCGGGGAGTTGGTCACGGCGGCGCTGAACCAGGTGGGCATCCTCTGGCGCACCTCGCCGGCGCTGGCTGAACTGGAGCAAACGACGACGGGCTGGCTGCGTGATGCGATGGGCCTGCCGCGCGAGTGGTTCGGGATGCTGACCGACACCGCGTCCACGAGCACGCTGCAGGCCCTTGCCGCAGCGCGCGAACGCGACCCGGCGTTAGCCATCCGCGCACGCGGCCTTGCTGGCCGCAACGACCTGCCCGTGCTGCGCGTGTATTGCTCCGACCAGGCGCATTCCTCGGTGGACAAAGCCGTCATCACGCTGGGACTGGGTCACGAGAACTGCGTGCGGATTCCGAGCGACGACCGGTTCCGGATGCGCACTGACGCTCTGGCGGTGCAGATCGCGGCCGACGTGGCCGCAGGGACGCGACCGCTGGCCGTCGTGGCCACGCTGGGGACGACATCAAGCACGGCGGTGGACCCCATCGCAGAGATCGCGGAAACCTGCCAACGCCACGGCATCTGGCTGCACGCCGACGCGGCGTACGGCGGCGTGCTTGCGTTGCTGCCGGAGCGCCGCACGATGTTCGCCGGCCTCGAGCGCGCCGATTCGCTGGTGGTGAATCCGCACAAGTGGCTGTTCACGCCGATGGACTGTAGCGTGCTGTGGACGCGGCATCCGGAGGTGCTGCGCCGCGCTTTCTCGCTCACGCCGGAGTACCTGCGCACGCCTGAGCAGGACGTAGCGCTGTCGTACTCGGACTATTCGTTCCAACTGGGCCGGCGCTTCCGCGCGCTCAAATTGTGGTTCGTACTGCGCGCGTTCGGGCTCGAAGGGCTGCAGGCGCGCCTGCGGCAACACTGCGCGCTGGCGGAGAGCTTTGCAGCACGGGTCAGCGCGGCGCCCGAGTGGGAGCTGCTCGCGCCAGTGGAGATGTCGGTGGTGTGCTTCCGGCATCGCCCGGCGCAGCTCAGCGAAGACGCACTGCGCTGGCACAACGCCAAGATCCTCGAGAAGGTGAACGCCAGCGGGCGGGTGTTCATCTCGCACACCTCGCTCGCGAATCGCTATGCGCTGCGGGTGGCCATCGGCAACCTGCGCACCACGCAGGAGCACCTGGACGAAGCCTGGACGCTGCTCCGGAAGGCGGGAGAGGGCGGTTAACGTTGTCGGCGCCGTCGGCATCTAACGGGCAAACCCGCGCAGGCCCCCACCCTGCCACGCGACAACTGACCCCCGTAGCCGGCAGGAGGCATCACCCAATGTTGCGTCGTGTATTGCTCCCCACTCTCGCAGTCGCCGTCACGCTGACGGCCTGCGGCGAACCCACCACTGGCGCCTCGAGCCGCGTTGCGGACGACTACGCGCTGGTGATGTTCGGCGAACCCGGCTCCGCGCTCGAAGGCACGATGGGCGAGCAGCCGGGCGGGCGTCCCTTCGATGGACGCAGCATCCGGCCGCCGTTCCCCGATTCCCTGGCCCTGACCGACGAGCAGCGCGCCGAGATGCTGGCGCTGCGCATCGAATTCCGTGAGGCACACAGCGAGGAGCTCGCGGCGCTGCGGCTAATCTTTATGGAAGCGCGACAGGCGCGGCTCAGCGGTGCGTCGCGCCAGGAGGTGCAGCAGATCCTGGCCGGCGGTCGCGAGATTGCGCAGGCCCTGCGCCCCGACGTGGAAGCGCTGCACGCCGCGCTGCGCGCGGTGCTCACCGACGCTCAGCGCGCCTGGCTCGCGGCCAACCGCCCGCCTCGGCGCTTCGGCCCGCGCCCGTAGCCGCGATGCGCGACGAAGGCCCGGAGCGTTCATCGCGAACGCTCCGGGCCTTCGTCGTCACCAGCCGCTTGCTCAGACCCGCGGCTTCGGGATCATATACTCGTCCGTTTTGGGCCGCACCGGGAACTTGAACCAGCCCGCCACCTTCTCGCGCCACTCGTCCAGGATCTCGTAGACGGTCGGGATCACGACCAGCGTGAGGATGGTGGATGTGATGGTGCCGCCGATGACAGCGCGGCCCAGCGGCGCACGGAAGTCCGCGCCCTCACCGAGCCCCAGCGACACCGGAATCATTCCCGCGATGATCGCGAAGGTGGTCATCAGGATGGGGCGCAAGCGCACGCGTCCGGCCTCGATGATCGCCGCGCGACGCTCCATTCCCTGCTCCTGCCCCCACTTGGCGAAGTCGATGAGCAGGATGGCGTTCTTGGCCACGATGCCCATCAACAGGATCACGCCGATCATCGACATAATGTTCAGCGTGTCGTTGGTGATGAGCAGCGCCAGCACCACGCCGATCAGCGACAGCGGCAGCGAGATGAGGATGGCGATCGGCTCCAAGAACGAGCCGAACTGCATCACCAGGATCAGGTACATCAGCAGCAGCGCGATACCGAGCGCGGCCAGGATGTCGCCGAAGACCTGCTCCTGGTCCTTGGCCTCGCCGCCGAAGGACCAGCGCACGCCCTCGGGGATGTTCATCTTGGCGAGCTCGCGGCTGATGGCCGAGGTGACCTCGCCAAGCGAGCTGCCGGCGACGTTGGCCTGCACGACGATGACGTTGTCGCGGTCGAGGTGCGAGATCTTGGCCGGGCCGACACCCTGCGTCACGGTCGCGAGCTGGCCGAGCGGAACCATCCGCATCGGCGCGCCACCCTGCCCACCGACCGAAATCGGCAGGCGCTCGATGTCGCTCACGCGGGTGCGTGACTCCGGCGCGAGCCGCACGCGCACCTTGCGGTTCTCACCCGCCGGGTCCACCCAGTCGCCGGCATCCACGCCGGCGAAGGCGGGACGCAGCGACTGCGCGATCTGTCCCACCGTCACGCCGAGCGATCCGGCCAGCGCGCGGTCGAGCGTGATCTCGAGTTCGGGCTTCTGGCCCTTGGTCGAGAGGCCCACGTCCACCGCGCCTGGCACATTGCGCACCACCTGCAGCACCGTGTCCGCCACCTGCTGGAGCTGGCGTCCGTCGAAGCCGCGCAGCTCGAGCTGCACCTGCTTGATGGCGCCGCCGAAGCCGCTGGTGAACACCGCCACCGTGGCGCCGCCGATCGACTTCACTTCCTCACGCAGGCGCGCGCCGAACTGGTCCTGCGAGAGCTCGCGCGTGGTCTTCGGGGTCATCCGCACGTACACGGAGCCGAGGTCCACGGCGCCCAGCGCCTCGGAGGGATCCATCCCGCCGCCGGCACCGACCGTCGCGAAGGTGTAGCGCACCTCCGAATGCGCACGCGCAAGGCGCGCCGCCTCCTCGGTCTTGAGGCGCGTGTACTCGAGGTTCGAACCCGGTGGCGTCTCCACCTGGATGACGAGCTCGGAGTTGTCGCTGACCGGGACGAAGCCGAAGCCGCCGAAGGTGCCCTGCAGCCACAGCGCGCTGAACAGCGAACCACCAGCCAGCGCGATGATCGCGAGGCGGTGGTCCAGCGCCCAGCCAATCACCTTGGTGTAGGTGCCGGCGAGCTTGTCGAACCAGTCGTTGAACTTGGCGATCTGCCGCGAAAGCCAGTTGCGGTGCTCGTGCGACTCGATTTCCGGGTCCGGCCAGTAGGCTGAGAGCATCGGGTCGAGCGAGAACGACACGAACAGCGAGACCAGCACGGCGCAGGCGATGGTCAGCGCGAAAGGCTTGAACCACTGGCCCGAGAGGCCGGCCATAAAGCCGATCGGCACGAACACCGAGACGATCGAGAAGGTCGTCGCGGCGACGGCGAGGCCGATCTCGTCGGTGCCTTCGTGCGCGGCGCGGAAGTGATCCTTCCCCATTTCCACGTGGCGCACGATGTTCTCGCGTACCACGATGGCGTCGTCGATCAGGATGCCGATGGCCAGCGAGAGGCCGAGCAGTGACATCGTGTTGAGCGTGAAACCGAAGGCCCAGACGGCGATGAAGCTGGCGAGCACCGAGATCGGCAGCGCGAGGCCGGTGATGACGGTGGAGCGCCAACTGTTGAGGAACAGGAAGACGACCAGCACGGTGAGGATCGCGCCTTCCACGAGCGTGGACTGCACGTTGGCCACGGAGTCACGCACGCGGTCGCCGGCATTGCGCACGATGTCGAGCGTGGTGCCGGGCGGCAGCGCAGGGCGCAGACCGTCGACGGCCTGCACGACACGCTCGGCCACGGTGGTGGTCGAATAGCCCTTGGACTTCTTGATCGAGATGCCGACGGCGTCGCGGCCGTTGAACATCGCGGCGGTGCGCGGTTCGGACGTGCCGTCGCGCGCGGTCGCGACTTCGCCGAGGCGAATCGCGCGGCCGCCCTTCTCGGCCACCACCAGGCGCAGGAAGTCTTCCGGCGTCTCGAGCTTGCCCTTAAGCCGGATGGAGCGTTCGTCGAGCGCGCCGGTGATGCGGCCCACCGGCGCGGCGATGTTCTGCGCCTGCAGCGCACCGACCAGCTGCGCCACGCTGATGCCCGCCGCTTCCATCGCGTCGGGACGGATCTCGACGGTGAGCTCCCGCTCCACGCCGCCGATCACCACCGCTTCCGCCACGCCGGGGATGCCGCGCAGCACGCGCGTGATCTCGGGGTCGGCGATGCGTGTGAGCGAGGCCGCATCGAGCGTGCTCGAGTTGAGCGACATCTCGATGATCGGCTGGTCCGCCGGGTCGAAGCGCGTGAGCACCGGCTCCTTCATCTCGGCCGGCAGGTCCGAGCGGATGCCGCTGATCTTGTCGCGGATATCCTGCGAGGCCTGCTGCAGGTCCTTCTCGAAGACGAAGAAGACGGTGATGTTCGCGAAGCCGTCCTGCGCCGAACCCATAATGCGGTCGACGCCCGAGATGCCGGAGACGGCCTCCTCGACGCGGTCGAGCACCTCGCGCTCGACCACGTCAGGCGAGGCGCCGGGATACGGGATGGCGACGTTGATGATGGGCTGCTGGACGTCCGGGAACTCGTCGGTCTCGAGCCGCCACAGCGCGAAGAGCCCGAACACCACCAACGCCAACATCGAGACGATGGTGATGAGCGGACGCTTGATCGCAAAATCGGAGATGTACATCGCGTATGCCTCAGCGCGTGGACGACGTATCGGACGGCGAACTCACGCGGACGCGCGAGCCGACGGTGACGCCGAGGGCGGCACCGGTGAGCACGGTGTCGCCGGCGGCGAGACCGCTGGTGATCTCGACGCGGTCGGTGGCCCGGTCGCGGGCACCGAGCGTGACGGCCACGCGCTCCGTCACGCCGTTCCGCAGGCGGATCACTTGCGGACCGAGCCCGCGTTCATCGACGGCCAGCGCCGGCACCGTGAGCGTCTCGCGCGACTCGCTGGCCACGCGGCCCTCGGCGAAGAGGCCAGCCACGAGGGCCTGCCCGGCGTTCGGGATGCGCACGAAGAGGCGCACTTGCCGCGTCTGCGGATCGGCTTGCGGGTTGATGCTGGCGATGCGTCCTTCGAATGTGCGGCCCGGGTAGCCGGTGACGCTGAAGCGCACCGGTGCGCCGACGCGCAGCATCGCGAGGTCGGAGGCGGGCACGGCGGCTTCCAGCCGCATCGTGGACGGATCGACCACGGCGAAGAGCGGCGCGCCGGGGTTCACGATGTCGCCGGGGTTCACGTAGCGCTCGGAGACGATGCCGGCGTAGGGCGCGAGCACGTTGGCGGCGTCGCGCGACTTCTCGGCCTGCGAGAGGCGGGCGCGGGCGTCGTCGAGCATCGAACGCGCGGCGAGGTCGGCGCGGCGCGCGTTCTCGAGGTCGCGCTCGCTGATCGCGCCGGCCTCCTTGAGGCGCTCGGCGCGCGTGAGTTCACGGGCGGTGAGGTCGGCCGCCGTCTGCGCCGCGGTGAAGCCACTGCGCGCGCCGAGGTAGGCGTCCTGGATGGCGCGGTCGTCGATCTTGGCGAGCGAGGTTCCCTGCTCCACGCGCGCGCCGGGATCGACGTTGACGCTGAGCACGGCGCCCGGTACCTCGGCGCGGATCTGCGCCGTGCGCTCAGCCACGAGCGTGCCCGAGAGCTGCGGCCCGACGGAGAGCAGGCTCCGCGTGGCGACGGCGATGCCTTCCGGCCCGACCGCGATGGTGACCGGCTCTGCCGAGACGTCCTCGGCGGCATCCCCGCGGCCGCAGGCGGCCAGCGAGACGGTAAGGGCGACTGCAGCGACGAAGAGGAGGGAGCGCGACGACATCGAGACCTTCCCCCGCAGGGCGGGTGTGTTGGGCGAGTGGATGAACGACATCAGCGGGTGCCTCCCAGCACGAGCGGGAGGTCCTTCAGGAGCGCGATGCGCAGGCGCGCGACCTCGAGGTCGCGCGCCGTGGTGACGCGCTGGAGGCGCGCCTGCTCAAGCTGGACGCGCGCCTCGGTGAGCTCGACCGGCGTCGAGATCCCTTCGGCGAAGCGGACTTCGGCGATGCGATACGCGCGCTCGGCCTGCGCGTCCGTGCCCACGGCGGCCGTGTAGGCCGCCGCCGACTGCTCGTACGCGGTGATGGCGAGGATGGCGTCCACCTCGGCGCCGTCGCGGGCCTGTTCGAGCCGGGCTTGCGCGTCGGCGACGTTAGCCTGCGCCACCATCCGCTCGCCACCGATGCGTCCGCCGCTGAAGACGGGGAAGCTCAAGCCGAGCGAGACCGTCCAGTTGGGGAAGTACAGGTTAAGATCGCTGGGCAGGAAGGTGCCCTCGGCCGGATACGCGAAGCGCTGGTAGGTGGAGCTGAGCTGCAGCGCCGGGAAGCGCGCGAGGCGTGCCGCCGTGAGCGCCTGCTCGGAGGCGCGCAGTTGTGCGGCGGCCTGGCGCACCGTGGCGCGCGCGTCCACTGCGGTGTCCGGCGTGACCGTGCGCGCGTCGGCGAGCGTGACCGGTGCAAGCGCGCCGGCCATCGCCACGTCGTCATCGCGGATGGGCGTGGTGAGCTGCAGCGGCTGCTGCAGCGGCAGCCGCAGGAGTTGCTTGAGCCGCAGCTCCGCGGCCTGCCGCGCGCCGCGTGCCTGGATGGCGACGGGACGCTGGTTGTCGCGAGCGACTTGGGCGCGGAGAAGGTCGAACTCCGACGCGGTGCCGATCTCGCGGCCGAGTCGCACCTGCGCCAGCGTGCGGTCGGTGAGCGCCAGCGTGGAGTCGGCGATGTCGGCGAAGCGCTGCGCGGCGACGGCGTCGTAGTAGGCCTGCGCTACGTCCAGCAGTGCCTGCGCGCGCGCCGAGGAGAGCGAGACGTCGGCCGCATCGCGCGCGGCGTCTGCACCGGCCCGCTGCGCGGTGAGGCGACCGGCGGTCCAGAGGTTCTGCGTGCCCTGCAGCGTGAAGATGAACGTGTTGGGCGCCGCGAACACCTGCGCCAGCGGCGAGTCGGCGAAGCCACCGCTGCCACCGCCCGAACCGGTGTCCGGAAACTGCTTGGCGATTTCCTGGAACTGCAGTTGGATGGCGCGCTGGTAGGCGGCGCTGCCGCTGATCTGCGGCAGTAGTTGGCTGTTGACCTGGCGCTGCTGGCCGGCGGCGCGGTCGAGCCCCGCCTGCGCGGCGCGCACCGCGCTGCTCTTGCTCTCGGCCATCCGGAGCGCATCGCCGAGCGAGAGCACGGTCGGTTGCGCTGAGGAAACGGCCGATGACTGCGCCAGCACCGGCAGCGGAGCCAGCATCAACAGCAGTGCGGTGACCGTGGCGCCCAAGGCGCGCAGGAAGAGACGGACGTAGGCAGCCGGCGCCTCGTGGCGCGGCGGAAACATTTCAGGCATCAGGTCGCGACCCATCGCGTCGGCAAAGAGGGTTCCCATCAACATCGTTGCAGCGGCTTTGGCGTTCGCCGCGCTCGGGATGTGCCCGTGCTCGGCCAGGCGTGTGATGTAGGAGGTGAGTTCGGCGTGCGAGCCGGCGGGCCGCTGGGCGGCGGTGCCGGCGCACTCCGGGTGATCGTGCATATCCGCCATCGAGGCGCGAATCATCCCGGCGTTCTCGAGCAGGAACGCGTGGTCTTCGGCGGCCCACTGCGTGAGCTCGGCCTGGGGCCGCTTGGGATGCGCCGGCAACGCCTCGCGTGCGATCGCGATGGCACGCGTCTGCAGCGCCTCGTGAATCAGCGCCGCCTTGGAGCCAAACAGCCGGAAGAGCGTGACTTCGTTGACGCCCGCTTCTTCGGCGATGCGCTTCGTGGTTGCGCCGCGGAAACCACCTTCGCCGTACACACGCAGCGCTGCTTCGATGAGTTGCTGCTTGGTTGGTTCTGTCATCTTGGGGAGATTCTGTGCAAGTGAACGCTTGCAAGTAAGCAAGCGGATGCTTGCTTTAAACGGAAGATGGCCTGTCAGGGTTTCACCGAATCGTGACGCCCAAACGTCCAACCGAGTTCAAGTATGTTCGGCTTTTCTTCGGACTGCAAGGGATAGGGGGAGAGGGAACGTCCGACGCGACACACCGGGTTAGTGCGGCGAAGCGTTCCTCATTTCCTAGTCATCCGCGATGAAGAAGAAGCCCGATGATCCCGCGCTGGCCGCCCAACTCACACCGCTGCAGTACCAGGTGACGCAGTGCAGCGCCACGGAGCCGCCGTTCCGCAACGAGTTCTGGGACCACCACGAGCCGGGCATCTACGTAGATGTCGTCTCGGGCGAGCCGCTCTTTGCATCCACGGACAAGTTCGACTCGGGCACGGGCTGGCCGTCGTTCACCAAGCCACTGGTCCCGAAACAGGTCACGGAGCACGAGGACGCCTCCTACGGGATGCGCCGCGTGGAGGTGCGTTCGGCCGAGGGCGATTCGCACCTCGGGCACCTGTTTCCTGACGGGCCGGACCCGAGCGGGCTGCGCTACTGCATCAATTCGGCGGCGCTGCGCTTCATCCCGGCGGCGCGACTGACTGCCGAGGGGTACGGGCAGTTCGCGGCGCTGTTTCCGGCAATCACACAGGAGAACGCGTGAGCAGGGAAGTCGTGACGCTGGCCGGCGGATGCTTCTGGTGCCTCGAGGCCGTGTACCTGGAGCTGCGCGGCGTGGAGCGCGTGAAGAGCGGCTACGCCGGCGGCCACGTGCCGAACCCCACCTACGAGCAGGTCTGCGGCAAGCAGAGCGGCCACGCCGAGGTCGTGCAGGTGACGTTCGATCCGAGCGTGATCTCGTACGCCGAATTGCTCGAGGTGTTCTTCACCATCCACGATCCCACGACCAAGGATCGGCAGGGCAACGACGTGGGCCCACAGTACCGCTCGGCGATCTTCACCGAGGGCGAGGCACAGGCGCGCATCGCGCGCGAGCAACTAGCGGCGGCGCAGGCGCACTGGGACGATCCCATCGTGACCGAAGTGCAGCCGTTGGAGACCTTCTGGCCGGCGGAGTCATACCACGACAACTATCTCGCACGGAACCCGCAGAACCCGTACTGCGCGGTGGTGGTGGCGCCGAAGGTGGCCAAGGCGCGGAAAACGTTCTTTGATCGATTGAAGAGATGACGGAAGACTGAAGACGGATGGAGCGATTCGTCCGGTCTCCCCCCGTCCTCCGTCCTCCGTCATCCGTCGATTACGCGTGCTATGTTGGGTAATGCCCATTCGACTCGCCGCTCTCCTCGCCCTCGCGCTGCTTGCCCCTGCCGCGCTCCTCGCGCAAAGCGCCCCTGACGACTTCCTCGCTGGCCTGCGCGCGCATTGCGGCAAGGCCTACGAAGGGCGGGTCGTGAATCCCCAGCCATCGGACAGCGCCTTCGCGTCGCAGCGGCTGGTGATGCACGTGCGGGGCTGCGGCGACACGGTTCGCGTGCCCTTCCACGTGGGCGAGGATCGCTCGCGGACCTGGGTGCTGGTGCGGACCGCCGACGGCGTGCGGCTCAAGCACGACCACCGGCACGAGGACGGCAGCGAAGATCGCGTCACGCAGTACGGCGGCGACTCGCGGGCCACGGGCACGGCGATGCGGATGGAGTTCCCGGCCGACAGCTTCACCGCCACGCTGATCCCGGCGGCGCGCACGAACGTGTGGACGGTCGAGCTGACGGCGACGCAGTTCGTGTACCAACTGCGCCGCGAGGGCACCGAGCGCCGCTTCCGCGTGGAGTTCGACCTCACGAAGCCGGTGCCGCCCCCGCCGGCCCCTTGGGGATTCGAGTCCCGCTAGGCCTTCCCACAGGGCACATTTTCGGCGATGCGGCGTAAATTCCCCGTATGCGTGATTCGACGACCCTTCTCCGGCGGCTGCTCTTGGCCTGCGCCCTGCTCGTGGGCCTGCCGGTCGCCCTCGCCGCGCAGGCTGGCACGGTGCGCGGAATCGTCACCGACTCCTCCGGCCGCGCGATGCCCGGCGTCGAGGTGCTGGCCATCCTGCAGCAGAAGTCGGTGCGCACGGACAACCAGGGCCGCTTCATCATCCGCGGCCTGCCCTGGGGCCAGGTGGTGGTGATGGCCCGCTCGCCCGGGTGGAAGGCGCAGGAGCAGGTCGCGATGGTGGACGATGGCGGTGCCCAGCGCGAGCTGATCTTCGCGATGACGCGCGCGGTGCAGCTCATCGACACCTTGCGCATCGTCTCGCAGGACGGCTGCGCGCCGTATCGCTTCGAGGGCTTCGAGTGCCGGCGCCGCGCCGGCATCGGGCAGTTCCGCGGTCCCGAGGAGCTGGCCGCCATCAAGCCCGACTACTGGGCTGATATGTTCGAGGGGATGGAAGGCATCCGGCGGGAGCCGTGGATGGACCGCCAGCGCGGCCGTCTCGACTGGACGGTGGCGTCGACCGCCGGCTGGCGCTGCCTCACCGAAGGCTTCAACGGTCGCGAGCGCACGGCGCGCGAGGAAATCATCTACGCCGAGCAGATCTACGCGGTGGAGTACTTCGACGTGTACGAGCGCGTGCCCGAGGCGTACAAGCGCCTGGCCTGGCCGCGACAGATGTCGCAGCCCTGCTCGCTGGTGATGTACTGGACCAAGGTCTGGGTGGAAGAGAACGGCGGTCCGCCGGCGCGGCGCTGATCCGCGCGTGACGCTCGTCCTCGCGCTGCTGTTCGTCTGCTCGGGCGCGGCCGGGCTCATCTATGAATCGCTGTGGAGCCGTTATCTCGGGCTCCTGGTCGGCCACGGCGCCTACGCCCAGGTGCTGGTGCTGGTCATCTTCCTCGGCGGGATGTCCCTCGGCGCCGCGCTCGTCGCGCGACGCACCCAATCGCTGCGCGACCCGCTGATTGGCTACGCCGTCGTCGAAGCCCTCGTCGGCGTGCTCGGCTTGGTGTTCCACGACGTGTTCGTGGCCACGAGCGCCTTTGCCTACGATTCGCTGTTTCCCGCGCTCGGCGGCGGCGCGCCGGTCACGATCGCCAAGTGGAGCCTCGCGGCGCTGCTGGTCCTGCCGCAGTCCATCTTGCTCGGCACGACCTTCCCGCTGATGACCGCCGGCGTGCTGCGGCGCAGCGACCCGGCGCGCGCGGGCAGCCTGCTCGGACTGCTGTACTTCGCGAACTCATTCGGTGCCGCGGCAGGCGTGCTCCTTGCCGGATTCTGGCTGATCGCGCTGGCCGGCTTGCCCGGTACGTTGGTCGTGGCATCGACGATCAACCTGCTCGTGGCGCTGCTGAGCTGGTACGTGGCGCGACGCACGGAGGTCGCGCCGGCGATTGCCGTCTCCGACGCGCTGACGCCCAAGGAAGACCCCAAGGACCTGCAGCCGCGCGCACAAGCGATGTGGCAACTGCTGCTGTGGGTGAGCTTCGGCACGGCGGTCGCGAGCTTCTGCTACGAGATCGCGTGGATCCGGATGCTCTCGCTGGTCCTCGGCAGCGCGACGCACAGCTTCGAACTGATGCTCTCGGCGTTCATCCTCGGCTTGGCCATCGGGGCGCTGGCCGTGCGGCGGATGGCCGACCGTGACGGCGACCCGCTATGGCGACTCGGCCTCGTGCAGGTCGCGATGGGCACCGCGGCCATTCTCACGCTGGGGTTGTACGTCGACGCCTTCGGCTGGATGGCGGCGCTGATGGAGACAGTGCAACGCAACGCGGCGGGCTACACCGCCTTCCACGCGGGGCGCTACGCGTTGGTGATGGCCATTATGCTGCCGGCCACCATCTGCGCGGGAATGACGCTGCCGCTGATCACGCGCGCGTTGCTCGGCGTCGGCCGCGGCGAGCGTTCCATCGGCGCGGTGTACGCGTGGAACACGCTGGGCTCGATCATCGGCGTGGCGGCAGCCGGCTTGCTGTTGCTGCCGGCGATCGGTGTGCGCGGGACGGTGCTGCTCGGTGGCGGGCTCGATCTCGCCATCGGCTGCTGGCTGCTGTGGACGGCCTCGCCCGCGCGGCGGGGCGGACTGCGCACCGCGCGCCTCGCGACGGCCGCGGCGGCGGCGGTGCTGATCGCCACGGCGCTGGCGCCGGGCTTCGATCCTTCGGTGCTCTCCAGCGGCGTGTTCCGCTATGGCGACGTTCCGGCGGCCGGCTCGCGCAACATCCTCTTCTATATGGATGGCCGCACCGCCAGCGTGAGCGTGCAGATGGGCAGCGACAGCGGCTTCACGATCGCCACGAACGGCAAGCCGGACGCCTCGTTGCACCCGGTGTGGTTCGAGCCGCCGCGCGCCGACTCGCTGCGGCCCGCGCTCGGCGGTGACAACGCGACGCAGGCTTTGCTGGCGCTGGTGACGCTGGCGCACGCGCCACGCGCGCGCGAGGCCGCGGTCATCGGTCACGGCTCGGGAATGACGACGCATTTCCTCGTGGCGGCGCCGGAGATGGAGCGAGTCACGACGATCGAGATCGAACCGGCGATGGTGGATGCGTCGCGCCTCCTGATGCCGGCCAACCACCGCACATTCGAGGATCCGCGGGCGCTGCGCGTGACGGACGATGCGCGGGCGTACTTCGCCGGCACTGCGCGCACGTTCGACCTCATTGTCTCCGAACCGTCGAACCCCTGGGTGAGCGGCGTCTCGGCGCTGTTCACGCAGGAGTTCTACGCGCGTGTGGCGCGCCAGCTCGCGCCGGGCGGCGTCTTCGGTCAGTGGCTGCACCTGTACGAGATCGAGGACGAGCTCGTGCTCGGCATCCTGCGCGCGCTAGCGCTGCACTTCCCGTCGTACGCGCTGTACCTCACCAACGATGTGGACGTGCTCGTCGTCGCGTCCACCGCCGACGCGCTGCCGACGCCGGACTGGTCGGTATTCGCCGCCGAGGACATCGCGCTGGACCTCGAACGCTTCAGGCCGATTCCCACCGCCGCGCTGGCCGCCACCTACCTCGTGGGGCACCGCGAGCTCAGTCCGATGTTCAACGGCGACTCGGCGGCCAACTCGGACTTCTATCCGCAGCTCGACCTGCGTGCGGAGCGGGCGCGCTTCTTGGGTGTGGAGGCCAGCGCGTTTGCGGCGATGCAGGCCGACCGCTTCGTGCTGCCCGACGCGATGGCCGAGCGGCGCGTGCGGCCGCTGCAGCTGGCGAAGGCACCGCTCTCGCACGCGCGCTTCGACGCGCAGGCCAAGGCGGTGCAGATGCGCCAGCCGTTGCGGGACATTGGCAGTTCACTCGACGGCAGCCTGCAGGTGGGGCTGCCCGTGCGCGCGGCGCGGTTGCGTGACGCACGCCTCACGGGCGAACTGCGCAGCGGACGCGCGCCCGTGGATTGGCATCTGTGGTTCAGCGAACTGCTGCAGGTGGAGCGCGACCGGCACCAGGGCACGATGGGCTACGCGGATGTGGCCTGGTACGCGGAGGTCGATCGTTACCTGGTGGCGCAGCGCGCGCCGGCGGGCGCGCTCTCGGCCTGGCGATTCCTGCGGGCGGCGGTGCAGTACGACTGGCTGACGGCGGCGGCGGAGCTGCCACGGCAGATCGCCGAGCGCGACCGCGGGACGGCGTGGCTGCCGGCACCGTTGCTGCTGGACGCGGCCGTGTTGGCGCGCCTGCGCACGGGTGACCTGACGGGCGCTCAGGCTGCGTTCGCGCGACTGGCCAACGCAGCGGGCCGCGCGCCGGACGACGTGCGCACGCGGATGCTCGAGGCGTATATGGTCGCGGCGGTGCGGGACGCGGAGTCCCGCACCGCCGCGACCGGCAGCACGCGCTGACTACGGACGCGTCGGCGGTGCCATCGGCGGCTTGTTGGCGAAGTCGCCAGCCTTGACGGTCGACATTCGCGCAAGACTGATGTGCCGGCGCATCGCGGCGTTCACGTCCGCCACGGTGAGGGCCTTGACCTTGTCGTCGAGCTGCTGCTCGAAGGCCATCGTGCGGCCAGTGAGATACTGCGCCGCGAACATCCCGACGACGAAACCATCATTGGCGCGCATCTGCACGCGCTGCTGCAGCCAAGCGGTGCGTGCGGCCTCGAGCTCTTCGGCGGTGATACCCTCGCTGAGGATGCGGCCGATCTCCTCACCAAAGGCGGTCTCGAGGCGCAGGACGTTCTCCGGCGCATAGATCGCGTTGGCGTTGAACGACCCGACCTCATCAAGTGCCTGTGCCCCGAAGCCCGAGCCGACGCCGTAGCTGATGCCGTCGCGCTGGCGAATGCGCGTGGCGAGGCGCGAGTTCAGGAAGCCGCCGCCGAGGATGAAGTTGCCGATGGTCAGCGCCGGATAGTCCGGCGAGTCGTCGCGGATGCGGAGGTTCTGGCCGGCGATGAAGAAGGCGTTGGCCTTATCCGGCGTCTCGATGGTCTCGGTGAACTGCGGCACGTCGAAGAACTGGCGTTCGGCGCGCGCGAAGGGCTTCGGGCTGCGCCAGCCCTCGAAGGTCTCCTTCGCCCAGGCCTCGACGGCGGCGCGGTCGAAGTCCCCGACGATGGCAAGGTCGCCGTAGCTTGCGCCGACGAGCTCGGTGTAGATCGCGCGCACCTGTTCGACCGTCGTGGCCTGGAGATTCGCGATGTCCTCGTCCAGGGTCGTGACCGCGAGCGGATGACCGGCGGGGTACGGCGTCATCCGCCGCTGGTAAGCCTGAATGGCGAGCGCGACCGGCTCGGCCTTCTGCGACTCGATGCTGGCGAGCTGCTGCCGCTTGAGTTCCTCGAACTCTGATGCCGGGAAGGTCGGGGTCTTGAGGACTTCGCCGACGAGGCGCAGGGTGGGCAGGAGATTGTCGCGCGTCGTCGTGACCGAGGCGACGAGGTTGTTGCCGGCGCCGCCGAACCCGACCTGCGCGCGGAGGCGATCGAACTCCTCGCGGATCTGCTGGCGCGAGCGCGTCTGGGTGCCCTTGTCCAACATCTGCGGCACGAGGGCCGCGATGTGGTTGCGCCCGGTCAGCGTCTCGAGGTTGCCGTGACGCAGGGTGATGCGCACCGAGACTTGGTTGCCGCGCGTCTGCTTGGGCAGCATCGCGAGCTTGAAGCCGTTGGCGAGCTGTCCGCGGATGGTGCGGGCGTCGATGTTTGCCGGGGATGGATCGAAGGCCTCGCCGGCGGCGATGGCGGCGCGTCCGCGATAGGCGCGGGCGACGGAGTCGATCGCAGCATCGCTCACGGCGGGGATGCTCACGCGAGCCACTGCGTCAGTCGGGACGAAGCTGCCGACGGTGCGGTTATCCGGCTGGAAGTACGTCGTCGCAACGCGCTGGACATCGGCCGGCGTGACGGCCTCGAGGCGGTCGCGGTGGATGAACAGCATCCGCCAGTCCCCCATCGAGGCCCATTCGGAGAGGTCGAGCGCGATGTTCTGCGAGTTGTTCATCGAGAGTTCGATCTGGCGGCTGCGCGCGGCCTTGGCCTGCGTGACTTCTTCGGCGGTCACCGGACGCGCTTCGAAGCCTTCGATCGTCTCGAGCATCGTGCGCCGGGCGTCGGCCAGCGACTGTTCCTTGCGCAGCAGGGCGAGCCCGAAGAGGACACCGGGCTCACGCAGCTGGAAGGTCTGGCTTGCCGCCTGCGCCACGAGGCCGGGCTGCACCAGCGCCGAGTGCAGGCGTCCGCCCGGCGTGCGCGTGAGCACCTGCGCGAGGATATCGATCGCCGCGAAGTCCGGATGCGTACCCGCCGGGACCTTGTACATCGCGATCAGCGCCTGCTCCTCGCCGACGCGGCGCACCGTGACCTCGCGCTCGCCGTCCTGGTCGGGGTCGCGCGTGTAGGTCGGGAACAGGAGGTTGCCGCGTTCGAGCGAACGCTCGGGGCGCGGAATCGTCCCGAACTTCTGCGCAATCAGCCGCAGCGCCGCGGCCTCGTCGAACTTGCCGGCGACGACGAGGATGGCGTTGTCCGGCTGGTAGTAGCGGCGATAGAACGCGCGCAGGCGCTCGATCGGCACGTTCTCGATGTCGCTGCGCGCGCCGATCGTGCTCTTGCCGTAGTTGTGCCACTCGAAGGCGGCCGCCATCGTGCGCTGCAGCGTCACGCGGATCGGGCTGTTCTCGCCCGACTCGAACTCGTTGCGCACGACCGTGAACTCGCTCTCGAGGTCCTTCTGCGCGATGAACGAGTTCACCATCCGGTCGGACTCGAGATCGAGCGCCCACTCCAGGTTGGCGTCCGAGGCGGGCATCGTCTCGAAGTAGTTCGTGCGGTCGAACCACGTCGTGCCGTTCGGGAACGCGCCGCGCTCGGTGAGTTCCTGCGGAATGTTGGGATGCTTCGGCGTGCCCTTGAACACCAAGTGCTCGAGCAGGTGCGCCATCCCGGTCTCGCCGTAGCCTTCGTGCCGCGAGCCCACGAGGTAGGTGATGTTCACCGTCACCGTCGGCTTGGACTGGTCGGGAAACAGCAGGACCTTCAGCCCGTTGGCGAGCGCGTACTCGGTGATGCCTTCGACGCTGGCGCCGCGGGTGATGCCACTGGGCAGGGCGGGCGCGGCCGCCTGCTGGGCGGGGAGCGGTGCGGCAAGCAGCAAGAGAAGCAGGCTGCGGCGGACGGCGGTGGTCAGATGCTTCATTCGTCAGGCCCTCTAGGACGGAGATCATCGGTCAGACTGCGGCGCCCCCAAGTTGGGGCGAGGACCAACTGCGTGCCACCTGTCGCCGGCGCGACTGCCCTAGGCAGGAGCTTGGACGAGTCCGCAGCGAAGCGGGCAAGCCGAGCATCGGGGGCAACATCGAATACGAGCGAACAGGCGACAGGGTCAGCGCGTATCTTGAGGCAGACCCCTCACTACGGAGTACGCGTTCGTGCCCTCACTGACGCTGCGCCGGCCGATGGCCGCGCTTCTCGCCCTCTTCGCTGTCGTCGCGCCGCTCGCGGCACAGACCGGCTACCAGCAGCCGCCAGCCGCCGTCGCCCAGGTGCTCGACGCCCCGGCCACGCCGACGGTGCTGACCAGCCCCGACCGCAGCCTGCTCATCCTGCTCGAGCGTCCCGGACTGCCGAGCATCGCCGAGATCTCGGCGCCGGAGTATCGGCTCGCGGGCCTGCGGCTCAACCCGCGCACCAACGGGCCGTCGCGGCAGTTCGGGGCGCGCGGGCTCTCGGTGTTGCCGGTCAGCGGCGGCGATGTGCAGCGCATCGCGGCGGCGCTGCCTGACGGCGCCGGCATCACCAATGCCAACTGGTCGCCGAACGGCCGGCTGATGGCGTTCATCGTAACGACTGACGACGCGCTGACGCTGTGGGTCGCGGATCCTGCCGCGCGCACGGCACGGCAGGTGAGCGCGCGGCGTCTCAACGGTGTGCTGGGCGCACCCTGCGATTGGATGACTGACGCGGAGTTCGTGTGCACGGCCGTGCCGAACGGCCGCGGCGCGGAGCCGCGTGAGCCCACAGTGCCGAGCGGCCCGATCATCCAAGAAGCGCTCTCGGGGCGCGAGGACCGCGTTGCGACGTATCAGGATCTGCTCAAGAATCCGCACGACGAGGCGTTGTTCGAGCACTACGCCACCAGCCAGTTGGTACGCATCACGCTGGACGGGCAACTGACGGACGTCGGGCGCCCCGGCATCATCAGCGGCGCCTCGCCCAGCCCCGACGGCAAGTGGCTCCTCGTGACGACGCTGGCGCGACCGTTCAGCTACTCGGTGACGCTGAATTACTTCCCGACGAAGATCGAAGTGTGGACGCCGGACGGCGCGGTGGCGCGCAGCGTGGCAACACGGCCGTTGATCGAGCGCGTGCCCTGGGGTGGCGACGCCGCGCAGACTGGCCCGCGCAATCCGTCGTGGCGCGCGGACGTCGCCGCGACGCTGACCTGGGTCGAAGCGCTCGACGGCGGTGACCCGACGCGCACGGCCGCGAAGCGCGACCGCATCCTGGCGCTGGACGCGCCGTTCAGCGGTGAGCCGCGCACGCTCATCGAGACCGAGTGGCGTGCACGCGGCATCACCTGGGCGCGCGCGAATCTGGCCATCGCACGCGAGGGCAACTCGCGGCAGCGCGTCGCTCGCGTGTGGGTCTTCGACCCCAGCGGCCGCACGGCCCCTCGGATGCTCTGGGAGCGCTCGAGCGAGGATCGCTACGGCGATCCCGGGCAGTTCCTCACCACGCGCAACCAATACGGCCGCAACGTGCTGCGCCTCACCGCCGACGGCCGCTCGGTGTTCCTGAGCGGCACCGGCGCCTCGCCTGAGGGCGACCGGCCGTTCATCGACCGCTACGAGCTCGCCAACGGGCGTACGCAGCGCCTCTTCCGCTCGGCGGATCCGTACTACGAGACCATCGTGGACGTGCTCGACGACCGTGGCGAGCGCTTGCTCACGCGCCGCGAATCGCAGACCGAGCCGCCCAACTACTGGGTGCGCGACCTCGTGCGCCGCATCGCGCCGCGGCAGGTGACGCGCTTCGCCGACCCCGCGCCGGCCTTCGCCGACGTGCGCCGCGAAGTCGTGCGCTACACGCGCAAGGACGGCGTGCAACTGCAGGCGACGGTCTACCTGCCGCCGGGCTACGACCGGGCGCGCGATGGCGCGCTGCCCTTCCTGCTTTGGGCGTACCCGCGCGAGTTCGGATCGGCCGATGCCGCCTCGCAGGTGATTGGCTCGCCCAACCGCTTCACGCGGCCCGGCGGCTCGTCACACCTCTTCGCGCTGCTGCAGGGTTACGGCGTGATGGACGACCCGACGATGCCGATCGTGGGCATTGACGGCGGCGAGCCCAACGACACCTACGTGGAGCAGCTCGTGGCCAGTGCCGAGGCGGCGGTGGACCACATCGTGGGGATGGGCGTGGCCGATCGCGCGCGCATCGCCGTGGGCGGCCACTCGTACGGCGCGTTTATGACCGCCAATCTGCTGGCGCACACCTCGCTGTTCCGCGCCGGCATCGCGCGCAGCGGTGCGTATAACCGCACGCTCACGCCCTTCGGCTTCCAGGGCGAACAGCGCAGCTACTGGCAGGCGCAGGACCTGTACGAGCGGATGTCGCCGTTCACGTACGCCGACAAGATCAAGACGCCGATCCTGCTCATTCACGGGATGGCTGACAACAACACCGGCACGTATCCGATTCAGTCGGAGCGGATGTATGCGGCGCTCAAGGGCAACGGCGGCACCACGCGCTACATCCAACTGCCGGCGGAGTCGCACGGCTACGCGGCGCGCGAAAGCGTGGGACACACGCTGTTCGAGATGCTGGGCTGGCTGGACCAGTACGTGAAACCGCAGCGTCCGCGGATGTAGGCAGCGAGTGTCGCGTCGCTGTCGCGCCTCCTTACGCGGAACCCCCGACCACTTGGTCGGGGGTTTCGCCATTGTGCGAACGCTTGCGGAGGTGAGTATTGCTGGTGCGTTCGCGCGACGGTTGTAGCGCGAACGGATTTCCCTCGCGGGACGCCGTCAGGGAGAGCGTGCCAAGGCCGTTCGAACCGAGGCACCGGTCGTGAGGTCGCTGGAGACGATCGTAGTCGTCCGACAGGACAACACCCAAGGTTGGGCCGTCCAACCACGGGAAGAAGCGGTGGATCCGGCTGCTTCGGCAGCGACGAACCGGACCCCACACTTCACCAGCGAGCTGGAGGCCCTCGACTGCATCACTGTAGTCGGGGGCTTCCCTTTTGGGCGACTATCTTCGTCCGGAGTTGTAGCCCAGCGCCGCGCCCCAGGGGACGGTGATGAAGAAGCCGACGCCGCCGCCGGCGAGTCCGACGATGCCAAGCATCGCGCCGCCGTACGATCCGCCAAGCGAACCGTCGATGCCGTGGCTCCGACTGTACTTCGCCACGCCAAGCGGCGCAGCGACGACGTAGCCAAGCAGCGCGCCGACAACCGGAATGCCCAGTGCGCCGAGACCGTCGGCGGGCCGCTGGTACGCTGCGGCGTACAGCGCCGCGCCGCCGAGCAGGCCGATGCCCGCACCGACCGCGCCGGCGCGCGCGCCCGCAACGATCTGCTCGCCAACGAATCCCGGTGGGAGCGGAGGCGGCGCGCCAGCGGGCCGGGACATATCGGGCAGCGGCGCCTCTATAGTCGGCGCGACGATCGGAGCCGGCACTGGCGCCGCGGCGACGACGCGCGCACCGAACACCGCGTCCGGCTCCACCGGCGTCCAGGTCTTGCCTTTGCGAACCGCGCCGACGCCGGCGCCGACCAGCGCGCCCACCGGCAGGAGTGCGAGCGCGCTCTGTGGACCATCGGACGCGTAGGCGAGCCCGATGCCGCCGGCGATGAGCGCCCCGCGCCAGGCACCGCCGATCGCGCCGGCACGCGCACTCCGCGTTTGGAGTTCGATGCGCGTGATGAAGTCGCGCGGGATGGCCACCGTCTCACGGGACTCGCGTACGAACAACGAATCGTTGCGCACACCGGCGTAGGCACCGAGCGCTCGAGACGGAAAGTGCACCGGTGCCGTCACGCGGACCGTCGCACCCGCAGCGACCGGCGACTCAGGCTGGCTTTGTGCGTGCAGTGAGCTGAGCAGCGACGCGGCGCAGAACGCAGCGCCGGCGAGGACTCCGGCGAGTGTGTGCATACCGCGAACTTGCGGCTCCCAGAGCCGCGGCGCCAGCCAGTGGCCTAGGGTCGAGTGACCTAGGGTCGGCGCAACGCGCGGCCCGGACGCGCTGCCGTGAACTCGCCGCCATCCACCACCGGCACGCCGTTCACCAGCACGTACGGAATACCCGTCGCGTAGCGATGCGGATCGGTGAAGGTCGCCGGACTGCCCACCGTCGCCGCGTCAAAGAGCGTCACGTCCGCTGCGCAGCCTGCGGCGAGGCAGCCGCGCTGCCCAGCGAGTCCGAGCCGCGCCGCCGGCATCGCCGTCATCTTGTGCACGGCCTGCTCGAGCGTGAGGACGCCTTCGTCGCGCACATAGTGGCCGAGCACGCGCGGGAAGGTGCCGTAGGCGCGCGGATGCGGCACGCCCTGGCCGGGGCGCGTGAGGCGCCCGTCGCTGGCGACCATCGTCTGCGGGTGACGCATAATCCGCCGCACGTCGCCCTCGTCGATGATGTGGTAGACCATACTCGCGCCGCCGTTGAGCTCGCCTTCGATGACCAGCTTGGCGGCCGCGTCCATAGACGGCCCCACCCCGCGGCGCTCGGCCCAGTCGTAAAGCGTCTTGCCTTCGAGCGAGCGATCCCAGCTCACCGAACCGAACTGCACGCGTCGCGTGTCGCCGCCACCGCGGTCCGTCTGCAGCAGCTCCACCACGCCACGCTCGATGCTGTCGCGCAGCGCCGACACCGCCAGCCGCGCGCGCAGCGAGTCGCGCCCGCCAGCCAAGGACCACGGCGGCAACAGTACCGAGAGTCCGGTCTGGCTCGCCGTGTACGGATACTGATCCATCATCACGTCGAGCCCGGCGGCGCGCGCCGAATCCACCATCGCCAGCGTCACGACACTCTTGCCCCACATCGGCTGACCCACGGCCTTGTGATGCGTGAGCACCACCGGGATGCGGGCCTCGCGCGCGATGGTGATCGCCTCCGCCACGCCCTCGAGCAAGCCGAGCCCTTCCTCGCGCAGATGCGACGTATAGATGCCACCCGAGTCTGCGGCGGCTCGACTGAGCGCGACGACTTCGTCCGTCGTGGAGTAGTAGCCCGGCACATAGCGCAGGCCCGTGCTGATGCCGAAGGCGCCCTCGCCCATTCCTTGCCGGATGAGCGCCACCATCCGCGCGAGCTCGGCGGACGTCGGCGCACGATTGGCCGTACCCATCGCCAAACGCCGCACCGTGTTGTGCCCCACGAGGTACCCGACGTTCATCCCGAGCCCCGCGCGCTGCGCCGAGTCGAGGTATGCCGCCAGCGGGAATGGTCCGCTGCCATCCGGCCCGCCGAGCGCCAGCGTCACGCCCTGCGTGACGTGGCTGCGCGCGTCCGGCATCTCGAGCAGTGGCTCCAGATGCGCGTGCAGGTCAATGAATCCCGGCGCGACGATGAGCCCCGTGGCATCGATCACCCGCGCCGCGCGTGAGCGGTCGAGCGGCGTCCGCGAAACAAGGACGATGCGGTCCCCGTTGATCGCGACGTCTGCGCGGTATCGCGCAGCACCCGTGCCATCGACAACAGTGCCACCCGCAATCAGCACCGACCACTCCGGCGCGGGCTGCGTTTTGAGTGGAGAAGAAGACAAGACGGAAGCGACAAGGAGCAACGCCAGACGCTTTATTCGCATCACCGAACCCCTCGTTTGCCGTTGTAGTCGCGGTTGCAGTTCCTTCCGTCTTCAGTCTTCCGTCCCAAGTCCTTACTTGATCGCCCCCAACACCTTCCCCAAAAACTCATCCACCTGCCGATTCTCGATCCACCGCACCACCACAACCAAGTCCTGCTCCGGAGCCACGAACACAAGGTTCGTCCCATTCCCCACGTGCCCAAACGCACTCGCCGGCGCACTCGGCATCCACTTCCGGTCCGTGTTCAAGAACCAATTCATATAGCCATATGTCGGCTGCGCCGGCGTCGGCGTGAGCGAGCGGCGTACCCAATCCTCGGAGAGAATGCGGCGCTCGCCCCACATTCCGCGCCGCTGCGTGAGCAGGCCGAAGCGCGCCATATCCCAGGCGTTGATGAACATCCCGCCGCCCCAGTGGCCGCCACCGCTCACGACCTGCACCGGGCGCCCGTCGAGCGTGATCCACGCATTGTCGTAGCCGTTCCAGCGCCAGGTGCGTGACGCGCCAATCGGCGACATCAGGTGCTCGTCGAGCACTTCCGGCAGCGGACGGCGCCAGATGTTCGTCGCCGCGAGCGCCAGCACGTTCACGCGCACGTCGTTGTACTCGTACACGCTGCCGGGCGCGACGCGCGCGCGCGTGGTCCAAGTGCTGGCGTCCTGCGCCGGGCGATCCGCCCACTCCGGCTTGCCCCAGAGCGTGCCTTCCCAATCGCTCACCTGCCGCAGCAGGTGGTCCCAGGTGATGGAACGATTGTGCGGCGTGCTCCAGGGATCGATGAACTGCGACTCGCCATAGTGCGTGCCCGGCTCCGACGGCGCCTGCAGTCGCAGCCGATACGTCGGCGCCTGCGACTTCCACACCGGTTCGTCCACTGACGACACGAGGCCGCGGTCGAAGGCGATGCCGACTACCGCCGAGAGGAAGCTCTTGGTGACGCTGTGCGTCATATCCACGCGGTCGGGCTCGCCCCAACTCGCGATTACATATCCACCGCGCAGGATGACACCGCTGGGTTCGCCGCGCGGCTTGAAGGGGCCGATGCCCTGCCCGAAGGGCTCACGCCCGAACGAGCGGTAGTGCGACTCCTCCATATCACGCGGAGCCCGCGCCTCATTCGCGACCGCAAACGCAATCGCCGAGGCCAGCGCCGCGGAGTCCACGCCCATCGCGGAAGGAGAGCGGCGTTCCCAGGTCACACCGGGCACATACGGCGTGCTCGCGCGCTGCGACGCGCGTTGTGCGCCCAAGGCACGCGGCACGATGACACTCGAACCGAGTGCCAACACGAGCGCCAGCACGGTGACGCCCTTCGCGCCCAGCGCGGCCTCCGCCAGCAAACGCTCACGCCGGCGCCGCGTGCGCATCGGCAGCAGCCACAGATAGAGACCTGTCAACCAAAGGCCGAACACGATCACTCCCGCCGGAAGGAAGATCCACAGCTTGGCCGCGTCCCCGAAGAAGCTGCCGTCGTGCAGCTGCTCGATCAGATCCGAACGTCGGTACGCCGTCTGCAGCACACGCCCATCGTCCAGCGCCAACTGCAGTTCCCAGCGCGACTTGGTGATCACCTTCACGATCCCCTTGGAAGGCCGCACGTCGAGGCGGTCGATGTCCGCCCACTCACCAACCTGCGCCTCCGGGTGCGCCTGCGCCGCGGCGAAGATGGTCTCCCACGAGAGCCCCGGCACCTGCGTGGCGGTGCGCTGCTCCGCGGGCTGCACCCAAGGCACCTGCTTCTTGACCTGCAGCAGCAGCCCGGAGGCGAGGACGAGCAGGAACGGGAGTCCGACCGCGACCGCCCCCCAACGATGGAGGCGGCGGGATAATATGGAGAGTCGCATTCTCGGAGTACGCGAGGGAGAGGCCAGTCGTTGCCCTCCACGTTCGCCCAACTTCCGTCCTCGCTCAACCCCGCGCCCAGCTCGTGCGTAGCCCGGGGAGTCCCACCCCACCATAGGAGCCCGTTGATGATCCGCTTCGCTCGTCGCGCCCTCGTGGCCGTCGCCGCCCTCGCGCTCGGCAGCGCCACGCTTGCGGCCCAGCAGTCGGCCGCCGACTCCGCCCGCCTCGAACGTCTCAAGGCCGAGGCCCTCACCCGCGTCGAAGGGCGCGCCAAGCTGGTGCAGGAAATCATCGACCATCTGTTCTCGTTCTCCGAGCTCGGGATGCAGGAGTTCGAGACGCAGCGCTACCTCACCGGCCTGCTCGAGCAGAACGGCTTCCAGATCACCCGCGGCTACGCCGGAATGCCCAGCGCCTGGGTGGCCCGCTGGGTGAGCCCCGCCGGCGCACGGCCGGTGATCACGCTCGGATCCGACGTGGACGGCATTCCGCAATCGAACAACAAGCCGGGCGTGGCCTTCCTCGATCCGCTCGTCGCCGGCGCACCGGGCCACGGCGAAGGCCACAACACGGGTCAGGCGGTGAACATCGCCGCCGCGCTCTCGGTGAAGGAGCTGATGATCCGCGACCGCATCCCGGGCACGCTGGTGATCTGGCCCGGCATCGCCGAGGAGCAGATGGCCGGCAAGGCCTTCCTCGTGCGCGAAGGGCTCTTCCGCGATGCCGACGTTGCGCTGTTCACGCACGTGGGCAACGGCCTCGGCGTCAGCTGGGGGCAGAGCGGACAGTCGGCATTGGTCTCGGCGATCTTCCGCTTCCGCGGCACCAGCGCGCACGCCGCCGGTGCGCCGTGGCGCGGTCGGTCGGCGCTCGACGCCGCGATGCTGATGGGCACCGGCTGGGAATACCAGCGCGAGCACAATGAGCTGCCCACGCGCTCGCACTACGTGATCCTCGACGGCGGCGACCAGCCGAACGTCGTGCCGCCGACGGCGAGCATCTGGTTTTACTTCCGCGAACGCGACTACCCGCGCACGATGGCGCTGTTCGAAGCCGGCAAGCGCATCGCCCGCGGCGCGGCGATGATGGCCAACGTCGAGCTCGACACGGTGATGGTCGTCGGCTCCGGCTGGAGCGGGCACTTCAACAAGACCATCGCCGAGGTCACCTACGAGAACATCAAGCGCGTCGGGATGCCGGAGTGGAGCGAGGCCGACCAGGAGCTGGCGCGCGGCCTGCAACGCGAGCTCGGCGGCAATCCGCGCGGCCTCTCGACGGCGGTGGAGTTCACGCTGCAGGGCCCCGTGGCCGAGAGCCAGCGGATGGGCGGCGGCTCCGACGACATCGGGGACGTGAGCTGGAACCTGCCGACCGTGACGCTGCGCTACCCGAGCAACATCCCCGGCCTGCCGGGCCACAACTGGTCCAGCTCCATCGCCTCGGCCACGCCGATCGCGCACAAGGGCGCGCTGGCCGGCGCCAAGGTGCAGGCGCTCACGCTCCTCGACATCCTGCTGCGCCCGCAGGTCGTCGCCGATGCCTGGCAGTACTTCCGCGAAGTGCAGACCAAGGACATCCAGTACACGCCGTTCATCTCGCCGACCGACCAGCCGCCCATCTGGATGAACGCCGACATTATGGCGCGCTACAAGCCCGAGTTGCAGAAGCATTACTACGACGCGCGCCGTTATCGCACGTACCTCGAGCAGCTCGGCATTCGGTATCCGACCACGCGCGAGACGCCGCGCCCGAATATGAACGACAACGACCAGTAAGCTTAGATTCGCAAGTACTGCGTGTACTTCAGCACGAGGGCGCCCCGCTGTGGCCGCAGCACAGCGAAGGCGCCCTCTGGCACGGTGGGCCACACCGAGTTCCAGACGATGAACAGGTCGCTGCCTGGCGACGGCGTCCAGCGCAGCCGCGCGTTGAGTGCGGCGCGGTCGGATTGGTCGTCGAACTGCGCGAAGCCCGTGAGCATCAGCCGCGGATTGATGGCATAGTCCGCACGCAGGCGCCCCGTGTGCGCCACGAAGCTGTCCGTCGGCAGGTCCACCGCATTGAGCTCAAACTCCAATGTGAACTCGTAATGCGGCTGCACCCGCGCCAGCAGGCTGGTGCGCAGATCGAAGCGCTCGCCGCGGTAGAACGTCCCCCACTCGAGCGCCACGGTCGGCACCACCGCGCGCACGTTGGCGCCGCGATACGCCAGCTCCGTGCGCGACCACCAATACTCGCCAGCCGGCACGCTGGTCCCCGGCAGCAGGACGAAGCTTGTGGCCGGCGCGTCGAACACGCGGTGCAGGTTCAGCTCCAGGCGGTCACCGCTCTGGAACTGCGCGCCGAGTGGGCGCACGCTCATCCGCGCGTTGTCCAGCGCGCCGCTGTCGGCCCAGACCACGTCATAGCTCAATAGATTGAACTCCCAGCGCCGGATCACGCGCGCGTCCTTGGGGCGCGGCGTGATGGCGGTGCTTCCGCCGAGCCGGTGGATGCCGCGTTGCAACACGAAGCCCAGCGCCGGATCGTAGCCCTGCTCCACGCGATCGTAGCGCACGACGATGTCGGCGTGATCGTTCGGGTAATCCGCAACAATGCGATAATGCCCGCCGGTCGCGCCGCCAATCGAATCGCGGCTCCACGCGGCATTGCCGAGCACCACGAAGTTGTCCGTGCCACGCAAGATCCACGGCAGGGCGAAGTCCACGCCGCCGGCGGCCGAGCCCGGTCGCGAGTCGCGGTCGCTGTAGTTGCCCATCACGCCGACGTACCCGCGGCCCAGCACGTCGCGGCGCAGGCGCAGCACCGCATCGCGCACGTCGTCGCGGCTGCGCGTCTCGGCGTAGAGCACGCCGAGTTGGTAGGCACCAGCCCGGCCTTGGATGCGCGCGCCCAAGGGAATCGTCTGCGGCGTGCCGTCGGCGCCGAGGCCGATGCGCCGCGAGTAGAACATCTGCGTCTGCTGTTCGCGGCCGAAGGCGAACACGCCTGCCCCTTCCGTGAAGAACCAGCGACGCTCGGGAAAGAACAGCGGGAAGCGCGTGAGGTTCACGATCTGGCGGTCGACGTCGGCCTGCGCGAAGTCGGGGTTCGCCGTGAGATCGGCGGTGATCGTATTCGTCACCGGCACCTTCACGTCGAGGCCCGCGCGCCCGAACGCGTTCGCCTCGCGCACGATGCCGGTCGCGCCGCCGGCGCCGAAGCTGCGCTCGGCGGGTGCGGCCTGCCCCAGCACGTACGGCCGCAGCTCAGCGCGCGCCCGGCGGGGCAGGTTCTCGAAGCCGGCGATTGTCCCTTCGCGCTCGAGAAAGCGCAGTCCTTCCGTACGGCGCCAGGCACGCCAGAGCAGTTCCTCGTTCGTGCGCGGCAGGAAGCGCCGGAAATTCATCCCCATCTGCGATACGTCCTTCGGGTAACGCAGCGTCGCCCAGGGGATGAGCATCTCCGCCGTCCAGCCGTCGGCAGTGATCTGCGTCCGCACGTCCCAGACGCCGTCCCACTCCTCGTTGCCGACTTCGAAGGAGATGTGCTCGCCATCCCACATCGCGCCGTTGGCGTTGGTGCGGAAGAAGAATCCGCTGCGGCGGTCCGAGAGTCCGTCGATCACCATCGACACGTAGTCGTCCGAGCGCAGGGGCGCGTCGCGCCGCAACTGCGTGCGCACGATGCCCTGTGGGTTGCGGTCGTACACCCACCAGCCCACCACCAAGCCCTTGGGCGTGGCGAGCAGGCGCACGACGGTGCGTTCGCTGGGGGCGGCGCCCTCGACCGGCTCCTTCTGCCGGAACTCCCAGATCGAGTCGGCCAGCGCGTAGTCCGGCTCGTCGAGGATGCCGTCCAGGCGGATATCCTGCGCGGTGGTGCGCACGCGCGGCACGCGCTCGGGGCCAGACTGGGCCGCGGCGCGCGGGGCGATGGTGCCAAGGAGCAGGATCGCCAGCGCGGCGGCGGGTCGGAGCATCGTGACGGAAATTACGCGAGGGGGTTGGGAACCGCTTGGGGCACGGGGCGACGGGGCGGCCCCGATCTGAGGGCTCTCCTGACGGCCTTTCGGGCGGCGGGTTGGGTAGAATTCCCCGTAATCCTTGCTCCCTACCCCTTCAGCCACCCGTATGAGCACTTTTCAAATCCTCGCGGTCGCGCTCGTCGCGTTCGTGACCGCCCGCGTCCAGGCCCAGGAGCCTGCCGTTTCCGGTGAGCTCACCTTCCGCGTCGTCTGCGCCGCTTGCCACACGCTGAACCCGCCCTACGAGAAGGCGCCGCCGATGACGCACATCGCACGCCACTATCGCCAGGCATTCACGACCGAGGCAGAGGGCGTCGAGGCGATCGTGCAGTGGGTGCTGAAGCCCGATGCGGCGCGCTCCAAGATGCCGGCGCACGCCATCGAGCGTTTCGGGATTATGCCCGCCTTCCCGCTGCCCGAAGCCCAGCTCCGCGACGTCGCCAAGTACGTGTGGGATCTTGGTGCTCCGGCGGCCGCCACTGCCCCTGCCGCCAACGCTCCGCAGCACCAGCACAGGCCTCCGCGCTAAGGAGTTTCCGATGAACCGGTTGCAACTGGCCGCCGCGCTTGGTGGCCTCGCCCTCGCATTGCCCACGGCCCACGCGCAGGAGATCAAGGAGCGCGAGATCCGCGCGCACTTGGAACTCCTTTCCAGCGACCTGCTCGAAGGCCGCGCCCCGGCCACGCGTGGCGGCACGCTGACGGAGTCGTATCTCGCCTCGCACCTGCGCTATCTCGGA
This sequence comes from Gemmatimonadaceae bacterium, assembly GCA_019637355.1. Classification (NCBI taxonomy): domain Bacteria; kingdom Pseudomonadati; phylum Gemmatimonadota; class Gemmatimonadia; order Gemmatimonadales; family Gemmatimonadaceae; species Gemmatimonadaceae bacterium. Next base: position 32,305 of record JAHBVT010000001.1, on the reverse strand, counting down.
CTCGAGCCGGCCAACAATGGCTCGTACCTGCAGCGCGTGCCGATCGACGTCGTCGCCGCCGATCGCGGCAGCATCCGTGCGACCGCCAGCGGGCGCGCGACGGCCACGCTGCGCTATCCCGAAGACGTCGTGATGTGGGCGGGCAGCTCGGTGGAGCAGAGCGCGGCGCGCGCACCGGTGGTCTTCGTCGGCTACGGCGTGAGCGCACCGGAGTTCCACTGGGACGACTTCAAGAACATCGACCTGCGCGGCAAGATCCTGCTCGTGCTCGTCAACGACCCGCCGGCTCCGCGCGCCGAGCCGGACCTCTTCGGCGGCGCGGCGATGACCTACTATGGCCGCTGGACCTACAAGTTCGAGGAAGCCGAACGTCGCGGGGCCGCCGGGATGCTCATCATCCACAACACCGAGCGCGCCGGCTATGGCTGGGCGACGGTCGTCGGCAGCTGGGCCAAGGAGCAGCGGATGCTCCCGCGCAGTCCGCAGCTCCCCGCCCCGCTGGGCGTGCGCGGTTGGATCACCGAGGAACGCGCCGGCGACCTGCTGCGCCAGGCCGGGCTCGACCTCGCCCGCCTGCGCCGTGACGCCGAATCGCGGAACTTCCGCCCCGTCGAGACCGGCATCACGCTGGACCTCGGCTTCACCAACACCGTGCAGCATCTCGAGAGCCACAACGTCGTGGGCCGCATTCCCGGCAGCGATCCCGAGGCCGCGCAGGAACACATCCTGCTCACCGCGCACTGGGATCACCTTGGGATCGGCCCGGCGGTGAACGGCGACTCCATCTACAACGGCGCGCTGGACAACGCCTCCGGCACCGCCAACCTGCTCGCCCTCTCGCACGCGCTGGCGCACGGCCCCAAGATGCAGCGCTCGGTGCTCGTGGCCTTCGTCACCGCCGAGGAGAGTGGGCTGCTGGGTTCGGCGTACCTCGCCGAGAATCCCATCGTGCCCAACGACCGCATCGTCGCCAACCTGAACATCGATGGCGGCAACGTGCTGGGCGAAACCCGCGACCTCACCGTGCTCGGCGACACCAAGAGCTCGTTGGGTCCGCAGATCGCGGCGCTCATCCGTCCGCGCGGGATGACCATCTCGCCCGACGCGAATCCAGAGCGCGGCTACTTCTACCGCTCCGACCATTTCTCCTTCGCCAAGGCCGGGGTGCCCGCCGTCAGCATCGGCGAGGGTGATGACTTCGTCGGGCGTCCGCGCGAGTGGGGCAAGCAGCAGGCCGAGGACTACACGACGAACCGGTATCACCAGCCGGGCGACGAGTACCGCCCGGATTGGAATCTCACCGGCGCGGTGCAACTCACGACCATCGTGCTGGAACTGACACGGGAGCTGGCGAACTCGCGAGTCTGGCCGAGCTGGGAGGCGACGGCGGAGTTTCGGCGGGCGCCAAGAATGTGACTTTGGACGGATGACGGATGACTGATGACTGATGACGGATGACGGATGCTCGAACAGTGTGTGAGATGATTTCGTTACGCGTGCGCTCCTCGCTGCTGCGAGGCGGTTTGGCGTTGCTCCTTGTGGCGTCCGTCTTCCGTCCGCTGTCTGCACAGCAGGTCAGCCAGGACTCGCTGCGCAGTGCAGTCGAACGCGCGGTCATCGCAGCTGACTGGGTGGCGATCGATCGCGCGGCGGTCGCGTTGCGTGCGGCGACGCAGACGGCATCTGGGCGCAACGATGCCTGGTTGCACTATGACTTGGCCTACGCGCTGCATCGGCGGGCGAGTGGACTGATTATCGAAGGCCGTGCCAGTGACGCCAAGGCAATGCTTGAGGAAGCCATCGCGGCGGCGGCGCGGTCGCGCGCGCTCGGCGGCGGCGCGCAGGCGCAGGCGCTCGAGGGCGCCGTCACCGGCCAGCTTGCGGGCGCCGCCGGTGGGCTCGCGATGATGCGCAACGGGCGCGCGTCGTTCCGCTTGCTCGACGAAGCCGTCGCCGCGGCGCCGAACGATCCGCGCGTGGCCTTGCTCAATGGCATCTCGCGCACGAACGCGCCGGCGTTCGCGGGTGGTGGTGCGGCGCGGGGCGAGACTGAGCTGCGGCGCGCCGTCGCGCTCTTCGCCAACGATCGTGCCGTGAGTCCGCAGCCCGTGTGGGGTCGCGCCGACGCGCATATCTGGCTGGCCATCGCGCTGGAGAAACAGAACAAGCTCGCCGAGGCGCGGGAACAGCTGGAACTGGCGCTGGTGCACGCGCCGGGGCATCGTTGGGTAGTCGAGACGCTGCGACCGGCCCTCGCCGCCAGGAGATAGCTTGCCCCCCGCTGCCACCACCGCCGCCGTTCAGAGCCCACCGCGACGACGCGCCGCGCCGCCGTTCTGGTGGCTGATGCTCGTGCTGGCCATCGGCGTCGCCGGGTATGCCGTGAGCTTCACGTTCCGGGGCATCGACGCGTTCGGCATCGAGCTCCTGGCCTCGTTCTATCAGCGCCCCTGGGCCATCTGGTTCCATATGATGTTCGGCGCCGTGGCCCTCGTGACCGGCGCGCTCAACTTCCGGCACTCGTTGCGCCGCCGCCGCCCTGCCATCCATCGCAAGATCGGCGAGTGGTATGTGTTCTCCTGCCTCGTCAGCGGCACGGCGGGCGGATGGCTCGCGCTGCACGCCTACGGCGGGCTTTCCAATCGCCTCGGCTTCTTGGGCCTCGCCGTGAGTACGCTCGTGACGACGCCCCTCGCGTATCGCGCCGCACGCGCCGGGCGCTTCGCCGAGCATCGCGCGTGGATGATCCGCAGTTACGCCGTGATCCTCGCCGCCGTCACGTTACGCATCCAACTCCCCATCCTGGCGATGTCGCTGGGCGGATTCGCGCAGGCGTACGCCGTCGTCGCGTGGAGCTGCTGGGTCCCGAACCTGCTCGTGGCGGAGTGGATCGTGCGCGCGACGACGCGGCGGCCGGCTACGGGAACACCGCCCGGATCCCCGCCTTCGCAATCTGCGCATCCTGCGCCGACGTCACCCCACTGACGCCCACGCCGCCGATTACGCGGCCGTCCACGATGATCGGCACGCCGCCCTCGAGCGGCAGCATCCCTTCCACCGCCAGCAGCACCGTGCGGCCTTCGCCGACTGCGTCCTGCAGCGCCTTCGTCTCGCGGCGCCAGCGAGCGGCGGTGCGCGCCTTGGCCTGGGCGATGTCCACGCTCTGCTGATGCGAGCCGTCGAGCCGGGCGAAGAACAGCAGCTCGCCGTGGGTGTCCACGACGGCGATCGACACGCCCCAGCCATTGCGCTGGGCCTCCTCGGCGGCTGCGGCGGCCACACGGCGCGCGCCCTCGAAGGTCAGGGCCGGGACCTGCTGCAGCGGCGAGGGCTGCGCGGCCAGCGGGCGGGCGGCACAGGGAAGCGCGGCGAGCGCCAGCAGGACGAGAGAGCGGGCAAGGCGGACAGACACGGCGGGCCTCCTCAGGGGCAGGGGTGCGAACGGCGCTCCGGGGCGGTATCGTTGAGGCAACCCTTTCGGAGCAGGTCGGATGTCCGGTCTCGACGACAAGTCGATTCAGAACCTCGTCAAGAAGATGCAGAAGCAGGTCAAGCCGCGGAACGTGGAGGCCAAGACCTATGATGCCACCGCGCCGCAGCGCGTGACCGACGACAAGGACCAGGAACGGGAAAAGATGTTCAAAGAAATGAAGCGCCGCGAGTTCTAGACTCGCGGCGCTTCACGCCTTCCGGTCGCCGGCGGACTATAGCGCCCGCGCGATCTGCAGCAGGATGTCGGCCTGCGCGATGCTCAGATGCTTGCCGCGCTGCGCCGTGACGTGGTTGATGAAGGGCCGCGTCCCGTTCTTGCGCTGCGCACGCATCGCGTCGCCGTGCAGCTGATGGTGACCGTCGAGAGGATCGAGTAGCTCCCGGCGTTGCCCGACGGAACGCCGAGCGTGTCCGCGTGCGCGGCCGGCGCCGTCGGTGCGTCCAGTTGCGGCGAGCCGCCCGAAGACATCAGCACGCTGCCCACCTCGACGAGGAATGGCGCACGCTGCTGCCCCGCCTGAAATCGCGCACAGCCCTGCGATTCCCGCAGCGGCTGCGAGAAGTCTGCCGTGCGGAAGGCGTCGAACACAAAGCGTCCCAGCTGGTTCTCCGCAAGAAACCGTTCTCCCCTCTCCCAACCATCTCCCATCTCTCCCTCTCCCCGCCATCACCCCCCTCCCCCTCTCCCTTCTCGCACTCAGGGAAAAACCAGTCGAACCGAATCCACCCTCGCCTCACTCCCGCCCAAGCTCACCCCGAGCAACCGCCCCAGCACCGCCACCACGTGCACATTCCCAAACGCCGGAATCACCCTCCCCCGCGGAATCCCCGCCCCCGCGACCACGAACGTCGCGCCCATCGCCTGCACCTCCGGTGCGTACCCGTGATTCCCGCCGCCGCGCCATCCCTGCTCACGCCAGCGCTGCGCCTGCGCGCGCGACGCAATCGTCCACCCGTCCTCCGCCACCGCCACGAGCTTCGTGATCCGCGGGTTCGCATTGAAGTGGTAGCGCACGGGCACTTCGCCCTTGCGATACACGGCCAGCGCCGGATGCGCGCGCTGCAGCGCCGCGTACACCCGCTCCTCGGCGCCAGGCTTCGGCTCGATCTGCGTGACCGGCGCCCAGTCCACGACGTCCACGTCCTCGAGCGCGATGTAATCGTCGAGTAGGATGAGTCGCTGCGGCGACGTCGCCGTCATTCCGTGGTCGCTCACGATGACGAGCACCACCTTGTCCGCCATTCCGCGGCGCGCGATGCCATCAATCAGCGCTCCGAGCGCCGAGTCCACCTGCGCGATGGCGGCATCCACCTGCGGCGAGTCGGGGCCGTAGCTGTGGCCCGCTCCGTCCACTTCGTGGAAGTAGCCGAGGATCAGCGACGGCGCGCGGGACGCCGGTATCGAGAGCCAATCGAGGATGCGGCGCACCTTCACGTCGCGCGGCAGCTCGTGGTCGTAGCGCGACCACCAGGTGGCGTGGCGCCCGCCGATCGGCGCTTCGGACCCCGGCCATCCGACGATTGCTGCGCGCAGGCCCTGCCGCTCCGCCGCCACCCAGATCGGCTCGCCGCCCCACCAGCGCGGATCCGACTGCGCGATGGTGTCGCGCAGGGTGAAAAATCCCAGCTCCGGGTCGCGGAAATGATTCGCGACGATGCCGTGTTGCTCCGGCCGGAGCCCGGTGACCAGCGTGTAGTGGTTGGGGAAGGTCTTGGACGGAAAACTCGGCACCAGCCGTTCCGCGCGCACGCCGCTGGCGGCCAATGCGCGCAGGCGGCGCGCGTTCGGGCGGTTGATGTAGTCGTAACGGAAGCCGTCAAGAGAGATCATCACCACGCGCGGCGTCGTGGCCGGGAGCGTGCTGGCGACGGCACCCGGCGGCAGCGCCGTGTGATCTGCACGACGGCAGGCGCCTAGGCCCGCGGCACTGAGCAGCGCGAGCGCGGTGATCCATCGACGCAGCGGCATCACGCTTTGGCGGCGGCCACGTCTTCCGTCAGGAACCGACGGAGGATCTTCCCCACCATACTCTTCGGGAGTTCGTCCTTGAATGCCACGCGCACCGGCACCTTGAACGGCGCCATCCGTTCCTTGCACCACTGCCGCACCTCGTTCTCGGTGAGCGTGGCGCCGGCGCGGCGCACGACGAAGGCCACCGCCACCTCGCCCTGCCCCGCGTCCGGGAATCCGCGCACACCGACTTCCTGCACTGCCGGATGCGCCGCGATCACTTCTTCGATCTCGCGCGGCCACACCTGCATCCCGCGCATCTTGATCAGGTCCTTCTTGCGGTCCACGATGAAGACGTAGCCGTCCTCGTCGAGGTAGCCCAGATCAGCCGTGAAGAGCCAGGTGTGTCCGTCGGGCCCCCGACGCAGCATCGCCTTCGACTCGGCGGCGTTGTTCCAGTAGCCGCGCATAATCTGCGGACCGCGAATGAGAATCTCGCCCACCTGCCCCGTCGCCATCGGCTTCGTCGGGTCATCGGCGTCCACGATGCGCAGGTCCACGTCCGGCAACGGCGTGCCCACGCTGCCCGGCTTCTGCGGACCCTTGAGCGGCGACACCGTCGCCGCCAGTGCGCTCTCCGTGAGCGCGTAGCCTTCGAGAATGCGCGCGCCGGTCACCGACTCGAAGCGCTTCATCGTCTCCAGCATCATCGGTGCCGCGCCCGACACGCAGGCTTTCATCGAGCGGAAGTTCACCTTGCCGCCCTGCACCCGCTTGTGATTGAGCAGCGCGTTGTAGAGCGAGGGCACGCCGCAGAACACCGCCGGCTGCGTGGTCTCGATCGTCTTCACCAGGTCATTGATGTCGCGCGGATTCGGCACCAGCGCGATCGGGTTGTGGCCGAGGAAGCAGACGCTCTGCACGCCGCAGGCGCCGTAGGAGTGGAACATCGGCAGTGGCAGGCAGTACACGCCCTCCCATTTTGGCAGCACGGACCCCAACCACGCGTTCACCTGCGTGCCCGTCTGCACCAGCGCGCCGTGGTGGATGCGTACCGCCTTCGGCGTGCCCGTCGTGCCGCCGCTCATCAGCAGCAGCGCGTCGTCGTCCGGGCCGGGCCGCGGGTCCACCGGCTTCTGCTGGCGATGCTTCTCGAGCAGCGCCGGCAGCGACTGGTCGCCATCGCGCAGCGTCGCGCGGTGGCCCAGCTTGCGTTCCAGCAGCAGCGTGAAGATCAGCTTGAGCAGCGGCGGGAACCACTCCTTGATGCTCGTGCTCACCACGCGCTGCACACCCGGCACTCGGCGTTGCACGCGCTTCATTAGATCGTAGAACGCACTCAGCGTCAGCACGATCTTCGCGCCCGTGTCCTGCAGCGGACCCACGAGCTCGTCTTCTGTATAGATGGGATTCAGCGGCACGTAGATCGCGCCCAGCTTCCAGGCCGCCAGCTCGCCGATGAAGAACTGCGGGCAGTTCGGCAGCAGGCAGGCCACGCGGTCACCCGCCATCACGCCCATCGACGCCAGCGCTACCGCGAAGGCGTTGCTGGCGTCCTCCAACTCCTGCCAGCTCATCGCCCTTCCTTTATATAGGTAGGCGGGGGCGTGGGGACGCTCGCGCAGGGCTTCGTCCAGCGCATCCAGCAGCGTACCCGCGGGATAGCTGCCGATTGTGTGCGGCACGCCGGGATCGTAGTGCTTGAGCCAGGGTTGGGCAGTCATAGGCGGGAGGGGTAGATTCCCCAATATGCACCGCACATCCGCTCTCGCCATCCCCGCGCTCCTGCTGCTGACCTCGGCGCTGCCGGCGCAGCCGGTCCGGCTCCGCAACGCCGACCCCGTCGTGCAGCGCGCCCTCGCCTCGGCGCAGCAGCTCCAGGCCTGGACGCTCGAGCAGCAGATCTCCATCTGCGAGATCCCGGCGCCACCGTTCAAGGAGGAGGCACGGGCCGCCGAGTTCCACCGGCGGTTCGTCGCGCTTGGCTATCCCGAGGCGCGCATCGACGCGCTCGGCAACGTCATCGCGCAGGTCGGACGTGGGCGCGGGCCGCGTGTGATGCTCGCCGGGCATCTCGACACCGTGTTTCCCGAAGGCACCGATGTGAAGACCACGCGCAGCGGCGACCGCATTGCCGGGCCTGGCATCGGCGACGATTGCCGCGGGCTCGCCGTCGTGCTCACCGTCGCGCGCATCCTCAAGGAGTCCAACCTCGTGCCCGAGGGCACGTTGTACCTCGTCGGCAATGTTGGCGAGGAAGGTCCCGGCAACCTGCGCGGTGTGCGGCATCTCTTCACCGAGGAGCTGAAGGGGCAGATCGACTTCTTCATCTCCGTTGATGGTGCGGGCGGCGCCGGCATCGTCTCGCGCGCCGTCGGCTCGCATCGCTACACCATTTCGTTCGAGGGCCCCGGCGGCCACAGCTACGGCGCCTTCGGGATGACCAACCCGATGCACGCGATGGGGCGTGCCATCGCGCGCATCGCCGACCTTCAGGTGCCGAGCGGCGCACGCACCACCTTCAACGTCGGCATCGTGCGTGGTGGCACCAGCGTCAACACCATCACGCCGCTCGCCGAGATGGATGTGGATATGCGGTCCGAGAGCGCCGAGAACCTGCTCGAGATGGATCGTCGCATCCGCGCTGCCGTGGACACCGCCGTCAAGGAAGAGCTCGCGCGCTGGCCCAACTCCCGCGCGCCCATCACCGTCAAGTACGACACCATTGGCATCCGGCCCACCGGCGGGCAAAGCGACGATGCGTACATCGTGCGCACCGCCATCGAGGCCGCCAAGCTGCTCGATGACGGATTGATGTGGACCCCGCGCACCCAGGCGTCCAGCACCGACGCCAACCTCCCCATCTCGATGGGCGTTCCCGCCATCACCATCAATGGCGGTGGCCGCGGCGGCGGCGCGCACGGGACCGAGGAGTTCTACCAGGAAACACCCGACAGCTACAAGGGTACCCAGTTCGCGCTGTTGATCGTGACTGCGCTTGCTGGCGTCGCCCGTTGACCAGGAGCAGCGAATGAACCAGGACCGTCGCACCTTCTTGCTGACCGCTGGCGCGGTAGCCGTCTCCGCGCTCGGCGCGCGCGCGTTGTTCGCGCAGCAAGGGCAGCAAGGGCTGCCCGCGATGACCGTGTACAAGAGTCCCAGCTGCGGGTGTTGCGTGGAGTGGGTGAAGCACGTGCGTGCAGCCGGCTTCACCGTGCGCGAAGTGAACACCGACGACCTCGGCGCCGTGAAGCGCGAGATGGGTTTGCCGCCGCGGCTGGCGTCGTGTCACACTGCGGTGGTCGGCAGCTATGTCGTCGAGGGTCACGTGCCGGCGGACGATGTGAAGCGAATGCTGCGCGATCGGCCGGCGGGAGTGCGTGGGTTGGCGGTGCCGGGGATGCCGGTGGGGAGTCCTGGGATGGAGCAGGGCCCGCCGTCGGGGTATGAGCGGTATGATGTGATTGCGTTCACGGCGGCGGGGGCGACGAGTGTGTTTGCTTCGCACGGGCCGCCGGTGCGACGGTGATTTTCTGGGACTTCTTTAAGTGTTGCGGTTGGGAAAGGCGCCTTCGGGCGCTTTTTTCTTGTCCGTACTAGTGCGAGTTGCCTGCAGCATAACGCGGTAAGATAGCCGGGTACGAAATGGCCTAGTCGTGTGGCACAAATCGTGCTTGCGCAGGGAGTTAGAGTGGAGTGAGGTTTGGGATAGTGTGAGTTCCCTGCAAGGATTGTCGGGGGAATAAACGGGGGACGATGTGTTCGTTTTTCGTATAATCCACGTTATGTTGCTCGCACCTTTCGGAGGCATCTGATGCGCTTCACCATTCTCCTCTTGGCGCTTGCGCTCGGAAACGCGGCCCTCGGCGCCCAGCAAAGAGGGAGTGTGGTAACCATCGCAGTCGCGATGACGGATACCACCCGTCAGTTTCAGGGCCTTTTTGCGAGCGAGATTCGAAGGCTAGGAGATGTACAGGTCGTGGCGCTCTCCGAAAATCCCACGTTGGTGCTTTCAGGAGTGGTCATCTGCAACCCTGACTGTGACCGTGCAAGTACCTACTCCGTTGCCCTGCGCCTTGCGTCTCCACTCTCGCGAACCTTCGCGCGCTCGATTGCGGAAGACGTGAAGACGTTGTTCCCTTCAGGCTCTGGGCCCTCAGTCGACAGCTTGGCACAGGTGATCTACGACTACACGGGCACTTACGTGCGGAACAACGGCACCTGGGTCGCCAACTGGGGGCGCAACACTTACGAACGCGCTGTTCGAGAAATGGTGCGCGAACTCGACACCGATTGCTTCGAGAAGTACCGCGTGTTGAGTCGGTTGTCCAACATATCCGCAAAGGACACTCAGCGTCGCCAGCAGGTTGTACGCGAGATTCTGGCGCGCGAATGGGGTTGTTGAGCGTACGAACGCAACATAACGACGCTTGCTGCCGATGAACGCGGTGCGGATTGGGTTTGGCGGGGCGTCCGTGATGGGTTGAAGCGGTTGCGGACGCCCCGCCAAACCCTTCTTATTGAGCGTTCACAGCAGAAGCACACGTTATGCCGACCAGTGACGGATCTCATTACGACAACAAATGAAGAGCGCCGTCATCATCGGAGCGTCCTCGGGCATCGGTCGCGCGCTGGCAACCACGCTTTCTCTCGCAGGATATCGCGTTGGCGTCGTCGCGCGCCGTACAGACCTGCTCACATCGCTTCGGGAGGAGCTCACCGGACCCTGTATGATCAAGACGATCGACGTGTCCCAGCCGGCGCTAGCCATGCCGCTCTTGCGAGAGCTCATCGATGAACTTGGCGATGTGGAACTCTTTATCGTTAGCGCCGGAGCAGGTTGCGATAATGCAGATCTGAGGTGGGAGCCGGAGAGCGAGACGATTGCCGTCAACGTTCTTGGATTCGCGGCCATGGTCAATGTCGCAGTGGCGCACTTGGAGGCGCGGCGATCGGGGCATCTCGTCGGAGTATCCTCTGTTGCTGCGTTGAGAGGTGTTGGGGCGGCGCCAGCGTACGCGGCTTCCAAGGCATTCGTATCGAACTACCTTCAGGGCGTGCGGTACCGCCTTAAGAAGCTGAAACTGCCAATCGTCGTCACGGACGTGCAACCTGGCTTCGTCGACACGCGAATGGCGGGCGGCGATTTCTGGATGGCTTCGCCGCAAACGGCAGCTCAGCAGATCGCCGCAGCGATTCGGAGGCGAAGGCAACATGTGTACGTGACGCGGCGCTGGCGGCTGGTCGCGTGGTTGATGAAGGTCGTTCCCGATGCACTGTACGCAAGGCTATGAATCGACGACTCTCGCCCCCAACGCCGGTCGGGCACGCACCAATCACGCAGATCGGCAGCACCTGACGCTCACCAACAGACATGCGGAAGCAGTACTTCTTCCGGGACTCGCCGCGAGGCCTCCTCGCATGGGATGTGGATCGCCTCATCGCGCTCACACGGGGCTTGCCGCGCCATCGCGTCGCCCTAGCGGACATTCGCGAACTCGACGAGCCGCTGTTCGGACCCGCCGAACCCACGACCTGGCGAAGTCTATTGGCGCACGTCCGTCTGATGGACGAGGCAGATCCCCAGTACCCCATCATCCTGGCTGCGGACGGACGCGTGATGGATGGGATGCACCGGGTCGCGCGCGCGGTGCGGGCCGGCGAACACGAGATCGTGGCCGTCCGGTTTGAGACGGACCCGCCCCCCGATCACGTCGGGAAAGGGCCCGACGAGTTGCCGTATCCGGGCGCGGATTGACGGGAGGGGCACGGCACATCGCGACCCACGCGATTTCACCGCCGCCGGGGCGGCATAACGACGCTTGCTGCCGACGGCCGTGGGTGCGGTAGCGGGTGGGCGGCCACGCCTTCATCTTCATCAAGTGGGACGTGGCCGCCCACCCGCATTTCATTAGAACGGCCGCAGCAGAAGCTGACGTTATCCGGATGCGCGCGATTGACTGACTACTCCGCGTTCAATGACATCTCCACAGCCGTCTCAGCCGCGGTGGTTGCCATCCTTGCAGCCATCGGCCTCGGGACCTGGAAGACTCAGCTCCGAGGTACAGCAGAGTACGAGATGGCGCGTCGCTTGCTTCGTGCCACCTATAAGCTCCGCGACGAGTTGAGCTACGTTCGCTCGCCCTGGATGAGTGCGGGCGAGATGCACGCGGCGGCCGAAGCGTCAGGCGAGAAGTTCGATGCGTTCTCTACTGAGCAGCACAATCGCGCCTTCGAGCTGGCCATGAATCGTCGCTGGCGCAGGCTTGGTGACGCTCGGACCGAGATGGAAGCCGAGCTTCTCGAGGCCGAGGTACTGTGGGGTCCCGTCTTCAAGACCCATGACGAGGAATTGAAGCAGATTCTTCTACACTTGTCGTTCGCAATTGAGGACCTACTTCGTGATCGCCGCTCGACAACTCCGCGCAGCGGCGAGGAGCGGAAGAAGGTCACTGAGATAACTTGGTCATCACGCGATTCCGAGAATCGGAATGCGTTCTCAGATCGGATTGATAGCGTGATTCGGGAGTTTGAGGCGCTACTCAAGCCACATCTGGCGCGCGTCCGATAGGCACCGGATAACGACGCTTGCTGCCGACAGCCGCAGCTGTGGATTGGGTTGGGCGGGGCGTCCGTGATGGCCGAGGCTGGTTGCGGACGCCCCGCCCAACCCTTCTTATTGGAGCGGCTGCAGCAGAAGCAAACGTTATACCGAGCCGTGCAACCGGATAGCCATTGGGCTATCTTGTTCCGACACCTCGACGCCGGACGAATCCTATGGTGCGCTCCCCCGACACTCTCGAACGCGAGCTCCTCCACCTGCCGAAGGCCGATCGTGCGCGCCTCGCCCAGGTGTTGCTCGCCAGCCTGCACGCCGAGGAGGCAGCTGCATCGCCGGCAGAAATTGAGGCCGCGTGGGAGTCCGAAATCGCCCGGCGCGTCGCCGAGCTGCGCAACGGGACCGTGGCTGGCATCCCCGCCGAGCAAGTCTTCGCTGAAGTGCTCGACCGATAGTCGCGGCCGTGCCGCGTTCGGTCGTCTTTCATCCGGCCGCGCGCGCGGAGTTTCGCGCCGCGGTTGCAGAGTATGAAGCGCAACGTGCCGGTCTCGGCACCGCCATGGCGCTTGAGGTGCGCGAGCTGGTCGACCTCGCCCGCGCTTTCCCGCAGATGGGCTCGCCGTACAGCGTGCCAGGCGTCCGCCGACTTTTTCCGCGCACGTTTCCATACGCCGTCGCGTACCTCGTGATCGATGAGGCGCTATTCATCGTCGCTGTCGCGCATGGACATCGCGAACCCGATTACTGGCATGAACGGCTCGCGCCACCGACGGGGCCGGTATAACGACGCTTGCTGCCGACAGCCGCGGCTAAGGATGCAGTTGTGGGGCGCCCGCACTATTCTATGGGACGTCCTGCGGCCGCCCCACAACTGCTTTTTATGGAAGCGGCTGCAGCAGAAGCACACGTTATGCCGATCCGACGCGCCCCGGATATTCCAGAGGGCGCGTCCTTGCCGAGCGCCAACCACCGTAGCCAACGCGCGAGCCCGCCTATACGCGCTTCGGCATGGCCTACCTCGTCATCGACGCACAAACCGCCCGCAGCCGCCGCTTGCGCCGCGCGCACATCACTCGTTGGCGCAGCACGCGGCTGAGCGCGAGCGTGTCCGCACTCAGCCGCCCTGTCTATCCGCCTTAGAACGCCGTGACCGCCTCGAGCATAAAGCCCTTGAAGCGCCCACCGTTCCGGATGTCCGTGTTTGCGAACCCGTCGTACGTCTGGTTCACGTACTCCGCCTTCAACAGCAGGCTCGGCGTGATCCACCACCCGCCACCGAGGTTCGTGCGAGTCACCGTGATGTCCGTGTTCGCGCCACCGAGGTCGCCAGAGACACTGTTCCAGCGTCCTCCCACGAACAGCTTCTCACCCGGAAGGAAACGGTACACAAGCTCACCCATCACTTGCGTGACGTCGCGCTCGGGCGGAGCTACGCCAGCCGCCTCCTGGCCCCGTCCCGTCGCGCTCTCGTAGAGGCCAAAGAACTCGAGTCCCCGGTACTTCACGAAGGGGTTGATCATGTACGCCCGGACGGCGTCGCTGAATCCGGGGTTCAGCATTCCGGACGAGGCGTTGGCTGACTCCGTCGCCACGTAGTTCTCGAGCACGAAGTAGTACCGAGACCCGGCACGGTCCCCACTGTAGAAGGTGTTGTTGATGGCACCCGTCTGCGCGCGGTACGAGCCCGAGAGGCGCACGCGCAGGTCGTCATTCAGTCGGCGGTCCACGCCAGCCTTGAACATCAACGCCGGCTCCCGATTGCCCGGGCGTTGGATGTTGCCGCGGATCTCACCGTTGGTCAGAGCGACGACGCCGAACAGCCCTCCCTTCTGGACGATGGCCTCCGTCCCGACCTCGGTCGTGAAGGCATCAAGGATCAGGTTGCCGACGAACGGGTTGTACAGCGCCTGGCCATTGTCGGTGCGTCGGAAGTGGAAGTCACCGTAGTTGATCTCGAAGTGCCCGATCTTCAGCGTCGTGTACTTCATGATGCTGTTGAACAGCGGCACGTCGATCGGCGACTCGTCGATCTGGAGGAATCCGTCCTTCACCCAGGTCTCGTTATGGCGTCGCGCCGAGAGGTAACTGGTGAGCTGCACGCGCACCCCTGGCGCCAGCTGCGCGTGGAGGTACATGTTCGCGGTCGCATTGTTGAAGCCGTTGCCGATCTCCATCAGCCGGTTGCGATCGGCGATGGCGGCGCTTCCGGCATTGCCGGGCGACGGTGCCACGGCGGCCACAGCGACCGAGTCGGCGGAGTTCTCGTGCGACAGCGCCTGGAACTGCTGGGTGAACGCTGCACCCCACTGCAGCGCGAAGCCGTCGTAGGCGGCTCCGGCCACCTTGGGCGTCTCGAACATGTTCAGCCCTCTCTTGTCCTGCGGCCGCAGATACTGGATGACGTTCCGCGGCTGGAAGCGCGCCTGCGCGGTGTCCACCGCCTGCGCACCGACCAGCGCGGGTATCGCGGCCGCGAGCGCGATCGCGGCGCTCAGTGTAAGAACCCCATTGTCTCGCATTGTTCGCTCCGAATCGAGTGTGTAGATGTTGACCTGCACGTGTGTACCGCGAGTCCGTCACTTGAGGCACTGCACCAAGGTCATTCTCCCTCCTGCACGAGCGCCTCGTGCATTGTTCGAACTACGCCGCGCTCCTTCCAGAGTGAGTACACGGCTGGAATCACCAACAGCGTCAGGACCGTGCTCGACACCATCCCCCCGATCATCGGAGCCGCGATGCGACGCATCACGGTTCCGCCTGCGCCGGTACCCCACAGCAGCGGCAGGAGGCCGCCCATGATCGCTGTCACGGTCATCAGCTTTGGGCGCACGCGCTCGACCGCGCCCTCGATCACCGCGTCGTAGAGGTCGGCGAGTGTGGCCCGTCGACCCTCTGCCGTGCGCGCTGCCCACGCGTGGTCGAGGTAGATGAGCATCACCACGCCAGTCTCCGCCGCCACACCGGCGAGCGCGATGAATCCGATGGCCACCGCGACTGACCAGTTGTAGCCGAGGAGCCAGAGGAACCAGAGGCCGCCGACCAGTGCGAAGGGGAGCGAGAGCATCACGATCAGCGACTCGCCGACGTTCCCGAAGTTCAGGTAGAGGAGCAGGAAGATCAGCGCAAGCGTCGCGGGGATCACGACCTTCATTCGTTCCTTGGCGCGCTCCATATACTCGTACTGTCCGCTCCACACCACCGAGTAGCCCGTCGGTACGGTGACTTGCGCCGCGACAGCGCGTTGCGCCTCCGCGACGTAGCTCCCGATATCACGGTCCACGACGTCCACGTACACCCACGCCGTGGGCATCGCCCCCTCAGTCCGGACGACCATCGGCCCCGCGACCGGCGAGATGCGCGCGAGTTGACCGAGCGGTACTTGCGCTGGACCGCCGGAAGCGCCGACAGCAATGCTGCCCATTCCCGGCATCGCCCCTGCGCCCGCGGCGGCGGACGACCCGTGCGCGACCGGCACCAGCACGGCGGCCAGGCGCTCCGGCGAGTCGCGGAGTTCTTGCGGGTACCGCACCCGCACTCCGAACCGTTGGCGTCCCTCGACGGTCTGTGTAATGGTCATCCCGCCGATCGCCGTGGCAATCACCGCCTGCACGTCACCGACGTTGAGTCCGTGTCGCGCGGCGGCCTCGCGGTCGATCTCGATGTCGAGGTAGTAGCCACTCACCGCACGCTCAGCGAACGCCGTGCGCGTCCCCGGCACCATCCGTACGGCTTGCTCGATCTCCTTGCCGAGCCGCTCCAGTTCCCTCAAGTCAGGCCCGAACACCTTGACGCCGACCGGCGTGCGAATCCCGGTCGCGAGCATATCGTTGCGCCCCTTGATGGGCATCGTCCACGCGTTCGTCACGCCCGGCAAACGCACCGCCGAGTCCATCTCGGCGACGAGACGGTCGTAGGTCATTCCCTCGCGCCACTGGTCGCGAGGCCGCAGAGAGATGGTGGTCTCGATCATATCCAGGCCCGCAGGGTCGGTCGCCGTGTTGGCGCGTCCGGCCTTGCCCCACACGTGCTCGACCTCGGGGAAGCCACGGAGAATCCCATCCTGCAGCCGGAGCAGCTCGCGCGCCCTCGCAACACTCACGCCGGGCAAGGTCGTCGGCATATACAGGATGGTGCCCTCCTCGAGCGTCGGCATGAACTCGCTGCCGATGCGTGCCCAGGGGATCCACGTCAGGATCACGGTCGCCGCAGACGCCACGACGACAGGCCAGCGATGCCGCAGGACGAACGTGATCAACGGATGATAGGCCCGCATCAGCCAACGGTTGACCGGGTTCGCGGCCTCACGGTAGATGCGCCCGCGGACGAACAGACCCATGGCCACCGGAACCAGCGTGACGGAGAGCAGACTCGCGGCGGCCATCGCGAACGTCTTCGTGTACGCCAGCGGCCGGAACAAGCGACCCTCCTGACCCTCCAGCGTGAACACGGGCAGGAACGACACGGTAATGATCAACAGCGAGAAGAACAGCGCGGGCCCGACCTCCTTCGCCGAGTCTATGACCACCTGCCATCGCTCGGCACGCGTGAGGCGGCCAGTGTCCAGCCAGCGCGACTGAGCATTCGGCTCCTTTGCCAGCACCGCCCGCTCGAGATGCTTGTGCAGGTTCTCGATCATCACGATCGCGGCGTCGATCATCGCGCCGATGGCGATGGCGATGCCGCCGAGCGACATAATGTCCGCACCGACACCGACATATCGCATCGCGATGAATGCCATGAGGATTCCCACCGGAAGCGTGATGATCGCGACGAGCGCCGACCGCGCGTGCAGCAGGAACACGATGCAGACCAGCGCGACGACGAGACTCTCCTCGAAGAGCTTGAACCGGAGGTTGCTGATGGCGCGCTGGATGAGGTCACTGCGGTCGTAGACCGGTCGGATGACCACGCCCGCCGGAAGACCCGGCGTCAATTGCGCGATGCGCGCCTTCACGCGCTCGATGGTGGTCAGGGCATTCTCCCCGAATCGCATCACGACGATCGCACCCACGGCATCGCCACGGCCGTCGAGCTCTGCCACGCCGCGCCGAATGGCCGGCCCGACCGACACGCGCCCCACCTCGGCTACGCGGATCGGCGTGCCGCGATCGGTCGCGCCTACCACGACGTTTTCGATGTCGCGCAGCGACTTCAGGTAACCGAGTCCGCGTACCATATACTCCCGCTCCGAGAGCTCGACGACCATCGCCCCGATATCGGCGTTCGACGCCTGGATGGCCTGCATCACGCGGGTCACCGGAATGCGGTAGGCCAACAGCTTCGCCGGGTCCAGATCCACCTGATACTGCTTCTCGTAGCCGCCGACCGTCGCAACCTCCGACACACCGGGAACCGCCGTCAGCTCGTAGCGCAGGTACCAGTCCTGGAGCGCGCGCAGTTCCGCCAGGTCGAGGCGACCGGTCGTGTCCTCAAGGGCGTACTGGTACACCCAGCCCAGCCCCGTCGCGTCGGGTCCGAGGGCAGGCGAGACGGACGCGGGGAGACGGCCCTTCAGGCCGTTCAGATACTCAAGCACACGGCTGCGCGCCCAGTAGAGGTCCGTGTCGTCGTCAAAGATGATGTATACGAACGAGACCCCGAAGAACGAGTAGCCGCGGACCACCTCAGCGCCCGGGACCTTGAGCATCTCGGCGGCGATCGGATACGTGACCTGGTCCTCGACGATCTGCGGCGCCTGCTCGCTGTACTCGGTCTGAATGATCACCTGCACGTCGCTAAGGTCCGGCAGCGCCTCCAGCGGCGTCCGCTGGAGCGCGAGGATGCCGCCCCCGACCGCGGCAATCGTCGCCAGCGCCACGAGGAAGATGTTGCGGACCGACCACTCGATGATTCGCTTCAGCATCGTTGGCGACCTCAGTGGTCGTGGGTGGTCGGCGGCGCAGTCGGCGGCGGTGCTACCTTCGGCGGCGGCGCCATTCCGGGCATCTCAGCCATTCCGCCGAGCGCTGACCCCAGGTTGGATTCGGCATCCACCAGGAAAGTCGCGGACGAGACCACCCACTCGCCGACGGCGAGTCCGGACCGGATCTCGATGCGGTCGTCCGACGCGAGCCCGAGCACGACTTCACGCGGCTCGAGCATCCCGTCATCCAGCCGGACAAACACGATGTTCCGTCGTCCCGTGGACAACACCGCGGAACGAGGCACGAGCACCGCCGCCGCCGACGCCGTTGCCCGCAGCCGGATCGTCGCGTACATCCCTGGGCGCAGTTGGCGGTCCGAGTTGTCGAGCTCGACGCGCACGCGCAACGTCCGTGTCTGCGGATCCACGACGGGTTGCAGGAATACGATGGGCCCGCTGCGCGGGCGCCCCGGGAACGCGTCGAGCTCCACCGTGACGCGCTGACCAAGCCGAACGAGTGCGAGGTCGCGCTCGAAGATCTCAGCGTCCACCCAGACGCGTCGCAGGTCCGCGATGCGCAGGAGCGGATCGCCCGCCATCACCCGCTGGCCCTCGAAGACGAGCTTCTCGACCACCACCCCGTCGTACGGGGCGCGGATCTCGAGCGTCCGGCGGCTCTCGCCGCTGGCCTCGACGCGCGCGATCTCTTCGCCGGGTAAATCCCAATTGCGCAACCGTGTCCGTGCGCCGACCAAGAGGCGCTCCGCGCCCGCACGGGTGGAACTGTCCGCATTCTGCACGTCGCGGACGAGACGACCGGCGAGCACCAACTCATCCTCTGCGCTCGCCAGCATCGGCGAGTAGGTGG
Organism: Gemmatimonadaceae bacterium; assembly: GCA_019637355.1. Classification (NCBI taxonomy): domain Bacteria; kingdom Pseudomonadati; phylum Gemmatimonadota; class Gemmatimonadia; order Gemmatimonadales; family Gemmatimonadaceae; species Gemmatimonadaceae bacterium. Next base: position 13,572 of record JAHBVT010000001.1, on the reverse strand, counting down.
TCAGCAGGGGTTCCCCGGCGCGCACGTCGCGTCCGGTGAAGTCCACGAAGAGCCGCTCCACCCACCCATCGAACTTGAGGCTTACGGTGCGCACCCGTGTCTCGTCGTAGGTCACTTGCCCCACGCTACGCACAGCGAGCTGTAGCGCGCCTTGCTCGGCCCGCGCGTACGTCACGCCGATACGCGTGGCCTGCGCGGAGTCGAGCATCACGGGAGTTGACGTACCGCCGGCCGATGACGCGCCGTGCGCGTGGCCAGCCGCCGCCTCCGGTGCGCTCGAGTCGCGTGTCGCCCACCACGCCACGCCGCCCGCCACCGCCAGCACGAGCGTGCCCAGCGCGATGCCACGCCACCCGATGCGCGTGCCTGTCTCGTTCATCATCGATCCCCCGGCGTTTCGCGTCCGCCTGCTGCGTCAAAGAGTTCACGTCCCATCAACATCTCCAGTTCTGCCAGCGCCACGCCTTCCATTGCCTCAATCGCCGCCAACTCTTGCTCATAGCGATTCACCGTGACCTGATTGTCGAGCAGTGTCATCAGGTTGACGCCGCCGACGCGATAGGAAGCGAGCGCCGCCTCTACGGCAGCACGCGCCTGCGGCAGCACCGTGCTCCGATACAGCGTTTGGAGATTTCGCGCACGCTGCCACTCGGCATACGCCGCTCCGATGCGCGCGCGGGTCTCGGCGCGCATCGCCGTGAGATCGGCCACTGCCATCGCCCGCATCGCTTCTGCCTCGGCGCGCATCGGCAGTTGGCGTTGGCGCGCGAAGATGGGGACGGAAGTCCCGAGCATCAGGCTTCCCATTCGCTCAGGGCCAGTCGCACCGGCGCGCTGGCCATACTGGAGCCCTAGCTCCACGTCAGGAATGAGCTCCCGATACGCGAGCCTGCGTGCGGCCTCCGCCGCCGCGACCTCCGCGTCACCAGCCAACAGCATCGGGCGGCCCTGCAGGGCGATGTCCTCCAGTTCGGGCTGCGTTGGCAGGGATGTGGGGAACGTCGGCAGCGCCGCCGGCGGCGTCGAGTCTCCAAGCGAACGGTCCAATAGCCCGCCGAGGCGAGCGAGCGCGACGCGCCGCATCGCCTCCATCACCGTGATCTCCTCCGTCATTCGGGCCACTTCGACCCGCGCCTTCAACACGTCAGCCTGTGGAGCCTCGCCGACGCGATACATCGCGTCGGCGACGGCCGAGACGTTCTCCAGAAGGAGACGCGTCTCGCGAGCGATCGAGACGGCCCGCTCGACGCGATACAGCTCGTAGAACGCCGCCGCCACTGCGGCCCGCACTTCCCACCGCAGGTCGCGCGCACGGAAGGCCTCGGCCGTCGCACGCGTTCGGGCAACGGTGGCCGACAGTCCCAGTTTGCCGGCCGTGGGCAGCATCTGCATCACCTGCAGTTGCGTCATCCCCAGGGGATCCATCTGCGCGAGTCCGGGCAACTCCCGATTCATCAAGCCGAGTTGGACGCGCGGATCGGGCGGCCGCGTCGCGGTGACGGCCTGCGCGGCAACGGCGTCCGCGCGAGCTGCCGCTGCTCGAAGTCGCGGGTTCACGCTGTCTGCCGCCGCGTAGAGCTGCGAAAGCGACAGGCTCGGAGCCTGCGGTCCGCGCGCCGCCGCGGCGCTCGCTTGGGCACGCACCGCCTCAAGGGGCGTCAGCTGCGCCAGCGCTCCCAGAATCGAGAACTGGATGAGCCTCCCAATCATCCGTCGCTGCACTGGTCTGAACCCTCGGCTCACGTGTCTCTCCTTCGTGGTGGGTGGCCCTGCCCCGATGGCACGGGCACGACGGTTCACGAAGCTTCGCCGGATGCCAGTGGCCGGGCTGTCGCCGATGTCCCTATTTTACGTAAGGTAAATTCCCACGACTACGTTTCACCCTCAGCGGCCCCGCCAACGTGGCCGCGTCGTCACACCGGACTCGGTGCGGCAATCGCGCCACAGCTGGATGCATTCGCTCGGCGTGATTGCACTGCGTCAGTGGTCTATTGTGCGCCCGTGCTTGGCGGGAGGGCGATGCCGAGCGCCTGGCAAAGCGTCGCGTGACAGTGCGCCACGCGCGCAACGACCTCGAGCGGATCGTCCGTGACCGTCAGGCCCGCAACGTCCTCTGGCGTGATTGTGCCGCCGGGAACCGCCGTGTCGCGCAACCACGCGACGAGCCCCAGCCAGTACTCCGCGCCGACGAGGATCACGGGGAACGATTCCAGTCGGTTCGTTCGACGGAGATTCAGCGCCTCGAACAGCTCGTCGAGCGTACCGAATCCCCCCGGCAGGAGCACGAACGCGCAACTGTGGCGCACCAGCGCGAGCTTCCGCAGGAAGAAGTAGTGGAACGGCACTCGGAGCGTGAGATGGACATTGGGCGGCTCGTCGTGCGGCAACTCGATGGTGAGGCCAACTGACGCGGCGCCCGCGCCGCGAGCGCCGCGGTTCGCCGCTGCCATCAGCCCTGGACCACCGCCAGTGATCACCGTGAAGCCGGCGGCAGCCAGTTGCGCGGCCACCTCCTCGGCCAGTGCGCCCCAGCGCGTTTCCGCCGCCGCCTGAGCCGATCCGAAGATCGTGACGCCGTTCCGGACCTGGGCCATCGTGGTGAAGGAAGCAGCGGCCTCCGCTGCGATTCTTTGGACGCGCTGCTGGTCTTCGATGCTGTTCGCGCCGACGAGCGCGGCCAAGCGCAGGTCCGCCAACACGTCGAAGGACGTCGGCATCGTCATATCACAACCTCACGCGCCGTAGCAGCTGCGCATTGATCGCGACCACGACCGTGCTCGCCGACATCAGGACCGCGCCGACGGCAGGCGTCAGCAGGATGCCCCACGCCGACAGTACGCCCGCCGCGAGCGGAATCGCGACGATGTTGTAGCCTGCGGCCCACCAGAGGTTCTGGATCATCTTCCGGTATGTGGCGCGCGACAGCGTCACGATGCGAGGGATGTCCCGCGGATCGGAACGCACCAACACGATGTGGCCCGCCTCGACCGCCACGTCCGTGCCGGCGCCGATCGCGATGCCGATGTCGGCGGTGGCGAGCGCCGGCGCATCGTTGACGCCGTCGCCCACCATCGCGACCTTCTTTCCCTGCGCCTGAAGGGCCCGCACCCGAGACGCCTTATCCTCCGGGAGCACTCGGGCGAATACCGTGTCGATGCCGAGGTCCGCGGCCACCGCCTTCGCCACGGGTTCCGCGTCGCCCGTGAGCATCGCGACCTCGATGCCTGCTGCGTGCAGCGCGTCGATGGCTGCACGACTCTCCTCCCGGATCGCATCGGCCACGACGAACACGGCGATTGCCGCCCTCTCGTGCAACAGGTAGATGGCCGCCTGCCCCCGCGCCGCGGCATGTTCCGCGACGCTGCGGAGCGATTCGGTCACATCGGCAGCCACCTGCTCCAGCAAGGCGGGGCCGCCGATGCGGTACGTCGCTCCGTTCACCGTCGCCTCCACGCCGCGGCCTGGAATGGCCCTAAAGCCTACGACGCCCGGCAGCGCCAGCGTGCGCTCGACGGCCGTCTTCACGATGCCGCGGGCGATCGGGTGCTCGGACTCGGTCTCGATCGCGGCCGCGATGGCCAGCGCGTCATCCGGCGCTGTCCCTTCGCGGACCCCGAGATCCACGACGCGGAACTCTCCGAGCGTGAGCGTGCCGGTCTTGTCGAAGATGACCGTATCGAGGAGCCGCGCCTCCTCCAATCCGCGACGATCACGCACGAGAAGGCCGCCGTGTACGCCGAGCGTCGTCGAGATGGCGACGACGAGCGGCACCGCTAGCCCCAGCGCGTGCGGGCAGGAGATGACCAAGACCGTCACCAGGCGCGTCATCGCGAAGTCGATCGGCGCGCCAAGCAACTGCCACGCCACGAAGGTCGCGGCTCCGGCGACGATGGCGACGACGGTCAGGACCTGCGCGGCCCGGTCCGCGAGGTGCTGGACACGCGACTTGGATCGCTGCGCATCGGACACCAGCCGCATGATGCCCGAGAGCTTGGTCGTGTCGCCGGTGCCGGTCACCTCGATGCGCAGCGACCCCGTGCCGTTGATCGTCCCGGCGATCACCTCTGCGCCCTCGTTCTTGGTGACCGGACGCGACTCGCCGGTGATCATCGATTCGTTGACGTCGCTTCGTCCTTTCCGGACGATTCCGTCCGCCGGGATGTTCTCGCCCGGCCGGACGATCAGCACGTCGCCCGAACGCAGCGCGCCGACCGCGACGTCCTCCTCGCCGCTCTCGATCACTCGATGCGCCATATCGGGAATCAGCTTCGCCAGCTCCTGCAGGGCGCCGCTGGCCTCGGAGATCGATCGCATCTCGATCCAGTGGCCCAGGAGCATGATCGTGATGAGCGTTGCCGACTCCCACCATAACGCCTCGGCCTCGATGAACCCGAGCTCAACGACCGCCGAGAAGACGAACGCCACGGTGATGGCGAGGGAGATGAGCGTCATCATTCCCGGTAGCCGGCTGCGCAGTTCTCCCCAGGCGCCGCGGAGGAAGACCAGTCCGCCGTAGAAGAAGACGGCGGTGCCGAGCACCGCCGGTAGTCGGTGCGACCACGGAAATGAAGGCGCCGTGTAGCCGAGCAGTGACTGGATGTGTTCCGCCCACACGACGACGGGGATCGTCAGGAGCAGCGAAAGCCAGAACTTCTGGCGGAACATCGCGGGGCTGTGGCCGGCGTGGCGGTCGTGGCCGGCGTGGTGAGAGTGCTGGGCGTGTCGGGCCTCAGACTCGTGTGCGACACCTGCTGCGCGCTCAGCGCGCCCGGCAGCGATCGTTGTATGACGGCGCGGTTCGTGCGCCGAATGTTTCCGCTCATCTGGGTGATGCATCACTCCTCCCGCGCTACCTCCACAACCGTAGGCCTGCAACCAAGAGGGAGTTTCCGGCGGACTCACCAGCCAGCCGCGCCAATTCCGCACTGCGTCCGTAACCGCGCTCCCACACCACACCCACGTATGGTGCAAACTCCCGACGGATCTCGAATCGCGTCCGCAACGCGAATGACGTGCTGCTCAATCCGCGTCCGATGCCGAACGCTTCGTCGTCCTTCAGCGCCACGGTGGACTCTAGGCGCGGCTGCAGTACCACGCGCTGCGTGAGGAACAGATCGTACGAAGCCGTCAGGTCGAACGACAGGTTCCCCCCTGACGTCACGAAGAGTGACGGTTCCAGCTCGAACCAGCCAGGCGCGAGGCCTTGGAGGCCGACCACGGCACCCGCCCGCGTCGCGTTCGCGCCTGGCGCGGTACGCAGGTCCGCGCGCGCGCCGAGCTGTAGGTCCCACCACGGGCTCAACATCCGGCCGTACAGCAGCTGATACTCGCCGTGCGTCGCGCGCTCCACCGTGGCCGCGCTTCCATCCGCCTTGAACCACAGGCGACGGCTCGCGCCGCCGGTCCAGGCAAGCACGTCGAACAGCATCGGACGCTCGCCACCCGATGGATCGTACTCGAGCACTTCCGTCAGCACGAAGGTCTCGCGACCCCAACCCATTCCGTGCGTCCCCGCGTGCGGCACGCTGTCGCGTACCTGAGCGGACGCGGCGCGTCCCGCGCCACAGAGCGCGATCGCAAGATGAAGGGCGATGACGGCACGTTTCACCCCGCGCTCACGCGGCATCGTGATGCCCCTCGTGACCCGTTGGCGCACTCACGCGTACCTCGCGAAACATTCCCACCTCCATATGGTAGAGCACGTGGCAGTGGAACGCCCAACGGCCTGGTGCATCCGCCGTGACCAGCAACGACACGCGCTCCGCGGGCTTCACGTTGATCGTGTGGATGCGTGGACTGCGATCGCCCTGTCCGTTCTCGAGTTCCATCCACATCCCGTGGAGGTGCATCGGGTGATTCATCATCGTGTCGTTCACCATCGTGAGGCGAACGCGCTCGCCGAACGTGAGGTCGATCGGTGCCGCCCGATCGTATGGGACGCCATCGATCGCCCACGTGAAGCGTTCCATATTGCCCGTCAGGTGAACCTCGATCTCACGAGTCGGTGCACGAAACTCGGGGTACGGGGCGACCGAGCGCAGCTGCGAGTAGAGCAGGACTCGCCGTCCGTCTTCGCCGAGGCCAACCCCCGGTTCTGCGAGTCGACTCTTCGTGCTCACCGGGACCATCGCGTTCCCCACGCCGTGGGTGTCCGGACCGTGCGCGGTCTCGGTCGGCAGCGAACCCGGCGCACGACGCGACGACGCGAGATCCATCGCGCCCATGTCGTGACCTGCGTGTTCGTCAGTCGCGGCGGTCGATGGCACTCGGCCCGACGGCGCGCTGGGCGGCGTCTCGTGCCCCATCGACGAGTGATCCATCCCCTCCCCACCCATCGCGGAGTGGTCCATCCCCATATCCGCCATCGTCAGGAGTGGACGCTTCCGGCGTGGCGGCAAGTTGGCGACCATCCCCGGCTGCGGCGCCAGCGTCGCGGCGGTGAACCCGCTGCGATCCATCGCCTCAGCGTACACGGCGTAGGCGCGACCGTCGGGAACCTGCACGATCACATCATAGGTCTCGGCGATGGCGATGCGAAACTCGTCGGTCTCGATCGGCTCCACTGGCTGGCCGCTGACCTGCACGACGGTCATCGGCAACCCGGGCACGCGCACGTCGAAGTACGAGCCGGCCGCCGCATTGATGATCCGCAGCAGCACACGCTCCCCCGGCGCGAACTGCGCCACCCACGGCGCCTCGGCGACCTGGCCGTTGAGCAAGTAGCAGTAGGTCGCGCCCGTGACGTCGGCGATGTCCGTGGGGTTCATTCGCATCCCGGCCCACATCCAGCGGTCACCGACGGTGGCACCGAGACCGTCGCGCGCCACGTCGCGGAAAAAGTCGGCGACCGTGCGACGCTGATAGTTGTACGCGTCGGGCTGCTTCTTGAGCTGAGAGAGCACGCGATACGGGTTCTCGAAGGTCCAGTCGGAGAGTACGAGGACGTGCTCGCGGTCGCAGGCGGGTCCGGAGCGCTCGGCGGGCTCAATGATCAGGGCCCCGTAATGCCCGAGCTGCTCTTGCAGGCCGGAGTGGCTGTGATACCAATACGTGCCCGCCTGATTCACCGAGAAGCGGTACTCGAAGGTCTCGCCGGGTCGAATGCCGGGAAAGCTCAGTCCGGGCACCCCATCCATTTCGGGCGGCAAAATGATGCCGTGCCAGTGGATGGACGTGTCCTCCGAGAGCGTGTTGTGCACGCGGATGACGGCTTGTTCCCCCTCGCGGAATCGGAGGATGGGGCCGGGCAGGGTGCCATTGATCGTGGTCGCGCGCGCGTTACGACCGTCCAGACGGAGAGTTGTCTCCGCGATCGTCAGATCGTACTCTCGAACGCCATTCGGCGATGGCGGAAGTGGTCCGAGGCCCGCATCGAGATTGGAAGCGTCCGGCGCCATTGCGAGCAGCCGCGGGGGCAACGCAGAGGCGGCGCCCAGCAGTGTGGTGGCACCGAGAAAGTGTCGGCGGGAAACTGTCATCGGAACGGTCACGGGGAATCGAACATCGCTCGTGGGGTCGGGTGGTGAGCCATCGGCCCTTCGCAGAGCGACGGCACACCGCCGTCTTTAATGTAGCAGCAGTTTTACGAGCAGTAAAGCCGCCTGGGCTGGACATCCGCCGGGACGGGCACTTGCCGCTGGCACATTACGCAGAGTAAACTCCCTGCGGTACTGTTCGTTCCCACCGTCGCCCCCAACCCCGCGTCCAATGCCCCTCGCCCTACGTCGTCTCGCAATTGTCGCCGCATTGTCTTTTGCCGTGACCGGTCGCGCCGCAGCGCAGGACCACTCCGGCCACGCGGGCCACGCCCCGTCTTCCGACGCGCAGGCTGCGGTTGTCCAGACCATCAGGGCGCTCTTCGCCGCCGCGGAACGCGGCGACTTGGCGGCGCTCGACTCCATCTACGCCGGCGACAGTCTGCTGGTCATCGAAGGGGCCGGCATCAATCGTGGCTGGGCCGACTATCGTGACAATCATCTCGCGCCTGAGCTCAAGGAGTTCAGCAACTTTCGATACCGGCCATTCGAGATCGAGGCTCGCGTGTCCGGCGATCTAGCGTGGGCGACGTTTCGGTACGCATTGACTGCGGACCTGCCGAACGGCAAGGCAGATGTTGTAGGCCGCGGTACGGCAGTTCTCGAGCGGCGCGGAGCCCGATGGATCGTTCGGCTGACCCAGACTGCGAGCCGACCACGCCGCCCCAGCGATCCACCGATGCCGTGAGCATTGGCCGCTGCCCTGAGCACCTCAATCCCGGTATGTTCAAGGTATGACTCCACGAAAGCGCCGTATTCATTCTCCGAAGACACCCCGCCTCCCCGAGACGATGAAGTTCTCCGGCAGTGGCGTGGGAACCGTGCTTGGTGAGCTTGAGTCTCGGTTGATGCGCCTGTGCTGGGACTCGGGGCGTCCGCTGAGCGCGCGCGAGATTCACGAGCGTCTGCGCGACGAGCATCCCGTTTCACCCTTGACGAGCACTACGGTGCTCAATCGGCTGGTTGCGAAAGGGTATCTCTCGCGTGCCCGGGTGGACGGGCTGCTGCATTTCAGTCCGCGTGTCGACGAGTCGTCCTTCGTCACGCAGGCCTCGCGTCGCGCGGTCGAAGGCCTTCTCTCGCTCGGCGCGGAGGCTGTCACTGCCTCGATCGTGGATGTGCTCGCCGAGCGTGACCCCGAACAACTCGAGGAGTTGGGACGGCTGATCCGCCGGAGACTGCGCGAGCAGGGTGGCTGAAAACGTGGCGGCGGGCAGTGTCGGTGTCCGGCCACCAGTCATCCGCCGCGAAGAGAGAAGGCGTCGGCTCCTGCTCCTTGCCATCGCCGGGCTGTTGCTGCTCGGCATCACGCCGGTCGTCGGGCATCACGTGCTCGGTGCCGTGCCGTGGCTGTCCGCCGAGCAGCATCACTTGGCGATGCTGTGCCTCGTCGCCTTGCATCAGTTGCTCGAACCGGTCCACGATGTCGCGCACTGGGTGCTCTACGCGGGCGTCGGCTTCGCCTTCTTGGAACGGGGACGCGTGCTGTGGAGACATTGGGGCGTCATGCGCCGTCTGCCGAAGGCACGAGTCGGGGCGGACACCGCTGTTGGCCGCGCGGCGATGGCGGCCGGGCTGAACACGGAGCAAGTGCGAACGGTGCGCGGCTTGCCCACGCCGGCGTTCACAAGTGGGTGGGTGACACCGCAGGTCATCATCGCGGCGGATCTGCCCGCACGCCTTTCGCTTGACGAACTCACCGCCGTACTCGCACACGAGGCCGCCCACCTGCGGCGGCGCGATCCGCTGCGACTCTTTGCACTGCGGACCCTTGCGTCGCTCTTGTTCTGGCTACCCGTACTCCGGCGAGTGGCGACGGACCTGGAAGACGAAGTAGAGATCACCGCAGACGATGAGGTGTCGCCTCGATTGGCGCTCCCATTGGCTTCCGCCGTGCTCAAGCTCGGCAGCAGCGCGCCTGCGGTCGAAGCGGGCGTGGGTTTCCAGCGAGCGGACTTGCTGCCGCGGCGCATCCGTCGGCTCGCCGGCGAGGATGTCGCAGCCGTCTCGCACACGTCGACCGGCTCGTTGCTCTCGGCGACAGTCGCGTTGCTGTTCGCCTGGAGTTCCGGCGTGATGGTACTGCATCCACTGAGCGATCCCGGCCTGCACGCCGAACACGGCCCGGCGCACTGCGACCATCCGGGAGAGAATCCGCTCACGCATCTGTTCTGCAGGGGGTGGGTGGTCCTTAGCGCCGAGGGCACGGGGTGTCCTCACGAGATCGGTCGCCGCACAAGCCGCTAGTTCCGGGAGGATGGAACAACGCCCGCCCTTGCGCAGCGCGGGCCTGATCTCGTATGCTTTACACAGCGTAAACGACTCACTTTCTCCCGCCCCCGCAATGAACCTCCGCACACCTTTCGTGGTCCTTGGCGCCGCGCTTGTACTCGTCGCGCCGCTCAGCGCTGCCAGCGCACATCCGCGACTTCTCAAGTCAACCCCGGCAGCGGACGGCCGGACGAACTCGCCACCGCAGCAGGTGACGCTGAGCTTTAATGAAGCGCTTGACCTCGCGCTCACCCGCGTCTCCTTGCATCACGGCGAGATGGCAGTGCGACTGGACTCACTCAGACTCGTCGCCGGCGACGACAAGTCCGTCACTGCCACCATCGTCGGTACCCTCGCGCCCGGTCGCTACACCGTGCGGTGGCAAGTCACGGGTGACGACGGACATCCGGTGCGCGGAGCGTTCAGTTTCGAAGTGCTTGCGGCGGCTCCTGGTGCAAGCCGTCCCGAGCGCCGCTAAGGCGGTCGGATGCCAGTCGCTTCCGAGTTCGGCGTCGAGTCGCTCGCGTATGTCGGCATTCGCGCGGTGCTCTCGCTCTGTAGCGTTCTGCTGCTCGGGGCGCTCGCATTGCGGTTCGTCGTGCTGCGGCGGTACGCGGGGCCTGATGCCGATGTACTTCGCGCAGCATCGGATGTTCAGCTTGCGCGATGGATCGACGGATTGGGAGTCGTGGCGGTCGTCGCCACATTCGCGCGACTCGGCGCGCAGCACGCCGCCGTGTTCGGTGCGGACGTCAAGCCGTCCGCGGAGTCGCTTTCGACGCTCCTTTTCCGCGCCGGTTGGGGGCGGAGCTGGTGGGTCGCGATCGCGAGCGCCGCAACCGTCACTTGGCTGGCACCACGTCTTCGAAGTGCCACTCCGAGTCATTGGGCGGCTGCCTCGGCTGCAGTCCTTGTCTTCGCCGCCACTCAACCTTGGTCCGGTCACCCCGCTGCCGCCGCGATGCCGTTGCTGGCGATCGCCGCGCAGCTCGTTCACATCATTGGCGCCGGCGGGTGGATCGGGAGCCTCGCCCTGCTCACTTTCGTCTCTGTTCCGGCCGCCATTCGCATCGGTTCCGACGGAGGAGGCGATCCTGACTTACGCGTCGCAGCACTACTGCGCGCCTTCAGCCCCACCGCGCTGTTGTTCGCGGCCTTTCTCGGCGTCACCGGACTCGCCACCGCCTGGGTCAATCTCGGAGGCGTCGCGGCTCTCTGGCAGAGCCCTTACGGGCGTACGCTGCTCGTCAAGCTGTCGTTGCTGGCGATCGTGGCGGGAACGGGCTTGTACAACTGGCGGCGCGTGTTGCCTTCGCTCGGAGCGCCGTCAGGCAGCGCCGCTCTGCGTCGATCGTCGCTCGTCGAGCTTGGCGCGGGGTTGCTCGTTCTACTCGTAAGCTCGATGTTGGTCGCCACGCCGATGCCGAGTGAATAGCGCCTCGGAAGGGGACGGCATAACGAAGCTTGCTGCTGTCAGCCACGCTATTGTAGCGACCGCTACGCGGTCGCATCTTATGGAGTGTCTGCAGCAGAAGCAAACGTTATGTTGACGCGCGCGTGCTCGAAGTCAACTGGAGAGTCTTGAGTGGCAGAGCCCGATTACGGACAGGTCGTGTTCATGCCATGGGCCTGCATGCGCTCTCACGACAGCGTGACCTGGGGAGACATCAGGTTGTCGCCTTGGGAATCCCTCCGAAAGTCCATCACAGACCGTCCATTGCGATCGCATCTGAGTTCGCTGATGCGTATGTATCGCAGCTCAGCGTCTTCTGAGTGGGGTGGAGTGCAGCGCGGTATTGGCATCCTGACCGTCGGCGGCCAGCAGTTCGTTCCACTGGATGAACCAGGGCAGCGCGCCGTTGAAGAGTTTCGAGCAATGCTCTTCTTGTGTTCCCTATCCTCGGGAGTCCACCATGTCGGCCCGAACGCCGGCCATTCACTGTTCACGACGGAGAACTTCTCCGTGGTGTATCAGAACTTTCAAGTTGGTAAGAACTCGCTCTCTGAGAGCTCTGGAACCATCCTCACGCTAACCAGCATTGGCTATCGGATTGGCTCAACGAAGTTCGTGAAACCCGGGTACGTTCCCTCTCCGTCGCGGTTCGAGTACGACGAGACACTTCTGCACTCACTCGCTCGCCTGAGACGCGGAGACGCGCGCCTCTTGCGACGTATCATGCGCGCCGCCAGTGCGTTCTGCGAGAGCTACCACAACTCTCCAGCGCTCGATGTGAATGCCCGCATCCTTCTGCAGGCTTCGGCCTTCGAGATTCTTCTTGACCTACCGGAGAAGGCGCCACGGAAGGAGTTTAAGAATAGAGTAGAGGAGCTCTGCGCGCGTGCTGGGGACAGGCGCATTTCCTACGTGTATCGCATTTGGGGTCAGAAGCATCGCGAGTCCCGCACCGTGTTCGGTCTGTGGGCGGAGCGGTTCTATCAGCTGCGCAACGGCATCGTGCACGGAGACTCGCTGTCGCGTCGCGACTACGTGTTCCGTGGCGCCCAGCACCACGTTCTCATCGCCGCCCACGTGTTCGTCGCCTGCACCAAGGCGCTCATCAACGAGGCGTTCCGTGCACGTTCTCGGCGCCCGCCACACTCGGACCGGATCTTCTGGGGTCGCGCGCTCGGCGACAAGAAGGATGCGGAGGCTGGCTTCCGGACTGAAGTCGACTGGGCTGCTCGCCTAGGCTATCGCTAGCATCGAGGGCGCAACATAACGACGCTTGCTGCCGATGAACGCGGTGCGGATTGGGTTTGGCGGGGCGTCCGTGATTGGGATGGCAAGTTGCGGACGCCCCGCCAAACCCTTCTTATTGAGCGTTCACAGCAGAAGCTGACGTTATACCGAACACAGACGCCCCCAGCCATCCGACGGATCTTGACGGCACTCGGCGATGAAATCCGACAGCTCCTTTTAGCCCCAAGCAACTGGTCTGTCTCCGACCGTATTGGGGCTGCGGCTCTCGCTTTCTCAGTGGTAGCCGGTATTTGGGCAGTCCTGATTCGGCGAAGCGACCGAAAGCAAGCCAGGATAGCGAGTGCTCCGGACGTCGCCGCCACGTTCGCACGAGTGCCTCTCGCTGGAACCGACTCTCGTCAGCCACCTGAAGCTGAGCGACTAACCGTTACGCTTGAGAATATCGGGGCTACACCTGCGTTCGATGTGGAGTGCTCCTGCATCGCGATGTGGGACGAGGGGTCGTCCCCCGCGCATCTGTTCGCTCATGAAGTTTCCATTCCCCACATTGGTTCAGGAGAAAAGCTGCCGCTGCGGGACAGCCGAGCGCCTCGCCTGGAGTGGGATCAGCGCGATCGCCGCTGGGATGACCTTCCGTTCGCAATTCTCGAGTACGCCATCTCGTTCTCGGACCGCACGCACCGGTACACGAACTCGTATCTCGTATCGGTCTTCGGCTACCCCGATCAGATTAGCGCTGATGCCGAGAACGAGGCGGTGGTGCGCACTACTCGCCACCGGTCGACGCCGCTCAACTCGGGGCGCTCTCTCGCATTTCTGCAAAGAGTGTGGGACCGTGTCATGCGTCCGCTTCGCAGGCGCAAGTATCGCAAGATGCTCTCACGCGAGGCGGGAGACGCGCAAAGCCAAGGCTCGCAGCAATCGTAGAGAGTACAACCGGCGCGCGTCGGTATAACGACGCTTGCTGCCGATGAACGCGATGCGGTAGCAGTTGTGGGGCGGCCGGTTGTTGGGAATGGCACGGCCTAGCGGCCGCCCCACAACTGCGTCTTATTGAAGCGTTCA